>NZ_JBFAYZ010000033.1:0-1316 GCF_040681515.1 Kribbella sp. NPDC051718 | reverse complement strand
TGACCCTGCCCCGTTTTGACGGACATCCCAGATCAGGAGCAGTTGCTCCGGAAGGATGTTCATCATGGAGTCCATGGGCAAGAAGAAGCCAAGGCCTCGTCGCTCGTTCACGCCCGAGTTCAAGGCCGAGATCGTCGAGCTGTGCCAGCGCGGCGATCGGTCGGTCAGTCAGGTCGCGAAAGACTTCGACCTGACCCAGACCGCGGTGCGCGAATGGCTGAAGCAGGCCGAACGCGACGCCGGCACCGGCGACGACGGGTTGACCACCAGCGAGAAGGACGAGCTGACGGCGTTGCGGCGGGAGAACCGCCGGCTGCGCGAAGACGTCGACATCTTGAAGCGTGCCACGGCTTTCTTCGCGAAGGAGACCCGGTGAACTGTTACCCGTTCATCGAGGCGGAAAAGGCCGGCAACCACAACGTCGCCAGGGCTTGTGAGCTGCTCAAGGTCTCCCGTTCCGCCTACTACGCCGACCGGACCAACCCCGGATCGCGCCATGCCCGGCGTGACGTCGAGCTGACTGCGAAGATCGTCGAGATCCACGAAGAGTCCAAACACACCTACGGCTCCCCGCGAGTCCACCACGAACTGCGCGACCAAGGACAGCGGTGTTCCCGCAAAAGGGTCGCGCGCCTGATGCGCCAGATCGACCGCTACGGCCGGACCCCACGGCGGTGGAAGAAGACCACCATCGCCGACCCGGCCGCCGCCCACCGCCCGGACCTGATCGGCCGTGACTTCGCCATCGACCCCGACCAACCCCCGGCCCTGGACACCCGCTGGTGCGGCGACATCACCTACATCCACACCTGGCAAGGCTGGCTCTACCTCGCCACCGTGATCGACCTCGCCTCGCGCCGGGTCGTCGGCTGGGCGGTCGCAGACCACCTGCGCACCGATCTGGTCGCTGACGCCCTCACCGACGCCGTGAACCGACGCCGCCCAGCACCCGGCGTGATCTTCCACTCCGACCGCGGCTGCCAATACACATCAACCCAATACGCCAACCTGGCAAGAGACCTGGGCGTCGTCTTGTCGGTCGGGCAACGAGGCCAGTGCTGGGACAACGCCGTCGCCGAATCGTTCTTCTCCACCCTGAAAACCGAGCTGATCCACCGCCGCGCCTGGCCGACCCACAAAGCCACCACCAGCGCGATCTTCGACTACATCGAAGGCTGGTACAACACCCGCCGCCGACACTCCACCCTGAGCTACCTCAGCCCCGCCGCATACGAATCAAACACCACCACCAACACCGAACAAGTAGCCTGAACCAGCCCCACATCAACCCTGTCCGTCAAAACGGGTCAACCTCA
>NZ_JBFAYZ010000032.1:0-2240 GCF_040681515.1 Kribbella sp. NPDC051718 | reverse complement strand
CTGCAAGGCGAGGTGGAGGCACATTTTGGCCGGCACCCGGACGCTGAAATCGTGTTGTCCCAGCCCGGCCTGGGAACGATCTTCGGCGCCCGGGTGCTCGCAGAGTTCGGCGACGACACCGACCGCTACACCAGCGCCAAAGCCCGCAAGAACTACGCCGCGACCAGCCCGATCACCCGCGCCTCGGGCACGAAGAAAATCGCCCTGGCCCGATTCGTCCACAACGACCGGCTCATCGACGCACTCATGGGCCAAGCCCTGTCCGCGCTCACCGCCTCACCCGGAGCCCGCGCCTACTACGACAAACAACGAGCCCGCGGAATCGACCACAACCCCGCCCTGCGCCAACTCGCCAACCGACTCGTCGGCATCCTCCACGGCTGCCTCAAAACCCGCACCCTCTACAACGAAACCACCGCCTGGCAACACCAACCCCAAACACTCGCCGCTTGACACCCTCAAGGCCTGGGATGTCTCCGTCGCATCCCAGCTCCGGGCGCTCCCGCCCACCCGACCTCCTGCGGGCTCCGCCCGCTTCCTGCGCGCTCCGCGCGCCATCAACAGCGCCGGCTGATCTCATCTGGGAAGCAGCTGGAGTTGCGACGCTGGTCAGGCCTCGCGCCCTCACCCCGCTGCAGCGACTCTCTTAGGGCGCAAGATCCACCGATGCCGCCCCGCCCTGCTCGTGGATGCTCCGCAACGCATCCTCCAAGTGCCCTGCCGCCTCCGGATTCCGTGCCTTCAGACCGATGTACTCGTCGACTGTGGTCAACGCCCGCGCATCATGCTGAGCTGCGGTCTCGATCCTTCTGTTTCGGACAAGAAGGCTTTGCCGTCTTCCGCAAGAGCGGCAATTGCACTCACTCGACTGGCGCCAGCCCAAACACCAGATTCAGGGCAACTGAAGTACTGCACTCCGAGGCCGAGGTCCGCGAAGACGTCTCCGTCTAGATATCTACTACCGCCGCTGCCGCATATGTACGCGGCTGCGCCAACAGCGAGTGTGAGGTCAGCAAGTCGCGATGAACGTTCAGTTCGAGCCACGAGATCGCTGCTTCGAACGATTTCGCCGGTCCAGCCGACTAGCTCGAGGAGCGATTGGGTCGAGGCGATCGCGATCTCAGCAAGGCGGTCCGTCTGATCCATCAAGTGCACGACCTGATCGACCACGTTGCCGACTGGCTCCCAGTGCTGGCCGCGTCCGTGAGCTTGTCTGGTCATCCTCGCAACTCTTCGGCGGGACGTCTCCGAATCGAGGATGCGGACGTCTCTGATCTCAGTGCTCCTCCCGCTCGGCAGCGCCACCGACAACGACATCCACTGCTGAGCCGAGGGATCCGAGCGCGGTCCGAGCCTTGCCCGATGTTGGTAGTCCCTCCGAGCGAACTGAACGTCGTCCAGGGCAACCCAAACATCGGCCGCACGCAGCTTGGCCAGAGTCGACAGCCGCGGAAACAGGTTGGGCTGGTGGATGGCACACAACCGCGGCTGGGTGAGCGTCACGTCATCAGTCGGCTGACGTAGCCGGCCTCAATCAGATGTTCATAGGCAATCCGTACTTCGTCCGGTACGTCCTGCTCGACAGCGAAGCCGAGTGCTGGGTACTCGATCACGCGTTGCAGGTCGCCGACAAGCATGTCGAGAACAAGACCCGGATCGCCGATGCTATCGACGTAGTCGGCGAACGCGATTGGTTCTGATGCACAGATGACCTCAACCTCTGGCCACACCTTCTGACAGGTGGCAAACGCCCTGCGCTCCATGTAGGGCTTGGAGATCAGCAGCACCGATTCGACGGATCCTGCCTCGCCAGCCAGCAACTCGCGCGTGAATGCGATGTTCTGGCCCGTATTCGTCGCGCGAGGTTCGACCAACACATCAGAGTCGGGTACGCCCAGCGTGATCGCGTGCTCGCGGTAATGGACCGCCTCACCACGAGGAAACCGGGCTGCAGTCGTCCGGCTGTTCGCTCCGGTGAAGACAAGCGTCGGAAACAGGCCCTGCCTGTAGAGCTGAGCAGCGAATGTCGCGACGCCTAGGTCATGACTGCCGAGCCCGATTCCCACATCCACAGACCGCAGTTCATGATGCATCTGGTGGTAGTCCCAGATCAGTTGGGCGTCCTTGATCTGGTCGTCCGTGGGGTGAGGTTGACCCGTTTTGACGGACAGGGTTGATGTGGGGCTGGTTCAGGCTACTTGTTCGGTGTTGGTGGTGGTGTTTGATTCGTATGCGGCGGG
>NZ_JBFAYZ010000031.1:0-2269 GCF_040681515.1 Kribbella sp. NPDC051718 | reverse complement strand
TGGGCTATTCCCGTTTCGCTCGCCGCTACTCAGGGAATCGATTTTTCTTTCTCTTCCTCCAGGTACTTAGATGTTTCAGTTCCCTGGGTCTGCCATCAAGACGCTATGTATTCACGTCAAGATACTGCTCCATTACGAACAGTGGGTTCCCCCATTCGGAAATCTCCGGATCAAAGCTCACTTACAGCTCCCCGAAGCATATCGGTGTTAGTGCCGTCCTTCTTCGGCTCCTAGTGCCAAGGCATCCGCCATGCGCCCTTAATAACTTAACCTAAAAGTTAGTTATTAAGCCTAAAAAACTTAATAATAAAAAATGTGTTACTTAATTTGCTTCAATGTCGTTTTATCCAGTTTTCAAAGAACAAGGTTTTGAAGATCATTTTACAATGAGCCTTCAAAACTGAACGCAAGACGTTAATCGACAGATCCAAGATCTGTTTCCGTAATTATCCTTAGAAAGGAGGTGATCCAGCCGCACCTTCCGATACGGCTACCTTGTTACGACTTCACCCCAATCATCTATCCCACCTTCGGCGGCTGGCCCCATAAAGGTTACCTCACCGACTTCGGGTGTTACAAACTCTCGTGGTGTGACGGGCGGTGTGTACAAGGCCCGGGAACGTATTCACCGTGGCATGCTGATCCACGATTACTAGCGATTCCGGCTTCATGTAGGCGAGTTGCAGCCTACAATCCGAACTGAGAACGATTTTATGAGATTAGCATACCCTCGCGAGTTAGCGACTCTTTGTATCGTCCATTGTAGCACGTGTGTAGCCCAGGTCATAAGGGGCATGATGATTTGACGTCATCCCCACCTTCCTCCGGTTTGTCACCGGCAGTCACCTTAGAGTGCCCAACTAAATGATGGCAACTAAGATCAAGGGTTGCGCTCGTTGCGGGACTTAACCCAACATCTCACGACACGAGCTGACGACAACCATGCACCACCTGTCACCAATGTCCCCGAAGGGAAAACTCTATCTCTAGAGCGGTCATTGGGATGTCAAGACCTGGTAAGGTTCTTCGCGTTGCTTCGAATTAAACCACATGCTCCACCGCTTGTGCGGGCCCCCGTCAATTCCTTTGAGTTTCAACCTTGCGGCCGTACTCCCCAGGCGGAGTGCTTAATGCGTTAGCTGCAGCACTAAGGGGCGGAAACCCCCTAACACTTAGCACTCATCGTTTACGGCGTGGACTACCAGGGTATCTAATCCTGTTTGCTCCCCACGCTTTCGCGCCTCAGTGTCAGTTACAGACCAGAAAGTCGCCTTCGCCACTGGTGTTCCTCCAAATCTCTACGCATTTCACCGCTACACTTGGAATTCCACTTTCCTCTTCTGCACTCAAGTCTCCCAGTTTCCAATGACCCTCCACGGTTGAGCCGTGGGCTTTCACATCAGACTTAAGAAACCACCTGCGCGCGCTTTACGCCCAATAAATCCGGACAACGCTTGCCACCTACGTATTACCGCGGCTGCTGGCACGTAGTTAGCCGTGGCTTTCTAATAAGGTACCGTCAAGGTACGTTCAGTTACTAACGTACTTGTTCTTCCCTTACAACAGAGTTTTACGATCCGAAAACCTTCATCACTCACGCGGCGTTGCTCCATCAGACTTTCGTCCATTGTGGAAGATTCCCTACTGCTGCCTCCCGTAGGAGTTTGGGCCGTGTCTCAGTCCCAATGTGGCCGATCACCCTCTCAGGTCGGCTATGCATCGTTGCCTTGGTAGGCCATTACCCCACCAACTAGCTAATGCACCGCGGGCCCATCTAGTAGTGACAGCCGAAACCGCCTTTCAGCATTTTGCCATGTGACAAAATGGATTATTCGGTATTAGCCCCGGTTTCCCGGAGTTATCCCAATCTACTAGGTAGGTTGCCCACGTGTTACTCACCCGTCCGCCGCTAAATCAGAAGAAGCAAGCTTCTTCATCATTCGCTCGACTTGCATGTATTAGGCACGCCGCCAGCGTTCGTCCTGAGCCAGGATCAAACTCTCCATAAAAGTAGTTTGAAAGCTCATTAGCTTTGCTAGCGTATCATCCGAAGATGATATCTATTTTTGTTTTGATCCACCAACAGAGTTGATGTTCAAAACTATTTATTGATTAACGTCTTGCATGTTCAGTTTTCAAGGTTCATTGTGTTGAGTCGATATCTAGTCGACTTCTAATATTATATCAGGATAACATTTCGTTGTCAACAACTTTTTAAAATTTCTTTTTTAGTTATTGTCCTGATAAGTTGCTTCGTTTCTGTAGCAAC
>NZ_JBFAYZ010000030.1:0-3152 GCF_040681515.1 Kribbella sp. NPDC051718 | reverse complement strand
CCTCCTGTTAGAATAAATTCTGCCAATCTATTTGATTGCGCTTCTTTTAACCATATGTTTTATTTAATATTTGTACAAGAAAAACGAATTCAAATAGAATATATAAAAATAAATCATGGTAGATACATAGAATTCCTCAAATTTAATTAAGTACAACATTACTTAATAATAAAAATAAGTAATAAAAAAGCACAACTGATTAAATCAGCTGTGCTTTAATGTGCCTAGCAACGTCCTACTCTCACAGGGGGAAACCCCCAACTACCATCGGCGCTAAAGAGCTTAACTTCCGTGTTCGGCATGGGAACGGGTGTGACCTCTTTGCCATCATCACTAGACTATATTAGAGAACTTGTTCTCTCAAAACTGGATAAATTACATTGAAGTTTGTTAAGTAAAATTTGGTTAAGTCCTCGATCTATTAGTATTCGTCAGCTCCGTATGTCGCCACACTTCCACCTCGAACCTATCTACCTCATCGTCTTTGAGGGATCTTACTTACTTGCGTAATGGGAAATCTCATCTTGAGGGGGGCTTCATGCTTAGATGCTTTCAGCACTTATCCCGTCCACACATAGCTACCCAGCGATGCCCTTGGCAGAACAACTGGTACACCAGCGGTGTGTCCATCCCGGTCCTCTCGTACTAAGGACAGCTCCTCTCAAATTTCCTACGCCCACGACGGATAGGGACCGAACTGTCTCACGACGTTCTGAACCCAGCTCGCGTACCGCTTTAATGGGCGAACAGCCCAACCCTTGGGACCGACTACAGCCCCAGGATGCGATGAGCCGACATCGAGGTGCCAAACCTCCCCGTCGATGTGGACTCTTGGGGGAGATAAGCCTGTTATCCCCGGGGTAGCTTTTATCCGTTGAGCGATGGCCCTTCCATGCGGTACCACCGGATCACTAAGCCCGTCTTTCGACCCTGCTCGACTTGTAGGTCTCGCAGTCAAGCTCCCTTATGCCTTTACACTCTACGAATGATTTCCAACCATTCTGAGGGAACCTTTGGGCGCCTCCGTTACTCTTTAGGAGGCGACCGCCCCAGTCAAACTGCCCGCCTGACACTGTCTCCTACCCCGCTAAGGGGCATGGGTTAGAAGTTCAATACATCTAGGGTAGTATCCCACCAACGCCTCCTCCGAAGCTGGCGCTCCGGAATCTCTGGCTCCTACCTATCCTGTACAAGATGTATCAAAATTCAATATCAGGCTACAGTAAAGCTCCACGGGGTCTTTCCGTCCTGTCGCGGGTAACCTGCATCTTCACAGGTACTATAATTTCACCGAGTCTCTCGTTGAGACAGTGCCCAGATCGTTACGCCTTTCGTGCGGGTCGGAACTTACCCGACAAGGAATTTCGCTACCTTAGGACCGTTATAGTTACGGCCGCCGTTTACTGGGGCTTCAATTCGCACCTTCGCTTGCGCTAAGCACTCCTCTTAACCTTCCAGCACCGGGCAGGCGTCAGCCCCTATACGTCACCTTACGGTTTTGCAGAGACCTGTGTTTTTGCTAAACAGTCGCCTGGGCCTATTCACTGCGGCTCTCTCGGGCTTTCACCCTACTAGAGCACCCCTTCTCCCGAAGTTACGGGGTCATTTTGCCGAGTTCCTTAACGAGAGTTCTCTCGCACACCTTAGGATTCTCTCCTCGACTACCTGTGTCGGTTTGCGGTACGGGCACCTTTTACCTCGCTAGAGGCTTTTCTTGGCAGTGTGAAATCAGGAACTCCGGACATACGTCCTCGTCATCACAGCTCAACGTTATAGAAATGGGATTTGCCTCATTTCACGCCTCACTGCTTGAACATGCATAACCAACAGCATGCTTACCCTATCCTACTGCGTCCCCCCATTGCTCAAATGGTAAATAGGTGGTACAGGAATATCAACCTGTTGTCCATCGCCTACGCCTATCGGCCTCGGCTTAGGTCCCGACTAACCCTGAGCGGACGAGCCTTCCTCAGGAAACCTTAGTCATTCGGTGGACGGGATTCTCACCCGTCTTTCGCTACTCATACCGGCATTCTCACTTCTAAGCGCTCCACCAGTCCTTCCGGTCTGACTTCACAGCACTTAGAACGCTCTCCTACCACGGACATCTAAGATGTCCATCCACAGCTTCGGTGAATTGTTTAGCCCCGATACATTTTCGGCGCAGCGTCACTCGACCAGTGAGCTATTACGCACTCTTTAAATGATGGCTGCTTCTGAGCCAACATCCTGGTTGTCTAAGCAACGTCACATCCTTTTCCACTTAACAATTACTTTGGGACCTTAGCTGGTGGTCTGGGCTGTTTCCCTTTTGACTACGGATCTTATCACTCGCAGTCTGACTCCCGTGCATAAATCACTGGCATTCGGAGTTTGTCTGAATTCGGTAATCCGGGATGGACCCCTAGTTCAAACAGTGCTCTACCTCCAGGATTCTCTATCACGAGGCTAGCCCTAAAGCTATTTCGGAGAGAACCAGCTATCTCCAGGTTCGATTGGAATTTCTCCGCTACCCACACCTCATCCCCGCACTTTTCAACGTACGTGGGTTCGGGCCTCCAGTAAGTGTTACCTTACCTTCACCCTGGACATGGGTAGATCACCTGGTTTCGGGTCTACAACCACATACTCATTCGCCCTATTCAGACTCGCTTTCGCTACGGCTCCGTCTTCTAAAACTTAACCTCGCATGTAATCGTAACTCGCCGGTTCATTCTACAAAAGGCACGCTATCACCCATTAACGGGCTCTAACTACTTGTAGGCACATGGTTTCAGGATCTATTTCACTCCCCTTCCGGGGTGCTTTTCACCTTTCCCTCACGGTACTGGTTCACTATCGGTCACTAGGTAGTATTTAGCCTTGGGAGATGGTCCTCCCAGATTCCGACGGAATTTCACGTGTTCCGCCGTACTCAGGATACACTCAAGAGAGAATGAACTTTCAACTACAGGGCTGTTACCTGCTCTGGCGGGCCTTTCCAGACCGCTTCATTTAACTCATTCCTTTGTAACTCCATATAGAGTGTCCTACAACCCCAAGAGGCAAGCCTCTTGGTTTGGGCTATTCCCGTTTCGCTCGCCGCTACTCAGGGAATCGATTTTTCTTTCTCTTCCTCCAGGTACTTAGATGTTTCAGTTCCCTGGGTCTGC
>NZ_JBFAYZ010000029.1:3395-5252 GCF_040681515.1 Kribbella sp. NPDC051718 | reverse complement strand
CGTGGTGTGGTGTTGAGACAAGCCCTCGGCCTATTAGTACCAGTCAGCTCCACACCTTACGGTGCTTCCACTTCTGGCCTATCAACCCAGTGGTCTACTGGGGGCCTTACCCGATTAACTCGGTGGGAGACCTCATCTTGAAGCGTGCTTCCCGCTTAGATGCTTTCAGCGGTTATCACTCCCGAACGTAGCCAACCAGCCGTGCTCCTGGCGGAACAACTGGCACACCAGAGGTTCGTCCACCCCGGTCCTCTCGTACTAGGGGCAGCCCTTCTCAAGTCTCCTGCGCGCGCAGCGGATAGGGACCGAACTGTCTCACGACGTTCTAAACCCAGCTCGCGTGCCGCTTTAATGGGCGAACAGCCCAACCCTTGGGACCTACTCCAGCCCCAGGATGCGACGAGCCGACATCGAGGTGCCAAACCATCCCGTCGATATGGACTCTTGGGGAAGATCAGCCTGTTATCCCCGGGGTACCTTTTATCCGTTGAGCGACGGTGCTCCCACATGCCACCGCCGGATCACTAGTTCCGACTTTCGTCCCTGCTCGACATGTCTGTCTCACAGTCAAGCTCCCTTGTGCACTTACACTCGACACCTGATTGCCAACCAGGCTGAGGGAACCTTTGAGCGCCTCCGTTACCTTTTAGGAGGCGACCGCCCCAGTCAAACTACCCACCAGGCACTGTCCCTGATCCAGATAATGGACCTAAGTTAGACAGCCAGAACAACCAGAGTGGTATTTCAACGATGACTCCACCCGAACTGGCGTCCGAGTTTCACAGTCTCCCACCTATCCTACACAAGTTGTACCGACCACCAATACCAAGTTGTAGTAAAGGTCCCGGGGTCTTTCCGTCCTGCTGCGCGTAACGAGCATCTTTACTCGTAATGCAATTTCGCCGAGTCCATGGTTGAGACAGCGCCCAAGTCGTTACGCCATTCGTGCAGGTCGGAACTTACCCGACAAGGAATTTCGCTACCTTAGGATGGTTATAGTTACCACCGCCGTTTACTGGCGCTTAAGTTCAAAGCTTCGCCGGCCTAAACCAGCTAACCTGTCCCCTTAACGTTCCAGCACCGGGCAGGCGTCAGTCCGTATACATCGAATTACTTCTTCGCACGGACCTGTGTTTTTAGTAAACAGTCGCTTGGGCCTGGTCTCTGCGGCCATCAACGCTTCCACCAGCAAGTGGTGTCACGTATCCGGCCCCCCTTCTCCCGAAGTTACGGGGGCATTTTGCCGAGTTCCTTAACCATGGTTCACTCGATCGCCTTGGTATTCTCTACCTGATCACCTGTGTCGGTTTGGGGTACGGGCGGCTCTAACACTCACTACGAAGTTTTTCTCGGCAGCATGGGATCATCCACTTCCCCTGAACGGGTCCGCCTCGGTTCTCAGGCTTATATGAGACACGGATTTGCCTATGCCTCGCCCTACCACCTTGCCCGCGGATCAGCTTGCGCCTACCATCGCCGCGGATGGACTGCCCTCCTGCGTCACTCCTTAGTGCACCTAATACCACCTCGGGTCGAATCATCCACTCATCAGCCCGAAGGCCTCAAAGCTTTTGAGTCTTAGCATCAGTAGGTTCGGTCGGGTCGTGTTAATGCCGGTACGGGAATATCAACCCGTTGTCCATCGACTACGCCTGTCGGCCTCGCCTTAGGTCCCGACTTACCCAGGGCAGATTAGCTTGACCCTGGAACCCTTGATCATTCGGCGGACGGGTTTCTCACCCGTCATTCGCTACTCATGCCTGCATTCTCACTCGTGCAGCATCCACAACTAGATCACTCTGCTGCTTCACACGCTGCACGACGCTCCCCTACCCATCCACACACCTGGACCACGTA
>NZ_JBFAYZ010000029.1:1771-3300 GCF_040681515.1 Kribbella sp. NPDC051718 | reverse complement strand
CTGGCCGGGTACAAGTGTGAATGCCACAGCTTCGGCGGATTGCTTGAGCCCCGCTACATTGTCGGCGCGGAATCACTTGACCAGTGAGCTATTACGCACTCTTTCAAGGGTGGCTGCTTCTAAGCCAACCTCCTGGTTGTCTGGGCAACTCCACATCCTTTTCCACTTAGCAATCGCTTAGGGGCCTTAGCTGGTGATCTGGGCTGTTTCCCTCTCGACGACGGAGCTTATCCCCCGCCGTCTCACTGCCGCGCTCTCACTTACCGGCATTCGGAGTTTGGCTGATTTCGGTAAGCCGGTAAGCCCCCTAGACCATCCAGTGCTCTACCTCCGGTAAGAAACACGCGACGCTGCACCTATATGCATTTCGGGGAGAACCAGCTATCACGGAGTTTGATTGGCCTTTCACCCCTATCCACAGGTCATCCCCCAGGTTTTCAACCCTGGTGGGTTCGGTCCTCCACGCGGTCTTACCCGCGCTTCAACCTGCCCATGGATAGATCACTCCGCTTCGGGTCTAGAGCATGCGACTAAAGCGCCCTATTCAGACTCGCTTTCGCTACGGCTACCCCACACGGGTTAACCTCGCCACATACCACTAACTCGCAGGCTCATTCTTCAAAAGGCACGCCGTCACACCCACAAAGTGAGCGCTCCGACGGATTGTAGGCAACCGGTTTCAGGTACTATTTCACTCCCCTCCCGGGGTACTTTTCATCTTTCCCTCACGGTACTAGTCCGCTATCGGTCACCAAGAAGTATTTAGGCTTAGCGGGTGGTCCCGCCAGATTCACACGGGATTTCAAGAGTCCCGTGCTACTTGGGAAAACACTCGGAAGTCACTGTCTTACGCCTACGGGGCTCTTACCCACTACGGCTCAACTTTCCAGAAAATTCGACTTCAACAGTGATTTATAACTCCCCGACCCCACGGCATTAGGATCTGAATGCTCCCACAACCCCATATACGCAACGCACGCCGGCTATCACACGCACATGGTTTAGCCTCATCCGCTTTCGCTCGCCACTACTCACGGAATCACTATTGTTTTCTCTTCCTGCGGGTACTGAGATGTTTCACTTCCCCGCGTTCCCTCCAGAACCCTATGTGTTCAGGCACTGGTAACTGGCTTTAGAATGCCAGCTGGGTTTCCCCATTCGGACACCCCCGGATCACAGCTTGGTTGCCAACTCCCCGGGGCTTATCGCAGGCTCCTACGTCCTTCATCGGCTCTTGGTGCCTAGACATCCACCGATTGCCCTTAGTAGCTTGTCACAAAAACAACAAGAAAATTACTACTGAAGATGCTCGCGTCCACTATACAGTTCTCAAAATACGGGCAGGAACACCGACCCTGAACACCACCTACCTCGAACAGTCACTCGCCCAGGGAAAAGACACCCGAACGAACTCCCATCACCAGCGGTTTGGTGAGAGCCGGCCCCAGCCACACAGCTACACCCACTCCCAAGATCCGCAAAGATCCAGCAGCCAGGTGTAGTAGTGACCCAGAAAAACCAGTCCAAGA
>NZ_JBFAYZ010000028.1:0-8081 GCF_040681515.1 Kribbella sp. NPDC051718 | reverse complement strand
CCTTCGAAGACCAGCGGCGCCAGCTGGGCGCGCGCGGCGTAGACGGCGGCCGTGTAACCGGCTGGGCCGGAACCGATGATGATGACGTTGCGGACGGTCGGGTGGTTCATGATCGGTTCTTCCTCGAAGTGTTGGCGGGGCGGGGGTTGGAGGCAGACCGGCCCGGAAGGGGTGCTCACGGACCGGCCTGCTGTCGGAGGTGCCTGTGAGGGCAGGCCGGCTCAGCCGAAGCTGAAGGTGAAGGCGGAGATGCCGGGACTGTAGGTCAGCGTCATCGTCTTGCGTTCCTGGCCGGGCTTGTCGACCAGCTGGTAGGCGTTCGGCGTACCGGAGACCTTGATCGTCTTGTCGGGTTCACCAGGGATGGACACCGTGACGGTGCCTTCACCGGACAGGACGTGGAACACCTTGGCCGCGTTGAAGTTCAGCTTGGCCGTTGAGCCCTTGGTAGAGGTGACGCTCTGGGTTCCGACGGCCCAGCTGCCGCCGAGGCTGTAGGTGTCGTTCGGCTGGCTGGGGTTGATGCCGAACGCAACGGTCTTGTTCGGGGTCAGCTTTCCGGTCGGCCCGTTCAGGTTGGCCGACCGCGAGTAGCCGAGATAGGTCTCTGCGGTGGTGCCGTCAGCGCCGATCGTGTCGGCCTTGACCGTGCCGTCCACCGGGGCCGGCAGCTGGACGTCCGGGTTCGCGTCCTTCAGCAGCTGGCGGATCTGGTCCTCGGTCTGGCCGTAGCTGCCTTCGCCGAACTTGATCGACCGGACGGTGCCATTGGCGTCGACCAGGTACTTCGCGGGCCAGTACTGGTTGCGGTACGCCGTCCAGGTGGCGAGGTTGTTGTCCTGGCCGACGGGGTAGCCGATGCCCTCTTTGCTGATCGCCGACTGTAGGTTGCCGGCCGACTTCTCGAACGTGAACTCCGGCGAGTGGATCCCCACGATCTGTAGCCCGAGCGACTTGTACGCCTTGTCCCAGGCGAGTAGATGCGGGGTTGCCCGCTGGCAGTTGATGCAGGAGTAGGCCCAGAAGTCGACCAGGACGACCTTGCCCTTGAGTGCGCCGAGGGTGGCCGGCTGTCCGCCGGGTGTGTTGAACCATTTCTGGGTTCCGCGGAACTCCGGTGCCGTCCCGCAGGAGGCGAGTTCGGCCGCGCCGGGGATGCATTTGGCGAGGTCTGCGCTGGCGTCGTTGCCGATCGCCGGTGCGAGCGCGCCCTGTACGGTCTTGGAGTCGGCGACCTTCTTCTCGATGCCGCTGGTGTAGCTGGGCAGTGAGCGCTGGATGACGTCGGTGATGTTGAAGGCGAGGGCGATCGCCAGCAGGATCATGACGATGCCGCCGCCGATGCGGAAGCCCTTCTGGTGGTCGCGGTAGGCCTTGACCCGCTGGGAGATCCGTGAGCCGGCGGAGGCGAAGATCAGTAGGGGAAGCGCTGCGCCCATGGCGAAGGTGACGGTCAGAACGACGGTCCGCCAGCCGACGTTGCCGGTGGCGCCGGCGACGGTGATGGCGGCGAGTACCGGACCGGCGCAGGGGACGTACAGGGTGCCGAGGCCGAGTCCGAGGACGAAGGCGCCGTTGTTGTTGCGGTTGATCTTGGGGAGCCGGTAGAAGGGCTTCTCGATCCAGTGTCCGAGGGCGGGGAAGATCAGGCCGAGGCCGACCAGGGTGAGGATGGTCAGGCCTCCCCAGCGCAGGAAGCTGTCGGGGAGACCGAGTGCGGACAGGATCACCGATCCGGCCAGGGTGAAGACGCTGAAGCTGACGACGATGCCCGCGATGATCTTCAGGGGGCGGAAGTCGCGGGGCGGCTTCTCGGTGGCCTCGGTGTCGGCGATCAGCAGGTCACCGTCCGGCGTACCGGCAGTGGTTGCCTTGCGCCCCCGTTTGGATGCGGTCGGGGCGGCGGTATCGGTTTTGCCGGCGGTACCGGCGAAGAAGATGATCGGGAGCATCGGCAGGACACAAGGGGAAACCCCGGTGATCAGCCCGCCCACCAATCCGATAAAGGCCAGCGTCAACATGGGGTCACTCCAACTCGAAAGGGTTCGACAGGACACCCTCAGTTCGAGTCAACAGGGCCCTCCGGATGGGTGGAACAGCTGAGCATTGAAATGTTGCCGGCTGGACCTATCCGGGCCTGCGGCGGCGCCGAAGTAGTGATGTCAGCTGCGAGCCGCACAACGCGACTCAAAAGCAACTGGTGGCGACGAGCCGGGTTGTTCAACGGCACGCAGGAATTGCCAGTCGCCCCGGCTCATCACTTCATCGGAAGAGAGTTTCGCCATGTCCAAGACCATTGTTCGCGTCGGCCTCGCCGCCTCAGCGCTTTCCCTGCTGTTCGTAACCGTTGCCTGTGGCAGCGATGACAACAAGTCGAGCGGCAGCCCGTCGACCAGCACCTCGACCTCCACCTCGGTCGACACCCCGTCGGCGATGCCGTCGGTCGACAATGCCGCGGGCCTCGTCGGCCCCGGCTGCGCCGACTACGCCAAGGCGAACCCGACCGGTGCAGGTTCGGTCGACGGTATGGCCGCCGCACCGGTCGCCACCGCCGCCTCCGGTAACCCGCTGCTCAAGACCCTCGTCGCGTCGGTGTCGGGCAAGCTGAACCCGAAGGTCGACCTGGTCTCCACCCTCAACGGCGGCGAGTTCACCGTCTTCGCCCCGGTCGACTCCGCGTTCGCGAAGATCCCGGCCGCGACGATCAACACCCTGAAGACGAACAGCGCGCTGCTCACCAAGATCCTGACCTACCACGTCGTGGCCGGTCAGCTCGACCCCGCCGCGGTCGTCGGTAAGCAGACCACCGTCGAGAAGGGCTCGCTGACCGTCACCGGCTCGGGCAACAACCTGATGGTCAACAACGCCAAGGTCATCTGCGGCGGCGTCAAGACCGCCAACGCCACGGTCTACCTGATCGACACCGTCCTGATGCCCCCGGCCTGATCAACCAGCAGTAGCGGTGGTGCCTCTCTGTTCCTGGGAGGCGCCACCGTCCCGGCTCTACCGCAAATATCAGACGAGGAACGCGAGACGGCCAGATCCTGTTCAGACCGCGACGGCTCCAGGGAAGCGACACCACGTGACATCAACACCTGACATACATGCCCTGACCGGTCCCTACGTCCTGGACGCGGTGGACGATGCCGAGCGCGCCGGCTTCGAGCAGCACCTTGCCCACTGCACCGACTGCGGCACCGACGTGGACGATCTTCGCGAGGCAGTCACCAAACTCAGTATCTACGTCGCCAGGCAACCACCGGCAGGCCTCAAGCCCAAGGTGATGACCGCGGTCGGCCGGGTCCAGCAACTGCGACCGACGCCCCGCGTCGAGGCCGGCGACGTCGTTCAGTTCAAACCGGCCCGGCCGCGAGTCCTTCGGCGCTCGTTGACCCTGGCGGCCGCCTTCCTGGCCATCGCGGCCAGTGGAGGAGTCGCACTCGACCAGTACCGCGACAACGCGGTCACGACCGCTGTCAGCACCAGGGCAGCCACGATCCTGGCCCAGCCTGACGCCCGTACCGTTCACGGCGCTGTTATCGGCGGTGGCCAGGCGACCGTGGTCCTGTCCAGGCAGCAGGACGCAGCGGTCGTAGTGGTCCGCGACCTCAAGCCGCTCACCGGCCGCAAGACCTACCAGCTGTGGCTCGTCGACGGCTCACACAATGCTCGCTCCATCGGTTTGACCGACGGCAAATCTCTGACTCCCACCGTCGTGACCAGCGGCGTGGCCGGCAAGGAGACCTTCGGCGTGACCATCGAACCGCGAGGCGGGTCCGCCCGCCCGACCCTGCCAGCCGGCGACCTCCAGCCAGTCGTCCAGCTCAACGCATAACCGCCTGACTCAGCACGAAGAGCCGGTCTTATCCGCAGATAGCGCGGGTAAGACCGGCTTCTTTGCGGCGGGACGGAGGATCGGCCTCGAAAATCCCAGCCCGTCACACCCATCCACTCGAAGAGCAGGCCCGAATGGTCAGTAGCTGCGCTTGTGATCCAGATCACAACATATGCGACTGGGTCGCATCTGCCGCGCGGTTCGGGCCCCGGTGTTCGCCGGGATCCAGGCAGGGATGAAGGAAGGAACTGTCATGAGTGACGCAACACGTCGCGGTTTCCTGGTGTTCGCGGGCGCGGGCACCGTTGCCGCGGCCGGCGCCATCGCGGCACCGAAGATCTTCGGTGAGCAGTCCGCCGACGCTGCCACCCAACTCGAGGCCGCTGACCTGGCGAACGCGGAGTCGTTCGTCGTTCACGTCAAGGACGTGAAGAAGGGTGAGATGGCGATCATGGTCGGCGAGCGCGAGGTGCTGATCACCGACCGCGATCTGGCCGCCCGTCTTGCCGGTGTGAAGACCGCCTGACCATCGCCGGTCCCGACAGGGCCGCCGCCGGTGGCTTGTCTGTCTAGAGCTCGATCCCTTAACTGGAGGAACTTTCATGTCTTCGCATCGCGAAGCACCGGAGATCTCGAAGGACCCGGTCGCCGACAACACAGATGTCTACGCGTTCGTCAGCCCGGACAAGCCGGACACGGTGACGTTGATCGCCAACTTCATCCCGTTCCAGAACCCGTTCGGCGGCCCGAACTTCTACGAGTTCGGCGACGACGTGCTCTACCAGATCCACATCTCCAACAGCGGTACCGGCAAGGCGGACATCAGCTACCAGTTCCGCTTCCACGCCGAGATCCGGAACAAGAAGACGTTCCTGTACAACACCGGCCCGATCACCTCGATCAAGGACAAGACGTGGAACCGGCCGCAGTACTACTCGGTCACCCGGGTCGAGCACGGCCGCCCGCGCATCCTGGCCCGCGACCTCGCCGCCCCGCCCGTCAACGTCGGCCCGCGCAGTACGCCGAACTACGCCAAGCTCGCGGGCGAGGCGATCCACACGATCGGCACCAACCGCAAGGTCTTCGCCGGCCAGCGCGCCGACGGCTTCTTCGCCGACCTCGGGTCGATCTTCGACCTCGGCACCCTGCGCCCGTTCCAGGCAGCGCACCTGATCCCGTCCGCCGCCGCGATGGGCGTGAACGGCCTCCAGGGCTCCAACGTGCACACGATCGCATTGCAGGTGCCGATCTCGGACCTGACCCGCGACGGCAAGAAGCCGACCGACGTGATGTCGGCCAAGTCGGTCATCGGCGTCTACGCGACCGCGAGTCGCCAGCAGTCCAAGATCTTCGACGACCTGCTCGGGATCTCATTGTGGCACGGTCCGCACAAGCAGGTCTCCCGGCTGGGGAACCCGTTGTTCAACGAGGTCATCGTGCCGATGGCCGAGAAGGACAAGTGGAACAGCCTCGCCCCGCACGAGGACAAGCGCTTCGCCCAGTACGTGACCAAGCCGGAGCTGGCTGGGCTGCTGCCGGTGCTGTATCCAGGTGTGTTCCCGAACCTGGCTGCGTACAAGAAGCCGCGTGCTGATCTGGCGGCGATTCTGCTGACGGGGATCCCGAAGGGCGTAGTACCGGGGTTCCAGAACTACACCGGGCCGGTGCAGGCGGACATGTTGCGGCTGAACGTGGCCGTACCGCCGTCGAAGACGCCGAACCCGCTCGGCCTGGTGGCCGGTGACGCCGCCGGGTTCCCGAACGGGCGGCGCGTGTTCGACGACGTCGTCACCGTCGAGATCCGGGCGGTCGCCGGATTGACGATCCCGCTGGTCGACCCGTCGTTCACGCCTGACGGGGCCGCTTCGGCGGTACAGGACGGGACGTCGAACACGAACTCCGACTATCTGAAGGTGTTCCCGTACCTGGGTACGCCGGGTGGCGGTTACCAGTCGAAGCCGGGCGTACCGGCCGCGTCATGACCGAGCCGGCCACCAAGCCGCTCACCAATGCCGAGGAGAATCCGCATGCGGGCAAGGGCTCGTCGGTTCTACTCGACATCGGTGACGGCGTCGGCGCGATCGTGATCACGATGCCTGCCGAACTGGAAGACGTCGAGATCGAGCGTCGCCCCACTGGGTGGACCGCCCAAGAGCCCGTGGCCACCGGACACAGTCACGGCAACGGCCACGGGCATGGTCATGGTCATGGGCATGGTGAGCACAGCCACCGTTTCCCGCACGTGGCGGTCGTTCCCCGGCCCTCACCTGAGGGAGATACGGTCTATTCGGCGGTGTTCTTCGACGTCCCCGAGGGCAGCTACGAGTTGTACGTACTGCCCGACGGCCCTGTCCAGCTGATGCTCGATGTGATCAGCGGACAGGTCACCGAAGCCGACTGGCCGCGGTAGTTCATCGAACAGGAGTGGACCGTCGGGAGTGGGCACAGGGGCCACACCCGGTGGTCCACTCCCCGGTTCGGTGGTTCTTCGTGAAGACGAGTCTCGACGAGGGAGTTCTGTTTCATGACTACTTTGCGTGCGGTGGTTCTTGGGTGTTCGCTGAAGAAGTCTCCGGCGCCGTCCAGTTCGGAGTTGCTCGGCCGGGAGGTGCTGGCGGCGCTGGCCGATCACGACACAGACGGTGAGGTGATCCGCATCGTCGACCACACCGTCAAGTTCGGTGTGACGACCGATGAGGGCGACGGTGACGAGTGGCCGCAGATTCGGGAGAAGGTGCTGGCGGCGGACATCTTGGTACTCGCGACGCCGATCTGGATGGGTCAGCCGTCGAGCGTGGCGAAGGTCGTGCTCGAGCGGCTCGATGCCGAGCTGGCGGAGAAGGACGAGCAGGGCCGGCTGCTGACCTTCGGCAAGGTCGCCGCGGTCGCGGTGGTCGGTAACGAGGATGGCGCGCATCATGTCACCGCCGAGCTGCTCCAGGGGCTGAACGACGTTGGATTCAGCGTGGCAGCCAACGGTTCGACGTACTGGGTGGGGGAGGCGATGGGCAAGGTCGATTACAACGACGCCGGCCCGAAGCCCGACACGACCGGCGCGGCCACCAAGACGCTCGCCGCGAACACTGCTCACCTCGCCCGGTTCTTGAAGGACCAGCAGTACCCGCCGAGCTGAGCACGCTTCGCGGTCACCAATTCCGACATCTCACGGGAGTAGAAATGACCGATATCGCCGCGAAGGCCAGCGAATTGCTTCGGCTTCATCACACTGGGGAGACCCTGGTGTTGCCGACTGTCTGGGATGCCTGGTCTGCCCGTGCGGTCGTTGAGGCCGGTTACCCGGCGCTGAGTATCGGCAGCCACCCGCTCGCCAACTCCCGTGGGCAGGAGGACAACGAGGGTATGACGTTGGCGGATGCGCTCGACGGGATCCGCAGGATCACGGCGGCGGTCGACGTACCGGTGACTGCCGATGTGGAGTCGGGCTACGACACTGCGGCGGCCGAGTTGGTGGAGCGGGTGCTGGAGGCTGGTGCCGTCGGCATCAATGTCGAGGACACTGTGCACAGTGAGGGCCGGTTGCGGGAGGTACAGGAGCACGCCGACTACATCGGTGCTCTGCGCGCGGCCGCCGACCAGGCCGGTGTGGAGCTGGTCATCAACGCGCGCACAGACGCCTTCCTGGAAAAGGTGGCGAAGTTCGACGACCCGCTGGCCGAGGCGGTACGCCGATCACGAGCGTGCGAGGCGGCAGGGGCCCGATGCGTCTATCCGGTCAAGATCCCCAACGCCAAGAGCCTTGACGTGCTGTTAGCGGAGCTGTCCGGTCCGGTCAACGTGACCGCCCATCCGGTCGACGGAGCGCCGTCAGGCTCGTTCGAGGACTTGAAGGAAGCACGGGTTCAGCGGATCACCTTCGGTCCGCTGCTCCAGTTTGCGCTGACGAAACAGCTCACCAACCTGGTCAAGCCCTGGCGCTGACTCCACGCCTGCCAAGCAAAGGGAGCGGGCCGGTCTCCCCCTGGGGAGGCCGGTCCGCTCCTGGGGTGGGTCAGTAGGTGATTGCGGCGACGACCTTGTTCGGGTCGACGAGGAAGGGGGCTACGGCCTTGAGGACGTCTCCCTTGGCGATGCCCTTCTCGAAGGGGCCTTGGTAGACGCCGCCCTCGGCCTTGAGACCGAGGAGGTTGCCTACGACGGCGGCGTGGCGGGCTTCGACGCCGAAGATGCCGGCGGCGGCCTGGAGGATCATCTTGTCTTTGACGAAGCCGGCGGCGCCGAGGTAGGC
>NZ_JBFAYZ010000027.1:0-10240 GCF_040681515.1 Kribbella sp. NPDC051718 | reverse complement strand
GCCTTGGCTTCTTCTTGCCCATGGACTCCATGATGAACATCCTTCCGGAGCAACTGCTCCTGATCTGGGATGTCCGTCAAAACGGGGCAGGGTCACCTTGGCCGGCCAACCAGGGAAACGCATCCGCCCATAACCTCGGCCGCAGGTCAACGAACTCAGAGTCAGACATCACGATGGTTCCGCAGTTTTTCCGTGGCAGGGTTGTCGACGGCCACGTCGTTTGCCTTGTCCGACACTACGACGGTGTATTGGATGAGATCTCGCTTGCTCCGCACAGAGCTATCCGGAACCCGCAACGAGATGAGCCCAACAACATTGGCCAGCTCAACGTGAGCTGTCTCGCTGGTCTCGTCCTGGTCGGCGACCAACGAGATCACTAGCACTCCCCGAGTGCTGCTGTTCCCAAGTATCGGGAAGTCGTTGCCTTCTGGCAATGGGTTCGCAGCAAGGATGTTGCGCTTGTTCTCACCAGTGAAGTCGATTCGCGGATCTTGGCGACGCGCGCGTCGCCAGATCGGCGCATCCTGCCCGAGCTCCTCAAGCCAGAGCATGCGTCCGGGCGTCTGCCTTTGTGGCCAGACGATTCCCCAGTCCTTGATCCGATCATTATCCGTTGCCGTGGCGATAAACGACCGAAGTGGCGCGATCACGCTCGAGTAGTCAGGGTGCCATGTGAGCTTGTCGAAGTAGCTCAAGAACTCGGCAGCGCCAACGAGACCGACCTTGGCCTTCTGAGTCTTCTCGACCCCATTGTCTGTGTACGGCAATGTCGTGTCTTGGGTTGCCTTCGCCAGCAGCGGAAGGATCACCCCGGCCAGGTTCGCGCTGTGCTTCGCCCTCTCCTTCCTCGGTGGGATTGATGACAACTGATGGAACGTACCGACCGACGCGCGCGACTTCACGACCGCGTTGAACATCTTGTTCCGTGCAGTCGGCTTTAGCCATGGCAGATGTTGGCTGACGAGCGGCGGAATCTGTCGCGGCTCGACGATCGGTTTGCCATCCTCGTCAAGGCCGGCGTACTTAGCCAGCTCGTCACGGAAGGCTTCCTCGTCAAGGAGCAGAGCCTCGAATGCCTCGTAGAGGTCTACTCTCAGATCCCGTCGAATATAGAGGCGTACCAGGTCGCGGTAGCCCTCGCGGAAGCCGAACCAACGGCCAGCCTGCATGAGGGTGTCAGCCTGTCCAGCCTTGCGACGGAAGAATGAGACCGTGAGGCCTTCGACGGTAAAGCCTCGGCTGAGCTTCGCGCCGCCGACGAGTATCCGCCAGACCTTCCCCGCATCGAAGTCGAGCGCTTGCTGCTGATCCTGAATCGCCTTGTCTGAGTTGACGATGAGCACCGGGTCCGAACCCGCGCTCGTCATGTCAGCCATGGCTTCAGCCACGAAGGGCTTCACGTCGTCGAAACTCGTTGGAACGACGGCGCCGTTTGCGCGGGCGAGCATCACCGGCAGGAAGTCATCGTCGAAGAGTTTCCGCAACCGCGCGAGTCCTTCACCGGATGTGAACTTGCCGTTGTTCCAGAGAGAGCGCACGACGAAGGCGGAATTGAGGTGGGCCATATTGCTCACGTCCTCATG
Organism: Kribbella sp. NPDC051718; assembly: GCF_040681515.1. Taxonomy (NCBI): domain Bacteria; kingdom Bacillati; phylum Actinomycetota; class Actinomycetes; order Propionibacteriales; family Kribbellaceae; genus Kribbella; species Kribbella sp. NPDC051718. The sequence continues at coordinate 8,657 of NZ_JBFAYZ010000027.1, read as the reverse complement.
CACCAGCATCGTGTGGTGCCGGTGGAGCACGCCGCCGACGGACTCGCGGTACTTCTTGATCGCGCCACTCAGGACCCACGCATCGAGCGCCTCACCGAGCTCCCTTCTGCGCAAGGCCGGATCGTGATCCGGGTGGCCCTCGATGGAGCGCGCATAGGCGAGTTCGTTGGATGTAGCGACGGTCTTCTCAATGTTCTCCCAGTCGGGGTCTACGTCGTGAAACTCCTGAACGCCCATGTATCCCTCGGGCCGGGGTAAGGAGAGCACGAAATCCGACGGAAAGAGGTTGCTGTCGTCGTCGGGGTCGATGAACACGTTGGCGAATGGTGTTGCTGTGTAGCCGACGTACTGCGCACGCGGAACGATCTCCAACATGCCGGTGATCAGCTTGTTGATGGTCGTCCGGTCATTCGACTTCTTCGGGTCCTTGGTGTTGACCGACGCGAGATCTGACTCGTCGTCGATGATGAGCGCGGGCAGCTCCTTGAGGACAGCCTTTAGCGGTCTCAGATCCTTGATCAGCTTGTTGAGCGGCGCCGAATTCTTCTTCACGATGACTACGTAGGCATCAGCGTGAAGAAGGTTCTCGGGAGAGTTCAGCGGCTTCGTCTTATCGTGGCGCTCGTACCGAAGCTGCGACATCCCCTGTGGGAGGCTCTTGTAGTCATTGTGATGTGTGGTCACCCGACGGATCCGTACCACCCCCGGTTGAATCAGAGCCTGCTCGGAGTGCTGGACGAACCTGCCAGCGAGCCAGTCTTCGTCCTGCTGATAGTCGAGCCCCTTGGCTACTTCCGGATCTGTGGGGTCTTGGCCAGCAAGGACGTTTTCGACGCCCATGAGTTCCATGTCGATGCGGCGCTGCGTCTGAGCGCGGAGGATCTCGATCGTGCCAGTCATGACGACGATCAGGCGATAGCCAGCATCCACCGCCTTCGCGATGACGCCGGTGAAATTGGCCGTCTTGCCACTCTGAACGTACCCAACAACAAGGCCCTTCGTCTGCTTGACCTCGACGCGCGTTGGATCGGTGAGGCGCTCGATCACCGAATTGGTGCTTTGATCAAGGGTCGTGATCGACGACGCAGGCCACTTCTTGACCTCTGCAAGGTACTTCTCGTAGTGATCCCAGTAGAGGCTACTTCGCTGATGCCGCGCTTCCTCGTACCAGGGCTCGAACTCCCGACTGATGACGATGGTGTCTTCCTGATGGACTGGAATGACGGCACGGATCGCTTCCTCTGCCGCGCATGACAACCCCAACGCACTAACAACGGCGAGTCGTCGCGCGATCGTTCCCGAGCCAGTCTCAGCCCCGTCGGGTCCGAGCAGCACAATGTCGTCGCTAGCATCCCACTTGGCGAACGCTAGGCGGAGTGCGATGAGAGCGCTGTTGTTTACGGGGGCACTCTGAATGAAGGCGACCAACTCAGCTTCCGAGACTTGACCACCGCCGAACAGTGCAAGTGCCGGCAACAGCGAACCAGGAGCTTGCTCCGCGAAACCCTGCAGAAGGTTCCGGAGCGGTGCGCCCCACTCTGGCGACGCGCCGGCCTGAACCTCGGTCATGACTGCTCCTCATCAACAGAAACAAGGCCTGCCAAGGCTCCGGGCAGAGTCCTGGGACTGAATAGGCTTAGGTCCACGCGGTAGGAGAGATCGCTGACCACCGCGAAGTTGGGAACAGCCGGAGCTAGCCGCGCCGCAGTCAGAGCCGGGAACCGCTCGTCGACGTCGAAGGCGCGCGGATCGTTCCGCTTCGTCCAGAATGTGGAGTAAAGCTCCACGTCAACGTCATTCCATCCCATCGCCGCCAACTTGGCGTCAACCATCGGGCGATAGCCCCCTGCTTTTGCCCGGACGCCTGAGACCATCTGGCCGAGGGTCAATCCGCCCTTGTGATTGGTGCGAGTCAGCTGTATTGAGACGAGGCTCAGTGGAACGTTCCGTAGCGGCACGAGTTGGGTGAATCCGTGCATCATGTGCCGGCGTTGCTCGCCCGACGTCGTCTTGATCTCCAGGTGGATGTCGCTGAACACGAAGTCGTGTTCTTCCGACATCGGACCCTGCCAGGAATCGATTGCAGCACCTGAACCGATCATTCCGATCAAGCAATCGAGGATCAACAGCTCCCCAAAGAGTCCCAACTCTTTCTCGGCGCTGAGGCCGGCCTTTCCAGCGAAGAGATTGCGATGCTTCGTGACGGCGGTGGCGACTGCAGCTGCGAGCGGTTCTCCGAGCAGTTGAAGTTGGTCGGCCACACTGCTGAGGAGGCCATATACGCCATGCAGGTTGCCTTCCACCGACACGGCGAGTTCAGCGAGGTCTCCTTCATCTGAGTCGACCGGCCTGAACCTGATATTGCGCCACTTCGCCACCTCGGGTTCTGGAGGGGTGAAGGCAGTGATCAGAGTGATCGTCCCGTTGGCCGGGTGGATATCTAGCTTGCACGCAGGCGTCCCGGCGATTGGGAGCACTACCGGGTGCCCCGACGTCCATAAGAAATCGATGTTCGCCAACGACAGATGGCGCGCGTCCTCAGATTGCTCAGTCATGCTCGACGCCCCCGCCTCACTCACCGCGCATGCCCTCTTCGGCCTCAACTGCCGCACCTAGGATCGCGCGCCACAGCGCAATGTTGTCCTTGTCCTTCGGCCCCAGGTGTGCGCCCTCGAAGACCGTGTGTGTCAAAAGGAAGAGCAGGGCCTTCACCACTGGCGCGTCGTTCAAGCTGCCCCGCTCGGGGGCAAACAGGTGGCGATAGCGGGAGTTGATCCACAGCGTGCTGTTCCCGAAGTCCACATCGATGAACTCACCCTCGGGGAGACGCGTCCATTGCAGATTGAGAGAGTCGGATCGAAGCAAGGGCAGTTCGGTCTCGATCGACTTTCGCAACTTCGGCGCGAAGCCCTTCTCTGGAGAGATCACCGGCCGCCGCTGGCTAACTCGTCGATTTCCCTCTACATAGCAGGCCTCAGCGTCCTTGAGGTACGCGTCGAAGGCGGTGCCGTCTTTCGCCGCTGCGTGAGCTAGCGCGTCTCGGAAGATCGGCTCGAAGCGAAGGCCGGCCTTCTCCGGGTTCATGGTGAGGAAGGAGCCGATCGCAGTCTCCTCGTCGAGTACGACACGAGCGAGCTGGCGATGAGCCGAGGAGTTGGCGACTTCCGACCAGCCACCTACTTGCAAAAGACGATCGTTCCTGTAGATGTAGAAGCCTTGAAAGCGGTCCCCTGGCTTGCCGTTGATCCGGAAACCCGGAATGTCGACCTTCGGTGGCCAGATGTGGCAGTGGAGCGTGATCCGCTGACCGCCGGATTCCGCGACGATGGCCTTGGGATAGTCGGGGTGGCCTGATCTCGCGTAACCGAAGGGGTCGATTGGTTTGACCGGCGTGCCGATCCCCTCGTCGGCATAGTCCATCTCGTCCACCAGGATCTCGATTTCGAGTACATCCTTGGCAATGAGGCGATGGAAGGTCACGCCTAGATGCGACCGGAGACTACGTTCCGCGGTCGCCATCCACGTCCGAGCCTCCTCGGGATTGGCACCGCGGTAAGTGCCGCGCAGCGCGCTCCAGACGACCGACGTTCCGCGGCCTGCTCCTGTCACGCGCCTGCGGTAGACCTCGGCGTCCCCCGCAGCATCCTCGGACAGCACCTCGCACGAGAAGTCTTTGGAGAAGTCAGCACGGCGAATGCGACGCCCAACTGGTGCTGCGCCGTTCTTCGAGGACCAGACGGTGAGGACATCGGCGTGCCCAAAAGAAGACGCCTTCATACCTATGCCGAAGTGGCCGAGATCGTTGTCAGAGTACTCGCGCTGGTGACCAAGAGTCATCGCCTTGTCGGCCGCTGCGGCGTCCATCCCGCCACCGTTGTCGATCACTTCCACCTGGATGAGTCGGTCGCTTTCAGTCAGCAGGCGGACGGCAATCTTGGTCGCTCCAGCATCGAGACAGTTGTCGACGAGGTCAGCGATTGCGGACTCGAGAGTGTGGTGGGCGCCGAGGCTCTTGACCAGACCGGCGTCTGGTTCGAGCTTGATGGTTTCGACGACGTCGGGTCCGCTCACCGGTCGGCCGCCACGCGCGGATCAGGGGAACGTCGCACACATGGCTGCCCTGCTGGCCGGTGCGCTCGACCGATTGGTTGGAAGATGCTCGTTCGGACTCTAATTACTATTCTCATGCACTCCCCCACTGCATCTGCCAGATCGTTTCCTGGCCGTAACGTGCTTGCCCAGACCGCCCGGGCCATCGGATCTTCCGTTCTCACGAAAACCCAGCCACAGCCGCAGCAACGTGTTGCCGGTCCCTCCCCGATGGACCTATCGGTGAAGCCGTGCCGACCGTTACAATCTGTTGCTACGCCCTCCGCCCAGGAGGCACATCCAGGCTTCGGGATGCTCATTCCGCTCGAGTTCGCCTGCGCCACTAGACATGTACCGTCTGGTGCGTCCCTGTTCGGCCGGGAGCCACCTGAGCCGGCAACTCCGATCCCTGGGAATGTCAGCACCGCACAGCTATCTTGCCGTGCGCCGGGCTGTTTGAACCGCGACACTAGGAGGCAGCAAATGGCACGTCTTCGCTCAATCGAGCCCGGAACGCAGGCCGTCAGGGTTCACCCGACGGAGGTTGATTGCTTCTACCAGGCACTCACAGACCAGTCCGGTCAGACATATCTGCATCTCACAACATTTGGATCCGATGAGCGACAGTCGACTCCCAAGAGCAGCCAGTCGCTGCAGCTTGATGAGAAGGCAGCCCGCCAGCTGATCCAGATCTTGCGGGACACGTTCCACCTCTAGACGGTCGCTTCTCCCCTTGTCTGCGCGGGCGTAGGTCGGGCAATTCGTTGACGCGCGTAGGGACGCGATGGCAGCTTTCCAGGGTTCGCCGGGTGACGCCGCTGCCGGCGCTGACGACGACTCGTGGGGCGCGCCGTCGCCCTCGTGTCGGGGTAGGGTCCGCAGGTGGAACTTGATCGCTTTCTTCGGTACGACGAACTTGCGGAGACGCTTGCGGACCTTGCCGAGCAGTATCCCGAATTAGTAAGTGTCGAGTCGTACGGGACGTCGTTTGAAGGGCGGTCGTTGCTGCTTGCAACGGTTACTGATGCGAGCACGGGGACGCATGACAGTAAGCCTGGGCATTGGGTGGATGCCAATATTCATGCGACGGAGGTCACCTCTGGTGTGGCGGCGTTGAGTTTGCTGCAGCATCTTGTTACGGCGGGTGAGCGGGGTGATGAGGCTGCGCTTGCTGCGTTGAGGACTCGTACGTTTTATGTTGTGCCGCGGGTTAATCCTGATGGGGTCGAGGCTGCATTGGCGGACTCCCCCATCTATCGGCGTAGCAGTATGCGGCCTTGGCCTTATCGGGATGCACATCAGTGGCCGGGGCTGGTTGAGCATGATGTTGATGGGGATGGGCGCGTGCTTACGATGCATCGCCGATCCCAACGGTGGGTGGGTCGCGCATGTGGATGATGCGCGGGTGATGGTGCCGGTGCCGGCCGATGGGGTGGTGCCGGGTGGCGTTACGAGGTACCGGTTGCTTGCTGAGGGCACCATTCGGGACTTTGATGGCTTTACTGTTCCTACCCCGCGGGCGCCGCAGGGGTTGGATATGAATCGTAATTTTCCGGCTGGGTGGGGCACTGGTGTGCTCGGGTCCGGTGATCATCCGTTGAGTGAGCCGGAGATTGATTCGCTCATCCGGGCGATCGTCGCGCGGCCCAACATTTGCGGGTACAACGCGTACCACACGTCGGGCGGGGTGCTGCTGCGGCCCTCCAGTACGCAGGCCGATTCGGCGCTCCCGTCCACGGATGTGTGGACGTGGAAGGAGCTCGGTCGGCGGGGTACCGAAGTCACTGGTTATCCGGTGCATTCGGTGTTCGAGGATTTCACCTGGGACAAGACGGAGACGATGAGCGGTGCGTCCGCCGATTGGGCGTACGAGCATCTCGGGGTGTTCTCCTGGACGACCGAGTTCTGGGACGTTGTGTACGCGGCCACGGGGAAGCGCAGCTCGACTGATATTTGGTACGTCGGGTTGTCGCCGGAGGAGGATCTGGCGATCGCGAAGTGGAGCGATGCGCACGGCGAGTACTACCTGCCTTGGCGGGCCTTCGATCATCCGCAGCTTGGGCCGGTCGAGATCGGTGGCGCTGACTGGTTCCGGCTGCTCTCCAATCCGCCTGCGGGTTTGCTGGCTGCAGAGGTCGCGCCGCATGCCGAGTTCGCCGTGCACCAGGCGTTGGCTGCGCCGTGCATTGAGATCTTGCGGGCCGAGGCGACCGCGCTTGGGGACGATTTGTGGCGGGTTGATGTCGGCATCGCCAACACCGGGTGGCTGCCGACGCAGGTCAGTGCGCGGGCCACTCGCGAGAAGCTGGTACTTCCGTTGACAGCTGAGTTGCAGCTACCCGCGGGGGCGTCGATCGAACGTGGGCCGAATCGGGTCACGCTGGGACAGCTCAGCGGGCGCAGCGCGTTGCAGCTCGACGGAGGGGCGCGCAACGACGGTACGGCCGATCGCGTACTGACGTCGTGGATCGTCCGCGCCGCTTCGGTCGAAGGGCTGGTCGCGATCGCCAGTCATCCGCGGGCGGGCACCAAGCAGCGCGTCGTGACCGTCTTGCCTTGAGGATGAGCCTGTGGATTCAGGTCCGAGCCTCTAGTACGGCGAGGTCGCGTACTGCGTAGCGGTTGTGCTCGGCCTCTTCTTTGAGAATTACCTTGAGGCAGCGGCGGACGATGTATTCCTGGTCGGGATAGTAGTCCGCCGGCTTCCGGGCGCAGGCTCGGTCCAGTTCGGCCTCCGTGAGGTTGTCGACAACCCGGCGCATCACGGCCATCCGGGCGCGGCGCGGGGCGAGTACCTCGTCGAAGGTTGGGGTGGCCTTGAGGGTGAGACCCAGCTTCGCCGCATCGTCGGGCTGCGTCCCGCCAGCAGGGAAGCCCAAGGGGTGGTACGGGGCATCCTCTTCCAGCACGGTGTTGCCTAGCCAGGCGTCGCTGGCGAAGAGGAGGTGGCGATGGGTTTCGACGAAGGACCACTCGCCGTCTACTTGCTCGTGCAGCTTTTCCTCGGGTAGGAGTCTGGCTCGGGTGAGGGTCGCCTCCCAGAGCGCTTCGACGGCATCCCAGGCTTTCCTGTAGTCGTCGGGAGTCTGGGCCTCGCGGGCTAGGGCGCGGGCTGGGTGGAGACGGTCCAGTTCGGATTCGACGTACGCGGTTACGTCGATGTCGTTGACGAGTAGGCGCTTGAAGTCGCCGCCTAGGGAGATGTCGGCGCCGTAGCAGTCGACGATCTTGAGGTTGGTGACCTCGCAGTCGCGGATTTCTAGACCCGCCAGGTCGCTCAGGTGGATGCGGGCGCCACGGAACTGGTCGGTCTCGACATACTCAGCAGCCATCGCAGCAGTCTGTCGCACGCGTCCGGTACGCGCCAGATTGGTGGGCGTCGGCGGTACGGCGTACCGGGGACTCAGAAGACTGAGTGATCGAACTGAGTGGATTCTTCTGTTGGAAATCTGGGCGTGGGCGAGGGAGGTTGGGAGGTATGGAATTCACTCAGCTTGGGCGTACGGGGTTGTCGGTTAGTCGGATCGTGTTGGGGACGATGAACTTCGGGCCGCATACGAGTGTGGAGGACTCGCACGCGATCATGAGGGCGGCTCATGAGGCTGGGATCAACTTCTTCGACACCGCGAACGGGTATGGGCGGTCGATCTACCCGGGGCGGACGGAGGAGATCGTTGGTGAGTGGTTCGCAAAGGATCCCGCCAACAGGCACAAGACTGTGCTGGCCACGAAGGTCTATGGGGACATGGGCGATGGGTGGCCTAACGAGGGGAAGTTGTCGGCGCTGAACATTCGGCGGGCGCTGGATGCTTCGTTGAAGCGGTTGCAGACGGATTACATCGATCTGTACCAGTTCCACCACGTCGACCGGGCCACTCCTTGGGAGGAGATTTGGCAGGCGATGGAGGTCGCGGTGCAGCAGGGGAAGATCCTGTACGCCGGTAGCAGCAACTTCGCCGGCTGGCACATTGCTCAGGCGCAGGCCGAGGCTGCTAAACGGAACTACACCGGGCTGGTCAGCGAGCAGTCGATCTATAACCTGATCGTGCGGGATGTGGAGCGCGAGGTGTTGCCGGCAGCGCAGGAGTTTGGGCTTGGCGTGATTCCTTGGTCGCCGTTGCAGGGTGGGTTGCTGGGCGGCGTACTGCGGAAGGACGTCGAGGGGGTGCGTCGGCTCGAAGGGCGCGCTAAGGAGGCCGTCGAGAAGATGCGGCCGCAGATCGAACAGTACGAGGCGCTCGCCGATGAGCTTGGGCATGCACCCGGCGACATCGCCCTCGCCTGGTTGTTACACCAGCCGGCTGTAACCGGGCCGATCGTTGGCCCGCGCACGATGGGCCAACTCGAGTCCGCGATCCGCGCCGTCGACCTCAAACTCGACGACAAAGCCCTCGCCAAGCTCGACGAAATCTTCCCGGGCTACAAGACCGCCCCCGAGGACTACGCCTGGTGAGTCATCGGTCGTGGGGGGGGGGGGGGGGGGCCCCCCCCCCCCCCCCCCGCCCCCCCCCCCCCGCGCGGGGCCCAAGTGGCGGGGGGAGGACAACCGGGGTTGTGTGGATGCGCAG
>NZ_JBFAYZ010000026.1:0-14183 GCF_040681515.1 Kribbella sp. NPDC051718 | reverse complement strand
GGAGCAGAAGGAGTCGCAAAGCGCTCCAGCATCCCGACCCGCCAACACCAAGTCTACGAACCCTCCGGCAGCTTGACATCCCTTAGGAACTCAGTTTCGCCAACTTCGACAGAACTCTCGGCCACGCAGTACCGGAGCCAGGTGACGCCGGGCAGGAAGGTCTCGACGTTCGCCAGCGAGAGGTCGAGGTGGCGGGTGAAGGAATCGTGCCAACGGGGCGCGTCGCCGATCAGGACGGGGTGGATGAGCAGGCACAGTTCGTCCACGAGGCCTTGGTCGATCATTGCCCCGAGCAACCCGCCGCCGCTGTCGACGCGGACGAGCCTGGCGCCCCGTCGGCCGAGATGGTCGAGGCACTCGGCCAGGTCGACGTGGTCGTAGCCGGTGACGAGCTCCCGGATCAGGCTGTCGGCTCGACGGGCGGGGGTCAGCTCGGAGTACAGGGCTAGTACGTCGGACCAGTAGCCGAGCTCGCGGAGCGCCTCGAGATTGTGGACTCGGTGCCGGCTGTCGACGACCGCGAGGAGTGGGCCGGCGTCGCGGGGGCCGGGGCGTAGCGCAGTACGGACTGAGCTCTCTTGGGCGAGCAGGGTATCGGCGCCGATCAGCGTGACGTCCTCCTGCCAGAGCGTCGCCAGCGCATACAGGCGTGCGTGATCGGCCTCGAAGCCGGTTGTCGCACCGTCGAGCGAGACCGCGAGTTGAGCCACCACGTGAGGTCGCATGGCTTCGACCCTAGGAGCCGCCACCGACAGAAATATTTACAGAGGAGCCTTTGCAGAGAAGCCTCTGCAAGCTAGAGTCGCGGCTATGGACAAGCCGATGCGCAGGATCGACGCGCGCAGCCTGCGGGGGCTCGCGCATCCGTTGCGGATGCAGATCATCGAGGCGCTGGAGCTGGACGGGGCGGCGACGTCGACCGGACTGTCGGCGCGGCTGGGTGAGAGCACGGGGACGATCAGCTGGCATCTGCGGCTGCTCGCCGAGCACGGGTACATCGAGGAAGAGGTCGAGCGCGGCACCAAGCGGGAGCGCTGGTGGCGGATCCCTCCCGGTCGTACCGTCCTCAATCCGGCCGATTTCCGCGACGATCCCGAGACGAGCGGCGCACTGAAGGTCTATCTGGCGGACCTGGTCGAGCGCTACTACGACCGGGTACGCCGGTACGTCGACGAGAACTGGCCCGGCGAATGGCAACACGCCGCCGCCCTCTCCGACTGGCGCGACCTCAAGCTCACCCCCGAGCAACTGTTCGCCCTCAACGAAGAACTCGGCCAGGTCATCGACCGCTACACCGAGAGCGCGCTCGCCCCAGCCGGGGACGATCGAGCGATGCCCGTCATCGTGCAACTGCAGTCGTTCCCGCGGAAGCCGGGATGAGCGGGCGGGCGGCGACCCCGGACTCCGGGCTGCCAGCGGGTGCCGGCCGGAGTTTGCTGCTGAGGCATCGGGATTTTCGGTGGTTCTGGGTTGGGGAGACGGTCAATCGGTTCGGTAGTTCGGTGTCGACGGTGGCGTTGCCGTTGATCGCTGTTTCGGTGCTTCAGGCAACGACTTTCCAGGTCGGACTGTTGAGTGCGGCCGCTTGGCTGCCATGGTTGCTGATCGGGTTGCCGGTCGGTGCGTGGGTCGATCGGTGGGCGCGTCGGCCGATCATGCAGCTCACCTCGGCCGTCTCGTTGATCCTCTTCGCGAGCATTCCGCTCGCCGACCACGCGGGCGTACTGACGATCGAGTTGCTGCTGGCCATCGCAGTACTGACAGGTGTTGCCTCAGTTTTCTTCCAGACCGCCTACACCGCATATCTACCTAACCTTCTGCAGCAAGCGGATCAGGCCGAGGGCAACGCGAAACTCCACGGCAGCGCCTCGGCCGCACAGATCGCCGGAGTCGGCTGCGGTGGCGTGATCGTGCAGGCGGCCGGCGCAGTCAACGGCATGTACGTCGACGCCTCCACCTTCCTGATCGCTCTCCTCTGCATCTCCGCGATCCGGTACCGCGAACCGCGCCGCCCCGACGTCGACCACACCCCACTCGCCACCGAGGTCCTGGCCGGGCTCCGACTCGTCGCCGGCGACGTCTGGCTCCGCACGCTCACCATCTTCGGCGGCGTCTCCAACCTCGCCTTGATGGGCTACCAGTCGATCATCGTCGTCTTCCTCGTCCGCGAGGTCGGCGTCTCCCCCGGCGTCGTCGGCGCGCTGATCGCGATCGCCAGCAGCGGCGGAGTCGTCGGCGCCTTCCTCGGCCGACGCGTAGCCACAGCCATTGGTACTGCCCGCGCAACCCTCTTCTTCGAGCTGGCTCTGCCGACCCTCGCCCTCCTGATCCCCTTGACCACAAGGGGCCCCGGCCTCGCCCTCTACACCGCCGGCGCCTTCTGCATAGGCGTCGGAGTAGTCGCCGGCAACACGATCAAGCAGACCTTCCACCAGTCCTACTGCCCACCCGAGCTCCGCGGCCGCCTCGCCGCCAGTACGTCCTTCCTCAACTTCGGGACGATCCCTTTGGGCGCGTTGCTCGGCGGGACGCTAGGCGAAGTACTAGGCCTCCGTACCGCCCTCTGGATCACAACCGCAGGCGTACCCCTCGCCGGCCTGGTACTGCTCTGCTCCCCGATCCGGCGTCAACGCGACCTGCCGGGCGGCGAGTCGGTGGCGGTTGACTCACTGGAAGCGGGATTGCCCAGATGAGGGGCGGATCGCATCACCGGCTGCGCAGGCGTCAGAGTCGAGGTGGTGCGCGGGCCACCCGAAACGCTGTGCTGAACCGGGGAGGCAATTCGCCCGTTTCGGGGGTAGTTCCCACCCCAATCCCGTTACCCCAAAGGGGAAGTCCTCCCCAGGTAGCCCACCGCACCCGCGGGCAACCCCGGACCGCCACGCATGCACAACCCCAGCAGACCGCCCCGAAACGCCGGGGTAAGCGATTGCCAACCGAGTTACGTACGCACCCACACCCACTAGTTGCCGCCAGCCGATCGCCCCCGCAATCCCGCAACCGCGCGCGCCCCCGTGGCGCGCGGACCACGCAACCACAGCAACGCCGAGCCGGCATCCCGGGGATCACCAAGGCAGCGCGGTACCGGCAGTTGCGGCTGACTCGAGTCGGGCGCGGATCGACTGACGGGCGCGGTCGTAGATGGCGCCGTCGTCGGCACGGAGCAGCGAGGCGAGGTTCGCCGAGTCGTAGTAGGCGTTCAACTCGAAGGCGAGCTGCGCTGGATCTGCCGCCAACTCACCGGCCGTGATTGCTTCCGCAATGGTCTGCTCGACCAGGGCGATCCACTCCTGATTCACCTCGGCCAAGTAGTCATGCACAGCCCCAACCCGCGCGCCGTACTCATAGGACGCCTTGGCGAAGAAGCAGCCGCCCGGGAAGACGCGGCGCTCGGAGTAGTCGAGCCAGGACTCACTCAACGCCCAGACGCGACCCAGGCCCGGCTCAACCGCGAAGGCAGGCTCGACCACAGCTTCGGCGTAGATCCGGCGAGCCGCGCGGACCGTCGCCAGCTGCAGCTCTTCCTTCGATCCGAAGTGCGCGAACACCCCACCCTTGCTGAGCTCCAGTTCCTTGGCCAGCCGCCCGATCGACAGGCCTTCCAGCCCGTCCACCGAGGCGATGTCGACCGCTTTGCCCAGCACGATCCGCCGGGTCTGGTCGCCCCGAACCAGCCGTCCGTCGACACGCGTCTCCACCGCCACCTCCTGTGCCGGAGATCCTAGTTCGCTTGACCTTCCGACGTTCACAAACTAATAATACGACCGTTCGTATAGTTTGCCTAGCGGAGGAGCGAGCGGTGATCGTCGAGGTAGTGCGGGCGAGTCTGAAGGTGATGCCGCCACGGATCGCCGGCCGGGTGGCGTTCGAGTTGTGGCGACGGCCGTTGGCGCGCGGCAAGGTGCGCACAATCGAGCGCGAGGTGCACGAGGCGGCAAGCATCAAGGTGGTCGACGGGGTGGTGACCTACGCGTGGGGCGATGGCGAACGACCGGTGCTCCTCGTCCATGGCTGGCGATCGCGGGCTTCGCGGTACTACGCGTTCGTCGAGCGGCTGCTCGAGCTCGGGTACAGCCCGGTCTCGTACGACGCTCCCGGGCACGGCGACACCGTGGTGAAGGCCGGGACGATCCTCGACCACCAGCGGATCATCAACCGACTGTCCGCCGAGCACGGCACCTTCGAGGGCGTGATCGCGCACTCGCTCGGCGTCCCGTTCGTCCTGTACGCCCTCCGCGAAGGAGTCGAGGCCCGGCGGGTGGTGACGATCAGCGGGCCGGCCGAGTTCGGCTACCTGGTCGACGCGTTCTGTCGCGAGCTCGGGCTCGGCTCCAAGGTCGATGCGGGGCTGAGGAAGGCGATCGAGCGCGGGCTGTTCGACGGGGACGAGACGATCTGGGCGAAGTACTCGGTGTCAGAAGGCGCGACGGAGCTGCTGGCGATCCACAACGACGAGGACGACGTGGTCGATCCGAGTCAGGCGCCGATCCTGCTGAAGAGGTACGGATCGAAGGCGCACTTCCTGCAGACCAACGGCCTCGGTCATCGCCGGATCATGGTCGATCCGGAGGTGATCACCGAGGCCGTGGCCTACATACAGGACCAGCTGAGCATCCAGGACTCAGATGTCGCGGAACGTCTCGATCTGGGCGCCTAGCGAGTTGAGCCGGGCGGCGAGTTCCTCGTAGCCGCGGTTGATCACGTAGACCGAGCGCAGCACCGACGTACCCTTCGCCGCCATCATCGCGATCAGCGTGACGACCGCGGGACGCAGGGCCGGCGGGCACATGATCTCGGCGCCGGAGAAGTGCGTCGGGCCCTCGACCATCACCCGGTGCGGGTCGAGCAGCTTGACCCGGCCGCCGAGCTTGTTCAGGTCGGTCAGGTAGATCGCGCGGTTCTCGTAGACCCAGTCGTGGATCAGCGTCTGACCGGTGGCCGTCGCCGCGATCACCGCGAAGAACGGCAGGTTGTCGATGTTCAGGCCCGGGAACGGCATCGGGTGGATCTTGTCGATCGGCGCGTGCAGCGTGGACGGCCGGGTGGTCAGGTCGACCAGCCGGGTCCGGCCGTTCTCGGCCAGGTACTCGTCGGTGCGGCTGTAGTCGAGGCCCATCTCCTCCAGCAGCGCCAGCTCGATCTCGAGGAACTCGATCGGCGCCCGCCGGATGGTGATCTCCGAGCTCGTCACGATCGCCGCGGTGAGCAGGCTCATCGCCTCGATCGGGTCCTCGGACGGCGCGTAGTCGACGTCGACGTCGATGTCCGGCGTGCCGTGCACGGTCAGCGTGGTCGAGCCGACGCCGTCGATCTTCACGCCGAGCAGGTCGAGGTAGAAGCACAGATCCTGGACCATGTAGTTCGACGAGGCGTTGCGGATCACCGTGACCCCGTCGTACCGCGCGGCGGCCATGATCGCGTTCTCGGTCACGGTATCGCCGCGCTCGGTCAGTACGATCGGCTTGCCCGGCGTGATCGCCCGGTTGACCAGCGCGTGGTACTCCCCCGCGGTCGCCTTGATCTCCAGGCCGAACGGGCGCAGCGCCGACATGTGCGGCTCGACGGTCCGGGTGCCGAGGTCGCAGCCACCGGCGTACGGCAGCGCGAAGGTGTCCTCGCGGTGCAGCAGCGGGCCGAGGAACATGATGATGCTGCGGGTCCGGCGGGCCGCCTCGGCGTCCATCCCGGCCAGATCGAGGTGCTCCGGCGGCACGATCTCCAGGTCGCCGGCGTCGTTCAGCCAGGTCGTCTTCACGCCGATCGAGTTCAGTACCTCGAGCAGCCGGTTGACCTCTTCGATCCGCGCGACCTTGCGCAGTGTCGTCCGGCCCTTGTTCAAAAGACTGGCGCACAACAGCGCCACACCGGCGTTCTTGGAGGACTTCACATCGATGGATCCGGACAGTTGGCGTCCACCTACGACACGGAGGTGGACCGGACCGCCACCGAGAGAGACAATCTCGGAGTCGAGTGCTTCGCCGATCCGGGCGAGCATCTCGAGAGTGAGGTTCTGATGGCCCTTTTCGATCCGGTTCACCGCACTTTGACTGGTGCCCAGCACGTCGGCGAGCTGGGTCTGCGTCCAGCCACGGTGCTTGCGGGCATCCCGGATGAGATTGCCGATCCGGCTCAGGTAGTCATCAGTCATGCGCCGGACCTTATCTCACATGTGAGATACCTCTGCACCGACCCGCCGCCTACAGCGTAGCCAAGGTCACGACGCACCGACCGCCAACCCCGGTGCATCCCCCGCGTCATAGTCTTAGCCATTCCGACCGCCCGGAGAGGAACCATCGATGCCCGACGACGTTCACACCGCGGGTGTGACCGAGTTCGAGGCGGAGTCCTGGCCGCTTGAAGCGGCTGCCGAAGGCTTGCACCAGGTCATCGACGGCTTCCAGAACGGCGACACCCGGCCGCTGGTGATCGGTGACGGCGATCAGCCGGTGCTGGTCGTGCTCGCGATCGCCGACCTCGCCGACTTCCGCGCCCGGATCGCCGAACTGCTGGGCAACCCGGTCGACGCCGGCTGGTTGCGCTACTACCTCCGCTCCACCTTCGACATGAGCTCGGAGACCCTCGTCGAGCAACTCGGGGTGGACGCCGACCACGGCCTGTCGTCCCTGGCCAGCCAGGTGAACGTCGAGCAGGCCGCCGTACTGCTGCCCGACCATCTGAGAAGGACCGAGGCCGGCGGCAACCCGCTGATGCTGATCGGCGACGGGATGCTCGCGACCGCGGCCCTGATCGCGTTCCCCGCGTTCTCGGTGCTGCTCGCGATGGAGAGCGACGGCAAGACCGACGACGACTCCTGCGCGCACGACGAGGAGGAGAAGCCGACCACCCCGCTCGAGGTGCTCGCCGAGCGGCTCGGGCCGATCTCCACCCAGCTCGTCGCCCGGATCAACGCGGGACGCGAGCCGGGACTGCCGAAGTACGACCTGCACTTCGAGGACGACCTGATCGAGCACCTGCGCGACCTGGAGAACCGGGCGCAGGCGGCTCCGGGCGGCGGCGCGTACGACGAGCTGAACGATCTGCTGCACTCGTTCGACCAGATGCGCAGCGGTGAGCTCGCGGACGAGGAGGCCGAGTTCGACGAGGACGAGACCGAGGCGCCGTACATCGAGGTGACCGACCTGCCGGCCGCGTTCCCCGAGGTCCGGGACGCGTTCCGCTCCGGCGCCGACGACCCGTACCTGATCGGCATCGGCGGCAGCCCGCTGGCCGGCCTGATCTCCTACGACCTGTACGAGATGCTGCAGAAGGTCTCGGTCGAGATGGACGGCACCGAGGAGGCGCCGGTCCTGCCGCTGCCCGCGCCGCTGTGGGACGACGGCCCCGAGATCGTCCCGTTCGACGCCGCCGTCGCGGTCTGCCCGGCCGTCATCGAGGACATCTCCAACGGCGACGCGTCGATGCTGTTCGTCGCCGACGACGAGACGGGCGAACCCGAGATGGTGCTCGCCCCACTCGTCTGGCTGTGGGCCTACGTCGACTACCTCGAACTCGAACCGACCGAGGTCTGACCTGTACTTCGTCCCGCCCGCGTCACGCCGGCGGGAAGCGCTTCTCCCACTCCTGCAGCATGACGATCTCGTAGACGTCGGCCTCGGTGTACGGGTCCTTGGCGATGATGCCGCGGACCTCCGCCTCGTCGGCGACGTCGTAGATCAGCAACGCACCGCTCGCATCGGCGAACGGTCCGGCGGCGTGCAGCTTGCCGGCGGCGTACAGCTCGGCGAGGTACTCCCGGTGGGTCGGCATGACCTCCAGCCGGCGTTCCGGATCGGTGAACTTCAGCGTGAGCGCGAAAAGGGCCATGGCCTCAACCCTATCCAGGGAGACCATGGCCCGCTCGCCATCTCACGTTGGTGCGGGAAGGGAGTCACGAGCCGCCACAGCGGCTGGTTCAGGTCGGACCCTAAAGTCGACGGTGATCGCCCTTCCCGCTCGGTTATTTTGACCACCGGATCAGCTGGATGCAAGAGGTTGGTTAAGGCGATTTGCAGCGGTCAGTCTCGTCAGGTAACGCTTCGTGATCGACCCCCCGGCGGCGTTGATGAGAGCGCTTACACACTCGTACAGTCCGTTACGCTGCTCAGAAGTCAAGACCCGGTGACCGGAGTAAGAACTCAGCAGATCTAGGTACTCCGCGGCCGAATAGCGCTGTTCCCACTCGTACTGACGGACAACGACCGACCCGAACCGCCCACTTGCGTCGATCTCGGCGGTGTCCTCCTGCGGTATTTCGTCCGCCCCGCGCATTCCGGTCTCGTCCGCATCGTCGGTGAAGCGCCGATAGCAGTCCCGGACGTCGATCCAGAACTGCTCGCTACCGCCGGCGATGTGATGGGTCGAGACGATCGCCAGCAGTCCACCCGGCCGGAGCGCATCGGCCGACTTCGGCACCCGTACCTCCGGGTCGATCCAGTGGAACGCCGTTGCCGACAGCACCAGGTCGAACCTCTCCGCCGGCAACGGCCAGCTCTCGAAGGCAGCCGTGATCACCTCGAGCTCCGGCAGATTCGTCCGAGCCACCCGGCCGAGCTCCGGACTCAACTCGACCGCCTTCACCGACCAGCCACGCTCCAGCATCGGCCTCGTCGCCTGCCCCGTCCCGCAACCGATCTCCAGCACCCGCGGCCGCTGCGGATCCTCCAGCAGCCTGGCGATGTCGTCATACAGGCGAAGTGGGTACGTCGGCCGGACCCGGTCGTACAGTTCCGCGTCCTCCCCGAACGTCCGACGCAAGCTCTCCCGACTCATTGCTGCAGGCTAGCGCCCCTGATGTGCGTGCTTCGTCTGGTTCAGTGCTCACTGCTCCTCGGACCGCCTGCGGCGGCGAGGGTGGACCATGAACTGTTCCGGAAAGGTCCAATCGAACCGGACGGCGGCCAGGCGCACGAGCGTCGTGACCACCACGCAGACAACTCCCGCGATCGGGACAGACGTGCCGAGTCCGACGAGCAGGACGAGCACTGCCGTGCCGGCGCCCGCCGCGACGGCATACAGGGTGCCCACGTGCAGGAAAGAGAAGGACAGGCCCAGCATCACGTCGCGCAGCATCCCGCCGCCGATGGCTCCGATGACGCCGACCACCACAGCCCCGGCCACGCCGATGCCGAGGGACAGTGCCTTCGAGGCGCCGATGGCTCCGAACAGGCCCATCACGACGGCGTCGAGGAGCACGGTGATGAGCCAGTTCCCTCGTGCGAGCACCGGTTGCAGCACCATACCGAGGATCGCCGTGGTACCGGCCACGGTCAGGTACCAGTTGCTCCACACCACGACCGGAGGTTGATTGAGCACGAGGTCGCGGAGCAGGCTCCCTCCGAGCGCGACCGCGAGTCCGATGACGATCACGCCGAACACGTCGATGCGGCGAGATCTGACGCCCGCGGCGAAGAGTGCCCCTTGGAGACCGCCTAATCCGGCGGCCAGGAGTTCGATCCAGAGCGACACCTGGAACGGGGTGATCGACATGTCATCCCTCCGGACAGCTGGGCCGGCGCGCGCTCGGCGCGAGCGCCGGGCCCAGCGTCAACAGCGGCTCAGCGGCTCAGCGGCTCAGCGGCTCAGCGGCTCAGCGGCTCAGCGACCGGCCTTCGCGGCCTCGTCGATCGTGTCGGCGACGACGCCGGCCTGCGTCATGAAGACGGCATGGCTGGCGGACACGTTGGTGATCTTCGCGCCGCTGCGGGTCGCCATGCGCTGCAGCATCGCCTGGTCGAACGCCTTGTCCTCGGTCGCGATGACGGCCCAGGTGGGCTTGTCGCGCCAAGCGGCGTTCTTCACCGCCGTACCGAATACCGACATGTTGATCGGGATCTGCGAGTCCCGCAGGAAAGCGACGTCCGCGTCGCTCGCGTCGTGGGCGAACCCGGCCTTGAACTTGTCGTGGTTGAGGAAGCCGTAACCGTCCTCACCGACGTCGATCACGAAGTCCGGCGTCGCCGCGAAGCCCTCGTACTGCTGGCTCGTGGTCTCGCCGGCGTCGGGCGCCAGCGCGGAGACGTAGACCAGACCGGCCACGTTCGGGTGGACTCCGGCCTCGGTGATGACCGTGCCACCCCAGGAGTGGGCGACGAGGATCGCGGGGCCGTCCTGCCGGTCCAGCATACGAGTGGTGGCTGCCACATCGTCCTCGAGTGAGGTGAGCGGGTTCTGCACGATCGTCACTTGGTAGCCGCGCGCGGTCAGGTTGTCGTACACGCCCCGCCAGCCCGAGCCGTCGGCGAAGGCGCCGTGCACCAGTACGACGTTCTTGATCTCCTGTTCCGTGCTCATGCTCTGGTCTCCCTTCCCGCATCGGGAGGTCCCGAGCGGCTGCTGTGAAGAGCCCGGCGACCGCCAGCGCTCTGATATGCAATATATTGGAGCCGGGTTCGGAAGACAAGAGTCGTTCAGGATTCCGTAGGTGAGGGGCGTTGAGTGCAATATGTTGCAATGCCGATTCCCCAGGGCAGTCCAGCCGTAGACCGCACCCTTCTGCGCGACGACGTCTACCGTCGCCTCCGCGACGCCATCGTCGACGGAACGTTCCGGCCGGGAGAGCAACTCAAGGACGTCGAACTCGCCGAATGGCTGGGGGTGAGCCGGACCCCGGTGCGCGAAGCGCTGCTGCGCCTCGGGGCGAGTGGACTGGTGGTGGCACTGCCGGGTCGATCCACGACGGTCAGCTCCATCGACATCCAGGTGGTGCGCGACGCGAAGGACGTCGTCGCCGCGATGCACGAGTTGGCGGTACGACAGGTGACGGGGCGGATCAGCGCACACGACGTGGACCGGATGCGGGACGCGAATCGCCGGTTCGCCGCGGCGGTGGAGTCGGGCGATGTGAGTGCGGCCCTGGATGCGGACGAGGAACTGCACCGGATCCCGGTCGCCCTACTCGGCAATCAGGCCCTCGACGCGGTGATCGAACGCTTCGACCCACTGATCCGCCGCGCGGAGCGATTGCGCTTCGGCGTTGACGGCGGGGTGTCGATCAGTCGGCACGAGCAGCTGATCGATCTCATCGAGGCCGGCGACGCGGAAGGCGCCGCATCGGTGGCGTTCGACATCTGGCACAGCCTCGCGGTCGACGAGAACCCCGAAGCCGAGGGCTGACCTGATGGTGGCCTGTACTGACCACCGCACCACGATGTCCCCGACACATCGCGGTGCGGTGTGCGGACCTCAGTCCAGAGCGGCGCGGCCTGCTTCGAGGCGGGCGACGGGGATGCGGAAGGGTGAGCAGGAGACGTAGTCG
This sequence comes from Kribbella sp. NPDC051718, assembly GCF_040681515.1. Taxonomy (NCBI): domain Bacteria; kingdom Bacillati; phylum Actinomycetota; class Actinomycetes; order Propionibacteriales; family Kribbellaceae; genus Kribbella; species Kribbella sp. NPDC051718. The sequence continues at coordinate 2,929 of NZ_JBFAYZ010000026.1, read as the reverse complement.
AGGCCGACCTCGTGGAAGAAGTGGATGCTGTCCGGGTCGCCGCCGTGCTCGCCGCAGATGCCGAGCTTGAGGTCGGGACGCGTGGACCGGCCGCGCTCGGCACCCATCCGGACCAGGGCGCCAACGCCTTCGCGGTCGATCGACTCGAACGGCGAGACCGCGAAGATGCCCTTCTCCAGGTACTTCGAGAAGAACGAGCCCTCCACGTCGTCGCGGCTGAAGCCCCACGTCATCTGGGTCAGGTCGTTGGTACCGAACGAGAAGAACTCGGCCGCCTCCGCGATCTGCTCCGCCGTCACCGCCGCCCGGGGCAGCTCGATCATCGTGCCGATCGGTGTCGACCACTCGACGCCCTCGGCCGCGGCGACCTCGGTCAGCACCGCCTCGACCTCGTCACGGCTGAACTGCAGCTCTTGGACCGCGGCGACGAGCGGGATCATGATCTCCGGCCGCGGATCCTGGCCGGCCTTCTTCAGTTCGGCAGCGGCCGACGCGATCGCCCGGACCTGCATCTTGAACAGACCCGGGATCACCAGCCCGAGCCGTACGCCGCGCAGACCGAGCATCGGGTTCTGCTCGTGCAGCCGCTCAACCGCGGTGAGCAGGACGGCGTCGCGTCCCGGCTCCTCGCCACGCTCCTTCGCCAGCGCGACCTTGACGGCCAGCTCGGTCAGCGGCGGCAGGAACTCGTGCAGCGGCGGGTCGATCAACCGGATCGTCACCGGCAGCCCGTCCATCGCGTCCAGTAGCTCCAGGAAGTCCTTACGCTGCAGGGGTTCCAGTACTGCGAGCGCCGCGTCGCTCTCCTCCGCCGAGTCCGCCAGGATCAGCCGCTCGACGGCCTCCCGGCGCTCCCCGAGGAACATGTGCTCGGTCCGGCACAGACCGATGCCCTGGGCACCGAACCGGCGGGCGCGGGCAGCATCCTCGCCAGTGTCGGCATTCGTCCGTACGTCGAGACGCCGGGTCTCATCGGCATGCGTGATCAGCCGGTCCACGGCGGCGACGAGCTCATCGCCGGCGTCGGCCGCCAGCGTCCCCTCGAAGTACTGCACGACCGGCGACGGGACGACCGGTACCTCGCCGGCGAACACCTCGCCCGTCGTGCCGTCGATCGAGATCACGTCGCCCTCGGCCAGCGCGCGGCCCTTGACGTTGATGGTGCGGGCCGCGACATCGACGTCGAGGTCCTCGGCACCGCAGACACAGGTCTTGCCCATGCCGCGGGCGACGACGGCAGCGTGCGACGTCTTGCCGCCGCGGCTGGTCAAGACGCCCTGGGCGGCGATCATGCCGTGCAAGTCGTCGGGGTTGGTCTCCCGGCGTACCAGGATGACCTTCTCGCCACGGTCGGCGGCCTCGACCGCTGCCGCCGAGGTGCAGACGACCTTGCCGGACGCGGCACCCGGCGAGGCACCGATCGCCTTGGTGACAAGGTCCTTCGCCGCGTCGTCGTCGAACCGCGGGAACATCAGCTGGGCCAGCTGCGCGCCCTTCACCCGGCGCAGCGCCTCGTCGATGTCGATCACGCCCTCGTCGACCAGGCTGGTCGCGATCCGGAACGCGGCGCCGGCCGTCCGCTTGCCGACGCGCGTCTGCAGCATCCACAGCTTGCCGCGCTCGACGGTGAACTCGATGTCGCACAGGTCGCGGTAGTGGCCTTCGAGTTTGGCCATGATCGTCATCAGGTCGTCGTACGACGCCTTGTCGATCTGCTCCAGATCAGCCAGCGGGACCGTGTTGCGGATACCCGCGACGACGTCCTCGCCCTGCGCGTTCTGCAGGTAGTCGCCGTACACGCCGGGCTGGCCGCTCGACGGGTCGCGGGTGAACGCGACACCCGTTCCGGAGTCCATCCCGAGATTGCCGAACACCATCGAGCAGATGTTCACCGCCGTGCCGAGGTCGGTGGCGATCCGCTCCTGGCGGCGGTACAGGATCGCGCGCTCGGAGTTCCAGGAGCCGAAGACGGCCTCGATCGCGAGGTCCATCTGCGCCCGCGGGTCCTGCGGGAACTCGCGGCCGGTGTGCTCGTGCACGGCCGCCTTGAAGTTCTGTACCAGCGCCTTCAGGTCGTCCGCGTCCAGGTCCAGGTCGTTCTTGGTCCCCTTGGCCTGCTTAGCCGCCTCGATCGCGTCCTCGAAGATGTCGCCTTCCATCCCGAGCACGGTCTTGCCGAACATCTGGATCAGCCGCCGGTAGGCGTCCCAGGCGAACCGCGGGTTGCCGGAGTGGTGCGCGAGACCGTTCACCGAGTCGTCGTTGAGGCCGACGTTGAGCACCGTCTCCATCATGCCGGGCATCGACACGGCGGCGCCGGAACGGACCGAGACGAGCAGCGGGTCGTCGGCCTGGCCGAGCTTCTTGCCCATCTTCTGCTCGAGCTCGGCGACGTGGTGGTCGATCTCGTCGGCCAGCTCGGGCGGTACGGAACCGGTCTGCAGGAAGACCTTGCAGGCGTCGGCGGTGATGGTGAAGCCGGGCGGTACCGGCAGACCCAGGTTGGTCATCTCGGCGAGGTTGGCCCCCTTGCCACCGAGAAGCTCCTTCATGGATTTGTTGCCTTCGGCGAAGTCGTAGACGAGTTTCGGCACGGTGACTCCCTGAGGTGTGGGCCCGAGATTGGACGGCGACTGTCGCGGCGTGGTGACCGCTGGCCCGACGACTCCAATGGCGACGGCGTCTTTTCAGAGTAAGCCAGAAAACCAGTCCAGTTGAACACTGGTCTCACGCTGAGACGCGTGATGCTGCCCACATGTGATGGCCGGAAACCCCTTACCACGTTGACAACGCAGGACATCCAGCGGTTCTGCCAAGGAATGGCGACCTTGGACAGGCAAGTGCGACCTTGAACACCGAACGGCGACCTTGAACAAGTAATTACTTGTTCAAGGTGGGGGTTGGGGGTTGAAGGTGGTGGGTTGAGGCC
>NZ_JBFAYZ010000025.1:0-15696 GCF_040681515.1 Kribbella sp. NPDC051718 | reverse complement strand
CGCGCCATCCCCGCCATCCCCTCAGGCAGTCGCGCTGTGGCCAGTACCTGGCCGCCCTCGTCCATCACCTCCACATCGTGATGCTCCTCGGCCCAATCATCACCCACAAAAAACTTCACCACTCGTCTCCCGAACTCGGCACCATTCCACCACCAGTAAGCCGGTCGGGAGAACCGTCAGCGACCTAATGAACCAGTGCTCACGCCCCACCACACGGCGGGCCCGGCACGACATCCCAGCAGCGATCACATCTCCCGGTCACCAGCAGGGGCACGCTCTCCGTCAAGAACTCAAAGTCCAGGAGCGACCAGTGCTCACCAGCCAGCGGCTTACCAGCCCGAGTCTGCCAAACCAGCGACCCGCTAACACTCATTAGGAGCGGCTGCGGAGCACGCGTGGGTCGAAGAACCCGCCAAAGCGGGTCAGAGAGCCGACGAGGGGACTCGAACCCCTAACCACCGCTTTCGTTAGCCAGACTTGTCATCACTGACCGTAAGCACTCGATAGTCCCCGTGACCTGCGCGTATGCCTCGCCGGGTCTGCCACGGATGGTCAGCGTTGCTGGTCATCTGTCGCTGAATCGGATGAGTTAAGACGTGAGTAGGCGCTTAGCGGATCGCAGGTTGAGAGAGCCTGCGCCAGGTCGCTCAGAGGATCTCTATCACCTGGGCGCCACGGCTCCTCCCTGCGCTGCGGGCGGCGGCCCTTCGATTGGGAACGGACAACGGTCCTGCTGGGACTTCGGCCGGCTCAGATCGGCCTGCTTGCCTTCTCCGTGCTGTGTGCGGCGTTGGTCGCCTTCGGTGGTCTGGCACCCGGTGCGAAGGCCGTCGGGCTCATGGCTGCAGTCGCGACGGTGGCCGGTGCGGTCGCGCGCCTGGACGGGCTTCCGGCGTACCGGTGGGCAATGCTCCGCGCCCTGAATGGCGTACGTGCTCTCGGCGGGAGGCAGTCGTATCGGGCGAGTCTGATGGGGCCGAGGAGTCACGGCACGATTCACATTCCTGGGCAGGATGCGGCGTTGAAGGTGATTGATGCTCGCTCGTCGATCGCGGCGATTCATGATCCTCGTCGTCGTCGATTGGTAGCGGTCGCGCGGATCGAGGGGCCGGCGCACCTACTTCAGAACTCTGACGAGCAGGAGCGTCGGGTTACGGCGTACGGGCGCTTGATCGCTGGGCTCTGTCAAAGCGGCCGGATCAGTCGCGCTCAGATTCTGGAGCGGACCTTGCCGGACTCCGGAGACGGGCTGGGCGAATGGGCCAAGAAGCGGCAAGTCGACCCGGGAACGGCGGCCGGGACGATCTACCAAGATCTCCTGCGGCGTGCTGCGCCGGCGTCGGCGAAGCACGAGACACTTTTCTCGTTCGCGCTCAACCTCGACGCCGTCTCGAAGGAGATCCGAAAGCACGGCGGCGGGATGTCTGGCGCGATGGCCGTGCTGGAGTCGGAGGCGCGTGCCTTTCAGACATCTTTCGGGGCGGCGGGCGTCGCCGGCTGCTGGCTCGATGCTCCTGAGCTGGCGATGAGCCTGCGAGTCGCGTTCGATCCAGCGGCGACTAGGACGATCCCAAGTACCGAGGTGTTGGATCCGGCAGGCGCCGGGCCGCTGGCTGTGGAGACAGGCTGGGATCAGCTGAGGACAGACTCGTCGTTCCACCGTGTGTACGTAGTCGCTGAGTGGCCACGGGTTCGCGCCACGCCTTCATTCTTGAGCCCTTTGCTCTTGAGGCCTGGTATCAGGCGCACCTTTTCTCTCGTGCTTCAGCCGATACCGATCTCCAAGGCGCTACGTGACGCACGCAGGCATCGAGTCGAGCGAATCACTGACCGGGCGACCCGAGCCAGGATCGGTCAACTCGAGACGGAAGAGGACTGCCTGGTGGATGCCGACGTCATTCAGCGGGAGAAGGACCTGGCGGCGGGACATGGCGACGTTCGCTGGCTGGGTCTGCTGGTTGTGTCCGCTGATACCGACGAGGTTCTCAATGAAGCGTGCACAGAGCTGGAGATCGCCGGGGCCCAGGCGCTAATAGATCTCCGTCGATTGGTGGGGCAGCAACTGGAGGGCTTCATCGCGGCTGCCTTGCCCTTCGGAATCGGCCTCGGATGACGGGGCGGGAACGCAGCGCTGGCCGGTTTGAACCTGCCGGCGGGAGTCGTCGAGCGCGGCTGGCGAACCGGCGTGCCTTGATCAATGCAGGCAAGGCAGCGGCCACACCGGTGTCCGGCGATGCAACCGAGTCAGCTGGCGGACCGTCGAGCCTCCTGCGTCCGCGTCCACTGCTTGTCGATCCGCACCGTGCGACGACTCGAGTCCTGCGGGTCGCGTATCCGTTCCTCGCGGAAAGCGGTCTCGGGACGGATGGGACGTATCTCGGTTCCGACGTGTTCAGCGGTGGCTCCTTCGTCTACGACCCGTGGGTGCTCTACCAGTCCAGGGTCATCACCAATCCCAACATGCTGATCGCCGGAGTGATCGGGAGCGGTAAGTCCACGACTGCCAAGGCGCTGATCACGCGATCGATCGCACTTCGACATCGCGCCTACGTGCCGTGCGATCCGAAAGGGGAATGGACGAGCGTTGCCGAAGCGATCGGCGGCATGACGATCAAGCTCGGCCCCGGAATGCCGACCCGCCTCAACCCGTTGGATGCCGGGGAACGCCCCAGCATCGTGAGTACCGAGGAGTGGCAGCGCGTCATCTGGTCACGCCGCCGCGCGCTCCTCGGCACCCTGGCCGAGTCGACCCTTGGCCGACCGATGACAGCCGTCGAACACACCTCTGTCGACTTGGCACTCGAGACCGCGTCCAACGCTGCGCAGTCGCCGACGATTCCTGACGTCGTCACCGCGCTGTTCGATCCCGACCGTGACCAAGCCCAACGTCACGGATTGAAGGCTGAGAGCCTCAGTGGTGACGCGCGTGAGGTCGCTCATGCGATCCGGCGGCTCGTCCACGGCGACCTCGCTGGCATGTTTGATGGACCGTCGACCACGCAGTTCGACCCGACGCTCCCGATGGTGACCCTGGACTCGTCGCGAATCGGCTCAGGAGGCAACGACCATGCGCTCAGGCTGGCACTCGCCTGCGCTTCGTCATGGATGGAAGCCGCCGTTGCAGACCCATCAGGAGGGCAACGCTTCATCGTGTACGACGAAGGCTGGCGGGTGATGCGCGACCCTGCCCTGCTTCGCCGGATGCAGGAGCAGTGGAAGCTGTCGCGAGCCTGGGGCGTCTCCAACGTACTGATCGTGCACCGCCTATCGGATCTAGCCGCCGTGGGCGACGCCGGCTCCGAATCGCGCGCCCGGGCAGAAGGTCTGCTCGCCGACTGCTCGACACGCGTCATGCTCCGGCAAGAACCCGACCAGCTGGCGCGCACGGCCACACTTCTTGGCCTCACCGACGTCGAGATCGCGACCATTGCCAAGCTTCCGAAGGGCCGGGCTCTCTGGCGTCTGCCCAGCCGGTCATTCGTAGTACAACTCGTCCGGCATGCCCGCGAAGCCGAGCTCTTCGACACCGACTCCCGGATGTAGAGCGATGCTCCCAACATCCAATCGAACTCATCCGGACATGACTAACCTTCTGCTGGCGGGACTCGGGATCCTGGTCGCTTTCGCCGGCGTCTTCCACACGGCCGGTGGGATCGCCTGCTGGCTGACGACAGGAGGATGGATACAAGCCCCGTGGAGTTCGGGGTTCAAAGTACTTGCCGATCCTCGCCGACCTGGGGCTGCCTTCGGCCTACCTGCCCTAAATCCGGTGCTCTATTGGCTTGTCCTTGCGACGCTGGTGGCCTTGCCAGCATGTGGGGCACTCGTAGTCCATCGAGTGTGGCTGAGCCGCATGGCAAGCATCGTCAGCCGTACAAGGGCTTTGGCCCGGAGGCCTGGTCTCGCCACTCGCGCCGACGCGCAACTCGCCGTCGGTCGCCGGCAAGTCCTGCGGCGTGGCAGATCGGCAAGGCCGCTCCTGGCGACCACATCTGCCAGGGACGTTGGGTTGTTGCTTGGCAGGTCGTCAGGGGTCGCCTGTTGGGCATCGGTCGAGGACTCCCTCATCTATGTCGGCCCGCCCCGTTCGGGCAAAGGTCTGCACCAGGTGATCGGATCAATCATCGACGCCCCGGGAGCCGTCGTCACAACGTCCACCCGTCCTGACAACCTGGTGGCAACGATCGGCCTACGACGCAACACAGGCCCGGTCGCGATCTTCGACCCCCAAGCACTCGGCTCGATGGAAGGCATCCGCTGGTCACCAATCCGCGGCTGCGAGAACCCGACGACTGCAATCGTCCGAGCCAGTGGCCTCGCCGCCGGCGCAGGCTTCAACAAAGGCGGCGTCTCCGATGGCGCCTTCTGGCACGGCCAAACCGAGATGGCTTTGCGAGGTCTCCTGCACGCTGCCGCCATCGACGAATCCGGGATAGCCCAGCTGTACCGCTGGAGTCTCGAACCTGCGTCGGCAATCGAAGCCGTCGCCATCCTCAACAGGTCGGAGAATGCGGCCGAAGGATGGGGCGACACTCTCGACGGCATCGTCCGGATGGACAGCCGAACACGTGACGCCATCTGGGCCGGCGTTCGCTCGGCTCTGTCCGCTTTGGCCGATCCCGCGGTGCGCAAAGCCTTCGATCCACCGCCTGGCGAAGGCCTAGACCCAGCATCCTTCCTGCGCGACCGCGGAACCATCTACCTCCTCGGAACCGGAGTCGGCGCCAGCGCCACATCATCCTTCATCGCCGCCTTGCTTGAGGACATCACCGAGTCCGCCCGCCAAATCGCCGCCGGCAACCTAGGCGGCCGCCTAGAACCGCCGCTGAGCATGATCCTCGATGAGATCGCCAACCTCTGCGCCGTACCGTCACTGCCGGCGCTGATGGCAGACGGTGGTGGCTCTGGAATCTCCACTCTCGTTGTCATCCAATCCCTCGCCCAAGCAAGAGACCGCTGGGGCGAACAAGCCGCAGCCGCCATGTGGGACGCAGCCACCCTCCGCCTGATCCTCGGCGGCTCAGCCCAACCCCGCGACCTTCAAGACCTCGCGGCCGTCTGCGGCGAACGCGACGAAGAAATCCGCAACTGGAGCCGCGGCAGCGACGGAGCCAAAACCGTCTCCACCAGCACCCGCCGAATCCCGATCCTGCCGCCCGATGTTCTCAGAACCCTCCCGTTTGGCACTGGCGTTCTCCTAGTTCGAACGGCCCCACCCATCCTCCTCGAGATGACACCGTGGACAGCCCGTTCAGACGCCGACCAGATCCAACGAAGCATCGACCAAGCGACAGGTGCCCGATGACCTCTCAAGACGATCTGATCCGCGCCCTGTCGATGTCAGGCGCCGCCATCGACGATCCCTTCGTCGTCTGCTGGCGCGACCTGGACGACGTCACCGCCACCGAAGAACTCGACCGCCTTATGGACTGGGTCCAGTGGTTCACCACCCGCTACCGCCTCGACCACAAAGTCGTCCCCCCGTGCTGGCACCAGCACGGCGCGATCACCGAAGAACTCTCCGCCCTGCGCACATTCTGGGAATCCTGCTACCTGGAAGACGCCGCCCCCTCTGACCCCCTCGCCTTCCACCGGGACCTAGAACACGCCCTCCGCCGCCTCCGCGAATGGAGCTCCCACCTCGGCTGCTCACGCACCACGCACCGGCCAGAGCCAGACGACCTATAGGCGGCCTGCTCGAACGCGCGGAAAGCAGGGCAGAGAGCCGAGCGGGACATGCTACTCGCCGCAGTTTCGCCGGTCCGGGGCCAACAGCCCTTCGGCGATTGCACCTCATCAGCCAAGGCGATCCATGTAGGACAGTCAGGGGTCTCCTGTCCGGCAGGGCGCAGATCGGATTGTGATATCCGCCCGCGATCTGCTGACCGAGGCCAACCCGGAGACGACGGTCTGGGGGATCGAGAGCGAGTACCGGCGTGATTCAAGGCGTTCGCCGAACAGGGCCGCCATTTGTCAGAGCTCCGGACTCCCAGGTCACCCAACTGCGGCTCGGTCGCTCGGTAGTTGACGTGTTGGGAATGGAACCTCTGCTTCGGAAACCCATGGACCGCCTAGATAGCGCCAGACTGACCAGCCGGTCGCCAGCGGCGACGGCCAGTACTGCGTCTGGCTGAGGTCGGTGTGGAGCTGTTGGGCCGCGGCGGGGTCGACCTTGTTCTGCACGGTGATGTGCGGCCGGAACGGCTGGCGGTCCTGTGGAGTCAGCCACTGTTGCCAGCGATCTGCCAGCAGGTGATGTAGGGCCAGAAGCTTCCCCGAGTGCACCTGGAGAGCCACACCGTTTCCGAGGAGGAGCGGTTTGGCGACAGCGAGATCGAACGGTGGTGGGGCCAATGCGCGCAGATCGGCGAGCACTCTGGGCAGCTGTTGGTCAGGTAGCCGATGAAACAGTGTGAGGTGCGCTTCAACGCGATTGATGCGCGCTGGGAAGTGACGCCGGCGAAGCTCGTCGAAGATCGCCGTACTGTGCTCGTCCAGGCGCAGGGTGATGATGATCGGAGTTTCAGGTGAGGATCCCATTGTCTGTCCTTCCTGCTGACGAGACTTTCTGGCCCGGGTCGGCCGCCTCTTCCAGTTGCTCGGAAGAGGCGGCCTTCGAGACTGGCCGGGGTTAGTTGCTCTTGGCGCTGGTGTTGATCTCGCCGTTGACGCCGTTCGGGAAGAAGCCGCCCTTCTTGACCATCGCCGGGTTGAGGTAGACAACGTTCAGTACCTGACCGGCGGAGCGGCTGAAGGCGATTCCGTTGGCGTCGGTCGGGATGATGTTCGCCGTGTCGAGGCGGTTGAGGCCCTGGTCGAGGTCGGTGGAGCCGTCGAGGCTGTCGCGGGCGTCGGAGATGGCCCGGGACGGGGTTGCCAGGCCGCGGTTGAGGAGCGTCGTACGGATGTTGGCCGCGTGGTAGGCCTCGACGGCGAGGATGCCGGCTGCTGCTTCGAGGTAGGTCTTGTTGGAGATCAGGGGAGCGGCGCCCTTGTAGGCGGTGACGCCGACGTCTTCGAAGACGAAGGCGGCGAGCAGGAAGTTGTCGTCGTTGGCGTAGGCGTCGAACTTCTGGCCTGGCTTGATCAGGCCGGCTGCCGTCGCGGCGGCGGTGAAGGCGGCGTCGATGTCGATGGCCGGGCGGGCGACCTTGGCGCTGCCCAGGGCGGCGCGGAGGAACTTGACGTGGGCCAGTTCGTCGGCGGCGATCTCGGTGGCGAACTGCTGGATGACCTTGTTCTTGAAGTTCACCTTGCGGCCGCCGGAGACCTTGCCCGGCGTGCCCTTGCCGTCGATCGCCGTGGACGGAAGCCCGGTGCCGTGTACTGCGCGCAGGTAGAACTCGGCTTCGAGGTACTCGAGGTTGAGCGCGAAGTTCAGGACCGCGCCGTCGCTGGGACCGGCGGCCGAGGCCTCACTGATCAGACCGGTCGAGATGGCGCCCGCGGCGGCTACCCCCAGGCCGGCCACGCCTGCGGAGTGCAGGAACCTGCGCCGGTCGAGCCCGTTCTCGGCGCTGCGATCGATGGCCTGGCGGACGAACAGTTTGTCGAACATACGACTTCACTCCCGGTGTTCGATGTCACCCGGCCGGAGTCCCGGACAGGTGCCTCCCAAGTGCCGATCGGTGGCAGAAGCGGCGATCAGCGGAGCGGGGTTCGGAGCGGGGAATGTGTCGGATGGGTCACAGGCAAGACGAGAGCCGGCCGCCCGTGCGGCCGGCTCTCGGAGTCTCAGGTCAGGCGTTGGCGCGACTTGTGTTGATCTGGCCGTTCACGCCGGCCGGGAAGAACCCTCCCTTGGTGGCCTTCTTGGGCGTCAGGTAGACGACGTTGAGGACCTGATCTGCGCCGCGGCTGAAGGCGATGCCGTTGGCGTCGGTCGGGATGATGTTGGTCTTGCCCCGGTACGTCGTGCCCTGGTCGAGGTCGGCCTTACCGTCGAGGCTGTCGCGGGCGTTGGAGATCGCGACCGACGGTACCTGCAGGCCGCGCGCGACCAGCGTCGTACGGATGTTGGCCGCGTGATACGCCTCGACCGCGAGGATGCCGGCGGCGGCCTCCAGGTAGGTCTTGTTGCTGATCAGCGGTGCGGCGCCCTTGTAGGCAGTGACGCCGACGTCCTCGAAGACGTAGGCCGCGAGCAGGAAGTTGTTCTCGTTCGCGTAGGCGTCGAACTTCTGCCCGGGCTTGATCAGCCCGGCCGCCAGCGCGGCCGAGGTGAACGCGGCGTCGATGTCGATCGACGGGCGCGCCACTGCCGCAGTACCGAGGGCCTTGCGCAGGAACTTCACGTGGGCGAGTTCGTCAGCGGCGATCTCGTCGGCGTAGGCCTTGACGACCTTGGACTGGAACTTGACCTTGCGACCGCCCCGGACGCCACCGAGCCTGCCCTTGCCGTAGACATCTGTCGCGGACAGGCCAAAGCCGCGGACCGCGCGCAGGTAGAACTCGGCCTCGAGGTATTCCAGGTTGAGCGCGAAGTTCAGTACCGCGCCGTCGCTCGGCTTGGCGCTGTCGTGGCTGAGGCCGTCGGTGTCCGCGGTGGCGGAACTGAAGACGCCGCCGGCGAGCAGACCGCCGCCGACCAGGCCTGCACCGACACCGGTGACCCCGGCGGCGCGGAGGAACTTCCGCCGGTCGACGCCGTTCTCGGCGCTCCGATCGATCGCGTTGCGGATGAAGAGCTTGTCGAACATCTCTACTCCAGAGTCGAGTTCCGCCCGGCCAGACGGCCGGGCGGGCACAGCGAGTCGTCTCAAGAGCGGTTGGCGGCGACCAGCCATCCGAACCTGCTTCGGTACGACGCCCCCACCGGATCGGTCCAGACCGCGTGTCGCGTGCGATCTGGATGAACGCGTGTCGAATGACAGCCGGGAGGATGTAACAGTCACCGCTCACAGCACGATGTAGCTGAAGGCCGGGGTCCAGTCCGCGGCCTCAAGACCCACCAGCCAATCCCCGGAGCGCTGGTGGGTCTTTTCACGCCCAGTTTCGAGTCGGCGATTCATTGGCGGGGACCGATCCGGCCGGGCGTGGGCTCCGAATATCGCCTTGCCGTCTTCGCCAGGGGAGCCAATGATGTCCAGCACTGTTTCCGTCACCAGCCGTTCACGCCGGCTCGTCGCCGCGCTGTCGCGCCGGGAGTGGGCGTCGATCGCCGGGATGGCGGCGTTCATCGCAGCACTGCACATCATCGGTTGGGGCGTCCTACTACTGCTGATCGCTCCTAGGCACTACGACCTGGGTACTGCGGGCGTGTTCGGTGTCGGGCTCGGTGTGACTGCGTACACGTTGGGGATGCGGCATGCGTTCGATGCCGACCACATCGCGGCAATCGACAACACGACCCGAAAGCTGATGGCTGACGGGCAGCGACCGGTGTCGGTTGGGTTCTGGTTCTCTCTTGGGCATTCGACGATTGTCTTCGTGTTGTGCTTCTTGCTCGGCGCCGGAGCCAAGGCGCTGGCGGGTCAGGTCGAGAACGGCTCGTCCGCGCTTCAGCAGGCGACCGGCGTCATCGGCACGGCGGTTTCGGGTGTCTTCCTCTACCTCATCGCCATCATCAACCTGGTCCTCCTGGTCGGAATCGTGAAGGTGTTCCGCCGGATGCGGCACGGCGACCTCGACGAGGCCGCCCTCGAGGACCAGCTGAACAAGCGTGGCTTCATGAACCGGATCCTGTCGGGCGCCACGAAATCGGTCACGAAGCCGTGGCAGATGTATCCGATCGGGTTGCTCTTCGGACTGGGCTTCGACACCGCGACCGAGGTCAGCCTGCTCGTCCTGGCCGGTGGTGCGGCCGCGTTCAGTCTGCCCTGGTACGCCGTGCTGACGCTGCCGATCCTCTTTGCCGCAGGAATGAGCCTGCTCGACACCGTCGATGGGTGCTTCATGAACTTCGCCTACGGCTGGGCATTCTCAAAACCGGTCCGCAAGGTCTACTACAACATCACCATCACCGGCCTGTCCGTCGCAGTCGCACTTGTGATCGGCAGCATCGAGCTGATCTCGATCCTCACAGACAAGCTCGGCATCAGCACGGGTCCGTTGGCTGCGATCGCTGACGTCGACCTGAACTATGTCGGTTACGGCATCGTCGCCTTGTTCGTCGCCACCTGGGTGCTCGCCCTCGGTGTCTGGAAATACGGTCGGATCGAACAGAAGTGGACCGCACGTCTCGGTCCAACCGACTGAGGGCGCTTGATCAGAGAGCCGTGCGCGGTCTGTTACGAGCAGTTGCCAATAGCCCCTAACTGGCGCAGATCAATCGCGTTGGCCACCCATCCGGTTCCGGATCAGTGGCGAAGTACCGAGGTCGGCCGGAGGGTCGATGGTGCCTCGGTGGCCTGACGATCCCCACTGGGGCATCACTTGGGCTGCTCGCCGGCGGCGTGTACCCAGCCGCTGCGTCCACGCCTGAGAACAGGTGGCGTCCCATGCGCGTGGGGCGCCACCTGACCTTGGTCTCTAGCGGACGATGGCTTCGATTCCGTTCATCGTGTGCTCCTTCGCGGTGACGCCGCGAAGCTGACGCCCAGCCTCACGGTCCGGTCCGGTCAGCGACCTATCAGCAAGCAAGGGCTGAACTTGGGATGGAAAGGCAGTCACGGGTACCCATCCGCGGCTGCTTCGGCTACGAACTGCACCAGCGTCGCCTGAACTCAGAAGTCGGTCGGAGGCCATCTGCGGCCCGGGTGGCTCCGAATGGTTCAGGACCGTGCCGTCGAGCGAGAGGCTGGCGCATGTATGCACCGGCTCCACTGAAACGTCAGCTGAACCGATCGGGGTTGTTGCTGCTCGGGCCCGCGTTTGTTGCCGCGGTGGCCTATGTCGACCCGGGGAACTTCGCGACGAACATCGCTGCCGGTACGACGTACGGCTATCTGTTGTGCTGGGTGGTCGTCGGGGCCAACCTGATGGCGGTACTGGTTCAGTATCTGGCGGCCAAGGCGAGTATCGCGACCGGGCGGACTCTTCCGCAGTTGTGTCGCGAGCAGTTCAGTCGGTCGACCTCGACTGGTTTGTGGGCGCAGGCCGAGCTGGTGGCGATCGCGACCGATCTGGCCGAGGTGGTCGGTGGGGCGATCGCGTTGAACCTGCTGTTCGGGATTCCGCTGCTGCTCGGTGGTGCTGTCACGGGGCTGGTGTCGTTCGCGTTGCTGATGTACCAGTCCAGGCGTGGGCAACGGCCGTTCGAGGCGGCGATCGTGGGGCTGCTGGCGGTAGTACTGACCGGGTTCGTGGTGTCGACGATCCAGTCGCATCCATCCGGCCGAGCGGTGATTGGAGGCCTGGTACCACGGCTTGATGGCACCGACTCGCTCGTACTGGCCGCCGGGATGCTCGGCGCGACGGTGATGCCGCACGCGATCTGGTTGCACGGCGCGCTCGTCACGGACCGGCATGGCAAGACGCTCAAATCGATGGTCGGCAAGTTGCAGGTGCTCAAGGCGACGAGGCTGGATGTCGGGATCGCGATGGCGCTGGCCGGCGCGGTGAACCTCGCCATGGTCGTGGTCGCCGCCGCCGCACTCAGGGGATCAGGTGCGGACACGCTCGACGCGGCACATCAGGCGTTCGGTGAAAACCTGGGCCGGATGCCGGCTCTGCTGTTCGCGCTCGCGCTGCTGGCTTCCGGTTTCGCTTCCTCGTCGGTCGGTACGTACGCCGGGTCAGTCATCCTCGAGGGCTTCTGGAAGCGGCACGTCCCGCTCGGCGCCCGCCGACTGATCACCTTGCTACCCGCGCTCGTGATCCTTGCCCTCGGCATCGACCCGAGCCGCGCGCTGGTGGTCTCCCAGGTAGTCCTGAGTTTCGGTATTCCCTGTGCGCTCTGGCCTCTGGTCCGGCTCACCGCGTCGCGCAAGGTGATGGGGGAGTTCGTCAATCGCTGGCAGACCACGGCGCTCGCCTGTCTGGTCGCGACGGCGATCACCACACTGAATGTCGTGCTGATCGTCCTCACGCTCCGCGGCTGAAAGAAACTTCGCCGTGCTTTGAACGCGGAGTCCGGCGAGCCCGTACTCACTCGCATCATCCGTCGATTCGAGGAGCTCGTCATGAAGAGATCGCTGGCCGCCGCTGTTGCTCTCGGCACCATGCTCGCTGCAGGTCTGACCGCAGTACCGTCCGCATCTGCGACGAGTCGCAGCGCGGCTCCCGACATCTACCTACTCGAAAGCAACGGCACGCTGAGCGTCAGGGACTCGCACCGGCCGCTGCTCTCCGAACATCGGGTCAAGGTCCGGGGCCTCAACGCTCACGATCGGCTGGTCGGCATCGACGTTCGTCCCGCTACCGGTCAGCTCTACGCGATCGCCAAGTCCGGCCAGCTGTACACGCTGGACGTCAGGTCAGGACGCGCCTCGGCTGTCGGTACGGCGGCGGCCGGAGTGGTTGGTACCGCCGTTGGATTCGACTTCAACCCGACCGTGGACCGGATCAGGGTGGTCTCGAGCAGCGGCCGCAACCTGCGGCTGCACCCCGACACGGGCGCAGTCGCCGCGGTCGATACTTCGCTGGCCTATGCGGAGGGTGGCTCTGGACCGAAGGTCGCGGCCGCGGCGTACACGGACAGTTTCGCGGGCGCCACGACCACCGGCCTGTACGGTCTCGACGCCCGCCGGGATTCCCTGGTCACCCAGGGCACGCTGCCGGGGACGACGCCGGCCGTCTCCCCGAACGCCGGGCAGCTTTTCACCGTCGGCCGGCTCGGTACGAACATCTCGGCTGTGAACGGCTTCGACATCAGCGGCAAGGGACGCGTGGCCGGCTCGTACGACGCCCGCGACTACGACGCGATCGCCGCCGTCCAGGGCGACTACAGCCTGTTCAATGCCTCGAAGCTGGTTCGGGTCGACCTGCGCACCGGCCGCACCACCCCGCTCCTAGCGCTCGGGCTGGGTGAGGTTGTCGGCCTCGCCTACGCCGCTCGCTGACGCCCACGGGCCGCCGGATCGACTCCGGCGGCCCGCGTCCTGAGAGGACTCGCCAGTGCCATCGCCACCTCGCCAGCACGGTCTGCGAACCGATCACGATCTCAGTGCGGACGACGGGATCCGGGCCGCGTACGCCGAACACGGCGCTGAGCTCTACCGCTTCGCGTTGCGCCAGCTCGACGACGAGGGAGCGGCCAGGGACGTCGTACAGGAGACCTTCGTCCGTGCCTGGCGGGCCGCTGATCGGTTCGACCCGTCCCTTGCGAGCCTGCGCGTCTGGCTCTTCGCGATCGCTCGCAACCTGGTGATCGACGAGTCGCGTCGCAAGGCCGCACGGCCGGCATCGCCGCAGCCGCCTGAATTGCTGACCGAACTTGGCCCGGTGACGGACAACGCCGACGATCACGCGGTCTTGAGCTGGCTAGTGGAGGAGGCGTTGCGACGGATCAGACCCGAGGCCCGCTCGGCGCTGGTGGAGACCTACCTGCGCGGCCGTCCGTACGACGAGGTCGCCGCAGAGCAAGGGATTCCGGTCGGGACACTACGCAGCAGAGTCTTCTACGGGCTCAAGGCGCTGCGACTGGCGATGGACGAGATGGGAGTGGAACTGTGAGCACCGAGGAGCATCGCCGGCTGCGGGAGCTGCTCGGGAGCTACGCCCTGGGCCAGCTGGAGGCTGTCCAGGCAGCCGGGCTTCACGCCCATCTCGATGGTTGCGCCGACTGCCGTGCCGAGCTGGCTGCGATCGCGCCGCTGGCCGCGCCGCTCAAGCTGGTGAACCCCGATCGCCTCGAGCAGACGCCAGTGGCTCCGCCGGACTGGCTGGAAGAGTCCATCCTCGCGGCGATCAAAGCCGAACCTCGACGGATCCGGCCGAAGGGCAGGTGGCTGCTGGCCGCCGCCGCTGCACTGGTGATCGGGGGCGCCGGTACCGGACTGGGCTACGCGCTGGCGCCCGACCCGCCGAAGATCCCGCTCGAGCCAGTACAGGTGACCGCGCTGGCAGCCGGCGTGCAGTCGACTGCAGATGTCGTTCCCCACACGTGGGGGATGGAGATCAAGCTGGTCGGCACGGGGTACGAGGCCGGAAAGAAGTACCACGTGGTTGTGCTCGACACTGCCGGCCGGATGGCGCCGGCGGGAGAGTTCATCGGTACCGGTGCCAAGCGGATGTCCTGCAATCTGAACTCGTCCGTACTCCGTTCCGACGCGAAGGCCTTCGAGGTCATCGATGAGGCAGACCACGTTGTCCTCAGAGGACTGGTCTGAGCAGAGCAGGCGACCCCGAGGTGGCAGCTTGTAGTCGCTGTTGTACTGTCAGTGCGGAGTGTTCTCCGTCGCTCGCGCTTGAAGGAGTCAGGGGCTCATGCTCAAGACGCAGGTACGCGGCCAGATAAGTCGGGCCAAAGTGAAGTACGACCGAGTTGCGCCGGAGCCGGCAGCGGTGCGGGTTTGCGAAGATCACGGCGGGGCGTTGTTCGCCCTGGCGACCGTGATGATGCGCGATCAGGCGCCGGCCGAAGCGGCGGTGGTCGAGGTGATCTCTGCCGCTTTTCCCGCGACGGCAGAGGCGATTCCGTTGCCTGCGGCGGAGGTGAGGCGCGAGCTTGCTCGTCGTGTTCATCGACGGTGCTCGCGTGCGGACGAGACGACTGTCCTGTATCAGCAGCGAGTTGCATTGGCATTGACTCAGTGCGGCCAGTTGACCTATCGACAGGTTGCCGACGTCTTGCGCCTGCCCGCGGCTGATGCGGCGCAGTTGCTGTGTTCAGGCCTACGTCAGCACACCGCCACATCCGAATAGCCACTCGGCAACTCCAAGTTGCACGCCATGGTCCGCCGCGCTCGTCCGCGGCGGACCATGGCGTGCGTCAGATCAGTTGAACAGGCCCAGCAGGCCGTGGCTCCAACCGCCGTGGCCGCTCCAGCGCGAGCTGAACTCGACGTAGAGGCCGATGACGATGTTGAGGCCGCTGTGGTAGTCCATGGTGTCTCCTTGAAGCTGGGGGAGGGGTTTGCTTACATCTCTACTTCGGAGCGTCCGTGAGGCCGGATGGGTCAAACGCTTTATTTATTGGTATCGAGGTCGGCGAACGGGGCGAGGTCTTTGAGGAGGGCCGCCTTGGGCTTGGCGCCGACGATAGACTTGACCACTTCGCCGTTCACGTAGACGTTGATCGTGGGGATGCTGATCACGCCGTACTTGCCGGGAGTCTCTGGATTCTCGTCGATGTTCAGCTTCAGGAAGGTCAGCCTTTCGCCGTGCTCTTCGGCCAGCGCCTCGAGGATCGGCGTGACCTGTTTGCAGGGGCCGCACCATTCGGCCCAGAAGTCGACGATGACGGGTGTGTCGCTGGCCATCACGGTCGCGTCGAACTCGGCGTCGGTGATGTCGTTCATCTTGTCGCTCATGATCAGGTCCTTTAGGTTCGGGTCAGGCAGGAAATGGGCTCAGTGGTTGTGGCGTCGTACTCGAGGGCAGACAGGAAGCGCTCGGCGTCCAGGGCTGCGGAACAGCCGGTGCCGGCGGCCGTGATGGCTTGGCGGTAGGTGTGGTCGACCAGGTCGCCGGCGGCGAACACGCCGGGCAGGTTGGTCCGGGTGCTGTCGGGCTGGACCAGTACGTAGCCGTCCTCGTCCAGGTGCACCTGGCCCTTGACCAGTTCCGAGCGCGGGTCGTGGCCGATCGCGATGAACAGTCCGGTCACCGGCAGCTCGCGGGTGTCACCGTTGACGGTGTCACGCAGCACGATGC
>NZ_JBFAYZ010000024.1:0-15772 GCF_040681515.1 Kribbella sp. NPDC051718 | reverse complement strand
GCCCGCGGATGATCGCTCAATTCTCAGGAATCACCACGTGTTCCAGTCGGTGGCAAGACCACCCGCGGGCACACACCCAACCTAAATGTCGGTGGCAGTGGCTAGGGTGAGAAGCAATGAGGAAGCAGCACGAGTGGTATGACGAGCATGATGCCGAGCGGTGGGTGGCGGAGCCGGTCAAGCGGCCTGGGCGCACCGCGTTCGCGCGTGATCGGGCGCGCGTGCTGCACAGTGCCGCGCTGCGCCGGCTGGCCGCCAAGACGCAGGTCGCGACCGCCGGGAGCGATGACTTCGTCCGCAACAGGCTGACGCACAGTCTCGAGGTCGCCCAGATCGGCCGCGAGCTGGCCAGCACGCTCGGCTGCGATCCGGACATCGTCGACGCGGCCTGCCTGGCGCACGACCTCGGCCATCCGCCGTACGGGCACAACGGGGAGCGGGCGCTCGACCAGCTCGCCGAGAAGATCGGCGGGTTCGAGGGCAATGCGCAGACGCTGCGGCTGCTGACCCGGTTGGAGTCCAAGACGTTCGACGCGGCGGGCCGGAGCGTCGGGCTGAACCTCAGCCGGGCGACGCTCGACGCGGCGACGAAGTACCCGTGGCTGCGGCAGCCGGGGCAACGGAAGTTCGGCGTGTACGACGATGACGCGGCGGTCTTCGACTGGCTGCGGCAGGGGGTCGATGCGGGCGCTGACGCGCGAGCTGGGCGCGGCTCCGGCGGCGAGCGGCGCTGTCTCGAGGCGCAGGTGATGGACTTCGCCGACGACGTGGCGTACTCGGTGCACGACGTCGAGGACGGGATCGTCGCGCACCATGTCGACCTCGGCCAGGTGGACGCCGAGCGGGCGCCGTACTGGGAGACCGTCCGGCGGATCTACTTGCCAGAGGCAACCGATATGGAGCTGGACGAGAGCTGGGAGCGGCTGACCGGACTGCCGTACTGGCCTCGGGCGGCCTTCGACGACAGCCGTCGGGCGCTTGGTGGGCTGAAGGATCTGACCAGTCAACTCATCGGCCGGCTCATGACCGCGACCGAGCAGGCGACCCACTCGCGGTTCGGGCGGTCGCGGCTGATCCGCTATGAGGCGGATCTGGTCGTGCCCGACGGTGTCGCTACGGAGATCGCGTTGCTGAAGAGCATCGGGATGTTCCACGTGCTCAACTCGCCGGAGCGGCAGGCTCGTCGGGCCAGCCAACGTGAACTGCTCACTGAGTTGGTCGAGGCGCTCTGGGAGTCGGCGCCCCGGGATCTGGACGTCGGCTTCGCCGCCGACTTCAAGGACGCTGCGGACGACGACGCCCGCCTCCGCGTGATCATCGACCAGGTCGCCTCCCTCACCGACCCCTCAGCCCTCAGCTGGCACACGAGGTTGGTCAGCCCGAACCGCTGAGTTCGCCTCTTCCTCTGCGTGGCTTATCCGCGCCCGAACATCACGGAAATGCAGCCGCATCGCATCACGAGCAGCCTTCGAGTCACGATCACGCAAGGCATCGACAATCCGCCGGTGATTGGCGATCAGGTCACCCGTTCGATCCGCCGGCTCACCCAGCAGATGCTCCACCTCGTGGTACGTGTCCCAGAACAACCCGATCAGCTGCAGCACCAACTCGTTGCCGCAGTTCTCGTAGAGCAACGCATGGAAGGCCCGGTCAGCACCCGAGTCGTGCGCGATCGCCGTCACCAGCGCCTCGAGCGCGGCCAGCTTCGGCTCGCTGGTACGCGCCTTCGCCACCTCGCCGATCAGCCCGGTCTCCAACAGCTCCCGGACCTCCACCAGATCGCGGATCGCCCGGATCCCATCGGTGGACCGCACCCGGAACGCCAGCGAGGTCGTCAGCCCGGTCAGCGACGCCTGCCCGACGAACGTCCCGTACCCGTGCCGGATATCCACGATCCCCAACGCCTGCAGCGCCCGGATCGCCTCCCGCACGCTGTTCCGGCTGGCGCCGAGCAACTCCATCAGCTGCGGCTCGGTCGGCATCGCGGCTCCGGACGCCAGCCCGCGCTCATGGATCAGCTCGATGATCCGCTCCTCCAGAGCAGCCCCCGCCCGCACCCGCATCACGCCTCCCGTAGTACGCCGAACTTCGGCTGATTCATCCTATGTCCGGCGCCGGCCGTCACCGTTCACATACCGGACATGTACGCCGACGCGGCTGCCTGACGCGAGCGAGCCGGAAGGCTTAATCTCAGTGCCATGACCGACTCGGAACGCATTGTCATCATCGGAGCGAGCCTGGCCGGCGCCAGGGTTGCGGACACGCTGCGCAAGGAGGGCTCGACGGGGGAGATCGTGCTGATCGGCGAGGAGCCGGAGCTGCCCTACGAGCGCCCGCCGCTGTCCAAGACCGTCCTGCTCGGCAAGGAGCAGCCCGAGGTCGCCCAGCTGCACGACCAGGCTTGGTACGACGAGCGGAACATCGAACTCCGCCTGGGTGTCGCGGCGACGGCGATCGACACCGCCGCGCGGACGGTCACCTTGGCCGATGGCAACGAGGTCGGCTACGACAAGCTGCTGATCGCCACGGGCAGCCGGGTGCGCAAGCTCGACGTACCGGGTGGCGACCTGGCCGGCGTGCACTACCTCCGCACGATGGCGGAGTCGAAGGCACTCGCCGAGGCGTACGCCGCGAAGCCACGGGTGGTCGTCGTCGGTGCTGGATGGATCGGGTTGGAGACCGCAGCGACCGCGCGGGAGCGGGGCTGCGAGGTCACCGTCGTCGAGCCGCAGTCGACCGCGCTCGCCTCGGTGCTGGGCCAGCAGATCGGTGACCTGTTCGCCGAACTGCACCGCAGCCATGGGGTCGAGCTGCGATTCGACACCGGCGTCGAGGGCTTCGAGGGCGACGACAAGGTCACCGGCGTCCGGCTCTCGAGCGGTGAGGTACTGCCTGCAGATCTGGTGGTGGTGGGTGTCGGCATCCAGCCGAACACCGAGCTCGCGGAAGCTGCCGGCATCAAGGTGGCGAGCCGCGAGGAAGGGCTGGGCATCCTCACCGGCCCGGACCTGCAGACTTCCGTGCCGGGCGTGTACGCCGCCGGTGACGTGGTTCGCTGGGACCATCCGTTCCTCGGCCGGTCGATCCGCGTCGAGCACTGGCAGAACGCGATGGACAGCGGCAAGGCGGCGGCGAAGGCGATGCTCGGTCAGGAGGTCGCGCAGGACGCGCTTCCGTACTTCTTCAGCGATCAGTACGACGTCAGCCTGGAGTACACGGGCGACGTGCCGCCCGGTACGCCGTACCAGGTCGTGCTGCGCGGCGACCCGGCCTCCGGCGCCTACCTGGCGTTCTGGCTGGCCGATGACAACCACGTCCTGGCGGGCCTGCAGATGAACAGCGGCTGGGACGTCATCGACCCGATCAAGCAGCTGATCCGCTCCAAGAAGCCCGTCGACCCAGCTCGCCTCGCAGACACGTCAGTGGAACTTGCCGACATCTGACCGTTCGACCACCGCCCGGACCCGCTCAGTCGGGTCCGGCGCGGTGGGGTCGTTCAGCCGATCGGTGATCAGGAAGTCCAGCAACTCGAACGCCGCAGCATGCTCGCGCTCGGTCAGTACGAAGGTCCCGCCGACCTCGTCCGCCTCCCAGCCGTTGACCAACGCGTACTCGACGACCGCCCGAACATCCCCGGACGTCGGATAGGCGGTATCCATCGCGCAGGCACCCCACGGCCCGGGCGGCGTGTTGGACAGCAGATCCACTTGCAGCGCACGGCTGTTCTTGCCGTTGCCCCAAACTCGCAGCCGGATCGCCCGATGGCAGTCGTACTCCCCGGGCACATGCGTGATCCGGGCGGTCCATGCACACCGCCGAGCACCGATCCGCAGGGTCCGCAGTCTCGTCTTCATCCGATTCCACCTCACTTCGCAGGCGAGTATCTCTTGGTGTGGCCGTGATCCGAACTGCTTTTCGGGCGGTCGTCGTACTCCGTTGTGTCGGTGGCTTCCGGTGGACCGTAGACTCGGCGCGTGGCGGGCAGGATCAAGGAAGAGGACATCGCGCTGGTGCGCGAGCGGGCTCGGATCGACGAGATCGTCGGCTCCTACGTGACCCTGAAGAACGCGGGTGGCGGATCGCTCAAGGGGCTGTGCCCGTTCCACGACGAGAAGTCGCCGTCGTTCAACGTCACCCCGGCCCGTGGTTTCTTCTACTGCTTCGGCTGCCAAGAGGGCGGCGACGTGATCGACTTCATCCAGAAGATCGATCAGATCAGCTTCCACGAGGCCGTCGAGACACTGGCCGCCAAGGTCGGCATCCAGCTCCGGTACGACGAATCCGGCGCGCCGATCCAGCGCTCGCAGAACAACCAGCGGCCGCGGCTCGTCGAGGCGCACAAGGTCGCCGCGGAGTACTACTCCGAGCAGCTCTTCACCGCGCCGGAGGCGATGCCCGGGCGGCAGTTCCTCGACAAGCGCGGCTTCGACCGCGACGCCGCGGCGACCTTCGGCGTCGGCTTCTCGCCACGCGGCGGCGAGTCGCTGGTGGCGCATCTGCGCGGTCGCGGCTTCACCAACGCCGAGCTGGTCGCCTCGGGTCTTTGCTCCGACGGTCAGCGTGGACTGTACGACCGCTTCCGCGGCCGGCTGATGTGGCCGATCCGCGACGCCGGCGGGGACGTGATCGGATTCGGGGCGCGGCGGCTGTTCGACGACGACAAGATCGAGGCGAAGTACCTCAACACGGGTGAGACCGCGATCTACAAGAAGTCGAAGGTGCTGTACGGCGTGGACCTGGCGCGTCGCGAGATCGCGAAGGGCAAGCAGGCGGTCGTCGTCGAGGGGTACACCGACGTGATGGCTTGCCACCTGGCCGGAGTACAGACTGCTGTCGCCACTTGTGGGACGTCGTTCGGTGAGGACCACTCGCGGGTGTTGCGGCAGCTGTTGCTGGATCACGACCAGTTCCGCGGCGAGGTGATCTTCACTTTCGACGGGGACAGCGCGGGGCAGCGGGCTGCGTTGAAGGCCTTCGAGGGTGATCAGGCGTTTGCGTCGCAGACCTATGTGGCGGTGGAGCCGGACGGGTTGGACCCGTGCGATCTGCGGCTGCAGAAGGGCGATGCGGCGGTGCGGGAGCTGATCGGGCGACGGGTGCCGCTGTACCGGTTCGTACTGTCCAATGTGCTCTCGAAGTACGACCTGGACCGGGCGGATACGCGGATCGATGCGCTGCGCGACGCGGCACGGCTCGTGGTGAGCATTCGAGACCGGTCGAAGGTGGATGCGTTCACGCGCGAGCTGGCTGGGCATCTGGGGATGGAGGTGGATCAGGTGCGTACGGAGGTACATCGTGCTGCTTCTCGTCCTGCCCCGGCTCCGGCTGCTGTGATCGACCGTGGGCCGGTGCAGACGACGAGTGAGGCTCCCGTCGCGCCGCCTCGGGTGGATCTGCCGTCGCCGCGGGACCAGCGGTTCGTGATCGAGTGGGATGTGCTGAAGATCGCGATGCAGTATCCGCACTTGATGGGGACTGCTTTCGACGAGCTGGACGACCAGGACTTCACGCATCCGTGGCTCGCGGCCGTGCGCGGTGCGATGGCCAAGACCGGCGGGCCGGCGAACGCGGCGCCGGGGGAGGCGTGGGTGGTCGCGGTCCGGGAGGCGATGGGGATCGATCCGGCGGCGGCTGTGGTCAGCGCGCTCGCTGTCGATCCGGTACGCCTCGATCGCGACCCGGATGAGATCTATGCGCGGGCGCATCTGGCGCGGCTGCAGGAGCTCACCTGCCTGCGCCGGATCGCCGACCTGAAGTCGAAGTTGCAGCGGACGAACCCGATCGACCGGGCCGACGACTACAACCGGATGTTCGGCGAGTTGATCGCGCTCGAGCGGTACCGCGCCGAACTCCGCGAACAGGCGATCAGCGGCGCGATCTGAGGCTTGGTTATCCACAGCTTCTGAATTACATGGCGATCACCCCTGGTGATCAAGGCACTATCCCTAGTGACAGAGGGAGACTGCCATGCCTGACCTGGACTGCGACCCGGCCGACCTGCACGCCTTGATCGCCTACCTCCGCGACATCGGCCGCCACGAACTGCTGACCACCGAGGAGGTCACCGACCACGCCACCTGGATAGAAGCCGGCCTACTAGCCGCCGACCGCCTAGATCACTGTGCGCCCTCTGCCGAGCTGCACGACGACCTGCAAGCCATCGTCGTGCTGGGAGAGCAGTCGCGCCGGAGAATGATCGAGGGCAATCTGCGCCTCGTGGTGTCACTCGCAAAGCGGTACACCGGCAAAGGCATGTCCCTGCTCGACCTGATCCAGGAAGGCAATCTCGGCCTGATGCGAGCAGTCGAGCGCTTCGACCACAAGCTCGGCCACCGCTTCTCGACGTACGCGATCTGGTGGATCCGCCAGGCAATCGGCCGCGCCATCTCCGACCGCTCCAGACTCGTCCGGATGCCCGCCCAGGCGTACACAGACGCCGGCCGGGTGATCGCGGTCCAGCGCGACCTCACCCAACGACTCGGTCGCGAACCAACAACCGCCGAGGTAGCCGCGGGCGCCTGCCTCACCATCGCCCGAGTCGAGCGCGCATACGCCTGGAAGGTCCGCCCCGAAGTCCTCGACCTGGAGGAGACCGACCAATACGTCGACGACGAGGCGATAGTCCTGCAGGCAGCCCTCCGACGTGATCTGCATTACCAACTGGAGTTTCTCGACGACCTGCAACGGGCAGTCCTCACCCTCCGCTTCGGCCTGACCCGCCCTGCCGCCGCCTCAGCCGAGGAGACCGCCCTCGCCCTGGGCATCACCCCCGAGGAGGTACACACCCTGGAGGCCGAAGCTCTCCGCGCCCTCCGGCCCCGCTGCGCGATCGGCCTCCGCGACTACGCCGCCTGAGCGCCCTCAATAGGGGACGGCTTGGTAGCGGGGTTGGGGTGGGCTGCGATCATGGCGGTGTGCTGAGACTTCGTCGTACGTCGTGGCCGCGCGAGCTGACCGAAGCGGTAGCAGTCGCCTCCAGGCATTCTCCCGGCGGCAAGGAAGACGTCCTGGCCGCGGTCCAGCTGATCGACGGCAACTGGGTCGCCGGCAGCCGCGCGGCGCTCTACCTGCCAACGGAGACCGAAGGCGCGGTACGCCGCGTCGGCTGGGAGAAGATCGAGCGAGCCGGCTGGGACTCAGAGGAGTCGGTCCTGCGCGTCTACGAGACCACTTCCTTCGGTACACCCCTGCGCGCCACCGAACTCAAAGTCGACGACCCCGGCCGCTTCGGCCAGCTACTACGCGAACGCATCGACGCCAGCGTCCTCGTCCAGCGCCACGTCCCACTGGCCGGTAAGAAGGGCGTCCGAGTGGTCGGCCGCCGTAACCCCTCCGAACCCGACAGCCCAGTGAGCTGGAACTTCGTTCTGGACAAGGGATTGGAGCCCACCCAGCCCGGCCTGGTCGACCGCGCCGAAGCCGCTTTGGCAGCCGTCCGGGACGAGTTCGGAATCTGAGCTGGAAGCGATCCCAAATCCCATTTTTGTAGTTGGTCCCAGTCCTGCTAACCTACTCAAGTCCTCGGGATCGCGGACTTAGAAGCACCACGATCCCGCGTAGCTCAATTGGCAGAGCAGCCGGCTGTTAACCGGCAGGTTACTGGTTCGAGTCCAGTCGCGGGAGCAAGACTCAAAGGCCGGTTCCTCACCAGGAACCGGCCTTCCGCATATACAGGGCGCACTGCCCAACCGCGCGACCGCCGCCGCAGCAACCTACGACGGCGAACTCTGCGGCACCTCAGCGCCGCTTGTTCTCCTTACGCCGCTCGATCGCCCGCTGAATCCGGTGCTGCGGCTGCCCGGTCAGCTTCGCGATCAACGGCACCCGGAACTTGTACGCCGCCACGGCAGCCACCACAACCACCAGCAAGATGAAAAAGCCCATCGAACTTCCTTCCATCGGACCTAGCCCCCATCATCCCCCACCCCCACCCCAAAACCCCTCCGTCATCCCCCTGACCCACCCCTGGAATCCGATACCATCACCACGCACGGGGGCGGTAGCTCAGCCGGTTAGAGCAAGGGACTCATAATCCCTGGGTCGTGGGTTCGAGTCCCACCCGCCCCACCAGCAAATTCCCCACGCGCAGCACCCGAACCAGCAGACAGAAGAGTTCGGTCAACTAGCCGAAGCTGGCAAGCCGCTGCTGTTGGGCGTCTCTTCGGCGCTGGGCTGCAGTTGCGGTGTGGGTGGCTTGGGTCAGGGTGCGTTCGAGTCTTGAGGTGTCGCGTTGGGCGGACTGTAGTTGTCGCCAGGTTTGTTCCAGTTCGTCTGTCAGGCGGTCGATCGTGGTCTGGAGGTCTGCGATGTGGTGCTGGTTTGCGTCGACGGCGGATTCGGCTTCGGCGCGTTTCTGCTCGGCATCGCGGTAGTCCGTTTCGACCTTGTCTGCGCGGGCCTGTAGTTCTGCGCGGCGTCGTTGCACTGCTTGCTCGGCTCCGGGGCGGTCCGGGCTCGCGGCGGCTTTGGTGGCTTTGCTTGGGTTCTTGGCCGGCGTGCTGCGCATGGCGCGGGGTCTCATCGGGGCGAGTTTGGCGGGGTGGCCGGTTTCGTCCACGACGCCGAATCCGATGTGGCGTAGTGCGCTCGTCAGGTGCCCGGTGCGTAGTAGTTGCGCGGCGCCGGGGTCGATGAGTGCTGCGTCGAGGGTCTCGGTCAGGCGGTTGGCTACTGCGGGGGTCACGGTCTTGCCGAGTTGTTTGGCCTCTTTCTTGGTGGAGGCGACTAGTTGTTTGACCAGGGCGTGGCGCTTCAGGGTCAGAGCGCGGAGGTGGGCGCCGTCCGCGGAGAGGTGGGCAGCACGCAGGTCCTCGCCGAGTTCGGTGAGGGCGTGGACTCCGTCTGGGTCGGTCCGGACGAGTAGGTTGGCCAGCCAGGCCGCGAGGGTCGGCTTTCGCAGAGCTTTGATTGCTTCCGCGGTTGCGCTGTCGGCGTTCTTGGCCAGTTGGTTGCGGGCAGCGGTGAACTCGTCTGGTGTCAGGCCGTACAGCTCCACGGCCGCCGTGTTGAGATCCACCTCTACACAGTGCCCCGGCTCGGCAGTGCCAGTCTAGGCGTGAGAGCGCACCAAATGCCTTTTAATCGAACAAATATTCGATCCCTGGTGTCATGGACCGTGACGGCTCACTCCAGTTCGACCCGCCGCCGGTTGCATCCAGGGCGTGCTCCGAGGTCCGTGTTCGCTGACGATCTGAACGAGACCGGACCAGCGATCGATAGTCAGACAGGGGAAAAATGCTGTCAATCAGTGTTGGTGGTGCCGTGGCTCTGATATTCCCTGGGTCGTGGGTTCGGGCCTACCAGCAAAGAGCATCCGACGCGCCCTCCGCCGATCGCTCCTCCAGCATCCAAAGCGGGTGAGGCTTATTGTGGACTGATGAGTGGAGGCGAGATCGTGCCCGCCGTTGCGAAGGCTGCGGTTGCGGGGGCGAAGAAGGTTGTTGATGACAAAGCTGATTTGTCGACGCTGCAGAAGCTGGCGGCGGAATCGGCGACGATGCAGGTTGCCGCCGAGAGCTACGCGCGGCGGGTTGCTGTCAAGCAAGCGCTGCTGCTCAAGATCTATCAGCCGCTGGCCCGGTATCTGGGCGTCTCGAGGGCCTATTTCGACACGGACTTCCATGCCGACATGGCCGGCAAGCTGGCTGGGATTCCCGACGAGGAGCTGGTGACGCCGCCGCTGTCGTTGGCGATACCGGCGATGGAAGGGCTTAGCTACTCACTTACTGAGCCGAATCTGAAAAAGATGTATCTGAACCTTCTGGCGACGGCATCAGATGGCCGGTACTCGGCTCATGCGCATCCGGCGTTCGCTGAGATCATCAAGCAGCTGTCGCCGCACGAAGCCGAGTACCTGCTGGAGATGCTGCAAGAGACCCGCCCGATCGTTCAACTCATCCGCAATGTCGCCAGCGGGAGTTTCGACTACATCGACAACCACGTACTCGCAATCGTCGACCGGAAAACCGGCAAACTCAGCGACGAGCCGCTCACGCCGGTCTGGGTCGACAATTGGATTCGGCTGGGATTGGTGACCGTTGACTACACGCGGGTTCTCACGGATGAGCGAGAGTACGACTGGGTCGAGAGGTGTCCGCAGTACCGGCGTGCCATCGAGGGTGACGAGCGCGGGGCCGCGTCGGTCAGCATCGGGCGCGGCATGCTGATGCGGACGGCCTTCGGTGCACGGTTCCACGCTGCTGTGACTGCCGGTGGTCTGCCGTCGGCAGAAGCGGGAGGTTCTCCTTTGGCGCCCGACAGACCGGGGCAGAATCCGTCGGCGTGACGTACGCCGGTCAAATGTGATGCGTGTGTTCAGCTCGAGTGCGCTGAGGGGACTCCGGCAACCGCAGTGAGGCCGAGCGGCTCTGGTGATGAGTTGTCGCGCCCTGATCCGTCATACATCCGACTGGATGTCACGAGACGGAAGGATGATGTGATGACTGCCGATCTGCGGCTGGAGGAGCTGGGTGTGAGCGGGCTGGGGGAGGTCGGCGAGCCGGAGTTCTCGGGGTTGGCCGAGCGGCACCGGCGGGAGCTGCATGTGCACTGCTATCGGATGCTCGGGTCGTTCGAGGACGCTGAGGACACGGTGCAGGAGACGTTTCTGCGGGCGTGGCGGCGGCGGGAGACCTTTGCGGGGCGGTCTACGTTCCGGGCTTGGCTGTACAAGATCGCTACCAATGCGTGCCTGGATCTGCTCGCCAAGGTTCGGCCGGAGGCTGCGGCTGGTGGGGAGGTGTTGTGGTTGCAGCCTTATCCGGATCGGTTGCTGGATGAGTTGCCTGCGGGGGATGGGGACGGGCCGGAGGCAGTTGCTGTTGCGCGGGAGACGGTCGAGTTGGCGTACCTGGTCGCAGTACAGCATCTGGCGCCGCGGCCGCGGGCTGTGCTGATTCTGCGGGATGTACTCGGGTGGCCGGCGAAGGATGTCGCGGAGATGCTCGGGGACTCGGTCAACTCGGTGAACAGCGCGCTGCAGCGGGCGCGGGCCGGCATGCGCGAGCACTTGCCCGCTGAGCGGCAGGACTGGACTGGTGGCGAGGAGGACGCTGGCACACGCGAGCTGGTACGCCGGTACGCCGAAGCCAGCGTGACCACCGACATCACCACGCTTGCGGGCCTCCTGCGCGACGATGTCCGCTCGTCGATGCCACCCACGCCGGGCCTGTACGTCGGCCGCGAAGCGGTGGTGGGCGACTGGGTTGGGAGCGGCTTCGAAGGCATGACGGGCCTGCGTGGCGTCGTCACCTCCGTGAACCGGCAGCCCGCCATCGCCTTCTACCAGTGGCGCCAGCAGGAGAACGCCTACCTGCCCCTGACACTCGACGTCCTGCGCATCACCGGCGGGGCGATCACCGAGATCACCACGTTCCACGCCAACCAGTTTTCACGCCTAGCCCTACCGGACCACCTACCACCGGACGGCAAGCGCCAGCTCCCGAAGGACAGCACGGGCCTGCTTCCGGGCGACGGGGCGCGGCGGCTTCCAGGCGACGGAGGGACGGCATGAGCAGCGCGAACGACGCCGGGGTTGTGGCGAGCGCGGTATCGGGTCGGGGGAGTTATGTCCAGCGGGTCCGTGGGCTTGTCGGCAGGGGGTTCGTCGGTGTGCTCGTGGCGATGGTTGCTACCACGGGTGTTGCTGCGCTTGTCGGGGCTGCCGGCGTCGAGTTCGAGGTGCCGGCCGGTGGGGAGAGGATTCCGTTGGGCGGGTTTGCTGTGGTGACCGGGTTCTTCTCGGTTGTGGGTGTTGGCATTGCCGCGGCCTTTCTTCGGTGGAGCGCCCGGCCCGCCAAGCGATTCGTGTGGACGGCCGTGTCGTTGACTGCGGTCTCGCTGGTACCGCCGCTTCTTGCCGGCGCGACCAGCTCCGCGACCGGGGCTCTTGTCGCGCTACACCTCGTTGCCGCGACGGTGATGATTCCAACACTGGTACGCGGCCTAGTACGGGCGGCGGAGTTCGTCGGCTCGGACGGGTAGCTGGATCAGCAGTTGGTTGAGGTTCTTCTCGATCGTTCGGCCGTCGCCCATCCACCAAGCGGGCGGGTTTCGGTTGAGGGAGACGAGGATTTGGTCGGACAGAATTTGTAGGTCGTGCCTGAGGACGCTGATGAAGAGGTCTGAGCCGGGCCAGCTGAGGTCGCCGCCGGCTGAGGTGTAGGTGGTGAGGATTCGATTGAGCTGGGCTGGGTCGCCGGCGGCGAAGATGTGGGCGACCCGGCCGGCTTCGAGGGCGGCGCTGTCGACTCGGACGCTGTCCCAGTCGACGAGCACCGGGCCGGTGGGAGTCATCAGCAGGTTGTGGGTTTTGAAGTCGCCGTGGGTTGTGACCGGGTCGGGGGCGACTTCGCACAGCTCCTCGATCCGGGTCGACAGGTCGAGGACAGTGGGAAGGCAGTCGCGGGCGAGCGAAGACCAGGACCGATCAAGTCGCTGGGCCTCGTCGATCCATTCTTCCCAGGTTGCGCGGGGCCAGAGTGGGCCTCGCCACCAGTCCGGTAGTCCGACGTCATTCAGCGGTTCCAGTTGGTGGATCTGGGCCATCGTCCGGCCCAGCCAGTCGGCAAGGTCGTCGTTGGGGCGCAGCGGGCGGTGGTCGATCCAGGGGTTGACGCGGAAGAGCCGATCGTTGATTCGAGCAACGGACCCCAGCCAGGGATGGACCGGCGGGACAGGCTCCGCCATGTCGATGCCCGCCTCGAGGGCGCGGCGCTCAAAGGCCATTGCGGCCTCGAGTTGATCGGGTAGCCCACCCGGGGTGAACTGCAGGCCGTTACCGTCCCAGGCGCCTTTCACGAAGTAGCTACCCCGAGTCGTATCGAGTCGCCAGGTCTCCGTGGCGCCCCGTCTGACGAACACCAGGTCGGTCAGTGGGCGCCCGAGATCGAAGGCGTGCGCGACGGCCTCCGCGGTCGGTGAGTCCATGGTTCACCAACGGGTGCTACCGGCACGGAGTTCCGATCAGGACTCCCGCCAGGCGTGTTCGGCGAAGCTGAAGAGGCGGTGGGGGGTCATGCGTAGCCAGGCGGTTGCCCAGTCGAGGGTGCCGCCGTTGTTGCGTTGTTCGGTGAGGTCCAGGACTTCGGTCGGGGCCGTTGTGAGGACCTCGGCGGGGCCTTCGGTGAGGACGGCGGCGTGGGTCTCGTGTTCGCCTTCCAGTACAGAGAGGGCCAGCCAGGGATTGGCCTGTACGTTGCGGAGGCGGATCGCGTTGCCCAGCGTGGGGAGCCAGAAGGACTCTGCATGGACCGTGAAGAGCGTCGGGGCGGCGTGGGCTCGGCCGTCGGCTCGGGTGGTGGAGGCGAGCGCGTAGCTTCGGCGGGCCAGGTACACGGCCAGTTGCGGTCCGGTCAGCCGTCGTTCCGGTGGGTACGCCGTGCGTACGGCCCCGCCCTTGCTGAACGACGCCTCCTGCAGATCTCCCAGCCACGTTGCCAGATTCGGATCATCCACGCGTTGGATCCTAAGGGGCCAGGTACTGGTCGGGTAGGGATGGCCAGCGTTGGGAGGCCCAGCTCGACCAGGTTGGGTGGTCGGAGGGGACGGGCGGAATGACCGAGCCGAGGAGTTCTTCGTCGTCGGGGGCTTCGAACTGGGTTCGCCAGTCCGCCAGTTCGGCATCCGTGATGTGGAAGGTTTCCTGGGGAGTGGTGGCGAAGCGGTTGGTGATGCGTCGGCGTTGCTCTTCGTGGTCTATCGGCAGGTAGACGACCTGGCAGTGGGCGCCGACGGTGCCGGCGATCCAGCGGAGGGCGGAGCGTTCGTCTTCGCTCCAGAAGCCGAAGTCGAGGACGACGTCGGTGCCCAGTTCGGCGGTGCGCATGCCGAGCTGGATCAGCTTGCCTTCGATCAGGTCGCGTTCGTCCGGCGGGTTCTGGTCGCCGAAGAGGGCGATCTGCCATTCGTCTGTCGTGAGGCGCAGGGCCGGGACACTGAGTTCCAGTTGCTTTGCGTGGGTTGTTTTGCCGGCGCCGGGGAGGCCGACGATCAGGTAGACGGTTGCGGGCATGCAGACAGGTGTACCAGCGACGCCCTCAAGGGCGGGGGAGCCAGGGGGTGTTGAGGGAGATGCCCGCGGCAGCCGCGATCCGGTTGCGGGAGTTGAGTAGGCGGGTTCTCAACCCGGCCAGGTCCACGTCCACCAGTACGCCGTCGCGCTTGACCACCCGCCCCGCGACGAGAACCGTGTCGACCAGCCCGGGGTGCCCGGCGCTCACGATGGTGGCGATCGGGTCGGTGACTGGGAAGACGGTCAGGTCGTCCGTGCGGAGCAGGATGAGGTCGGCGTCCTTGCCGGGGGTGATGCTGCCGGTACGAGACTCCAGCCCGCAGGAGCGGGCGGCGTCGATGGTGGTGAACTCGACCAGGTCGCGGGAGCGGAGCCCGCCGTCCAGACCGCGTTGGGCCGCGAAGGCGGTACGCATTGTGGAGAACAGGTCGCCGCCGACCGATGGGACGTCGTCGACGGACAGCGTCGGGCGCAGACCGGCGGCCAGGGCGCGGCCGGTCAAGGGAAAGCCGAAGCCCATCTTCAGTTCGACGTCCGGGCTGATCGAGAGCGAACTGCCTGCGTCGGCGAGCATTCGGAGTTCTTCGTCACTGATGCCGTTGCCGTGTACGAAGGTCGTGGTGTCGCGAAGCAGACCGTGCTCGTGCAGGTCGCCGACCGGACGTTGGGTGCCCTCGGCAACGATGTGCAGGCTGGTCCGGAGGTCGAGCTCGGCAGCCAGCTTCAGCTCCCGCGCGACGGTGTCCATGCTGGTGTCCTCGGGACCGCGCAGACCCCACGCGAGCGTCACGAGCCCGTCGCCGGACAGGTCAGCACGAACGCGGCGGATGTCGTCGTCGACGGAGCGAGGGGTGGCCCAGCCGGCGCCGAGGCAGAAGATCGAGCGCGCCGGAGCGTCGCGCAGTGCGGCGATCGCGGCGTCCTCGTGCTCGTGGGTCTGCGCTACGTGGTACCAGTCCAGCATCGTCGTGACGCCGGAGTGCAGCGCCTCCAGCCGGCCGAGCAACGTGCCCACGTACACGTCCTCGGGCTGGTAGTGCGGCTTGACCGTGCCATGCATGGCGACCGCCCACTCGGGGAAGGTCCAGTCCGAACCGACACCCCGGAACGCGGTCTGCCACGAGTGCCTGTGGTTGTCGACGAACCCGGGCATGACGATCCGGTCCTCGCGGGCGACGCCGCCTGACGGATCCGGCGCCGGCAACGGGTTCTGGCATCGGCGCCAGCACGGGGTCCGGTTGCCCTTGGCGGGGTGTGCGCGGGACCTCGGCTTTCACCGCGACGGAGACATCCCAGGCCTTGAGGGTGTCAAGCGGCGAGTGTTTGGGGTTGGTGTTGCCAGGCGGTGGTTTCGTTGTAGAGGGTGCGGGTTTTGAGGCAGCCGTGGAGGATGCCGACGAGTCGGTTGGCGAGTTGGCGTAGGGCGGGGTTGTGGTCGATTCCGCGGGCTCGTTGTTTGTCGTAGTAGGCGCGGGCTCCGGGTGAGGCGGTGAGTGCGGACAGGGCTTGGCCCATGAGTGCGTCGATGAGCCGGTCGTTGTGGACGAATCGGGCCAGGGCGATTTTCTTCTTGCCCGAGGCGCGGGTGATCGGGCTGGTCGCGGCGTAGTTCTTGCGGGCTTTGGCGCTGGTGTAGCGGTCGGTGTCGTCGCCGAACTCTGCGAGTACCCGGGCGCCGAAGATCGTTCCCAGGCCGGGCTGGGACAACACGATTTCAGCGTCCGGGTGCCGGCCAAAATGTGCCTCCACCTCGCCTTGCAG
>NZ_JBFAYZ010000023.1:0-33188 GCF_040681515.1 Kribbella sp. NPDC051718 | reverse complement strand
AAGCCGACCCCGAAACCGCCCGCGCCACCGCCGAACAGAAAGCCCGCGAACGCGGCGTCTACATCGGCCGCTCCGACGACCACGGCACCACCACCATCGTCGTCAAAGCCGACACCGGCTCAGTCATCTTCTTCGACGCCACCATCAACCAGATCGCCGACGCACTCAACGTCCTCGAAGGCCCCGCCCCACGCCAGGTCCAGCGAGCCCGCGCCTTCAGCATCATGGCCGACCCCGCCCTGTCCCACCTCTTCCTCCAAGTAGCCCAATACCTAGCCACCCACCAGCCCACCACCCCGGAGCCCCCGGACTCCGCCGACGCTGCCGCCACCCCAGCGACCACCTCCACCCCGCCGCCCCCAACCCCTGCGGCCGACCCCATCCCGGACGACCAGTGCCCGCCGGAGAGCATCCAGAACCCGAACCGACTGCACGAACAGGCAATCGCAGAACTCAGCTCGCCCAGCCCAACCGCCGATCATCGCCTCTACCGGGCTGACGAACCCTGCTGGGCCGACGAGCCGGACCTCAACGGCGAACCCAACTGGCACCATCCACCTGTCCCACCCGACCCACCCGACCCGCCACGCCGCCCCCGCGTGGAACCACTCGACCCCACCATGGCGGACAACCTCATCACCGCCATGGACACCGCCGCACGCGAGAACCTCGCCGCCAAACTCTTCGCCCTCAAAACCGCCGCCCACAACGCCGGACATACCGGCACCAGACCGGCGCAAACCAAGCTGTACGTACACCTCACCGACGAGACCCTGCTCGCCGGCCATGGAACCATGCGCATCGAAGGCTTCGGACCTGCCTACGCCAAACTCGCCGAACTCATCGGCTACGACCGAGTCGTCATCCAGCCCGTCATCGACCTCAACGAGACCTACAACGTCAACGCCTACGAAATCCCCAGCTGGATGCGCGAACGCGTCAAACTCACCTACCCCGTCGAACAGTTCCCCTACGGCCCAGCCGAAACCACCAACCGCACCGACCTCGACCACGTCATCCCGTACGACCCCAACGGCCCAGCCGGCCAGACCAGCACCACCAATCTTCGCCCCCTCAGCCGACGCAGCCACCGCATCAAAACCCTCGCCGGCTGGACCGAACACACCAACGGCAACACCACCGAATGGACCACACCTCACGGCTACAAATTCCGCGTAGACCATAACGGCACCCACCCCATCCACAACGCCTAACACCACCGCCATCGCCGCTACTGCAACCCTCGAACGTACTGTCAGCCTGCCTGCCCTGGCGGCGGACGACGGACTTTCAGTGCTGAGGGCGAGTTGGCGGGTCCGCGATCTTGGTAGACCCGCGCCAGGAGACAAGCCGCGGCTGACCGCACACGCGACGGAGGAGCGAGCGAGCGGCGGCTGCGTGGGGATTAGTTGCCGCGGCCCTTGGAGATGTCTTCGGCTTGGGTGCGGCGGGTAGCGGCTGCCGTGTGGTTGCCGGAGGCATCTAAGGCGTCGGCTAGGTGGGTGAGGATCAGGTGGTGGCGTTGGCCGTCGTCGTAGTGGGTGGCGATTGTCAGGGCCTCTTCCAGGTGGTGGATGGAGGAGGGGAGGTCGCCGGCGAGGCGGGTGGTTACGCCTAGTTCGTCGAGGGCTTCGGCGAGGGATAGTTGGTCGTTCAGGGTTTTGAATTTTGTGGCTGCTTGGTGGAGGTGGTCGGCGGAGGCGGCTAGGTCGCCGGAGAGTTGGTAGGCGATGCCGGAGCCTAGGAGGGCGATGGCCAGGTGGTGCTGGGCGTCGTGGCGGGTGCTGATGGCGATGGCTTCGTCGTAGGACGCGCGTTGGGCTGCGGTTCGGCCTAGCTTGCCTTGGGAGTTGCCGATGTTGATGTACGCGATCGCCTCGCCGGGGGCGTCGTCGAGTTTGCGGTAGAGGGTCAGGGCGCGTTCGCCGTCGTCGATTGCTTGTTGGTAGTCGCCGTTGAGGTCCAGGACGTGGCTCAGGTTGGCGAGGGCCAGTGCCTCGCCGACGAGGTCGTGGGCGACTTCGAAGAGTTCGCGGCTGCGGTGGAGTTCGGCGATCGAGTCGTCGGGGTGGCCGGCGCCGGAGCGGGCCAGGTCGAAGAGGACCAGGCCCAGGTCGCTGCGGATGTGGGCTTCGGCCTGTGGATCGTCCACGACCTCCAGCGCAGTGCGGAAGATCCGCAGGCAGTCCAGCCAATGGCCGCGCGTGGCGTAGAAGGTGTGCAGGCCGATCACCAGCCGGAGTACCGAAACAACCGGCACACCATCAGTTCGCACGCCTTGCGAAGCTAGCGCGAGCAGGTGCGGCCGCTGCCCGTCGAGCCAGGACAACGCTGAGCCTATGTCCTTGTACTTCGGTCCGCCAGTCAGCGGAGGTTGAGCCCGGTACCACGGCAGCCGGCCGGACCTGGGGAAGCCGAGTTCGATCGACTGCCAGGCCGCCGACGCGTACAGGTCGAGGATCCGCATGATGACCGCGGCCTGTTCCGTCGGGCTGATGCTCGCCTGCGCCCGCTCCCTCGCGTACGTCCGCAGCAGATCGTGCAGCCGGTACCGCCGCGGCGCCAGCGATTCGACCAGATGCAGATTGCAAAGGTCCTCGAGCGCGTCCAGCGCGGCGTGCTCATCGCAATCCAGCAGCCGAGCCGCGACCTCGACGGTCAGATCGGGCCCATCCGGTACGCCGAACAGCGCAAACGCCCCGGCTGCCTGCTGCTCACGGGCAGTCGCCCCAGCCGCCAGATCGTCGATCGAGACGTCGAAGCTGGTCCGTACTCCGAGTTCGTGATCCTCCAGCTGATCCAACCGCCGACGCTCGTCCTGCAGCAAGCCGGCGAGGTGAGCCAGCGGCCATTGGGGTCGCGCCGCCAGGCGACCGGCGGCGATCTTCAGGGCGAGGGGGAGGAGACCGCAGGCTTCGACGATCGATTGAGCGGCCTGCGGCTCGCGATCGACCCGGGTGACGCCGACGGTGGTACGGAGCAGATCGAGACCTTCCGACGCAGACAGCAGTCCGAGGCGGACGATCTGTGCCGTCGGCATCCCGGCCAGCTCGTGCCGGCTCGTGATGATGACGGCAGATCGGCCGGTGCCGGGCAGCAACGACTGGACCTGGGCGGCGTCTCGCGCGTTGTCCAGCAGGATGAGAGCTCGGCGGCTGGCGAGGAGGGTCCGCAGCCGGGCGGCGGCCTCGTCGACCTGCACTGGTACGTCCGGGCCTGACAAGCCGAAGGCGCGTAGGAGGTAGTTGAGGGCTTCGAGTGGTGAGACGGCGGCGGTGGTGTCATAGCCGTGGAGGTCCAAGTAGGCCTGGCCGTCGGGATACTCCTCGATCGCGGAGTGAGCGGCCTTCACGGCGAGCGTCGTCTTGCCGACGCCACCCATCCCGGTGATGGCGACGATCGCGACCCGGGAGCCGCTGGTGAGCGCGGTGTGCAAGGCATCGAGATCCGCCGTACGACCGGTGAAACCCGAATCAGGCATCGGCAGCTGCCGCGGCACCACCGAACCAGGGGCCTCCCCAGCCACCCCCGACCCCGACCCCGACCCTGGCCTCTTGCGCCGCCCGGCCGCGCTGAAGGCCTTGCGGTCTTCGGCGGTCAGGGCCAGTGCGTAGGCCAGCGCATTAACGGTCTCGGGTCGTGGGAACCGCCGCACTCCTCGCTCCAGTGCACCGATCGCCGCGAGGCTCACCCCGGCCAGCTCCGCGAGCTTCTGCTGGGTCAGCCCGGCCGCGCGGCGGTGTCGGTGGAGCAGGGTCGCGAACTCCGGTTCCATCCGCCGTCCTCTCAGAAACTCGATCGCCAGCGCCTCACCGGCAGGTTATCCTCGCAAAGCCAGTCGTCCGCGGTACCGCAGAGAGGGAGCTCCAGATGCGCCGAGCGTCGGTCTACGCCATCACTCCTGATCGCTGCGACGCACCCGCGAGGACCTTTGAACACTCTGACGATGGGCATTCTGGCGCATGTCGACGCCGGTAAGACCAGCCTGACCGAACGCCTGCTGTACGCCGCGGGCGTGATCGACCACGTCGGCCGCGTGGACGACGGCAGTACCCGTACCGACTCGATGGATCTAGAACGCCGGCGGGGAATCACGATCCGCTCGGCGGTCGTCTCGTTCGAGCTCGGCGACCTGACCGTCAACCTGATCGACACCCCTGGGCACTCCGACTTCATCGCCGAGGTCGAGCGCGCGCTGTCCGTGCTGGACGGTGCCGTGCTGGTGATCTCGGCGGTCGAGGGCGTCCAGGTGCAGACCCGGTTGCTGATGCGCACGCTGACCCGGCTGCGGATCCCGACGCTGTTGTTCGTCAACAAGATCGACCGGATGGGAGCCCGGTACGACGAGTTGCTGGCGGACATCGCCCGGCTGCTCACGCCGTCCGCCCTACCCATGGGTGAGGTGGTCGACCTCGGCGCCAGGCAGGCGACGTATGAGCCGTTTCCCCTGGAAAACAAGGCGCTCAAGGAGCTACTTGCTGAGGGCAATGACAACTTCCTCACCAAGTATCTCAAGGGCGAGCTGACGCCGGAGGATTGCCGGCGTGAGCTGGCTGAGCAGGTACGCCAGATGCGCGTGCATCCGGTGTATTTCGGCTCCGCGATGACCGGGGAAGGGGTGCCCCAGGTGATCGGCGGTATCCGTGATTGGTTGCCACGAGCAACTGGCACCGAAGAGGAGCCGCTCAGGGCGCAGGTGTTCAAGGTCGAACGCGGGCCGGCGGGGGAGAAGATCGCGTCGGCGCGGGTGTTCGCGGGGAGGCTTCAGGTGCGGGAGGTGGTTGACGTGCATCGCGGCGCTTCGGCGTACGAGGTGAAGCCGACGTCTCTGCAGGTGTTCGAGCGGGGCGGCACCAGGCCGGTTGAGGCAGCTGGGGCCGGGCGGATTGTTGCGTTGCGTGGGCTCAAGCAGGTGCAGATCGGGGATCAGCTGGGGACGCCGACCCAGAGCGGAGGACACCTGTTCGCGCCGCCGACGCTGGAGACCGTCGTCGGAGCTCAGGACCGGGTGAAGCTGTTCCAGGCGTTGCAGCAGCTCGCCGAGCAGGACCCGCTGATCCGGATGCGGAAGGACGTGAGTGGGCAGATCTCGGTGAACCTGTACGGCGAGGTGCAGAAGGAGGTGATCGCGTCGCTGCTGGAGGAGGAGTACGGGCTCGCTGTCACCTTCAGCGAGACGACGCCGATCCACGTCGAGCGGCCGATCGGAACCGGTACCGCGGTCCGCGAGATCGGCGAGCCCGGCAACCACTGGTGCGCAGCCGTCGGTTTCCGCATCTCACCGGCGCCGGTCGGTACCGGCCTCGACTACCGGTTGGAGGTGGAGCTCGGCGCGTTGCCGCGTGCATTCCACACCGCGATCGAAGAGACGGTCCGGCTCGCCCTGCAGCAAGGGCTGCATGGCTGGGAGGTGCTGGATTGCCAGGTGGACCTCATCCGCACCGCCTACTCGTCAGTGGTGACTGTCGCCGGCGACTTCCGCCAACTCGTCCCGGTGGTGCTCGCACAGGCACTGCAGGAAGCCCGTACCAGGGTGTACGAACCGGTCAACTCCTTCGGCCTGGAGCTCCCGCCGGACTCCGTCTCATCGGTGATCGCCAAACTGGCCGAGGCCAACGCGACCCTGGAGCACACGGAGGTCGCCCTGGACCGGGCGACCCTCAAGGGCCTGATCCCGGTCGGCCGGATCCACGCCTTCGAAGCCCAGCTACCCGGCCTCACTCATGGTGAGGGGGTCCTGCTGACCACCTTCGACGGGTACCAGCCGATCACCGGTTAGGCTTGAGGGGATATGGCCGCTACCCCTGCACCCAACCTTGTCAATCTGGAAGCCGTCTCCAAAGGCTTCGGAACCCGCACCCTGCTCGACGGGGTGACCCTCGGCATCGGCCGCGGTGAACGGATCGGGGTGGTCGGGCGGAACGGGGACGGGAAGTCCACGCTGCTGCGGCTGCTCGCCCGCGAGGAGACGCCCGACAACGGGCGGATCACCCACAACCGTGACCTGCGGCTGGGCTTCCTCGGACAGGTCGACAGCCTCGATCCCGAGCTGACCGTCGCGCACGCCGTCCTCGGTGACGTCGAGACCTACACCTGGGCCGCCGATCCGAAGGCACGCGAGGTGATGGAGGAGTTACTCGGTGGCGTCGACCACGACGCGCTGATCGGCACGCTCAGTGGTGGTGAGCGCCGGCGCGCGTCGCTGGCGAAGCTGCTGATGACCGAGGTCGACCTGCTGATCCTCGACGAGCCGACCAACCACCTCGACATCGAGGCGGTCAACTGGCTCGCACAGCACGTCGTCGACCGGGCCAGCGCGCTCATCGTCGTCACCCACGACCGGTGGTTCCTGGACGCCGTCTGCAACGAGACCTGGGAGGTCCAGGGCGGCAAGGTCAACTCGTACGACGGTGGCTACGCCTCGTACGTGCTGGCCAAGGCCGAGCGGTCCCGCAACGCGGCCGTCGTCGAGGGCAAGCGGCAGAACCTGGTCAAGAAGGAGCTGGCCTGGCTGCGCCGGGGTGCCCCCGCGCGGACGGCGAAGCCGAAGTTCCGGATCGAGGCGGCCAATGCGCTGATCGCGGACGAGCCGGCGCCGCGCGACAAGCTCGCCCTCGCCCAGCTGGCCACCTCGCGACTCGGCAAGGACGTCTTCGACGCCGAGGACGTGTCGCTGAAGTTCGGCGACCGGATGATGCTCAACCACGTCACCTTCCGGCTCGGCCCGGCCGACCGGATCGGCCTGCTCGGCCCGAACGGCGCCGGCAAGACGACCTTCCTGAAGGTGCTCACCGGCCTGCTCCCACCGGACTCCGGCAAGGTCAAGCAGGGCAAGACGGTCAAGATCGCCAACCTCTCGCAGACGCTGGAAGACCTCGACGGCTCGGTCACCGTGCTCGCGCACATCACCGACATCCGCCGGGTCGCGGCGCTGGCGGCCGGGGTCGGCGAGATGAACTCGTCGCAGCTGCTGGAGCGGTTCGGCTTCACCGGCGACAAGCTGACCACCCGGATCAACGACCTGTCCGGTGGCGAGCGCCGCCGGCTGCAACTGCTCCGGATCCTGCTCGACGAGCCGAACGTACTGATCCTCGACGAGCCGACCAACGACCTGGACGTCGAGACGCTCACGGTGCTCGAGGACTTCCTCGACAACTGGCCGGGCGTCGTCGTGGTCGTCACCCACGACCGGTACTTCCTCGAGCGGGTCAGCGACATGGTCTACACGATCCTCGGCGACGGCAACGTGCGGCACCTGCCCCGCGGCGTCGACCAGTACCTGGAAGAACTGCAGCGCGGTACGCCGGTACGCCGAATGGACCCACCTGCCGCCGGCAGCACGCCGGCCGCCGAGGTGCCGTCGGCGCCCGTCGTCGACGCGGCCGAGGCCCGGGCAGCCAAGAAGGAGCTCAACCGGATCGAGCGGCAGCTGTCCAAGCTGAAGTTCAACGAGGAGAAGCTGCACGGCAAGCTGGCCGCGAACGCGAGTGACTACGAGCGGCTGGCCGAGCTGGACGCCGAACTGCGCAAGCTGTCCGAAGAACGCGCCGAACTGGAAACCGCCTGGCTGGAAGCGGCCGAACGCGCGGAATAGAAGAATGTATACATGATCAAATCCTGCGGGACCTGAGTCGCGGCATACCCTCCGATCCCCTGTGATTGGGAGGGTATGCCGCGCCTGCGGGCGAGCGGGCCCCGACCGGCCGGGTTGTCCGAGCCCCGAGCCCCGGACACCACCAACCGGCTTCGGCGA
Source organism: Kribbella sp. NPDC051718 (assembly GCF_040681515.1). NCBI lineage: Bacteria > Bacillati > Actinomycetota > Actinomycetes > Propionibacteriales > Kribbellaceae > Kribbella > Kribbella sp. NPDC051718. The sequence goes on along the minus strand of NZ_JBFAYZ010000023.1, from coordinate 25,435 downwards.
ACCACCTCTTGCCGCCGAAGTCACCGATCTCTTGAACGTTCTGTAGTCGCCTGATCACCAACGGTTAGGACACTAGTTGGACCGGTCGCTCAGTGTCGATAGTCGTGGGCTACAGCAATCTCTCGATCTCGTTGCAACTAGCAACGATCGGCGCCCACATAAAGTGACGGGTCGTCTTTTCGGATTATTCCGACACAATTCCGGTGAGTAACTTAGCGGCCGCGAAGAAATGCGGAGCCAGTGTTTTTACTGGTCGAACGGGCCGACCAGTTCGCGCAGTACCCGGGCGATCTTCGCCTGGTCGCGCTCGCTGATCGAGCCGAGCAGGGTGCGCTCGTGCGCGAGCAGATCGGCCATCGCCGCGTCGACTGAGTCGCGGCCGGCGTCGGTCAGCTGGACCAGTACGCCGCGCCGGTCGGCGGGGTCGGGTAGTCGCTCCACCAGACCGCGGGCGGTCAGCCGGTCCACCCGGTTCGTCATCGTCCCCGACGTCACCAGCGTCTCCTTGAGCAACCGCCCCGGCGAGAGCTGGTACGGCTTGCCGGCCCGCCGAAGCGCCGCCAGTACGTCGAACTCCCAGGACTCCAGCCCATGCGTCTCGAACGCGTGGCTGCGGGCGCGATCGAGATGGCGTGCCAGCCGGGTCACCCGGGACAGCACCTCCATCGGCGCCACGTCGAGATCGGGCCGCTCCCGGCGCCAGGCCTCGATCAGCCGGTCGACCTCGTCTCTCATGTCCCGAGCCTATGTCATCAAGACTCTTGACATCAAGACAATCACCAGGCGTAAAGTATCTCGACGTCAAGACATCTCGGCAGAAGGGCTCCCCGCATGCGCACGTCCCCGGTCTGGAACCCCCAGCAATACAACAAGTACGCCGACGAGCGCGGCCGCCCCTTCGCCGATCTGATCGGCCGTATCCGGGCGGAAGAACCCACCACGGTGGTCGACCTCGGCTGCGGGCCGGGCAACCTGACCGCCACCCTGCTGGACCGGTGGCCGGGTGCGACCGTGCATGGGGTGGACAGCTCGCCGCAGATGATCGAGACGGCTCAGCCGCTGGCAACCGACCGGCTGAGCTTCGAGGTGGGAGACCTCAGGGAGTGGGGTGCCGAGCCGGAGTCGATCGATGTGATCGTCACCAACGCGACGCTGCAGTGGATCCCGGAGCAGCTCGAGTTGCTGCCGGGATTCGTCCGCGCGCTCAAGCCGGGCGGATGGCTGGCGATCCAGATTCCGGGGAACGGGAACGCGCCGTCGCATGCCATCCTGCGCGAGTTGGCGGCGACGGAGCCGTACGCCGAGTACGCGAAGGACAAGTCGCTTCGGCCGGATGTGCCGGGGCCGGCGGAGTATGTTGCAGCACTGGCAGCCGAAGGGTGCGCTGTGGATGCGTGGGAGACGACGTACAGCCATCTCCTGGAAGGTGACAACGCGGTCCTCGAGTGGGTGAAGGGGACCGGGGCTCGGCCCGTACTGCAGTCGTTGCCCGAGGAGTTGCGCGCGCGGTTCGAGGCGGAGTACGGGGCGAGGTTGAATGAGGCTTATCCGCAACGGGAGTTCGGCACGCTGCTGCCGTTCCGGCGGATCTTCGCCGTCGCCCAGAAGGAGAGCTGATGAGACTCGATCACGTGCAGGTGTCCTGCCCGCCCGGCGGTGAGGACGTGGCGCGCGCCTTCTATCGCGACGCGCTCGGGATGACCGAGCTGGAGAAGCCGCCGTTGCTCGCGGCCCGCGGCGGCTGCTGGTTCAAGGACGGTGCTGCGGAAGTACACATCGGCGTCGAAAAGGACTTCAGGCCGGCCTTGAAAGCTCATCCCGCCCTCGCTGTCGACGATCTCGATGCGGTGGCCGAAACCCTGCTGAGCAAGGGATATTCCGTAGCCTGGGACAACGACACGATCCCGGGCCGCCGGCGGTTTCACACCGCCGACGGCCACGGGAACCGGGTCGAGATCGTCTGACTACTCGGTGGCCAGCGCCCCGGCCGGTGCGACCTTCGCGGCGCGCCGGGCCGGGAGGATCGACGCGAGCAGACCGGCGACCGCCGCGACCAGCGCGATCGTGATCAGGAGCCGGCCCGGTACGGCGTACGAGATCGGCCCGTCGATCTGGCCACCCATCAGGGCCGCCGTCCCGGACCAGCCGTAGATCAATCCGAGGGCGATCCCCAACCCGGCCGCGACGAGTGCCATCAGCAACGACTCGACCGCGAGCATGCCGCGCAGTTGCGGCCTGGTCAGGCCCATCGCCCGGAGCAGGGCGTTCTCACGCGTCCGCTCAAGGACCGACAGGCTGAGCGTGTTGCCGACGCCGACCAGCGCGATCAGGACCGAGACCCCGAGCAGGCCGACCGCGACGAGCAGCAGGATGTCGAACACCTTGGTGTAGAAGCTCCGCTCGGGCAGGCCGCCCGAGATGTTGAGGTTCTTGACCGTCGGCAGCGACTGCTTGAGCTCGTCCATCACCTTCGGGCCGTCGGCCTTCGGATCGGAGGCGAGCCAGTAGCCGGTCACCGCCGCCGTCGGCGCCAGCTTCTGCAGGTCGGCGGTCACGACGGTGATCCGGGCCAGGCCGTTGGCCTTGACCACCTTGAAGTTCACCTTCTGCTTGCCCGACACGATTGTGACGACGGCGCCGTTCTCGGCGTTGAGCTCGTACATCGTGTTCTGGTCGAGCAGGGCCGTACCGGGCTGCAGTTGCTTGACCAGCGCCGGGTCGTGGATCACCGAGCTGGCGGTCGACGGGTCGATCCCGGTGACCTCCAGCGTGTTCTGGCCGGACTTCACCAGCGCGGACCGGATCGGTACGACCTCGGTGATGCCCTTGATGTTCTTGAGCTGGCTCCCCGCGGTGGCCGGCAGCTTCTCGTCGTCCACCGTCATCGTCACGTCGACCGGGTACTCCTTGTCCATCGTGACGTCGAACGTCTTGCGGACCGAGGCGATCCCGACGCAGGTCAGGCTGATCAGCGTGACGCCGATCAGTAGCGCCGAGGTGGTCGCCGCGGTACGCCGCGGGTTGCGGACTGCGTTGGCGACGGCGATCCGCGCGGGTACCCCTCCGGTCCGCGCGGGCAAAGCCCCCAGAACCTTGACCAGCGCGGGCACCAGCAGCGAGCCGATCGACAGGATGCCGACGAAGGAGATCACGCCGCCGGCGACCCCGATGATGACCTGGTGCGAGCTGGCGCCCTGAGCGAGCAGCGCGCCGCCACCGGCCAGCAGGAGGAAGCCGAAGACCAGTCGTACGATCCCGGCCTTGGACTTCGCGACCGGAGCCGCCTCGGGCCGGAGCGCGGCCAGCGGAGCAACCCGGGTCGCCCGACGAGCCGGTACTACGGCCGCCAGGATCGTCGCGATCGTACCGAGCAGGAGCGGGATGAACACCGACGCGAGGTCGAGGTGCAGGTCGACCGGCGGCAGCCCCCAGTCGAAGGACCGGGCCAGCGTCAGGGCGATCGCCGACAGAGCGACCCCGAACACCACACCGATGCCCGAGGCAACCAATCCGACGACGGTCGCTTCGGCCAGTACGGAGGAGAAGACCTGCTTGCGGGAGGCGCCGACGCAACGCAACAGCGCCATCTCGCGGGTCCGCTGGGCGATCACGATGGTGAAGGTGTTGCCGATCACCAGGCAGGCCACGAACAGCGCGATGACGGCGAACATGCCGAAGACGCCACCGAGGACATCGATCCCGTTGGTGATCTGCTTGACCTCGTGGTCGATCCAGCCCTCGCCGGTGAAGGTCTCCAGGCCTTGGCCGACGGCAGCGGTGATCGCGCCGGCCAGGGCCGGCTGGGTCACGCCCGGGCTGGCGGCGACCTTGACCTGGTTGATGTAGGCCTGCGGCTCGAAGGTGTTGACGGTCGCGGCGGTGGCGACCGCGTTCGCGCTGCCGATCGAGGTGGTGTCGTCGAGCAGACCGACCACCTTCACCAGGTAAGCCTTGCCCTGCCAGGTGCTGAGCTTGATGTCCTGGCCGATCGCGATCTTGTACTTGTCGGCCAGCTTGGCCGGCAACGCGATCTCGTTCTTTGCTTCCGGCAACTTCCCGGAGGTGGTGGTCGGGCCGGCGATCTTGGTGGTGTCGTAGCGGGCGGCGATGGCCAGGCTGTCCGGGCGGACCTGACCGGCCCACTGCACCTGCATGTACGCCGACGTCTCGGCCACCACCGAGGCGACCTGCGGCAGCGTCTTGACCTTGGCCACGTCGGCGGGCGTGATGGATTCGCGGCTGGACTGGATCACCGCGTCGACACCGGCGTTCTGCTTGCCGATGGTCTCGTCGATGCCGTGGGTGGCCGACGAGTGCGCGGTCATCGCCAGGGTGCCGAAGCCGACACCCAGCACGATCGCCAGACAGGCGGCGACCAGGCGGCCCAGATGGGCGCGCAGGGAGGAGAGGATCGAGCGTCGCACGGGTCAGGCCCCCAGCTGCCGCAGGGCGCCGAGTACGGACTCCGGGGTGGGATCGGTCAGCTCGCCGGCCAGTTTGCCGTCGGCGAGCATCACTACGCGGTCGGCGTACGAGGCAGCCAGCGGGTCGTGTGTGACCATCACGACGGTCTGGCCGAACTCACGGACGCTCCTGCGCAGGAAGCCCAGTACTTCGGCGCCGGAGCGCGAGTCCAGGTTGCCGGTTGGCTCGTCGGCGAAGACCACCTCGGGCCGGCCGACGAGTGCGCGGGCGACGGCGACGCGCTGCTGCTGGCCGCCGGACAGCTCCGACGGGCGGTGCGTAAGCCGGTCCTGCAGGCCGAGAACGTCGATCAGCGTGGCCATCCATTGCTGGTCGGGCTTGCGGCCGCCGAGTTCCAGCGGGAGCAGGATGTTGTCCTTGGCCGAGAGCATCGGCAGCAGGTTGAAGGACTGGAAGACGAAGCCGATCCGGTCCCGCCGGATCTTCGTCAGCGCGGCGTCCGGGAGCTGGGTCAGTTCGGTCTCGCCGAGCAGTACCTGGCCCGAGGTCGGGGTGTCCAGGCCGGCCAGGCAGTGCATCAGGGTCGACTTGCCGGAGCCCGACGGGCCCATGATCGCGGTGAACCGCCCGACGCCGAAGTCGACCGAGACGCCGTCGAGCGCGGCGACCGCTGTGTCTCCCTGCCCGTAGACCTTGCGAAGTTCGTGTGCGCGGATGGCGGTCCGGTCAGCTGAGTCCTGCGGCAGACGCCCGGGCGCGAGTTCGCCGGTCTGGATGGTCATCGTTCTCCTCGGAAAAGGCCGGGGGCGAGACGTTCTCACCCACGTTCCAAGAAGTTACTGAGAATGCCCGGCGGAAGAGTCGGACCAGGGAATGGACTGTGCGTACGACCTAGGTCGTACTTTTCCTTGCCCACTCAGTGATTTCGTACGCCGCGCTGCCGGGTTGCGCCGGATCCCCGCTCAACTCGGTCGACGTCCACTTCGGATTCATCGACAGCTTGACGACGCTGCCGTCCCGCCGGTGCACATGCAGGTTGGAGATGTTCGGAAGGTCCCACTCGAACTTGGCGAAGTCGACCTCGGCGCGTGGGATCCGGTACCTGACGACGAACCAGGTGCGCAGGATCAGCGTGTCGTCGGTGAGTTCGTACCGAGCAGGGAACAGGCGGCGGAGGTTCATCAGTTGCTCGCCTTCACGATGCCGGTTTCGTAGCCGAGGACCACCAGGGCTACCCGGTCGCGGAGGCCGGTTTTGGCGAGGATGCGGCCGATGTGGGTCTTGACGGTTGCCTCGGACAACGTGAAGAGGGTGGCGATCTCGGTGTTCGACAGGCCGCGGGCGACCTCGACCAGTACTTCGCGCTCACGCGCGGTCAGGCCGTCGAGGTCGGGGCGCTCCGTCTCGCCGTCGGGGAGCGAGCCGGCGAAGTGCTCGAGCAGGCGGCGCGTCGTACTGGGGGAGACGACCGCGTCGCCGGAGTGCACCTGGCGGATCGCGCTCAGCAGGTCGGCCGGCGGGGTGTTCTTGAGCAGGAAGCCGGCCGCGCCCGCCTTGATCGCGGCGAACGCGTACTCGTCCAGGTCGAACGTGGTCAGCACGATCACCCTGGGGGCCTCGGGCAACGACTGCAGCTGCCTGGTCGCCTCGACACCGTCCAGCCTGGGCATCCGGACGTCCATCAGTACTACGTCGCTGGCGGTCACCTGGAGCTTCTCCAGCGCCTCGCCGCCGTCACCGGCCTGACCGACCACCCGCATGTCCGGCTGGGAATCCACCAGCATGGTGAACCCGGCGCGGACAAGTTCCTGGTCGTCGACCAGGAACACCCGGATGACGTTGTCGTCGGTCACTGACTTCCTCCGTTGGGCAGGTTGTACGGCAGCTTGGCGATCACCTCGTAACCGCCGCCCGCCTTGGGTCCGGCGTTCACCGTACCGCCCGAGATGGACGCGCGTTGCTGCATCCCGACCAGGCCGTGCCCGGGATCGCTGCTCGGCGCGACGCCGGCACCGCGCCCGTCGTCGCTGACCATCACGGTCAGCATCTCGCGCCCGAAGTCGAGATTGACGGAGGTAGCCGCTCCCGGCCCGGCGTGTTTGAGCGTGTTGGTCAACCCCTCCTGCACGATCCGGTACGCCGTGAGGCCCAGCAGCGCGGGGAGATCGCGCGGGGTGCCGGTGACGTCGTAGTCCACGGTGAGGCCCGCGTCGCGGACGTTGTCGATCAGCTCGGGCAGGCTTGAGATCCCGGGTTGCGGACGGGGCTGGTCCGGATCGAGCTCCTGCTGGGCGTCTTGTTTGAGCAGGCCGAGCATCTTGCGCATCTCGGTCAGCGACGCGCGGCCGGTGTCGCCGATGGTGGCCAGGGCCTTCTTCGCCTGCTCGGGGGAGGCGTCCGCGGCGTACAGTCCGCCGTCGGCCTGGACGATCATGATCGAGAGGCCGTGGGCGACGACGTCGTGGATCTCGCGGGCGATCCGGGTGCGCTCGTTCGAGACAGCCAGTTTGGACTCACGGTCGCGGTCTCGCTCTGCCTGGATGGCGCGTTCCTCGAGCTGAGCGACGTACAGGCCTCTGGTCCGGCGGCGTTCGCCGGTCGCCCAGACGCCGAACACCAGGGCGCCGAGCGCGACCATCATGGTGATCTGCTGACGCCAGTCGGAGCCGCTCCAGTAGCGGGAGGTCGCCATCAGGACGCCGAGGCCGCCGATGCCGAGGGCGATCCGGCTGTAGCGGACCTCGCCGTACACGGAGATCGCGTAGAGGGCGACGAGCAGGCCGACGTTGCCGGGCTGCAGTTCGATGCCGGCCAGCCATTGCAGGACAGCGACCGCGGAGACGGTGAAGAAGACCGGCTCCGGGCGGCTGCGCCGCCAGACCAGCGGTGCGAGCATGCCCAGCCCGATGATGCCGCCGAAGCCCGCCTGGGCGAAGCCGATCAGGCCGAGGAAGAAGGTGAGGGCACCTGCGAAGAGCAGGTCGAACGCCTGGCTGCGCGCGCCGATCTCTCGCCGGGGCGCCAGGATCCCAGCGAGGCTGCCCGTGATGCTCCCCGTCATGGTCGCCAGGTTACGGCGAAATCATGGCCGGCTGGTCATGCTGCGGGGGGATGTCGTTGTACTACCGCGGTCCTACTTGTGGGGGCGGGTCGCCAAAGTTGGCTTGGTCTCGAGGCCGGACAGGCCGTTCCAGGCGAGGTTGACCAGGTGGGCGGCGACGTCGGTCTTCTTCGGGCGGCGGACGTCCAGCCACCACTGGCCGGTCAAGGCGACCATCCCGACCAGCATCTGGGCGTACATCGGGGCGAACTTCGGGTCCAGGCCGCGGCGCTTGAACTCCTCGGCCAGGATGTGCTCGACCCGGGTGCCGACGTCGCTCAGGATCGAGATGAACGAGCCGCTGGACGAGCCGACGGGGGAGTCGCGGACCAGGATCCGGAAGCCGTCGGAGGAGTTCTCGATGTAGTCCAGCAGGGCCAGGGCGGCCTGCTCGACCAGTTCGTGCGCGCGGCCGGCGGTCAGGCTGGCCGTCACGGTGTCGAGCAGTTTGCGGACCTCGCGGTCGACGACTACGGCGTACAGGCCCTCTTTGCCGCCGAAGTGTTCGTACACGACCGGCTTGGAGACCTCGGCGCGGGCCGCGATCTCCTCGACCGAGGTCGCCTCGTAGCCCTTCTCGGCGAACAGGCCACGGGCGATCACGATCAGCTGCTCGCGTCGCTCGGCACTGGTCATCCGGACTCTGGTCGTGCGGCGCGGCTTGGGGTCGGTCACTTCGGGATCACGTCAGCATCATGCCGTAGATCGGGGTTAGAGGGTGGGAGATTTACGGTTGGGCGGTGACCCGACGGGCCTCGAGGCGCTCCTTGACCGGCCAGCGGACGTCGCTGACCCAGCGCATCTTCTCGAAGAACCAGATGGTCCTGGCCGAGGTGTCGAGCTGACCTCTGAGGACGCCGTGCCGGGCGCAGGTCGGGTCGGAGTGGTGCAGGTTGTGCCACGACTCGCCCTGGCTGAGGATCGCCAGCCACCAGACGTTGCCCGACTTGTCGCGGGACTTGAACGGCCGGTTGCCGATCGTGTGGCAGATCGAGTTGATCGACCAGGTCACGTGGTGCAGCAGCGCGATCCGGACCAGGCTGGCCCAGAAGAACGCGGTCAGCGCGCCCTCGATCGACCAGGACCACAGGCCACCGATGACGGCCGGCGCGAACAGGCTGACCAGCACCAGGAACGGGAACATCCGGGACACCTTGACGATGTCGCGGTCCTTGAGCAGGTCCGGCGCGTACTGCCGCTGCGGGGTCTGCTCGCTGTCGAACAACCAGCCGATGTGGGCGTGCCAGAACCCCTTGGTGAGGGCCTTGAGGCTGGTACCGTAGCGCCACGGGCTGTGTGGGTCGCCCTCGCGGTCGGAGAACTTGTGATGCTTGCGGTGGTCGGCCACCCAGCGGACCACGGGGCCCTCGATCGCGAGCGAGCCGGCGATCGCCAGGGCGTATTTGAGGGGCCGGTTCGGCTTGAACGACTTGTGGGTGAAGTACCGGTGGAAGCCGATCGAGATGCCGTGCCCGGAGATCGTGTAGAAGACGGCGGCGATCACGATGTCGCGCCAGCTGAGGAAGCCGCCCCACGCGATCGGTACGGCCGCAAGCACCGCCAGGAAGGGGATCCCGATGAACAGCGCCAGGGCTATTTGCTCCCACGGCCCCTTCTGCTCACCGCCGCGCGTCCCGCGATCAGTGTCGAACTCGCCAGCCTGCCGGGCGCCGGTGGGCGCCTCCGGAGCCGCAACTGGAGTCATGATTTTCCCTCGTGGTGGAGGACGGCTTTACCTACGCAACCGTAACCTACGGCGTCGTAGGTAAGGAACCCCTTCGCGTGTCACCTTGCCCACCCATGGCAGACTGTTCCGGCGTACCAGCGATCCCCCGTGGGGTAATCGGCAGCCCGCGAGACTTTGAATCTCGAAGATCTGGATCGAAACCAGGCGGGGGAGCAACGCAAGCCCCCAGGTCAGAGGCAACTCTGACCTGGGGCTCATCTTTCCCTACCCGTACTCGTCTGGCGGGCTGGAGGCTTGAGCCCACCCGAGCTCGTCGCGGGCAGGTGTGCCGGCGTACGGGACTCGTGTGACGTTGGTGTGCTGGCGCTTCTCCGGTCCTGATCGCGCTACGCGTGGGCTGAACGGCAGGCGGGAAGACGCAGGGTGGAGTTGCGCTAGGCGGCAGCGCCGGATCGGCCGAAAGTACGAGGGAGCGATCTTGCCATTGGCCAGGTGAACTCCGGCCTTCGGGCCGATATGTTCGCCGGCGGGCTCGGCGATCGTGGATCTACCGATCCTGAGACGACGACGGAGCCCATGATGAGAACACGTCAGGCCACCACCACACTGAAAGATCAGCCGATTTCGGTGAGAGGCAAGCTCGCCGCGGCGTGGACAAGTTTCATGTTCCTGTACGCCTACGTGGACATTCTCAACTTCTTCACGCCCGGCGTCATCGAAGACATCCTCGACGGCAGGGTCTTCGAGTTCGACCTCTCCCAGGCCTTTTCGACCACGGCGCTGAGCCTCGTGGCCGTCCCGATCCTCATGGTCGTGCTGTCGATGACGCTGCCCGCCGGGGCGAACCGCATCGCGAACCTCATCGTGGCCTCGCTCTACGTCCCCGTCTCGGCATTCAACGTGGTGGGCGAGTCCTGGACGTACTTCTACGGCCTTGGCGTCGCACTGGAGGTGATCCTTCTCGCCCTCATCCTGCGGTACGCCTGGACCTGGCCCCGCACCGCGTCGTCGGCGACCATGGCGACCAGCCCGGACCGTGAAACCGTTCGCGCCCAGTAGCAAGGACGCTTGTCAGCCGATGGCTCGGCGATGGGCTGACTTGGTGATCTTCTCGACCGCCTCGGTGGGCAGTGGGCCGTCGAGGCCGTTCGAGTCGGCAATCAGGACCGAGGCGAAGATCCCGGCGCTGCACATCTGACCCGAAACCGCCTTCGGATCCGAGCGCGTGGGGAGCACCGATACACCGAGCGGTGTGTTCGGCGGGAGACCCTGCAACTCCAGCATCTGCGAAAACAATGAACACGCCTCGTTCGGGTCGACGTCTTGTCCGGCCTCGACCAGTTTTACCGCGGCACGGAGCTTTCGCATGTTCTCCGCATCTGAGAACTGCCCAGAGGCTTCGATGGCCCGGATGGCCTCTGGCAGGGATCGCGCCCACTGTGAGGCGTCGAGGCCGATCACCTGCGCGAACCGGCCGTCGGGCGCCCTCCACTGGCAGTTGGGAAGTGCACCTGTCAGGCCGGGCTTCGCGGGGCCAGCGCCCTCCAGGAGTTGCGCGATCTCGGATGTTGTCAGCAGGCCGCAGGCGTCAGGTGCAACAGGCGAGCTCGACGCGGCCGCCGGCGAGTCCGGTGACGTGACAGTTGGCGTCGACTCTGAGGGCGGCGAAGAGGTGACCGCAGATGAGCAGCCAGTCGCCAGCGCGAGCGCCAACGCACCGATGAGAATACGCACTGCGGAAGTGTCACACAGATGAACGGTCATGGTTGTGCATCAGTTCGATGGAGGACAAATGTGATTCATCGGGACATCTGGGAAATTGATGGCGGAGAAGGCGGGGGTCTACGTAGGGTTGCCGGAATGTCGACGTGGAGTGTGCCTGAGCGAGTCGTGCCGCCGAACAATCCGGTCGATGAGCGGGCCGCGCTCGAGGATCGGCTTGAGTTCCAGCGGGCGACGTTGCTGATGAAATGTGGTGGGCTGACGCCGGAGCAATTGGCCTTGCGGTCGGTGCCGCCGTCGAGGCTTTCGCTGCTTGGACTGATTCGGCACATGTCTGGTGTCGAGGCGTGGTTCCATGAGTACGACGGCAAGCCGGACGACCTGTATTTCTGGGACTACGCGCCGGGTTCGACGAAGCGCAGCGACGAGGTCGATGTCACGCGGGCCGCGGACGACTTGGCGAGCTACCAAGCGAGTGTCGCCCGGTCGCGAGAAGCAGTTGCCGGGCTCAGCCTCGACGAAGTCAGCCCGGGCGAGGACTACACGCTGCGGTGGATCTACCTCCACATGATCGAGGAGTACGCCCGCCACAACGGTCACGCGGACTTCCTCCGCGAACGCATCGACGGCGCCACAGGCGAATAGCCTGCGCGCTCCGCAGCGTCAGACAGGCTGACAGAGTGGCGGGTACAGAAGCCGGGCTTGGCTGCTTCTGTACCGAGGCAGCGGCCTAGGCCAGCGGGTCCACTACCTCCGCTGGCTGGTCCATCTTGGAGATCCGCTGGAAGCGCCGTCAACAGCGCTTCTTCCGGGCGGGTTACTCGGTTCGGAACTGGGGTTTGAAGCGGCGGACTTCGTGGGGCCAGCCGCAGGCTTTGGCGACCTTGGCGGCCCAGAATTTGGCGGTTTCGTCGTCGGGGACGTCGACCAGGGCGAAGCCGCCCAGGAATTCTTTGGTTTCTATGTAGGGGCCGTCTGTCATTACCACCTCGCCGGTGGTGGGGTCGGCGGTGTAGACCGGGCCGTCTTCTTCCTCCAGGCCGCCGGCGAAGACGTAGACGCCGGCTTCCTTCATCTCGGTCGTTACTGCCCTGGCGAGGGGGCCGCGGGTGGCGAACCATTCTTCGGTGTGGTCGCCTACCCATTGCTGGTTGAAGTAGATGAGGTACTGCGGCATGACTGCTCCTTCGGGATCGAGCGGTACGGGTGTCCGCCTGCACCTACGCTACGAACGGGGGTTGGTGGATACGACAGGCTTGTCGATCAACTCGCGGATGATGTCCGCGTGGCCGGCGTGTTGGGCTGTTTCGGCGGTCATTCTGATCAGGAGGACGCCTAGCGTTGTTTCCTGGTGGCCGGGGGGCCAATGGGCTACGTGGCCTGGGGTGTCGAGGGTGAGTTCGGTGATGGTGGTGTCGGCGTGGGCGCAGGCTTTGCGGTAGACGTCGGTGATGTAGGCGGTTGATTCGTCGGGTGTGGCCCACATGTCGATCTCGGTGGAGGGGTCGTCGCGGAACCAGGTCGGGCGTTCGAGGGGTGGGCGGCCGAAGGATTCGCCGAGGTAGCCGTACTCGAGGCCGGCTAGGTGTTTGACGAGGCCGAGCAGGTTGGTGCCGGTTGGAGTCAGGGGGCGGCGTTGGTCGTACTGCGGTAGGCCGGTCAGGTTGTTGAGCATTGCGGCACGGTTGGTGCGCAGGGCTTTCAGGAGTTCGGTCTTCAGGTTGACGGTCATTGGGTACCTCCCTGGTGGAGCCTAGGGTGGGGCGATGATCGAGGTTCCTGGGGCGTTCGTGAGAGAGACCAGTGGGCGGGAAGGCGAGCGGGGGCGGGCTTGGCTTGATGTGCTGCCGGAGCTGATCGATCGGGCACTGGTGAGGTGGGAGCTCACGGTGGCGGGGCCGGTGATGCATGGGGCGGTTGGTGTCGTTGTACCGGTGAGCAGCGGTGATGGGACGGCTGCTGTTTTGAAGGTGTCGTTTCCTCATCCTGGCAATGTGGCTGAGCCGAAGGCGCTTGCGGTGTGGGCGGGGCGTGGGGCTGTGCGGTTGCTGGAGAACGATGCCGAGGCGTTCGCGATGGTGGTGGAGAGGGCGGGCGGCGAGTCCTTGCGGGACCTGCCGGATGCCGTCGAGCGGGTGGTGGTCGCGGGGCGGTTGAATCGGCGGTTGGCGGTGTCGGCGGCGGAGGAGTTTCCGTCGTTGATGGGGGTTGCCGATGAGTGGGCGAGGGAGATCGAGTCGCGGTACGGGAAGGTACGGACCGAGCTGCCGGATCGGCTCGTTGGGCGGGCGCTGGAGAGCTGTCGTGATCTGGCGAAGGAGCAGCCGAATCTGCTGGTGCATGGCGATATGAATTTCAGCAATGTACTCAGGGGCGGGCGCGAGCCCTGGCTGGTGGTCGATCCGAAAGGCTGGGCGGGGGATCCCGCTTATGACGCTGTCAACCTGCTGCGGGACCGTTGGCACACGATGCCGGATCTGGCGAAGACGCTGCCGTATCAGTTGGCGGCCTTCGCGGAGGCCGCTGAGCTGGACCGCGAGCGAGTCGTCCGCTGGGTCCAAGCATGCGGGGTCAAAGACACACTTTGGAGCGCCGAGTACGGCGAGCAGCACGGACGAGCCGGCGTGAGCGAAACCGTCGCGGGTATCGCCTGACGTATCGTCAGGCATGGCCGGTTGGGAGAGTCTGCGGGTGGATCTACGCCGGCTGTACGCGGAGTCGCCGGATGCGCTCGTGGGAGGGCCCAACCCTGACAGCGAACGGTCTGAGCGGCCGATCCACATCGAGCTGGACGCCTGGGCGACAGAGATCGCGGCCACGCTGCACGCGAAGTACGGGGAGTTTGTCGACCTGCGCGTCGGGGCGATGACTTTTCCGGCCGGTGAGCTGTGGGGGCGCGAGCGCTGGGATGAGCTGCGTGGAGCACCAGCTGAATCCGCTGGGCTGGAAGTGGACGCTATGGCGCCGTTGTCGGTCCGGACCGGGCGGTTCGCGCGTACGGAGGTACGGGTCACGAATCGGGCCTCGCACAGCCAGGTGCTGTCCACCAACGGCGAGCTGTCGTCGGTGGTGACCGACAGCTCCGGCAACGTGGTTGGCAGGTACGTCGGCCCGCAGCCCCTGTCGCTGATGGGGTTCGAGATCGAGCCTGACCAGACCCGCTCTGTACCTGTCCTGATCGGCACTGCCTCGGTGGTGCCCGACCTGGCGTATGCGGTCCCGCCCGGACGGTGGGAGCTGGTCATCGAACTCCAGGTCGGCAGCGAGAACCTGCTGTCCGCGCCGTTGGGCCTCACCGTCACGCCATAGCGACTACCTTCTGTTGCTATGGAAGCTGAGCGAGTCGAGGTCGATGGCGAACTGTTCGACGTACGCGTCGACGCACCCGGTCACTACCACTTCGACTGGATCTCCGGCCCGAACCCCGGCTACGGCTTCAGCTCGGCGACGTCGGACGCGTCGGCCCTGAGCGCTGCCGCAATGGAAGAGTCGATCCGCTCGTTCCTCAAGCAGGTCGACCCCACCACCGGCTACATCTAGCGGTTATCGCCGCTGCCGCCGAGCATCGCTCGTTTCTGCCTGTCGGCGAGCTTCGCGATGTTGAGTTGGGCGACGTCCTCGAGCGGGACGTCGAAGTAGTCAGCGATCACGGCGACGTACCACAGCGCGTCACCGAGTTCCTTGGTGAGATCATCGAGGTCCCACTGTGAGAAGTCGCTGTCCTTGTCGCGGACGATCTTCTTGGCTTTCTCGGCGATCTCGCCTGTTTCGCCCACCAGGCCGAGCAGAAGGTGGAACAGCTCGTTGTGTTTCTCCTTCGGCGCGGCCGTGCGAAGAGCTGCCTGTTGGTAGGCGTTCATCTCCATGGCGGCAACCCTACGAGTGGTCTGGGGCGGTGTACCTAAGAACAGGTAGTAGTTGGTGGGGTGGGTGGTTGTTGCGGGTGGGGTGCGGGGCGGGAGGCGGTGTTGGGGTAGTACTGCCTGTTGGTCGGTACGGGGAACGGTGGGAATTGGTGTCTGGGGTGGGGGTGCGTGACGATGGGGCGCGTGCGTGGGTTGCGTGGGGTGTGGTGGACGCCGGTGATTGCGGCGTTGGTGGTTGGGGGCGGGTTGTGGTTGGCGATCACGCCAACCGCGAGCACTGCGCGGCTCACGACCGAGGCGACTCGTGGGGTGTCGTTGCAGACCATGTGGCCTAGCCGGACCGGCGCGGTGGATCCGGCGTTGGCCAGTGCGGTGGATGTGAGTTTGGCTCGGCGGGGGATTGCCATCCAGACCAACAACGAGAAGTTGTTTCTGCAGGATGTGGTGCCGGCTCTCAAGCCCAGGCAGGCGCAGTTGTTCCGCAATCTCCAGGCGATCGGGATGAGCGTCGTCTATCGGCGCGCTGAGCCTTGGGAGAATGTGAAGGGGCAGCCCGGTACCTTCCGGGTCAGTATGCGGTTCACGCTGACCGGCAGCAGGCTTGAGCAGGCGGCTACGGATGTGGGGTACAGCTACGTCACCCGTAAGGGGCGGCTGTGGATGACGTCCGATCGGGCGCTCGATCAGGAGATCGGGGCCAATCGGCAGCCCTGGGATTTCGGGCCCATCGCAGTACTACGTAAGCCCAACGTCGTCGTCATCACCAACCAAGGCCAGCTGGCCAGAGCGCAGCGTCTCGCCAACGAGACGGTTGCGGCTGCCAAGCGGGTCAGGGCCATCTGGCCGGGACAGCTCCAGGTCGTCCCGTACGTCGTTGCGCTGCGCGACCCCCAGGTCCTGACCGAGATCCCACCGACCATCCCCGGCGCCGAGCCGGCCCAGGTGCGGGCCATGCTCAGCCCCGCCATCGGCTCCATCCAACCCGCGGGCGGTTGGGTGGTACTTCGCCAAACCACCCTGACCCAAGCCCAGATGACTCACGCTCTCATGCACCTCCTCCCCGTCAGACTCGGCGACGGAGCACCCCACTGGCTGGCCGAGGGCATGGCTCAATACGCCGAACTCCAGGCCCTCACCCCGGCCGAGCGAGCCGCCAGACGCGCCGAACTCACGAAGCAACAGCTCGCCCAGCTCACCCGCCTCCCGGACGACGACGAGCCCGTCGACGAGGCCGTCAGCCTCCGTGCGGTGGAGCAGTTGGTCGCTGAAGCGGGAGTGAAACCGGTCACGGAGTACTACCGCCAAGTCGCCCGTCGTGGCTACAACGACGCTGCCAGGGACCGGCTGATGCAGGAATACACCGGCTTCACCGAGGAGCGGCTGGTGGAGTCCGTGCGAAGGTCTGCCGGCTGAGCAAGTAGGCTGACGAAGGCACCGTACCGAGTGTCCGTAGACAGCTGTTCCAGCCGAACTTGCCGGGAACTCGAGGAGAAGACCGAGTGACTTCCCACCGTCCTGCCTCCGTCATCATCATGGCCGCCGGGCAGGGGACGCGGATGAAATCCGCCCTCCCCAAGGTGCTCCACGAGATCGGTGGGCGCAGTCTCGTCGGCCACGCCGTGGTCACCGCGCGGGCGCTCGCCCCGGAGCACCTCGTGGTCGTGGTCGGTACCGGCCGTGAGCTGGTCGAGGCGCACCTGGCCGAGGTCGACCCCGGAGTCCGTACCGCCGTCCAGGAGCAGCAGCTGGGCACCGGCGACGCGGTCCGCTCCGGCCTCACCGCCGTACCGGCCGATTTCGGCGGTACCGTCGTCGTCACGTCGGGTGACGTCCCGCTGCTCGAGGCGGAGACCCTGAAGGAGCTCGTCGCCGAGCACGAGCGCAGCGGCAACGCCATCACCGTGCTGTCCGCGCGGGTGCCGGACCCGACCGGCTACGGCCGGATCATCCCCGGAGACGACGGCAGCGTGGCGGCCATCGTCGAGCACAAGGACGCCAGCCCCGAGCAGCGCCGGATCGACGAGATCAACGCCGGCATCTACGCGTTCGACGCGGCCACCCTGCGCGACGGGCTGACCCGGATCACCACCGACAACGCGCAGGGCGAGCTGTACCTGACCGACGTACTGGCGATCGCGAAGAGCGACGGCAAGCGGGTCGGCGCGTACGTCACCGAGGACGCGATGCAGACCGAGGGCGTGAACGACCGGGTCCAGTTGGCCACCCTGCGCGCCGAGCTCAACCGCCGCACCCTCGACACCCTGATGCGGGCCGGCGTCACCGTGGTCGACCCGAACACCACCTGGGTCGACTCCACCGTCACCCTCGACCGCGACGTCACCCTGCTGCCGAACACCCAGCTGCACGGCGCCACCAAGGTCGCCACCGGCGCCACGATCGGCCCGGACACCACGCTGACCGACATCGAGGTCGGCGAGGGCGCCACCATCATCCGCACGCACGGCTTCGGCGCTGTGATCGGCGCTCAGGCGAGTGTCGGGCCGTTCGCGTACCTCCGCCCCGGCACCACGTTGGGCGTCAAGGGCAAGATCGGCACCTTCGTCGAGACCAAGAACGCGTCCATCGCGGACGGCGCCAAGGTCCCGCACCTCACGTACGCCGGCGACGCGACGATCGGTGAGGGCGCGAACATCGGCGCCGGCACGATCTTCGCCAACTACGACGGCGTCGACAAGTTCCACTCCACCATCGGCAAGTACTCGTTCGTCGGCAGCAACTCGGTACTGATCGCGCCGGCCGACATCGCCGACGGCGCGTACGTCGCCGCCGGCAGCGCGATCGACACACCCGTCGGACCGGGCGAGATCGCCGTCGCCCGCGGCCGGCAGCGCAACATCAAGGGCTGGGTCGCCCGCAGGCGTGCCGGTACGAAGACCGCGAAGGCTGCGGAACAGGCGCTCCAGGGTGACACTGGCGAGAAGGACCAACGGGAGGCGCGGCCATGAGTGGAATGAAACGGGCGACCGAGAAGAACCTGATGGTGTTCTCTGGACGGGCCCACCCGGCGCTGGCGGAGCAGGTCGCGGAGGAGCTCGGCTCCGGCCTGGTGCCGACCTCGGCGTACGACTTCGCCAACGGTGAGATCTACGTCCGGTTCGAGGAGTCGGTCCGTGGCTCGGACGCGTTCGTGATCCAGAGCCACACCTCGCCGATCAACGAGTGGATCATGGAGCAGCTGATCATGGTCGACGCGCTGAAGCGGGCGTCGGCCAAGCGGATCACCGTGGTGCTGCCGTTCTACGGGTACGCCCGGCAGGACAAGAAGCACCGCGGCCGGGAGCCGATCTCGGCCCGGCTGATGGCCGACCTGTTCAAGACGGCCGGCGCGAACCGGCTGATCTGCGTCGACCTGCACACCTCGCAGATCCAGGGCTTCTTCGACGGCCCCGTCGACCACCTGATGGCGCTGCCGATCCTGACCGACTACGTACGGGAGAAGTACGGCGAGCAGCAGCTGGCCGTGGTCTCCCCGGACGCCGGCCGGATCAAGGTCGCCGAGCAGTGGTCGGCCCGGCTGAACAACGCGCCGCTGGCCTTCATCCACAAGACCCGCGACATCGACCGGCCGAACGAGACCGTCGCCAACCGGGTCGTCGGTGAGGTCAAGGGCCGGGTCTGCATCCTGGTCGACGACATGATCGACACCGGTGGAACGATCACCAAGGCGGCCGACGCGCTGATGGCCGACGGCGCCGCGGGCGTGGTGATCGCCGCGACCCATGCCATTCTGTCCGGTCCGGCAGTGGACCGGCTGAAGAACTGCCAGGCCACCGAGGTGATCGTCACCAACACGCTGCCGATCGCCGCCGAGCGCGAGTTCGACAAGCTGACCGTGCTGACCATCGCGCCGCTGATCAGCCAAGCCATCCGCGAGGTGTTCGAGGACGGCTCGGTGACCAAGCTCTTCGACGGTCGCGCCTAGACCGCCGCTTTCTTCCAGGCGTAGTACGCCGTACCGAGGCTGGCGGCGGTCATCGGTACGGCGGTGATCAGACCGGCGACCCCGTTGCCCGGTACGACGAACGTCGCCACGATCGTCAGCCAGAGCACCGGGATCCACCGCGGTACGGCGCGCGAACGCAGCAGCCCGACCGCCTGGACAACGGTGCCGATGGCAACGAGTAGCGAGCCCGGGATCAACGCGCCGAAGATGTGCGCCATGTCGTCGTTGATCCGCTCGATCACCGAAGGATCGACCCCCGGCGCAGTGGCGAAGTAGTACGCCGACGCCCAGCCGCCGACGCCCACGGCGTACAGGGCGGTGCCGATCCACATGATGATGCCGCCGACCGTTGCCCACGCGGCGCCGCGTGCCCGGACGAGGTAGACGGTCAGCAGGGCCTGGGCCGGGACGTTGATGACCAGGTTCGAGGCCAGCGCGACGAGGAGTACCCACCACAGGGTGCGGTGCGGCTGGATGTCGGCGTACGAGTAGGTCTCGCCGCCGCCCGATGGCTCGGGCCACAGCAGGCCGCCGGGGAGGGCGGCCAGGGCGGTGAGGGCCAGGGCGATGGCGACGTAGCCGACCCGGCGTGGGGCGGCGGTGCGGACAAGGGTTTCGGTAGACATTTCTGGTACCCCCTGATGGAGAATTTCGGACCTTCCCAGCGAACCGTCAGGGGGTGGGCGGGCACATCGGAGCGGGCGCGGAGATGGATCTCCGTGGTAACCCGGAGCCGGGGCGGCCGCCGCGGACTTACTCTGACGGCATGCGGTGGCCGCGATGGGCGACGCTCGGCCTCTTCCTGCTCGTCCTGACGATGGCGGCGGGAAGCAGCTGGCTGCTGCTTACGCACGCGGCGGCCGAGCACACGGTCCGCAACTTCGTAGCCCTCGGCACCGTCTGTACTGCGATCGCCCTCCTCGGCCTACTCATCAACCGCAGAGCCCCCGACAACCTGGTCGGCCTACTCCTGACCTGGGTCGGCACGATCGCCATGTTCCTCGCCGCCCGCGACGTGTACTACGCAATAGTCGCCGCGGGCGGATCTGGCGGAGGATCCGGCTCCGGCGGACCGGACGGGCCCGGCGCCCTGCCCGCACCCCCCGGTGCGGCCGCCGGTGCAGGCACGCTGCCGCTCGACAGCCGGGTCGTGGCTTTGCTCGACGAGAGTGGCTGGTGGCTGTTCATCGCTGTCGGGCTGCTTCTTCTTCACTTCCCGGACGGGCTGCTGCCCGGACGGCGGTGGCGGGTGGTTGCCGGCCTGCTGCTGGTGCTCGGTTTTGCCCAGCAGGTTTTTGGGGCGGTGGCGACGATTCCGTTCCCGGCGCCGTTGCAGGATCTGCCCAGGCCCTTCGGGCGGCCGCCATTGCTGGTCCGGGTGCTCAGTGAGGTTGTCTTCGGACTGATGCTGGCGCTGCTGATCGCTGCCGCGGTCTCGCTCTTCGTGCGCTTCCGCCGCTCCACCGGCCGCGTGCGGGCCCAGCTCAAATGGCTCTCCCTCGCGGGCCTCGCCGTCGTCACGTACCCGTTCGTCTGCCTCTCCGAAATCCTCGTCAGCGGCACGACCGGCCTGATCTCAACGGTCTTCGGCATCGCCACCCTGGTCGCCCTACCCGCCTCGGTGGCCGTCGCCATGCTCCGCCACGACCTGTACGACGTGGACCGCGTGATCGCCGACACGGTCACCTACGCGATCGTCATGGTCGTCTTGCTCGGCACGTACGCCGTGACCGCGCTGACCCTGGGACTCTTCCTGGGCAAGGGATCTGCCACCGCCGCCGCGATCGCCACCGCGGCCTGCGCGCTGGTACTGGCACCCCTGCGAGCCCGACTGCAACGCATGGTCGATCGCCGCCTCTACCCACCCCGCCGAGCCGCCCTGCTCGCGATCGAGGACTTGCAACGCCGGATCCACACCGACCAGGCCCAACCGGAGGATCTGGAGAGGTCTCTCCAGACCGCCCTGAGAGATCCCACGCTGCGGGTCGGCCTGCTGGTGCCCGGCGCTTCCGGTTTCATCGACGCGAAGGGGCAGCCGGTCGGGACGAGCGGCGGCGTCCCGGTGATGCTGGGCGGAGTACAGATCGGACTGTTGGAGGGTGAGACCGGTCCCGCCGTACTCCGCGCTGTCGCGACCAGCGCCGCAAGCCTCGTCGAGGTCAGTAGGCTGCGAGCCGAATTGGCTGGAGCACTGCGTGAGGTGGAAGCCAGCCGCACCCGACTCGTCCAGGCCGGCGACCAGGAACGCCGCCGCCTGGAACGCGACCTCCACGACGGCGCCCAGCAGCGACTCGTCTCGCTCGGCATGGCCATGCGGCTGGCGCAGCGGCATCTCGACGACGGCACGGTCGACGTGAACGGGCTGCTCGATCAGGGTGTTGCCGAGCTGGCGACTGCGATTGCCGAGCTCCGCCAGATCGCGCACGGGTTGCGGCCGACCAGCCTCGACGACGGGTTGCACGCGGCGCTCACGGCGATCACGCAGACCTTGCCGATCCCGGTTCAGCTGCACATCGGGCCGGGGGAGTTGCCGGAGGATCTGGCGACGACGGCGTACTTCGTGGCGGCCGAGGCGGTCGCCAACGCTGCGAAGTACTCGCGGGCGACGTCGATCGCGGTACGGGTCGCGCAGTCGGCTGATGATGTGAGGATTCGCGTCGAGGATGACGGGTGTGGGGGTGCGATGCCGCGGCCTGGTTCGGGGTTGAGTGGGTTGGTGGATCGCGTCGCGGCGGTCGGCGGGTCGTTCTCGATGAACAGTCCGGCTGGGCGCGGTACGACGATCGAGGCGGTACTGCCATGCGGATCGTGATCGGGGAGGACTCGGCGCTGTTCCGCGAGGGGCTCGCGCGGTTGCTCGACGACGCCGGCCACGAGGTGGTCGGGCGGGCCGGTGATGCCGTGAGCTTGTTGACCGTGGTGGCGGAGACCGCACCCGACCTCGCGGTGATCGACATCCGGATGCCGCCCGACCATACCGACGATGGCGCTCGGGCGGCGCGGCAGCTGAGGACTTCGTACCCGTCGCTCGGGATCGTCTTGCTGTCGCAGCATGTGGAGACGCGGCACTCGGTCGAGCTGGTGAGCACGGGCGGATTCGGGTATCTGCTCAAGGATCGGGTGCTGGATGTCGATCAGTTCCTGGATGCGCTGACCCGGGTCGCCGCGGGCGGTTCTGCGTTGGATCCCGAGGTCGTCGGACGGCTGCTGGGACGGGCGGATCGCCTTGCTGCGTTGACGCCGCGTGAGAAGGAGGTCCTCGCATTGATGGCGGAGGGCTGCACCAACGCGGGCGTCGGCCGGCGGTTGTGGCTCAATGAGCGCACTGTGGAGACGCACGTTGCGAGCATCATGGGCAAGCTCGGGCTGTACTCGAATGCCGAACACAATCGCCGCGTTCTCGCAGTACTGGCATATCTTGGCCAGAACTGACCGAACAGAGGTGCTGAATGCGAATCGCTGTCTTCCACCCCGGCGCGATGGGCTCCCAACTGGCCCACCAACTGGTTGCTGCAGGCCACGAAGTGCACTGGGTGCCTGAAGGGCGCAGTGCCGCGTCCGTCGAGCGGGCTGAGGCTGCAGGCTTGATCGGTACCTCGTTCGCTGACGCGGTGGCGTCGGCCGACGTCGTGCTCTGCTCCTGCGCGCCCCAAGGCGCGCTCGACATCGCCCGCCAGGTAGGGGCTGCAGGCTTCGCCGGCATCTACATCGAGGCCAACCCCCTCTCCCCGAAGTCGCTCCAAGTCGCCCGGGACGCATTGCCCGCCGCAACCTTCGTCGACGCCGGCGTTGTCGGCCCACCACCAACCGGCGGTCCGAGCCCGACCCACCTGATGCTCTCCGGCTCCGCCGCTGCTGCAGCCGCTGACCTGTGGGCCGAAACTGCGGTGACTCCGATGGTCGTAGGAGATACCGTGGGGGCAGCTAGCGCCGCAAAGTCCGCCTATGCCCTTTATAACAAGGGAAAAGCAGCGCTTGCTGTGCTGGCTTTTCAATTGGCGGAGAAGCATGGGGTGACAGAGGCGTTGACGGCCCAGCAGGTGCGAGCAGATGCAGGGTCGTTGAAGGATCCGGGGTTGCCGGACGCGCTGCGGAGTGTGGCGTGGCGGTGGGGCCCGGAGTTCGACGAGTTGGGTGAGACGTTGGACGCGGCTGGTCTTGAAGGCGACGCTGCGAGAGCCCTCCGCAAAGTCTGGAGCAAGCTTGATGAGTGATGCGTTCTACTCGCACGCGAAGCTGTACGACCTGATGTTCCCGGGCGGCGGGCCCTCGGTCGACTTCTACCGGGCTGAGGCCGATCGGCAAGGCGGGAGCGTACTGGAACTCGGCTGCGGCACCGGGCACAAGCTGATCCCGATCGCCGCCGACGGGCATCCGTGCGTCGGCCTGGACTTCTCGTCGGAGATGCTGGCTGAGGCGCAGCGGAAGGCGGGCGAGCGCGGTGTAGCTGTGGAATGGATCCAGGGTGACATGCGGGCCTTCGATCTCGGCCGTACCTTCGACATCATCTTCATCACAGCTAATTCCGTGCTGCATCTGCAGGAGGCCGAGGACCTGGCGAGCTGCTTCGAGTCGGTGCGAAAGCACCTGGCACCCGGAGCACGGCTCGTCTTCGATGTCTTCAACCCGAGCGTGCGGCTGCTTGCCGAAGCCGATGGCGTACGGCGTACCCGGGAGGCGTTGTCGTTCGTCGACCCTGACCGTGGCAAGGTCGGCGTCGACGTCGCTGAGAACTACGACGCGGCCGCGCAGGTCACCCGTGGGACGTGGTACCTCTCGACCGACTCCGAGCCCGACTTCGTCGTCGTGCCGCTCGAGATCAGGAGCATCTTTCCGCGGGAGTTGCCGCTGCTCGTCTCACTCGGCGGCCTCCGGCTCGTCGAGCGCTTCGGCGACTGGTCCGGGCGACCGTTCGCCGCCGATGCGCAGCTTCAGCTTTGCATCTGCGAGCCCGTCAGTCCTTGACGACCCGGCCGCCGACTTCGGCGTACGACGGGGGACCGGGCTGAGCGAGGACCAGGGAGCCGTTGCCGTGGTGGATGGTGAGGCGACGGCCAAGGGCAGCGGCGAGGCGCATGGAGGCCGAGCCGCAAGCTTCGTCTTCGGGGATGCCGAAGCGGCGGCCGAAGACGCGGACCCGGACTGTGCCGGCCTGCTCGTCCTCCCAGGCCCAGAGCTGAGTCGCGTCCTGCTCCGGAGCGAGCGGGCCGGTGAGCTGGTCGACCGCCTCGGGGGAGTCGAGGCGCTCGTGCCACCAGGGCGGTGCGGAGGCGAGTGGGCCGCGGACCCAGACGTCGTCGCCGTCCTGCCAGGTGGGTACTTCGCCGGCCGGAGGCCGTAGTACGGCGGGGGCCTTGCCCAGCTCGCGAGTGAGCACCCAGGCGGCGCCGACCGACGGATGCCCGGCAAACGGGAGCTCGACCGCCGGCGTGTAGATCTTGAAATCGGCCCGCTCGAGATCGTCGAAGAAGATCGTCTCCGGGTAGCCGAGCTCCGCCGCGAGCTTCTGCCGCTCCGCCGGATCGGGGATCGAGGCGCCGTCGAGCACCACCCCGAGCTTGTTCCCGAAGTTGCCGGCTGGATCCGCGAACACCCGCACCACCTGCACGTCAGTCATACAGGTGACGTTATCTGAGGCGGCGAGCCACAGTCGGGTCTACCGGGCCGTCGTGGAGCAGGCCGGCCAGCGCTTCGACGCCATCTACCAGGCGGGGGCCGGGGCGGGCGAAGCAGCCGTTGGCGTCTACTGCCCAGACCGGTACTGCGGGTGGAAGTGCCCCGTTGTCGAGTAGTTCCTGGGTGAGGGTGGTTGCGGCGTCGAGGTCGAAGCCGCAGGGGGCCGAGACGATCACTTCCGGGCGGGCCGCCTCGATGGCCGGCCAGGTGGTGCGTACGGAGCGGAGGCCGGCTGTGCCCAGGACGCTGACGCCGCCGGCGTAGTCGATCATCTCCGGAACCCAGTGGCCGGGCGCGAACGGTGGGTCGGTCCACTCGAGCAGCATCACCCGGGCGCTGCCCTGGATGCGGACCTTCGCCAGGCGCTTGCGCAGGTCCTCGACGAAGCGCCCGGCGGGGCGGCCGATCGCCTTGCCGATCACCTCGATCGAGTCGAACACTTCGTCGAGGTCGTGCGGGTCGGTGGTCACCACGTCGGCCTGGCAGCCGAGATAGGACAGCGCCTCCTCGACGTCGTCGATGTCGATCGCGCAGACCTGGCAGAGGTCCTGGGTGATGACGAGATCCGGGTCGAGGGCGCGGAGGGCGTCGCGGTCGAGCTTGTAGAGGTCCTCGCCGGCGGCGACCCGTTCGCGGACGGCGGTGTCGATCTGCAGCGGGGTGAGGCCTTCGGGGAGATTGGTGGTGGAGACGATCCGCCGGGCCCGTGCCTCGGCCGGGTAGTCGCACTCGAAGGTCACGCCGAGAACGTCGTCGCCGCCCCCGAGGGCGAAACAGATCTCGGTGGCCGACGGCAGCAGAGAGACAATCCTCATTTTCACAACCCTAAGGCGTAATCCTGGGTCGTGGGGGGGGGGGGGGGGCGGGCGGGGGGGGGGGGGGGGGGGGGGGGGGGGGGGGGGGGGGGGGTGGGGGGGGCCGGGGGGGGGGGGGGGGGGGGGGGGAGGCGGTCTGGGATGGTGGCCAGGCGGCCTTGGTAGAAAGCTGCGTTGCTG
>NZ_JBFAYZ010000022.1:0-37194 GCF_040681515.1 Kribbella sp. NPDC051718 | reverse complement strand
CCTACTCCGTCCGCGGCGCCGGGGTGGGGGGGCCCCCCGCGGGGGCGGTTGACCGCCGCGCGGGGCGGATGGGGGGGCGAGCCGCTTCGGCATGCCGAAGCGGCTCGCCGAGGCGCTTTGCTGGGCCAGGCGACGGAGCGCCAACAGGACCGGGCCGCCCAGCGCGGTGACCAGAACGGTCGTCTCGACGGTTTGCTGCCGATCGTCGGACGGCAGGCCGGCCACTTCGGAGTCGGCGACCTGCGCGGCCGCCGATGCGTAGGTCTTCAGCAGGTCGTCGTCGAGGTGGTAGCCGACCTTCTCCAACGCGTCGAGCGCGTTCGCCAGCAGCACCCGGTCCGGCGAGCCGGGATCGACCTGCCAGCCCTCCTCGGCGATGAGGTCGTCGACTCGACCGCGGGACTCGTCTGTCGCGCTGAGGTCGGTGGGGATGAGAGCGCCGTGGGCCGCGCCTAGGACATCGTGCATGTCGCGGGTCTCCTCGTCGACCTCGGCGAGCACGTTGCGGACGCGAGCCAGCGACAGGCCGCCCGCCTCGACGAGCGCCCGGATCAACCGGAGCCGGCGGACGTGCGTTTCGTCGTACCGGGCCCTGGTCGCGCCGACCGCTTCACCGGCAGGCAGCAGGCCTTCGCGTAGGTAGTACTTGATCGTCGCCACCGGCACGTCGCTCTGCCGGGACAGTTCAGCGATCCACATCCACGCCCTCCTCTTGACTTTTGGAGAGTATCACTTTCCAATATTAGGGAGTCGAACTATCCAAAGAGGAGATCTGATGAGCGTTGTCGAGGGACGGCAGACCGCGGCGCACGAGGGCGAGATCGTCGTCTTCGTGATCGGCTTCCGGGTGAACAAACTGCGCGCCTTCCGCCAGTGGCTGCCGGTGGCGCTGGCGATGGGCCCGATGCTGCGCGAACTGACCGCCGACAAGGACAGCGGCCTGCTCGGCTTCCGCACCTTCCCCGGCCTGCGGACCACGACGATGATCCAGTACTGGGAGTCGGCCGAGAAGCTGCAGGCGTTCGCCAACGACCCCGGCCGCACCCACCGCCCGGCCTGGACCAACTTCTTCAAGTACGCCTACCAGGGCAACAACGTCGGCATCTACCACGAGACCTACGTCGTCCCCGCCGGCCACACCGAAACCATCTACGGCAACATGCCCATCACCGGCCTCGGCAAAGTGGCAGGCGTCGTACCGGTGAACAAGCGGGGTCAGACCGCGGCCGAGCGGCTGGACGTCAAGTAAGTGTGGTTACAGTGCAGGCGTGCAGTTCATGCGGGACTTGGGGCGGTTGTTGCGGCGGGGGGATTTCCGCCGACTGTTTGCTGTTCGGTTGACGTCGCAGTTCGGGGACGGGGTTTTTCAGGTCGCGCTGGCGGCGTATGTGTTGTTCTCGCCGGAGCGGGCGCCGGATGCGGCGGCGATCGCCGGGTTGTTCGCGGTGGCGTTGTTGCCGTTCTCGGTGTTGGGGCCGTTCACCGGTGTGCTGCTTGATCGGTGGTCTCGGCGGCAGATTCTGTTCGGGGCGAATCTGACCCGGGCCGCGTTGGTGCTGGTGGTCGGCGGGATTGTTGCTGCGGGCAACGCTGGGGTGCCGTTCTATCTGGCGGTGTTGCTGACGCTCGGGGTCAACCGGTTCCTGCTGTCGGGGCTGTCCGCTGGTCTGCCGCACGTTGTGGAGCGGGATGAGTTGGTGATGGCCAATGCGGTCACGCCTACCTCCGGTACTGCGCTCTTCCTCATCGGCGGTGGTGCCGGGGCCGGCGTAAAGCTGATCTCCGACTCGGACCTGGTCGTGCTCGGCTGTACGGCCGCCGTCTACCTCACCGCTGCCTTCCTCGCCCTGCGACTCGGCCGCAAGCAACTCGGCCCGGACCTGACCGGCGACGAGCCCGGTGTGCTCGAGGCGATCCGCGGCATCGTGGCCGGGCTGATCGACGGTGGCCGGCATCTCAAGGAGCGCCGGCAAGCAGCTCTCGGGCTGGCCGCGATCGGGTCGCTGCGGTTCTTCTTCGGGCTCGTCACGGTCGCGATGATCCTGCTGTACCGCAACAAGTTCTACGGTCCCGACCAGCTGGACCAGGCATTCGGCGCGCTCGCGCTGGCGACCGGTGCGGTCGGTGCCGGGCTCTTCATCGCCGCGCTGGTGACGCCGTGGGCGACCCGGGTACTGACTCTGCGCCGATGGATCACCGTGCTGTTCGTCGCGGCGGCCGTGGTGACGGCGGTGCCCGGCGGCCTCTACACGCAGCCCGCGATCCTGGTCTCCGGTTTCCTCACCGGCTTCTGCGCGCAAGGCGTGAAGATCAGCGTCGACACCCTCATCCAGACGGGTGTCGACGACGTCTACCGCGGCCGGGTCTTCTCGCTCTACGACATGATCTTCAACGTCGGGCAGGTGTCCGCAGCTGCACTCGGCGCGGTCATCCTGCCCGACGACGGGAAGTCCTACCCGGTGCTCACCTTCGTGGTCCTCGGCTTCCTGCTGACCGCGTTCCTGTACTCGCGGTCCTCCTCGACGGTCACGCACTCCCCCGCAATGCCGTGATGGGCTGGATGGCCGACGCCTTCCAGGCCGGGTAGGTGCCGGCGATCAGGCCGATCACCGCGCCGAGGAAGGGCGCTCCGAAGGTCAGCTTGTTGTCCAGGATCGGCGTCCAGTCCCGGGCGAAGGAGACTCCGACGGTGAGCAGCACCCCGACGGCCGTACCCAAAAGGCCGCCGAGGAAGCCGACGATCACGCTCTCCACCAGGAACTGACCGGCAACGTGTCGTCGCGCGGCGCCCAGGGCGCGGCGCAGGCCGATCTCACTCACGCGTTCGAGCACCGACAGCAGCGTCACATTGGCGATACCGAGACCGCCGACCAGCAGCGCCACCGCACCCAGCAACAGGAACAGCGCGTTCAGGTTCGACTCGACGCCCTTGCGGACGCCGCCCTGCTTCGGCGGGGCGTCGACCTTGAGCGAGCTCGGGTTGTTCGGGTCGATCGCGACCGGCGCCTGCTTGGCGATCAGCTGCGCCGCGCCTACCGACGTACGGATCTCGACCGACTCCGGCGCCTTCAGTTTGTACGCCGTCTTGGCCGTCCCGTTCGGCATGATCACCGAGTCGAGCAGTTCGGCCTTGCCGCTGACCGAGTCGAGGATGCCGATCACCGTGTACGCCTGGTCGCCGATGAAGATGGCCGGCTGGGAGTCGACCCGGTTGATGCCGAGCCGCTTGGCCGCGTTCTTGCCCAGTACGACGACCTTGTCCCCGCGGGCGTCATGACCCGCATCGAAGAACCGCCCGGTCTTCAGCACCGAGCGGACCGCGTCGAACAGCCCACCCGACGCCGCCATTACCTGCAGGTTGAGTCCGTCCTTCTGTCCGTCCAGCCCGGCGACGCTGTGGACCGTGTCGTCCCCGACGTCGACGTTGCTGACCGTGCCGGCCGCGTCGACCCCGTTCAGCCGGACGATCCGCTGCGGCGCGTCCCACGGCAACTGAGCCGCCTGTTCGTCGGAGCCGTTGCTGTCCGGACTGACGACCACCCGGGTAGCGGCTGCCAGGTCGAACAGCTGGGTGATCTGACCGGCCGCGGTCTGCCCGAGCCCGACCGTGCCCACCAACGCAGCGATCCCGAGGACCGTACCGAGCGTAGTCAGAATCAACCGCGTCGGCCGAGCCGCAACCCCCGCAAGCGCCTCATCAAGCAAGTCCCGCAACGCGGGTCCGCCCGTACGCCGGGGGGCCCCGCCCCGGCCCAGCAGCCGCGCTGGGCTCCAGGCACCGCCCCGGCCCAAGGCCTGCACTGGGCTCCCGGCCCGCGGTGGGCGTTGGTTGTCTCGGCGAGATCCTGCGACTCGCCGCACCACGCCCGCCAGCGCAAGCCGCCCCGGCTTGCGCTGGCGATGCGAGGTGGACGGCCCGCCGGCGGGATCCGGGGGGCCTGCTTGGGGTTTCGGGCGCTGCGACTTCCGCCAGCTCACCATTGGAGTGTCCCGTCGACGATGCGGACGCGACGCTGGGCTCGTTCGCTGACGTGGTCGTCGTGGGTGATGACCGCCAGCGTCATGCCTTCGTGGTGGAGTTCGTCGAACACCTCGAGGATCGCCTCCGCGTTGGCGCTGTCGAGGTTGCCGGTCGGTTCGTCGGCCAGCAGCAGACTCGGCTCGGCGACCAGCGCCCGGGCGATCGCGACCCGCTGCCGCTCGCCACCCGACAGTGTCGTGGGCCCGAACTCCATCCGGTGTGCCAGCCCGACCCGTTCCAGGGCGACTCGTGCACGCGCCATCCGCTCCTTCCGGGGCACCCCGACGTACACCATCGAGAGTGCGACGTTCTCCAGCACGGTCCGGTGGTCGAGCAGATGGAACGACTGGAACACGAACCCGATCCGCTCACCCCGCAGGACGGCGCGACGCCGCTCCCGCAGGCTCATCGTGTCGACGCCGTCGAGCCGGTAGACCCCGCCGGTCGGGTTGTCGAGCAGCCCGAGCAGATGCAGCAGCGTCGACTTGCCGGAACCCGAAGGACCGACGATGGACAGGTACTCGCCTTCGCGGATGGTCAGGTCGATCTCCCGGATCGCCTGGACCTCAGGCGGCCCGGGGAAGAACCGCCGGACGCCGATCATCTCGACCACCGGCGCCGGCAACGCCACCGCCGTCGAGCCCATCGGCGCGATCGCGCTCGACGCGGTCATTTGCCGACCACCACTTGGTCGCCCTCGGACAGCTTGGCGTCCCCGGTCGCCGTCACCTGGGCGAACCCATCGGCCGACAGTCCGACCTTGACCGGAACCAGCTCGACCTTGCCGTCGCGGAGTACCTCGACCCGCGAACTGCCGTCCGAGCCTGCCGAGAGCGCGGCCAACGGCACGGTCAGTACCTTGCCGTTGGTGCTCTTGAGCGGGATCGTCACCTTCACGTTCGCGTCCCGCAGCCGATTGAGCTGCGCCGCGGTCAGCGACTTCGGCGAGATCACCACGCTGTACTCGTCCCCGCTGCCCGTGATCCGGACGATGGTCGCCTTGATGATCGTGCCGTCGCCGATGTCGAACGTCGCCGGCATCCCGGCCTTCAGCCGCTCCTTGGTCGCCGCGTCCACCTTCACGCTGACCACCAGCGAAGCACCGCTGGCCGACATCACCACGCCGTTGACCGTTCCGCCGCGCTCTACCTTCACCTCGTCGACCCGGCGCGGCAGCGACTTCACGTAGACGACTTCCGACACCGGCAGCGGCGTACCGGCCTTGAACTCGGCCTCGTTCTTGGCCTCCACTGCGTCGGCCAGGTTCTCCTCCGCGTCGTCGACCGCGCCCTGCTGCACGGTGGTGTCCGCCTTGCCCGGGCCGGCCTTCGCCTGCTTGAGCGCGAGCTTCGCCTGCCGGAGCGCGTTCTTCATCGCGTCGACGTTCTTGTCGGCGGCATCGACAGCCTGCTTGAGGGGCTCGTCCGGCTCCGGCGCGTCGTACCCGGCCGCTTCGTACAGCTTCTCCACCGCGTGCGAGGTGTCGGTCGTGTACTTCGTATCGACCTTGCCCGGATCAAACCCCAGCTTCTCCAGCGTCTGCTCGAGCTGCAACACGTCCGGCCCCTTCGACCCCGGAGCCAACGCGCGGTACATCGGCAGTACGCCGGGAAGCCCGATGACTGGCCGACCCGCTATCTCCAAAAGCGCCTTACCCGCCTGGAGCGTCGAACCCACCTTCGGAACCTTGCCCGTCACCACCGCCGGCGTCTGGAGTCCGCTCGTCTCGACCCGGATGTTCACCGCTCCGTCGAACGAGGTGTCCCCGCGTCCGACGACCTTGCTGGACAACGCCTTCAACTCCACCGGCACGGTGATCTGGGAGGCCTTCGGTGGCGCCGTCTTGGCCGCCGCGTCCTCCGGCGACATCAACCGGCTGCCGGCGGCGACGCCCACCCCGAGCGAGAGCGTCGCCACCGCGGAGACTCCGACCAGGACCCGGCGGCGCGACTTGGGTGAGGCGGTCACCGCTCCGACACCGAGTCGCGGTACGCCTCGAGCTGGGTCTTGTTCGCCGCGACGAACTCCTTCTCCAGCTCGTACTGCGCCTTCTTGGCGGGCTCGTCGTAGACCTTCTTCTTGCAGCCCACGTCCGCCTTGGCCAGGTCGATCTCTTCCTTGCGCAGGTCGGCCAGCTGGGCAGCTGGGACCTTGTCGAGCGAGGGTGCCTGGAACACCGTCACGTTGCCCTTTCCGTCACCGCCGGCACTGGTCGGGCCGCCGTTCTTCTTCGCGCCGGTGAGCTTGTCGAGCTTGTCGCTGATCGAGGACCGCGGGTCGTCGAGCTTCTTGAAGCCGCTGTGCCCGGCGTCAGCCAGACAGTCGGCCCAGGCGGACGTCGCGTCGATCACCCGCTGGTCGGCCTCGAACCGCTTCCGCAGCGCCTCGAGATCCTTGAACAGCGAGTCGAACTTGGCGAAGTCGGCCTGGTGGTCCTCGGCCTTGCCGTAGACCTCCTCGGCGGCCTTGCCGCGACAGCCCGTGTCCATCGGCTTGCCTTTGCCGTCGGCCGGCTGCATGGAGATCACTCCACCGCTGCCGTTGCCGCTGGTCGCGAGCTGTCCGTTCAGTGCGTTGTCGTAGGCCTTCTGCGCGTTCGGCGACAGCGCCTTGCGGATCTTGGCGTTCGGATCGTCCTTCTCCGCGTCGTCCGGCTTGCCCCAGTCGATCGTGCTGACCCCGTAGCCGTACTGCTCGGCGAACTTGTCCGGCGGCAGGCTGAAGGCTTCGTCGAACTTGCCCTTGCCCTTCTGCTCTGGCGGCACCACTACGTAGTCGAACCCGGCGGACTTCATACAGGCCGCCGTCGACTCCTCGATCTTGCGCTGCTTGGCCAGCTGCTCCTCGGACGACTCGTTCGGCCCGCCGATGGCCCGGGTGGTCACCATCCCGCCACCGGAGTTGTTGATGAAACCGTCGCCCATGTACTCCGCGAGCGGGCTCTTGTCGTCGCCGTTCTTCACCGGTTCCTTGTCGGCGGCCGAGCTGCCCGCTCCACAGCCGGCGAGGGCCAGGACGGCCACCAGGGAGAGCGCTATGCGTGAGTTCTTCATGCCGTGGAGCGTGCCGGGAACGCTGTGAAGAACCTGTGAAGGACCGATCAGCACCCGATGCTCTCAGCCGATCTTCATCGAAATCTCATGAAGATCAGTCACTCTCGGACCATGCCAGCCCGGATTCTCGTCGCCGAAGACGATCTCAAGCAGGCGGAGCTGATCCGGCGCTACCTGGAGCGCGAGGGTCATCTGACCGTGGTCGTGCACGACGGGCGGGCCGCGATCGACGAGGCCCGCCGGCGCAGCCCTGACCTGCTCGTCCTGGACGTGATGATGCCCAAGGTCGACGGTCTGGACGTCTGCCGGGTGCTGCGCGCCGATGCCGCGGGCAACGGTGACGTGCCGATCATCATGCTGACGGCCCGGTCCACCGAGGACGACCTGCTGCTCGGCCTCGACCTGGGCGCGGACGACTACCTGACCAAGCCGTACAACCCGCGCGAGCTGGTGGCCCGGGTCCGGACGGTACTGCGGCGCACGCGGATCCGCTCCGAGGGTGAGGTCTACCGGGTCGGCGCGCTGGAGATCGATCCTGTGCGGCACGAAGTACGGCTGGACGACGAGCTGGTCGAGGTCACGCCGGCCGAGTTCAAGATCCTCGCCTGCCTGGCCGCCTCTCCCGGCCGGGCGTTCTCCCGGCAGCAGTTGCTGGAGCACGCGTTCGGCTTCGATCACTACGTGTTCGACCGGACGATCGACGTCCACGTGATGAACCTGAGGAAGAAGATCGAGCGAGCGCCGGCCAGCCCGGAGTACCTGAAGACCGTGTACGGCGTCGGCTACAAGCTCGCCGACAAGGTGGTGACGACCGATGCGTCGTAGTGTCCTGCTCAGATTTCTCGGGCTCTCGCTCGCCGTCGCGCTCGGCGCCGTCATCGCGACGGCCGTGATCGCCACCTACAGCACTTCGGAGAAGCTTCAGGGCGAGCTCGACCAGAACACTTCGCAACTCCAGGTCGACGGCGACATCTACAGCCAGCTCAGCACGTACGCCGTCGACAACGCGACCTGGTCGGGCGTCGACAAGCTGGTCTCCTCGCTCTCCGACCAGACCGGGCGACGGATCGCGCTCACCAAACCCGACGGTACGGTGCTCGCCGACTCGGCCCGGATGCTCGGCGCCGGCCCCGACCTCCCCTCGGTGCCCGCGGCAACCATCGACGTGAGCCGGCAGCCTGGTGTGTCGATCTGGAGCTCCAGCGGAGTACCCGCGATCGCCGCGACGGCTGCTCCCCGCTCAGTGACGTTCCGGGCGGCCACAGCCCTCGCAATCGGCAGCCAGGCACCCGGCGCACCGGACTGGGGGCTGACGGGCGCGGAGAGGCGTGAGCGCGAGCGGCTCACGGACCAGGCCGCCGCCTGCATGCAGGCACGCGGCACCGATGTCACCAAGACCGAGCCGGCCGCCGGCGGCTACTCCGGGTTGATCGTCGCGTCCGGGCAGACGTCCGACGGCGCGACCGTGAAGCAGTTCCAGGACCCGGCCACGCTCGCGAACGACCCGTGCGTTCCACCAGGGCTGTACGCACCGAGCGCGAAGGCCAAGGCCGTCAACGTCGATGAGATCCAGCGGGCCGAGCGTTGCCTGGACTCGGCCGGTGAGACCTATGACCTGGGCACGAACTCGGCGGACGGGCTGCTTTCCGTCGTACCGGTGGACAGCCAGTCCCCGACGTCGCAGGCCTTCGCGACCTGCGTCGACACGGCTCGGACCGAGGCGCTCGCGCCGTACGTCGCGCCGGAGGCCAAGCTCTACCTCGGAGCCAAGAGCAGCTTCAACGTCTTCTCCGGCGAAGGCCTCGCCCGTACCGCGGCCACCGCGCTCGGCGTACTCCTGATCGCGGCCCTGGTGATGGTGTTCGCCGGCCGCCGGCTGGTCCGCCCGATCCTGGCGCTGACCGGCGCGGCCCAGCGGATGACGAACGGCGATCACGCTGCTCGGGTACCGGTCACCGGGCGGGACGAGGTGGCCCGGCTCGGACACGCGTTCAATGCGATGGCGGAGTCGATCCAGCATCACGACCATCAGCGCAAGGCGATGGTCAGCGATGTCGCCCATGAACTGCGGACGCCGCTGGCCAACATCAAGGGCTACCTGGTCGCCTCCGAGGACGGGGTGGTGCCGCTCGATCGTGAGCTGGTGACCTCATTGCTGGAGGAGGCCGGGCTGCTCGAGCGGCTGGTCGCGGATCTGCAGGATCTCGCGCTGGCTGATGCAGGGAAGCTTCGGATCCATCCTGAGCTCAAGGACCTGTCCGAGCTGGCCCAGCAGGTCGTGTCGGCGCATCGACCCGCTGCTGAGGCGGCTCAGGTCACGCTGACGGCCGAGGTCAGCGGTCCGGCTCCGGCGGTTGTGGACAACGCGCGGATTCGGCAGGCGCTGGGCAACCTGGTCTCCAACGCGATCCGGTTCACCCCCAGCGGCGGGCGGGTGCTGGTCGGCGTACGGCGGGTCGGCGACGGGTACAACCTGACCGTCACGGACAACGGGACGGGGATCTCGGAGCAACACCTGCCCTATCTCTTCGACCGGTTCTACCGGGCTGAGCAGTCACGCAGCCGGACGACCGGCGGTAGCGGTCTCGGCCTGGCCATCACCAAGCACCTCGTCGAAGCGCACCACGGCACGATCGCGGCGACCAGCCGGGTCGGCAATGGATCGACTTTCACCATCCATCTACCTGCGCGATAACTAGACTGCGGGGATGGCGAGGAGTCGGAAGGCTCGGGTGGCCGATGTGCACGCGGTCGCGGCGGGGATGCCGCATGTGACCGTGGTGCAGGGTGGCGGGGAGAACCCGGTCTACCAGGTCGGCGGCAAGTCGTTCGTGTTCTTCCGGACGCAGCGGCCGGATGCGTTCGATCCGGAGACGGGCGAGCGGTACGACGACGTCATCGTCTTCTGGGTGCCGGCCGAGGAGGACAAGCTCGCGCTGGTGGCGGACGAGAGCAATCCGTTCTTCACCACGCCGCACTTCGACGGGCATCTGTCCGTGCTGGTCCGGGGCAGCCGGCTGGGTGAACTCACCGTGCAGGAGCTGACCG
Organism: Kribbella sp. NPDC051718; assembly: GCF_040681515.1. Classification (NCBI taxonomy): domain Bacteria; kingdom Bacillati; phylum Actinomycetota; class Actinomycetes; order Propionibacteriales; family Kribbellaceae; genus Kribbella; species Kribbella sp. NPDC051718. Next base: position 27,072 of record NZ_JBFAYZ010000022.1, on the reverse strand, counting down.
AGGTGATCCAGGACGCCTGGCTCTCCCGCGCCTCGAAGCGCCGCGCCACCACTTGGCTCGAAGAACACCGGCTGGCATAGACCCCTCTCCTGCAAAACTACGAGGCGTGAGCTCACCGCAGGGACACGGACCGCCGCCACCGGGGTATGGGCCGCCGCCACCGGGCTACGGCTACGGGCCGCCTCCGCCGAAGCGGAGCAACATGGGGGCGATCATCGGCATCGTGGCCGCCGTCGTCCTGGTGCTGTTGGGAATCCTCGGCCTGATCGTGATCATGCAGGGCGAGGGCACCGGCTCGACGGAGCCGCAGACCCAGCCGAGCCAGGGGCTCGGTCAAGGGGAAGGGCAACCCACCAAGTCAGCGCCGAGTGCGCCGGCCGCGGATGCGGCCCGGGTGACCGAGGCGACGGCGTTGGCCGGCAAGTTCGTCGCCTTCCTGAGCGTGAACAAGCAGAAGAAAGCCGCCGCGCTCGGCTGCGAAGGATCGAAGCAACTGCTGCCCACCTCGATCATGCTGATCGTCGACGAGTCGACCAAACTCAAGCTCAGCGGCACGACGACCGTCGAAGAAGCCGGCACGACCGCCTACCCGATGCGGATGGACCTGGTCCCGATCAGCGGAAAGACCCGCTTCGGGCCGATGAGTGGCTTCGTGCGGATCCAGGACATCGCGGGTGAGCCGCTCTGCGTACGGATCTTCCAGCTGAAGTGACTCAGCTCGCCAGCAGCGCGTCGAGCAGACCGTAGGCGGCGACGCCGAGCAGGCCGAGTGGGATCAGCAGCAGGAATCCGGTCACCCGGTCGCGACTGCTGTGGGAGAGCGACAGCGGCGCCAGGATCGCGAGGATGAGTTCGAGCCGGCCGGAGGGGTGCTTGTTCTCCACCCGCCAGAGGAAGTAGATGCCCTCGGCAAGGAGTACCGCACTCACCAGCGCCACCGCGACGACCGCCCGGCTGAAGTGCCACAACCGCGCCTCGGCCCGCTCCGACTCACCCCCGCTGCTCAACCAGGTCCCCGTACTACGCACCGCGCCGTCCTCGCTCCACCAACTCCCAGCGACCCCGAAGACAGGTCCCCCCACGAGCGCGGCGAGCACCCAGACCGCCATGGTCGACGCCGAGCTGGTGACCCCTTCGATGAACCGTGCCGATACGTAGTACCCGCTCAACGCACCGAACAGGGTGATGAACCCGAGTAGCGCCGACCACCCGGTCGGCAATCGCCAAGCAGCGGTGACAGTGAAGGCGACGAGTACCCACACGACGCCCGAGTTGGCCAGAGTGTTCCAGTTGCCGGGCAGCTCGCCCTGCAGGTACTGGGTGAGGAATCCCAGCGCGACCCCGACCACCAGCGCACCGGCCACGGCCCTGACTATTCGTGAGGGATCGGTCACCGGATCAGTCTGCTGCACGGCAAGGGGCAACTGGCTCCGGCACGCGCGAGTTGTCGTGGGGTCCGGATGGACCTCTCGCTGCCACACTTGGCTCGTGAGCTACCCACCGCCGCCCGGTCCACAGGGTCCGCCGCCGCAGAACCCGCCCGGCCAGAACCCGGGCTGGCAGCAACCGACGTACCAGCCACAGGGCGGCAACTGGGCGGCGCCACCGTACGGCACGCCACCGCCGAAGAACCGGGCGGGCGTGATCATCTTCCTGATCGTCGTGCTGGTGGCCGTGATCCTCGGCATCGTCGGGTTCGTGACCTATCGGCTGACCTCAGGCGGGAGCGACAGCGGCGGTACGGCGCCGGCCGCGCCGCCGGCGAGCACCAAGACGACCACCGCACCCTCGAAGGTGCCGACCAAAGCTGCGCCCAGCAAGCCGGTGCCGACCAAGACCACACCGAGCAAGCCAGTGGCGACCGAGCCGGCGTCCGGTACGAAGCAGGCTGCGTTCGCGCTGGCCGGACGGTTCGCGGCCGCGCTCAACGCGGACGACACCGCGGCCGCGGTCGCGCTGACCTGTCGTGTGACGCAGGAGATCGTCCCGGCCCTGATCTCCAACTGGATCAAGCCACCGACGAAGCTCACCGTCACCAACGCGGTAGTCGGGCAGGATCCCTTCGTGGTCCCGATCTCCGGTACCACGAACGGTCAGCGGATGGGCGGCATGGTGATCGTCCAAGGCTCCTGCGTCCAGGTCTTCAACCTCGAGCGGTCTTGACCTACGGCGCCAGGGAACGAGCAGTCTCCAGCAGGTCCGCGCCGGTCGGCAGGGTGGCGAGGATCGGGGTGTCGAGCCCGTTGGCGACGTACTCGTTGATCTGCGCCCGGCAGTCGGCGGCCGACCCGTGCACGACCAGATCGTCGATCACCTCGATCGGTACGGCCGCCATCGCGGCGTTCCGGTCGCCGGCCGCCCAGGCGTCGCGCATCGTCTTCATCGCCTCGCCGCGACCGAGCCAGTCGTGGAAGGCGGCGTACCCGGGAACGGTCAGGTAGGTCGCGATCAGGAACCGGCCGATGTTGCGGGCCATCTCGGCGTCCTCGGTGACGCAGACGAAGATCCGCGCGGCCAGCTCCTTCTCGTCACCGAGCTCGGCGCGGACCTGCCGGACGTCCGCCGCCGAGAGCCAGTTGGTGATCGCGCCGTCCGCCTCCCGCGCGGCCAGCTTGAGCATCTGCGGGCGGAGCGCGGCGAGCATGATGGCGGGCGGTACGTCCGGCGCCTTCTCCAGCCGGAACCGCTTGATCGTGAAGCTGTCGAACTCACCGTCGACCTTCTCCCCGGCGAACGCCTGCCGCAGGAACCGCAGTACGTCGCGAGTGCGGGCCAGCGGCGGGTCGTACGCGATCCCGTTCCAGCCGGTGACGATCGTCTCCGACGACGCCCCGATCCCCAGCACGAACCGTCCGGGCGCGAGATCGGCCAGCGCGGCCGCACTCATCGCGAGCGCAGCCGGCCCACGCGTATGAACCGGTACTACGGCCGTCCCCAACCGCAGCTCCTGCTCCCACTCCGACGCGAGCACCAGCGGGGTGAACGCATCGGCGCCGGCCACCTCGGCCGACCACAAATCGGTGTACCCCAGCGAAGCCAGCTCGGTGATCAGCGGCTTGTGATCCCGGATCGGTACTCCGGTGAGCGGAACCGTCAGACCCCAGCGCATCAGATCATCCTCTTCACGAGCGGCAGCGGAGCGTACTTGAGAACCCTCGCCATCAGCGCCCAAGGCCAGGCGGGCACGAACGCCTTCGCCTTCTCCGCCTCGATCGCGGCCACCATCGCCCGGACGCCGGGCACGGTGTCGACGATCAGCGGGGTCCTGGCGACGTGTTCGTTCAGCTCGGACTTGATGTAGCCGGGAGCGATCGTACTCACCTTGATCGGCTTGCCGAGCAGTTCGAGCTGAAGGCCTTCGGACAGCGTCGCGACGGCAGCCTTCGTCGCCGCGTAGGTGGTGACGGACTTCGACAGGCCACGCACGCCGGCGACCGAGGAGATGAAGACCAGGTGGCCGGCATTCCGTGCCCGGAACAGCTCCATCGCGGCCTCGGCCTGGGCGAGCACGGCGGTGAAGTTCGTCTGGGCGGTGATCAGGTTGGCATCGAACCGGCCGGTGCCGAGCGGCGCCCCCTTGCCGATACCGGCGTTCACGATGATCCGGTCCAGGGTCAGCTCGGCGTCGACCGCGCGGAACGTCTCGAAGACCGCGTCATGATCGTTCACGTCGAGGGTGTGGACCAGGATCGTCAGCTCGGGATGCTTCGTGGTCAGCTCGGTCTGCAGCGCCTTCAGCCGGTCCTCGCGCCGGGCGGTCAGCGCGAGGTTGTGGCCCTTGGCGGCGAACTGCCGGGCCATCTCCTCGCCCAGGCCCGAGCTCGCCCCGGTGATCAGGATGTTGCGTCGCATCAGGTCGCCCTATCTGTAGGAGAGCAGTTCGGTGCCGTCGAGATGGCCGTGTTCGTTGTAGCTGACCAGGGTGAGTCCGCTGCGGCCGACGGTGAGCTTGGTGATCGCGGTGTTGACGGTGACCGGGTTGAGCTTGAGCCACAGGTCGTCGGTGCCGTCGAGGAGCCGGCTGGTGACCGCGGCGATCGGGCCGCCCGAGGTGAAGACGACGGCGGTCTCGCCTTTGCCGAGGCGGGTCGCAGTACGGCGTACCGCATCCTCTGAGCGTTGGCAGAAGGCTTGGAAGGACTCCGGATAGTCGTCGCCGTCCGCCTCGGCCCAGCGCTGGGTCGCCGCGGTGAACATCTCCTGGAAGGCTCTTGCGGGGTGACCGGTGCGCGCGAGATCGGCGAGTAGTACTGCCCGGCGCTTGTAGGCAGGCTTGTAGGCGACGATCACGCGGTCGTGGTCGAACTCGTTGAGGCCTTCGTCGATGCCGATCGGTACTTCGATGCCCGCTGCCTCGAGGGCGATCTCGGCGGTCTGCGCGTGCCGTCGCATCGCACCCATGACGACGAGGGTCGGCTTGATGCCGCGTTCGGCGAGCGCCTTGCCCAGTACTGCGGACTGCTGCTCGCCCTGCGGCGAGAGCCGGTCGTAGTCGCTGCGCCCGAACGACGCCTGCGCGTGCCGGATCAGGTAGATGGCCGGCATTCAGCGGCTCATGATCTTGCGACAGCGCCGCTCGAGCAGGTTGACCGGCAGCCAGAGGTTCTTGAAGCGCGGGTTGCGGGTCTGCTTGTGGTGATACCGGTAGTAGATCTGCTGCGCGATCACCGCGAGCCGGAACAGCCCGAACACCTCGTAGAAGGCCCAGTTGGAGGCGTCGAGGCCGGTCTTCTCGCAGTAGTACCGAACGATCTCGTCCCGCCCGATCATCCCCGGCACATCCGACGGCTGCAGCCTGAACCGTCTGAAAGCCCAGTCGTCGTCGGCCTGCACCCAGTAGGCGAGCGCTGATCCCAGATCCATCAACGGATCCCCCAACGTCGCCAGCTCCCAGTCCAGCACTCCCACGATCTTCAGCGGATCGTCCGGCGCCAGCACCACGTTGTCGAGCCGGAAGTCGTTATGAACAACGCAGATCCTGACATCACCCGGCCGGTTCGCCTCCAGCCAAGCCATCACCTTCTCGAAGCTCGGCACATTCCAGGTCTTCGCCTTCCGGTACCGCCCACTCCAACCGCCGACCTGCCGCTCGACGAACCCCTCGCCCTTGCCAAGATCCCCCAGCCCAGCAGCCACCGGATCCACCTGATGCAGATCGACAAGCGTGTCGATCAACCTGTACCCGAGCTGCCGCGTCTGCTCCGGCGTCAGCTCAACACCCAACTCCGACCGCCGCGGGATCGTACCGGCGATCCGCTCCATCACGTAGAACTCAGACCCGATCACGGAATCATCGTTGCAATGAGCAACCATCCGCGGCACATACGGAAACACCGGCGCCAACTGCTGCTGGATCCGATACTCCCGCCCCATGTCATGAGCCCCCTTCGCCTTCGTCCCAGCCGGCGGGCGACGCAGGATCAGATCGCGATCCGGGTAGCGCAGTAGGTAGGTGAGGTTGGAAGCCCCGCCCGAAAACTGCCGAACCTCCGGCAGCCCTTCGGGCAGCGGGTCTACCTCCGATGTCGAGCGAAGCGAAGACGAGCCGGGGCTGGACGCCGGATCGGCTAGCGCACCTGCTGCTCGCTCTTCCGAGGCGGAGCGCAGCGACGACGAGCCCGGCGCCGGGCCAGCCTCGCGTGAGTCGCCTGCTCCCACGTCCGATGTCGAGCGGAGCGAAGACGAGCCCGGGCCGGACGCCGGATCGGCTAGCGCACGCGCTGCTCGCTCACCCGATGTCGAGCGCAGCGACGACGAGCCCGCGACTGAGGGCTCATCCCTCAGCTCCTCAGCCGAGGCCGAGCGAAGCGACGGCGAGCCCGGGGCCGGGGCAGGCTCGCGTGAACTGCCTGCTCTCACGTCCGATGTCGAGCGGAGCGAAGACGAGGCGGGGGCGGCCGGCTCTTGCACCACCTCCCCGGCCGATGTCGAGTGGAGCGACGGCGAGGCGGTGGAGCGGAGCCAGGTGTCTACCGCGGTGATGTCGAAGGCGTCTTCGGTGCGGACTGGGCGGGCGCCTTCGACTGCGTTGGGGTTGGGGGGCATCAGTGGTCTCCGGCGGCCTGCTTCGGGGAGTCGGCTCGGTCGCGGGCGCGGGCGGCGATTTTGCGCATCTGGCGGTCGTACAGGGGGCGGGCGAAGCGTTTGGTGCGCCAGGCGAGTAGGGCCGGGCGGTCGGGGATGATGAGGAACTGGTGTTTTTTGATGCCGGCGATGACGTTGGCGGCGATCTCGTCAGCTGTGCGTGGGGACTTCTCGATCAGCTTGCGGGCGGTGGCGCGCATCTCGATGTCGTCGCCCTGGATCGAGTCGCCGAGGTTGGTGCGGAAGAAGGACGGGCAGACGACGGAGACGGTCACGCCGTACGGGTGAAGCTCGTGCGAGAGCGTTTCGGAGAGCGCGACGACGCCGGCCTTCACCGTGTTGTACGAACTCATCATCGGCGGGTGCACGAGCCCGGCCGCCGAAGCGGTGTTGACGATGTGGCCGGAGCGCTGGCGCTTGAAGAGCGGTGTGAAAGCACGGCAACCACGCACGACACCCATCAGGTTGATGTCGACGACACGATCCCACTCGTCCAGCGACTCGACGTCGATCCGCCCGCCGGTCGCGATCCCGGCGTTGTTGACCAGGATGTCGAGCCCACCCCAGTTCTCCTCACACCACGCGACCGCCTTGTCCCAGTCACCCGCGTCCCGCACATTCAACTGCCGGTACTCCGCGCCGGCCGGCGGCGTCGACTCCGCCGCCACGTCGGTACTGAGCACTTGGTGGCCGTCAGCAACAAACCGGGCGACCAGCGCCGCCCCGAGTCCACTGGCCCCACCGGTGACGAGAACCCTGCTCATTCGGACTCCTTGTACTTCGCCAGCTCGATCTTCGCGACCACTCCACGATGCACCTCGTCCGGCCCGTCGGCCAGTCGCAGGGCTCGCGCACTCGTCCACGCGGCCGCCAACGGGAAGTCGTCGGACAGACCGCCACCACCATGCAGCTGGATCGCCATGTCGATCACGTCCTGCGCCATCCGCGGCACCGCGACCTTGATCTGGCTGACCTCGCTCAGCGCACCGGCCAGCCCCTTGGTGTCCAGCAGGTACGCCGTTTGCAGCACGAGCAGCCGCGCTTGGTTGATGGCGATCCGCGCGTCGGCGATCCGCTCGCGGTTGCCACCGAGGTTGACCAGCGGTTTGCCGAACGCGGTCCGGCTGGTGCCGCGCAGGATCGCCAGCTCGAGCGCCTTCTCGGCCAGGCCGATCAGCCGCATGCAGTGGTGCACCCGACCGGGACCGAGCCGGCCCTGGGCGATCTCGAACGCGCGACCTGGACCGACCAGGATGTTGGACGCCGGCACCCGGACGTCGGTGAAGGAGACCTCGCCGTGGCCGTGCGGTTCGTCGTACCGGCTCATGGCGGGGAGCAGGCGCTCGACCTTCACGCCGCGGGCGTCGCGCGGTACGAGCACCATCGTGTGGCGGGCGTACCGGTGGGCGTCGGGGTCGGTCAGGCCCATGAAGATGAGCAGTTCGCAGTCCGGGTGTCCGACGCCGGTGCTCCACCACTTGCGGCCGTTGATGACGACCTGGTCGCCCTCGACGATCGCGGTGGCGGCCATGTTGGTCGCGTCGGAGGAGGCGACGTCGGGCTCGGTCATGCAGAACGCGGACCGGATCGTGCCCTCCAGCAACGGCTCCAGCCACTGCTCCTTCTGCTCGGCGCTGCCGTACCGGAGCAGTACCTCCATGTTGCCGGTGTCAGGGGCGTTGCAGTTGAACACGTACGGCGCGATGAACGAGCGGCCGGTCAACTCCGCGATCGGGGCGTAGTCGAGGTTGCTCAGCCCTTCGCCGTACTGCTCGTTGCCGGGCTCGGCGGGTGGGAGGAAGAGGTTCCACAGACCCTGCTTGCGGGCCTTCGCCTGCAGCTCTTTGAACGCAGGCAGCGGCTCCCACGGATCACCGGCGGCCTTGGTCGCGGCATGCAGCTCGGCCTCGACCGGCTCGATCTCGGTCCGGATGAACCCGTCGACCTGCTCGATCAACTCCTGCGCCCTCGCGGACGGTTCGAACCCCATCACGTCTCCTCGGTCGGCTCCCTTGACGGTAGCGCACTTACTGAGCAATGCTCAATAGCGTGAACGCTGGTGAAGAAGTCCACGCCGAGGCGCCCTTGCGGGCCGGCGCGGACGCGGCACCGCAGGCCGGGCCGGATGGGTCGGTGCGGGAGGACGCGGAGGCGTCGCTGGAGGGCGATCTCGAGCCGCGGGGTGGGGTTGAGGCGCCGGAGGGGCGGCGTCGGCGGCTGAGTGCGGAGGATCGGCGGAAGCAGTTGGTCGGTATCGGGCTGATGATGCTGCGGACCCAGCCGATCCATGAGCTCTCGATCGATGCGGTCGCGGCCGAGGCGGGCATCTCCCGCGGCTTGCTGTTCCACTACTTCCCCACCAAGCGCGACTTCTACGTCGAGGTGATGAGCGCCGCCGGCCGCCGCCTGCTCCGCGTCACCAAGCCCGACCCCGACCTGCCACCCGACGAGCAACTCCGCCAGATGCTGCTCTCCTTCGTCGCCTTCGTCACCCGCCGCCGCGACTCCTACATCTCCTTCGTCCGCGGCGCTGCCGGCGGCGACAACTTCGTCGTGGAGGTCTACGCCACCACCCGAGCCGGCCTCACCAACCGAGTCCTCACCCTCCTCGGCACCCCCGACGCCACCGAGCCGGCTTCCCCGATCCGCCTCACCGTCCACGCCTGGCTCGCCTACGTAGAAGACCTGACCATCGAATGGTCCGGCCTCCCCGAACCAGCCCGCCCCACCACCCCAGACGCCTTGGTCACCCACTTCATCGCAGCTCTACAAGCGCTCCGCGCGCTCTAACCCGCGCCCGACGCCCCGCCAGTTCCGGCGACCTTGACCACCAACCGGCGACCTTGAACAAGCTATTTCATGTCCGAGCCCACCATTTGGTGTTCAAGGTCGCCACATCCAGGTCAAGGTCGCGCCGGATGGGGTGAGGTTCGCGGGCTAGCGTGGGGCGGCTGTGGAGTTGCGGATGATGAGTTCCGTGGCTAGTTCGATGTGGAGGGCTTCTACCTCGTGGCGGTCCAGGAGGCGGGTGAGGAGGCTTACTGCCATTCGGCCCATTTCTTGGAGGGGCTGCCGGACTGTGGTGAGGCTTGGGGTGGTGGAGCGGCTGATGTCTATGTCGTCGAAGCCGGCGATGGAGAGGTCGTGGGGGACGGAGAGGTTGCGGGTGGCGGCGGCTTGGAGGGCGCCTACTGCTGCTTTGTCGTTGAAGGCGATCAGCGCGGTGGGGCGGTTGGGGAGGTCCAGTAGTTGAGCGGCGGCTCGGTGGCCGTGTTCGGTGGTGGGCTGGATGGGGCGGACGAGGGAAGAGTCGGGGAGGATGCCGGCGTCGGCGAGGGCGGCGGCGTGGCCGCCTAGGCGGGCGTCGGAGGCCAGCCATTCGCTGGGGCCGCCGATGACACCGATCCGCGTGTGGCCCAATGACAAGAGGTGGGCGGTGACCTGCCGCGCTCCGGCGAAATGGGCTGCGGAGACGGCGGCGATGTCGCGCGGCAGCGGAGTACGGGGGTCGACGACGACGAATGGGAAGCGGCGCGCGCGGAGCTGGATCAGTTCGTCGCTGGTCTCCGGCGGCAGGATCAGGATCGCCCCGGCGAGGTCGCGCTGCGCGGGCAGCTTGCTGAGTACCTGGTCGTGCTGCGTCGCCTCACCCGCATTGAGCACCAGCCGCCGCCCATGCCGATCAAGCGTCTCCGCGATCGACGAAACGATCAGCCCGAAGTAGTCGGTCAGCACATACGGACACCGCAGATACACCGCCCCACCAACCGGCTTCGGCGACCCACCCCGCGGATTGGGCGCCCGTACGCCGAGCCGCTCCACCGCCCGCTCGACCAGTTCACGGGTGGCCGGCGCGACGTTCCCTTGCTGGTTGAGCACCCGCGAAACCGTCGCGATCGAGACGCCGGTCTCGGCCGCGATGTCCCGGACCGTCGCCCTACCCGGCATTTGTTACATCGCCTTGTTTCACACTCAGGACGATATCCGATCTTGACAGCCCCCGCCTGCCGTCGTTTGCTGAGGCGCAGATATTGCGTTCTTGTTTCATTTGTTACATCGGGGTTGACCTGAGGAGAACGATGAAAAGACCAGCGATCGGCGCCGTCGTGGCCGGCTCCGCCCTACTACTCAGCGGTCTGTCGGCAGGAGCCCAGGCCGTCGAGTTGTCCCCCGCGCAAACCACCGGCAAGACCACCAAGGCGAGCGTGTGGGTCACCACCCCCGACCGCGCCGAGCTGCTGCACCATCGCCCGGACGTCGCGTTCGCCAAGGGCCAGAGCACGCAGACGACCATCACGGTCGACCCGGCGACGAAGTACCAGACGATGGATGGTTTCGGCGCCTCGATCACCGACTCGTCGGCGGCGGTGCTCTACCGGCTGACCCCGGCCGTCCGCGACCAGACGATGCGCTCGCTGTTCGACCGCGACCAGGGCATCGGTGTGAGCTTCCTGCGCCAGGTGGTCGGCTCGTCCGACTTCACCGCGGCGCCACAGCACTACACCTACGACGACGTACCGGCCGGGCAGACCGACTTCCCGCTGCGGCACTTCAGCATCGCGCACGACCAGGCGCAGATCCTGCCGCTGCTGCGCCGGGCCAAGCAGCTCAACCCGTCGCTCAAGGTGATGGCCACCCCGTGGAGTCCGCCGGCCTGGATGAAGACCGGCGACTCACTGGTCGGTGGCCGGCTCAAGGACGACCCCGCGGTCTACAACGCCTACGCGCGCTATCTGGTGAAGTTCGTGAAGGCGTACGAGGCGGCCGGCGTCCCGGTGGACTTCATCTCGATCCAGAACGAGCCGCAGAACCGCAAGCCCAGCGGCTACCCCGGCACGGACATGCCGGTCCGCCAGGAAGCTGCAGTGATCGAGCAACTCGGCCCGCTGCTGCGTGCGTACAGCCCGCGGACCAAGATCCTCGGCTACGACCACAACTGGACGACCCACCCGGGCGACGTCGACAGCACCCCGCCCGGTGAGGATCCGGAGACCGACTACCCGTACCAGTTGCTCGACAGCCCGGCTGGCAAGTGGCTCGCCGGTACGGCGTACCACTGCTACTCCGGGAACCCGAGCAACCAGAGCAACCTGCAGAAGGCCTTCCCGGACAAGGGCATCTGGTTCACCGAGTGCTCCGGCTCGCACGGCGCCAATGACACGCCACCGCAGATCTTCCGCGGCACGCTGACCTGGCACGCCCGCACGCTGATGCTCGGTACGACCCGCAACTGGGCCAAGTCGGTCGTCAACTGGAACATCGCGCTGGACGACAAGGGCGGCCCCTACAACGGTGGTTGTACGACCTGCACCGGACTCGTCACCGTGCAGCCGGACGGCAGCGTCACCACCGACGCGGAGTACTACACGATCGGCCACCTGTCGAAGTTCGTCCGCACCGGCGCAGTGCGGATCGCCAGTACTTCGTATGGCACGACCGGGTGGAACGGGCAGCTCATGTCGTCGGCCTTCCGCAACCCGGACGGCTCGACCGCCCTGGTCGTACACAACGAGAACGACGACCCGCGGACCTTCGCTGTCGCGGTCGGCGACGAGTCCTTCGAGTACACGCTGCCGGGTGGCGCGATCGGTACCTTCGTCTGGCAGCGTTCGCCCAAGTCACTGACTCCGGTGTCACTGGCGGGCGCGACGGCTAGCGCAGTACCGGCTGCTGATGCGGCGCTGGCGTTCGACGCCGACGGCTCCACTGTGTGGCAGTCGAAGGCGGCGCAGGCTGCCGGGCAGTACGTGCAGGTGGATCTCGGTACGGCGAAGCAGTTCCGCCGGGTAGCGATCGACAGCGGCGGCAACATCGGCGACTTCGCTGCCGCGTGGCAGGTGTCGACGAGCTTCGATGGCACCACCTGGCGTCCCCTGGCGTCAGGCACCAGCGCTGGCCAGCTCACCAACGTCGACGTGAAGCAGACGCGGGCTCGCTACGTACGGATCACCAACACCGGCGCCAGCGACCACTGGTGGTCGCTCGCGGACGTCAGGCTCTACAACTGAGCTTCGATCCACAGCGCAACAGCGCCGGCTTTCTGGTTGTCCCGGGCAATGACCTGGAGACCAACCGGAAGGCCGGCGGTCTTCAGCGGCACGGTGATGGCGGCGACGTCGACGATGTTGGCCAAGCGGATGTGCCGCATCAGGGTTGCGCGGACGTCCGCAGCATCAAGCAGCGGAGCCACGATGGGCACGGTTGGCAGGACTACCGCGTCGACTTGATCCAGTACCTCGGACACCTGCCTGGCCAGCTCGACTGCAGTTGCCCGGGCCTGGACGTAACGCCAGGCCGGTACCTCCGCGGCTTCCCGCAGGCGCTGCTGGACATCGGGTTGGTACAGCTCGGTCGACCTGCCGACGTGGTTCGCCACTGCCTCGGGGCCTTGCAGATCTACGCCTGTTCGCAGCGTCGTGCTCCAATCAGGCAACTCGACCTCGACTGTCGGCAGCGTCACGAGTTCCCAGGCAGCGCTGACCTCCACGTCGTAGTCCCGGTACTCCGGGTTGGTGGGCACCCCAAGCCGCGGTGTGCTGATGTCGGCCGGCGGGTCGGTCTCGGAGAGCACTACATTCGCGTAGACCGCGTCGGCGACGGTCGTGGTCAGCACGCCAACCACATCAAGGCTCTGGGAGAGCGGCCACACCCCGTCGATCGGCAGGCTCCCCTTGGTCGGCTTGAACCCAACGACCCCGCACAGCGCCGCCGGCGTCCGCACCGAGCCGGCCGTGTCGGTGCCGATCGCCAATGGCACGACCCCGGCCGCTACTGCTGCAGCTGCGCCCGAGCTGGAGCCGCCGGTCATCCGCGTGACGTCGTGCGGGTTGAGGCACGGCCCTGTCCGGTTCGACGTACCGGTGCAGCCGTAGGCGAACTCGTGCGAGTGGCTGAGCCCGATGACGACCGCACCGGCCGCGCGCAACCGGCGTACGACACCAGCATCTTTGGTGGCGGGCGCATCTAGAGAGGCCGAGCCGCAGCGGTAGGGCAGGCCCTCGACCTCGATGATCTCCTTGACCAGCACGGGGATACCGGCGAGCGCCCCGGTCCGACTGTGGGTCGCGGCCGTCGCACGAGCGCCCTCGACGTCCAGGTGGACCACTGCGTTGAGCCGCGCTGAATCAGTTGCTCGCTGCAGCGCGGCCTCGACCAGGTCGACTGGGTCTAGTTCGCCAGCGCGGACAGCGGCTGCCGTGGCTTCCAGTGAGGGCACTGGCCCATCAGATCACCTCTACTGTCGAGCTGCCTCGCGCAGTACGGACCTGGTAGCTGGTGCTGACGCCGGCATTCGCGTGCAGCTTGTCCACGGCCCGGTAGGAGAGCTTGGCGTCGTCCTGGGTGACCTCGAGTACGCCGTACCCGTGCTGCCGCATGTCGACCTGCTTCAGGTGCGGGTTGTACTGCAGCCGCTTCTGCTCCTCCGCCTTCGCCCCGGCCACGCCCTTCGTGTCGCCGGTATTGGTCGAGGACACGGACGGTACGACGAACTCGACCCCGGCCCGCCGCGTACCGCCGGGGTTGCCCGGCGTACCGGGTGCGAACCCCGTATCCCACAGCTCGCCGGAGAAGGTGTCGTGGTCGTCACCGGTCACCACGACCAGGTCGGAGACCCGCTCGGCTGCGAGCGACAGCAGTTCGGTGCGCTCGGCGCCGTACCCGTCCCAGGTGTCCATGAACGCGCGCTCGCCGGCCGCGCCGGTGACCATGCCCATCATCATGTTCGGGTTGGCGAGCACCTTCCAGCGGGCGCCCGACGACCGCAGTCCGTCCTCGAGCCATGCCTTCTGCGCCGGACCGAGCATGCTGCGACCGGGTGCGTCGGCGGCCGCGCAGACAATGCTGCCGCCGTCGTCGCAGGGCTGGTCGTCCTTGTACTGACGGTTGTCGATGGCGAACAGCTCGACCGTCCGGCCGAGCTTGAGCGAGCGGTAGGTGCGGGTCATGTCGTCGGCGTACCGAGGTACCGGCATCCGCTCGAACCACGCGTGCCAGGCGGCGCTCTTCTTCTCCTGGAAGAACAGCTCGGGCAGCGTCCAGTTGTCCTTGCTGTAGTTGTTGCGGAACTCGTGGTCGTCCCACAGCGGCAGGAACGCGTGCTGCGCGTGCATCGCCTTGAGATCCGGATCGCTGCGATAGAGCGTGTACTTCGCTCGCATGCTCGGCAGGATCTGGGGATAGAGGTTGAGATCGATGCCGCGGACTCCGGGGACGGTGGCCTCGTAGACGTAGTCGCCGAGGCAGACGACGAGGTCGAGATCCTCGGCAGCGAGGTGGCGGTGCGTCGCGTAGTACCCCTCGGTGAAGCCCTGGCAGGTGAAGAAGCCGATCCGGACCGGCTGGTTGGAGTCGGCCGGGCGCAGGGTCTGGAAGCGGCCGACCGGGCTGACGGTGTCCTTGCCGCGGAACTGGTAGAAGTACTCCGCGCCCGCAGCGAGACCGTTCGCCTGGAAGTGGACACAGCCGTCCCACTGCTTCTCCGCGATCACCGTGTCGACGATCTCCGGCTGACTCAGGTCGCGCTGCTTCGACACCACGATCGCCAGCTCGGCGTCGCCGTCGAAGAGCCCGCGCGGCACCCGGGTCCACAGCGTCGCGCCGTCGGTGCGTGGGACGCCGGCCATGATCCCCTCCGGGAACGTGGCGCCGCGGACCAGCGTCGGCGAGGCGTCGGCTGCGGTGCGGAGGGTCGGCGTACCGGTGCTCCAGGCGGTGGCCGGAGCTGCTGCGGTGACACCGGCGACGCCCAAGGCGCCGAGGACGGTCCTGCGGGTGAGGTCAGCCATGCAGAAAATACTGAGAGGTAATGATGAATCTGGGAAGACCTCAGCGCGACCGATCGGTGACACCCTGTCGACCTCACTGCCGGTCCGGCGGGCAGTGAGGAAAGCGAAACAGCAGCGTCACGCCTGATTGCTAGCGTCGGCCCATGGAGCTGATGGAGGGCGTCGAGCTACGCCACGCCGACCGGACCGATCCAGCCGTCCTCGCGCTCGCCACCGCGCAACAGACCGAGCTGGCTGCCCTCTACGGCGAAGACCAGCCCCTCGTCGCCCTGCATCCCGACATCGAGTTCATCCTGCTCACCCTCGACGACACCCCAGTCGGCTGCGTCGGCCTGCAACCGATCACCCCCGGCCTCGGCGAGATCAAGCGCATGTACGTCGAACCAACCTCCCGCGGCTGGGGCCTCTCCCGCCTCCTGCTGGCCGAGATCGAGTCCCACGCCCGCACCCGGGGCCTGACCACCCTCCGCCTGGAGACCGGCACCAAACAACTCGAGGCCATCGCCCTCTACACCCACCACGGCTATGACGAGACTCCGCGCTACCCACCCTTCGAAAACGAAGCAGTCTCCCGCTGCTTCGCCAAGCACCTGGACTAGTCGGGCAGGTCCAGGACCAGTTGGTCGCCTTCTGGGTGGAAGCCCAGGTTTTTGAGGTAGCCGTCGCTGGCGTTCATGCGGGGTGGGGCGAGGACCTGATGGAAGCCGTGGTCGGTGAAGACGTCGCTGCGGCGGTAGACGAACTCGCCGGGGGTGAAGTCGCGGTACTCGGGGAGGACGTAGTCGAGGTCGATCTGGGCGCGGCCGGAGCCGGCGTCGTGGGCGAGCACCACGCCGACGGTGCGTTCGCCGCGCTGGACCAGGAAGGCGTACGGGCTGGCCGCCTGGGCGAAGCCGGGGTTGAACTTGGAGATGTCCTTCTGGTGCGCGGTCAGCACGTGGCCGAGGTAGGAGTCGGTGCTGTTCACCTCGAGGACGGCGTACTCCAGGTCGTCGTGCCGGTGCCGGAGCAGCCGCCAGAGATGGACGAGGTTGATCACGGCGAGGACGGCGTTCATGCCGACCATCGGCCAGACCGGGATGGCGAGGTTGAAGCCGACCAGGATGACGCAGCCGATCAGGTTCAGCACACGCAGTCGCAGGATCCGGGTCTGCAGCAGCGAGACGACGACGAGCGCCGATCCGCCCCACCCGACAATGCTCATGAGGTCCACGCCGTGAGACTAGACCAGCTCGGGCGGTGGACTGGTGACCGCAGACTGGGCTTGTGACCCACCTCGTACAGCTGAACGACGCACCGCTCACCCTCGACGACCCAGCGTTGCTGAGCGCAACCAGCTACGGCCACTTCACCTCGATGCAGGTCCGCGACGGCAAGGTCCGCGGCCTCGATCTGCACCTGGAGCGGCTGGACCGCAGCTCGCTGGAACTCTTCGGCCACGGCGTCGCCGCCGACCGCGTCCTGAGCTACCTCCGTACTGCGCTCGCAAGCTCGCCGTCAGGCAATCTCTCGATCCGCATCAACGCCTTCACCCGGGACCGTGCCTTCATCGACGGCACCCCGGTCGAGCCCGACCTGCTGCTGACCTTGACCGACCCCATCGAGCCCGCGTCCGAGCCACCACACCTGCTCGCCGTCGAGCACGAACGGACCGCGCCGCACCTCAAGCACACCGGCACCTTCTCGCTGACCCACCAGATCCGCCGGGCGCGCGTGGCCGGCTACGACGACGCCGTCTTCTACGACCGTCGAGGCCACATCTCGGAGGCGTCCATCTGGAACATCTGCTTCGCCACCGAGGACCGGATCGTCTGGCCGGCCGCCGACGTGCTGCCCGGCATCACCATGCTCACTCTCCAGGCAGCCCTCGATGTTGCACGTGAAACTGTCGACATTCCGCTGACCGCCCTCGGCGACTACCGGGCCGCGTACCTGACCAACTCGATCGACCCCGCCCTCCCGGTCGCCTCCATCACGACCGCCGGCGGCACAACGCAGTACAAGCCGGACCCCGACTCGGCACGGCTGATCGCCGAGGCCTACCTCAGGATCCCGTGGCAGACGATCTAGACGCCGGGCAGCAGGCCGGTCACTCTGACGGGTATGAGCGATGGTTTCCGCGTGCCGAGCATCGCTGAGCTGAAGGCCTGGGCCGTCGGTATCGGAGGTGACCTGCCGGAAGAGGACGCCGCTCGCCTGCAATGGGACCTCAAGGTGTCGGTGCAACTGTTCACCAAGTCGGCGCTGGCGTCCGCAGTCATCGCCCTGGCGGGAATCGCGGCGACGAGTTTGATCGGTCGCAGCACTCCCACGGCTTTCTGGCCGGTCTACGCGGTGATCGTCTCCGTCTCGCTGGCGCTCATCTACTCGCACCGCGCCCTGGTTGGCACGCTCTGGCCGAGGATGGCCGCGGAGTACTACCTCGTCGCCACGATCGACCGGCTGCGCGCCGGCCCACGCTTCGACAAGTCCGACGCTGGCTACCTCCGGATCATCCTGCCCAGCTTGGAAGAGAGCCTGCTGCGGAACTCGATGATCGGAACTCTGGCCGGCAGCCGTGCCGCCCGGCAACGGTTGCGGTCGACCTTGCTGCTCGTCATCCAGGACATCGGGGAGGCCGAGCTGGTCCTCGCCGATCACACCCGGACCGACCGCGGGAAGACGGCTATCCTTCTGCGCGATCAGTTGGGTGGCTTACTACTGGCGATCCACCTCGGCCGGATCCCCTGTCTGCGCGACACGACCCAGGCCACCCCGGCGCCGGTGAGCTCCGATGACGCTGGGCCGGTCGCCACGAGTTGGCGTGCGCAGGTGGCCGAGAAGGTGGCTTCGAAAGGCCTCGAGATGGTGTTCGGAGCGTTCGTCGCGGTGCTGCCGCTCGTCCTCGGACGGACCAGCTGACCGTCAGGGCCGAGAGTTCCACCAGCTGAGGAGCTTCTCCTTGGCGACCTCTTCGCCGAGTGGGCCCTCGTCCATCCGGAGTTCCATCAGGAACTTGTACGCCTCGCCGACCTCGCGGCCGGAGCCGATGCCGAGCAGTTGCATGATCTGGTTGCCGTCGAGGTCGGGGCGGATGGAGTCGAGCTCCTCCTGCTCCTGCAGGCGCTCGATCCGCTTCTCCAGGTCGTCGTACGCCGTCCGCAGCGCCTCGGCCTTGCGCCGGTTGCGGGTGGTGGAGTCGGCCCGGGTCAGCACGTGCAGGCGGCTGAGCAGGTCGCCGGCGTCGCGGACGTACCGGCGTACGGCGGAATCGGTCCACTCGCCGGTGCCGTAGCCGTGGAAGCGCAGGTGCAGCTCGACCAGCTTGCCGACCTGGTCGATCTGCTCGTTGCTGAACCGCAGCGCCTTCATCCGCTTCTTCGCCAGCTTCGCGCCGACCACGTCGTGGTGGTGGAACGTCACCTTGTTCCCGTCCTCGAACCGGCGGGTCTTCGGCTTGCCGATGTCGTGGATCAGCGCGGCGAACCGGACCACGAAGTCGGGCAGCTCGACGCCGAGCCGGGGCTCCAGGTCGATCGCCTGCTCGAGCACGGTCAGCGAGTGCTCGTACACATCCTTGTGCCGGTGGTGCTCGTCCAGTTCCAGCCGGAGCGCGGGCAGCTCGGGCAGGACGTGGTCGGCGAGCCCGGTCGAGACCAGCAGGTCGAGACCGATCCGCGGGTACGGCGCGCAGACCAGCTTGATCAGCTCGTCGCGCACGCGCTCGGCCGAGACGATCGTGATCCGCTCGGCCATCTCCGTCATCGCGGCCACCACGGCCGGATCGGGCGTGAAGCCTAGCTGAGCGGCGAACCGGGCCGCGCGCATCATTCGGAGCGGGTCGTCGGAGAACGAGTCGTGGGGCGAGCCCGGGGTGCGGATCACCTTGTTGGCGACGTCCTCGATCCCGCCGTACAGGTCGACGAACTGGTGTGACGGGAGCATCACCGCCATCGCGTTCATCGCGAAGTCGCGGCGGGCCAGGTCGCCCTGCAGGCTGTCGCCGTAGGCAACCTCCGGTTTGCGCGAGGTGGGATCGTAGGACTCCGACCGGTAGGTCGTGATCTCCAGAACCCAGTCGTCCTTCTGACAACCGATGGTGCCGAACGCCTTGCCGATGTCCCAGACGTGGTCCGCCCAGCCGGCCAGCAACCGCTCCACCGCGTCCGGCCGGGCCGACGTGGCGAAGTCGAGATCCTTGCTCCCGCGACCGAGCAGAATGTCCCGGACAGGACCTCCGACCAGGGCGATCTCATGGCCGGCGGCGGCGAACCGGGCACCCAGCTCGTCGACCACCGGAGCGATCTTCAGCAACGACTGGACACCTTGCCGCTGTACCGCGGACAACGATCCGGCAGAGGCTGAGCGGTCGGGAGTAATGGACACGGGAGACTAGGTTACGGTGACGGCGTGTTCAGACGGCGACTGAGGCTCTCCGCGGCGGCGGGCGCGAGCCTGCTGATCGCTGCGTCGGCCGCCGCGCTGGCCCCGACGCAGGCAGCCGCGACCGCGGCCGAAGACAACCCGATGGTCGATGTCACCATCGATTCGTTCAGCCCGTCGACCCCTGCCCCCGGCCAGCCGGTCACCATCACGGGCCGGGTCACGAACACCAGCCAGACCACCTTCGAGGGTTCCCAGGCGACGGCCTGCATCGAGCGCGACCGGCTGTCGACGGCCGCCGAGGTCGCGGCAATTCCGACCGAGGCGGACGTCCCGGTCAAGGATCGCAACGACTGCTCCGGCCTGACCAACCCCGAGGCATCAACCTTCCAGGAGTTCGAAGCCCCGCTGGCCCCCAAGGACTCGGTCTCGTTCAAGCTGGTGGTGCCGTGGAGCGAGTGGAAGATCTCCGGCGAGCCCGGCGTCTACTCGGTCGGCGTCCGATTCCGCGGCAACGTCAGCAAGACGGACCGGACCACCGCGGGGCTGACCCGGATCCTGATGCCGGTGATCGGCAAGACGCCACTGCCCGGCCGGGTGAACGCCGCCGTGGTGCTGCCGTTGACGCATCGGCCGACGTTGCTCTCCGAACACCTGTTCGCGAACGATTCGCTGGCCGAGGCGATGGCGCCGGCCGGCCAGCTCGGCCGGCTGCTCGCGCTCGGCCAGAAGCGGCTGGTCACCTGGCTGGTCGATCCGGCGATGATCGACGAAGCCCGCACGATCGCCGAGTCCGACAGCTACAAGGTCGCGAGCGGACCCGGCCAGACGAAGGCCGGTACCGGCCGCGCGGTCGTCAAGGCGTGGTTGGAAGCCTTCGACAAGAGCCGCAACGTCAATCCCACGGTCCTGCTCCCGTACGGCGATCCCGACATCGCGAGCCTCGCCGCCGCCGGTGATGCGGCCAACAAGATCATCAGCAGCGCACGGTCCGCCAGCGAGCGGTACAACCTGCGGATGCCGCTGTCCGAGCAGGGCAACCCGTCCGGCCTCTGGCTCGGGGACGGCCAGGTCGACTCCAAGACGCTGGCCGCCGGTTCCTTCGGGTTCGCCGCGCAGCGCGACGACGACGTGAACATCCTACCGAGCTCGGCCTGGACCGCCGGCGAGCGGCCGAAGCTGCAGCCCAGCCCGGTGTACAAGGTGGTGACCCCGGAGGCGCCGGCCCCGAAGTACGTCAAGGCAGTGATCGCCGACTCCGCCCTGCTGGCCGGCGGTCCCGATCCGGCGAGCGCGAAGCAGCCACTCCAGCTGCAGCAGCGGTTCGCGGCCGAGACCTCGCTGCTCGCCGGTAAAGCCGGGACTTCGACAGTCGTCGTCGTACCGCCCCGCGGCTGGGACAACGACGGCCTGTCGACCGCTGCCGTCCTGCAGACGATGTCCACCTCCCCGTGGATCACGCCGGTGGGGATCAACCAGGTCACCAGCCTCGCGGCCGCGCAGACGAAGGCCCCCGCCGCACCTGCCGACACCTCCGGCCTCGGCGGTGGGCAACTGGACAAGATCCAGGACCTGAGCAACACGACCGGGACGTACGAGTCGCTGCTGTCGGACCCCGCGGCCCAGACCCCGTTGAGCATGACCCAGGGACTGCTCCGGTCGGCCTCGCTCGAGTGGAGCGGCGTCCCGAACGAGGCGCAACGCTTCGTCAACTACCAGCGCAACGCGGTCGCCGGGCAGCTGAAGAAGGTCCATCTGGTCACCAACCGGAACAAGGGCCAGCACGAGGGCATCAAGGTCAACCTCTCCGGCAGCAAGGGCAGTTTCCCGCTGACCGTCGAGAACGGGCTGGACGTGACGATCCGGGTCGGCCTGAAGGTCAGCTCGACCGGGAACCGCAACGACCTGAAGATCGAGCGGCTGCACACGCTGCTGCTGCCGGCCGGCCAGAAGGGCACCTTCCAGGTCAAGGCGAGTGCCGAGCAGAACGGCGTCATCAACGCGACGGCCCAGTTGATCACCGACGACAAGCAGCCGGTCGGCGACTCGCAGCCGCTGGTGATCCAGGCGGCGCAGTACGGCAGCGTCGGCTGGATCCTGGTCGGCGCCGCGGTCGCACTGCTGTTCGGTACGTCGATCGTCCGGATCTACCGCCGGGTGCGCTCGGAACGCCGCAACCCGACGCCGAAGCCAGAAGCCGACGCGCTGCACCCGGAGCCGCTGCCGCTCGAGGACCTCGGCCAGGACGACCCGGCCGGCCCGAACGGCGTGGCCCACCCTGAAGTTCCAGCACCGCTCGTCCCCGGGCAGAGCGATCTCGAAAGCCTGAAAGAAGGAGTCGGAACGAAGGATGGCTGACCGCACCCTGCGCTCCGCGGCGGTGATGGCAGCCGGAACGGTGCTGTCCCGCCTGCTCGGATTCGTCCGGATCGCCCTGCTCGCCGCCGCCATCGGCACCGCGTTGCGCGGCGACATCTTCACCGCCGCCAACACGATCCCGAACAGTCTGTACATCCTGCTGGCCGGCGGCATCTTCAACACCGTCCTGGTGCCGCAACTGGTCCGCGCGATCAAGAACCACGACGACGGCGGCCAGGACTTCACCAACCGGCTGCTGACCTTCGGCTTCCTGGTGCTGGCCGTGGTCACCGTAGCCTGTGTGGTGCTGGCGCCGCAGATCTCCGAGCTCTACCTGCCGAAGGAGCTGCACGACCCGTCGCGGATGGCCGAGAAGAACTCGATGATCATGTTCGCCCGGCTCTGCCTGCCGCAGATCTTCTTCTACGGCGCGTTCGTCCTGGTCGGCCAGGTGCTGAACGCCCGGCGCCGGTTCGGCCCGATGATGTGGGCGCCGATCGCGAACAACGTCGTCGCCTGCGCCTCGATCGTGATCTTCCTGCTGATCTACCGGGCCGGGGACACTCCGCCGACCTTCAGCCACGGCGAAGAGCTGCTGCTCGGCCTCGGCCACACCCTCGGGATCGCGGTGCAGTTGCTCGTGCTGCTGCCGTACCTGAAGGCCAGCGGCCACACCTACGTGCCCAAGTTCGGGCTGCGCGGCACAGGGCTCGGGCAGACCGCGAAGCTCGGCATCTGGACCGTGCTGTTCGTCGCGGTGAACCAGGTGACCCTGGTGGTCGTCACCAAGCTGGCGATCGCCGGTAGCGCCTCGACCGACCCCGGCGCCAAGGCCGGTCTGTTCGCCTACAGCACCGCCATGCTGATCATCCTGGTCCCGCACGGCATCGTCACCGTCTCGCTGGCCACGGCCGCGCTGCCGCAGATGTCGGCGCTGGCCGCTGCCGGAGATGTCACCGAGGTGGCCCAGTTGTCGGCCCGGTCGATCCGCCAGACGCTGGCGATCGTCGTACCAGCGGCCGCGGCGATGATCGCCTTCGCCTACCCGATCGTCACGGTGATCGCCGGTTACGGGTCCGGTAAGAACAACCTGCAGCTGATGGCGTACACGCTGATGACGCTCGCGCTGGGGATCGTGCCGTTCACGGTCCAGTACTTCCAGCTGCGCACGTTCTACGCGTTCGAGGACACCCGGACGCCGTTCTTCATGCAGTGCGCGATCGCCGCGACCAACATCGCTGCCGCGCTGATCGGCGTACGGGTGCTGCTGGACGAGGAGCACCTGCGGTTCAGTGGCGTGGTGCTCGGTGCGGCGTACGCGCTGGCGTACACGGTCGCCGTCCTGATGTCCCGCCGGGTGCTCCGCCGACGGGTGCCTCGGGTGGCCGGCTCGGGCATCGGGCTGCCGCTGCTCGCGATGGTGATCGCCGCCGTCGCCGGTGCGGGCATCGGCCGCGGGGTGCTGACCGTTTTCGACTCCGCCGTCGACTGGACCGGTCCGCTCGCGGCGGTCGTCCAGCTCGCGGTCGGAGGCGTCGTGATGCTCCCGGTGTACGTCGGTGTGGCGCGGGTACTCCGTATCCATGAGGTCACCGACGTGGTGGCCGCGGTCACATCGAAGCTCCCCGGCCGCTCCCGTAGGTCCTGATCCGGCCGCTTGTGCACTCGTGCACCACTTGTCCGGTCAGCGGGGCACTAGCATGGGGGCTGCGATCGGACCGCCAACCGTTCGCACCTGCCTGGATCAGCCGAATTCGGCCGCCGACCGGATCCAGGGCGGAGACGCAGGACGACCAGTGCATCGAGGAGGGCGAGAGACACCGTGTCGAACCAGACCGTCAGTCCTGGTGCCCTGCTCGCCGGCCGGTACCGGATCGCCGAGTTGCTCGCGGAGATCGACGGTGCGCGGGTGTGGCGAGCAGTGGACGAGGTGCTCAGCCGGGCAGTGGTCGTAGACGTCCTGCCGGTTGGCGACCCGAGGACCAACCAACTCTTCGACGCGGCCCGGCGCGCCGCGGCGGCAGCCGACCCCCGGTTCCTGCGGGTGCTCGACTGCGACATGCACGAAGGCGTGACCTACTGCGTCCGTGAGTGGGCTGGTGGCCGGCCCCTCGAGCGGATGCTCAGCGCTGGCCCGCTGACCGGCCAGCAGGCCGGCTGGCTGGCCCGCGAGGTCTCCGAGGCACTGGAGAACCTGCACCGCACCGGCCACTCGCACGGCTCGATCAGCCCCTCCACCGTCGTCGTGACCGATGCCGGAGCCATCAAGGTCGTCGGCCTGGCCACTGAGGCCGCCCTCCGCTCCACCGGCCCTGGTTCCCCGGAGGAGGACGTCCGCGCGCTCGGAGAGCTGCTGTATGCCTCCCTGACCGGTCGCTGGCCCGGCCCGGCTCCCGCCTGGGGTCTCCAGCCGGCTCCGGTCGAGCACGGCCGGCTGCTGAGCCCGCGCCAGGTGCGCGCCGGCGTACCGCGCTCGCTGGACGACATCTCGGATCGGTTGCTCGGTGACCCGCCCCGGCACCACTCCGTCGCGATCACCAGCGCGGCCGGCCTGTCCGCTGCGCTGTCCGGGGTCATCGGCAGCTCGCACGAACCGCCGAGCCAGATGGACGAGACGGTCGCGGTCGCCCGGCAGAACGGCAGCGTCGACGACGCCACCCAGGTCGCGCCCGCGCTCCAGGCTCCCCCTGCGCTCGACCCGACGCCGCAGATCCCCGAGTACCAGCAGAGCGCCTACGCCGAGAACAACGGCCGCGTCCCCGCTCAGCCTGCCTACGCCACAGCGGCGGAGACCCGGCCGGTACGCCGCCAAGCCCCGCCCCCGCAGAACGGTGGCCGCCGTAAAGCCCCGGCCGACGAGCCGAAGCAGCGCGGCAGCTGGGGTGGCCGGATCCTGATCCTGCTCGCCATCCTGGCGCTGCTGTCCGTGGTCGCGATGGCGCAGTTCCTGGTCAAGGGCGCGATCAACAAGGACCAGGGCAACGACAGCAAGACCAACCCGCCGCCGGCGGCCAGCTCGGCACCCCCGTCGGCGTCCGGCGCTCCGGTGAAGATCGCCGGCGCCAAGGACTTCGACCCGCCGCCGGACGGCAGCGGCTCGGAGCACCCCGAGGACGTCCCCAACACCTACGACGGCAAGCTCAGCACGACCTGGACGACCCAGTCGTACAAGCGCAAGCCGGAGCTCGGTGGCACCAAGGACGGCGTCGGCATCATCTACGACCTCGGCGCGCTCACCGACGTCGCCAAGGTGACGGTCAGCCTGGTCGGCGACGACACCAGCCTCTCGCTGATGGTGCCGAAGGCCGACCCGAGTACCTCCCCGGACGCCGCCAGCGGCTGGAAGCCGGTCGCGACGCTCAAGGACCAGGGCGCGCAAGCGGTCCTGACGCCGGCCGCGCCGGTCAAGACCCGCTATGTGCTGGTCTGGCTGACCAAGCTTCCGAAGGAGTCCGAGGGCAACGGATACCGCGGCGAGATCGCGGAGGTCTCGGTCCAGAAATGACCTCCCTGGATTCGACCCCCACCCCACCGCCCCGGTCTGACATCAGCCGAATAGGTCCGCCAGACGCAGCGGTCGCTGCGCCGCCGGCCGGTTACGACACGATGGACGACCACGAGCTGCTCCGGCTGCACGTGGCCGGCAACCCGGACACCTTCGGCATCCTGGTCAAGCGGCACCGCGACCGGATGTGGGCGGTCGCGATCCGCACCCTCGGCGAGCCCGAGGAGGCGGCCGACGCGCTGCAGGAGGCGTTCATCTCGGCGTTCCGCCGAGCCGACTCGTTCCGCGGCGACGCCAAGGTGACCACCTGGCTGCACCGGATCGTGGTGAACGCCTGCCTGGACCGGATCCGTCGTCGCCAGGTCCGGCAGGCCGATCCACTGCCGGAGGACGAGGACCGCGCGGCCGAGCTCGCCGGGCCGGTCGAGGAGGACGCGGCGGAGGTCCGCGAGCGCCGTCTCGACGTACTCAATGCTTTGAAGCAGATCAACGTCGACCAGCGCAGCGCGCTCGTCCTGGTCGACATGGAGGGCTACTCGATCGAGGAGGCGGCCGCGATCCTCGGCTGCGCGCCGGGCACGGTGAAGAGCCGATGTGCCCGCGGGCGAGCCCGGTTGCTGCCGTTGCTGCGCCATTGGCAGACCACCCGCGGCGGCTCCGACGTACCGGCGAAGACTGCCGCGGAATCAGTGGGAACCGAATGACCGCCGTCCCCGTCGAAGCAGAGTCGCCACCCTGCGACCCCGTGATCGCCGACCGGAGCACTACACCGATGACCACTCTGCGCACCTCCCGTGAGGAGGCGAGTTCCCGATGACCGAATCCGGTCTGCCGACCAGTGAGCACCTCGAGCACCTGGACACGGACACCATCGCCGACCTGATCGAGAACCTGCTCCCCGCACCCGACGCGCATCGCGCTCGTGAACACGTGAAGGCCTGCCCGGACTGTCAGCAGACGTACGACGCGCTGCTGCAACTGACCGAGGACCTGGCCGACGAGGGCCGCGCCGACATCCCGATGCCGGCCGCCGTGGCCGAGCACCTCGACTCCGTCATCGTCTCCGAGTCCGTACTCCGCGCCTCCACGGTCGGCGTCCACTCGCTGGTCCAGATGCGCGAAGAGCCACGCCGTCATCTCCCGAAGCTTGTGCTTGCCGCGGCCGGCGTGCTCGCGATCGCGGGGATCGGCGTCGGCGTCGCACTCGGCACCGCCGGCCACGGCAACGAGGGCGCTGCCGGGATCAACCCGACCGTGCCGATCGACTCGATCCCGTCGCTGTCGACCGACCAGGTCGGACCGAACGTTCAGCGCTGGCTCGAGAACGCCAACGGCCCGCTGCTGCACGCCGCCCCGACCGAGGTCGACTGCGCCCGGAGCTTCGCGGCCGGCCGGTCGAATCCGGACCTGCGGCTGGTCCAGCAGGCCAAGGTCGACGGCAAGCGGGCGACGGTGATCGGTGTCCAGGGCAGTTCGCCGAGCGACATCCAGATCACCGTGGTCACCGGATGTAACAACCCCGGTGGCGTCGCCACGCCGGTTTACGAGACCACGGTGACGTTGCGCAACCGTTGATTCCACGCGGTGAGCCGATTGGGTAGCGGCTCACATCGGTGGGTACCGTGGGAATGGTCGGCCTCTAGGATCCGTTGAGTACGACGTACCATCCCGTCTCGACGACACCGAGGAACGCCTGAATGAGCGAGGCAGAAGTCCGCAACGTCATCATCATCGGTTCCGGCCCAGCCGGTTACACGGCCGCCGTCTACGCCGCGCGCGCCCAGCTGGCGCCGCTGGTCTTCGAAGGCTCCGTCACGGCCGGTGGCGCGTTGATGACCACCACCGAGGTGGAGAACTACCCGGGCTTCTCCCAGGGCATCATGGGCCCGGCGCTGATGGACGAGATGCGCACCCAGGCCGAGCGCTTCGGCGCCGAACTGGTCGCCGACGACATCGTCGCCGTCGACCTGACCGGTG
>NZ_JBFAYZ010000021.1:0-40301 GCF_040681515.1 Kribbella sp. NPDC051718 | reverse complement strand
CCGCCGCATACGAATCAAACACCACCACCAACACCGAACAAGTAGCCTGAACCAGCCCCACATCAACCCTGTCCGTCAAAACGGGTCAACCTCAAGGATCGTCCGATGGTGAAGCCGTGGGTGCGTGGCGCGATGCGGCAATCGATGAGACCGACGTCGCAAGTCGGCGCCAGATGCTCGACAGCGTCGTGTGTTTCGCGATCGACCGTCTCGCCCGGTGGCCGATCGGTGAGATCGTGCCTGGCCTGCCGTTGGACATTCCGATTGAGCAACTCGGCCTGCCAGTCCGGGGCTATAACGTCCTCCACCGAGAGAATCGGTTGACCACCGGCGATCTGGTCGACCTGCCGCTCGAGGAGCTAATGGCCTTTCGCAACGCGGGTGTAGGAACAGTGGCGACGATCCTTCTGAGTCTGGCTGACCTCTCAACAGCGTTGCCGCAGGCAGCTCTTGTGAACGATGCGTCGACGCTCCCCGAACCTCCGCCAGCCATCCCGTGGCTCGATGCATTGATCAGAGATATGGAGCTCTTGGCAGAGTGGAATCATTTGACGGGACAGCTCGATCGAGGGGTACTTGCGCCGCCTGCACTCGGGGCGCCGATCGAGGTCGTCGCGGCCCGCGATCGCGTGGTTGCTTTGTCCGCTGTCGATGTGTTGCCGTCGGCGGCTCCAAGCGTCGCAGCTGTCCTAGAGCAGGCGATACTCGGGATGGACGAGCGGTTTCGCGCCATTCTTGCTCGGAGGCTGTTCGCCTGGGAGCCAGCGACCCTGGAGGAACTCGGTCAGGAGTTTGGGGTCTCGCGGGAACGTGTCCGCCAACTCGAGTCCAAGGCTCGGACGAAGCTGCACGAGTTGGTCGCAGAAGGCTCTTCGGTGGGCCAGATCGCTGCTCTCATGCGAAGCCAGATCCGCGGCGTGAGGCCCCTGGCCGAGGTTCTTGCCGAAGCGCCCGCACTTGACTGTGTGGTCGAGAGCATTGGTCAGCCGGCGTGGCGTGTCATCGACATCCTTGATGACACCTACGAAATTGCTGCAGGTTGGTGTGCAGAGCCGAGCTTTGAAGCTGCGGAGCGCGAGACCGGGATCTTTCTCGACGAGCTCGCAGACGAGTTCGGTGTGGTAAGGCTGGCAGACGTCGGCTTGGTCGGCTCCGAGCAGCCAGGGACGCTGCCGTGGTTGACAGACTGGTTGGTGCATCTCGGCTACGAGGTCCGCAGTGGCTTTGTTTTGTTGCGCACGAGCTCCGTCAACGACGTTGCGGCAGCGCTGCTCTCTATCGAGGGCGGGCCGTTGACCATCGAAGTACTCCTCGAACGTGCGAACCGGGGATCGCTGGGGAATCTTCGGAACCAGCTCAACGCCGACTCTCGATTCCATAAGGTCGACGTCGAGCATTGGGCTCTGGCGTCTTGGGGCATGGATAGCTACAGCAACATCCGTGCTGAGATAGGCAAGCTGCTGAACCAGGGCGGCGGCGAGGCGCCACTGACGAGCGTGGTCGAATCTCTGGTCGAGCGATTCGGAGTGTCACCGGCATCGGTCAACGTATACGCCGGAAGCGCACCCTACGAGGTCCGGAACGGGATCGTGCGGGTTCAGTCCGTGAAGTTCGTCGGTGGAAAGAACCCAGCCAAAGTCCAGGGGTACTATCGCCGGGGTGCCGACTGGCTTTACCGAACGACGGTCACCCGTGATCACTTACGGGGGAGCGGCTGGGGAGCTTCGACCGCTGTTGCCACGATCGTTGGAATGTCGCCGGGGGAGTATGCGGAACTCCCGACGAGACTCGGATCGCAGAAGTTCTCCTGGAAGAACCACCAGCCGGCTTACGGCAGCATCAAACGTTTCCTAGAAGCCGATGACCTCGGCGTTGGTGACGATGTCTTTCTCGTTTTTCGCGGTGACGGAACCTTCGATGTTGAGAAGCTGTCGGATGCGCCCGAGACGAGCCTTGCGCAGGCGCTCCGTCTGGTGGGCGCCGACGTATCGCTTCAAGGTCAAGAAGCGATCGACGCTCTTGCCGCCGCCATCAAGTACACGTCCGGCTCTGATCTGACCGCCGTGGTGGCCGGCTATAAGGCGAGGCGCGACCAGCAGATCCTGGACCTGTTGGTTGGTGCCGACCCCGAGTAGTTGGCAGACGCGAACAATGAGCGCAACTCCTCCACGAAAGGCCGTGTCTCATGGCTCGACCGCCATGTCGGAAGGTGACGGCTAACCGAGAAGGTGGGCGTTGATTTGGCGTACGGCGTCTGCGAGGTCGGGATACTCGGTTACCTCTAGGCCGGCGGCGGTTAGGAGTTCTACGCCTTCGCAGTCTACGAAGATGTTGGGTTCGCGCCAGGCTAGGACTACGCGGGTGATGCCGGCGGCGATGATGAGTTCTGTGCAGGTGCGGGGGCGGGATGCGCGCTTGCTGCAGGGCTCGAGGGTGCTGAAGATCGTTGAGCCGGCGAGGCGCGGGTCGTTGAGGGGGAGCTTCTTGATGGCTATCTCTTCTGCGTGGTCGTGGGGGTCGGTCTCGCGGGAGTAGCCCGTTGAGAGGATCTCGCCGGATTTGTCGAGGATGATGGCGCCGACGTTGAAGGTCTCCGACGGTGGGCAGGAGCGGGAGAGGTCTATTGCCTGCTCTAGCCAGTAGCGGTCGTCGTGGTCAGTCATCGGTAGGCCCTTCCAGGATGGCTGCGGAGGTTTCGTCCGACGCCGCTTGTTGGCGAGTTCTGACACCGCCGGGCACGTGTCGGTGCCGCGGATGTTGGTTTGCGTCGACACCGCTTCCGCGCCCGACGGGTGTCAGGTTGTCCGCTGCTTTGTGGCTTGGGCCAGACGGTAGGAGTCGGTGCCGGTCTCGAGGATGGTGCCGCCGAAGGTGAGTCGGTCGACGATGGCTGCGCATAGCCGGGGGTCGGTGAAGGTCTTGGTCCAGCCGCCGAAGGAGTCATTGGACGCGATCGCGACCGAGGCCTTCTCCTCACGCTCGGTGAGGACCTGGAAGAGGAGTTCCGCGCCGCGGCGGTCGAGTTGCATGTAGCCGAGTTCGTCGATGCACAGCAGGTCGACGCGGCCGTAGCGGGCGATGGTCTTCGCCAACGTCATCTCGTCGGCGGCCTCGACGAGCTCGTTGGCAAGCTGGGTCGCCAGGGTGTACTTGACCCGGTTGCCGGCCATGGCGGCCTCGGTGCCGAGTGCGATCAGCAGATGGGACTTGCCGGTGCCGGAGTCCCCGATCAGACACAGCGGCTGTCCCTTCTGGACCCATTCGCACTTGGCGAGGGTGTGGATCACGGCGGGATCGATGTTGGGGTTGGCGTCGAAGTCGAAGGCCCGCAGGGACTTCTCGCGGGGGAACTTGGCGGCCTTGATCCGGCGTTCGGACCGGCGTCGGGCGCGATCGTCGCACTCGGCAAGCAATAGTTCGGCGAGGAACCCGCGGTAAGACATCTGCTCACGCCCTGCCCGGTCGGCGTAGTCGGTGAAGGAGTTGCGGATGGTGGGCATTGGCAGCATCCGGCACGCTTGGTCGATCGCGGCGTCGGCTGCTTCTTCGGTCATTCCACGGCGCTTGGTCGTCACGGTGCGGCTCCTTCGTTCGGGGTGTCACGTCGGCTGGCCAACAGTTGGTCGTACTTCTCCACGCTCGGCAGCGGCCGAGTGTCGGCCGGGATGTGGGCGCGGAGCCGGCGCTCGGTCAGCGATCGCACGGCAGGGATCTCGCCTTCTCCGCGTGCCCTGTCGCCGCTCATCAGGGACTGGTGGTCCGCTGTCGTGTCGTCGGCTCCGCCATCTTCTGTGTCGTTGTACTTGCGCGCTTCCAACGCGACAGCGTCCGCGGTGAGCGCGCCTGCACGCAGCGCCGTCGCGAGTCCGGCGACGACGTGGTCGTGTGGAAGGTGCCGGTGCAGCATCAGGACCTCAATGAGGGCACGGGTGCCGTCGGCGTCACCGTGGGCCTTGCAGGCCGCGGCCCACCAGGCGTCGTGAACGGGCGTGAACCGCCCGGATGCCCTGGCCTGCTCCAGCGCTTTCGCACCGGGTAGCGCGCCCGGTTTGCGGAGGAGGACCTCGAGATAGTGGTCCAGGTCGACCCGGGTCGAGCCCTTGGTCATGAGCCGTTCGTGGCGGGCGACCTCGGTCCTGCCGTCGAACACGACCAGGTCGCTGGCGTTCAGGAGCACCCGGGCTTGACGGCCGACCATGCGCGCGGGCACGGAGTACTTGTTCATCCGGACCGTGACCTGGGCGTACCGGTCCACGCGCGGGGTGAACCAGCGGCCGGTCTCGAACGGCTCGGTCGGAAGGGGCGCGACGAGTGGCTGCTCGGTGGCGAAGTGTTCCCCGACCGTGCGGGCGCGGGACCCGATCCGCCGGGCATCGTCGGCTTCGTCCCAGGCGTCGACCATAGCGTTGAGCTCGGCGAGGGAGTCGACTTCTGGGATGGGGACGAGGTGGTTGCGTCGGAACCAGCCGATCTGCCCCTCGACGCCGCCCTTCTCGTGCGCACCTTGGATTCCGGGCTGGCAATAGAAGGCTTCGATGCCGTAGTGGGAACGGACGGCGGTCCACCTGTCGGCCTCGACCCGCTGGCGGGAGAACCCGATCACGCTCGCGACGGCGGCCTTGAGGTTGTAGTAGCGGATCTTCCCGGTCGGCACCCCGCCGAGCACGTTGAAGGCGTGGACGTGACCCTCGAAGAAGGCTTCCTGCCCAGCCGAGGCACTGACCCTGTGCACGGCCTTGCCCGAGCAGGAGAGCCGAAGGCTGAACAGCGCGCAGGTTACGAGCTCGCCGCGCAGGCGGATGGCGACGTCGCCGAAGTCAACCTCGGCCTCGCGGCCCGGGAGGTGCTCTTGTGGGATGAACGCGTTGGCAGGTTCCCTTCCGACCTCGACGCGAATCTCACGGCGTCGGGTGGCGACGTACTCGCGGACCATCCAGTACGACACCACCCCGGCCCCGTCATGTTCGTCAAGCAGTCGGTCGAAGATCCGCTTCGCCGTGTGTCGCTGCTTCCGCGGCGCGTCGAGGTCCGAGCGCAGCCAGTCGTCGATCACCACTCGGTACGCGTCAAGCCGTGAGCCGCGCTTGGGCGGTTGGTTTCTCTCCTTCGGCCATGCAGATTCCAGCGCCGCCGTCACGGTTCGGAAGCCGACGCCGTGCTTGCGCTGCAGCGCGCGGTTGGACATCCCAGATCGGGCATCCCGTCGGATCGCCGCGTACAGGTCGACCCGGGAAAGCGGCTGCGTCATCGGTGGCACTCCTGACGTGAGCACGCCGTGGGCACGACTTTCGGCACCGGGCCACCGCCCGGGAACGGTGACCGCATGCGACCACAGCCCGGAATCACTGGCCCTGCCGAGGTGCCTGGTCATGTGCTGCGCAGGGGTCGGTGGGCGGTTCTGAGTCGGCCCGGAGTGCGGGGTACGACCGACGACGGAGCCGATGAGCCGCGAGTAGGCCAGGTCGAGTCCCACTGAAGCCCAGGTCAGTACGACGGCCCGGCCTTGCGTGGCGACGAAGACGTTGGTGACGAGCACGCCCAGGATCAGGCCTGTGATGCCGCCGACGACATCAACCTCGGCACCACCTGTCCGCCCCGTGTCCCTGGCGCGACGAAGATCTGCTTGCGCGGTGCCTAATCGGTCTTCCCGCACCACCTCGCGGGCCTCTCAGTGTTCGCTGCTGAAGAACCGTAGCAACAGTGGGCCGATGGTCTGTGGGTCGACGACGTGATCCGGCCCGTCGAGGGTCTCCCGTTGAGCGTGGGGTAGTAGGTCTGCAAGCTCGTCGGCTGCGCGGTCGAAGAAGTCCGAGGGCAGGCCTGCCATGTAGGGGACCGTGATCGGTCCTCCGGTGGTGACCAGGACCGGTTGGGTGACCGTTGCCAGTTGATCGGTCGGCAATTGGTAGCGGTTGTGGAAGACGCTGTCGTGGACCAGCGTGGGCGCGAGGGCGACCGAATCCGCCCAATGCGACGTCTGCTTGCCTGCCGCTTTCCTGGCCGCGATGTTGTCGTCGGAAGCGCCGGACAGGCGCATGAACAGTTCGAGAACCTCCTCGTCTCGCCCGGCGTCGAAGGCGCGTCGGGTGTCCGCGATGTACTCCTCGAATCGCGGGCGTATGTCGTCCCCGACCGCGTAGGGCACCTCCCACACGGCGATCGTGTCGATGGCTGGCCCGGCCGCGGCGGCTTCCAGCGCCAGCGCGCCACCAGAGGACGCCCCGAACAGGTGAGCCGAGCCACCCGCCTCCGCGATCAACGCATCCAGGTCCTCGATCTCTCTTTCCACGGCGTAGGGCTCGGTGAAGCCGCTCGCGCCGCGTCCCCGACGGGCATAGTTGTAGACCGTGAAGTGCTCGGCGAGAGCAGGTACCAAGGGAGCGTTCTCGGCTCCGTCGTCCAGCGCGCCGCCTACCAGGACGACAGCCGGGCCGCTTCCCTTCCGGTCGTAGGCGATGGTGGTGCCATCGTTTGATGTCACGCGAAAGTCCATCTCGTTCATCTCACATCTCCGTTCGAGAGGTTTGTCTCAGCGCCTGAGCAGCGTGCCGACGACGGCCTCGGTGCGCGACCACCGCGCCCTTGCGATCACGGCCGCCACGACGAGACAGGCGAGCGGCAGCCAAGGGCTCTGCTCGAGCACGAACTGATCGGTGATGACAGCACCGGTCAGCAATGCCGCCAACCCGAGACTGGCCAGGCCCGCCAGAGCCGGGATCAGAAGTCCAACCCCTCCCGCGACCTCCAGCGCTCCGACCAGGTACCGGAGCCACTGGCCAGCCCCGATGTCGGCGAACATGTCCACCATGACCGGGTCGCCGGCGAGCTTCGAGATTCCGCCGCCGGCGATTATCGCCGCCAGCACGACGTGCAGAATCCAGACCCCGATGCTGCTCGCCCGCCCGGGCGTGTGCGCAACGGTTTCCGAGTTTTTCCTGGGGATGGTGCTCATTCGGCTCTCCTTGTCGTGTCCGGGTCTGGTAGCGGTGATGGCTTTGGCCGAGTGGGCCGGGTTGTCGGAGTTGATTTCGACCAAGTGCTCGCGGTAGCGGCATCTACTTCTTGTTGCGGTAGAGGACCATGGTGATGGGACCGAAGACCGCGACGAGAAGTACGGACGAGACGAGCACCCAGCCGATTTCCCCGGCGGGCACCGAGCCGTCCATCAGGCCGCGCACCACGGTCGCCAGGTGGGTGATCGGGTTGACCTCGACGACCGCCTGCATCCACCCGGGCATCGTCTTCGGGTCCACGAAGATGTTGCTCACGAACGTCAGCGAGAACATCACCATCATGCTGACCCCCGCCACCGAGTTCGGCGTGCGCAGGATCAGGCTGAGCATCGTCCACAGCCACGACAGGCAGAACGAGAACACCAGCAGCAGCACCACCGAGAGCACCACGCCGACGGCGCCACCCTCCGGCCGGAACCCTAGGACCAGTCCGAGCATGATGACGATCGCCGACCCGATCGAGTAGCGCACCAGATCGCCGAGCAGGGCGCCGACCAGCGGGGACGGTCGGTCGCCACACCGGGAGCGACCTGAACCTGTCGAACACGCCCTTTTGAATGTCGGTGGTCAGCGTAATTCCAGTGTTCATGGTGATCATGACGTTCGCCTGCACCAGGATGCCCGGCAGCAGGAACTGCAGGTACTCCTGAGTCGACCCGGCGAGCGCGCCACCGAACAGGTAGGTGAACATCAGTGTGAACATGATCGGGAACATGGTCACGTCGACGAGCTGCTCCGGGACGTGTTTGATCTTCAGCAGAGCGCGCCAGCCGAATGTCAACGAGGTGCGCACCGGGCCGGGGCGAGACGGCCGCTCACCGGCCAACAGCACGCTGCGCAGCGCGTCCTCGGTCACCGGCGCCGTCGCCTGCTCCGCGGACGTGGCATTCATGCGGCATCCTCCTCGGGTGTCTCCTCGGCGGCGTGTCCGGTCAGGGTGAGGAACACCTCGTCCAGGCTCGGCTGACCGAGCGCGAACTCGGTGACGTCGATGCCGCTGCGGGACAGCTCGGCCAGGGCGCGGGCGACCCGCTCGGGGTCGGAGATCCGCGCGGACAGCGCGGCCGGGTCGGCGGACGGCTCGGCCGGCACCTCGAGGACGCCGGCGAGGACCCGTTCGGCCTCGGCCCGCTGCTCGGGCGCACGTAGCCGTACGTGCAGCGAGCCGGCACCGACCGATGCCTTGAGCTCGCCACTCGAGCCCTCGGCGATCACCTTCCCGTGGTCGATCACCGCGATCCGGTCGGCCAGCTGGTCGGCCTCGTCGAGGTACTGCGTGGTCAGCAACACGGTGGCGCCCTCGGCGACCATGCCCCTGACGATCTCCCAGACCTGGTTCCTGCTGCGCGGGTCGAGCCCGGTCGTGGGCTCGTCGAGGAAGATCAGTTCGGGGGTGACGACCAGGCTCGCCGCGATGTCGATGCGCCTGCGCATCCCGCCGGAGTACTTCTTCACCTGTCGGTCGGCCGCCTCGGCAAGACCGAACGCGTCGAGCAGGTCGGCCGCCCGCTCCCTGCCTCGGCGGCGTGAGTAGCCGAGCAACCTGGCGAGCAGCAACAGGTTCTCCACCCCGGTGAGGTCCTCGTCGACCGACGCGAACTGCCCGGTGAGGCCCACCCTGCTCTGCACCGCCCGGGCGTCACGCACGACGTCGTAACCGAGCACTTGCGCCTCTCCGGCATCGGGGCGCAGGAGCGTGGCCAGCATGCGGATCGTGGTGGTCTTGCCCGCCCCGTTCGGACCGAGCACGCCGTACACGCCCCCGGCGCTCACGGCCAGGTCCACACCGGCGACCGCGTGGGTCTTGCCGAAGCTTTTCTTCAACCCTCTCGTCTCGATCGCGAGCTTTCCCATGGGTTCGATTCCTTCTCTCGGCGTTGCGAACAGATTGGTGAGCTAGTCAAGTTTGACTACTTGGCCAGAGCAGACAAGGACGAAACGTCTGGTCAAGTTGATTAGGCGCGCATCTTGAGGTGATCGGGGATCGTTCGCCACGAATCCGGATCATCGGCCATGGTGTAGGCGCCCTCAGACAGTCGTTTGCTCAGGCTCTTCGCCCACTCCAGTTCGGTGCGTGCCTGTCCCGCCCACAGTTCGGCCTGATCGCGGACGTGCTCGGGGGTGTCCCGATTGGGGTGCTCCCGCCACTCGGCCTGCACTACGAGCTCCGCTTCCAGTCGCGCGACCCGCTCGTTAACCTGCGCGATGGCATCTGTCCTGGTCAGCATGGGCAACATGGCGATGGACGCGTTGAGCATGTCCGGGTCGTGGGTGCGCCGCAGACCGTCGCGGACCAGTTCGACCATCTCGTCACGTCCCCGAGCTGTCGCGCGGTACAGAACGCGCTCCGGCCCGGAGTTGCCCGGCTCGGCGTGTTCGGTAAGGAGGCCATCAGCCGCCGCCTTCTTCAGCGCGTGATAAATCGAGCCGGGCTTGATCTTGGCCCAACTCTCCGCACCCCAGCTCTGCAGTTCGGACCGCACCTGGTAGCCATGCGCGCCGCCGGAGAGGTGCACGATACCGAGTACCAGGAGCTTCGTCGCCGACATGCGCCCACCTCCGCTCAACCCTCTCGTCTCGATCGCGAGCTTTCCCATGGGTTCGATTCCTTCTCCCGTGTTGCGAACGGATCGGCTGAGGCTAGTCCAGTTTGACTACTTGGCCAAAGTACATGAGGAAGAAACGTCTAGTCAAGGTTGATTAGGCGCGCATCTTGAGGTGATCGGGGACCGTTCGCCACGAACCCGGATCATCGGCCGTGGTGTAGGCGCCCTCAGACAGTCACTTGCTCCGGCTCTTCGCCCACTCCAGTTCGGTGCGTGCCTGTCCCGCCCACAGTTCGGCCTGATCGCGGACGTGCTCGGGGGTGTCCCTATTGGGGTGCTCCCGCCACTTGGCCTGCTCTACGAGCTCCGCTTGCGCGCCCGCCAGGGTGGTGTCAACTCCCACCAACACTAGGGTGCCCTCCTGGTCCGGGTGGTGTCAGCACTGACCTGCAAACGGTGCTGGTGGAGACCTCCAAAGCCACTTCCAGGAGGTAGCGCAACGAAACTACGTCACCGATTTGGCGGACCTCGGTGAGGTTCATGCGGTGGGCTGAGCTTTGCGGGTAGGTGCCGGGGGCTACGAGGCGGGCTGCGGTGGGGTCGCCTACGAAGGGGGGGATGACTAGGTGTAGTTCGTCGGCCAGGGCGGGGGTTAGGAATTGGGTGTGGAGGGTGGTGCCGCCTTCGACCATGAGGCGTTGGCTGCCTCGGGCAGTGAGGTCCCGTAGTACGGACTGAAGGTCGGTGGCTTCGATGACGGTGGCCGCTTCACCGAGGGAGACTGAAGTCTTGTCGGGGGCGGGGGTGTAGACGAGTTTGTGGACGGCGCCTTCGGTGAAGAAGTTGGCGGTGGGGGAGAAGGGGAGGCCGGCGGCGGTCGCGGCGGTCCTGGGAGCGGACCAGGAGGCGGGGGGGGGGGGGGTGTCCTGGCGGATGGTGTTTGCCCCGACGAGGATTGCGTCGACTCTGGCTCGTACCTCGTCTACTCGGTCGAAGTCCTCGTCTTGGAGAGGAGGAGCCGTTGGTCCATGGCGTCGTAGCCGTCGACAGAGGCGGCGGCTGAGAGTACGACGTACGGACGATCGGGCATGCGGGCCTCCGGCAGCAACAACGTGGGTCGAGGCAAGTATCTGTCACGTTGAGTGGTCGGGTTTGTGGGGCTGTCCGGTCAAGCGGGCGAGCTCTAGTGGGTGGATCCGTTGGCTCGGTCGAAGTCGGCGTTGTGGGATTTGAGGGCGTCGGGGGCGGGTGCGGCGGTTCGTTTGTTCGGCGGGGTGATTCGGACCTGGTCGAACTCGCGGTACATGGTGTTCTTGAGGGTGTTGGAGAGTCGGATGCGGTGAGACGAGGCGTCGACGGTTAGTTCGAAGAGGTCGAAGAGGGTGTGTAGGTCGGCGCGGAGGAGGAGGCCGTTTTGTGGGGTGTTGGTGTGATCGCCCTTGTAGGGGGTGATGTGCGCGGCCTCCAGCGCCGGCTCGGCGTCGCAGCCGCTGATGCAGCAGCGGCCGTTGTAGAGCCTGACCAGCTCGGCGCGGAACTGGCGTTGTCCGCGGCGTACGGCGATTGAGCGTTGCATGAAACGGCGTGCGTCAATGTCAGAAGCAAGAGCTTCGCGCTCGGCCTCGACCTGGGTTGCCAAGGCATGCGGGATCTGGGAGTTGCTGCTCCCGAGGATGAGGTTGCGTAGGCGGTCGATGCCTTCGGGATTGTCGAGGCGAGTGACGCCGCGGTTGGCCAGACCGGTGAACTCAGCGACCGCCTGCATCTCTGACCACGTCTGGGTAAGTGATGTCGGGGGGTTCGGAGATCCGCTCGAGGTCGAAGCGGCTGACGTAGTGCCGGTCGGCGTGATCGGGCCACGGGACTCCTTCTGGTTCCGTGACGGGCCTCGCATTCTCTGCGGCGATCGCGTGAGCGATGAGGCCTCCGCCTCCGGTCTTCCAGAAGAACACGTCATCGCCGGCGGCGATGGAGTGGTTCCTAGTAGTCGCCCAGACGGAGTGTTCTTTGGCGATTTCCCAGTTGTGGGGTCGCGTGCCTTCGACGTTGATGATCCAGCCAGACATTGGACATGCCCCTTCAGCGAAAGATCGCTGCGGGTGGAGGCATGTCCGTGAGTGGAAGCCTGTCGGGCCGCTGCTTCTTGGTGCGGGTCAGGCGGAGTGGAGAGCGCCGGTTGCTAGTTGGTGGAGGGCGTCTCGGGTTTCTGGGTCGGGGGAGTAGAGGATGGTGCCGACCATTCCTCGGGTGAGGAGGACCTTGTAGGTGTTGCGGACCAGGCGGTCGAAGGTGGGGTCGTCGGTGGTTTTGCGGTTGCGGAAGGCGGGGTCCTTGTTGGCATCGCGGATCGTGGTGAAGCGGCCGTTGCGCCAGACGAGGTCGGGGCCGAGGATGACGCCGCTCCAGTCGTACTCGAAGCCTTGGGCCGTGTAGACGCAGCCGACCTGGTCGAAGCCGTTCGGTTCGGAGGCCCAGAGGGCGGCTGGCGGAGCTTCGCCTATCTTGCGGTCGCCCTTAACGTTCCAGGGGCGTGACCAGTCGCCGATCTGGACGTCGGAGACCAGGGTTTTGTCGGGTCTTGGGTCGCTCCACGGCCAGCAGTAGCCGGCTGCTATGCGGGCGCCGTAGCCCTCGGCTGCCTTGGCTTTGAGGGTGGCCTCCAGGGCTTCTGGAGTGTCAGCGACCTGTACTTCGAATGACGGGTCGCCCGTCCATGGGATCGGGCCGCCGTCGCTGAGTTCAAGGAGGCGCATGACCCATTGGACGTACTCCTCGCTTCCTCCACAGCGGAACTGGCCATCGAGGCTGATGTGGATCGGAGGTGGAAGGCCGACCGAAGCGGCGTACCGCTGGATGTCTGCGACTGTGCCGAGCTCGCCAGGTTTTACGACCTGGTTCTCGTCTAGGAAGAAGACGGGGACGCGGGCGGCCGCCACGAGTTCCTCGATCTGGGGGCGTCCGGTGCGGAACTGGGCTGGCGTGTATCTGTCCACCGAGGTCTCGCGGATGCGGTGGGCCTCGTCGAGGATGAGGACGTCGAGTTCGTTGGCTTCGGCATCCATGAACTGGTTGAAGTACTTGAACATCCTTTGCACACGGGGCTGTCGCGCGCCGGCGACCTTGCGAAGGGTCTGGGTGAACGAACGGGAGCCGGTCGCGTGCAGGACGGTTCGGCCGCGGCGGGAGAGTTCGCCGAAGAGGGACAGCGCAATCACGCTTTTACCGCTGCCGGGTCCGCCGGTGACGATGATGATCGACTTCTGGTCCGCTCGCCGGATGCGTTCGACCTCGTGGAGAACCATCGAGTGAGCCAGCTTCTGCTCTGCCAGGAGGACGAACTGCTCGCGCCGCTGTACCTCGTCGGCGGCGACCGCGAGCAGCTGCTTCGACGGAGCGACGGCTGAGCCGATCAGTTGGTCGGCGTACGGGCTGCCGGGGACCGAGGGATCGAGCCGGTCGCGGAGGAAGTCGGTGAACTCGGAGCGGCGCGCTCCGATGAAGAGGCGACCGTGTTGGTCCTGTGGGTACTCGTACAGGTCGTGTACTGCCGACTCGGTGGTCGCGTTGTGCAGATAGGCCGCGCCGGCGACGGCGTCGGTCTGACCGTCGAGGGATCTGGTGAAGTCGGCGAGGTAGTCGCAGTACCCGCGTACCTGTGCGACAGGGTGGAGGCGCGGCGAGTTGGGGTAGCCCTCGATGAGGACCAGCTCGCGGTCGTCCTGCCACGCGGCGGCTTTGCTCCACTGCTTCAGCTCGATGACCACGTACGACGAATTGCCGGTCGTCGGGTGGCGTCCCGCGAGTACGACGTCGGCTCGCTTCGAGGTCAGTGGGAGGTGGTGCTCGATCAGGACCTCTACGTTGCCCAGCCCTGCGTCGATGAGGTCTTGCGCGAGGACGGGGAGACTGCGTTCCCAGGATCGGAGTTCTGCCGGGGCGGCGCGCCGGCCGGTGTGGTACTGCATCTGCTCGGCGATCCTCGCGGCCAGGGTTCCGTCGATCGTCAGGTCGGCGATGCCGACGGCAGAGTGGCGAAACAGCGTCACGGGTGAAGGTCTCCAGGCAGCACGAAGCGATGTCGTGCGGGTGGAGGCCTGTCCTGTGAACGCTGACGTTCGGCGGAAGCCTGTCGGGCCGCGCCACCGACTCTATCCAGTGGGCGTACGCGGCGGGAGGCGTGTCATGCTCGCGGCGTGTCAGATTTGATTGAGCTGCGAGACCGGATGCGCGCCTTCACCGACGAACGCGACTGGGCGAAGTTCCACGACCCGAAGTCACTGATCCTGGCCTTGGTCGGCGAGGTAGGTGAGCTTGCCGAGCTGTTCCAATGGCTGCCGGCGGATGCGGCCGTACAGCTCGCCGGTACTGACCCCCTGCGGCGACGAGTCGGCGAGGAAATGGCCGACGTTCTCGCTTATCTCGTCCGCTTGGCCGACGTCCTGGGCATAGACCTGGCGGAGGCCGCCATGAAGAAACTCGAGAACTCGGCAGAGCGATTTCCCGCCGCTGAGTTCCACGGTGCGGCGCCGGAGAAGGCGTGAGCCTGAATTCCGCGAGCTCCCGCTAGCGCTCGCGAGTGGGCGGGCCGTCGCGGCGGTGAATGGTCGGTGGGGCCGGCGTTGAGGGTTGCGCTGTCGCGGCGCCTCGGGCAGGAGCGACGTCGGAGGCTGCCGCCAAGGCTTTGCGGAGGTCCGGCGGGAGGGGTTGGCGGACAGGAGATGCCGGGCCTTGTTGGGAGTGGGGGCCTGATGTCGGGTGGCGGTCAGGGATGGAACTGAACTCCTGGACTCGGACGCCGAGCTTTCGGTTGAGGATCGCTGCGGCGGTGGTGAAAGGGCGGTCGTCTCGCCGTGGCGCGAAGCAAACTGCTTCACGGTAGGGGAGACCCCCGTCCTCGGCTTCGAATTCGCGGTAGATCAGGCGGTGGGACGGGCCCAACTCGCGATCGCCACGGGACTCGGAAATGACTGGCACCTTGAGTTCCGCGCAGTCGCGGAGGTCGTGGTGTTGAGGTGAGTAGCCGAGCCGGCGTCCGTTGAAGTCTTCTTCGCGTCCGTCGGCCAGGGCTTTGAGACCGTCGATGACGGCGCGGAACTCACGATCGCGCAGACCGCCCGGCTGGCTCCTTGCGGCCTGCTGCAGGGCGTGAAGGTGCTGTCTGAGCTCGGGCCGGATGATGAGCCGGTACTGCGTGCTCAAGGCTTCGGCTTATCCGCCTGGTCCGCATCCTCGTCGAGGTCGATGCCGAGTTCGGCAGCGACGTCTTCGAAGGGAATGGACGGTCCTGCGTTCTTGTCGGCGAGCCGCTCGCGGGCTGTCTGATAGATGTGATCGAAGCCCTCCTCGTCAGCAGCCAGCGTCATCAGCCGCCGCCAATCGCCCCATGAGATGACGACGCCTTCCGGCTGACCGGCGTCGCCGAAGATCATCGGCTCCTGCTCGCCTGTGCGGAAGCGGCTCAGCATGTCGCCGAGGTGGGTTGCCGCGACGGAGGTCTCGATCACCCAGGCGGTCTCGCCGTCGGGTAGCAGGTATGGCGTTTCGGCGTTCATGGTCGTCCTTCCAGGGCGAGCGTCTCAACAGAATAGGCGGAGGCAGGCTGCCGACCGTGGAGTTATCCACAGGATCCTGGCCGGCGACCGGTCAAATCGCCAGCGCCGGCTGCGGCGGCCGTCGGCGCGATCTACGCTGGTCAGATGTGACTGAGCGTGAACGGTGGATGACCGGAGGTTGTAATGATCTCGGCTGGCGACTTTCACACGCTGGTGGCGCTTCGGGCCAAGGAAGGTGAGGTTCGGGCGGTCGAGGCGGTTCAGGAGGATCGCGGTGTTCAGCCACTTCTTCAGTACGAGGTACCCAAGAAGTCGCTGGATGGGCAGGTGGAGAACATCGAGCGGATCGCCCGGAAGTTTCATGCACTCGGCAGG
Organism: Kribbella sp. NPDC051718; assembly: GCF_040681515.1. Classification (NCBI taxonomy): domain Bacteria; kingdom Bacillati; phylum Actinomycetota; class Actinomycetes; order Propionibacteriales; family Kribbellaceae; genus Kribbella; species Kribbella sp. NPDC051718. Next base: position 24,815 of record NZ_JBFAYZ010000021.1, on the reverse strand, counting down.
CTGATCATGGTCGATGCCTCGGCGCTAGCCGCCGCCCCTACGTTCGGTGGCGAGCAACTGGGCGGCCTTGGAAGTCTCGCTGATCGATTGAGTGCAGCTCAGTGGCTTGACCAGTTTCAAGACCAGATCCCATTCGTGCCGGTTGCAAGCCTTGATCTCGCCGTGAACCAGCTCACCTGGATCGGCCGGCTCTGCGCGGAGCTAGGCGCGGGCGGAGCGCTTCGCGTTGGGCGAGCGGTGGGTACAGGCGAGGTTGAGAGCATCGTCGACGCCCTGAAACTCGCACCTCCTGACATCGACCTGATCATCGATGTCGGGTATCTCGAGTACTTCACCCCGCAGATTGCTGAGGCGGTCTCAGCTGCGCTCGACGCCTTGAGGACGGTGGGATCCTTCCGGTCCATGACGCTGTTGAGCGGCTCGGTCCCATCGATCCTCGACGAGACGGCCTTGTGGGAACGACCGCGGTTCGAGGAAGTTCTGTGGCGCGCTGTGGTCGACGGTGGAGGAAAGGACGTCCGCTTCGGCGACTACGGGGTCGTGCATCCCGGCGCTACCAGGAGCTTTCGCAGCCATCACGTGAATGTGAAGTACACCTGTCAAGACCACTGGCTCCTTGGCCGGGAGCGGATGGCTGACTCGAAGGCGCAGGCGAAGACTCTGGGTATCGTTTGCCGCAATCTGATCGAGTCCGACAGTTTCTCCGGACCTGAGTTCTCTTGGGGTGATCGAGAGATCGTCAGTGCGGCGAGCGACGGTGGTACTGGCAACAGCTTGAAGAGCAAGCCGGTCGCCATCGGCACCTCTCATCACCTTGCGTACCTCGCCTCGCTCAACGCGGCGTAGGCAGTCGGGGTTCATGGAACGCCAACCGGCCGGCCCTTCGCGAGGTGCGAGGGCCGGCCGGTTTGGGGTGGCTAGTTGGTGCGGAGCGCCGTGAAGAAGGTGCGGAGGTCGGCGGTGACGTCTGCCGGGCGTTCCAGGGAGGCGTAGTGGCCGCCGTCTTTGAAGTTTGACCAGTGGACGATGTTGGAGTTGTCGCGGTCGGCCAGGGGGCGGATGGTTTTGAAGTCGTCGGCGAAGACGGCTACGCCGGTGGGGGCGGTGTTGATGGTGGGTTCGGTGCCGGCGTGGGATTCCTCGTAGTGGTAGCGGCCGGCGGCGGCGCTGGTGTTGGTGAACCAGTAGAGGGAGACCTCGGTGAGGATCTGGTCCTTGGTGACGAGGCTGGTGCCGTTGCCGAAGCTGTTGAAGAGTTCGTTCCAGGCTAGTTGGCCGACGGGGGAGTCGGAGATGCCTACGGCAACGGTCTGGGGGCGGGTGGAGTTGATGGCGTTGTAGCCGCCGACGGACTGGAACCACTGGAGGTGTTCGAGGGCGGCGTAGTCCTCGGGGGTGAACTTCTCGAACTCGCTCGGGTCGCCCGAAGGGAACGAGAAGAGTTGGAGGACGTGGAGGCCGAGGAAGCCTTCGGGGTTCAGGAGGCCTAGTTCGCGGGAGACCATGGCGCCGGCGTCGCTGCCGTGGGAGCCGTACGACGAGTAGCCGAGGCGGCGCATCAGCGTGTCGAAGGTGCGGGCCACGCGGGCCATCGTCCAGCCGCGGTCGACCAGCGGAGTACTGAATCCGAAGCCCGGGATGGATGGGATGACGACGGAGAAGGCGTCTTCCGAGGAGCCGCCGTGGGCTACCGGGTCGGTGAGGGGGCCGATCATGTCGAGGAAGTCGATGAAGGAACCGGGGTACGAGTGGATCAGCAGCAGCGGGGTGGCGTCGGGCTCGGCGGACGGGACGTGGATGAAGTGGACCGTCTGGCCGTCGATGTCGGTCAGGTAGTGCGGGAACTCGTTCATCCGGGCCTCCTGCTCGCGCCAGTCGAACCCGTTCTGCCAGTGGTCGACCATCTCGCTGAGGTAGCTGTTCGGAGTACCGAGCTCCCAGTCGTCGCCGGGGGCCGGCTGAGGGAGGCGGGTGTTGGCGAGGCGGGTGTTCAGGTCGTCCAGGTCGGCCTGGGCGATCTCGACGCGGAAGGAGCGGATGTCTGCGGAGGTGCTGCCGTTGTTGTTCATGGCTTTACCGTAGAAGCCATATAGGAACGTTAGCTTCCCAATTGAACTACTATTTTGAGCATGCGGGAAACCTCTTCGAGATTGCTGTCGCTGCTGGCTCTGATGCAGTCGCGGCCGGCCTGGCCTGGGTCCGAGCTGGCGGAGCGGTTGGGGGTGAGCACGCGGACCATCCGGAACGACATCGACCGGTTGCGGGAGCTCGGGTATCCGGTGGATGCGACGCGGGGTGCGGCCGGGTACTACCAGTTGGGCGTGGGGGCGAAGTTGCCGCCGTTGTTGCTGGATGACGAGGAAGCGGTTGCTGTCGCCGTCGGGTTGCGGACGGGCGCCGGCGTGGCGGGGATGGAGGAGAGCAGCGGCAGGGCGTTGGCGAAGCTCGAGCAGGTGTTGCCGCATCGGCTGCGGCGGCAGGTGAACGCGATTCATACGACCCTGTCGAAGGGGCCGGACAACACCGGGTCCAACGTGCCGGATCCGGAGGTCGACCCGGTGGTGGTGACGACGATCGCGGCGGCGATTCGGGATGAGCACTACTTGCGGTTCGACTACGTGGTACCGGGGCAGGAGCCGCAATTGCCGTTGCTGGTGGAGCCATACAGGCTGGTGAGTTGGCAGCGGTACTGGTACCTCGTCGCGCGCGACGAGGCCGGCGAGTGGCACACCTATCGCGTCGACTGGATGGACCTGCGGATGGCGACGGGACGGAAGTACAAGGCCCGGCCGATGCCGGAAGACGACTATATGGATTTCGTACTACGAGACGTCGCGTCCACCGGCTGGAAGGTGCACGCCCGGATCACCGTCTTCGCATCCGCGGACGAAGTGCTGTCACGGATCCACGCCGCGGTCGGAATCGTCGAGCCCGTCGACGACAACACCTGCGTCCTGATCACTGGCGCCGAGAGCCTGGAAGTCGTTGCCGTGTACATCGGAATGCTTGGCATCGACTTCCAAGTCACCGCTCCACAAGCCCTTGTAGATCACCTCAAACTCATCGGAGAGCGCTACCTCCGGGCGATCACGGGGTAGGTCGGACACGCAAGCCACGAGTCCCGGGGCTACGAATGACACCCGCCGAACGGAGCTCAAACGGCTCACAGTAGAGCTGACCAGGCATGGCAGTTGGTGCTGGTCTCGTCATGCGTGCTCCTGCAGGTGAGGTCACAGGAGGGCCCACTCGTTTGACAGAACATCGAGGAGAGTGGCCTGCCTTTCGATCAGTAGGTCCGGGGTCCACGTCGTCTGTGCCAGGACCTGGGAAGTTAGGGCAAAGGTGGAAACCCCGCCCTGGCCGTGGAAGTACTTCACCTTCTTCTCCGCGAAGTCGTAGTTCTGTGCGTACGAGTTCTTGGTCCGATTAAGTAGGAGGAGATTCGCCAGCTTGTGTGTCCACTCGGCGCGCTGGGTATCGGTGAAGGCCTTGCGCCACTCGCTCGCGGCCGCGGGCGACTGCGGCAGCACGTGCTCGACGGTGATGATCGGATGATCGTAGGTAACGCCGGCCCCACCCGCGAGCGCCTCGTCAAGACGCAGAAGCACGTACTTGCGGATCTTCGTAACTAGGTACAGATCGCCCTTCAGCCGAGATAGCGTCTCCTCGGCTTCCTCGTCAGTCAGCTTGAAGGCGGCCGCCTTCAAGCCGTCTCCGCTGTCCAGTTGCCGCAGCAGCTCGATGTAGCGGGCTAGTCGTGGTGTCACGTAGACGCGCCGAATGAACATGCTGGCCGCCAAGCGCTCGAGCTTCCGGAGGAAGGCGTCCAGCCAGTCTGGGTCATCTCCATGCTTGCGAACTGCCCACAGAGCAGGCGCCTGCCAGTCGCTAGTGTCTAGTTGTGAAAGTCGTTTGAACCAGCCGTTCACGACCTCTTGCCCGTGATCTGCCGTGTACCTGGTATTGGTCATCTGTTCGTAGGCGGTCGCATAAGGGACGACGATGTCGTCGACGAACTCCTTCGCCCGTTCGGGCAGATACTCGTTCAGGACCTGGTCGGGGAACTCGCGTAGCAGATTCTGTTCCGATCGTCTCTTGGTGTGAATGAGCCGAATATGCAGGAATAAGTCGGCGAAATCGTCGCGGCCAAGCTTCTGCTCTGCTTCGTTCCATTTTTCTGTGTACTCATCCGCCGCGCCGTCCGGGATGTCGCCGATCACCCTGGACTTGAAAATGTCGGCGGGTGTGAGATCCAACCCGCGAGAGTTCATCACACTGAAGATCCTGTGAGCACTGTCCAGGTCCGGCGTGTTGACGACGACTAGGAAGGTTCTATCGCTGATCAGGCTCCCGAGGTCGTCCCTTCGGTCAGTGGGCCATGCCTGAAGCTCCTTGTGCACGGCTTGGGCGTTGTCTCGAATATTCTTCTGCGCATCAGTTTCGATTTGGTTGACGTTGAGCTGTATCAACTCGCTGATTGCGTCTGGGCGCTGTATATAGAACTGGAAGAAGGACCTGTCCCGCTCGCGGAGGGTGAGGCGAGGCTTGGCGGCGAGCCTTCGAAGCCTCTGGCCAGGCTCGACGATCTTTTCCTGGAACTCGGCGGAGATGGCCGGATCCGAAGAGAGATCGCGAAGGACTGCCAGCAGGATGGTCAGGGTGGTGAGTCGCTGCTGCCCGTCGATCACAGAGGCCGCCGGCGTGGCAGGGTCCTTGACGAGGACGATTGAGCCAAGGAAGTACGGTTCGTCCCGGTTCTGATCCAGTGCATGCGCTAGGTCGTCCAGGAGTTGCATGGCCTCCTCGGTACCCCAAGCGTAGGGCCGTTGATAGTTCGGGATGCTGAAGTCGAAGTCACTGGAGAAGACCTTGTGCAGGGGGACCTCAGACGCTTCTAGCTGCTTCATTCACTTGCCTATCCGTCATCGCTGTCGGCACGGTTGAAGGTGCGGAGTCTGGCATAGGAGATCGGGCAGAGCTAGGTATCAAGCGTATGAACCGTAGGGCGTCCTACGGGTTCCCCAGGCCGGCGTTGCGGGCTTGGATTATGGCTGTGGCTCGGTCGGCTACTGAGAGTTTGGTGAAGATGGTGGAGACGTTGTTGGCGACTGTTTTGGAGGCTAGGCCCAGGCGGGTGCCGATGGCGGTGTTGGAGAGGCCGGCGGCCAGGAGGTCCAGGATTTCGCGTTCTCGGGTGGTGAGGTCGGGGAAGGGGTCTGCGGCGGGGGCGGGTGGGGTGGAGAAGAAAGAGAGGACTCGGCGGGCTACGCCGGGGCCGAAGATGGCTTCGCCTGCCGCTACTGCGCGGATGGCTCGGGCGATCTCGTCCTGTTCGGCGCCTTTGACCAGGTAGCCGCGGGCGCCGGCGCGCATGGCGGCGAAGACTGAGTCGTCGTCTTCGAACATGGTGAGGACCAGGACGGCGACGTCGGGGGCGGTGCGGGCTAGTTCGCGGGTGGCGGCGAAGCCGTCCAGGTCGGGCATTTGTAGGTCTAGGACGGCTACGTCGGGGTGGGTGGTTACTACTTCGCGGATGGCTTCGCGGCCGGTGGCGGCTACGCCGACTACCTCGATGCCGGGGAGGGATGAGAGGAGGGCTGCTAGGCCGGCGCGGACCACTGGGTGGTCGTCTGCGAGTACCACGCGGACGTCGGTCATGGCGTTTCCATCGGGAAGGTGGCGTGGACCTGGCCGCCGGTGGGGGTGGGGCCGGCTTTGAAGGTGCCGCCTAGTTCGGCGGCTCGCTCGCGCATGGCGACCAGGCCGACGCCAGGGCGCCAGGCGCCGTTGGGTGGGCCGTCGTCGGTGACTAGGACCTCTAGGGACGAGCCGCAGTGCAGGGTCAGTACTGCGGTAGTTGCGCGCGAGTGGCGGACCACGTTGGTCAGGGCCTCGGTGGCGATGCGGTACGCCGCTACCTCCAGCGCGGCCGGCAATGGGGGCAGGCCGTCGGCCGCTACCTGTACTGAGACCGATGCGCCGTCTGCGCGCCAGGACAGCGCGTCTGCTCGTTGTTGCAAGGCTCCTACCAATCCGAGTTCGTCCAGTGCGGGCGGGCGAAGGTCGTCGACCAAGCGGCGTACGTCGGCGATCGCGGCTCGGGTATCGGTTCGCAATGTACTCAATAGTTCTGACGCTCGCTCCGCGTCGACGGACACGAGGTTGGCGGCTGCGTCTGCGGTGAAGGCTACGCCGGTCAGAGTGGGGCCGAGTCCGTCATGCAGGTCTCGTCTGAGTCGTCGGCGTTCCTCCTCGCGGGCGGCGACGAGGCGCTCCCGAGAGGTTTGGAGTTCTGCGGACAGGCGAGTTGCATGGACGGCGACTGCGAGCGGTACGGCGACCAGGGTGAGTACGTTGCGGTCGGTTTGCGATAGGCCGGATTCGCCTGAGCGGAGGCCGACCAGGAGCGAGCCGACCGTAGTACCGCCGTAGGAGAGCTCCACTGGTACTACGGTTCCCGCGACTCCGGCGGACGCCAGGAGGGAGCCGTCGGCGGAGACTGCGACGTACGGGAGGCGCAGGGCGGACCGGACGGCCTCGACGACGCCGGGCATCCCGCCGGCTACGCCTGACGACAGCTCCTCGCCGACCAGCGAGGCGACGCGGGCCGGGTCGCGGCGGTCGCCGTACATGGCGCGGTCGACGAGGCGTTGCAGGCGGGGGAGGACGGGGGCGATCAGGAGGGCGATCAGGACGGTGACGATCGCCGAGCGGCCGAAGCGGGTGGAGATGAAGTTGTCCGTGATCGCGACCAGGGCGGCGTAGGCGCCAACGGCGAGGATCGAGAGGAGTGCCCAGGTGAGGGCGCGGGATACGACTAGGCGGATGTCCAGCAGCTGGTGGCGCACGATCGCGACGGCGACGGCGACCGGGATGAGGGGGATCGCGAGAAGCACGAAGATCGGCGTACCGGTGATCAGTGCCCAGGGGGCCATCACGAGGATCATCAGTACGGTTGCCAGGAGCAACCAGAGGAGCTGGCGGCGGCCGGTTTCGTCGGCGCGGCGGTAGCGGATGAGGAGGCTGGCGATCGCTAGGGCGTATGCGATCAGGCCACGGATCTCGGTGGCCGTCCAGAGTGGTTGCAGGGCGTCGTACGAGGGGAGTTGGAGGTAGCTGCTGGGGCCGCCTTCGAAGAGGGCGCCGGGGCCGGTGCCCATCTCGACGGCGAAGAACGGTGCCGTGACGACGATGCCGAGGGCAACTGATCGCCAGCGAGGTGAGAGAAGGTGACCGTTGGGGAAGAGGAGTAGCGCCAGGGGCAGGAAGAGGGCGATCGACCATGGCCAGGACCAGGAGATGATGGTCGCGATCACCCGCTGTACTTCGATCGGGGTCGCGTTGTCGTGCAGGAGCTGGGACAGAGGTGCGCCGACGGCGGTGGTCGCGTGACCGATGCCGTCGGCTATGAAGAGCCAGCCGATGGGGTTGGTCGGGCGATGCCAGGCGATCACGGCGCCACAGGTGGCGAATGTGAGTCCCATCAGGCCGTTCGTCACGAGGAAGCTGTCCAGCGCGGTATCGAACGACCAGCCGACCACTAGCGCCAGCACTACGCCCGCCAGTACTTCGCTGACGCCGAAGCCACCCAGGATGAGGGCGAGCCACCGAGTCGTGCCGGCATGGACCAACGGCGTGGCGGGGCCAGGCGGTTGGCTGGTGGGCTTGCTGGCTCCCCTCATGGGGATCAGTGTGCGCGTTCGGGTGTCCCGGTGTCTCGGGAATGGGGTCCTGGGGTGGTCGGGCGATCTCCTGTGGGCTGGTGAATGCGGGCCCGGGCGTCGGGACTGGCCCCAGCGCGACTGTGGTGGGGAGCGGCCCACCGGGGTCGGCATACAGGGGAGGTTGGAGATGTCTCGGATGTTTCGGACTGGGCTGGTACTGCTCGGGCTGCTGTCGGTGGGGGATCTGGCGGGGCCGTTGCTGACGGATGGGGAGCACCCGCCGATGTCGATCGCGTTGATCGGGTCTGCGCTGGGGCTGGCGAGTCTGGTGCTGGTGGTGTTCGCCTGGCGCGGGGCTCGGCGGGCTGTCGTGCCGCTGATCGTTCTGCGGGTGCTGTCGGCGCTCAGCGCAGTACCGGCGTTCTTCGCTGACGGGGTACCTGGGGCGGCTGTAGCTGTTGCCGGGCTGCTCGCAGTACTGACAGTGGTCGGTATCGCGCTCCTGCTGGTGCCCTCCAAGGAACTGGCGGGCGTGCGATGACTACCACAGCAGCCCGTACTACGACGGTGGCAGACACCCGCGGTATCAGCCGGTTGGCGGCAGCGATCGTACTGCCGCTCGGGCCGGCCGCAGTCGCACTACTGCGGTTCGTGCTGCCCTACTACACGACCGACGACACCCAGGCGATGGCAGCGAAGGTCAATGCGGAGCAGGGGCGGGGATCAGCGGTGCTGTGGTTCGGGTTCCTCGCCGTACTGACGCTAGTGCCGGCCGCGTTCGCCGCGGGCAAGCTGACGCGGCGGCGGGCGCCCAAGCTGACTCTAGTGGCGCTCGCGCTGCTGATCCCCGGCTATCTCGCGCTCGGCTGGCTCGCGGGCGAGGACCAGCTCCTCTGGTCGGGCGCCCACGCTGGAGTCGACGGCGCCACGGTCACCCGGATCGCCGAGGCGGTTCATCCGACGAGCTCGATCGCGGGTGTGGTCTTCGTACTGGGGCACGTGCTCGGCACCATCCTGCTCGGTATCGCGCTGTGGCGGTCGCAGGTGGTGGCGCGATGGGCAGCCGTCGCGGTGATCGTGTCGCAGCCGATCCACTTCGTTGCCGCGGTCATCATTCCGAACCATGCGCTCGACCTGGTCGGGTGGGGGCTGCAGGCAGTCGGGTTCGCCGCGGTGGGGTGGGCGATCCTACGGCTGCGCAACGACGAGTGGGACCTGCCCGCGTTGCCCTGAAGGGCAAACGGGTTGGACTCGTCCAGCGCTAGGCTTGATCATCCACTACAGGGGGAGTGAGATGAGCGAGCAGGAGCTGGACGAGTCCCGCGTCGGGTTCAAGTTGCGGGACGCCGATCGCGAGGACGGCACGCGGCTGGCGATGGTTCTCGATCTGATGGCCGCCATGCCGTCGGTACAGACCTTGAAGGCTTGGGCTCTCGACGCGTTGGCGCCGGCGGTTGGTGAGGCGGCGCTGGATGTTGGATCGGGGACAGGTGAGGACGTTGCCGAGTTCCTCAAGCGGGTCGGGCCGGGCGGCCGCGCGGTCGGCGTGGAGCCGAATGGTGGCCTTCGTACGATCGCGCAGGAACGCCATCCCGGGCTCTCGATGGTCGATGGCATCGCGTCGGCGCTGCCCTTCGATGACGAGTCGTTCGACGTGGTTCGGTGCGAACGCGTTCTGCAGCACGTCGACGACGCCCCGCTTGCGGTCGGTGAGATGGCGCGCGTACTACGCCCCGGCGGGCGGATCTGCCTGATCGACACCGACTGGGCCACCGCCATCGTGCACCCCGCGGACCCTGACGTGCTCGGCCGGATGGTCGACTTCTTTCATACCGAATCCGCCAATCCGTGCTCCGGTCGCACGCTCCGCGGACTGCTCGCCGATGCGGGGCTGGCGGTCGCTGGCGAGACCGCGGCGACCTGGATCGAGCCCCAAAGCGGCGCTAAACAAGGGTTCCTGGCCATGATGGGCAAGACGTCCGCTGCCGCCGGCGCGATCACCGCGGACGAGGCGGAGGCCTTCCATCGCGGGATCGAGGAGGCGGCGGACCGAGGCGCCTTCCACATGTCCCTCACCATGTACGCCGTCGCCGCAACTAAGCCGGCCTAGCACTTGGGGTTCAGCCAGCTCAGGAGGGCGGCCAGCAGACGATCCGGCGCTTCGAGTGGAATCAGGTGTCCGCAGCCGTCCAGCTGGACGGTGGTGAGGTCGTCGACGAACGTGGCGAGCTGACCGGCCAGGGCCGAGCCAACCGGGTGGGCGCCGATCGCGAGCACCGGCATCTCCAGGTGACGCCCGGTCCCGAGCAGTTGCTTGTACTCGACTGCCGTCCGCGGCATCGCGCGGTAATGCTCGAAGGCAGCAGCCAAAGCCGAGCGTCCGCTGTACGCCGAGGTGAACGCGTCAGTGAGCTCCCGACCGACCCCCGCTCCGTCAAAGGTGCCGGCCCGCAGGAAGCATTCGACGTACTCTCGCTCATGACCGACCAGCACCCGCTCAGCCAGCTCCGGAACCTGGTGGAACCCGAACCACCAGGGCGGACCGAACCCCTCCGCACCAGGAACCCCTGGCAGGACCGCCTCCATCACCGCGAGCCGATCAACGCGATCCGGATACCCGAACGCGAAACCCACCGCCGCCTGAACACCTGCGTCGATTCCGACCACGGCCGCGCGCCCGATTCCCAGCTGGTCGAGCAATTCCTTGACGCGGTCCGCCAACTCCAGCGCCGATCCACCCGCCACGAGGTCGGGTGCCAGCACTCGATGGGTCTTCGACAGCTGGGGGACGACCAGGTCCCAGAGCCGAAAGGTGTGCGGAAAGCCGTGCAGCAAAACGACCGCAGGACCAGTGCCGGTGTCGATCACCAATGCCTCCTTGGTTACCATGAGTTACCTGGTCAACGATAGAAACCGCGGAGACGGCATGGAAGACGGCACTTTCGGGACACCTGGTCACCCCGGGGTGACCACTGCTCGCGGCGACCTGTTCGACCCGGCGTGCCCCACCCGGCGGTTGCTCGACCGCGTCGGTACCAAGTGGGTCGCGATGATCGTCAAGACTCTGGCCGAGTCCGGCGAGTTGCGCTATGCCGACCTCAAGCGGCGTACGCCTGGCATCTCCGCGAAGATGCTCACGCAGACCCTGCGCGGACTCGAAGAAGACCGGCTCGTCGTACGCCGCGTCGAGGCGACCGTCCCGCCGGCCGTCCACTACTCGCTCACTCCACTCGGCCAGAGCCTCGACGAGCCACTCGCGGCTCTGCGCGAGTGGGCCGAGCTCCACATGCCAGAGGTCGACGGTCTCCGCTAGACCCAGATAGCTGCGGGCCGGCCGTCGGCGAAGGTTTCGGGCGGGTCGGGGAGGGAGATGGCTTCGCCCTCGGCTACTCGGAGGGCGGACCAGGCGGCGGCGCCTGCGTCTAGTACGTCGTCTACGCCTACTGCGTGGCCGGCTAGGCCGAGGTCGCCGGTGAGGATGATGCCGGCGGCGGCGAGGAGGGCGCGGCGGTGTTCGGAACCGGACCAGGTGGACTTGCGGACGGTCAGGGGTGCGCCGGCGAGGTAAGCGAAACTCACCTCGGGGTGTACCTCGACGACTCGGGTGGTGGCTCGGTCGATCCATTCGTCGACCTCGAACAGTTTGGCGCGCAGTCCGTACGCCTGGATCGACAGTCCTTGGCCGGTGAGTTCGCGGTTGATCAGGACCGCTTCGGCGTGGGTCGGAGCTTGGAGGGCGGCTCGGACCGGCGTAGTGAAGACGGAGGAGGAGAGTCGGCCGATCGCGGCGCGTGCGAGCAGATCCGCCTTGCGTGGTGCGGTATCCGGCAGACCGATCGGGATGTCGATCCCGATGACATCAAGTGGCTGCTCTGCCTGCTGGACGAGTTGGTCGATGGTGGGGGCGACGAAGGCGGTGACCTTGCCGTTGGTACGTAGTACGCCGACCCAGCCTGCTTTGCAGGCGTCGACGCCTAGTACTCGGGTCACGGGCTACACCCCTTGTTGTTTGAGGAAGGCGACGGACCTTGCCATCGAGGTCGGCCATGCTGCGGCGAAGGCGTGTTCCTCGCCGGGGTAGGTGTAGATGCTGGCCTCCTTGCCGGCTTTCTTCAACGCGGCAAGGGTTTGCTGCGCCCAGACCGGTAGGCAGGTGGAGTCAGCGAGGCCTTGCTGGATCAGGAGTGGTTCGGTGATGCGGTCGAAGAAGTTGACAGCCGACAGGTTGCGCCAGAAGGTCGGGTTCTTCGCGGGATCCCCGTGGGCACGGATGATCTCGGCAGCGGTCGCGGCCTCCGGGCGAGTCCAGCGGTCGAAGTTCTCGACGGCGTTGGAGCTGACCGCGGCGTACACGACGGCGGCCTTGACCAGGCCGGGTTGCGCGACCAGCACGTTGTACGTGACGCCGCCGCCCATCGATCGGCCGAAGAGGCCGACCCGTTGCGCATCGACGTACGGGGAAGCCTTCAGGGCGAGTACTGCGTTGATGACGTCCTCGGTGTAGCCGATGCGGAGGTTGACCTCGGACTGCGGGTCCTTGGACGACTGCGCGTGGTTGCGGTAGTCGGTATGCAGTACTACGTACCCGCGGCGCGCCAGGTAGTCCTGCTCGCGCATCAGGCCGCGGCCGTTGGTGTAGACGGCGGGGTCGATGTAGCCGTGGTTGAGGACCAGTGCGGGGTGGCGGCCGGGGGTGGTCGGCACGTTGAGGATGCCGGAGATTCGGAGCTTGCCGCTGGCGTACGTGACGAAGTACCGGGTGTAGGCGTCGGTACGGGTGATGACCCGGCCGAGGCGGAGGTCCCGGCCGTCGTACTTCTTCGCCATCAGCGCCTGGAGTGAGACGGGGTCCGGGGGAGTGGACGGCGTGCTGCTGCTCGGATTGGGGGTGGGTGTGCTTGGTGTGCTCGGCGTGGGGTTGCTGGGCGGCGCGGTGGGCGTCGGGTCGGCTGTCGGCGTCGACGAGCAGCCGACGGCGGCGCACAGAACCACAGCGACGTACCCCAGCCACGGCAGCTTCATGGTCCCCATAGTGCAGCCCTCACCCAAGGTGCTCGACGTGAAGCGCTCGCAGGTTGTAGGCTCATGCAATAATTGCACAAGCATGGAGTTGACGATGACGGAGAGTTTTCTGTTCCTGCTGGGGAGTGCTCGGCCGGGTGGGAACACCGAGGCGCTGGCGCGGCTCGCGGCGGACGGGTTGGCGGCTGAGGTCAAGCAGAAGTGGGTGCGGTTGGCGGAGCTGCCGCTGGCGCCGTTCCACGATCTGCGGCACGAGGGCGCCGGCGCCTATCCCGAGCCGACCGGGAACGAGCGCGAACTGCTGGATGCGACGCTGGCGGCCACGGACCTGGTGATCGCGAGTCCGCTGTACTGGTACACGGTCTCCACGAGCGTGAAGCTCTACCTGGATTACTGGACGGCGTGGCTGCGGGTTCCTGGGGTGGATTTCCGCGAGCGGATGCGTGGCAAGACGCTGTGGGCGGTCACGGCGCACACCGCGGACGACCCGAGTCAGGTCGACCCCTTGCTGGGCACACTCCGCCTCACCGCCGAGTACCTCGGTATGCGCTGGGGTGGCGAACTCCTCGCCTATGGCAACCGCCCGGACGAGGCCCTCGCCGGCGATGGAGTGCGCACCGCCGCCCAGCAACTCTTCGCCGAGAGAGCGTAAGGCGAGGTCGTGGCGGAGGACCAGCACGACGCCATCATTTCCCAGACCGTACGTCCCGCTGTCGGCCGCTGGTCGGAGCCGCCGCAGGGCTTTTGATATCGGCAGGGGTTGACTCAGCGCGGGGCGAGGCGGAGGGTCGGGGGGAACGGGGTTTGTCAGGGGGAGGTCTGGCGGCCGTCCGTGGACCAGCTGCTCTCTGGGGTGGAACTTCTCGCACTGCGTTCGCAGGTGGCTCGCCGGTCTGGTCGGCGCTGCCGTGACGCGCGCCGGTCGTAAACGTGGGAAAGCCCGCAGGACCGTGGAGGAGTCATGGGCGAGTACACGATCGAAGACTTGAAGGAGCGCACCAGAGGTCCCGTCATCACCGACGCGGACGAGGGGTACGACGAGGCGCGCAAGGTCCACAACTGGATGATCGACAAGCGCCCGCGGGTGATCGTGCGGTGCGAGAACGCGGGCGACGTGATGGCGGCCGTCAGCTTCGCCTCGACCAACGGCCTGGACCTGGCCATCCGCGGCGGCTCACACAGCGTGCCTGGCTTCGGTACGGTCGACGACGGCGTAGTGGCCGACCTGAGCCCGATGCGCAATGTCCGGGTCGACCCGGTCACCCGTACTGCGCGCGCCGGCGGCGGCGCGACGTGGGGCGACTTCAACGCGGCGACCCACGCCTTCGGGCTGGCCACCACCGGCGGCATCATCTCGACCACCGGTGTCGGCGGACTGACGCTCGGCGGCGGGATCGGGTACCTGGCTCGCGGTCTCGGGTTGTCCTGCGACAACCTGATCTCCGCCGACGTGGTCACTGCGGACGGCCGGTTCCTGACGGCCAGTGAGAAGGAGCACGAGGACCTCTTCTGGGCGCTGCGAGGTGGTGGCGGCAACTTCGGCGTCGTGACTGCGCTGGAGTTCCGGCTGGCGCAGGTGGACACCATCTACGGCGGTCCGATGCTGTTCGAGATGTCCGACGGAGCAGCTGTGCTCGCAGGGTTCAGGGATCTCATCAAGGACGCTCCGGAGCAACTGGGCGGCTTCCCCGCGTTCCAGTTGGCGCCGCCGCTGCCCTTCATCCCGGAGGACCGCCATGGTGAGGCTTTCACGCTGATAGTGGCTTGCTGGGCAGGCGATCCTGCTCAAGGCGAGCAGGAGGTCGACAAGTTCCGCCAGTTCGCCCCTGTCGTGGCGGAGCATGTCGGGCCGATGCCCTATCCAGCGCTGAACAGTGCGTTCGATGCGCTGGTACCGCCGGGTCTGCAGCACTACTGGAAGGCCAACTTCGTCACTGAACTCACAGACGACGCCATCCAGGCTCATCTGCAGGATGCGCCCGGTCTACCGGCAGTGAACTCCACTGTGCACATCTACCCGATCGACGGCGCCTGCCACCGAGTACCGGCGGATGCGACGGCCTTTGCCTACAGGGAGGCCAACTTCGCGACAGTGATCGCAGGTATGTGGCCGGACCCGGCGCAGAACGATGCGGGTGTCGAGTGGGTGCGCAACTACTACGACGCCGTCTCCCCGCATTCGGAGTCCGGCGGCTATATCAACTTCATGGCCGGTGACGACCAGGCCCGGATCGCTGACAACTACAAGGGCAACTACGACCGGCTGGTGGAGGTGAAACGCAAGTACGACCCCAACAACCTGTTCCACCTCAACCAGAACATCGCCCCCTAGCCCGTACTACGCTGCGCGGCGCCCCGCTCGGTAGAGCCGGACGCCGCGCTACGCCACCGCATGGCATAGGCATTGAGCTGCAAGGTCAGATGGTCAGCAGGCGCTCGAAGAAGGCCCGGTAGCGCTGGAGGGCTGAGCGGAGGGCCTCCGTGTCGGGTTCACCGTTCGACCACTGGCCTTCCAGCGTGCGGTGCTGCTCGTCGAAGGTGGTGGAGAGCCGGTCGAGGACGTCTCCGACCAGCTTGTCGGCATCCGTCACCGCGGTCCGCGGGTCGTCGACGAAGCCTTGCTGGATGACGTCCCAGCGCGCCTTGAAGTCCACGCCTTCAGTGGTGGGGACCAGCGGCTCGTTGTCGAGGTTCCTAGTGGTCGGCGTCGCGTCGGCATCCGCAGGGTAGGCGGCGTCGTCCGCGACAGGAGCACTGTCCACGGCACGGTCTTCGGCGGCATACGAGGCGTCGGCGGTGCGGGTGGTGTCGACGGGCGCTTGGTCGTCGCCGACCTGGTCTACGGAGTACTCCGGGCGCTCGGCGTCCGTAGTACCGGCGTCGTAGTCCTCGGCCGTGCGGGATTCCGCTGCCGTGCTGCGGGGGTCTACGTCGACCGCCGGGGCGGTGTCCGTACTACGGGCGCCGACGCTCGGGTAGGGGGCGGTTGCGGGGTCCAGGGGATCGTTCGTCATGAGTGCTGCTCCTTGGGGTGGGTGTGGCCGTTCAGGTCGGCGGGGTTCTCGAGCAGGACGACTACCAACCGTCGGTAGGCGGTCACTGCCTGGCGCAGGTCTTCGGTATCGACCGGACCCTGGGTCTGGGCGACAGCGACGTCGTGTGCCTGGCGGTAGTTCTGCGCGACCTCCGGGTGGTCCACGGAGATGTCGTCGGCGCGCTGGTCGAAGTCGTCGACCGGGTAGCCGGCCTCGCGCATCATGCGCAGTACCAGCCGGTCTGCTTGCGCTACCGCGTCCCCAGGCGCGTCAACGAAGCCCTGCTGCAGTCCACTCCACTCCGCGCGGTACTTCTCGGCGGACTCGCCACTGAGCGGGTGCACGTCGAGCTTGGCCCGCCGCTGCTCCCGGCCGCGCAGGTCGCGCAGTGCTTCCTTGCGGTCGCCCGACTGCTCGAGCGTGCGTTCGTACTCCGGTCCGAAGCGCTCCTGGAGTTGCTCGGTCCGCCGTCGCTGGTAGGTGTACACGGCCGCCGCGGCGACCAGTACGACCAGGACGATCACGATGATGGTGATGACGGTTCCCATCGGTTCTCAGTCCCTTCTGAGTAAGTCACTTCGGTGCCCGATCCGTGAACGACGAAACGCCCGGACCCCGATCGGGGGTCCGGGCGTTCGGCTGGAACGTCAGGCTTTCGGCGCCAGTTTGTGGACGACGATGCCGGACTTGAAGGTGGTGGTGCCGAGCAGTTCGAGGTGGTTGATGCCGAGCTTGGACTCCGCGAAGAGCTGCTCACCGTCGGCGAGCACCGGGAAGATCCAGAAGTGGTACTCGTCGACCAGTTTGTGCTCGAGCAGCGTCTGGGAGAACGAGCCGGTGCCGAACTTGAGCAGGTCGCCGCCGTCCTCCTCCTTCAGCTTGCGGACAGCCTCGGCGGCGTCGCCCTCGAGCAGCTTCGCGTTCCACTTGGTTTCCGTCAGGGTGCGCGAGGCGACGTACTTCGGCATCGCGTTGAACTTGTCCGTGTACGGGTCGCCACTGCGCTGCGACCAGGCCTCGGCGAAGCTCTCGTAGGTGGCCCGGCCGAGCAGCAGCGCCTCGGTGTTCTCCATCAGCTTCAGGGAGTAGCCGGAGTGGTCGTCGTCCCAGTACGGCGGGCTCCAGTGCTGCGGGTTGTCGATGGATCCGTTGAGGGTCACGAAGGTCGACTCGATCAGCTTCCTCATGGTCTTGCCTTTCTTTGCTGTTGCGTGGGTTCAGGGTTGGTAGGGCTGCCGGATGCGGGCGGCCCGGAGTGCGTGTGCCCACCAGACGAGCTGGTCGAGCGTGTTCTTGGCAGTGGCGTCGTAGCCGGAGCCGGGGCGCGGCCAGCTGCCGTCTGCGGCGAACTGTTCCCAGTAGCAGGGCAGCGTGACGGTGTTGCGGATCGCTACCGCCTGCAGTTCGGTGAAGACCTGCCGTAGCTGCGCAGCGGCGTACAGGCCTCCGGTCTCGCGGCCGTACGCCACGATGGCGACAGGCTTGGCGTGCCACTCCTCGTAGTACCAGTCCAGTGCGGTCTTCAGAGGTGCCGGGAAGCTGCTGTTGTACTCCGGCGTCACCACTGCGAACGCATCTGCGGCAGCGAGCCGTGGAGCCAGTACTGCGACCGCGGCGGGCGTGGGCTCGTCGGTGTCGGGCAGTGTCTGGGGGAGGTTCGCAGTGGCCAGGTCTACGACGTCTACGTCGAGGTCGGCGCGCTTGGCTGCTTGCTGGGCGAACCAGGCGGCCACTGTCGGGCCGAACCGCCCGCGGCGGGTACTGCCGATAATCACTGCGAGCCGTAGGTTCATCCCTGCTCACCTCCCTTTCTCTTGAGGAAGACTCTGCCGGAGAGGGTTTACGGCTTCTTTCCGGTCTGCTGGGCCACTGCCGGAAACCTCCGGAAAGCCGAGTGCCCCGCGTTGGGTGTTCTTCGGCGCTTGCGGCGCCCAGGCACGCACCTCGACGCCGCAATCACACGAACAACACCCAACGCGGGGCACTAGAGTGCGGCTCATGCGTTTCGGGGTGCTCGGACCGGTGACGGCCTGGACGGACAGTGGCGAGCCGGTGACCGTCCCGGGGCTGAAGGTGCGTGCGCTGCTGGCTGACCTGCTGGTGCACGAGGGGCGGCCGGTACCGGCGGATCGGTTGATCGACGACCTCTGGGGCGAGGACCTGCCAGGCAACCCGGCCGGGACGCTCTCGGCGAAGGTGTCCCAGCTCCGCCGTGCCTTCGACGACGCTGAGCCGGGTAGCCGAGCACTGGTCGTCTCCGGGCCGGCGGGGTACTCATTGAAGGTCGACAGCGGCTCGTACGACGCACTGGGCTTCGCCGCGCATCTGGAGCACGGGCGGCTCGAGGAGGCTCTCGCACTGTGGCGTGGAGCGGCGTACGCGGACTTCGCGGACGAGGCGTTCGTGGAGACCGCTGTGGCGCGGCTGAGCGAGCAGCGGCTCACTGCTACGGAGGACTACTTCGAAGCACGGCTGGCGCGGGGTGACCACAACGCGCTTATCGGTGAGGTGGCTGACGTTCTGTCAGAACACCCGCTGCGGGAGCGGCTCCGGGCTGTGCATCTGAAGGCTCTGTACCGCGCTGGCCGGCAGAGCGAGGCGCTGGCGAGCTACGAGCAACTCCGGACGCTACTGGCCGACGAGCTTGGCCTGGACCCGACTCCTGAGCTCGCCGAACTGCAGCAGTCGATCCTGACCCAGGAGCTGCCCCAGGCCCGACGCCGCAGCAACCTGCCGGCGGCCCTGACCTCACTGGTCGGCCGCACCGAGGCGATCACAGACATCCAGAGCCGCCTGTACTCCGACCGGCTCGTCACGCTGACCGGTCCCGGGGGAGTGGGCAAGACTCGGCTGGCGCTGGCCGCGGCCGATGGGCTCGCCTTCCCCGACGGGGTGGTGCTCGTAGAGCTGGCGGCTGTCGCTGCTGATGCATTGGACGTTGGCGGGTCGCTGGCGGACGCAGTACAGGCTGCTCTGGATCTGCGGGACTCCGCTGGGGCAGGGGGACTGGTGGCGGCGCTGGAGCCGTTGGAGCTGCTGTTGGTACTGGACAACTGTGAGCACGTGGTGGAGGCGGCTGCGGGGCTGGTTGACGAGTTGCTGGCTGCTGCGCCGGGGGTGAAGGTGCTGGCGACCAGTCGGGAGCCACTGGGGCTCAGGGGCGAGGCTGTTTGGAGTGTGCCTCCTTTGGAGGTGCCTGCTCCGGCTGCTGAGTTGGCTGCGCTGCGTGAGTCTGCGGCTGTGCAGCTGTTCGTGGCTAGGGCTGTTGCGGCGGATCGTGGGTTCTCCTTGGAGGAGTCGTCGGCGGCGGCGGTCTCTGTGCTGTGCCGGCGGCTCGATGGGATCCCGTTGGCGTTGGAGCTGGCCGCTACGCGGGTACGGGCGCTCGGAGTGCAGGGGCTGGTGGCTCGGCTGGATGATCGGTTCCGGTTGCTTGCTACTGGGCATCGCGGTGCTGCGCCTCGGCAGCAGACGCTGATGGCGATGATCGACTGGAGTTGGGACCTGCTGTCTGGCCCGGAGCAAACGGTGCTTCGGCGGCTCGCAGTACAGACGGATGGCTGTACTGCGGATGCGGCCGAGCAGGTGTGCAGTGAGGACGGGGTCGACGTCCTGGACGTACTGATGCGGCTGGTCGACCGGTCGTTGGTTGTGTCGATACATGGGGCGGACGGACCGCGGTACCGGCTGCTGGAGTCGGTGGCGGCGTACTGCGTGGACAAGCTGCGTGCGGCTGGTGAGTTGGACGTGGTCCGGCAGCGGCATCGCTTGTACTACACGGAGTTCGCTGAGACGGCTCGTGGGTATTTGACTGGGCCTGAGCAGCGTCGGTGGTTGCAGCGGCTTGATGACGAGGCCGGCAACCTGCGGAGCGCGTTCGACGGTGCTGTGGGTGCTGGGGAGTTGTTGCTGGCTGAGCGGCTGGCGGATGCGCTTGCATGGTACTGGTTCCTGCGGGGGCGGTTTGCCGAGGCGCGGCGGTCGCTGGAGGCTCTCCCGTCGTCGGCCAAGGCTACTGCTTGGCTTGCCGGGTTCATGTACGCACAGGGTGATGTCGGTGCGGCTGCTGTGCGGGAGCGGGTTCATGATGCCGATCCGCGGGCGGAGTGGTGGATCGCCTTTACTGCAAGCGATTCTGGCGATCTTGCTGCCTGTCTGGCCATGCTGGAGCATGCGCTGGGCGCCTTCGAGGCTGCTGGGGATCAGTGGGGCGTCGCGGCTGTGCTGGTGGCTCGGGCTAAGCATGCGCATGTCCGTGCCGACCTTCGTGCGTTGGGGAGCGACGCAGGTGAGAGTGCTCGGCTGTTCCGGCTAGTGGGTGACCAGTGGGGTCTGCTGCAGGCAACTGGTTGGCTGGGGGCGCTGGCTGAGCTGAACGGCGACTTCGACGAGGCTGCGCGGCTGCACTCGGAGGGGCTGGCTATGGCTGAGTCACTCGACCTCTGGCCGGAGGTGGCTGGGGAGTTGGGGTGGCTCGGCTGGACTGCAGTACGGCAGGGGTCGTATGCCGAAGCGCAGGCCTATGGCGAGCGG
Organism: Kribbella sp. NPDC051718; assembly: GCF_040681515.1. NCBI lineage: Bacteria > Bacillati > Actinomycetota > Actinomycetes > Propionibacteriales > Kribbellaceae > Kribbella > Kribbella sp. NPDC051718. The sequence continues at coordinate 4,561 of NZ_JBFAYZ010000021.1, read as the reverse complement.
GCGTTGCGGTTGGCGACCGAACAGGGGCACCGATCGACGCAGGTTCTCGCTGAGCTCGTACTGGCATTCTCGGCCCGGCGGTCGGGTGACTTGGAGGTTGCCGAGCGGCGGTTGCAGGCGATGCTCGATGCCGTGCGCAAGCAGGATGAGCCGGTGCTGTACCTGTCGATTCTGCTGGTGGAGCTCGGGTACGCGCTGGAGCTGCGTGGTTCGTTGGAGCGCGCTCGGGAGCTGCATGCGGAGGCGTTCCGGATCTCGCGGGAGTACGAGTCTCGACGGGGGATGTGTTGGAGCTTGGAGGGCCTTGCGGCGTGTGTCGACGACAAGGCGATGGCTGCGCGGCTGTTGGGGGTTGCGGCCGCAGTACGGGCTGCGGAGGGGTACGTGGGTACTGCTGCCGAGCAGGCTGACGTCGACCGTGCTGCTGACGCTGCTCGGGCTGTGCTTGGTGCGGAGGGGTTCGCTACGCAGTACAGGGCAGGCAGTCAGTTGGAGCTGGACGAGGCGTTCTCAGAGGTAGAGGTCGCCGGCTAGGTACTTGAGGCCGGTGTCGGCGGCTACGGTCACCACGGTCTGGTTCGGGGAGAGTTCAGACGCTAGCTGGATCGCTCCGAGGACGTTGAGCGCAGCCGACGTACCGGAGAAGACGCCTTCCTGCTGGGACAGTGCCTTCACCAGGTCACGCGCCTCGGTCTCCTCAATTGCTCGTGCCTCGTCATAGGGCTTGTCGACGAGCAGTGGTGGGATGGCGCCGGTCGCAGTGCCTTCGACGCGGTGTGAGCCGCCGAAGCCCTTGGTGAGAGCGGGGGAGCTTGCCGGCTCCAGCGCGACTATGCGGTCGATGTGTGGGCGGATGGTCCGGCCAACGCCGACCAGCATGCCGCCGGTTCCTACGGCTCCGCAGAAGGTGTGCAGCGCAGTACCGGCCGTCTGGTCGAGTAACTCGCGGCCGAGGATCGCGTAGCCGTCCAGGGCGTCGGGGTTGTTGAACTGGTCCGTCCAGAAGGCGTTCTCACTTGCGACGATCTGGTCGACCTCGTGGCGCATGCGGACGAACAGGTCGGGGGTGATCCGGCCCTGGTCGCTAGGGACGACCACTAGGTCCGCACCGAACGCCTGCATGGTTCGGAGCTTCTCGGGTGAGAAGGCGTCCGACGAGACGACCGATAGCGGGTAGCCCTTCACCGCACAGATGAAGGCGAGCGAAGAGCCGGTACTGCCGCCAGTGAACTCCACTACGCGCTGACCGGGCTGCAGGTCGCCGCGGCGCTCGGCGCCTTCGATCATCGCCAGGGCCATCCGGTCCTTGTAGCTGCCGGTCGGATTGCCGCCCTCGAGCTTGACCAGCACCTGTGCCGAGCCGTCCGGCACTATCCGCTGCAGCCGGACTACTGGAGTGTTGCCGATCGCTTGGAGCGCACTGGTGAGGATCATGCACCTAGTGTCCGGAGACGGCGGGTGCTTCGGCAATGACGCGGTTGAGTGTCTTGGCGAACCGGTCGCGCTCGGTGGCGGGCAGGTCGGCCAGTAGCTTGTCCAGCCGCTCGGTGAGCTCGTCGTTGAAGCGGTGCAGGGCTTTGGAGCCTTCCGGGGTCAGGGTGACCTTGACCGCGCGGCGGTCGTGGGGGTCGTTCTCCCGGACGACCAGGCCGCGTTGCTGGGCGCGGTCGACCAACCCGGTCAGGCTGGAGCGCTCGAGGCAGAGCATGCCCGACAGTTCGGCCATCCCGATCGAACGGTCCGCCAGCGAACACAGCATCTGCGCCTGGGCCGCGGTGAGATCACAGTCGCGGCCGACGTCGGCGTACAGGTTCTGCACCAGGAACGTCAGCCGGACCAGCCCGCTGGCGGCGCCCTGCGTCTCCTTCACGGCGGCTCCCACTTGAGATTGTTCGTGGCACGAAGTAATTTGTTCGTCGAGTCAATATTACGTGGCACGAACTACTTAGGGTAGAGGTGGACGATGGACTACGGACACGAGCTGGTCTTCGGCACGTTCCTGACGCCGGACGTCGAGAACGCCGAGCGGGTGATCGCGCTGGCGCAACTGACCGAGCAGGTCGGGCTCGACCTGGTCACCGTCCAGGACCACCCGTACCAGCCGCGGTTGCTCGACGCGTGGACGCTGCTGTCGGTCATCGCGGCTCATACGCAGTCCGTGTCGGTCTCCACCAACGTGGCCAACCTGCCGTTGCGTCACCCGGTCGTGCTGGCTCGCAGCGTCGCGACGCTCGACCGGATCACCGGTGGGCGGGTGGAGCTGGGGCTGGGGGCCGGAGGGTTCCTGGAGGCGGTTGCTGCCAACGCTGGGCCTCGGCTGACGGCGGGGGAGAGTATTGAGGCGCTGGAGGAGGCCATTGCGATCATCCGCGAGGTCTGGGCCGGCGGTAGTGGTGGGATTCGGCTTGCTGGCAAGCACTACACGGTGGCTGGGGCCAAGCGAGGTCCTGAGCCCTCGCACGACGTCCAGATCTGGCTAGGCGCCTACAAGCCTCGGATGTTGGCGGTCACTGGTCGGCTTGCCGACGGCTGGCTTCCCTCCAGCGGCTACGTGCCACCGGAGGAGCTCCCTGCGCTCAACAAGCTGATCGACGAGGCTGCTGTGGCCGCTGGTCGCGACCCATCGGCAGTACGCCGCCTCTACAACCTCTCAGGCAACTTCACCGGCCAGGGCGGCTTCCTGCAGGGCGGTGAGGACGTCTGGATCGAGCAGCTGACCGAACTGACCCTCACCGAGGGCATGAGCACGTACATCCTCGCCTCAGACAACCCCGAAGACATCCGCCGCTTCGCTGACATCGCCCCCGCAGTCCGAGAAGCCGTAGCCGCAGCCCGAGCCACCACGGCAGCAACGAACGCCACCACCGACGGCGCCGCCGCTGCCGCCACGGCCGGCTCTGCTACCGGCACCAGCACCGCTGGCACCGAGGCTGGCGCCACGGGCGATGGCACCCCGAGCACCGCCACCGGCGGGGCCGCATCCACTGCGCCTTCCTTCCCTTCACCCGCGCGCGGGAACTTCAGCGTGGTGCCGACGCCGCCGCCCTCCGCGAAGCGGAGCGGAGTACAGGTGCTGGATGAATCGGAGCGGCCGACCGGGCCAGCGCTGGACCCCACACGGACCTACACACCGCAGCAACTGGCGTCGGGCGAGCACCTGATCCAGGTACACGATCACCTGCGAGCCGAACTAGAACAGATCCGCGACCTGGTGGAACAGGTAGCCGCCGGCTCGCTTGGAGTCGGCGCTGCGCGCAACCACATCAACACGATGACCATGCGCCAGAACAACTGGACATTAGGTGTCTATTGCGAGACCTACTGCCGCCTGGTCACCACGCACCACTCCGTCGAGGACGCGGCACTCTTCCCCCGCCTCCGCCGAGCAGACCCGACCCTGACCCCAGTGGTCGACCGCCTCCAGGCAGAGCACCTGATCATTCACGACGTCCTCGAAGGCGTCGACAAGGCACTAGTAGCCCTGGTAGACGGCTCCGGCACCATCGACACCCTCCGTGCCGCCGTAGACCTCCTCGACGACACCCTCCTCTCCCACCTCTCCTACGAGGAGCGAGAGCTAGTCGAGCCACTGGCCCGACTAGGCGTCATGTAAGCGGTACTACTTCGCCTCGCCCAGCAGTGAGGCGAGGATGTCGAGCAGGCGGAGGGTGGGGGCCTCGGCGAGTACGCGGGCGGCCGAGGTCGGCGGCTCGGCGATGAGGCGGACCTGGAGCAGTTTGAAGTCGCGGACGTTGGCAGGGTTGACCAGGTCGCGGTGCACGGCGGCCAGGAAGTCCGGGCCGGCCGACGCCTCGTTGTAGGTCATCCGGATGAAGCTGTCGCTGACGGGGAACAGGTACGGCCGCTTGAGGTGCAGCAGCTTGGCCTTCTTCGCGTGCCCGAATCCGCGGTGGCCGCTGAACATCTCGTCCAGCTCGGTCGCGGCCTCGAAGAGCGGAGTACCGGGTGCGGCGTCCTCGAGACGCGCGTCGACCGGTACGGCGGCGAACTCCTTCTCCGCGTCCACCTCGAGCAGCCAGACGATGTCCAGCGGTCGCAGATCGGACCCGATCAGCATCGTCCGCGCCAGGTCCTCGAGCGTGACCCGGTCAGGGTCGGACCCACCGACGTTCGTCATCCCGGGAAGACCGTCGTAGTACTTGAGCACCGCGCCGTTCGTCTCGGCGTACAGCCGCAGCTGTGCGATTGCCTCGTCCACGACGATCTTCCGACTACCGATGTTCATGGCCACACCCTCACACTCTTCGTGGCAGACCCGCCAGCCGGTTTGGGCATTCCGATCAGCGAATCCGAACTACACGGATGCGGTGAATCGTAGGGGACGCCCACCCCCACTTGCACACAGGGTGACATCCCCACTTGTCCACACCCCGTAACCACCCACCCCACAGCACCCCGCGACCCCCATAAACTCTCAGTCACCAACCATCACCGACTGGAGCCGACCTGACCCTGCCCCGTTTTGACGGACATCCCAGATCAGGAGCAGTTGCTCCGGAAGGATGTTCATCATGGAGTCCATGGGCAAGAAGAAGCCAAG
>NZ_JBFAYZ010000020.1:0-44408 GCF_040681515.1 Kribbella sp. NPDC051718 | reverse complement strand
GAGCAGAAGGAGTCGCAAAGCGCTCCAGCATCCCGACCCGCCAACACCAAGTCTACGAACCCTCCGGCAGCTTGACATCCCTTAGGAACTCAGTCGGAGCCGTACTTGATCGTGCGCAGCACCTTGGCCGGAACCCCCGCTGCGATCGAGTAGGCCGGGATGTCCTCCGTGACGACGCTGTTGGCGCCGATGACGCAGCGGTCGCCGATCGTCACCCCACTGGTGACGACCACGTTCGCGCCGAGCCAGACGTTGTCGCCGATTCGAGTCGGCCCCTTGGAATCGAACCCCTGCCAAGGCACCGGCCGGTCGGGATCATCGAACCGATGATTGGCGTCCGTCACGAAACACCCGTTGGCCAGCATGCAATGCGACCCGATCTCGACCAACTCATGCGCGGCCACCATCACCGCGATGTTGAGAAACGTCCCCTCCCCGATCCGCACCCGTCCCTGCTCGCCCATCGTGATCCACACATTGGGCTCGAACATCGTGTGCGCCCCCACCTCGAGCCGCCCATCCCTGAACGCCTCCAGCACCTCCCCGTGCAACGGCCACCGCGCGAACGCCCCACGACGCATCAGCTCCCAGTGAATCCGCGCCCGATTCCACGGCAACGAATTCCGCTGGTACCACCACCACTTCTGCCCCCAGAGCTTCGCCTGCGCGGCAAGGTCGTCCACAACCTCAGGTTAGTGGGTGGTCAGCGGAAGTCTCGGGAGGTGGTTTTGGCGGCTAGGGGGAGGCGTTCCAGTTTGTCGGCTACCAGGTTGGTGACGCCTTGGGAGCGTTCGAGGCGGCCGCGGATGATCATGGCGCTGGATTCGCGGGCGATCCGGCGGTAGCGGTTCCAGACGCCGTTCGAGCAGACGATGTTGATCATGCCGGTCTCGTCTTCCAGGTTGAGGAAGGTGACGCCGGCGGCGGTGGCTGGGCGTTGACGGTGGGTGACCACGCCGCCGACGTAGACGCGGCTGCCGTCCTCGGCGGTGGAGAGCTGGTTCGCGCGGAGGATGCCGCGCTCGTCGAGAGCGGCGCGGACGTGCCGGATCGGGTGGTCGTCGGGTGAGATGCCGGTGGCCCACAGGTCGGCCATCGTCGTCTCGACCCCGGTCATCCCGGGCAGCATCGGCGGTGGACCGGAGCTGCTCACGCCGGACAGATGCCCGGGCCGCTCCTCGGCGGCACGTCCCGCATTCCACAATGCCTGCCGCCGCGACAGCCCGAACGAGTCGAACGCCCCCGCCGTCGCCAGCGCCTCCAGCTGTACTGCGGTGAGCCCGGTCCGCCGAACAAGGTCCGCCATGTCGGCGTACGGCCCGTTCTTCTCGCGTTCCTCCACGATCACGGTCGCCGACGGCTCCCCGACCGACTTCACCCCGGCCAGCCCGAGCCGCACCACGAGCCGGCCGTCGCGCCGGTGCAGGTCCGAGTCGAACGGCACCTTCGGATCGAACTCCCCGATCGGCGGCTGCTCCTTCAACAGACACGAATCATTGCCGGCAGCAACAACCTCGTCAGCGGCGGAGGACTCGAGGGTGGCGTGGACGCCGGAGGTGAACAGGTCGGGGCGGAGCACCTCGACGCCGTGGCGACGCGCGTCGGCGACCAGCGACTGCGGCGAGTAGAACCCCATCGGCTGGGCCCGGAGCAGCGCGGCGAGGAAGGCGGCCGGGTAGTGCAACCGCAACCACGTGCTGGCGTAGACGAGCAGCGCGAAGCTGATCGAGTGGGACTCGGCGAACCCGAAGTTCGCGAAGGCCTCGATCTTCTCGTAGATCTCGTCCGCGGTGTCGCCGGTGATGCCGTTCGCCGCCATCCCGTCGTACAGCTTGGTCTTCAGTGACGAGATCTTCTCCACGCCGCGTTTGGAGCCCATCGCGCGGCGGAGCAGGTCGGCGTCCTCACCGCTGCAGCCGCCGACCGTCATCGCGATCTGCATCAACTGCTCCTGGAACAGCGGCACGCCCAAGGTGCGTTTCAGCACCGGCTCCAGCGCGGGATGAAGGTAGGTGACCGGCTCCTCCTGCATCTTGCGCCGGATGAACGGATGCACCGCGCCACCCTGGATCGGGCCGGGCCGGATCAGCGCCACCTCGATCGCCAGGTCGTAGAAGCTGCGCGGCCGCAACCGGGGCAGCGTGCTCATCTGCGCGCGGCTCTCCACCTGGAACACCCCGACCGAGTCCGCCTTGCAGAGCTGGTCGTAGACGCCCCGCTCCTCCTTCGGGATCGTGTCCAGATTCCAGTCCTCGCCGAGGTGCCGGCGGACCAGGTCCATCGCGTACTGCAGTGCCGCCAGCATGCCGAGCCCGAGCAGGTCGAACTTCACCAGCCCCATCCAGGCGCAGTCGTCCTTGTCCCACTGCAGCACGGTCCGGTTCTCCATCCGGGCGTGCTCGACCGGCACCACGTGCCCGACCGGGATGTCGGTCAGCACCATGCCACCGGAGTGGATGCCGAGGTGCCGCGGGAACTTCAGCAGGTCCTCGGCCAGCGCCACCACCGGCGGCGGGATGTCGTGATCGACGCTGCTCCGCACCGCACCCCAGGCGTCCACCTGCTTGGACCACGCATCCTGCTGCCCGGTGCTGAACCCGAGCGCCTTGGCCATGTCCCGGACCGCGAGCTTCGGCCGGTAGGTGATCACGTTCGCCACCTGGGCCGCGTTGCGCCGGCCGTACTTGCGGTAGACGTACTGGATCACTTCCTCGCGCCGGTCGGAGTCGAAGTCCACATCGATGTCGGGCTCCTCGTCCCGGGCGGCGGACAGGAACCGCTCGAAGGGCAGGTCGTACTGCACCGGGTCGACCGCGGTGATCTCGAGCGCGTAGCAGACCACCGAGTTCGCCGCCGATCCCCGGCCCTGGCAGAGGATCCCCTTCCGCTTGGCGAACATCACGATGTCGCGCACGATCAGGAAGTACCCCGGGAACTTGAGCGACTCGATCACCGTCAGTTCGCGCTCGACCCGGGCGGTCGCCTCGTCCCGCAACCAGGGTTTGTCCGCGTAGCGCTTCTTCACCCCGTCCCGGCAGAGCTTCTTCAGCCACTCCATCTCGTCGTACCCCTGAGGCACCTCCTGACGGGGCAGGCTCGGCTTGGCCGCCCGCAGGCTGAACTCCAGCTGGCTGGCCAGCTCGACAGTACGAGCGACGGCCCCGTCGTACCGATGGAAGCGGGCGAGCATCTCCTCCCCCGAGCGCAGGTGGGCCGTGCCGGCGGGTGGCAGCCAGCCGTCCATCGCGTCGAGGCTGCGCCGGGCCCGGACGGCGGCGACCGCGGCGGCGAGCTTGTGCCGTCGCGGCTGAGCGTAGTGCACGTTGTTGGTGGCGATCACCGGCAGCCCCGCTTCGGCCGCAAGCCGGGCCAGTACTGCGTTACGCGTGCTGTCCGTCGGCAGCTGATGGTCGATCAGCTCGACCACCACCCGATCCTTGCCGAACAACGCGGTCAACCGATCGAGCTCGCGGGCCGCCGCAGCGGGTCCGTCGGCCTGGCCACCCAGCTCGAGCGCCCGGCGGACCAGGCCCTTGCGGCAACCGGTAGGGATCAGCCAGTGGTCCTCACCGATCGCCGCAAGCTCCTCCAGGTCGTAGACGGGACGACCCTTCTCCTGGCCGCGCAACTGCGCCTCGGTGATCGCGCCGGCCAGCCGGTGGTACCCCTCCTGGCGCTCGGCCAGCACCAGCAGGTGACTGCCCTCCGGATCGGCCATCCCGTTCTGCGGTTTGGTCAATTCGAGGGACAGCTCGGCGCCGAACACGGTCTGGAGGTCGTCATACTCCTCCGCCGCCTCGGCCATCCGGACCACGCCGTAAAACCCGTCGTGGTCGGTCAGGGCGAGCGCGTTCAGCCCGAGCCGGACCGACTCCTCGACCAGTTGCTCCGGCGACGAGGCGCCGTCGAGAAAGCTGTAGTACGAGTGGCAGTGCAGCTCGGCATACGGCACCACCGGCCCCTCCGGGCGGCGTGGTTTGTCCGCCGGATCCGGATCGTACGGCGGCCGGTGCCGCGACCAGGCCGGCCCGTCTCCCCCGTCGGCGTCCAGCAGCTCGTCCGCGGGTGCGGGCGGCCGCGACCGGCCTGACAACTTCCGCTCCAACTCCGACCACGGAATCGGCGGGTTGTCCCACCCCATCAGAGAACTCCGCTACCTGACGTCATACTCCGATGTTCGAACACTTGTTCGAAAGAGTCAAATCACCCCGGGCACCGAGACCTCGAACGCGAGAACCTCACCCGTACGAGGCCCGCCGGTCAGCCGCCCGAGGTTGTCCCCGATGCTGTCATCCGGGCGCCACTCGGCCGTCATGACGAACAGCGTCCGCCCGTCCGGACCTCCAAGCGCCAGCGCAAATGGAGCCCGCTCCGAAGACAGTTCGATCCGCTCCAGCACCTCACCACCCTCGGCGACCCGTACGACCGACGACCCACCGGTCGAGACCCAGATCGCCCCCTCCGCGTCGAGGCAGATGCCGTCCGGCCCGAGCCCTTCGGCGAAGACCCGCCGGTTCGACAGTCCCCCGTCCGGCTCGATGTCGAACGCGGTGAGCCGCCCCGCGAACGACTCCGAGATGACGAGCGTCCGACCGTCCGGACTGATGACCATGCCGTTCGGGAACTGGATGTCACCCGCGACCTCACGCAGTCGGCCGTCCGGAGTGACGAGCTTGATGAAGCCGGGCTTGAACGCCTCCCCACCGGCGAAGTCGAAGTCCGCACCGTTGAGATAGACGTTGCCCCGCCCGTCCACCACGATCTCGTTAGCCTTCTGATCGGCCAGCACGACCACCGACCCGTCCAGCTCATGTCGCCGGAGCTTGTCGCCCGTCGTCAGCAACCTCCCGTCGGGCAGCCAGCCGATCGACCATCCCATCAACTGCTCGACCGGTACGGCGAAGTACTCCGCCTTGCCGTCCGAATCGACGGCCACCACCTGCTGGTCGATCAAGTTGCAGAACCACAACCGATCGTCATGCCACCGCGGCGACTCGGGAATCCCCAACCCACTCAGCAAGACCTTCGGTCCAGACATCACGCCACCTCGTCCACTCGGCTTTCCTCTACACGAGTGGCGGACGCTCAGATCGACATGAGTTCCTCGGCGACCCACTTGGCGACACCGACGGGATAGGGGGCCGGAAGGCTGAGAACGACGTGCTGGAAGCCGATGGCGATGGCCTTGGCGATCACCCCGCGGGTGCCGGCGGGATCGGCATAGGAGACCGGCACATGGATCGACCGCCTGATCGCCGACGGATCGCGGCCGATCTCGGCGCAGTACTTGTCCAGTAGCGCGCTGCGACTGACCGCGTCATCCAGATCCTCGCCGGTGTGATTCCAGATGTCCGCGTGCTCCGCGACCACCCGCAACGTCGCCAGCGAGCGTCCCCCGATCAGGATCGGCGGGTGTGGCCGCTGGACCGGCTTCGGATTGCTGAAGGCGCCGACCAGGCGATGCCGGCCACCCTCGAAATCGAACGGCTCGACCGAGGTCCACAGCCGCCGGATGATCGTGCACGCTTCCCCCAGACTCTCCACCGCCTCAGCAGCATCGAGGTAAGGCAACCCATGCGCGTCATACTCACGCCGAGCCACCGGAAGACTGGGCCGCGACCCAGCACCGATCCCGAAGTCGAGCCGTCCGCCTGACACGATGTCCACCGTCGTGGCGATCTTCGCCAGCATCGCGGGCGGCCGGAACCGATTGCTCGTCACCAGCAACCCAAGCCGCAGTCGTCGAGTCTGAGCCGCGAGCGCCGACAGCAGCGTCCAGCCCTCGAAGATCGGTCCACCCGGATCGCCGCCGATCGGCATCAGGTGATCGAACAGCCACGCGTGCTCGATCGCCGGAATCGCGTCGGCCTCCCGCCAGACCCGCAGCAGGTCGTCGTACGAGACCTGCTGCGGGGCGGTCATGATCCCAAAACTGGTGGTCATGCGAATCGACGCCGCAGCGACGGGTCGAGCAGCGAGGGTGGGGCGTCGAACTTCTCGTCCGGGGCAAGGTCGGTGCCAGGGGCAACGATCTCGTCGATGGCGTCGAGCACGTCCGCGGACAGTACGGTGTCGGCGGCCGCGATCTGTGACTGCAGGTGCTCCACCGTTCGAGGACCGATCAGCGCGCTGGTGACAGCCGGATGGGCGGTCACGAACCCGAGCGCAAGCTGGATCATCGTCAGTCCGGCCGCATCGGCAACCTTCGCCAACCGCTCTACCGCATCGAGCCGGGCCTGGTTGGACGGAATGCTCAAATCGAACCGAGCCGGTACGACGGTCGCCCGACTCGTAGTGATCTCCTGGCCGGCACGGACCGCACCCGACAGCCACCCCGACGCCAGCGGGCTCCACGCCAGTACGCCGAGTCCGTACTGCTCGGTCACCGGCAGCACGTGCGTCTCGATCCCCCGCTGCAGGATCGAGTAGCTCGGCTGCTCGGTGACATAGCGGCTCAGGTGGTTCGCCCGAGCGGCCCACTCCGCCTGCACGATCCGGTACGCCGGGAAGGTGGAACTGCCGAAGTACCGGATCTTCCCGGCGCGTTGCAGGTCGGTCAGCGCCGACAGGGTCTCCTCATCGCTGGTCGTCGGATCCCAGCGGTGGATCTGGTAGAGATCGACGTGGTCGACCCCGAGACGGCGAAGGCTGTTGTCTAGCTCGGTGACCAGCCAGCGGCGTGAGCTGCCGCGATGATTGCGTTCGTCCCCCATCGGCATGGTCGCCTTGGTGGCCAGGACCAGGTCGTCGCGCCGGCCGGCGATCGCCTTGCCGACCATCTCCTCCGACTCGCCCTGGCCGTACATGTCGGCCGTGTCGATCAGGTTGATCCCGGCCTCCAGAGCCGCGTCGACGATGGCGGTCGCCTCGTCGGAGGTGGTGCGGCCGATCTGGCCGAAGTTCATCGCGCCGAGCGCGAGCGTGCTGACCTGTACTCCGGTACGGCCCAAGGTGCGGTAGTGCATGGCAGTCCCTTCTGGCATCATTCAAAGAGGAAGCGGAACGAGGTTCCGATAACCAACATACGGAACGTTGTTCCGCTTATCAAGTGGGAGTGGCTCAGTGGCTGACCTCGGGGACGGTTCGAAGTCGCCCGCGCCGCGGAAGCGGGCCGACGCCCGGCGCAACGAGAAGACGTTGCTGGACGCGGCCGCGGCGGCCTTCGTCACGTCCGGCGTCGACGTGCCCGTGCGCGACATCGCAGCCAAGGCCGGCGTTGGCGTCGGGACGATCTACCGGCACTTCCCGACCCGGGCCGACCTGATCGTCGCCGTCTACCAGCACCAGGTCGAGGCGTGCGTCCAGGCCGGCCCTGCACTCCTGGCAAGTTCCAGTACGCCGTACGCTTCGCTGGCCGCCTGGATCGACCTCTTCGTCGACTTCCTGGTCACCAAGCACGGACTCGCGAAGGCGATGCAGTCCGGCGACTCCGCCTACCAGTCACTGCACGGCAGCTTCATCGATCGGCTCGTCCCCGTGTGCGGACAGCTGCTGGAGGCGGCCGGGGCAGCCGGCGAGATCCGCCCGGGCATCGGCGGCTTCGAGCTGATGTTTGCCGTTGGCAACCTCTGCAGTGGAGCCGACTACGGGGACGCGCGCTACGACGCCCGCCGAATGGTCGGCCTCCTCGTCGCCGGCCTCCGCGCCGACTAGTCCACAGCTAGTCCGCCTGCGAGGCAGCCGCCAGCAGGTGGCGTCTGGCGCACAGCAGATGATGCTGGGCAGCCAGGTGTTGTCGCTGACGATCGGCGGCGAGCAGATGTCTCCGCGCGCACCACAGGTGACGCTGGAACGGCACCCGCTGCCGATTGCCGTGCACTCTGCGCCGGCCGCAGAACGATTCCCGTTTGCCGGAGCATCGGCAGCACTGGTCAGTCATAGCTGGCTTCTGTCCACCATTGGTTGTTCCGTACTGCGAAGAGCCAGGCGCGCCCGTCAGCGCCCACCAACTGGAAGCGGGCCAGCCGGTTCTCGCCGTCGGAGTCCCACCAGCGCTCATCCACCGGCCAGGGCCCGGCCCACGCGGTGACCGGATGGAGTTTGTTGCTATCAGCAACCTGTGGGGCGGGCTCGAAGCGGAAGGCGGCCGGGGCGCCGGACAGGACGCCGCGGGCGCTCACCGAGACCTGTCGCCCATCCGCCGAGAACACGAGGGCCGGCTTCGGTTTCGGGTAGATCGAGCTGGGCGCCGGCGTCGGCCAGCGGCTCCCCGTGCCGGTGATCGCGCCCGGCCAGGGGTGCTCCGGTGGATTGGCGGGCACCGGTCGATCACCCCAAGGAATCAAGGTCTGCCGCTCCAGGAACCCCCGGCCACCACCGACCACCACCGAGACGACTCCGCCGTGGCCGAGCATGCTCTGCACCCGGGACAGCGCCCGGTGGATCCGCTCGTCGGGACCACCTCCCCAGAGGCCGTCGACGTGAGCGCCGACCGGGTCGACCTGCTCCGGGATCAACCGGATCCGCACCACCGCCGAAGTCAGCTCACTGGTCGCCGTCCCGCTGCCCTGCAGTTGCCAGCGGACCCGGTCGACCAGGTCGGCGGGGCTGAACCAGCGGGGATGCAGCCACTCCCGCTCGTGCACCCGGCCCGACTCGGTCCCGACCTCGACCCGCAAGGTGGTGCAGACCAGGCCGAGCTTGGTCAGCCTCTCGATCAGCTCGTCGGCGACCGCGCGCACCGCGAACGCCACCTGGTCCACCCGATCCACCGGCGGTTCGAAGTCGAGTTTGCGGGTCAGCTCGAGCGGCACCTGCCGGGCGACCACCGGACGGTCGTCGTCGCCGCGGGCCAGCCGGTGCGCGAACGCGCCGTCCGGCCCGAACCTGGTCAGCACCTCGGTGGCGGGCAGCCGCGCGAAGGCGCCGAGCGACCGGAGCCCGAGCCGCCGCAGCAGGTCGGTGAGCGCCGGCCGCTCGAGGGTGTCGACCGTGAGCGGGGCGAGGAACTCCGCCGACCCGCCCTCCGGAATCACCAGCACCCGCGTCTGCGCCGAACTCCCCCGCGCTGCCTGCTCGGCAGCGAATGCCCCATCAGCGATCCCGACCCGCCCACCCGGTACGTCGAACGTCTCGAGCCGGTCGAGCAGCTTCTCCGCGGCCGCCGGCTCACTCCCGTAGAACCGGCTCGGCCCACGCGCCTTCAACGCGCACATCCCCGGCCGGATCACCTGGATGCCCGGGGTGAGCGCCTCCAGGCAGCCGATCACCGGATCGAAGGCACGGGCGTCGATCACCGGGTCGTACTTCAGCACCACCAGCTCCGGGCAGCGCGACTGCGCATCCCGGGCTCGCAACCCGCGTCGCACCCCCTCGGCCCGAGCCGCTGCAGAACTAGCGAGCACCCGCCCCTTCGCGAGCACCGCGACCGCCGTCTCCGGCGAACACCCAGCAGCCGAAGCAGCCGCCGTCACCGGCCAGTCCGGCACCCACACCACCATCGTCCGGGTCATCAGCCCACCGCCTCCCAACGAGCCGGGTCTTCGAGCGGGCGCGCCGACTCGATCCGGCGAATGCTGCCGTCGGGGGCAGGGAGCCAGAGCTGGTGTTGCTGAGGGCGGACAGCGGCACCCCGGCCAGTGACCGCGACGGTCGCCTGACGGCCGGTCAGGTAGCCCTCGCCTTCGCCGAGACCGGTCCACGTATTGCCCTGGACCTCCAAGCGGGCTTCGCTGCCCGGCCAGGAGCCGACCGCGATGAGCATCGCCCCGCGGGTGCGCAGCCGGGCCGACAGCCGGGAGGCCTCCCCCGGGGTCACCTCTCCCGGCGGACGGACCACGACCACGGTCAGGGCGTCGACCAGCGCCGCCACCACGCTCAGCCAGTCGCGCTCCGGGTCGGGGACCAGTACCAGCCGCTCGAGGTCGACCCCGAGCCCACGGGCCGCCTCCGCGCCGAACGACGGCATCCCGACCACTCCACACCAGGCGCCCTCGGCGGACGGCCCGGCCATCATGGCCATCACGAGCGCCGTCGACCCGCGCACCGAGTACACCGAGCCACCTCGTAGCACCGCGCCGGGCAAAAGGTCGGCGACGGCTGGCAGAGTAGGCAGCGCCCGGTCGACGGTGGCCGTGTCCAGCGCCTGCTGGACCCGAGTCTCGGTCGTCCGCGGCGCCAGCACGGTCGGAGCCGGCGCCACCGCCTCCTCCGACACCTGAAGGAGCCGGGCAGCCTTCTGCTCCTTCGCCCGGGCCAGCAGCGTGCGTGCCTGATCCAGCGCGGTCACCCGCGCAGGCAGCTCAGTAGCAGAAGTCCCCGTCACACCCCCATGTTCGAACACCTGTTCGACTCCTGTCAATTGCAGGAAGTGAGAGGGTAGGGGTATGCCGAGATCGATTGCTACCAATACTCAGGTGGACACCGACGCGCTGCTGGAGTTCGTCCGGCCGCGTCATCACATGCTGCTGATCACCCGCCGCGCGGACGGTACGCCGCAGGCCTCGCCGGTGTCGGGTGGGGTGGACGCGGAGGGGCGGATCGTCATCTCGTCGTACCCGGGGCGGGCCAAGAGCAACAACGTGAAGCGGGACGCGCAGACAAGCGTGCTGGTGCTGTCCGACGACTGGGACGGCCCCTGGGTGCAGATCGACGGCACTGGCGAGGTGATCGACCTACCGGACGCAGTGGAGCCCCTGGTCGACTACTACCGCTCCATCTCCGGCGAGCACCCCGACTGGGAGGAGTACCGCGAGGCGATGCGCAAGCAGGGCAAGTGCCTCATCCGCGTCACCCCCGAGCGCTGGGGCCCGGTAGCCACCGGAGGCTTCCCCGCCCACCTGGCCTAAAGCGTCTCAGTCTTTGTTGTAGCGCCGAGCCATCGTCTCGGTGATGCGCTGCATGGCGCCTTCGAGGTGTTCCCGCAGTGCCGCCTCGGCACCGGGCTCGTCGTGCGCCAGGCAGGCGTCCAGGATCGCCTGGTGCTCCCGCCGGGTCTGCTCGATCCGTGCCTTCGTCTGCCGCGAGCCGAACCGGTACCGCTCGCTGTTCTGCCACACGGGCTCGATCGCCCGGGGCAACCAGCGCGACCCACCGGCCCGGTAGATCGCGAAGTGGAACTCCGTATGCGCCTGCCGCGAAGCGATGATGTCGCCCACCTTGGACAGCCGCACGTGCTCGGCCAGTGCTGCCCGGGCGATCGCCGCATCCGCTTCGCTGAAGCGCGTCGCCGCGGCCCGGACAGCGAGCGTCTCCAGCGAGATCCGGGTCTCGTGGGTGTCGCGCAGGTCCTCCATCGACAGCTCCCGGACCCAGGCGCCCTTGTGCGGAACGATCTCGACCAGCCCGAGCGCCTGCATCCGGCGCAACCCCTCGCGGATCGGCATCTGGCTCATGTCGAGTCGCTTGGCCAGCTCCTCCAGCCGCAGCGCGGTACCGCTCGGGAGCTCACCGGACAGGATCAGCTCGTGCAGCTCCGCGGCTGCTTCCTCAGCGAGTGTGCGCCGGCCGCTCGGTCCCCCGGGCGTGAGCTCGAGTCGTCGGGTCATCTGGTGTGGGCTGCCTCTCTCCATCACTGCACGCGCATCTGGGAGGTAACCGTAGCTGAACTGTTCATCAGAAGCGCCCAAGATCGAGCAGTACGCGCCTGTCCGCCGGCCCGCTGGCCAGGAGATCCAGGGCATCCTCCGCCAGTGGCCCGGCCACGATCTCGAGTTGCGGCCGCACCTGCGAGGGCGCGATGTCGGTCAGCACCTGGGTGACGGTGCCGGGCTCGATCGTCGTCCGCTGCATGTTCACCGGCAGCACCCGCAGGTCCCGGCCGATCAACTGATGCAGGTCGAGAGTGGCGAACTCCCCTGCCGTGTACCCGAGTGCCACGAGCCGTCCGCCCGGGGTGATGTGGCTCATCACCCCACTGGTGACCGGGCCGCCGACAGTGTCGATCGCGGCGTTGCACCAGGGCAGTTCACGGCCGACCTGGCCCAGCTCGTCGACTCGCACGATCTGGTCGACCAGCCCGTTGAGGTGCTCCACCGATTCGTCGCTGCGCGCCAGGCCGATCACCTTCATCGCCCCGGCCGCCCGGGCCACGGCGGCACACAGCCGGCCGACCAGCCCAGTGATCCCGGTGACGACGACAGTCTCGTTCTCCACGATCTGAGCAACCCGCCGTACTGCCGTGTGCGCGGTCAACGCAGCACCCAGCATCGACACAGCTGCAGCCGGGTCCAACCCACTCGGCAACAGATGCACCGATGCATCCGGTACTACGGCCAGCTGCCCCCACGTGCCCGGCCGGGCGACGCCAACTCCCCCACCACGGATCACTACCGGAGTACCGGCCGCATAGACGGCAGAGCTGACTACCACCCCGGCACCCTCGGACCCCGGTACGAATGGCGGCTCCTGTTGCTGGGCCAGCTTGCCCGCGAGCACTGTCCGGTCGAGCTGGGTGACAGACGCGTACTGCATCTCCACCAGCGTCTCGCCCTCCCCGGCGATCAGCTCCACCTCTTCTACCTTCAGCTGCTGGCCGGGGCCGTAGCAGCGCAGCACGTAAGCCTTCCGTGCATTCATGCCGCCACCCCACTCGTCCGCATAATCGCCACCTGGATTTGATATCTGATCACATCTCGGTCCTGCCGAAAAGGCCTTCTCACGCTGAAACGGCCCCCTTCTTCAACGGCCGGGTGAGCTGCTCGCACACCGTTGATCGAGCTGCCGCCCGGCCTCTGTCCACCTGATCGCCCATCGGGAACGGCCAGTCACTACCGGCCAGCACCCGCTCGGCCCCGAAGGTCGCCCCCAGCAACGCCCGTACTGCGTCGTCGTGCACCAGGTCGTCCACATAGAACCGCTGCAGCGCCTCGGCCACCGGCAGCGAGAGTGGTTCGATCCCTGGTCGTTCCGTGTCGATCCCGCGCTGCCACCGGCCGGCCAGAGCCGCCGTGACACCGCCCCCGTGGCACAGGCAGAACCTGATGCCGGGGTAACGACCGACGACATCCCCGAACACCAGTTCAGCCGCGGCAAGCCCTGTTTCATAAGGGTTCCCCAGCAGGTTCGACAGGTAGTACCTGCCGAGCCGCTCGTCGTGGCTGTGGCTCGGGTGAATCAAGGTGAAGGCCTCCAGCGAGTGGAGCACCTCCCAGACCGGGTCCAGCCCGGCGTAGCCCGGAGTACCGATGGCGAAGCCGCTGAAGACGCCTTCACTCGCCAACTCGGCCGCCACCGCTCCAGCACCAGCATCCGACAGGGGCAGCTGCCCAAGGACGCGCAACCGCGGCGTGGCCAGCTCGCGCAGCCCCTGGTTGACCAGTGCCGCCCACTCGACGCCCTGGTCGTAGCGGAAGAGCGCAGGCGGTACGGAGACGACAGCACCGTCCAGGTCCTGCTCGTCGATCCAATGCAGCAGTGCTGCGGGATCAGCCAGTCGCTTCAACGGCAGCCGCTCGCCGTCGACCAACAGGAAGCCGTCCTCGATCCCCAGCCCAAAGGCACGCTGACCAGCCGCCGACAGCACAGTCGGCGGTATCAGGTGGGTGTGGACGTCCCAGCCGGTCATGTCAGCGCGCGTCCTCGTCGTTGTCGTAGAAGGCCGGCCGCACCGGGTAGTGCGGCCCGTCGTACACCTCGAGCAGGACAGAGGTCTCCTCGGCCATCGTCGGCCCGTGTACTACGCCCTTCGGGTTCCAGTAGAAGCTGCCCTTGGTCAGAGTCGTCCCCGTCGGCAGGTACACGTACCGGCCGGACAGGCAGAACATGAACTGGTTCGAAGCGTGCTGATGCGCCTCCGGAATCCCGGACCCCTGCTCGAAACGCACCAGCGCGATCGAGGCCTCCGAAACCGGATCCCGCCAGAGCATCTTGTGCGACAACCCGGCCAGCGACTTCTCGACCCACTCCAGGTCGTCCGTCTGCAGCAGCACTTCGCTCAACTGCTCGTCGAAGGAACTCATCAGAGACCCTCCCGCGGCACAGGCCGACCAGTGATCCCGGTGTAGAGCTCCTCGGCCACACCGTCGCCCATCGGAGCCACTGCAGCGATATGCCCGTCCGGCCGCACCAGCACGACCGTCTCAGCCGGTACGCCGTACCGGCTGGTGGCGATGCTGCCCGGGTCGAACAGCGAGCGGTCCCGGAGCCCGGAGTCCAGCGGCGCATCCCACCGCGACACCGCATAGTGCTTCAACGCCGGGGAGTCGTTCAAAGGCACAGCAGGTCGACGCCGTACGTCGGTGAAGTACAGCGCGACGAAAGACTCGCGACACAACCCGTGGATCGTCTGACGCCCAGCAGGACCCTGCAGCGCCAGGTCAGGCGCTCTGTCGCCGGCGCGGACCGCAGGCGGCTCAGCACTGGTCATCACCATCGACCAATCACCTTCCCCAGCCACATCCAGCCGTACGCCGAGCAGCGTGCGGGTGTAGGCCGTCGCCCAGTCACTCCCGGCCGCGGTCACCGCACCCCGCTGGTGGGACATGTACTTGCGAGCCGCCTCGGCCATCTCGCCCGACCCATTGATGGCAACCGGCCGCTGCTCCTGCTCATAGCCGTCCAGCAACTCCGGCGAAGCCCAGCCCCGTAGTACCCAGGCAAGCCGCCAGGGCAGATTGGACGCGTCCAGTGCTCCGGTGTTGAGCCCCAGTGCCCACATCGGCGTGATCAGATGGGCCGCGTCGCCCATCAGGAACACCTTGCGCTCCGCGGACCAGTGGTCGGCCACCCGGTGGTGCACGTTGTAGACGACCGAGCCGAGCAGCTCGATCCGGTCCACCTCACCAATGAACTGCTTGACCTTGACCAGCATGTCCTCTTCACCAGGCTTCTCGGCGCCGGAAGCGAGCGGGAAGAGGAAGCGCCAGCAGTTGGGCTGCCGGATCAGCACCATCCACTCGGACCGGTCCGAGAAGTAGGCGAGGTAGGGGTAGTCGCGGGCGTTGGAGACGTCCAGGTCGACCACGACGTCGATCAGCATGTACCGCTCGGGCAGGGTTTCCCCCGTCACCGTCGCGCCCAGCGCGTCACGCACCTTGCTCCGGCCGCCGTCACACGCGAGCAGATGCGACGCCTCGATCTGCCGCACTCCGTCAGGGGTATCGACCGTCAGCACCACCCGGTCGTCGAGCACCTCGAAGGAGTCGAGCCGATGCTGCTTCAGGACCGTGCCGCCGGTCAGAGCGGCCTCCAGGATCGGCTCCATCGTCTGCTGCGGCAGGTTGATCACGAACGGGAACTGGGTGTCGTTGACCAACTCGGCCAGCTGCACCGAGGCCCGCGGCGTGTTGGTCGCCCGGTCGATGTCGCCGATCTCGTCGATCCGCAGCGCGGCGGCGAGGATGCCCTCGACAGCGCCGTACCGGTCCCAGATCTCCAGCGTCCGGGTCAGCGTCGTACCGGCCTTGGTGTCCGAGGAGAGCACCGCGTCCTCCTCGAGCAGCACGAACGGCACGCCGTAGTGAGCCAGGCCGAGGGCCGTCGTCAGGCCGATCGGCCCGGCGCCGACGACGGCGATAGGCAGCTGCTGGTCAGCGGACACTCTCAGCTCTCCTTGAAGGTCTCTAGCCGGGCGAAGACCCGCTCACGGGTCAGCTGCGAGCCGGTCATCGCGGCCGCGTCGGACAACAGGAACAGCAACGGGCCGACCACATCCTCCGGATCGCCGATCCCAGTCGTGTCACGCCAGTGCTCCAAGTCGGCACCGATGTTGGCAGAGCGGAACTGCTCGGTGTCGATCACCCCCGGCGCGATCACGTTCACCCGGACCCGGTGCTCGGCCACCTCGGCCGCCAGGGTCCGGGCGAAGGCGCCCAGAGCCGCCTTGCTCGACGCGTACGCCGCTGCGCCCGGGAACCCGGTCGCCGCCATCCCCGACGTGAAGACGACCACAGAGCCGCTGCGCGCCGAGACCATGTGCGGTACGACCGCCTGGCAGACCCAGACGACCCCGTCCAGGTTCACCTGCAACGTCCGCGTCCACTCCTCCGCCGCGGTGTCCACCACAGCAGCACGCGGCTGCACAGCGGCCCCGGCGACCAGCCCGTCGATCCGCCCGTGCCGCTCGATCACTCCGTCCACAGCTTTGAGCACAGCGGCCCGATCAGACACGTCCACGAGCACGTACTCGACACCAGACGCAGCACCCGCAACCAAGTCGAAGACAACGGCAGTACCGCCGCAACCAACCACTGCGGCAGCCAGTGCGGCTCCGATGCCGTGTGCTCCACCCGTGATGACCACGACCTCGCCGGTCGCGTCGAAGCTCACCTTCATGACGTCCCCTCGCGCTGTGAATGCTTGGAGGTCATCGTCTCGGTGATCCGCTGTACCGCGCCAGCGAGGTGGTTGCGTAGGGCCTGCTCGGCAGCGTCGGCATCACGGGCGACACAAGCATCCAGGATCGCCTGGTGCTCCTGCCGGTTCCGCTCGATCTGGAACGCCGTCTGCCGACTCCCGAACCGGTAGCGCTCACTGTTCTGCCACACCGGCTCGATGGCCCGTGCAAGCCACTGCGAACCACCGGCCCGGTACAGAGCGAAGTGGAAGTCTGCATGGGCCTGCCGAGCGCCGATCGAGTCTTCGGACCGCGAGAGCAGCAGTAGCTCAGCGAGAGCCACCCGAGCCTTCTCGGCGTCTTCCTCGCCGAAGTGCTCAGCAGCAGCCCGTACTGCGAGACTCTCCAGCGCGAGCCTGGTCTCGTGGGTGTCGTGCAGGTCCTCCAGCGACAGCTCCCGGACCCAGGCGCCCTTGTGCGGGATGATGTCGACCAGGCCGAGCGCCTCCAGCCGGCGAAGGCCTTCCCGGACAGGCATCTGGCTCATGTCCAGCCGGGTGGCCAGCTCGACCAGGCGGAGCGGAGTACCGCTAGGGAGCTCGCCGGACAGGATGAGCTGGTGTAGCTCGGCTGCGGCCGTCTCTGCCAACGTACGGCGACCACCACGGCCGCCACCGGGCAGTAGCTCCAACCGGCTGCTCATGCGAGCTCCCGGTAGACCAGTGTGTTGCGCAGCTCGCCGATCTTGTCCGCGCGGGTCACCACCTCGTCGCCCTCGGCCAGGAACACCTGTGGCTCGCGGGCGTTGCCGATACCGGCGGGAGTGCCCGTCAGCAGCAGGTCGCCGGGGCGCAACGTCATCCCGAACGACAGCTCGCTGACCAGCGTCGCCACGTCGTAGGCCATCTGCTTGGTCGAGGCGTCCTGCATGACCTCGCCGTTCAGCAGGCACTGCAGGTGTACGTCCTGCGGGTCGCCGAACTCGTCGGCGGTGACGATCCACGGCCCGAGCGGCATGGTCTGGTCGATGCTCTTGCCCTTGAGCCACTGGCCGCCGTGCTGACGCTGCAGATCACGCTGCGACACGTCGTTGGCCAGCATGTAGCCCCACACATGGTCGAGCGCGTCGGCGACCGGGATACTCCGTCCGGCCTTGCCGATCACCAGTGCCAGCTCGGCCTCGTAGTCCCACTTGGCGGAGATCGCCGGGTCGTACGCGATCTCGTCGTACGGGCCGATCACCACGTCCGGGCCCTTGGTGAAGAAGGTCGGGTGCTCGGGCCGGTCGACGTCCTGGCCGTCGCGCTTGCCCTTGCTCTCCTCGAAGTGGTCCCAGTAGTTCCAGCCGGTGCACAGCACGTCACGGCGGAACCGCCGCAACGGCGCGCGCAACGACACAGATGCCAGGGGCAACCTTTCGCCCGTGGCCAGCTCGTTGCGCGCGGCAACCACTCCGGCCGGACCGGCCTCGATCACCGAGACCAGGTCCGGAGCCTGCAGGAGGACTACGTCCTCCTCGCCGTCCAGACTGTTGTCATCTAACACGGCGGGCCACTCACGCCCCGCGTGTTCGATCGTCACGAACCGCATCTCAGGTCCACTCGACGCCGCGCACTGAAATCACCCCTCCCCGGCTGCGTGTGCCTTTCATGGGATCACCGCAATGGCGGAGATCTCGATCAGGTAGTCAGGGTGGGCCAGCTTGCTGACCTCGACCATCGTCGAGGCGGGCAGCGGCTCCTGGAAGTACTGCGCGCGGATCTCGTGGATCCTCGCGAAGTCCTCCATGTTGCGGACGTACACGTCCACCCGGCAGACGTCGTCCAGCGTGCCGCCGGCCTCGACGACCGCGGCGCGCACGTTCTCGCAGACCTGCCGGGTCTGTTCCCGGACGTCGCCGACGCCGACGATCGTGCCGTCCGGCGTTCGCGCGGTCATCCCGGAGACGAACACCAGCCGGCCGGTCGCCTCGATCGTGGTCGCCTGCGAGAACACCCCGTTCGGGCTCCGCAGCTGCGCGCTGGTCAGTTGTGTCTTCGCCATCAGCTCAGCACCCCTCCCGTCGGGATGACGGCGCCGACCGCACGCGCGGCCTGCAGCAAGCCGTCCAGTCCCGACCTCTCGATCAGTACGCCGTTGCGCCGCTGCTTCGCGGCGCGATCGGCCTCGATCTCCCCCGGCAGGAAAAGCCGGTCCACCCCGGGAGCCGTCGCACTACCGCGCACCTTCGCCGCCAGCGCCGACGACCGCTGCCGGAAGCCATCGATTCCACCCAGCAACTCCGGGTCGATGGCGAGGAACAGATGCGCGCAGTCGTTGGGCCGATCCGGCTCGCGATACAGCGGCCGCACCTGGTCACCCCAACCGCCACCGCTCAGTACTCCGGTCAGCACGTCGATCATCAACGCCAGCCCGAACCCCTTGTGCCCGGCAGCAGGCAGCAACATCCCCAGTACTGCCTCCTCGGCGTCCGTCGTCGGTACGCCGGACTGGTCCGTGGCCCAACTGTCCGGAATCGGCCGCCCTGCCGAAGCAGCCAGCCGGATCTTGCCCAGAGCAACGGCCGACAACGCCATGTCCAGCACGATCTCCGGGCCGGCCACGGTCGGTACAGCGATCGCCAGCGGATTGTTCCCGACGATCCGCTCGGCCCCACCAGGCGCCGGCATCAGCGGCGTCGTGTTGGACATCGCGATGCCCAGGCAACCCGCCTGCGCAGCCTGCATCGCCCAGCGGCTGGCCGCGCCGAAGTGGTGCGCGTTGCGGACCGAGACCAGCCCGATCCCGTACCGGCCGGCCCGCTCGATCGCGTGACCCATCGCCTGCGGGCTGGACAGTTGCCCCATCCCGCCGCGCGCGTCCGCGACCAGGGCCGCGCCGGCGTCGTGCAGGATGTCGAGCTCGTGTTCCCGGGTGACTCCCCCGGCGTTCAGGCGTTCGACGTACATCGGGACGAGCATCACGCCGTGCGAGCTGACGCCGCGCAGGTCCGCCTCGACCAGCGCGACGGCGATCCGGGTCGCGTCGGTCGGCTCGAAGCCGACGGCGGTGAAGACGGCAGAGACGGTCGCCTCCAGCCACGCGGGCCGGACGAGTACCCGGCGATCGGCGTCTGAGGCCTGGGTGGTCACCTGGTCTCCCGTGCCCACGGGAGCAGCAGGTGTTCCAGCAGGACCAGTGCGTAGAACAAGATGATGGCCAGGATGCTGAGCAGCGTCATCGCGGCAAAGGCCAGCGCGGTGTCGGCATTGGCACCGGAGCTGGTGATCACGTAGCCCAGACCGGAGGTCGCACCGACGAACTCGGCGATCACCGACCCGATCACGGCCAGCGAGATCGCGACCTTCAGCCCGGTGAAGATCTGCGGCAGCGCGTACCGCAGCCGCAGCTTGAAGAACTCCTGCGACTTGCTGGCGTTCAGCGACTTCAGCAGCTCCACCAGGTCGGCCGGCGTGGACTTCATCCCGGTGGCGGTCGAGATCACGATCGGGAAGAAGCAGACCAGCAGTACCAGCAGCACCTTCGGCCACTGCCCGAATCCGAACCAGACGACCAGCAGCGGCGCGATGGCGATCTTCGGGATCGCGTTGACGGCCAGCAGCAGCGGGTAAAGAAGCCGCTCGACCACTACCGACCGGACGATCAGCAGCGCGACCGGTACGCCGACCACGATCGACAGCACGAAGCCCTCGACCGTCTCCACCAGCGAGGTCCAGGTGTGACCGAGCAGGTAGCCAGGCTGGTCCAGGAAGGCGCTCACCACCTCGCCCGGGTTCGGCAGCAGGTACGAGTCGACCGAGAAGACGATGGTGGCGACCCACCACAGGGCCAGCGCGAGGATCAGCCCGACGACGGGCAGCAGGACTGCGGCGGTACGGGAGTGGGTGAGCCAGGAGCGGTTCGTCATCGCCGTGCCTCGGGCAGGTCGACGGGGCGCTCCTGCTCGGACAGCAGGCTGTGCAGGTGCGCGCTGATCTCGGCCACCTCGGTCAGGTGCGCGTTGTGCCCCAGCGTGCGGGGGCGCGGGATCTTGATCTCGACGATCTCGCGCAACCGGCCCGGCCGGGGCGTCAGCACGACCACCCGGTCGGCCAGCACGACGGCTTCCTCGATCGAGTGGGTGACGAAGACGATGGTGGTGGCCAGCTCCATCTGGATCCGCTGCAGCTCCGCCGACAGCTCGGTCCGGGTCAGCGCGTCGAGCGCCGAGAACGGCTCGTCCATCAGCATCACCTTGGGGCTGCGGATCAGCGACCGGCACAACGAGACCCGCTGCTGCATGCCGCCGGACAGCTCGTGCGGGAGCCGGTTCTCGAAACCGTTCAGCCCGACCAGTTCGAGCAACTCGTGTGCGCGATCCCGGTACTGCGCCTTGCTGCGCTCGGAGTCGCCGCCGGAGATCTCCACCGGCAGCATCACGTTCGACACGACCGACCGCCACGGCAGCAGGGCCGGTCGCTGGAACATGAAGGAGACGTCCCGGCGCGGTCCGGTGACGGCCTCGCCGGCCACCTCGACCCCGCCGGACGTCGGCGGCAGCAGTCCGGCGATCAGCCGGAGCAGGGTGGACTTGCCACACCCGGACCGGCCGATCACCGTGACGAACTCGTTCTCCTGGACGTGCAGGTCGATCTCCTCGAGCGCGCGGACCTCTCCGCCGCGGCCGTCGAAGACCTGCCCCACACCGTCCAGCCGGATCATGTCAGCCCTTGGGAGTCAGATCGGTGTCGACCACGTCGGCCGGCTTGATGGACCCCTTCGGGATGACGTCGTACTTCTCCAGGTCGGCGATGACGCGCTCGACCCGGTCGGTCTCGACCCCGCCGGCCACCCCGGTGTAGCCGTCCGGCTTCACGTAGGGCTTCATCAACTTGAGTTCCTGGGTGGCAACCTCTTCGTTGGTGTCCGGAACGTACTTCTTCAGGACCTTCGCCGCCGCGGCCGGGTCGGCCAGCGCGTCGTCCATGCCCTTGAGCAGCGCAGCGGTGAACTTCTGCACCTGGGCCGGGTGGTCCTTGACCAGGTCGTCACGGGCGATGATCGCGTTCCCGTACAGGTCCTTCACCTTGTCGCCGTACGGCAGTACGACGGCCTTGCGGTGCTTCTCCTTGTCGGCCGCCTCGACCAGCGGGACGCCGACCACGAACTGGCCGATGCCGTCGCCCTTGTTGGCGGCGAGCAGACCGGCCAGCGCCGGCGGCGGGGACGGTACGAACTCGACCTTGTCCTTGTCCACGCCGGCCTGCTGCGCGTACAGCGGGAAGGTCACCTGGTTGGTCGAACCGGGCTGGTCGAGGATCCGGGTCTTCTCGCCGTTGGCCTTCATCAGCGACTTCGGGTCGCGGTCCTTGATCTGACCGCCCTCGAGGCCGACGATCGCCGCCATCGAGCGCTGCTGGATCATCCCGACCGTGGTGACCGGAAGCTTCTGCTTGGCCAGCGTGATCATCACCGCGGTGAAGTCGCCGATGCCGTAGTCGGCCTGACCGCCGGCCACGATCTTCATCACGTCGACGGTGCCCTTGCCCGGCGTGATCGTCACGTCGAAGCCGGCATCCTTGAAGTAGCCCTTCTCCAGGGCGACATAGGCATAGGCCTCGCGGCCAAAGGTGCCGAAAGAGGTCAGGTAGCTGACCTTCTCCAGTTTCGCTTCCCCGTTCGTGCCGGTCTTGCTGTCGTCGTTGCACGCGCTCATCCCGGTGGCCAGTGCAAGCACTGCGACCAGGGCGACGGCCGAACGTCTGAACCTCATGCTGGACTTCTCCTCTCCGATATTTGATCAAACATCAAATATGGAAGGGTGGTCAATCGGCCCTCGGGGACTTCACAGTGTCTTTACGTGTGCTGTCCGACACTGTCCGGATCCCCTCAGAATCCGACTGCCGCCCGTCCAGGAGCCGATTCCCCATGCCGCTCCGTCACCGGACCGACACCCCGCCCCGACCACAGACCGTACCGGTCCGGACAGCAGATCGCGACGTCGATCGAGCCCCAACCGGGTCGCTCCAGGACAAATTTGTGTAAACCCGGCCGGACTGTGACGTCGATCATGCAAACGCTCTCGGGCACCGGGAACCGAGCCGGGCCTGCGAACGTATCCCCCGGCGGAGGGAGGTGGGCGGACCGGCGGGCTGGGAGGATGGCGGGGTGGCGAACGTGCTGGTCCGGGGGTCGACCTATCTGCGATGGGTCTACCTGCTGCTCGGTGCCGCCTTGGTGCTCGCCTTCATCCTGGTCGACAGCGGCCTGGCCTCCCTGCTCGACGAACTGCACCTGCCGAAGGTGTTGTCGGCGATCCTCGTCGTCCTGATCGCGGTCGCCCCGCCGCTGGTGCTGGGCACGTTGCCCGCCGTCCGCGAGGTGGAGGGCATCGCGGTCGAGTCACTGCTCGGTGTCCGCTTCGAGGAGCGGCCGCTCGGCCCGTCCCGGACCTGGCCGCAGCGCCGCCGGACGACGACCTGGTTCTGTCTGCACCTGGCCGCCGGCGGTTTCGTCGGCGTGCTCTCCACAGTCGTCTTCGGACTCGGCGCCGTCCTGATCGCGGCTCCCTTCCGCTCCCCCGGCCGGCGCCAGCTGATCCCCGGCGTGGACTACCGGACCACCGGCGGATGGATCGACCTCTGGATGCCGTTGGCAACGATCGCGGCGGTGATCGGGCTGATCCTGTTGTCCGCCGGGATCGGCGCCCTGCTCGCGTACGCCGCACCGCGGCTGCTCGGGCCGACGCCTGCCGAGCGGATCGAGTTGCTCGAGCGCCGGACAGCGACCCTTGCCGAGCGCAACCGATTGGCCCGCGAGCTGCACGACAGCGTCGGCCATGCACTCAGCCTGGTGACCATCCAGGCGGCCGCGGCACGTCGGGTGCTGGCGACCGATCCAGCCTTCGCCGAGACCGCGCTGGCCGCGATGGAGACGTCTGCCCGGGCGGCGCTCGCCGATCTCGATCACGTTCTCGGGCTGCTGCGCGACGATCGCCGGCCAGGTTCGGCGACAGCTCCGCAGGCGACGCTCGGCAGCAACCTCACCCGGCTGGTCGAGGCGACTCGGGCGGGCGGGATCACGGTCGGCGTACGGCGTACCGGGGATCTCGAGCAGTTGCCCGCGGCCGTGTCGCGGGAGGCGTACCGGATCGTGCAGGAAGGGCTCACCAACGCGATCCGGCACGCCGGGCGTCCGGCGGGCGAGGTGAGCGTCGATCTGCTGATCAATCTGGACAAGTCAGGGCTGCTGCTGGAGCTGACCAACCCGGTGGCCGCTGGTGCCGCTGACAACTCCGGCGGTGGCCGGGGACTGGCCGGTATCCGTGAAAGGGTCGCCGTACTACGCGGCACCGTGGAGGCCGGCCTGGTCGCGGATCGCTGGCGGCTCGCGGTGACCCTGCCCGTCGCCGTCACAACGAAGGGGTAACTGGTGGAGATCTCTGTGGTCGTCGTGGACGACGAGCCGCTGATCCGGAGCGGGTTGCGCGCCATCATCGACGCGGAGGCAGATCTGCGCGTCGTCGGTGAGGCGGGTGATGGCGCCGAGGTGCTGTCGGTGGTCCGGCGTACCCAGCCTGACGTCGTCCTGATGGACGTCCGGATGCCCGCCGTCGACGGCATCCAGGCGACCCGGCTGCTGCTGGACGGCGTCGATCCGGCGCCGCGGGTGCTGGTCGTGACGACCTTCGAGAACGACGACTACGTGTACGACGCGCTGCGGGCCGGCGCGTCCGGGTTCCTGCTCAAGCGCACTCCCCCGGACGACATCATCGCCGCGATCCGCACGGTCGCGGGCAGCGAGTCGCTGCTGTTCCCCGAGGCGATCCGGGCGCTGGCACTCGCGCATGTGACCGAGCAGCAGTCGACCGGGCTGGAGGAGTTCCAGCTGACGGAGCGCGAGCAGGAGGTACTGCGCCTGATGGCGCGCGGGCTGTCGAACGCGGAGATCGCCGGTGAGCTCATCCTCGGCGTGCAGACGATCAAGACGCACGTCGCCAACCTGCTGTCCAAGCTGGGCGCCCGCGACCGGACGCAGGCCGTCATCCAGGCGTACGAGTCGGGCTTCGTCCCGCTGCGCTAGTTATGTGTCGGCGGGTTCGACGGTCTCGGCGGCCAGCGTGCAGGCGTTGTGCAGCGGGTCGATCTCGTTGGCCTGGACCGCGATCCGCTGGAGCAGCATCCGGAAGACCATCCGCTCGCCGTCGTCGAGGCTGCCCATGACGAGGTCCTCGCGCTCCTGGAGCCGGCGCTCGAGATCGCAGAGCACTTCCTTGCCCCGCTCGGTCGGCGCGATCAGCCGGGCCCGGCGATCGGTCGGATCCGCCTGCCGCTGCACCAGGCCGGCCTTCTCCAGGTCGTCCAGGAGGTAAGTCATCACCGTGCGGTCGACATCGAGGTGGGCCGCCAGATCGAGCTGGCGCTTCGGCTCTTCCCTGATAGTCGTGGCGAGCACCTGATAGCCGCGCGGACCGCCCGGGATGTCGGTCAGCGCGTCCGCGGCGGCCTTCGCGTACCGCCGGAAAACGACACCCAGCGCCCAGCCGAGGTCTTCCTCGACCGGAGTCCCGCGGACTCCCCGGGTATCCACCTCGGGCGACGAACTGCTCATGTCACCCATCCTACGTGGTCTATGCCACCAGGAATACGATCTGACTTGAATATGTTCTGTAGAGCAGACTATCTTGAAGGCAGCTCACATTGAGCAGCCCCCAGCAGGTTTCGAAAGGAACGACATGACCACCCTCCTTCGCGTCGACGCCAGCATCCGGGTCGACGGATCCGTCAGCCGAGCGCTGGCCGACAGCGCCGAGGCCGCCTGGCGCGCGGAGCACCCGGACGGCGTCGTGGTCCGGCGAGACCTCGGTCAGCACCCCATCCCCGCCAACGTCTGGCCGGCTGTGATCAGCGCCAAGATGGGCTTCGACGCGGCCCCGGACGCCGACCGCGCGGACTCCACCGAGGCACTGGCGCTGGCCGATGACCTGCTCGCCGAGATCAAGAACGCCGACGCGGTACTGCTCGCGGTACCGCTCTACAACTATGGAATCTCCCAGCACGTGAAGACCTGGATCGACGTCCTGGTCTCCGAGCACGAACTGGCGGCCAGCGACGGCCCGCTCCGGGGCAAGCCGGTCATCTTCACCCTGGCCCGTGGCGGCGGCTACGGCCCCGGCACCCCGCGCGACGGCTGGGACCACGCGACGCCGTACCTGGAGCGCATCTTCGGCGACGTCTTCGGGATGAACATCCGCAAGGCCGTCGCAGAGCTCACCCTGGCGTCGGTCACCCCGGCGATGGCCGAGCTGATCCCGGCCTCGAAGATCGCCGAGGAAGAGGCGCACGTCACCGCCAAGGAGCACGCCTCCGCTGTCGCCAAGGAACTCGCGGCCGCCTAGTACGCAAGCTGTCTGTCTCCAATGCCGTGCTCGAGCCGGCACTAGGTCAGACGGTTCTCCAGGTCGACAGAGTGACCGACAGCGTCACCTCGACCGGATCACCCAGTACTGCGATCCGCTCCGCCAACTCGGCCTTCTCCGTATGCCGCGCACTCGGCGTCATCGCCACCAGCCGCCCGACCGCCTTGTGGTCCAGCCGCATCGCGACCTCCACGACCTCACTGCTGGTCCGCTTGAACGCGCCTGCCAGCGACTCACTGAGCCGCCGCTCCTTCTCGGCGTCGACCCGAACCATCCCCAGCACCTCGATCAACTCCTTGAGATGCTCTTGATTCGGCGTAACCACCAGCAGCGCCCCACCCGGCGCCAGCACCCGCGCCATCTCGTTGGCATTCCGAGGCGCGAACACGTTCACCACAACCTGCGCAGCGCCGTCCCGCACGGGCAACTCGCGCCACGCATCACAAACCACGGATCCGATCCGCTCTGGATCCACCTTCGCCGCGCGCCTGGCGGCGTACCGGGAGACATCCAACGCAATCCCCGACCGCTGGGCCCCTGCCACAACCACGCCCGCGAGGTAATAGCCGGTGCCGGCGCCGACCTCGACAATCAGCCCGTCGCCCTCCCCCGCGGCGGCAACCAAGGCATCGCGAACCGGCGCATAGAAGCCATCGGCAAGAAACCTCTCCCGAGCCTCGACCATCTCGGCTGAATCGCCGTCGATCCCGCTGGACGCCGAGGGCAACAAATTGAGATAGCCCTGCTTGGCCAGGTCGAAGGCGTGCCTTTGCGGACAGCTCGCCGTGCGCCCACTCAGCGCCAGGCCGTCACCACAGACCGGACATCGCAACACGGACACCAACTCGGCACGCACACCCCGGAGACTAAGCGATCTCGAGGGCGAGTTGGAGTTGGCGCGTCCACCACCGGAGCTGCTCGGTCGAGTCACTCGCTTGTTGACCGACGAGCCCCGCACTCCGTCGGAAGGCGCTCCCATAGAGCGGCTCGGTAGCCATCGCCTGATGCAATGCCGCGACCGCGAGCCGGGTCTCCTCAATGGACGCCCCAGCGGACCGAAGCCGCTGAAGTGCCTCCACAACCGGATCCAGCATCCCGCTGCCACGATCCCGCCACCCCGCGGCGTGCAGCGCGACCGCCAGCTCACCAAAGCCCTTCCGGTACAGCCCCGCGAGCGACTCAACCAGCTCGAACAGGTCGGCACCCTTCTCCAACCACGCCCCGAGCGTCTCGTCCAGTGCCCCTCGCAACTGCCGCCCACCATGCCGGAGCAATTCCCGCAGCAAGTTCTCCCGGCTCTGGAAGTGATGCGTCACCCCCGCATCCGTCATCCCCACCCGCGCCGCCACCGCCCGAACCTGCACCGCCCCGACTCCGCCCTCGGCCAGCAACCCCGCCGCCGCCTCGAGAATCAGCAGCCGAGCCTCCTCCGGCGTCCGTCGAATCCGCTGCGTCGTCATGCTCACGCACTCTACTACCTTGACCTCTCAAGGCGATCGTCTTACCTTGATGCACCAAGGTAAGGAGACTGCCGATGACCGAACTCACCTTGACCCGCCCCGACGCCGACCTACGAGGCACCGCAACCGGCACCGGCCCAACCGTCGTTCTACTCCACGCCGGCGGCGAAACCCGCACTGTCTGGACGCCGATCGCCGCACTCCTGAAGCAGTGCGCGCTACGAACCGTGGCCTACGACCTCCGAGGTCACGGCGACAGCGCGGGAGAAGCGACGAAACTCGCGCCGATCGCGGCGGACGTGACCGCGATGATCCACAGCGAGCCGCCCCCGATCGTCATCGTCGGAGCCTCACTCGGCGGACTGGCTGCCATCGCATCCCTCGCCGCGCTGCCCACGGCTCAAGCCGTCGCCGGCCTGATCCTCGTCGACGTAGTCCCCAACCCCGACCCAGCCCGCGTCCGCGCCTGGCTGGCCGACCGCGACCTCCGGACCCACGACCCCCTGGTCGAAGACATCTTCAACCACACCCCCGAACTCCTGGCAACAGCCGCAGAGCTCACCCTCCCCGTCCTCCTCATCCGAGGCGGACCAACCTCCCCGCTCACCGACGCCGAGGTAAACCAGTTCCGCGCCGTCATCCCCACACTCAAAGTCACCCGCGTACCCACCGCCGGACACCTGATCGCTCAGGACGCCCCCACCGACCTAGCGCACCTCATCGCCGCCCAGGCCTCCACCTGGTTGACCAGCCAGCACCCCACACCCGCAAGCCGTTAGCCCGCTTGCAGACGTCTGCTGCCATCGGGGCTGCGTAGTCCGTAGGCGAAGGTGCGGTCCAGGGCGATGTGGGTTAGCCAGCCGAGTGCTGCAGTGAACAGTGGTACCCAGTCGCCCAGTACGCCGACGCTGTAGGTGAGTAGGACCGCTAGGGGGATCCACGGGCGGTGGGCGAGGTTGTAGTACGGCACGGCCTTGGGTGCGAGTTTGCCGTGAGCGGCTGTACTGGCGCCGATCAGCACCGGGAGGTCCGGGACGATCAGGAACAGAACGGCGGCGGCCAGCGCCGGGAAGCCGTGGTTGATCACCTCTAATACGAGGAAGGCCAGTAAGAACGTCGCGAGAGCAGCCCAGGCCACTCGCTTGGCAACCTGACCAGCAGGCGGGCCGGTGACAGACATACGGGCGATTATCTAGCTGTTGATGTCGCGGGTGGTCAGGCGGGCCCAGGCTGCTGTGTAGAAGACGAACAGGTAGGCGGCTTGCAGGAGAAGGTTGCGGAGGATTGCGTCCCAGTACGGTGGATCTCGGAGTAGGTCGGCGAACGACGGCCAGCCGTACATCAGCAGCCAGGGGTGGATTTCTGAGATCTGCGGGATCGCGCCAAGGATGCCGAACACGATGAACGCGCCGAACGTCGCTGCCATCGCCGCCAGTGGCGTCGAGGTCAGAGACGACACGAACAGCCCTACGCCGGCCAGTCCGAGCAGCGACAGCGCGACCAGGATCGCGATCCCGAACGCCCGCAGCAGTCCGTCGGCAAGAGACACCGTCGTCCCCGACAGCAGAACGACATCCCCGATCGGGAACAGCACCACACCCGCGATCAGTCCGGACAAGAAGATCGTCATCGTCGCGGCCAGGCAGAACACCACCAGCGCGACCAGCTTCGCCGCGAGCAACCGCGACCGCCCGGCCGGCGCCGTCAACATGTTGCGCAGCGTGCCGAGGCTCGCCTCACCCGCCAGCGACTCCCCCGCCACCACAGTCACCGCGGTGGGCAGGAAGAACGGCAGTGACAACCCAAGACTCGCGACCACCAGGAAGAACCCGTTACCCGCGACCTGACCGAGGAACCCTTCGCCGCCGTCGGCTCCGGACAACTTGATCGCAACCCCGACCAGCACCGGTACGCCGGCCAGCACCGCGAGCGTCACCCAAGTCCGGGCCCGCCCGAAGACCAGGTGCAGCTCCGAAGCGAAGAGAGCGACCGTGTACCGCCCAGCCCCAGGCCGTCGCACATCCTGACCTGACACCTTGCCCAGGTCGCGGCGATCCGCGGTCTCACTCAGCGACATCGAAACCCTCCCCGGTCAACGCGACGAAGGCGTCCTCGAGACTGGGATGCTCGAGCCCGAAACCGTGAATCCGCACATCCGCGGCGACCAGCGCAGCGGCAAGCTTGTCGATCGGAAGCTCACCGGCATCGCCGTCGATGGTCTCTTCCAGACGCCGTACGTCGGTGACCCCGAGGCTGGCCAAGGTCTTCATGGCTTGTTCGAGGTCTGGCGTCCGGACAACCAGCCGCGGACGCAACTCCGACCGAAGCTCCGCCATCGTCGACTGCCGAACGATCCGGCCGCGGCTCATCACCGCTGCATGCGTGCAGACCTGCTCGACCTCGGCCAACAGGTGGGTCGAGGTGAAGATCGTCGTACCGTCATCGGCCAACTCACGGATCAGCGTGCGGACCTCGCGCGTGCCCTGCGGATCGAGGCCGTTGGTCGGCTCGTCCAGCACGAGGAGGTCGCGCCGCTGCATCAGTGCGACGGCGATCGCGAGACGCTGGCGCATCCCGAGTGAATAGGCGCGAACCTTCTTACCGGCTGCGTTCGACAAGCCGACGCGCTCCAATGCCTGCCCCGCGCGTAGCTTGCGCGTCCGTGGGTCGGCGGTGCGGTCGGCGGCGTCGAACCGGAGAAGGTTCGCCAGCCCGGTCCAGAACGGGTAGAAGGCCGGCCCCTCAACCAGCGCTCCTACCCGCGGCAATACGGAGAGCTGCGCCTTCGGCATCGGCTCACCAAGCAACTCCACCGACCCAGAAGTCGGCGCGATCAACCCGAGCAGCATCCGGATGGTCGTCGTCTTGCCCGACCCGTTCGGCCCGAGAAACCCGAACACACTTCCCGCCGGCACCACCAGATCGATCGCATCCACCGCAACCTGCCCACCCCGAAACCGCTTGGTAAGCCCCCGCGTAACAATCGGCTCGCCGCGGGTTGGGGTCACGTCTGGCACCGGGGTCGCCTGGTTGGTCAGCGGGGTGCCTTGGCGGCGGCGGATTGCAGGGCTTCTGGCGTTACCAGGCCGGTGAAGATGCGGCCGTCGGTGGTGATCAGGGCGTTGACCATCTTGGTTGAGAGGATCTTGCCGCTGCCCCACGTGCCCTGCACGGTCGGTGCCTTGGCGAGCAGTTGGTCGAGCGCCGGGTTGCCGGTCTGGGCCTTGCCGCGGAGCTCGACGACGGCGTTCCAGCCTTCGCCGATCACGGTCGGCCGGTCCGCGGACGGCACCGACGGCTGCGCGGGCTTCGGAGCGCCAGGCTTCGGCAGGATCGGCGGCGTCTTCTTACCCGGTGCCTTCGACGGGACCTTCTGCTCCGTCACCTTCACACCCTTCGGCGGCGTGAACGCGAACGTGCTGGCCGCCGGCACGTCGAACGACACGGCCGAGAAGCCGAGCTGCACGGCCGGGTCCTTGCCGGTCCGCGGCATCACGGTCACCTGCAGCGGTACCCAAGTCTTCGAGTCGACTGCCAACGTCACCGAGCCGACCGTCGTCTGGTCGGTCTTCGGCACCAGACGCAGCTTGTACGCATCGCGGCCGGCCACCTTCTCGGTGCCGCTGACCTCGACCTTGGTGGTCGGGTCGATCGCGGCCAGGAACTTCTGCGCGACGGCCTGCGGGTCGTACGCCTGCTTCTCCGGCGCCACCTCCGGCTTGGCGGGGTGCGCGGGCACTGCGATCTTGGTCGCCTCGCGCTTCGCGGAGTCGTAGGCCCAGGCGGTCTTGCCGTCCGTGGTCAGCACCCGCTCGGCCATGTCGTCGAGCACCGAGACCCGCGCCTTGTCCGGCCCGGCGAACGCGACCCGCGCGGTGTGGTCACCGGTCAGCAGGTCGAGGAACTGAGTGGCTTGGCCGTCCATCCCGGGCAGCGTCGGCAGACCGAGGTCGGTCGACGACTTCACTGTGCCCGACAGACCGTCGACCTTGGCCGTTTGCACCCGGGCGAGCAACTCCTGCGCGGTGATCCCCGGCAGGTCTGGAGACGCGTCCGCGACCATCGGCCCGAACGCCCCCACCCCTGCGACCACTGCGACTGCCGTGACCGGCACCAACCACCGTCGACTGCGCTTCGCTGCACCCATGTCTACAAGACTCGCACCGCGCACCCGCCGAACCAAGCCGCTCAGGGTCCGTTCACCCAAAAGAGTGAGCGGCCGGCTACGCCTGCACTACTTCCGGACGCGGAACGTACTGCAGGCGTAGTACCGATCAGCGGCTCTGCAGCGCGTCCAGCGCGACCGTCATCGCGGCGGCCACCCGGAAGTCGAGCCGGGAGTCCTGCACGGTCACCCGGTACCGATCGCGGACCGAGATCTTGCGCTCGACCGACAGCACCGGCTCGCCGCTGGCCCGGTCCTTGAAGTCGAAGTGGAAGATGAACGGCAGCGGGATCTCACCGAC
The DNA here is from genome assembly GCF_040681515.1 of Kribbella sp. NPDC051718. NCBI lineage: Bacteria > Bacillati > Actinomycetota > Actinomycetes > Propionibacteriales > Kribbellaceae > Kribbella > Kribbella sp. NPDC051718. The sequence continues at coordinate 12,872 of NZ_JBFAYZ010000020.1, read as the reverse complement.
GAACGGCACGAACTCCCAGATCCGCCGGACGATCGCGATCGTCGGGTTGCGCTCGGTGCCGTCGGACTCCAGCCCCGGGCAGGTCAGCTGCCAGCTCGATCGCAGCAGGCTCTTGCCGAACTCCTTCTTGAACCAGCCGATCGGCTGGCCGGCCGCGTCGAACACGTCGTACCCGGAGCCGAGGTCGATGCGCTTGCGGGCCTTGAAGGAGAAGACCGCCTGAGCTTTCGTGTCGTCGGCGTAGAAGGTCACCTGCTCCTTGAACGCCATCCGCTTCTGCTGCGCGAACGCCAGCAGCGGCCCGTCGGTGCCGTCGGGGTTGGTGGTGAGCAGTTCGTACCTGTTCGCCATCAGGGTGATCCGCTGCTTCATCGAGAAGGCGGGAACGTACATAGGCGCAGGGCCTTGAGGTGGGACGGTCATGCGGAGGAGTCTTTCACCTCGGCAGGCTCATCGATGACCACTCCACAGGCCAGCGCCCCTAGTCGCACACCGCGCACCAGCCCGGCCGCCTCCGCTGAGTCCGACAGCTGCTCGACCTGGAGCGTCCCAACCCCTTGCAGCACGAGATCCCGCGCTACCTCGACGCCCAACTCGACAGCCTCGTCCACTGTCCGCGCAGGACGCCACAGCACTCCGTAGTCGGCCGCAGGCTTCGCAGTACCAACCTGTACTACGAGCGCGTCCGCCTGCTCCAGATGCTCAGCAGCCGCGACATCAGCCACAATCAGGCGGACCACCTGCGCACCGACAGCCCGTACTACGCCTGTCGCCGCCGCTGCATCGCCAGCGATCACCGCACTGGGCTCCACACCCGGCAGGCCCCGCTGTCCCCATGACTCTTGGTGCACAGCCCATGACAGCGGCCGCCGAGCAGCCCAGCCGCTACGCACCAACTCCGGAGCTGCCGCGAACTCCTCCACATGTCCGACGCAGAGGTACCCAACCAGCTCCACGTGTGAAGGCAGGTCGAGCACCGCCGCCACCTCACCCGGCTCGAAGAACGATACCCAGCCGACGCCGAGCCCCTCCGCGCGCGCAGCGAGCCACAGGTTCTGGATCGCGATGGCAGCGGAGAACCAGGTGGTCCGTGGATCCGCATGCCGACCTAGTACGTGCCGCCCGCCCCGCCCTGGATCGCAGGTGACCGCGATGTTCAGCGGAGTGTCCAGGATCGCCTCGATCTTCAACCCGTCGAAGGAGCTGCGTCGATCAGCAGGCAACGAAGCCGCGAACGCGTCTCGCTGCGCGCAGGCAAGGTCATGGATCTTCCGCCGGGTACCGATGTCCCTGATCAGCAGGAAGTCCCAGGGCTGACTCAAGCCAACACTAGGCGCCCGATGCGCCGACTCCAGCACCCTGGTCAACACTTCATCAGCAATAGGCCGGTCAAGAAACCCCCGCCGCACATCCCGCCGCTCCGCCAAAACCCGATGCACCACATCCCGCTCCCCCACCGCATACCCCGCCGCAGGCGGTACCCCCGACACCGGCACCTCAGCCCCCGCTGCAGGCGCCACCTCATCGGCTGCGCCGGGCGCGCCGCCCGTCGCCTCTGGCAGTCGGCCGATGGCCACGGTCGCTCGCGCCGAGGCGTGCTTCGCTAGCACGAGCTCGGCTCCGCTGATGAGTACAGCTGCCTCGGCGACACTCGCGGTGCCAGCTAGGCGGGCTACTTGCTCGCTTGGAGTCGGTACTGGTTGTTGGGAGAGCTTCAGCTTGGTTGCGGTGAACAGCGTGGCTCCCAGCGATGCCACCAGGCGCTGCAGGCCGGGCTCTGTCTCCTTGCCGTCGACAGTGACTACCTGGCTGACGGTTGCGGGAGCTAGGGCGGCCAGTGCTGAGTCGACGAGGTCTCGGAGCTCGCGGTACGACGTACCGGAGCGTAGGCCGATGCCCAGGACGAGGGTCACTTCTCCAGCCCTGCGTGGACTCGGGCGGCCGCTACGAACCGGGCTGGGACGTCGGGGGTCGCCGTCCAGTGCAGGTGCAGGTAGGAGGCGTGGATCTGGGCTCGGGCGAACCCTTCCTGCTGGCCGCCCGGGAGGTACCAGGCCGCCGGGACGTCCTCGTCGAACTCGACGGTAGTGCGGTGGAACTCGTGTCCATGGACACGACGGCCCTCGTCGAAGATCGCTGTCGTCGAGGCAGCGATCGCCGTGCGGTAGCCGAGAGTGAGGCGGCTCGTCATCTGGCCTTTGGCGGGGAGGACGCCCGTGAGTTGGTGGCCGTCGAGTTCTCGGCACAGGTACAGGAGACCGGCGCACTCGGCGACCACCGGCAGCCCGGCGGCAATCTCTGCGGCGACCTGGTCGCGGAGGACGAGGTTGTCGGAGAGCGCTTCCGCGTGCAGCTCGGGGAAGCCGCCGCCGAGGTAGAGCGCTGAAGTTGCTTCCGGCAACGATTCGTGGAGCGGGTCGAAGGTGACGACGTCGGCGCCGGCCGCGGTCAGGAGTTCAGCGGTCTCGGTGTAGCGGAAAGAGAAGACCTGGCCGCCGGCCATCGCGATCACCGGGCGGCCTTCTTCGGCCGGGGTCACCTCGGCTGCGGGATCCCACGCGGTCACCTCGAGGGGAGCAGCTGCTCGGGCGGCCGCGACAAAGGCTCCGAGATCGACGCCGTGCTTCACCAATTCGGCGGCCGCGTCAACGGCTGCGGCGGCTTGCTCGCGTTGCTCGTCGGCGGGGATGAGCCCGAGATGCCGGCTGGGGACGGTCAGGCGCGTATCGCGACGCAGTACCCCGAGAACCGGTACGCCGGTTGGCGCGACGCCTGCTCGTACTTCGGCCTCATGCCGGTCAGAGCCGACCTTGTTGAGAATCACCCCGACGATGCGCACGCCGGCGTCGTAGGCGACGAACCCTTGAACGACCGCCCCCACGCTGCGTCCTGCCGCCGATGCATCCACCACGAGCACGACAGGCGCCTGCAGCAGCTTCGACACATGCGCGGTCGACGAGTACCCCTCGGTGCCGAGCGCACCGTCGTACAGGCCCATCACACCTTCGATCACGGCGATGTCCGCACCGTCGGCGCCGTGCTTGAAGAGCGGCGCGACCCGCTCCTCCCCCGACAACATCGGATCCAGATTCCGCCCCGGCCGCCCGGTCGCGACCGCATGAAACCCCGGATCGACGTAATCCGGCCCGACCTTGAACCCGGCCACGGTATGCCCGGCCCGCCGCAACGCAGCCATCAACCCCACAGCGACCGTCGTCTTCCCAGCACTCGAGGACGGCGCCGCTATCACCACCCGCGGAATTACCACTCGATGCCTTTCTGGCCCTTCTGGCCGGCGTCCATCGGGTGCTTCACCTTGGTCATCTCGGTGACGAGGTCGGCGGCGTCGAGGAGGTTCTGGTGGGCGTCGCGGCCGGTGATCACCACGTACTGGTGGCCGGGGCGGTTGGTCAGGGTCTCCACTACCTCGTCGACGTCGATCCAGCCCCACTTCATCGGGTAGGTGAATTCGTCGAGGACGTAGAGATCGTGGGTCTCAGCGGCGAGGCGGCGCTGGATCTCGCGCCAGCCATCCAGGGCGTCGGCGGCGTGGTCTTCCTCGGTACCGGCTTTGCGGGACCAGCTCCAGCCCTCGCCCATCTTGTGCCACTCGACCGGGCCGCCCTCACCCGTTGCCTCATGCAACTTTCCGAGGGCGCGGAACGCGCTCTCTTCGCCGACCTTCCACTTCGCGCTCTTGACGAACTGGAAGACGCCGATGTTCCAGCCCTGGTTCCAGCCGCGCAGAGCCATCCCGAACGCGGCGGTCGACTTGCCCTTCATCTCACCGGTGTGCACCATCAGCAGCGGCCGGTTCCGGCGCTGGCGGGTGGTCAGGCCGTCCTGCGGTACGACGTTCGGCTGTCCCTGCGGCATCAGGCGGCGCTCCGATCGGTGACCGCGCGAACAAGATTGCCCGCGGCAACTTCTCCCAGATCCAGGTACTCCGCGCCGAGATCGGCGGCCAGCTCGGCGGCCAGCCCCAGCCGTACTCCGCGACGCGGCTCACAGTCGACGACAACCGAGGCGATTCCTTGCTGCGCCAGCCAGCCCGCAGCCTGCTTGGCCTTGGCGAACGCCTTGTCGCCGGCGGTCGCGCGGCCGTCGGTGACGAGCACCAGGAGGGGGCGCCTGCGGGGGTCGCGGATCGCGGCGATCCGCAGTACGTCCGAAGCCTTCAGCAGTCCTTCGGCCAGCGGGGTCCGGCCGCCGGTGGGGAGTGATTCGAGCCGCCGCACCGCGGTCTCGACACTGCCCGTCGGCGGAAGGGCCACGGTCGCCTCCGCCCCGGCGAAGGTGACCAGACCGACGGTGTCGCGCCGCTGATAGGCGTCGAGCAGCAGAGAAACGATCGCGGTCTTCACCTCGGTCATCCGCTTCTTCGTCCCCATCGACCCAGACGCATCAACACAGAACAACACAAGATTGCCTTCACGCCCTTCCCGCACGGCAAGCCGAACATCCGAGGCCCACACGGCAAGCCCGGAGCTGCCGGGGGCGGGGCGGGTGGGGGTCGTGCGGCCGCGGGCGTGTTGGTGTGGGGCGGCGGCGCGGAGGGTGGCGAGGAGGTGGGGGCGGCCGGATTCACGGCCGACTCGGGGGCGGGCGCCGACTACTCGGCCAACCTCGGTGAGTGCTCTCGAGCGGCGGCCGGCTACGCCTGCGCCTGCTGATTGGACGCTCAGGAGGCGGGCCTTGTATGGCTCGGCGCTGGCGGCGACTTGGCCGGTGGGCGCTGGGCCGAGGAGAGCGCTTCCTGGGTTGTCGGCCTTGTCTGGGTCAGCTGCGTCGGTCGGCGGCTGGGGCGCGTCGGGGCGGTCGAGTTCGGCGTCGGTGTTCGGCGCGTGGTCGGTTTCGGTTGGCGGGGTGCCGTCGGGGCCGCCGCTGCCCGGGCCTCCGTCGGGACCGCCGTCGGGGGTGTCGTCTGGGTCGTCGTCGGGGGTGTGGTTTGGGGGGGTGCTGTTTTGGATGGCTTGTTCTAGTTGGTCGTCGTCGAGGCCGGGCGCGTCGAAGGGGTTGCGGCGTTTGCGGTGTGGGAGGGCCAGCTTGGCGGCGGCTCGGACGTCTTCGACCTCGACGACAGTTCGGCCGGACCAGGCGGCGTGGGCTACCGCGGTGCGGGCGGTGACGAGGTCGGCGCGCATGCCGTCGACGTCGAAGGAGGCGCAGATCTCGGCGATCTGGCGCAGGGCGGCGTCGGTGAGGATGACGTCGGCCAGGCGGGACTGGGCTTTGACTATGCGCTCGGAGAGTTCGGCTTGCGCGCCGGCGTACCGGCTGATGAAGACGGTCGGGTCGGCCTCGTACGCGAGTCGCGCCCGCATCACCTCGACCCGTACTGCGGGATCGCGGCTGGCGACGACGTCGACCGTCAGGCCGAAGCGGTCGAGGAGTTGCGGGCGGAGCTCGCCCTCCTCGGGGTTCATCGTGCCGACCAGCACGAACCGCGCCGGGTGGGTGATCGAGACGCCGTCCCGCTCGACCGTCGCCCGTCCCATCGCGGCGGCGTCGAGCAGGACGTCGACCAGGTGGTCGTGGAGCAGGTTGACCTCGTCGACGTACAACAACCCGCGATGAGCCGCCGCCAACAGACCGGGCTCGTAGACCGTCACACCCTCAGAGAGCGCTCGCTCCAGATGCAACGACCCAAGCACCCGATCCTCGGTAGCACCCACGGGCAGCTCGACGAGGCGCGCGGGGCGCGAGATCGCCGCGGGAAAAGCACCCGCAGCGGAGGTATCGGGGCCGGGGGCGGTCGTGTGGGGGGCGTCGGGGCAGGTGGGGTCGAGGTTGGTGGGGTCGCAGGAGAAACGGCAACCCTCGATCACGTCTACAGCGGGGAGGATCTCGGTGAGGGCGCGGACGGCGGTGGATTTCGCCGTGCCCTTTTCGCCGCGGATCAGTACGCCGCCGATCGCCGGCGAGACTGCCGCCAGGATCAGCGCGAGCTGGAGGTCTTCCATCCCGACCACCGCCGTGAACGGGAAACCGGTCGGAATCGGCTGGTGGTTCGGGGCTGACCCCATCGGCGGTGCTTCCCTTCGTCCTGCGGGTGTCCACGCCCGCCTCGGCACTTGGCACGCCAGGGGCGCGGAGAGCGCTCCCTGACGGACGGTGGCAGATGTTCTGGCTTCCGGGCATGAGCCCGGTCACAGTGGCGGGACCGCCCCGGAATTCAGCCCCGCGGGGCCGTCACCGGTGTTCCTCCACAACCGTCCCGGCGATCATTCCACACCGGCCGGAACGCTACTGCGAGAAGGCCGCCGTCAGGTGAGTAGCGGCGGAGTCGCCGGGGAGTTCGCCGACGCCGGTGATCGGCGTGACGGTGATGTAGCCGGCGAGCAGCAGCGCCTCGTCGGTGTCGGTCTCCGTCGGGGGCTCGCGCAACACCAGACCGACGATCGGCTCACCCGTCGGAGCCTTCTCGAGTACCAGCCGAGAGCGCTCGTAGGGGACCAGGCGGGCCCACCGGGCGCCTTTCAGTTCGGCCAGCGGTACGTCGGGGACGTTGACGTTGATGACCGTGCCCTGCGGCTGCTCGAGCAGCCAGGAGAGCGCTTCCGCAGCCACGGCCGCTGCCGTTTCGACGTACGACGGCTGCTCGGAGTCGATGCTGATCGCGAGCCCGGACAGCCCTTGGCTGGACGCGGTCAGCGCGGCGGCGACCGTACCGGAGTGCAGGATCGGGCCGATGTTGTGCCCGTTGTTGATCCCGGACACGACCACGTCCGGCGACGGCCCGAACGCGCCGAGCCGGGCCAGCGTCACGGCCAGCGCCGGCGTCCCGTCGATCCCGATGAAGCCGTTCTCACCGACCTTCGACGAGATCGCCTTGCCGATCATCCCGGCTCGCGAACTCCCGACCCCGCTCTGGTCGTCCCACGGCGCCACCACCTGGACCGCATGGCCTAGGCCTTCCATGGCCGCAGCGAGCGCCTGGATGCCCAGGGACTCATAGCCGTCATCGTTGGTGACCAGGACTCTCAGCTGTTCGGGCGCCATGCGACCACCCAATCAGGCACGGTCCTCGATGTCACCTTCGGTCTCAAGAACGGCAGTGCGCAGGGTTTCCAGTGCTTCCTTGCTCGGCTCGGCCCACAATCCGCGCTGGGCGGCCTCGAGCAGCCGCTCCGCGATCCCGTGCCGCGCCCAGGGGTTGGACTTGCGGAAGAACTCGGCGATCTCCGGGTTCGCGACGTACTCCGTGGTGAGCGTCTCGTACATCCAGTCGTCCACCACGCCGGCCGTGGCGTCGTACCCGAACAGGTAGTCCACGGTCGCCGCCATCTCGAAGGCGCCCTTGTACCCGTGCCGCTGCATCGCCGCCATCCAGCGCGGGTTCACCACCCGCGCCCGGAAGACCCGCTTGGTCTCCTCCTCCAGCGTCCGGGTCTTCACCTGAGCCGGTACTGCGGAGTCGCCGATGTACGCCTTCGGGTTGGAACCGGTCAGGTGGCGCACCATCGCGACCATGCCACCGTGGTACTGGAAGTAGTCGTCCGAATCCATGATGTCGTGCTCGCGGGTGTCGGCGTTCTTCGCCGCGACCTGGATCCGCGCATAGGCCCGCTCCATCGACGGCCGGGCCTCCGCACCGTCGAGATCCTTGCCGTACGCGTACCCGCCCCAGACCGCATAGACCTCGGCAAGCTCGGCATCGGTACGCCAGTTGCGCGCATCGACAAGCGGCAGCAATCCAGCGCCGTACGAGCCCGGCTTGGACCCGAAGACGCGCGCGGTCGACGACCGCAGATCATTGCCTGCAGCAACATCAGCGTCGACGTGCGCCCGAAGATAGTTGCTCTCGGCATCTTCATCGAGCGCGGCCACAGTGCGGACGGCCTCGTCGAGCAACGAGACGACATGCGGGAACGCGTCCCGGAAGAAGCCCGAGATCCGGATCGTCACGTCGACGCGCGGACGCCCCAGCTCCTCGAGCGAGACGACCTCGAACCCGGTGACGCGGCGAGACGCCTCATCCCAGACCGGGCGGCAGCCGAGCAGCCACAGCACCTCGGCCAGGTCGTCGCCCTGGGTGCGCATCGCGGACGTACCCCAGACGGTCAGACCGACCGATCGCGGCCACTCCCCCGTCTCCGCCTTGTGCCTGGCGAGCAGCGAGTCGGCCAGCGCGACACCGACCTCCCAGGCGTTGCGGCTCGGGATCGCCTTGGGGTCGACGGCGTAGAAGTTCCGGCCGGTCGGCAGGACGTTCACCAGGCCGCGCGTCGGCGACCCCGACGGCCCGGCTTCGACGAAACGGCCGTCCAACGCGCGCAGTACGTTCGTCAGCTCGTCGCCGGTGCGGGCCAGCCGCGGTACGACCTCGTCTGCGGCGAACTGCAACGACTTCTCAACCTGAGCACTCGAGCGACCGAGCACCTCCTCGATGACGACCGGGACCTTGGCCGCGTCCCACGCCAGCGTCTCCATGCTGACAACCAGCTTGCGCGCGACGGCCTCCAGCAGGTCGACGCCATCGGCCCCGCTCACGGCAGGGAGATCAGCCAGCGTCGCCAGGTCCGCCAGCTCCGGTACGGCGACGCCCGGGTTCTCCAGCATCGCCGCTTCGTCGACGCCAAAGGTCTGGCCGAGGGCGGCTCGCAGACCGGGTACGGCGCCCGAGACGCCGCCCCACATCTGCTGCGCACGCAGTACGGCGAGAACGAGGTTGACCCGCGCTTCACCGTCCGGCCCGCCGCCGAGGATGTGCAGCCCGTCGCGGATCTGGACGTCCTTGATCTCGCAGAGGTAGCCGTCGAGGTGCAGGACGAACTCGTCGAACTCCTCGTCCTCCGGTTTCTCGGACGTGTGCAGATCGTGGTGCAGCTGGGCGGCCTGGATCAGCGTCCAGATCTGCGCCCGCAGGGTCGGGACCTTGTCGGGGTCGAGCGCCGAGACCGTGGCGTACTCGTCGAGCAGGTACTCCAGCTTGGCCATGTCGCCGTACGTCTCGGCGCGCGCCATCGGCGGTACCAGGTGGTCGACGATCACGGCGTGCCCGCGGCGCTTGGCCTGCGTGCCCTCGCCGGGGTCGTTGACGATGAACGGGTAGACGAGCGGGAGGTTGCCCAGTACCGCGTCGGGCGCGCAGTCGGCGGCCATACCGATGCCCTTGCCAGGCAGCCATTCCAGCGTGCCGTGCTTGCCGAGGTGGACGACCGCGTGGGCGCCGAAACCGCCTTCTTCCGTTGGCGCTTCGAGCCAGCGATAGGCCGCCAAGTAGTGGTGCGACGGGGCCATGTCCGGGTCGTGGTAGATCGCGACCGGGTTCTCGCCGAAGCCGCGGGGCGGCTGGATCATCAGTACGACGTTGCCGAACTGGAGAGCGGCGAGGGCGATCGCGGGCTCGGGGCCGGACTGGTCGACGTACAGGGAACCGGGGGCCTCGCCCCACGCCTCGATCATTGCTTGTTGCAACGTTTCGGGGGTTTTGCCGAACCAGTGCTGGTACGTCGAGAGCGGGATCTTGGCGACTGCGCTCGACAACTGCTCGTCGGTGAGCCAGTCGACGTCGTGACCGCCGGCCGCGATCAGCCGGTGGATCAGGCCGTCGGCGCCGTCCGCGCCCTGGAGTTCGTCGAGGTTGAGGTCGGGGCCGAGGTCGTAGCCGGCGTCCTTGAGCCGGCCCAGGATGACGACGGCCGAGGCCGGGGTGTCGAGGCCGACGGCGTTGCCGATCCGGGCGTGCTTGGTCGGGTACGAGGAGAGGACGAGGGCGAGCTTCTTGTCCTTGGGCTCTACGTGGCGGAGCTTCGCCTGGGCTACTGCGATGCCGGCGAGCCGTGCGCAGCGCTCCTCGTCGGGGGCGTAGCTGGCGATGCCTTCGGCGTCGTACGCCTTGAAGGAGAACGGGATCGTGATGAGGCGGCCGTCGAACTCGGGGATCGCGACCTGGGTGGCGGCGTCGAGCGGGCTGATCGCGGCGTCGCTCTCGAGCCACTGCTCCCGGGTCGAGGTGAGGGTGAGGCCTTGGAGGAGGGGGATGTCGAGGGACGCGAGGGCGCCGGCGTCCCAGGAGTCGTCGCCACCGGCTGTTGCGTTGGAGGCGACCGTGCCGCCTGCTGCCAGGAGGGTGGTGACCAGGACGTCGCACTGCTTGAGCAGCGTGAAGAGGTCGGTGTTGTCTTCGTGGCTTGGGTCCAAGCCGCGCAGCGTTCCGCAGTACAGGGGAAGGGGCTGGGCGCCTGCTTGCTCGATCGCTGTCGCGAGAGCGTCGACGAAGGCCGTGTTGCCGGAGATTTCGTGGGCGCGGTAGTAGACGATGCCGACCACTGGGCGGTCGTCCTTGGTGAAGGTGCGGCCGGCGCGGATGCCGTACGTCGGGAGGGTTTCGGGTGGGTCGAATTCGTCGCCGGTGAGCAGGATGGTGTCGCGGAGGAATCCCGCCAGGTTCTGGAGGTTCTCGGAGCCGCCCTCACGCAGGTACGCGAGCGCCTCGGTGACCGCGCCGGCGGGCACGGTCGACATCGACATCAGCTCGGCGTCGGGGGCTGCCTCGCCGCTCAGCACGACGGTGGGGATCCCCGAGGAGATGACGGCGTCGAGACCCTCCTCCCAGGCGCGGCGACCGCCCAGCAGGCGGACCACTACGACCTCGACGCCGTCAAGCAGGGTGGGAACGTCATCGAGCTCGACCCGCGCGGGGTTGGCGACCTTCCAGCCGGCTTGCGCCTGCGAAGCGGCCAGCAAGTCGGTATCGGCGGTGGAGAGCAGCAAAAGGTTCGCGGGCACGCGCAGCCGGTCCTTCCTCGGGGTGTCCACGCCCCAGGTGGCAGGTACGACAGCAGCAGTTCCTGACTCCCGGGATCACCCCGGTCACAGTGGCGGGACCGCCCCGGATTCCCACCGGGTTCCTGCACAGCCGTCGATGACGAGCACGACTCTAGTCGACCAGCTTCACAGATACTCCCCCACGGTCGAGCTCCGCTCGCCTCTCCGTCGTTCTCCGCCCGACGACTCCGCCCACCCTTGCGTTGGCTGATCGTTCGTCGGGTACTCGCCCCTGACCCCGGCGGAGGACGAGTCAGAAACTGTCGGCACCAGGTTCCACACTGAGCGCATGAGCTTCGACTGGTCCGCGATCACGGTGCAGGACGTGCCTCAGCTGCCGACGCGAGCCGCTCGACCATCCGTCGCGCCGATCATCGAGGCGACCTGCGTCAACTGTGAGGCGCAATTCGGGCCGCCGCGTTGCCGGACATCGCCGTACTGCAGCGTCCGATGCCACGACCAGGCGAAGTACGTGCGTTATGCCCGTGCCAAGCGACGTGAGTACGGCGGCAACCTGCCACCCGATATCCGCCACGCGCTGTGGGTCAAGCGGATCCACGCCTTGGGTGCCGGCTATGACGAGTCGGCGCGGCGCATCTCCCCGGCTCGGCGAGAGGCGATCTTGGAGCGAGACGGCGGCCGCTGTGTGAATTGCGGGAAACCGGCCGACGAGATCGACCACCGGGACGGGTCATCAGCTGAGCTGTCGAACCTACGACTCCTCTGCCGGCCCTGCCATCGGCGGAAGACCGCTCTGCGAGTCGTCCCGATCCACGACCTTTCAGTACTGCGCGATGCCGAAGTACTGAGGTCTCGGGAGGAAGCCACAGTCCCACTGCGGGCCTGCGACTCCGACGATTGGACCGAGACCTGGAAGGATTGACATCGGTCGCACGTAATCGTTGGAGCGTAAGTGGTAGCCCGGGGCAGTGCGCTGGCTGTACAAGTCTTGGCCCGGCGGCGCGTTAGCTTGCTTGGTGTGGAGCTCTTCTTGCGGTCTTGGGGTGCGTTGCGGGCGGCTGTTGCTGGGCTAGGTGATGCCGACTTCGGCGAGGCGTCGGGGTGTGCGGGGTGGTTGGTGCGGGATTTGGTTTGTCATCTGGTGATTGATGCGCAGGATGTGTTGATCACGTTGGTGACGCCCAGCGAGGCCGAGGCGACGCATGACTCGGTGAGTTACTGGGCGGTGGCTGAGACGGCGCCGGCTGGCGAGGATCCGCTGGATGCGTTGATTGTTCGGTTGGCGGCGGCCTACGGGGATCCGGGGTTGCTCAAGTTTCACCTCGATGATGTGGGTGCGGCGGCTGGGCGGGCGGCCGAGTTGGCTGATCGGAGGATGCGGGTCAGCACGCAGGAGATGGTGCTGACGGTGAGCGACTACCTCTCGGCGTACGTGCTGGAGTGGACGCTGCACCACCTCGATCTGGTCGCGCACCTACCGCACGTGCCGGGACCTTCCGCCGAAGGTCTTGCGCGGAGCCGGCAGCTGCTCGAGCAGATCGCGGGGGCGGCGTTTCCTGCGAGCTTCTCTGACAGCGACGCGCTCCTGGTCGGCACCGGGCGCCGTAAGCCGGCTGACTCTGAGAAAGCGCACCTGGGCGAACTCGCCGCGAGGTTCCCGCTCACCCTCGGCTGAGCATCCTCGATTTGCAACACCTGATCACAGAGCGTAGTGTCGAACACATGTTCGAGAGTGATGTGGTCGCGTGGGACACGGCGGAGACGCTGGCCGCTTCCGTACGGGCTCAGGCCGACGAACACGAAGCCGGCATCCAGCGCCTCCTGCTGGCTGTACATTTCGCAGACCTGCACCCGGACCCGGCGATGATCCAGGCCGACCAGTCCTGCCCCGGCGGCGAACGCGGCCTGCACCCCGGCGGACCCGGCTGTCCAGGCGTCGCCGAATTCGCCGTCGCCGAGTTCGGTGCGGTGATGGGCGTCTCGACCATGACGGCCGCGAAGAACATCGGCCAGGCCCTCGCCTTGCGCCACCGGTTGCCACTCATCTGGGACCGCGTCCTGGCCCGCGAAGCCATCCCCTGGCGAGCCCGCGAAGCCGCCACCGCCTCCATGCACCTGTCGGTCGAAGCCGCCGCCAT
>NZ_JBFAYZ010000019.1:0-60376 GCF_040681515.1 Kribbella sp. NPDC051718 | reverse complement strand
CTGCCTCAAACGCGCCCTCTGCCGCGAGCTCCTCCCCCTCATCACCCAAGCCCTCACCCCAGACTTGACCCCCAACCGTCTATAGGAGCATCAGGTGGAGCGGTTCAGGTGTAGTCGTGGAGGATTGCGGCTAGTTTGTCGCGGGTTTTGCTGGGTGGGGGTGCGGCGACGCAGAGGGCTTCCATGGTCGCGGTGTACTGGTCGAGGTCTTCCAGCTTGTCCAGGTACAGGGCGCTGGTCAGGTGCTCGATGTAGACGATGTCGGGCAGGTCCTGCTCGGGGAAACGCAGGATGCTGTACGCGCCGCCGGTGGCTGCGTGGCCGCCGGAGTCGAAGGGCATCACCTGGAGCGTGACGTTCGGCATGTGGGATGCCTCGATCAGGGACTCGAGCTGGATGCGCATCGCCTTCAGGCCGCCGATCGGCCGGCGGAGGACGGACTCGTCGACGACCGCCCAGAGCCGGACCGGGTTCGCGCGCTGCAGGACCTCTTGCCGGTTGACGCGCAGGGAGACGCGGCGCTCGACCTCCTCGGCCGGGATCAGTCCGCGGCCGAGCTGGACGACGGCGCGGACGTACTCCGGGGTCTGCAGCAGACCCGGGACGAACTGGAGCTCGTAGGTACGGATCAGCTGGGCCGCCGACTCGAGCCCGAGATAAGAGTGGAACCAGCTGGGCAGTACGTCGCCGAAGCGGTGCCACCAGCCGGGGTTGTTCGCATCGCGCGCAAGAGCAAGCAGCCGCTCGCGCTCTTCGGGGTCGTCGATGCCGTACAAAGACAGCAGGTCGCGGACGTCGCGTTCCTTGAAGCCGACCCGGCCCAGCTCCATCCGGCTGACCTTGGACTCCGACGAGCGGATCTCCCAGCCGGCATCGGACCGGGTGATCCCGGCCGCCTCACGCATTCTCCGCAGGTGTGCGCCGAGGATGATCCGCAGTGCGGTCGGCCCGCCTGGCGCGCCCGACTCCGTCACACTCACCTCCGACGCCCCAGCTGGATCCCAAACGGCGGCCTGCCCACCCCGACGAATCATCTCACGGACGGACCGTGATCTGTCGAAGTTCTTACATAAGAGTCGTGGGTGCTGTCCAGCAACCCGGCATCGATTCCAGTTTTCTCACTGTGAGTGACGGCCGGCCGCTCGGCGACCGGGTGCACGCGGCCGGCCCGAAGTACCGGTAATCGCTTCCCGCTCAACTACTTCGGCCCGTTCGGGGCCCGAAACGGCCTCTGGAGGGGGTCTGCTGAGCCTTCAGTTGGTCACAAGTCGAAAACGTGCGGATGCACGTGCATCGGGCGCTTGCATTCGTTTCGTGCGACCGCCATGATTGCTTCATGCACAGAAGGTGAGCTGTATCTCGCAAAAAGTGACATCGCGTGATCCAGCAACCCGGTTCTACAGATCCGTCGGGCGGTACGCCGGCATGACTGGTTGGGGAACCCGAGTCGATGAATGACGACGACACCGAAGCCGTCGAGTTCGCTGCCCGCCCTTCCGGCGAGCGAGCGCCCGGCGAGCTGACCGAGCGGGAGATCCAGGAATTGGTGGCGCGCTGCCCCGAGCAGCAGCGCTGGGCCTTCGAAGGCTGGCTCCGTGGCGAGCGCCTGCTGGACGGCGATCCGATCGTGAGCCTGGGATGACCACCGAACGAGCGGGAGGACGGAAAATGGTGCGGATCTGGCTGGGCGACCACCTGATCGCCGAGTACGTCGCGGAGCCCGACCGGGCCTCGCGTTACCAGCGGGTGATGACGCCGAAGTTCACCGGTCTGCGGATCACTGTCGACGGTGCGGCGACCGCGGGTGCCTCCGAGCTCCCCAGTGAGCAGCTCTGGCCGCTCACTGTGCAGTAAAGGCAGTAGCAGTAGGCAGTACTGGCAGCAGTACAGCAAAAGGCCGGCCTCCTAGCGGAGGGCCGGCCTTTGCTGTTCCCTGACAAGTCACCCGGTGCCCGTAACAGAAAGAGGCCCCCACACCACTCGCCTGGTGAAGGGGCCTCTTGCTCTGTGGAACGAATCAGGCGAGATCGTCGAACTCGCCGTCGTGAACGCCGCCGAGAAAGGCTTCGATCTCGGCCTTCGTGAAGACCAGCGCCGGTCCGTCCGTGTGACGCGAGTTCCGCATCGCCACACCGCCGCCAGGAAGCTTCGCTACCTCTACGCAGTTCCCGTTCGGGCCACTTCGCTGACTCTTACGCCAGGTCAGGTCGTCCATGGCGTCTGCGGGCATGCCGTTGTAGACAGCAGTCATCAGCTGCACCTTCCGTACGTCTTTGGCATATGCACGTGCATTTGGGCTTGCATTTGCATCGTACACGCTGGAGGGCCATGTGTCCGGTCTGTTACCCACCGTGCTCAAACACCCGTTGGGTAGCCCTGCGAAATCGCTTTCTGTGACCGATTTCGGGGCCGCCGGAGGCCGTTGTCGGGTGTTCGGACGACGATCTGCCGGGCGTTCGGCGTAACCCCGGGAGGGCTCTTCCCGTTGAGGAATGAAGCGGGTGTGCGGGCTTCGTTAAATCGGTCCCGGAACACTCCAGGAAGGGCCGGACCAGGCTGCCGCTGGTATGCAAATGCACTACGATGGCGGCAACGATTCCCTACGACACGAAGGCTGCGCCGATGGCTCCCGACAGCCCGGATTCCGCTCCGGAGTTCGACACTTCCCAACCGACCATCGCGCGCGTCTACGACGCATTGCTCGGTGGTAAGGACAACTTCGCTGCCGATCGTGAAGGTGCGGCGACCTACCTGAAGTACGTGCCGGACGCCGGCCGGTGCGCGATCGAGAACCGGGAAGCGCTGATCAAGGGCGTGCAGTACCTGGTGCGGCAAGCGGGGATCGACCAGTTCCTGGACATCGGCTCGGGCCTGCCGACGCAGAAGAACACCCACCAGGCGGCGCAGGAGATCAACCCCGAGGCCAAGGTCGCGTACGTCGACAAGGACCCGATCGTGCTCGCCCACGGCCGCGCGCTGCTGGCGACCAACGAGAGCACCATCGTCGTCACCGCCGATCTGAGCCAGCCGAAGGAGATCCTCGACAACGAGGAGATCAAGGCGCACCTGGACTGGGACCGCCCGATCGCGCTGATGATCGTCGGCATCCACATGCACTTCCACGACGACGAGCTGCCGGACGAGTGGGTCCGCACGATCATGGACACGCTGGCCCCGGGCAGCTACCTGTTCATCACCGACTTCGTCGACACCGGTGAGCCGCTGCAGAAGGCGATGGAGCAGGCCGGCCTGGAGAGCCTGGGCAACGGCTGGATCCGGACCCCGGAGCGGATCACCGAGCACTTCCTCGGTCTGCCGCTGATTCCGCCGGGCCTGGACTTCCTGGCCCGCTGGTTCCCGGAGGACCCGGACGGCGACGTACCGGACGTCGAGGACCTGCAGCCGTACCAGCGGATCCTGATGGCCGGAATCGCCAAGAAGGACTGATCCGCAACCGATCGGCATCGAGGGCGCGCATCCCTTGCGGGATGCGCGCCTTCTGCGTTTCCGCAGTACTTCGTTGCCAACTCGCCCTTGTCGATTGTGACTGTGGGCGCCGGGTACCTGCACAATGAGCAGTGAAACCCTCTCTAGTAACGGAGTACTGACGTTTCTGCGTTCCGGATGATCAGGACGGTGCCCGCCGACGCGGTGGCCATCGTGCGGTTCTACCCGCCGATGGTGATCTGCTTCGCGGCCGCGCTGGCCGGTACGGCGCTCGTCTTCGACGTCTTCTATCTGGCGGCGAACCCGGGTCTCGGGCTGGCCATGGTCTACACGGTTCCGGTGCTCGCCGGGCTGATCGCCGGACTGGTCGCCGCGGCCGACGATGTCGAGCTGGAACGCCGCGTCCTGGTCTGGACGATCGCGGCGACCGTTGCGGTCGGCATCACGAACGCGGTGCTGGTGGCGATGGTCGCGGCGATGCGGCGTACCGACCCGTCGGACTGGAGGTCGGGCGGCCAGTCGGTCCTGTTCGCCGCCTGCCTGGTGGTCGCGGTCGCGGTGATGGTGGTGGTGATCGGCGGACTGATCAGCGCGCTCGGCATCGACCTCAAGACAAAACTGCCGAAGAAGAAGTACGTCGCTCCCGCGCCCGCTGCTGTTCTCCGCCCGAAACCCCTGGTCAGCAAAGAAGCAGCCGCCCGCGCAAAGGTCCGCCCCGAACCGCCCGACGAGCTGGACGACTCAGCCGGCCTTCATGACAACGCCGCCGAGCACCTGATGGATGGCGAAGCCGGCCGCCGAGTGGAACCGGTCCCCGCCCTCACCCCACCGTCCTTCCTCCCGCCCCTCCCCAAGGTCATCGACCTGGACGAGGCCCGCCCCGTCACCCCGTGGACCGAAGGCACCGGCCACGCCGACCGCCGCGGCTCCCGCACCCGCCGCATCCCAGCCGTACCGCCCACCCGCCGCCCCAACCGCCGCGGCAACCGCTGACCCGCTCCGGCTGACCTGCCCGCCTCCGCTGACCAAGCGAGCCGCCGCCCCGCGGCACGGCTGACCCGCTCCGGTTCAGCTGTCCGCCCGCGGTGGTGCAGCCGGGGAGCAGGCGAGCCCGCCGTCGTGCGGTGGGTAAGAAGTAGCCTGCAGAGGTGAGTTGGGATTTGGTGGTGGTTGGGGGTGGGCCGGCGGGGGCGGCGGCTGCGTTGGGGGCGTTGGCGGTGGAGCCTGGGTTGTCGGTGTTGTTGCTTGATCGGGCTGAGTTTCCGCGGGACAAGGCTTGTGGGGATGGGATTGCTCCGCAGGTGTTCGATCTGCTGGCGGAGGTTGGCGTCACCGGGGTGGTGGATGACCGTACGCCGATTCGGCGGCTCTCGTTGCGGCGTGGGGCGCTGGGGGTTGATCGGATGATGGCGCGGGAGGCGTATGTGGTGCCGCGGGCCGTGTTCGACGAGCGGCTGGTGTTGGCGGCGGTGGCTGCTGGGGCGGTACTACGCAAGCAGCGCGTGACCCGTATTGAGGTGCGGTCGTCGGGGGTGCTGGTCGATGACGTCGAGGCTCGGATGGTGGTGGGGGCCGATGGGGCGTACTCGATCGTCCGCCGGGCGTTGGGGGTTCCGAGTGGGCCGGTGGCGCTGGCGTTGCGGGGATATGCGCCGACCCCGGTTGGCCGGGCCGAGCAGCAGGTGATCGTGTTCGGAACGGCGCGGCAGCCGTCGTACGCGTGGTCGTTCGATCGCGGAGACGGCTGGTCGAACGTCGGGTACGGCGAGCAGCTCCGGACCGGGCGAGAGCGGCCGACCCGGGCGGGACTGCTGCGGGAACTCGAGGCCTTGTTGCCAGGGGCAAGCGATGACGGCGTGGACTGGCGAGGGCATCACCTGCCGCTGGCCTCCTGGGCGTGGCGGCCACAGGCTGGCCGGGTGATGCTTGCCGGCGATGCGGCCGGGCTGATCAACCCAATGACGGGTGAGGGGATCTACTACGCGATCGCGACCGGGATCCTGGCGGGGAAGGCTGCGGTGGGCGCCTTGCGGCGGGGGTCGGGCGATGCCGGCACGGAGTACCGGCGGGCGGTGAAGGGGTTGTTGGGGCGGCATCTGCGGGACACGGCGTTGGCGGCGCGGCTGACTCGGTCGGGGCGGGTGCTGGATGCCGGGATCAAGGCGTCGGCGGCCGATCAGCGGGTGTTCGACAACTTGGTCGAGATCGGGCTGGCGGATGGGGTGCTGCGATCTGGTGCGCTGCTCCGGATCGTACGGCGGTTATGAAGAAGCGTTGGTCAGGGCTTGGCGCTGAGCGGTGGTCAGGCGGGTGACGCCGACGGTGTAGGTGCTGGGGGCAACTGTCTTCAGTAGTAGGGGGTCGGTGTCGTAGGTCTCGGCGGTGGTGAGGGCGGTGGTGACTCGGTCGGTCGGCCAACCGAGGGCGGTGGCTAGTTGGGTTGTGGTGAGGGGGCCGGCGGCGTGGATCAGGGCGGCGAGGATGGTGGCGGTGTCTTCGGCGGCGTCGGGGTCGGGACCTAGACCGGACATGTCGTCGCTGAGTTGCTGGAAGAACTGGCTCATTCGCTCGAGCCGCACGCCGGCGGGAGTCGCGGGGTTGAAGAGTTCGGCGCCTTTGCGGGCAGTGCTGGCCCAGTTGGCGTTGGCGCGGGCGCTCGTTCGCCAGGCTTGGATCCAGATGTCCTCGGCGATCAGGTAGTGCTCGTGGCGCTTGCCGGGGTCGGGCTCGCGTCGTACCAGTTCGAGACCCTCTAGGTAGTTGATCGCCTTGGAGATGGAGGCGGGGCTGACTTTGAGTTCGCGGACCAGGTCGGCGGCAGTGAGGCTCGGGGTATCGGCGGTGTAGAGGCGGGCGAGGACGCGTGATGCCATTCGGGGGAGGCCGGTCTCGACCATGCTTTCGGCGAAGAGTTCGGCATAGTCGTGGACGGCTGCACGGTCGCGGCCGTAGGCGTCGGTGGTGGGAGCGTCGGCCTCGGGGGTCGGGGGTTTGCGGCGGCGGGCGCGGGAGCCGGTGGCGAGGTGGGCGTGGTCGGCGCGGTACCTGGTACGGCCGCCGTTGCGGGTGACCTCGCGGCTGATGGTCGAGGTGGGGCGGTCGAGTTCGCGGGCGATCTCGGCGTACCCGTGGCCTTCGGTCAGCCGGGTGGCGATCAGCCGGCGGTCCTGTTCCGTCAGCCGTCCTCCTGGCATCGGCGGCCTCCCGGGTTTGCGTTCGCTGTCAAAGTCATTGCAACAATAGCTCAGATTTGTTGATCAGAGGCAGTTTCGAGGCATCTTTAGCGTTGCCGGAGGTGGAAACGCAACGTAGCTTCCGGGGTATGGCTGAAGATGTTCTCGAGGTGGACGGGCTGCGGATGCGGTACGGCGCCACCGACGTTCTGCATGATGTGACGCTGCGGGCGCGGCGCGGCGAAGTACTGGCGTTGCTCGGGCCGAACGGCGCGGGCAAGACGACGACGATCGAGATCCTCGAAGGATTCCGGTTGCGGTCCGCAGGAAGGGTTGCCGTGCTCGGCGTGGATCCGGCCGAGGGCGACGAGCGGTGGCGGGCGCGGCTGGGCGTCGTCCTGCAGTCGTGGCGGGATCACGGCAAGTGGCGGGTGCGGGAGTTGCTTGCGCATCTAGGTGAGTACTACGTCCCGTACTCGACCTCCGCTGTGCAGCGGCCGTGGGATGCCGATGAGTTGATCGCCGCCGTCGGGCTGACGGAGCACGCGGGGCAGAAGATCAAGATGTTGTCGGGTGGGCAACGGCGGCGACTCGATGTTGCGATCGGGATCGTTGGGCGGCCGGAGGTGCTGTTCCTGGATGAGCCGACGGCCGGGTTCGATCCGGTGGCGCGGCACGAGTTCCACGAGTTGGTGGCTCGGCTGGCGGCGGAGGAGGGGACCACGGTGTTGCTCACCACGCATGATCTCGACGAGGCCGGCAAGCTTGCGGATCGGATCCTGGTACTTGCCGCCGGGCGGATAGTTGCCGCTGGCACCGAAGCTGAGTTGACCCGGCAGATCGCGGGGGAGGACGAGGTCCGGTGGACTGTCGACGGGCAGCGGTTCAGTGAGTCGACGGGTGAGTCGACTGCGTTCGTACGGGGGCTCTTCCAGCAGTACGGCGAAGCGCTGGCCGAGTTGGAGGTTCGCCGGGCGACCCTCGAGGACACATATCTGACGCTGGTACGACAGAACGAGGTGGCGTGATGAGCCCACGAATGAGGGCGGTGCGGACCGGCTGGCGGCGCGGCGTGATCGAGTTGCGGCAGTCGTTCACGAATCCGGGCGAGCTGCTCAGCCACTTCCTCTGGCCGGTGCTGCTGCTGATCGCCCTGTACTTCCTCCGCGACAAGTCGTTCGGATCGACCGGGTACGGGCTGGGCGCGCTGGCGTTGCCGAGCATGCTCGGGATGAACGCGGCGATGGGCATGATCAGCATGAGTCAGCAGCTCACCGCCGATCGCGAGGACGGCACGCTGCTGCGGGCGAAGGCGACGCCTGACGGAATGGTCGGGTACCTGGTGAGCAAGGTCGTGTCGGTGGCGGGTGGGCTGATCGTCGACCTGGCGATTCTGCTGATCCCGGGGTTGTTGATCGTCCGGGGGCTTTCGGTGGAGCGGCCGTTGACCCTGCTGTGGGTGTTGGTGCTCGGGTTGCTGGCGACGTTGCCGATCGGGGCTGTGCTGGGGTCGGTGTTCACCAGCGCGCGGTCGCAGGGGTTGATCCAGTTGCCGGTGCTGGCGTTGATCGGGGTCTCGGGGATCTTCTATCCGGTGACTGCGCTGCCGGGGTGGCTGGAGTTCGTGGCGCAGTTGACGCCGATCTACTGGCTCGGGTTGGGGATGCGGTCGGCGTTGCTGCCGGGGGATGCGGTGGCGGTAGAGATCGGGGAGTCGTGGCGGCACCTGGAGACGGTTGGGGTGCTCGGGGTTTGGGCGGTGATGGGGTTGCTGGTGGCTCCCGTAGTACTGCGTCGGATGGCGCGGCGCGAGTCGGGTTCGAGCGTGGCCGGGCGCCGGGAGAGGGCGTTGCAGCGGATCGGGTGAGCTGGATTGCCTTTAGGGGCAGGCGTGTTGGGAGGCAGTTGTTTGCTCTGAGACCGTTGGCGGCATGGTGACTCGGATGGCATATGCGGTGGGAGTGCTGGTCCGGCGGTACGGGTATCCGGTCAACGGGGCGGCCGGGATCGTCGGCAATCTGTGGGCCGAGTCGGCCGTGCTGCCTGGGCGGATCGAGGGTAGTGCGGTGAGTACGCCGATGCGGGCCAAGGACTTCGCCGGGGTGGTGCGCGACTTCACGCCGGAGGAGATCATGACGCGGGACGTGAAGCTCAAGCTCGGGCCGAAGCTGCCTGGGGTGGGGTTGGCGCAGTGGACCAGTAGCGCGCGGCGGGTCAACTTGTTCAAGCATCAGTACGAGGGGCGCGAGCTCGGTACTGACGTGCTGTACAGCGTGGATGCGCAGCTGGACTATCTCGAGGTTGAGCTGCGGACCAGTTATCCCGGAGTGCATGCCGTGGTGTCGGCTGCTGAGGTCACCTTGGACGCAGCCAGCGATGACATCGTCTATCGGTTCGAGATTCCTGGGTCGATTCTGTCCGGTGGGAAGAAGTTGCCGCGTGACGATCCGAAGGTCCAGGCGGTCTTCAAGCAGCGGCGGGTGCATGGGCACAAGGCGCTTGCGGAGTACCAGGCCTAGGTTGCGTCCAGGAAGTTGCGGACGAGTTGGCTCGCGATTGTCCGGTACTCGTGGAAGTAGGCGTGGCGGGCGTTGGGGATGACGTGAGCCTTCGCGTCGGGGATGCGGGTGGCGAGGAGGTCGGCGTTGGCGGCGGGGCTGAAGAGGTCGTCGGCGCCGTGCAGGATCAGGGTGGGGGACTTGATGTTCGGGAGTTCGTCCCAGGCGTCGTGGTTGTTGCTGGCAACGAGATGGCGACCTCGGGCGTACGTCGGCATGGTGGGGTCGCCCAGTACGTAGTACGGGCCGGGGTTGTTCGCCAGCCAGGTCGGGGTGTACATCAGGTCGAGGAGGATGCGGTCGCGTCGTGCCTGGTCGGCCTGGGCCAGGGCTCGGCGGATCTCCTGGCTTCGTTCGTGGCCGTGCTTCTTGCCGGGTGAGGTGCAGCCGAGGACGAGCCTTCGCACCCGCTCCGGGTATCTGGCCGCAACCCACTGGGCGACCCGGCCGCCCATCGAGGTGCCGTAGACATCGGCCGACTCGATGCCGGCGTCGTCCAGCACCGCGACCACATCATCCGCGAAGCCTTCGGTGCTGTAGACGACGTCCGGCCGGTCGCTGTCACCGGTCCCACGCCAATCGAGCGTGACCGTCCGGCGCCCGCCGAAATCTCCCCGCACCGGATCCCACCAGTGGTGAGTGTTCGCTTGGCCGGCCAGCAGGAGCAGGGGCGGTCCGTCGCCTTCCGGTTGGTAAGCGATCCGAGTCCCGTCGGCGGCCGCGGCTAGTCGACTCATCCTCAGGACTTGAAGAGGGCGGAGTAGGCGTTGAGGGCCGGTTGGCCGCCCAGGTGGGCGTAGAGGACGGTGGAGGTACGGGGGATATCGCCGGTGCGGACGAGGTCGATCAGGGCGGCCATGGATTTGCCTTCGTAGACGGGGTCGAGGATGACGCCTTCGAGGGAGCCGGTGAGGCGGATGGCGTCCAGGGTGGACTGGACGGGGATACCGTAGTACTCGCCGGCCCAGCCTTCGAGGACGGTGAGCTCGTCGTCGCGGAGGTCGCGGGGGAGGCCGATCAGGGCGGCGGTGTTGCGGGCGATCTTCTCGACCTGGGCGCGGGTCTCGTCGATCTTGGCGGAGGCGTCGATGCCGAGCACTCGGCGCGGACGGTCTTGGCCGGCGAAGCCCGCGATCATGCCCGCATGGGTCGAACCGGTGACCGAGCAGACGACGATGGTGTCGAAGAAGACGCCGAGCGCTTCTTCTTGAGCCTGTACTTCGTCCGCCCAGTTCGCGAAACCCAGGCCGCCGAGTGGATGGTCGGAGGCGCCGGCGGGGATCGCGTACGGGACGCCGCCTTCGGAGCGGATCTGCTCGAGCGCGTTCTCCCAGCTCCCCTTGAAGCCGATGCCGAAGCCCGCCTCGACGAGTTCGATGTCGGCGCCCATCACGCGCGAGAGCAGGATGTTGCCGACTCGGTCGTTGACGGCGTCGGGCCAGTCGACCCAGCTCTCCTGGACCAGGCGCGCCTTGAGGCCGAGAGAGGCGGCGACGGCCGCGACCTGGCGGGTGTGGTTGGACTGGATCCCGCCGATGGTGACGAGGTGGGTGGCGCCTTGGGCGAGCGCGTCGGGGACGAGGTACTCGAGTTTGCGTGTCTTGTTGCCGCCGAACGCGAGCCCGGAGTTGCAGTCCTCCCGCTTCGCCCAGATCTGTGCGCCTCCGAGGTGTTCCGAGAGTCGCTTGAGCGGGTGGACGGGGCTGGGCGCGAACGTGAGGGAGTGGCGGGGGAAGTCGCTCAAGCTCATCGATTGCTCCTGTTCGGCGTCAGTTGACGTCGTCGGCGAGGACGGGTTCGAGGGTCAGCCAGTTTTCGCGGGCCGTGTGGGCGGCGGCTTCGGCGTCGCCTTCGGTGGAGAGGGTGAGGATCTTGTCGTGCAGGGCGGCCGACGCGCGGCCGCTGAGGGAGGCGAAGCGGATCCGCTCGATCCGGCGGAGCAGCGGGGTCACCTGTTCGAGGACCGAGCGGATCATCGGGTTCGCGCTGGCGGCGACCGCGACCTCATGGAAGTCGTCGTCGGCCGCGAGGGCCGCGTCGACGTCGTTGGCGCGGAGGGCGGTACGGAAGCGGCGGTTCGCCGCGCGCATGGCCCGGAACTCCTGCTCGGTCATCAGTGGGACGGCCTCCCGGACGGCGAGCTCGTGCATCGCGGCTGCCACGAGCTGGGCTGATCGCGCCTCGCGGACGTTGAGGGGGCTGACGATGGTGAAGCGGCCGGGCTTGGTCTGCACGAGTCCGGACTGCTCCAGCCGGGCAAGTGCTTCGCGGATCGGCGTACGGCTGATGCCGAGCCAGGCAACGAGATCGGGGTCGTTCAACCGCTCGCCGGGCGCGAGCGTGCCGTCGACGATCGCGTCGCGGATCGCGCGATAGGCGTCGTCACGAAGCAGCGACCTGGCGACGACACCATGGGACTCGGGAACCGGCATGCAATATATTGCACGCGGAACATCGCCAGATGTCAAACCTGAGCCGGTACTACCGCCTCTGCTGCAGTCTGGGCTGAGGCCCGGGGGCGGTAGAGGCCTACTAGGAGTCCGGTGATCACCAGGGCTACTCCGGCTAGTTCGGCGGGGGCGGGCAGGCCGAAGCCGAGGGTCAGGGAGGTGAGGATGGTGCCGACGGGGATGATTCCGGCGAAGAGGCCGGCTCGGTCGGGGCCGAGCATCGGTAGGGCTCGGTACCAGAGGAGGAAGGCGATGCCGCTGACGAGGATCGCGAGGTAGGCGAGGCCGCTCAGTTCGCCGAGAGTCGGCGTGCGGACGAAGTTGGACGGGCCGTCGGTGAGTAGGCCTAGGGCGATCAGCATGGGTACTGAGGTGGCGGCGGTGTAGGCGGAGACTCGGACTGGGCCCAGGCGGACCAGTAGGGGGAGGGCGAGTAGGGAGAAGCAGGCTTCGCAGGCCAGGGCGCCTACGGAGTACAGGATTCCTTGGGTGTCCGAGGTGCCCAGGCCGGAGGCCAGGGCGGTGCCGGCGACGACGATCGAGGCCGCGACGATGATGCGGGCAGAGGGGCGGGTTCGGTGCATCACCGGGCCGGCCAGGGCGAGGACGATCGGGACGGTGCCGACGATCGTGCCCACGATGGCTGGGTTGGCGTGCTTGGTGCCTTCGATGACGAAGAGGTTGAAGAGCACCAGGCCGGTCGCTGCGAGGGCAACCAGTAGCAGCGCCTCGCGACGGGTCGGGCGGATCAGCGGGATGCGGCGGCCGTACGCGACTGCGAAGAGCAGCAGAGCCGAGACGAGATAGCGCGCGGCCTGGCCGCCGTAGAAGGGGTAGTCGTTGACGACCCCGGAGACCGCGGCGAGGCTGCCGACGAGGAACATCGCGCTGCCCGCACGACTGTAAGCAGACCAGGAATGCCCACCGCCCGATTGGTTGTTCATAGCTTTTACCGTATTGCTGTTCTGGCCTGGTGTGGTGGTCCAAAGCGGATGAGTTTGAGTGGTCCATAACTTGGGTCTTGCGAGCCGGGCACCGGGCAGCCATAGTCGGGCGCAATGTCTGCTCCGCTGGTCGTGGCCGCGCTCGCCATCACGCAGACCGTCGGGTACGGCGTCCTGTACTACGTGTTCGGCGTTTTCCTCGGTCCGATGAGCGCCGACCTCGGGATCTCGACGGCCACCTCGGCAGGCGCTCTCACCCTGGCCATCCTGGTCAGCTGCGTGATGTCGGTTCCCGTCGGCCGCTGGCTCGACCGGCGCGGTGCGCATCTGCTGATGACGACCGGTTCGTTGCTGGCCAGCGTCGCCGTGCTCGCCTGGTCGCAGGTGCAGAATGTCGCGCAGCTCTACGTGGTGTTCGCGCTGATCGGGATCGCGTCGGCGATGGTTCTGTATGGACCTGCCATCGCCGTTCTGGTCGCAGTACTGGAGCCGAAGCGGCGGTCCAACGCCCTGCTCGTCGTGACGTTGGTGGCCGGCCTCGCGAGCACGATCTTCATCCCACTCGCGGGGCAGCTGATCCGCACGCACGGCTGGCGGGAGGCCCTGCTGATTCTGGGGCTGGCACATAATCTGCTGACTGTTCCGCTGCACGCACTCGCGCTGAGAGGCACTCGGCCGACGCACACCAAGACAGCGGCTGATCGCGCGGAGCACAGCCAGGCGATCCGTGCGGCGCTCCGCGATGGCGGCTTCTGGCTGCTCACCACCGGTTTCGTCTTGCACAGCGGCGCGATCGCGATCGTGTCGGTCCACCTCGTGCTTTTCCTGGGCGACCTCGGCTACAAGCCTGCAGTCGCCGCGGGTCTGACCGGACTGCTCGGCCTGTACTCCGTGACCGGCCGCCTCGTCACCTCCGTACTGCAGCGCTGGCTCGACATGTCGACGATCGTCGCGCGGACCTTCCTGATCCAGTGCTTCGCGATCGGCGTCCTGCCGTTGCTCGGCCGGAGTGCTCCGGGGGCGGCCGTCTGCATCGTGTTGTTCGGACTCGGCTTCGGTGT
Organism: Kribbella sp. NPDC051718; assembly: GCF_040681515.1. NCBI lineage: Bacteria > Bacillati > Actinomycetota > Actinomycetes > Propionibacteriales > Kribbellaceae > Kribbella > Kribbella sp. NPDC051718. Next base: position 46,743 of record NZ_JBFAYZ010000019.1, on the reverse strand, counting down.
CTCCACCCTTGCGACGCCGGCGATCCTGCTCGATCGGTACGGCGCTGCCGGGTACGGCACGATCTCCGGGGCACTCGCGACGCCGGTGCTCGCAGCGCGCGCGATCGGCCCGCTCGGCGCGGCCGTACTGGCCACGAATGCGGGCTATCGCTACACGATGGTGCCGGTCGCGCTGGCGCTCGCCGCCGCGAGTGTGTGCCTGATGTTCATCCGCTACGTCCCCAAACCGGTGCCGAGGTAGTTGCGCCAGCTGCCGGATGCGGTGATCTCCTGGGTTGGGTCGACCGCATCGGCGGTGCAGACGAAGCCCAGTACTTGGGTGCCGTCAGCGAGCTCGATCGGGCCGATCGCGAGGGGTGGGGCGATCGTGGTGAGGAAGCCGCCCAGCTCTTCGGTGGGCAGGCGCCAGACCTCGACCTCGATGCCCGAGCCGACGACGGGCGGGTCGGTACGGGTCAGGCCGGGGCGCGGTAGCGGGCCTGGCACCAGGAACATGCGGTAGTCGCTGGCGGTCCTGGACTCGAAGGCGAGCGTGGCTCCCCGGAGTACGAGATCTTTGTTGAGGGGTTGGCCGGAGAGGTGGGCGCCGGCGACGGCCAGCAGTACACCGGGTGTGGTTGGTTGCTCGCCGCACCAAACTGCGGCGAGGTCGATGATCAGGTGGTCGTGGCCGGCGGGCGCGAGGAGCTGTACGCCGAAGGGCAGGCCGTCGGTGCGGGCGGGGCCGGGGAACGCTATCGCGCAGAGGTCCAGCAGGTTGACCATGTTGGTGAAGCGGCCGAGTCGGCTGTTGACGCCGATCGGGTCGGCGGCGACCTCTTCGAGAGTCGGATGGGTTTCGGTGACGGGGATCAGCAGGGCGTCGATCTCGGTCCAGAGCGGCTCGGTTCGGCGTTTCAGAGCGGCCAGGCGGTCGAAGCCGGCGAAGGTTTCGGAGGCCGTCAGCGCCGCGCCTTTGCGGACGATCGCTCGGACGGTCGGGTCGACGGCGGGGTCGTCGTCGAGTTTGTCGCCGAAGGCCAGCCAGCGCTCGGCGAGCCAGGGGCCGGAGTACAGGAGGTCGGCTGTCTCGAGCAATGCGGTGAGGTCGACCGGTACGACGTCGCCGAGTTTCGCTGCTTGCTCGAGAGCTTCGGTCCAGGCCTGTTCGTGCAGGGGGTCCAGGCCGAGTGGTTTGTCCGGTACGCCGATGCGCTGCGGGCCAGTCGGTCTTGGGGCCGGCGGCAGCTTGCGGGAGTACGGGTCGGCGGGGTCGTAGGCGGCCATTACCTCGAAGGCTCGGCGGGCTGTGTCGACCGTCCGGGCGAAGACTGTCACGCAGTCGAGCGAGCGGCAGGCTGGTACGACGCCGGTGGTGGAGACGAGGCCCTTGCTCGGTTTGATGCCGATGATTCCGTTGAACGCGGCCGGGACGCGGCCGCTGCCGGCGGTGTCGGTACCGAGCGCGAAGTCGACCTCGCCGGATGCGACGGCGACGGCGCTTCCCGCGCTGGAGCCACCGGAGATGTGAAGGTCTGAGAAGACGGAGTGCGGGGCGCCGTATGGCGAACGAGTGCCGACCAGGCCGGTCGCGTACTGGTCGAGATTCGTCTTGCCGAGCGGGACGGCGCCGGCTTCGATCAGGCGGTCGACGACGAACGCGTTGGTTGCCGCGGGCATCGTGTTGCGGGGATCGCCGGCGGTGGTCGGTACGGCGTACAGGTCGATGTTGTCCTTGATCGCCATGGTCAGGCCGTGCAGGGGGCCCGGGCGAGGTTCAGTCGGGGCGACGCGGGTGATCCAGACGGTCATGCTCCCCACCTCGCGCGCTCGGCGTCGAACGCGGCGCGGCGTTTCGCGCGCAGACTGACGATGTCCATCGGTGCCTCCTGCTCGATCGCGCGGACGTCGGCGATCGAGAACGTCGACGGCCGGACCTGGAGATCCGCGCGGCCGGCCTTGATGTCGGCGCGTTGCCGGGCGAGTTCCTCGGTGCTGACGGGGGTGAACCTGATCTTGTCGAACTGCCGGAGCAGCCAGGGTTGCTCGTCGCGCTCGGACAGCCGCCAGACGGGGACCGTGCGGCCGACGAGCTGGTAGCCGCCGGGGCCTTCCATGCCGTAGATGCACAGATAGATGCCGCCGATGCCGACGGCGTTCTGCGGGGTCCAGGTGCGAGCCGGGTTGTACTTCGTGGTGACGAGCCGGTGCCGTGGATCGATCGGTACCGCGACCGGCGCGCCGAGGTAGACGTCGCCGAGCCCGACGACGAGATAGGTGGCCTCGGCAACGATGTCGAACACCTCGTCGCGTTGCTCGAGATCGTTCACCCGCCGGATGAACTCCACGTTGTCCGGACACCAGGGTGCATCGGGTCGCACCGAAGCCGCGTATCTCCGCATCGCCTCGTGTGCCAGCGGATGATCAAACGCAATAGGCAGACTGACTTCCCGCGCCGGCAGCACCACCCGCTCCGGATCCGCCAGCCCATCAGCCAGTACTACGAGCTGCCGCGCCAACTCCCTTGGGCCCAACCGAGCCGAATCGACCGCGATCAACACCGACCGGACCCCTTCGACAATCTCAGTCACCCCGTGGAGAGCCTCAGCACGAAGCGCCTCGGCAAGAAGGTGGATCCAGACCCGCACGGTCAGATCGAGCTCCAGAGACCCAGCCTCAACCAGCACATGCCGCTCCCCAGCCAACCTGATGCTGTAAGCCAGTGACCCGCTGGGCTGGCCGGTGTGGAGGGCGGGGGGTCGGCTGGGGGCTGGGGTGGGTAGTGGTTGGGGTTCTTGTTGCTGGCGGAGGTCGTTCAGCCAGGTTCGGCGGGTGCGCATGGCTTCGGTGGCGACCGACGGAGGTACTGGGTGTAGGTGGACGGTGTCGCCGGGGCGGAGTTGGCCTAGTTGCCAGCGGTCTGCCTCGATGACTACTGCGGGGACTACGAAGCCGCCTAGGGAGGGGCCGTCTTTTCCTACTATTACGGGGGTGTCGCCGGAGAGCATGATGCCGCCGACCGGGTAGGCGGAGTCGTGGACGTTGGAAGGGTGGAGGCCCGCCTCGCCGCCGTCGGTGCGGGCCCATTGCGGGATCGGGCCGACCATGCGGATGCCGGTGCGGTCGGAGCGGTGGTCGATGGTCCAGACAGTGGAGAAGAACGAGTCCACTCCCTCAGTGGTGAGGTGTTCAGGAGCGCCGTGCGGACCGGCGATTACTCGCAAGGTCCACTCGTTCGTCAGCGTGGGCAGAGTGATGGTTGCTGGGCGCACCAGGTTTTCGCGGCGGCCGAGGGGGAGTAGATCGCCGGCAACGAGCGCCCGGCCGTCCACGCCGCCGAATTCGCCGAGGATGAAGGTCGAGCGGCTGCCGAGTACGCGTGGTACGTCGAGGCCGCCTTCGACGGCGACGTAGCCGCGCATACCGGGGCCGTCCAGCGGGCCGACGTCGAGGACGGAGCCGGCGGTGAGGCGAGCGACTGTGCCGGGGCGGAGGTGGTACCCGTTGATGGTTGCCCGGGTGGCGGCACCGCCGACGCAGACCAGGCGGTCCTCGTCGAGTTGTAGCACCGGGCCGGCCACCACGCACTCGAGACCGGCCGCGTGAGAGGGGTTGCCGACGGCGGCGTTGAGGAGGGCGAAGGTGAGTTCGTCGACGGCTCCGGAGGGTGGTACGCCGACATCCCACAACCCCTGTCGCCCGTCCAGATCCTGCACCGTCGTTTGCATGCCAGGGGCAACGACCAGGGCGCGGGCCATCAACCCCACCAGCCGAGCAACTGCACCGGGGTCGGGTTCCAGCCGTTGCAGGGGTTGTTGATCTGCGGGCAGTTGCTGATCAGCACGAGGATGTCCCGCGACGCAGTCAGCTCGACATACTTGCCCGGCGCGGACAGCCCGTCGTCGAACTTCAACCCACCCGACGGAGTCACCGGCACGTTCATGAAGAAGTTGATGTTGTGCCCGAGCTCCCGCTGCCCGATCCCCGCCGCGGCGCCGTACCGGAGAAAGGTTTGCCGACAAGCGTGCTGATGCCGGGTGTGCTCCCCGTACCGGATGACATTGCTCTCCTGCGAACACGCGCCACCCACCGTGTCATGCCGCCCGCAGGTGTCGTCGGTGATCACCGCAAGCTCATCCAGTCGCGTCGACAACAGCCGCGACCCGGTCGTCAGGAACACAGCACCCTGCGCCCGCATCGTGTCGAACGCCGAGTACCGATTGGCGACATCCGCAGCGTCATACAGCAACGTGTCGACCGCCTGATTCCCGTGCAGGTCGACGATCCGCAACCGCCCACCGGCCGGCACAGACACCAACGCCCCGTCTCCAGCAGCAACTGTCACATCTAAAGCCGTCAGATCCACCGCAGTCACAGCGCAGCCCTCCGGGTCATCTCGAGCGCTCGGCCGGCCTCATCACGCAACGGCTCCGGGCCCGGCCCTTCAGCGACAGACACCTCCACCGACACGCCAGCAGCAGGCAGCCCAGACAGCGGGTGCGCGGCCGTCGACACGAAGATCAGCAGGTCAGCGGCGGTACGAAGTACGACGGAATCGCCCGCCACCGCATGCCCTGGCACGTAAGCCATCGAGGCCCGCGAGTCATCCGCGATCCCCACCTTGGAGAAGAAGTTGATGCTCCCGTGCAGATCAACCTCACCCAACCCGTACTTCGCAAGCTCGACAACCACCCCATCCCGGTCTCCGATGCCCACCAAGCAGTCGTGCCATTCCAAGGTCGACTCCACCACGGTGGCGAGCGCGAACCCGCGATCCGACATCAGCACCAACCCGGTCCGGACGCACGCCGACATCTGCGCCTTCAACGTGTCCGGCACATTGAGCCGATCGACCCGGTCCGCCGCAACGATCAGCACCGACGCGTTGGCGTCGGATCCGAGCGCCGTCAACCGCACCAACCGATCCGCCCGCACCGGAAACGACCACACCGCATCTGCTGGAATCTCATGCTGGTAGCTCATGCGTTCTCCAGCACCGGCTGAGCGATCGCCGCGTGGTAGCGCCCGCGCTGCACCCGATACGTCGCGAAGCCCGCAACCCCAGTGACGACAAGCGTGATGATCGGCAGGTAGTGGAGATACCACCCCTCGCCGGCCGGGTCGTAGACCTCGGACCGCGGCCATGCCAAGTTGATCGCCATCGCAAGCCCGTAGAGCACCGCGACCCCGTTGACCAGAAGCCCAAACCGCCCGAGCGAGAAGAGCTTCTTGCCGTCCTCGTCGACGCCGGACGGCACCGGGTCGCCCGTCAGACGGCGTACGAACAAAGGCAGCGTGACCATCAGATATGCCAGGTACAGCAACATGATGCAGACACTCGTGAGCCCGAGGAACAGACCCGCGTTGCCGACGTTGACGAGCAGGCACACCGCCGCGCCGACACCCGGTACGACGGTCGCGAGCAATGGCGTACCGGTACGCGGTGAGACCTTCCGCAGTTGGGAGGAGAACGGCAGCACGTTGTCGCGGGCCATCGAGAAGATCATCCGGGCCGCGGCCGTCTGGATCGCCAGCGTGCACACGCAAACCGCGAAGGCGACATCGAGCAGCAGCAGCTTCCCGGTCGTCGACCCGAGACTGCTGGTGAGCACGTACGGCAGACCTCGCAGGCCCAACTCACCGTCGGTCAGCGACGGCGCAGCCATCAGTGCGGCGACGATCAGGAACGCGCCACCGATGCCCGAGGCGACGACCGCCCGGATGATCGTCCGCGGCGTCGTCGTCCGCGGCTTGTGCGTCTCCTCCGACAGCTCACCCGCACTGTCGAACCCGACCAGCACGTACGCCGCCATCAACGCCGAGATCAGCAGCGGTACGACGTACCCGGTGCTGTTGTCGAGCCCGGTCGTGTGCAGGACGACCGATGGGCCGCGCTCGGCGTGACCGGTCAGCAAGATGACCATCAGCACGACGCCGATGAGCTCGCACGTGACGCCGACCGAGTTCACGATCGCGGTGATCCGGACGCTGACCGCGTTGAGCGTCGTGGTGACGACCAGCAACAGGCAGCCGAGCAGTACCGCGTTCGCGGCCCCGTCGCGAGAAGCGAGCGACGGATCGGTGCCGATCAGCTGGAAGCCGCTCCACACCGCCGGCAACACCACCTGCAACGCGATCGCGGCCGCGGCGACCGTGATGATCTGCGCGACGATCATCGTCCAGCCCGCGAACCACCCGACGACGGCACCACCCAACCGGCGCGACCACTGATAGATCGCGCCCGACAGCGGGTACCGCGCGGCCAGCTCGGCGAAGCACAGCGCCACCATGAGCTGCCCGGCCAGGACGGCGGGCCAGGTCCAGAAGAAGGCGGTCCCGCCGAAGCCGTACCCGAGACCGAACAACTGGAAGACCGTCGTCAGGATCGAGACGAAGGAGAAGCCCGCCGCGAAGGACGCGAACGTGCCCACTCGGCGGGACAGTTGCTGGTCATAGCCGAAGCTGCCGAGGTCCTTGGCGCTGGTGCTGTCGACCGCGGCGGGGTCGAGAGTAGCTGACATTCCGGTCTCCGAATGCTCAGCCCGGAACGCGCACGGCAGCCCGGGGCCATCAAGGCCTCCCGGGCTTTTGTCCCGCCGTGGAACGGCACCACCGGTGCCGTCTCCCCTCTCGGACCAGTCCTCCGGTGTACTACCGGAGCGGAACCCTAGGGGCGCCCCGCCCTCGTCGGCGGGTCGTCTACCAGTCCACGACGGCCGTGTTTCACCGCGCGCCACCGCTCGTAACGTCCTGATGAACACAACCTCACGCCGATCGGCCGCCGCTGTGAGGAGGTGTGAGGACGGTGACGTACACCGATAGCGTCATCTGACGGGCGCGAAGCCCGCGACCCCGCTTCTACCTTCCAGGTATGGACATGAAGCTAGAGGTAGTGGTCATCCCCGTCAGCGACGTCGACAAGGCCAAGGCCTTCTACGAGCAACTTGGCTGGCGGCTCGACGCCGACTTCGCCACCGAGAAGGGTTTCCGGGTCGTCCAGGTGACACCGCCGGGCTCGGACGCCTCGGTCATCTTCGGCGACGGTGTCTCCAACGGCGAGCCGGGTTCGCTGCAGGGCCTGCAGCTGGTCGTCAAGGACATCGAGGCCGCGCGCGAGGAGCTGATCGCGAAGGGTGCCGACGTCAGCGAGGTCTGGCACGACGCCGACGGCGTCTTCCACCACGCCGGCGACGCGAACCGGGCGGCCGGCCCGGACCCCGACCGGCGGAGCTACGGTTCGTGGCTGTCGTTCAGCGACCCCGACGGCAACGGCTGGGTCGTACAGGAAGTCGTCACCCGGTTGCCAGGGCGCTGACCGAGGGCTGGGACGATGGGCGGCATGGCAACTACGGAGTACGACGTCATCGTGCTGGGCGCCGGCGCGGTCGGGGAGAACGTGGCCGACCGCGCGGTCAAGGGCGGTCTGACCGCGGTGATCGTGGAGAGCGAACTGGTCGGCGGCGAGTGTTCGTACTGGGCCTGTATGCCCTCGAAGGCACTACTGCGTTCAGCGCAGGCACTCCGCGCAGCGCGGCGCGTGCCGGGTGCCGCCCAGGCCGTGACCGGTGAGCTCGACGTCCAGGCTGTGCTCGACCGGCGCGACGAATTCACCAGCCACTGGAAGGACGACGGCCAGGTGAAGTGGGTCGAAGGCGCCGGTATCTCCCTGGTCCGCGGCCATGGGCGGATCACCGGCGAGAAGCAGGTGACCGTCGGGGACCAGGTGCTCACCGCTCGGCACGCCGTCGTCATCTCGACCGGCTCCGACTCGCTCATCCCCGACATCCCGGGCCTGCGCGACGCCGATCCGTGGGTGAGCCGCGATGCGACCAGCGCGAAGACGGTCCCGAGCAGCCTCGCGATCATCGGTGGCGGCGTCGTGGCCGTGGAGATGGCTTCGGCGTACGCAGGCTTCGGTACTGCGGTCACGGTGATCGCGCGCAGCGGGCTGCTCGAGGCGATGGAGCCGTTCGCCGGTGAGCAGGTGGCCGAGGGGCTGCGTGAACTAGGCGCGACGGTGTTGCTCAACACGGGGACGAAGAGCGTGAAGCGGCTCGACGACGAGGTCGTGCTGGAGCTGAGCGACGGATCGACCGTGTCCGCCCAGGAGGTCCTCGTCGCCACCGGCCGTACGCCGCGTACCGGGGACATCGGCCTGGAGAACATCGGGCTCGAGCCGGGCAGCTGGCTCGACGTCGACGACACCTTGCTGGTCCGCGGCTTCGACTGGCTGTACGCCGGGGGCGACGTCAACCATCGCGCGCTGCTGACCCACCAGGGCAAGTACCAGGCTCGTGCGGCCGGTGACGTGATCGCCGCCCGTGCCAACGGCAAGCCGGTGTCGGACGCGCCGTGGGGGACACACGTGGCGACGGCTGACCACCAGGCCGTACCGCAGGTCACCTTCACCGACCCGGAGGTCGCGTCGATCGGTCTCACTGCGGCCGCCGCGGAGAAGGCCGGGTATCAGACGCGGGTCGTCGACTACGAGATCGGCCAGGTCTCCGGTGCGAGCGTCCATGCCGACGGTTACAAGGGCACCGCCCGGATGGTGGTCGACGAGCAGCGCAAGGTGGTGCTCGGGGTCACCTTCGCCGGGCCGGACGTTGCGGATCTGTTGCAGGGAGCAACTATTGCGGTGGTCGGCGAGGTGCCACTCGATCGGCTGTGGCATGCGGTTCCGGCGTACCCGACGATAAACGAGATCTGGCTGCGGCTGCTGGAGACGTACGGGCGACCGTGAACCAGACGATGGTCGCGCATAGCAGGCCGGTGGCGATGAAGACGAACGAGCGCGGGTAGGAGTCGGTCCGCGCGCCGCCGCAGATCGCGCCGATGGCGGCGAGCCCGAGGACTATCAGGGTCCGCGGCGTCGCTGTCGGCTGCTGCTGTTTGGTCAGTAGCCGCGTGGCGATGCCGTACCAGAAGCAGGCGATCAGGGTTGCGCCGATGGCGTCGCTCGGGCGGTGCCAGAGGAGGGCCACCACGGCTGCCCCGATGAGCGCCAGCCAGACTGTCCCCACGGCCGCGACGTACGGGCGGGCGCGTGGGGTTGCGACCAGGATCGCGCCGAGCACGAGGCCGGCGACGATCGCGACGTGGCCGCTGGGGAAGCTCGGCTCGATCTCCGAGATCGGTGCGTTGACGATGTCGGGCCGGGGCAGGATCACCGTGTGCAGTAGTTCGGTGCAGGCGATTGTCGCGACCGGTACGCCGATGCCCGCGACGGCGAGGATCCATTGCCTGCGGAGCAGAGCGACGACCAGGATCAGCGTCAGGCCGGCGACGATGGTGAGTTCTTCGAGCTTGAGCGGCGGCGGGCCGACGGAGTACACGATGCGGTAGATCAGCGCGGGATCGGCGTATCCGACGAGCAGGGAGTTCTCGGCTCGCTGGCCCCAGGGCGTGCAGATCGCGACGACATAGAGCGCCACGAGGGCGATCAGGGATTTCATCTGAGCTTGTTGTTCCTTCTGGTCGCCAGGATCAGCGCGGGCAAGGTGACGGCCAGTGCCAGCAGGACGGTGGTGCTCGGTTGCGGGCGGAAGCTCAGCATCGTCGGGTCGGTCAGGATCGCCCAGCCGCGGACGACCGCGAAGAAGGCCAGCGGGACGGCCCAGCGGAAGTCGCGGGTGACGATCGTCGCCCAGCCGGCACCGATCACGAGTGCGACCTCGAGGACGAACTGGCCGCGCTGGAACCAGGTGTCGTAGGAGGCGATCTGCAGGCCACCGGCCACGAACATCGCGAAGACGACCGGGAGCAGCCAGCCGTACGACCGGCGCGGTACTGCCCTGCTCACCGCGAGCACTGTGGTTGCCAGTAGCAACAACAGCGGCAGGAAGACGTCGTTGTTCAGGATCGGCGCGCCCAGCCCGTAGTAGCTGCCGCCCACGACCCCTTGGTCGCCGAAGATGGTCGAGCCGCGCATCGTGACGCTGGCGTAGATCATCGCGGCGACCGCCGGAATCGCGAGCCAGGCCCGGCCGCGGAGCAACGCGACGAAGGCGATCAGCGGGAGCAGGCCGTAGGGGAGCAGCCGGTCGTAGGCGGGGCCACCGACCGACCACGGGAGCCAGCCGTTGAAGTGGAAGTTGACCGCGTGCGCCGACGGGTCGATGTGCAGGGTCCAGTTCCAGACGTCTTGTAGATAAGGCGCCAGCGCGAGCAGCGCCAGCCAGAGGGCGGCCAGTTGGAGGCCGTGCCGCCACCAGGATCCACTCTGGCTCTCCTCGGTGATGTGGGCCTGGAGGCCACCTCGCGCCAGAGTGATTGCCTCGCGCAACGGCGGCCACTCGCGGCCGGGGTGGACCTCGTCCAGGGTGGCCAGCAGTTCGTTGCCGTGGGCATCGCGGTAGGACTTGGGGTAGACGCGCAGCACCAGAGGGTTCATGCCTGTGCCGTCCGCGGGGTGCGATCGATGACGATGTGGGCTGCTTGCTGCATGCGCAGGGCTTCGCGCTGGAGGCTCGCGTTGCCTTCGTCGGTCAGGCGGTAGTACCGGCGGGCGCGGCCGTCGACGATCTCCTCGTGGTCGGCGGTCACCAGGCCGGCCCGCTCGAGCCGTTCGAGAGCGCCGTACAGGGTGCCGACCGCGAGCCGGAGCCGTCCGTCGGTGGCTTGCTCGGTGGCTTTGATGATGCCGTAACCGTGCAGCGGCCCGTCCAGCAGGGCGGCCAGCAGGAAGTACTGCGACTCGGTCAGCGTCGGCTGTTGGTTCCTCACGAGAGCGAGTATATATCGGCTCACGAAGTATCAGCACGGCGGGGCGTCCAGGCATTGACGCTGGATTATCTGTTAGGTAACTTTCCTAACAATTCCCCGACCCGCCCCCAGGAGTTGGTCACGTGTCCAAACGGATCCGAAATTCGGCAGTCTTGTTGTCGCTAATGCTCGTGGTCGGCGTCAGCGTCGGCAACGCAACCGCGGGGACCACAGCCGATGTGCTGTTGTCCCGGCAGAAACCAGTCCTCACCTCCAGCAACGAAACCACCTCGCTGACCGGCGACAAGGCGGTCGACGGCATCACGACCACCCGCTGGGCCAGCGCCGAGGGATCGGATCCGCAGTGGATCCGCGTCGATCTCGGACAGCCGGCCACGGTCAGCCGGGTCGAGCTGAGCTGGGAAGCCGCCTACGGCAAGGGGTACCGCATCGAGGTCTCCGATGACGGCACCAACTTCAGCACGATCAAGACGGTGACCGACGGCAACGGCGCCACCGACGACCTGACCGGGCTCAGCGGCCACGGCCGATTCGTCCGCCTGGTCGGTACCCAGCGAGGGACCAGCTACGGCTATTCGTTGTTCGAGTTGGAGGCCTACGGCACCGCCGACTCGAGCGGCGACACCCAGGCGCCGTCGGTGCCGACAGGCTTGACGGCCACGGCTGTGACGGCGACGACCGCCAACCTGTCGTGGACGGCGTCGACGGACAACGTCGGCGTCAGCAGTTACGACGTACTGCGTAACGGCGCCGTGGTCACGACGGTCAGCGGCACGCAGTACAACGACTCCGGGCTGACGGCCAGCACCTCGTACCAGTACTCCGTCCGCGCGCGAGACCTGGCAGGCAACCTGTCCGGCGCGAGCGCCGCGATCACGGTCACGACCGGCGCGGGTGGTACCGGGGCGTTCGTCCTGGCCGCGGCCGGCGACATCGCGGACCAGTGCACGGCGTCCTCGTCGAGCTGCATCCACCCGAAGACCGCGAACCTGGTCGATCTGATCAAGCCCGCCAACGTGATCACGATGGGCGACAACCAGTACGACGACGCTCATCTGTCCGACTTCCAGAACTACTACGACAAGTCGTGGGGCCGGTTCAAGTCCATCACCAAGCCGATCCCGGGCAACCACGAGACGTATGACGACCCGTCGTACAACGGCTACGACAAGTACTTCGGGTCGGCGATCGCCAAGCCGCAGGGCAAGCGGTACTACAGCTGGGAGAAGGGCAACTGGCACTTCATCGCCCTCGACTCGAACGACTTCGTCAAGGAGTCCAAGGCGCTCGCCGAGCCGGCCCAGCTCACCTGGCTGAAGGCGGATCTGGCCGCCAACACCAAGGGCTGCATCGCGGCCTACTACCACCACCCGCGGTTCAGCTCCGGCGACCACGGTGACAACGCCGGCGCGGCCCAGCTCTGGGACGTCCTGGTCGGCGCGAAGGTCGACCTGGTGCTGAACGGGCATGACCACCACTACGAGCGGTTCCTGCCGCAGAACAAGAGCGGCGTGGCCGATCCGAACGGACCGGTCGAGATCATCGGTGGTACGGGTGGCAAGGAGCTGTACCCGCCGAAGACCGCTCACCCGACCACAGCCAAGCTCATCGAGACCTTCGGTGTGCTGAAGCTCTCGATGACCGACACCACCTTCCAGAGTCAGCTGATCGATCTCGACCGGCAGGTACTGGACAGCAGCCCGACCTACACCTGCCACTGACAGGCCGGGCTCATGTATCTCGCCGAGACTCGCAGTAGCAGCCCTTCGAAACAGACCGGCCGCCTGTGGCGCCGGGTGCCGGCCAATGTGCTGGCACTCGGCGTGGTCAGCCTGGTCACCGACATCTCCTCCGAGATGGTGACGGCGATCCTGCCGCTCTACCTGGTGATCGGGCTGGGCCTCAACCCCTTGCAGTTCGGTCTGCTGGACGGGCTCTATGCCGGGGCGACCGCAGTACTGCGACTCGCCGGCGGGCACGTGGCCGATCGCTGGCGGCGGCTCAAAGCCGTCGCCGGCATCGGCTACGGGCTGTCAGCGGTCTGCAAGCTCGGGCTGCTGGCGGCCGGGTCGTCGGTCGCGGCGATCGGGGGAGTGCTTGCAGTCGACCGGGCCGGCAAGGGTATTCGTACCGCGCCGCGCGATGCGCTGATCTCGTTGAGCACCGAGCCTTCGAAGCTGGGCCGGGCCTTCGGGGTCCATCGGGCGCTGGATACATTCGGCGCGTTCCTCGGACCGCTGGTGGCGGCTGGGGTGCTGTGGGCGAGTCTGGGTGACTTCAACGCTGTCTTTGTCGGCAGCTTCTGTATCGCCTGCTGTGGAGTGCTGCTGTTGGTGTTGCTGGTCAAGGATCATCCGCGGCCGGGGCCGGCGATCGCTGTGCCGTTGCGGGGGATGCTGGGGTTGCTGAGCATCAAGGCCTTTCGCCGGTGTTGTGGGTGGGCGGCGATGCTCGGGTTGGTGACTATCACCGATTCCTTTGTCTACTTGGCGTTGCAGCGACGGTGGGAGGTCAGTACTGCGCTGTTCCCGCTGCTGCCGATCGGTACTGCCGGTACCTTCCTGCTGTTGGCCGTCCCGCTTGGGCGGCTGGCTGACCGGGTTGGGCGATGGAAGCTCTTCCTGGCTGGGCATGGGGCGCTGGTGCTCGCGCTGTTGCTGCTGTGTGGGCCGGTGAAGAGTCCGCTGCTTGCGGTGGTGGCGTTGGGGTTGCATGGCGCCTTCTACGCGGCCACTGACGGAGTACTGCCCGCTGCGGCTGGGCCGTTGCTGCCGGAGCACTTGCGGGCTAGTGGGCTGGCGCTGCTCCAGACCGGGCAGGCGTTGGCTCGGATGGTGTCGGCGGTGCTGGTCGGTCTGGTGTGGACGCTGTGGGATCTTCGGCCGGCTTTGCTGGCTACTACGGCGGCTCTGTTGGTGGTCACGATCGCGGCCGCGATCGTGCGGCCTTGGGAGGAAGCACGATGAAGAAGGTCCTCACCGGTGTTCTGGGTGTTCTTCTGCTGCTTGGGGCTGGGACCTTGTACGTCGTACAGGCGCGTGGCGGCGGGCCGGCGGTCAATGCGCGGCCGGTGGTGTCCGGGCAGGTGGCGATTGCCCCGGGCAACTTGTACTTCCGGAACCTTGCTTCCGGGCCCGATGAGGGGAAGCTGGCGGTGGTACCGGTCGGTGATCCTTCCGGTGCTCGTCAGGTGGGGGACCTGCATTGCGATCGGTTCGCGACGGCTCGTAGTACGAGCATCTGTTTGCGGTTGAAGCCGGGGTCGTTGCCGCCGCTCACGGAGATGCTGGCGCTCGGGCCCGACCTGAAGGTCAAGCACCAGGAGACCTTGCCCGGTACGCCGAGCCGCGCCCGCGTCTCACCCGACGGGAACATCGTCAACTGGACCGTCTTCGTCACCGGCGACTCGTACTCCGCGACCGGCTTCTCCACCCGCACCGGACTGTACGACCTTCGCAGCCGCACTCTGCTCAAGAGCATCGAGGAGCTCCCGGTCTTCGTCGACGGCAAGCGCTACTTCGCCTCGGACATCAACTACTGGGGCATCACCTTCACCGCCGACGGCAACAACTTCTACGTGACGATGGGCAGCAAGGGAAAGACGTACCTGATCAAGGCCGACTACCACGGCTACCGAGGCAACGCGATCGCCCAGAACGTCGAATGCCCGTCGCTGTCGCCGGACGGCCGCCGGATCGCCTACAAACAAAAGACCCCCGACGGCACCTGGCGCCTGGCAGTCCTGGACCTGGCCACCCACCAAATCACCCACCCCGCCGAGACCCACCCCATCGACGACCAGCCCCTCTGGCAGAACAACACCACCATCCTCTACGCCCTCCACCACGACTCAACCTCCGACATCTGGTCAGTCCCAGCAACCCCCACCGGCACCCCAACCCTCCTAGTCCCCGACGCCTCCTCCCCGGCAACCCGCTGAGTCGTTTGGCATGCGGAGGGCCGGGCGGGCTTTGGTGCCGGCCTGCGTGGTTAGGGTTTGTGGATGGATGAGTTGCGGCTTCGGACGCTCGAGGTGGCTGACGGGGCGGTGTTTGCTGCCTGGGGGTTGGATCGACGGTTTTGTGAGGTAGCTGGGTGGCGGATGGATCGGTCGCTGGATGGACATGAGGCGCATTGGCGGCGGGTGATTCTGGAGCCGCAGGTGGGGCAGCTTCGGTTGGCGGCTGTGCGTGGTGGGGAGTTGGTGGGGTACGTCGACCTCGCGGGGAGCGAGGTTGGGTGGCGGGAGTTGGGGTATGTGGTGGGGCCGTCGGAGCGGTGGGGGCGAGGGCTTGGGGGTGCGGTGGCCCGGCTGGGGGTTGAGTACGGGTTCGGCGTACTGGGGTTGCGGGAGATTCGGGCCGAGGCGCTGGATGCGAACGTCGCGTCGGTACGGATTCTGCGGTCGTTGGGGATGACCGAGACGGGGCGGGGTGAGGACGACTCGTTCCTTGGGGAGCCGAGTTTCTATCGACAGTTCTGTTTGCGACTTTGGTCGTAGGGCGGGGTCGGCCGGTTGGCGGGTAGGTGTGGGCTGTGGGTGGATTCGGGGTGGGTGGGGTGGGGGCCAGGCTGTTGTCATGGTCAACGAAGGTCGGGTGGGTAAGAGGCGGCATCGGGTTCGGCGGTTCTTCGGGCGGGTGCTGGGGGTGGTGGTTGCCGTTGTGTTGGTGTTTGTGGTGGGGACGTATGTGTGGAGCTGGCGGGATGGGCGGAAGGCTGAGATGACGACGTCGGGGCCCTATACGGGGGATCTCGAGTCGTTGAGGAAGCATCCGTTGCCTAGGTGGTTCGCGGATGCGAAGTTCGGGGTGATGCTTCATTGGGGGTTGTACTCGGTGCCGGGGTACGCGCCGAAGGGGACGACGTTCAACAAGTTGCTCGAGACGCGGTACGGGGACGCGATGACGCATAACCCGTATGCGGAGGACTACGCGAATGCGATGAAGGATCCGGAGTCGCCGACGGCCGCGTTTCATCGTCAGCATTACGGGGATGCGGCGTACAGCGACTTCACCGAAGAGTTCGATGCGGGGCTTGAGCGCTGGGATCCGGATAAGTGGGCGGCGCAGTTCAAGGCGGCCGGCGCGGCCTATGTGGTGGTGACGGCGAAGTACGCCGACGGGTATTCGATGTGGCCGACGACGGTTCGCAATCCGCATGCGCCGGACTTTCACGCCAAGCGGGATCTGATGGGCGAGCTGGCGACGGCTGTTCGCAAGCAGGGGTTGAAGTTCGGTGTCTACTACTCGGGCGGGGTCGACTGGACGTTTCAGACGAAGGTGGTGAAGACGCTTGGTGACTACGCCTACCTGCCGTACGGCGAGGAGTACCGGCAGTACGCGATCGATCAGGTGCACGAGCTGATCCAGCGGTACAAGCCGGACATCCTGTGGAACGACATCTCCTGGCCGACCGGCTCGAAGCGTCTCTACGCGCTGATGGCCGACTACTACAACACGGTTCCTGACGGCGTGGTCGACGATCGTTGGAGCACTTCGTCGTTCAGCCGCCAGGTGCTGGGGCGGCAGCCGTTCCGGTGGGGTTTCGACCAGGTGATGAAGGGGGTGTTCCAGCTCCCGAACGCGGCCGACAGCGTCAGTACGCCGGCCGACGTGCCACACAGCGACTTCCGCACCCCGGAGTACGCCGACTTCGACACCATCCAGTCGAAGTTCTGGCAGCAGGACCGTGGGATCGGCGGCTCGTTCGGCTACAACCGCGAGGAGTCCGAGGCCGACTACGCGAAGGTCCCCGAGCTGATCAACTCACTCGCCAGCGGGGCGGCCAACAACGGTGCCCTCCTGCTCAACATCGGCCCCAGCGGCGGCGAGGGCAAGATCGTCCCAGGCCAGCTGAGCCGCCTCACCGGAGTCGGTGCCTGGCTCCGCACCAACCGCGAGGCGATGGACGGCACCCGCCCGTGGACCCGCTCCTCTGCCACCACCACAGCCGGCGACAAGGTCGTCTTCACCACCAAAGGCAAGAACCTGTACGCCGTAGTCCTAGGCACCCCCAAAGGCGACATCACCATCAAGGACCTAACCCTCCACGGCACCGCCACCCACCTCGGCACCCCCATCCCCCTGACCGTCGAAGACGGCAACACAACCCTGAAAGCAGCCGCCGACGGCACCTATGCTCCTGTCTACAGACTTGCCGGAGGAGTTTGAGCAGTAGGGAACCTGGGGGGCTGGTCAGGCTGTCTACTGGGTGAGGAGTCTGCTAGAGCGGGGGAGTTGTGGGCGCGGAAGATGACTTTGGTGACTACGTGGCTGCGCGCTGGGGGAGTTTGGTGCGGGCGGCTGTGTTGCTGGGGTGTTCCGTGGCTGAGGCTGAGGATCTGGTGCAGAGCACGCTGGAGCGGTGTCTGCTCAAGTGGGACAAGGTGCGGGTTGCGGAGGATCGCAACGCGTATGTGCATCGGGTGCTGATCAATCAGTTCATCTCGTCGAGACGCCGTCGCTGGACCGGGGAGCGTCCAGCGGCGGTGCTTCCGGAGGTGGCGGGGGCCGACCAGACCGAAGGGGTCGATGACTCCGACGCGGTGATGCGGGCGCTCGACCGGCTGACCAGGGAACAACGGACAGCGGTCGTACTCCGGTACTACGCACACCTCAGCGAGCAGCAGATGGCGTCGACCCTGGAAGTGGCGGCCGGAACGGTGAAGAGCCGGCTGGCCCGCGCGCTGAAGACGCTCGCCGAGGACCCGAACCTGGCAGAACTGCGAGGAATCTGATGCACGAATCCCAGCTCACCGAGCTGCTCGAACGAGCCGGCGACCGGACCGCGGTCGGACCGCCCCCGCTCGACGCGATGCGCGCCGGCGCCGCTCGTCGCAAGCGCCGTCGGACGACCGCCATCTCCTTGGCCGCCACCGTGAGCGTCGCAGTCGCGGCCGGCGGAACAGCGTTGCTGATGGCGCCGGAAGACGGCACGCAGCAGCTGCCGACAGCAACCAAAGGAACCAGTCATGCGACCAATCCGATGCCGACAGCAACCAATAATCCACCGACGGGCGGGCGTCTGGTCGGGCTCGGGCATGTGGCGATCGCGGTGCCCCAGGGGTGGGGGACCAATCAGGTCCGGTGCGGCACTCCACAGACCGACACGGTTCTGATCGACGGATGGCTGACCCAGGCGTGCGCAGTTCCCCGGCCCGTCGGCGTGGAGAGCGTCGAGGTGGGCGACGGCGGGCAGGAGTTGGTGTACAAGTACGGCTTCAAGTCGGACGACGAGTTCGAGATCGACGGGGTCAGGGCCCAGAAGCAGCGGACGATCTGCGCGCCGGGCGGTGCCGGTGGGCCGCAAGTCTGCCGAGGGATCGTGCTCCTGCCGTCGACCGGTGTCTGGTTCTCGGCGGAGTCGTCGACCAACGCGGCCGAGGTCGATCGCATTCTCGAGCGGATCGTGGTGCTGCCGGACCGGGTCGGCGTGCCGGAGCAGAACGGCGTGACGACGAAGGACGACGGCAGCTCCGGGCGGAAGTACGCTGATCTGCTGCGCGGGTTGGGCTTGCGGGTCGAGACCAAGACCACGGATGCCCCGGGTTTTGCGCCGGGCGAGCTGGTCAAGGTCGAGCCGTTCCCCGGCACGATGCTGCCCCTTGGGGCAACTGTCACCGTCACGGTCGTGGCCAAGCGCTGATTCCTGGGAAAATGGGGTGCATGGCTGACTTCGTTCCGGGACTTGAACTGAGCCGCTTGTTCTACTCCGAGGCGGTGCGACCGATCCTGGAGACGAGGTTTCCGGTACTTCCGTACAGCGCGGCGTTGCTCGGGCGCGGGTCGGAGGTGCTCGGCTTCGACGACGAGATGTCGACGGATCACGACTGGAAGCCGCGGGTGCTCATCTTCCTGCGCGAGGACGACCCCGCCGTCGCCGAGACGTTGCAGCGCGAGCTGCCCGCGGAGTACCGGGGCTGTTCGGTCGACAAGGCGGCGCGCGGCGTACTGGGGTCGCTCGAAGTGCACACGGTCAGCAAGTACTTCCGAGACACCCTGAACGTCGACATCCACGGCGAGCTGACGGCCGAGGATTGGCTGACCTTCCCCGAGCAGACGCTGCGGACGCTGACCGCCGGCGCCGTCCATCACGACGAGGCCGGGTTGCAGGAGGTCCGCGATCGGCTCGCCTATTACCCACGCGACGTCTGGCTCTACCTGCTGATCGCGGGCTGGTGGCGCGTGCATCCGGAGATCAACCTGGTCGGCCGAACGGGCTCGATCGGTGATGAGCTGGGATCAGCGCTGATCGGTTCACGCCTCGTCACCGACCTGATGAGGCTCTGCTTCCTGATGGAGCGCCAGTACGCGCCCTACTCCAAATGGTTCGGTACGGCGTTCGCCCGGCTCGAGTGTGGCCCCGAACTGCAACCGCTCCTGGCCGACGTGCTCCGCGCCAAGACCTGGCAGGAACGCGAGCGCGCGCTCAACGCGGCGTACGAGAAGCTCGGGGCGATGCACAACGCGTTGCAGCTGACCGAGCCGGTCACGATCGGTGTCGAGCAGCTGTGGGACCGGCCGTTCAAGGTCGCCTGGGCCGACTACCCGGGCTTGCTGGCGGAACAGATCCAGGACCCGGCCGTACTGAGCATCCTCGAGCGGTGGCCGGTCGGCCCGGTCGACCAGTTCCGCGAGTTCCTCTGGCGACCGCACAACCGCACCCTGCTGCTCCGCGTTTTCGAGGAGGAATGACAGGAGCCCAGGTCGACCGACCTGGGCTCCTGCAACTACTGCTTGGTCAGGCGAAAGTCACTCGCCGACCATCGGGTCGCTGCCGCTTCCCGTGTAGAGGAAGTGCGCTTCCGCGTTCTGCGTGGCGGGAGCGGTGCCGATCGTGTTGATGACCGTCTTCGAGCCCACGGCCTTGCCGAGGGCGTACACGGTGAGCGTGTTCGCCGTGTTGTCGAAGGCAGTCAGCAGCGTGCCCTTGCCGCACCGCGAGGCGACGAGCTGGTCGTACGCCTTGAAGCCGCTCGCCCGGACCGCCTTCAGGGTGCCCTTCAGCGGAGTGGTCACCGGCAGGTGGATCGTCCACAGGGCGCCGGCCTTGGTGGTGGCCAGCAGGGTGTCGTACGTCGGGGACTCGGAGATCACGGTGATCGCCTTGAACCCGCTGTAGCCCGGCGCGTGGCCGGCACCGACGACCGGACCGGTCGGACCGTTGACCCGGTACCGGTACAGCGAGCCGTTGGTGTGCAGGGCGTAGAGGAAGGTGTGCTCCTTCGTGGTGCCCGGCACGTAGTAGTTCGCGCTGGTGAGGGAGTAGAACCCGCCGTACCCGCCGCCCAGGAGCTTCGAGCTGGTCTTCGGGATGTCCGAGCCGTTGTAGTACGTCTCGGCGCCCGCGTACAGATTGCCGGCCCGAAGTACGAAACCGGCGTAGTAGCCGACGGTCGCCGACGGCTCCCAGTAGTACCAGCTGGAGGTGGCCCGGCCCGTGAACAGCTTGAACGGCGTGTACTTGATCACACCCACCGGCCTGGTGGCGGTGACCTTGTAGTTCCCGTTCAGTCCGTCAGCGGTGATGCCGCCGTAGTACTCGTAGCAAGCGGCCGCTACGGCCTTGGTCTGGGCCTTGGCCTGCGGGCCCTGCGCCGCGGTCCGGCCGACCGAACTGCGAGTCGGCTCGGGCTTGCCCTGCACGTCGGCGGTCGCCTGGCCGGCGGCCGCCGCCGCGGTGACCAGGCTGAGCCCGGCAACCACGGCAGCGAAACGACGAATTCTCATCTGTGATCTCCCTTGTACTACTCGCCGATCAGCGACAGGCTGCCGCTGCCCGTGTAGAGGAAGTGCACCAGCCCGTTGTGGGTGGCCGGCGCGCTGCCGATGGTGTTGATGACGGTCTTCGAGCCGTTCGCCTTGGACATGGCGTACACGGTGAGCGTCTTGGCCGTGTTGTCGAAGCCGGTGAGCAGCGTGCTGCTACCGCAGCGCGAGGCGACGAGCTTGTCGTACTGCTTGAAGCCGGTCGTCCGGACCGCCTTCAGGGTGCCCTTCAGCGGAGTGGTCACCGGGAGGTGGATCGTCCACAGGGCGCCGGCCTTGGTGGTGGCCAGGATGGTGTCGTAGCCGACCGTCTCCGAGATCACGGTGATCGACTTGAACGAGCCGTAGCCCGCCGCGCTGCCGTAGCTGGTGATCGGACCGGTCGGGCCGTTCACGCTGTAGCGGTACAGCGAGCCGTTGGTGTGCAAGCCGTAGAGGAACAGGTGCGGCCGCGTCGTGCCGGCCACGTAGTAGTTGGAGCTGGTCAGGGCCGTGAAGCCACCCCAGCCGGTGCCAAGCCTCTTCGAGCTGGTGGTCGGCGGGTTGGTGGTGCCGTTCTTGTACGTCTCGGCGCCGGCGTACAGGTTGGTGCCCTGCAGCACGAAGCCGGCGTAGTAGTAGACGTTGGTCGGCGTGCGCCAGCCGTACCAGGTCGAGCTGGACCGGGCGCCGAACAGCTTGAACGGCTCGAAGTTGCTGACCGTCAGCGGCTTGGTCGCGGTGATCCCGTAGCCGGAGTTGATGCCCGCGGCGGTGATCGCGCCGACCTCGACGCCGCAGGCTGCCGCGGCGGCCTTGGTCTGCGGGGTCTGCGCCGCGGAATGTCCGAGCGTGGTGCTCGGACGGGGCTCGCTCTGTACGCCCGCTGCTGCCTGACCGGCCGCTGCGGCCCCCGTCACCAGGCTGAGCCCGGCAACCGCAAGAGCAAAACGACGAATTCTCATCTGCAAGATTCTCCCTTAGTACTCGATGCCCCCCGAGGGCCTCTCGCACCGACGAATGTCCGCACACCCTATCGAGCCAGAGGTCTAAACCAGTTTGCGGTTGCAGCTAGCTGCAACGACGCCTCGACTGTTGCGGCCCGGTCAGCCGCTCCGCCAGCTGCCGTTCACCTGCGCTCCATCCGGGCGCAAGACGCTGCAATCCGCCCCATCGGCACGTCTCCCGTCCGATCGTCCGAGGGACACCCTGATGCACCCGCCGGTACTCCGCGGGTCAACGGTCCTGCACGCCGTGACCCGTGTCATCGCCGTCCTGCTGCTCGCCGTGCCCGGTCTCGTCCTGCCCGGGCTCGCCCCGCCGCAGAGCGCGCTCGCGGCCGACAAACCGCCCTGGGAGATCAAGCCTGCCGCCAACATCTTCGGGGCGAAGCGCCCGAGCTTCAGCTACGCCCTGCCGCGGGGCGGTCAGCTGCGCGACGGACTGCTGATCGTCAACCGCGGCCGGACCCCGCTGACGGTGTCGCTGCACGGCGCCGACGCCTTCACCGCCGACGACGGCAGCATCGAACTGCGGAGCGCCGAGGCCAGGCCGCGGGACGTCGGGGCCTGGATCCAGCTCGACGAGACCACTGTGCGGGTGCCGCCCGGCCGCTCCGTCGACGTACCGTTCCGCCTCGCGCTTCCCGACAGCGCGGCCCCCGGCGACCATCTGGGCGGCATCGTCGCGCTGGTGCAACAGGCCGGTACTACGGACCGCCTGACCACCACCAAAATCCGCCTTCAGGTCAGCGGAGAACTCAAACCGGCCCTGGCCGTCGAGGACCTGAAGGTGCAGTACTCCGGTACTCCGAACCCGTTCGGCGAGGGCAGCGTCGCCGTCACCTACACCGTCCGCAACACCGGCAACACGATCGTCGCGGCCCGCCAGGCAGCCGCTGTCACCGGTCCCTTCGGCGTCTTCACCGCCGGCGCCGGCCAGCTCGCCGATTCACCCCAGTTGCTCCCGGGCGAGTCCTGGAAGGTCGCTGCGTCGATCTCCGGAGTACCGCCGGCCCTGCGGCTGACCGGCACGGTCAGCGTCGTACCGGTCGCGAAGCCGGCTCCTCAACCCACAACGGCCGCAACCGCTCACGTTCTGACCATCCCGTGGACGCTCCTGCTCCTACTGATCGGCTGTGCGAGCGTCCTCACCCTCGCAATCCTCAGCCGCCGCAACCGGAAACGCCCGGCCCACGCCCGGTGAACTCACTCGCAGAGGGCGCGGACTGCCTCGAGCTCGGCGTCCACGACGGCCATTTGTGCGGTGACGGCGTCCTCCGGCGCATCCGAGGGGAACTGCAAGGTGAACTGGTACTCGCTGCCCGCGCCGTTCGGTAGTACCCGGCTGTAGGCGCCCTGGCCGGGGTCGTCGGCCGAGAGGATGTCGACGGTGCCGTGTGCACGCGACGAGCGGACCACGATCTTCGCCTCGCCCTGGTCGTTCTCGATGATCCAGTGATCGCCGGCCGGCCGGGCGGAGCGGGCGAAACCGGGCGCCCAGCGAGGGAAGGCCGTCGGGTCGGAGACGAGATCGAAGACGGTCTCCGGTGGGGCGGCGATGGCGATCGATCGGGTATGGCTTCGCTTCAGATTAGTATGCACATATAGATCATATGCAGCTGCTTACGATTGTTCAACGCCTATCATCCGAGTCATGCAGCGCGAAGACCTGGGATCGCTGTTCGGGCGGATCACCCGGCGGCTGTACCTCGCCGAGGAGCCGTTGCTGCGCGCGCACGGGCTCTCGATGTGGGGGTACGGCGTCCTCATCCACCTGGCCAAGGAGCCGGGGACCAATCAGCTCGGGCTCGCCACCGCGATCGGGTACGACAAGTCGCGGCTGATCGCGTTGCTCGACGGGCTGGTCGAGGACGGGCTGGTCGTGCGCGAGCAGGATCCGGCGGACCGGCGGAACCGGCTGGTCCGGCTGACCCCGGCGGGTGAGGCGCGGCTGGTCGCGGTACGGGCCGAGATCCGGGCGATGGAGGAGGAGTTGCTCGGTGAGTTCACCGCGGCCGAGCGACGGTCGTTGATCGGGATCCTGATCCGGCTCGCGGATTAGCCGGTGATGTCGGCGACGGTCTGCTCGGCCTCGGTGCGGGTGAAGTTGGAGGCGAGCTCGACCTTGCCGCCGGTGATCGCGGACATCACGGACGGGGCGGTGACGACCTTGCCCCGGACGACGATCGCGAGCTGGTTCTGCGGCGGGGTCTTGGTGGCTAGTCCTGCGGTGAGTTGCCCGAACGCCTTCGAGCCCTGGTCGTCCAGGGTCAGGTTGACGACCCAGGAGAGATTGTTGGGTGCCAGCGCGGCGGTCACCTCGGAGACGTGGGTGCCGTCGAGCGCGACCTTGCCGAGCGTGTAGCGGATCCCGTCCGCATCGCAGGCGGTGTCCGTGGAGGTGGTTGGCGTCGAAGCGCTGCAGCCGTTGGGCTCGGTCTTGAGGACCGGGCGGAACTGCACGGCGTCCGGCGCCGAGGGGCGGGTGGCGACCTTCTCCACGGCCGGCTTGTCGTCGTTGTTGTTGCGCAGCAGCAGGACGCCGCCCGTGACGAGGATGCCGACCAGGACCAATCCCAGCACGATGAACGTCACGATCAGCGGGCCCTGGTTCCGGCTCGGCTGTCCGCTGTACTGCGGAGTGCCGTACGGCGGCGGCGGCCCGTCCTGTGGTCGCGGCGGCGGTGGCGGCTGCTGGGACATGTCTGCAGATGCTACGGGTCGCCGGAGTCACCGACCGGAGATTGTTAACCGGTTGACTATCGGTTATCGTGTGAACTGGGTGCTGAGAGGAGACCGGTATGAGAATCGGGATGCGGGTGGTGACCGCGCTGGCGGCGCTGGCCGGGCAGCCGTTGCGGTTCTCGAGCGTGGCGGCGCCGGAGACGGATCCGGACAGCATCGCGATCGCGCCGGACGAGAGCGACCAGATCAAGCCTGGCCGGGGCGGACGGTCGTACAAGGGCATCGAGTACGCCGCGAAGCTGCGGATGGACATCCTGACCCCGTCGGGGAGCCGGGCCGCATCCGCTCGTGCTGTACCTGCCGGGTGGCGGATTCGTGGCCGCGCGGCGGCAGACGGGCGCCAAGCAGCGGCGGTACGTCGCCGAGGCCGGATTCGTTGTCGCGAGCATCGACTACCGGACGACGCGAGTCGGCGCGACCTATCGCGACGGGCTGATGGATGTCGCCACGGCGCTCGGGTTCCTGCGCTCGCATGCCGACGAGTACGGGATCGACCCCACTCGCGTCGCGGTCTGGGGTGAGTCGGCCGGCGGGTATCTCGCGTCGATGGCCGCGACCGAACCGGAGTACAAGCTCAACGCGGCGGTCGACTTCTTCGGCGCCTCGGACCTCACCGCGATCACCGACGGGTTCGGCCCGGAGAGGGCCACCGCTCACACCGGGCCGAAGGCCGGGGTGCCGGCGTACATCCTCGGTCCTGGCTGGACGGCGGGCGATCACGCCGAGGAATTCCGTCAGGCCGACCCGGCGAACCGCGTCACCGTCGAGTCGCCACCCTTCCTCCTGCTGCACGGCGACGACGACCGGATGATCCCGCCGGCCCAGACGGCTCGCATCCACCAGGCCTTACGCGCGGCCGGAGTCGCCAGCACCCGGTACGTCGTCAAGGGCGCCGGCCACGGCGCACTCTCGGACACTCCGGATGTATGGACCAGCACCCAGTTGATGGATCGCGTCGTCAGCTTCCTTAGGACCCAGCTCGCTGACAGCTGATGGTCAGCAGCCCTGGCGGACGTACTTGGGATCGCCGGCCGTGGTGACGTCGAGGTCGCGGCGGACGATCGACAGTTTGTTGCCGAAGGCATCACAGGCCTTGCCGAGACCGGCGGCGGTGTACTCGATCACCAGGACGTTGTTGCCGAAGGCATCGGCATAGGTCGCGCATTCGCCGTACTGGCCGCACTCCTCGGCGACGGCGAAGTCGAGACCCACGGACTTGCGATCGGCAGCGAGGTCGGCGGTGTTCTTCTGGCCGATGGCGAGGTTGCGCGAGTGCGCGTGAGTCGCCAGCAAGGTGAGTAGATCCTTGGCCTGGTTGGCGCTCAGCAGGTTGTCCGACCGGGTGTAGCTGTCGTAGTTGTCGGGCTCGACGGCCTGGAAGCCGTTGGTCGCACAGTCGTCGATCCAGCCGTTGACCTTGGCGGCGATCCGCTCGCGCTTGGCGGCGGTTCGCAGGTCGAGCAGCGGTTCGTTCCAGTCCTCGTCGATGACGGTCTTGCCGGCGCCGTCCTTGAGCAGCAGGTCTGCGTCCCAGTCGTCCTCCTCGCCGGGCTGGGTCTGGAAGGCGTTGACGTAACAGACGTTGTACAGCCCCTTGACTGCCGGCGCCGTGCGGTCCCGCGTCACGATCTTCACACCAGCTGGCGGTGGGTACGGGCCGCCGAGTTGGTAGTCGAAGCCGGCGTGCAGGGGTGGGACCTTGACCGCGGTACTCGGGGTGGTGGCTGTCGGCGTACCGGCTGGTTCTTCCGGGCGGTTCAGCAGGATCACGATGCCGGCGAACGCCAGTGCGGTGACGAGCAGACCGAGCAGGAGAGTGTGACGACGAGGCAAGGGGCTTCCAACCGCTCGGGGATCCCATTGTCGCCGCTGGGAAGTTCCGGAACCGGGAGAGGGGTGTGGAATGCGTTGCCGGACAGTAGAGTCGCCGCCGAAGCAAGCGCTTTCCCCGTCAATCGAGGAGACATCGTGAGGCGATCCATCAGTGCGGCGGTTCTTGTCGCCGCGGCCGCCGGGAGCATGCTCGCAGCCGTCGGCCTGCCTGCGACCGCAGGGCTGCCCGCGACGACGGGCCGGCCTGACCGCGGTACCGCCGTCACCGGCACCTATTCCAGCGGCCCGGCGCAAGCCTGGCAGCCGCTGCCCACCAGCTATGTCACCAGCGATCAGGGCGGTACGACGGACGCCACTGTCGTCGTCGACCCGAGCACGCTGCGGCAGCAGTACTCCGGCATCGGCTTCTCGCTCGACGAGACCAGCGTCTCCAACCTCTGGAAGCTGACACCCGCCGAGCGCGACCGCGCGATCCGGCTGCTCGTCGACCCGAAGACCGGCGCAGGGCTGGACCGGTTCCGGCTCACCATCGGCAGCCCGGACCTGATCGAGCACCTGCCGTTCTGGTCGTACGACGAGCCGCCCGCAGGCGTCGAGGACTGGAACCTCAAGTACTTCTCGATCAAGCGCGACGTCGACCTGCACATCGTCGAGACGGCCAAACTGATCAAGCGCTACAACCCGCGCGCGACCTTCTTCGCCTCGGCGTGGAGCGCACCGGCCTGGATGAAGACCAACAACCGGTTCACCGGCGAGGTCGCCCTCAAGCCCGGTAGCACGTCGTACTACCAGGTCGGCAAGCTGCGCGACGACTGCATCGACGTCTTCGCCCGGTACTACGTCAAGTACATCCAGGCCTACGCCAAGCAGGGCATCAAGGTCGACGCGCTGACCCTGCTCAACGAGCCCGGTATCGACGTGGTCTACCCCGCGATGGACATCAGCGTCGAGCAGCAGCAGAAGCTCGCGGTCGCGATCAAGCGCGAGGTGAAGCGGGCCGGCCTCGGCACCGATCTCTACGTGCACGACTTCAACTTCTGGGACTGGCGTGACCCGAACAGCACCGAGACGAAGAACTACTACCGGATCCTGAACGACCCGAAGGCGGCGAAGGCTGCCGACGCGATCGCGTTCCACCCGTACTGGGGTGACCCGACCGTCATGCGCGATGCCTACGAGCAGACCGGCAAGCCGGTGCACATGACCGAGACGAGCGATCTCAACCCGGCCACGATCCTGAACTACTTCCGGCTGGATGCCTCGTCGTACGTGATGTGGGCGCAGACCACCGACCAGGACGGCGGCACGCTGCACTGGACGCCGCTGCGCGACAACAACGTCGACTGGGAAGAGGTCGGCCGCACCACCAAGTGGCCGAACCGGCTGGTCAAGGTCGACACGACCACCCAGACCTTCACGGTTCGCGACGAGCTCTACGCGATGGGCCAGTTCGCGAAGTACCTGGGCAAGGAGCACACCCGGGTCGAGTCGAGCGCGACCGCGAACGGCATCGCCAACGTCGTCTACAAGGACCGCAGCGACAACTTCGTCGCGATCCTCGGCAACAGCAACGCCACCCCGTCGACCGTCCGCGTCGTGCTCGCCGGCAAGTCGTTCACGGCGACGGTCCCGGCCAACTCCTACGCGACGTACCGCTGGAAGGGTGACGTCCCCTCCCAGCACCACAACCACGCACCGGTACTACGCCCCGTCGGGGACGTAGTCGCGGATCAATACGCCACAACCCAGGTGCAGCTCTCAGCCACCGACCGGGATCGCGACCGGCTCGCCTACTACGCGGTCGACCTGCCCGCCGGCGTCAGCGTCGACGGACGCAGCGGCCTGGTGACGTTGCACCCGACCTCCGCCGGCAAGCAGGACCTGAAGTTCCGGGTCACCGATGGAGCGGCGAGCGACGAGGTGACCGTCCACGTGACGGTGACGCCGCACGGTACGCCGGTCGGCGAGAAGGTCGAGGCTGAGTCGTACGTCGCCCAGCACGGCTGGACCGATGGCGGTGCCAACTTCATCGAGAACAACGCGGCCGCGAGTGGTGGCAAGAACGTCGGCTGGACGGCGGCGGGCAACTGGCTGCAGTACCGGCTCGACGTCACCAACGCCGGCACGTACGACGTGGAGCTCCGCGTCGCGAACGGCACCGGCGCGAACGCTCCGGACGCCATCTCGCTGCGGGACGCGTCCGGCGCGGTACTGGCGAAGGTGTCTGTGCCGAGTACGGGTGGCTGGGGGACCTACCAGTCGATCCACACCCAGGTGACGTTGCCTGCGGGCGACCAGCTCATCACCTTGTTCTGCGAGACCGGCGGTTTCAACGTGGACTACCTGCGCCTGACCGCCTAGCGGCGAGACCTGGTGTGTTCCGACAACTGACCCATCGGAACACACCAGTGTCTATCCTTCATCGCAGCGGCTCCACCAGTCGGTGAATCGGGACCACTTGGCTTCGGCGGCCGGGTTGAGCGGCTCCCAGGGGGTCAGGGTTGGGGGTTCGTTTTTGCGGTAGGTCCAGTGGGCGATGACTCGGCCGTCCTGGATCAGGCTGCCGGGCATGCGTTGCGGGTTGAAGCGCGGATCGCGCTTCGCTTGGTACAGGTCGCTGGTCGTCGATCGTCTGCAGTAGTAGAGGTTGTCGAACTCCGGCAGTACGTGGAGGCCGGGGCGCGCCGGTGCCGGGTCCGGCTGCTCGAGTTGGTCTGCGACGGTCTGGGCTTCGGATTTCTTGAGTCCGGACCAGTAGGCGAAGTCGTCGACGGTCGCCGGACCGAATGCGGTCGCGAAGGAGCGCGCGAGGTCGCGCAATCCGGATTGGTGGTCGGGCTGTTCGGCGGGCGCGGGGGCGAGGCGGTACGTCGTACGGGACGGGTGCCAGGCGTTGTCCGGGGCTGATTCGACGATCGGGAGGATCATCCGGAGGGCGAAGCCCAGGTGCCGGGGTTCGGTGTCGGGGAAGTGGTCGGCGGCTGCTGATCCGAGGTCCGCGCGGGTTCGCGGCTGGTTGTCGGACATCAGCTCGAGGCCGAACGCATGCAGCTTGTCGTAGTCGGCCGAGTCCCAGATGCCGCGGCAGAAGCCGGCGACGAGTCGCTTCAGGGTCGGTTCCAGGGCTGTGCGCCACAGCCAGTACTGGCGGAGGGTGAGGAGGTGGACGGTTCCTCGCATCACGTTCGACTTGACCAGGTCGTACGACTGCATGCGGTCGGTCAGCTCGCCGAGGTCGCTCTTCTCGCCGCAGCGGGTCCAGATCGCCACCGGGATCGCGCGCGCGGTCTGCGCGTTGATGCCGGCGAGCTGTTCGACCAGTGCGACGAGGTCGCCCGGGAACGGCTCGTCGAGGGACTGACCAGACCACGGGAGGGCGGGTTCCATGGGGTGATCGTAAGGAATGTCGGGGCCCGACCGATCCGCGGAGGGGAGCGGTCCGAAGTACCGGTATGACCTCAAAGAGACGCCGTGCGCTGGCAGCTGTCGGAGGATTGCTCGCCGCGGGTGCCGGTCTGGGGCTCGGTGAGCTGACGGCGGCGCTCGCGGGAGGTACCTCTCCGGTCGTTGGCGTCGGCACCCAGTTGATCGACCTGGCGCCGGGTGCGGCCAAGGACTTCGCGGTCAAGAACCTCGGTACTGCCGACAAGCCGGTCCTGATCGGCGTGGTGCTGCTCGCGGTGACCGTTTTCGCCTTGCTGGCGGGCGCGATCGGAGCCACCAGGCCTCGTGTCGCTGTGGCGCTGACGGGACTGCTCGGTGTGCTGGCGATCCTGGCGGCCGCCACCGGCAGGACGCTCGCCCCCAATCACTTCGTCCAGGTGCTGCCCGGCGTCATCACGTTGCTGGTGGCAACAATCGGCATCCTGCTCGTGCTGCGGATCCTCCACCCCCGTACCGAACCCGACCAGACTCGCGGCGAGGTCGAGCGGACCCGCGGTGCGGTCGAGCGACGGCCGGCGACGGCTGAGGCGCCGGTTGGGTTTGATCGGCGGAGGTTTCTGGGGACCGCGATGGCGCTCGGTGTTGCCGGGGCGGGCGGCCTGGGCGCGTCCCTGCTGATCCCGGCCGGTGTGAGCGAGGCAACCCGGCGCGGGATCGGGATCCCGGTGCCAGCCAGCCGGGCTCGGGCGATCCCGGCCGGCGTGGCCGCCGATGTCCCCGGTGTGAGCCGGTTCGTCACGCCGAATCCGAGCTTCTACCGCGTCGACACGCTCCTGACCGTCCCCAAGGTCGATCCGCGGACCTGGCGCCTGCGCATCCACGGCATGGTCGACCGCGAGCTCGAGTTGAGCTTCGCCGACCTCCTCGACCGGCGGCTGATCGAGCGCGACATCACCCTCACCTGTGTCTCCAACGAGGTCGGCGGACCGTACGTCGGCAACGCCCGCTGGATCGGCGTACCGATCGCCGAACTGCTCCGGGAAGCCGGCGTCCAGGGCGGCGCCGACGCGATCAAGTCGACCAGCGTCGACGGCCTCACCATCGGTACGCCGCTCAAGGCGCTCACCGACGGCCGGGACGCGATCCTCGCCGTCGGCATGAACGGCGAACCGCTCCCGTTCGAGCACGGCTTCCCGGTCCGGATGGTCGTACCAGGTCTCTATGGGTACGTGTCGGCGACCAAGTGGGTTGTCGACCTGGAGGTCACCAAGTTCGCCGAGTTCAGCGCGTACTGGACCGACCGCGGCTGGTCCGTCGAGGCCCCGATCAAGACTTCCTCCCGGATCGACGTACCGAAGGGATTCGCCCGGATCAAGGCGGGCCCGGCCGTCGCGGCGGGCGTGGCCTGGGCGCAACAACGCGGGATCGCCAAGGTCGAAGTACAGGTGGACGACGGCGAGTGGCAGCCCGCGAAGCTGGCGGCCGAGGACACCATCGACACCTGGCGACAGTGGACCTTCCGCTGGGACGCCACACCCGGCAACCACAAACTCACCGTCCGGGCAACCGACACCACCGGCGAAGTACAAACCGCCGACCGCGCAGCCCCCCGCCCAAACGGCTCCAGCGGCCTCCACAACACGGTAGTAATGGTCGAATAGCCAGATGGATGACAGCCCACAACGGTTTCCCGCCACTCTGCCGGTACTACGTGCCGCCGCGCTCGACGCGGGCTTCGCCATGTCGTGCGACGAGCGCACCGGCAGCCTGCTGACCGTGCTGGCCGCTGCCTGTCCGGGCGGCCGGGTGCTTGAGCTAGGCACCGGTGTTGGTGAGGGCACCGCTTGGCTGCTCGATGGGATGGATGCGGCTTCCCATCTGGTCTCCGTCGAGCTCGACGCCGCCGTACAGGCGATTGCCCGCGCGGAGCTGGACGACACTCGGGTCACTTTCGTCACCGGCGATGGTGGCGAGTGGCTGGAGTCGTACGACGGGCCGCCGTTCGACCTGGTCTTCGCGGACACCTGGCCCGGGAAGTTCACGCATCTTGAGCGGGCGTTGGAACTCGTAGTACCGGGCGGGATGTATTTGATCGACGACCTCCTCCCGCAACCCAACTGGCCAGACGGTCATGGCGCCGCGGTCGACCGGTTGCTGGCTGAACTGGCCGAACGGGATGACTTTCGGACCGTCCGGCTGAGCTGGTCAACGGGGCTGCTGGTGGCTGCTCGGGTCGGCTGAGGCGGCGTGGGCGGCGTGGGCGGCTCGGGTGGCTAGGGCGGCGAAGGCGGTGCGTAGCTCGGGGGGATCGACTACCTCGATGTCTACGTCCCATCTGGCGAGGGTTGCTGCCAGGCCGGGCCAGGACCAGGCGCCGAGGCGGACTCGGCAGGTGTTGGCGTCGAGGGGTTCGACTGTGGCATCGCGGGCGAAGGGGACGACGTCGGCTGCGGGGGCGGCCAGGATTACCTCGCCTTGGCAGGGCCAGGTGTTGGGGCCGGGCGAGCCTTTGAAGCGGGCGGCCAGGTAGGTGGCGGGGTCGCCGCCGGGGACCTCGCGAGGGGTGAAGCGTGGGCCGGTGGGGACGCGGGGTGTCATGCGGTCGGCGCGGTAGATGCGCCAGTCTTCGCGAGCGGGATCCCAGGCGAGTAGGTACCAGCGGCCGGATTGCGCCAGCAGGTGATGTGGGTGGACCCGGCGTGGTGGCACCAGTTTGCCGTCACCGCGATCTGACGGGGATCGGTAGTCGAAGCGGAGTTCTTCCCGGTTGCGAATCGCCGCGCCGATCGCGATCAGTACCTCGATATCTGCCTGCGGGTCGCCATCGCCAGGGCTCTTGACGATGGCCGTCTCCAGGGCGTCGAGTCGGGCCCGCAGCCGCTTGGGCATCAGCTGAGTCACCGTACTGAGCGCGCGAGCAGCCGCCTCCTCGATCCCCGCGCCGACGAGCGCCGCACTCCGCAACGCCACCGCCAGCGCGACGGCTTGCTCGTCATCGAACAGCAGCGGAGGCAGGTGCGCACCCGCGTCCAGCCGGTAGCCACCATCCGGCCCCTTGATCGCGCGGACCGGATAGCCGAGTTCGCGTAGCCGATCGATGTCCCGGCGCACCGTCCGCGAGGTCACCCCGAGCCGGTCGGCCAGCAGATCGCCCGGCCAGTCCCGGCGTACCTGCAACAGGGACAGCAAAGACAGCAGGCGTCGCGAAGCGGACGGTGCGGAATTGATCGGCATGGATCTCATCATCCACCAAGTAGTGGACGTTCTCTGTCCTCTACTGCTGCGATTGTTCTGTCGTCCGCCGGAAACGGTCCGGCGGACAACGAACAGGAGACAACGCATGTCTGTGCAGACGGTCGCCCACCTCAACTTCCACGGCGAGGCACGCGAGGCGCTGGAGTTCTACGCGTCGGTGTTCGGCGGTGACCTCACCATCGCCACCTACGGCGACTTCGGGCTGCCGAAGGAGTTGCCCGACGCCGGCAAGGTCGTTTTCGGCCAGGTTGCCGCCGGCAACGGTTTCCGGGTGATGGCGTACGACGTACCGGGCGACGCCGCGCCGGCCGAGCCTGCGCCGAGCACCCGCCGCGAGAACGGCACCACCATCACCACCGAGAAGTTCTTCCTCTCGGTCCGCGGCGACACGGTCGACGAGGTCACCACCTACTGGAAGGCACTGTCCGAAGGAGCGACCGTGATCGAGGACCTCGGCCCCGCCCAGTGGGCCCCCACCTTCGGCATGCTCACCGACCGCTTCGGCATCACCTGGATCCTCGACGTGGCCAACTCGTACTGACTGAGGTCAGAGAACGGAGCGGGCCAGGTGGTGGCCGAGGGTTTGGCCGGCGTAGTGGTCTAGGCGGGTGTGGATGCCGGCGTAGAGGCGGCTGAGGCCGGCCTCGTCGGCGATTGCTTGCAGGGAGCGGAAGGTGCGGGCTACCCCGGGGAGGAGTTCGGAGGTGACGGTGAGGCGCAGGCGTGGGTCGAACTCCCGGGTCAGCAGGGTGGCGGCTGCTTGGGAGATGACGCTGTGGGCGCCGGGGTAGGACGGGTCTGGCGGTGTGTTGGCCAGCGGAGTCCAGGTGGGATCTGCGGCGGTGGAATGGTTGCCGTCGGCATCGGCGAGGCGGATCGCGGTGATCGGGCGCCAGATGCGGAAGTGGTACTTGGCGTCGTAGAAGGCGATCACCGCGTCGGCCAGTGCCAGGTTGAGCTGGGCGAAGACGGCGGCGGCGCGGGCCAGGTCGTAGTGCTCGGTTCGCAGGGCGGTTTGGGTGATCTCGTTCCAGTAGTTCCAGATCGGCGCGGCCCAGAAGTTCGCTTGCTGGGTCTGGTCGGCGCTGCGGGTTGTGCTGTTGTTCCTGCCCAGTCGCCTGACCTCGTTGATCGCCGCGGCGTACCGGCGGCTGGCGAGATCGGGGTATGCCTCTGGGCGGAAGCGGTTGGCGCGCTTGATCAGGAACGGAGTCACGCTCGACCAGTGGGTGAACACCGGCGCGGCGTTGGCGGGTGGCGTCGGTCGGTACTGGCCGGGTTCGGTGCCTGGGGCCAGCGGCGGCGATACTGCCGATGAGCCGTCGTGGCTGCGCAGGTCGAGCAGCAGCCGGGCAGTCAGGCGGCCGGCGGCGATACCCGATTCCCGGGCGTGGGCCGGGCCGGCACCGGTCAGAGACGCCTCGAGTTGACGGTCCAGGCTCGCCGCCTCGGACGGGTACAAGGCAACGAGAATGTCGTGCCCTGCTTGGGCTGCCGCGGCGATCGGCGATGCTCCCGGAGCCGCATGGACGGCGAAGAGGTACGGCGTGCCCTTCCCCGTGGTGGCCACCACGGCGTTGTGGATCGCGGCATGCAGGATGGCGAAGCTCCTGGTCGGGTGGATCGTGGGTGGTTGCAGGCCTGGCGTGCGGACGATCCGCAGCAGGGTCTGGTTCCACGCGATCACGACGTCAGCACCCGCCCGGACCTGTCGGGTCAGTTCGAGGGTCGGGATGCGGGCAGCGGTGTGAGCGGCGGCGAAGCCGGTGTTCGTCGCCGCGACGGCGACGGCCGCGGCGGTCGTGCTACCGGCGATCAGCAGGCCGCGGCGGGATACTGGAGATGTCACGATGACTCCACAGAGAGGATTCGATGGTCACCAAGCAGATAGCCGGCCGGGTTACGAGCAGAACCCGTGTAACCCCCGCACCTATCAAGGGTGTGGTGTCGTGTCGGTGCTGACTGGTGAAGGTGACGGTGGCGGGTGGCGGGACAGAGATCGTCGGGGCGGCGGACGCCCGAACGGGGACCGGATGCGCCGGTTCATCTGCACGTGGTGACCGACGACAGCTACTCCGACTGGGAGGCCGTCTACAACGACAACGTGGACCGGGTCTACCGGCTGATGTTCGTCAAGGTCGGCAACCGGCCGGATGCCGAGGACCTGACGGCCGAGGTCTTCGTGACCGCGCTGAAGCCGCTGCGGCTGACGGCGAGTATCGGCGAGGTCCGGGCGTACCTGCTCGCCACCGCGCGGACGGTGCTCGCGGGGTACTGGCGGCGGACGCTGGGGCGCCAGATCACCCGGCTCGAGGAGGATTGGGCGCTGACCGAGCCGGTGAGCGAGGCCGGCGACAGCGGCGCGGTCGTCCGGGCGGCGGCGATCCTGGCGGAGCTGCCGGATCGGTACCAGCGGATCCTGCAGTTGCGGTTCATCGACGCCTGCTCGGTGAAGGAGGCCGCGGTCGAACTGGGAGTGACCGTCGGCAACGCGAAGGTGCTGCAGCATCGGGCGCTTCGCCAGGCCGCGGCCGTCGCAGACAGAATGGAGGGGTGACGATGCGCGGAGTACGCCGATTCGTCGACGACCTGCTGAACCGGCGTCGGACGAAACCCGCTGCCGTCGACGAGTCCGACGAGTCGCAGATCCGGACCGCCATCATCCTGCGCGCCGCCGGGCCGGACAACGGCCCGAGCGACGACTTCGTCAACTCCCTCCGCGAACGCCTGCGGACCGAACTGGACGACGAGACTGCATCGGGGCGCGAGCCGCACGACGGAACGTCACCAGCGCACGGACCGCACGACGACCCGCGACGGGCGCGCGAGCTCGGCGACGGTACGCCGGTACGGGAATTGCGCGGCACCAGCCGTCGGCGGTTCGTTGGGTCGATCGCGGCGGCCTCGGCGGCGTCGGTTGCGATCGGGGTTGCTGCCGGGGAGGCGTTGGGCGGGGCCGGAGGGGCGGTGACGGCTGAGCCCGGCGAGCAGACGGTCACGCCCGACAACGGCGAGTGGCGGGGGATCGTCGCGGCCAAGGATCTGCCGGACGGCGCGGTACGGCCGTTCGACACCGGCAGCATCGTCGGATTCGTCCACCGTTCTGGTGACCAGCTGAATGCCGTGTCCGGGGTGTGCACCCACCTGGGCTGCAAACTCGCTCTGGACGGCCCGGCCCGGCAGCTGAACTGCCCTTGCCACAACGCGGCCTTCGGCGTCGACGGCGCCGTGCTCCATCATCGGCTGCCGATCGCCCTGCCGCCGTTGCCGAAGCTGAATGTCCGCGAGTCCGACGGCGTCGTCCAGGTCTTCGTACCGCCGCGTCAGGCGTAACCCCGGCTCCTATCAAGGGGCATGAGAATACGACGTTTCGTCATCGCGCTCGCGACGGTCGGTTGCCTTACGACCGTCGCGGCGTGCGGTACCGATAGCCAGGCCCAGCCCGCCGCCACCCAGCCCCCTCCGGCCGACTCGGAGATGCCGGGGATGTCGATGTCACCGGCACCCCCGGCCGGTCCCGCGGTCGCCGCCGATGCCGTGCAGATCAAGGAGTTCGCGTTCGGCCCATAGAACATCACCGTCAAGGTCGGTACCACCGTGACATGGACCAACGAGGACCAGGATCCGCACACGGTGACCAGCCAGAACGGCGACGGTCCGTTGAAGTCGAGCACGCTGCAGAAGGGTGACAAGTTCCAGTACAAGTTCACCAAGGCCGGCACGTTCGACTACCTGTGCACGATCCACCCGTTCATGACCGGCACGGTGGTGGTCACGGCATGAGCGTCGAGGACGATCACAGTCCGGAGGGTATGACGCGACGTCAGCTGATGCGGCACACCGCCTGGTTCGGCGCGGCCGTGGTGCTGACGGTGACCGGAGGCGAGGTGAGCAGCCAGATCGCCCGCGCGGACGAGCAGCCGGCAGCGCTGGCGAAGGATCCGAACGCGCTGCGGTTCCTCCAGATCAGCGACAGCCATCTCGGCTTCAAGGGAACGGCGAACACCGCTGTCGAACAGTCCTTCGCCGACGCGATCCAGCAGATCAACGAGTACCGCAAGGCGTTCGGCCAGGGGACCGTCGGCGACGGGTGGTACAGCTTCGACCTGCGGGGCGTGCACTTCATCTCGCTGGTGAACACGCTGAGCCTCGAAAGCCTCGGCCATCTCGGCCAGGACCAGATCGAGTTCGTCCGCCAGGATGTCGCGAAGTTGTCCTCGGACACCCCCATCGTCGTGTTCAGCCACATCCCGCTGTTCGCGCTGTATCCCAAGTGGGGTTGGGGAACCGACGACGCCACTCAGGCATTGAGCTACCTGAAGCGGTTCTCTTCGGTGACGTGTCTGAACGGCCACATTCACCAGCTGTTCACCAAGACCGAAGGCAACATCACCTTCCACAGCGCGACCACCACGGCGTACCCGCTCCCGCGACCCGGCGAGCGGCCGGCCCCGAGCCCGGTCACCCTGCCGGCCGGGAAGCTCAAGGCCGCGCTCGGCATCCGCGAGGTCCAGTACGTCGAGGGCACCGAGCGCCTCGCGATCAAGGACGTGGAGCTCGCATGAGAACCTTCCGCCCCGCTCTCGCCGCGCTACCGGTAGCCATCTGCCTGGCGGTCGTCGGCTTCATCCACGCGCAGCTGTACGTCCGCAGCTACCACGCCATCCCGTACATCGGCACGTCCTTCCGCTGGGACGCGGCCGCCTCGTTCGCGATCGCCCTGCTCCTCCTGATCCGCAACGCGCCGGTACTCCGCCTCGCCGCACTCGCCCTCTGCCTCAGCGGCCTGGGTGGCTTCATCGGCTCCCGGACGGTCGGCCTCTTCGGGTTCACCGAACGCGGCTGGCAACCCGCCCCGCAGGCGCTGCTCAGCGTGCTCGCCTGGGTCGTCGCGCTGGCCGTGCTCCTCGCCCCGTTCGCATGGCAGCTCCGCTTAGCGTTAAAACCAGATCCGGCCTGATTGCATCTTGACGTGGTCCGCACGGCTCACTAGCGTGCGAGCCACGGGTTTTAACGTTAATAAATCGGCAAGGCTGGAGAGTGGGATGGCGCCGGTACCGCATGGGCACGTGACGTTGGTCCAGGTGGCTCGCTGGGCCGGGGTTTCGGCTCAGACGGTGTCGAACGCGGTCAACAATCCCGAGCGGGTGGCGCCGGCGACGCGGGAGCGGATCCTGGCGGCGGTCGAGGAGCTGGGGTACGAGCCGAACCTGTCGGCGCGGGCGCTGCGGAACCGTAGTTCGTCGTTGATCGCGTTCAAGACGCGGCCGGCCCGGACCGACAAGGCCTCGCTGTTGATGGACGAGTTCCTGTACGCGCTGAACGCCGCCGCGGCCGAGGCCGGCTACCACCTGATCCTGTGTCATGCCGAGGACGGTTCGGCGAACGAGATCAAGGCCTACCGGGACCTGCTGAAGAAGACCTCGGTCGACGCGTTCGTCCTGGCCGAGACGCACCGCAACGACGACCGGGTCTCGGCACTGCGGTCGTGGGGTGTGCCGTTCGCGTCGTTCGGCCGGTCCTGGGACGGTGACGAGGCCACCTCCTGGGTCGATGTCGACGGCCGCGCGGGCACCCGGGCGGCAACGGAGCATGTTGCGGCGCAAGGGCACCGCCGGATCGGTCACCTCGGCTGGCCGGCCGAGTCCGAGATCGGCGCCGAACGTCGCGAGGGGTGGCTGGAGGGCTGCCGCGGGCGTGAGCTGGAGACGGATCTCCAGGTCGCGGTCCCGGACACCCTGGAGGCGGGTCGGCAGGCCGCACACCGGATGCTCGATTCGTCCCGCCCGGCCACCGCGCTGGTCTGCGCCTCCGACACGCTCGCGCTGGGCGTACTACGTGCGCTGCACGAGCGGGGACTGCGACCAGGGGCGGACGTCGCGGT
This sequence comes from Kribbella sp. NPDC051718, assembly GCF_040681515.1. Classification (NCBI taxonomy): domain Bacteria; kingdom Bacillati; phylum Actinomycetota; class Actinomycetes; order Propionibacteriales; family Kribbellaceae; genus Kribbella; species Kribbella sp. NPDC051718. Next base: position 8,188 of record NZ_JBFAYZ010000019.1, on the reverse strand, counting down.
CACTGGCTTCGACGACTCACCGACCGCCGCACTCGTGAGCCCGGGGCTCACCACCTTGCATCAGCCGATCGACGTCGTCGGCCGGCAGTTGATCCAGTCGATCGACAACCTGCTCGCCGGCGATCCCCGGGATCCGCAGCACGTGCTGCTGGAGCCCGAGCTGATCGTCCGCGGCTCAAGCCTTCCAGGATCACCGAGGCAGTGAGGACACCGATGAGGACCCGAACGAAGTTGCTCGCAGCAATCACCGCCGGGGCGTTGTTGCTGCCGGCCCTGACTTCCTTGCCGGCGGCATCGGCGACACCGTCCAACGCGTTCGTGGTGAACACGGAGAAGCTCGCGGGTGGTACCGGGGTCGCCGGGGTGATGGACCTGACCGCTTACGGTGACCTCGACTGGGTCCATCCGGCTGGTACGGGTACTGAGCGCAAGGCCGGGGTCGCGCCGTCGATCATGGTCGACAACCTCGATCCCGCCGCTGCGCAGACCACGCTCAACGACAGCCCGTTGTCGTTCCGGTGGTCGGACGGGACCTCGACGCCGTCGAGCACGGGGATCACCTCGGGTGGAGTTTTCAACTCGGTCGGAACTGCGGCCGGCGGCTATCGGATCACGGTGGCGCCGTCGGATTCGCCACGACGGTTGATGTTCGTGGGCGGGATCTGGCAAGCCCGCGGCACAGTCACCGTCGCGGCGGCGGACGGGAGCGGTTCGGCGTACACGACTCCGATCAGTGCTACCGATGCTGCAATTGCCAAGCGCTACACGGTGACGATCCGGCCGGGGGAGGGCGTGGTCGTGACCACCAGGTTCACCGAGAAGGTCCAGCCGGCCGGGAACGTGTCGCTGTCCGCCGTCGCACTGTCGCGGATCGCCTCGGCGGCCGGTCCGAGCTTCACGGCGACGGCGCCGCCGGTCTCGATGGACCTGACCGGTGAGGGGCCGAGCGACTGGCTGCATCTCGATGGCTCGACGATCAACCGCAGTACCGGCGTACCGGCTGGGACGGCTCGGCTCGCGGTCGCGAACCGGCAGGCCGGTGCCGCGATCGGTGCGCAGAACGACAATCCGGTGACGTATTCGTGGACCAACGGCACGCCGACCGCGACCCAGGCCGGCACTCGGCAGGGCGGCATCTTCTTCGCCGACGGAGCGAACGTCGGCGTGGATCTCACCGGCCCGTACGGCTATGACCTCACCGTGCCTGCCGCGGCGAGCGGACGGGCCGTACGGTTCGTGTCCGGCGCCTGGCGCGCGGCCGCGACCGTCTCCGTCTACCTCAACGGCGCCACCACGCCGAGCTTCGTCAGCAGCGATCTGGTCAGTACCAACGACGCGGTCACCAGGCTCTACGAGCTCACCATCGGCGCCGGTGACTCGGCCCGGATCAGCGCGCAGCTGCTCCGCAAGACGCATGACTCCGGCAATGTGACGCTGGCCGGCGTGACGCAGTCCGAGACGTCGGCGGATGCTTATCGAGGGCTGGTTCGGACTCTGCTCGCGCAGGCGGCGTCGGCCGACTTCAACGCGGCCAGTGAGGCGGCGCAGCAGCAGCTCGACGGCGAGATCGCCTCGGCGACGGCGGTGATCGGGGATGCCTCAGCGCAACGGGACGAGCTGCGGCTGTCCTACCTGCTGCTCAAGGCGGCTTTCGACGAGGCTGGGTCGGCGGCGGCCGGAGCGGAGTACACGAACGTCACGAATCCGGGGCTCACGTCGTCGTTCGGGTGGGAGGGCGACCTGAATGCGCCGATCGCTTTCATCGACGGCAGTTACCAGCTCCGGAGCCGGGGCAATGCGGTGGTGACGTTCGGGGTGCCGAACATTCCGGGCAAGATCAAGTGGACGAACGCTGAGGGGTATCTGCCCGCGTTCATCAGCGAGTACGCCAAGGACGGCCTGCAGGTGCGGGTCGAGAACTTCGCTGATCTGGTGGTGGTCGACGGGAATCGCTTCGAGGTCGCCTACTCGAGGATGAGCGTCACCAACACGACGGCGGCGCAGGCGCGGCTGCCCCGGGTGTCGAGTCTGCTGACGCCACTGACCGCGACGGCCGCACCGACGGTGACGACGATCGGCGCCGGCCAGACCGTGGTGCGCGACTATGCGGTCGCGGCCGATCGGTTCGGTGCGAGCTATGACTGGCCGTCCGCGCTGCAGTTGCAGCAGGCGGGATCGTTCAGCAAGCACTACAAGGACATGCGGAAGTACTGGAACACGAGGCTGGCGGCGATCGCGCAGATCACCGACCTGCCGGACGAGCGGCTCGTCAACGCGTACAAGGCCGGCTACATCTACACGCTGATCATCCGGGACGACATCGACGGCGCGAAGCAGTTGCACGTCGGCGAGAACGGCTACGACGAGATGTTCGACCACGACACGATCGGCATCGTGGCCACCCTGCTGACGATCGGCGACTTCACCTACGCCCGCGACTACCTCGCCACGCTGCCGGCCCAGCTCCAGTACGACGACGCCAAGTGGAAGTACAGCTGGCCGTACGCGCTGTACCTGCAACGGACCGGCGACAAGGCCTTCGTCCGCAGCCAGTTCGAGACGATCAAGAAGAACACCCACATGGTCGAGACCGACCGGATCGACGGTGGTACGGGCATCATCAAGCAGACCCTGGCGATCGACTCGCTGGGCTACTGGACGATCGACAACTGGTCGGCGCTGGCGGGGCTCACGACGTACCGGTATCTCGCCACCGCTCTTGGCGAGACTGCCGAGGCGGCCTGGGCCAAGGCGGAGTACGACGATCTGCTGCGGGTCGCGACGGCACGGATCACCCAGACGATGCAGGAGTACAACCTCGACTACCTCCCGATCTCGATGGTCGAGCCCAACGAGACCGGACCGCGCAAGGATCCCCGGGACGCGAACTGGGCCTCGATGTTCCTGTTCGGCCGCTGGGCGTGGGACGGGTATCTGTTCGGCGCCGAGCAGAGCGGGGTGATGCTCGACAAGATCGACGACACCTACACGCACGGGTTCGACCGTCGGAAGGACATCTCGGACACCATCTACAACTTCGGTGGCTACCCGCACGGTTACTACTCCAGCGCTTACAACGCCGGGTACGGGAGTTCGGCGCTGCGCGGTGAGCAGTACCGCGACCTGGGGATCAAGGCGTACCAGTTCATGATCGACAAGTCGCAGAGCGGACCGTTCGGCTGGTGGGAAGGCGTCGGCTACCCGAGCGCGAACTCACCCTGGGACATCGACCACGCATCCGGCGGCGGTGGCTCGAACCAGCACATGTGGGGCCAGTCGACCGCGACCAAGGTGCTGTTCGACTCACTGATCGCCGAGAAGTCCGACGGCACCCTGATCCTCGGCCGGGGCGTCCCGGACGAGTGGCTCACCGACCGCCAGAAGATCGCCATCGACAACTACCCGACCACCGACGGCAAGCGCGTCGGCTACCGCCTGACCACCAACGGAAAGTATCTGTCCCTCGAACTCACCGGTGCCTCCGCGGCCGGCTACAGCCTCGAACTCCCCGCCCTGAGGAACAACATCGCCGCCGTGTCGATCAAGGGCGCCGTGGTCGACCAGTCCGCAGGCACGATCGCCTTGCCCGCCGGAACAACCCACGCGACGATCACCTTGCAACACCCCTGATAGGGGGTTGCAACCTGGAGGAGCGGGCTTTCCGTCTTGGGGGAGACATGGAGAGCGGAGGCGAGGATGGCAGAGCGTGACAAGGCGTTCGTCGAGTTCGTGGAGGCGGCGAGTCCGTCGCTACGGAGGACGGCGTTCCTGATCGGCGGCGACCGGCACAAGGCGGACGACGTCGTCCAGGAGACGCTCTACAAGCTGTACCTCGCCTGGCCGAAGGTGCAACGGGCCGGCAACCCGTTCGCCTACGCCCGCCGGACGCTGGTCAACGTCGCCTACGACAGTGGCCGGCGTCCCTGGCGCCGGGAGGTCACCAGTGCCGAGATCCCGGAGCACGCCGTCCAGAACGGCGACTTCGCGGCCGGGCACGCTGAACGTGACGAAGTGCTCGAAGCGCTGCGAGCACTGGCACCACGTCAGCGTGCCTGCGTCGTCCTGCGGTACTACGAGGATCTCTCGATCGAGCAGACCGCGGAGATCCTCGGGTGCTCGGAGGGCACGGTGAAAAGCCAGGCCGCGCGTGGCCTCGAGACTCTCCGCACGGCCATCGATCGGCGACGGAGTCCGGCGCTGTGAAGGAGAACGAGATGGAAGACACCCGCGAGGTCAGCGCTGAACTACACCGCCTGGCCTTCACCGAACCACTGGACCACTTCGACCCCGGACCGGTCCTCACCCGAGGCCACCGCGGCCTCCGCCGGCGGCGCGTCCTGGGCGTGAGCGGCACCATCGCCGGCGTCGCAGCGGCAGCCCTCGCCGTCACCCTCATCCCAAACCTGGCAACCACCGGCGACAGTTCCGGTGTGGCCGGAGCCGAGAACTCCCAGTTCAGCCCTGTCCCGGGTGTCCCGCGTGGCGAGGACGGTGCCGCCCAGCGGATCTCGAAGCAGGAGGCCGAACGCCGCTGCGCGCTGCGATACCCCGGTGTGAAGAAGTCGCTGATCAAAACCACCGGCTACCGGTCCGTGAGCTCGCACGGCTACGCACTGAAGAGCGGTTCCGCAGGCCCCTTCTTCTGCACGATTCCCGGCGGGGACAAACCGTCGGCCGCCCTGGTCGCCGCCGCGAAGGCGGATCCGTTCCCGGACAACGCGGCCGACCAGCTGCGCAACTGTTCGGTGAACGCGTGGGTCGACATGACCAAGTGGCAGATCCAGGTCTCCGACCGCTTGAGTGCTACCCCCACCGGACTGAGCCGCGCCCTGCTGATCGCCACTTCACCGTCCGGCAAGACAGCAATCGCCTGCCAGCTGCCGACCGACGAAATCCGCGGCGCCGGCTTCGGCTGGGGAGTCACCGCCCTGCGCCTCGACGACCTGGGCAGGGACTACCCACGAGTCCCGTGGCCTGACGGAACCGTCGGCAAGGAGATCGCCGCGATCCTCCCCGAACGCACAGACTGCCAAGGCAACCTCTGCGGCCGATCGCTACCCACCGGCTGGGGCCAGGCCCCGGCGAACACCGCCAAGATCCTCGTGCAGATCGGCACCGGCCCAACGTACGAGGCGCCCCTCAACAACGGCTGGTTCACTTTCACCGCCCTGGACAAAACCAGCCACACCAACAAGGAGCACCTGAAGGTCAGGGCCTACGACAAGTCAGGAACCCTCCTCACCAAGCTCTACCCCGAGAAGTAGTAGAACGACGAGAGACGCGCTCGGACCTTGTCCCGGCGGCGATGCGGTGACGGTACTCCGTTGTCGTCCGTGGCCGGCCCTGGTTCGAGCGGCGTCCGGCGTTCCTGCGCGGTGAGAGCGTATGCCTCGTACTTCGAGATCGGTGTGTGCTTCTCGACGTACTCGCCGTCCGGCCGGCGGATGATGACGCCGCTCTCCAGACCGTGCAGCACCCGGTCGCGGTCGGCGCGTTGCAAGGAGATCGCGATCCGGCGGGTGATCCAGAACGCGATCGCCGGGCCGAGGAAGATCAGGACGCGGCAGACCCAGGTGATCGAGTTGATGGACAGGTGGAAGTTGGTGGCGACCAGGTCGTTGCCGCTGTTGAGCCAGAGCACGCCGTAGAAGGTGGTGATCGCGACGCCGATCCCGGTCCGGGTAGGTACGTTGCGCGGCCGGTCGAGCAGGTGGTGCTCGCGCTTGTCGCCGGTGATGAACTGCTCGAGGAACGGGTAGAGCGCGACGAACCCGATGAACAGCGGTGGCATCAGGAGCGCCGGTACGACGATGTTCCAGCTGATCGTGACGCCCCAGAAGTGCGATTCGACGCCGGGCATGAGGCGGACGGCGCCGTCGAGCCAGGCCATGTACCAGTCGGGCTGGGAGCCGGCGGTGACTTCGGCCGGGTTGTACGGGCCGTACAGCCAGACCGGGTTGATCTGCAGCAGCGCTCCCATCATGGCGAGCACCCCGAAGACGACGAAGAAGAAACCGCCTGCCTTGGCCAGGTAGACCGGCATCAGTGGATAGCCGACGACGTTCTTCTCGGTCCGGCCGGGACCTGGGTACTGCGTGTGCTTGTGATAGACGACCAGGATCAGGTGGACGGTGATCAGCCCGAGCAGGATGCCGGGGATCAGCAGGACGTGGACCGTGTAGAACCGGGAGACGAACTCGTCGCCGGGGAACTGGCCGCCGAAGATGAAGAACGACATGTACGTGCCGACGACCGGAGCGGCGAGCACCAGCCCTTCCGTGATCCGCAGGCCGGTGCCGGACAGCAGGTCGTCGGGCAGGCCGTACCCGATGAAGCCCTCGATGATGCCGAGGAACAGCATCACGATGCCGATCAGCCAGTTGAGCTCGCGGGGCTTGCGGAACGCGCCGGTGAAGAAGATGCGGAGCAGGTGGATGCTCATCGAGGCGACGAAGAGGACAGCGGCCCAGTGGTGGATCTGCCGCATCAGCAGCCCACCGCGGATGTCGAAGGAGATCCGCAGTGTCGACTCATAGGCCTCGGACATGTGCAGGCCCTTGAGCAGGCTGTACGAGCCCTGATATTCCACGTCAGCCATCGACGGCGTGAACCACAGGGTGAGGAAGATGCCGGTCAGGATCAGGATGATGAAGCTGTAGAGCGCGATCTCGCCGAGCATGAAGGACCAGTGGTCGGGGAAGACCTTGCGCAGGTTCTTCTTGCCGAGCTTCGCGATGCCCAGCCGATCGTCAACCCACTCCACCGAAGCAGGAAGTTTCTGCTGTGCCATCCGCGCTCACCCTCGTCCGGCTCGCCTCACCCAAACTTATGCATAATTGATGCACGCCCAGAGCCGGCAAGCAAAGTTCTGCGGGCACTTGCATAAGTTCGCAATGCCGCCGGCGATCACTACGCTGAACGTGTCCGATCGGCACAGCGCACCCGGAACCAACCATCTTGGGAGTAGAAAATGACCGACCTCGCCGCAAAGGCCAGTGAACTGCTCCGGCTTCATCACACCGGCGAAACCCTGGTGCTGCCGACCGTGTGGGATGCCTGGTCGGCCCGCGCAGTCGTCGAGGCTGGTTTCCCTGCGCTGAGCATCGGTAGCCACCCGCTGGCCAACTCCCGGGGGCAGGAGGACAACGAGGGCATGACGCTGGGCGACGCTCTCGATGGGATCCGCCGCATCACGGCAGCGGTCGACGTACCGGTGACGGCTGATGTGGAGTCTGGGTACGACACCCCGGCGGCCGAGTTGGTGGAGCGGGTGCTGGAGGCCGGTGCCGTCGGCATCAATGTCGAGGACACGGTGCACAGCGAGGGCCGGCTGCGGGAGGTGCAGGAGCACGCCGACTACATCGGCGCACTGCGCGCAGCGGCCGACCAGGCCGGCGTCGAGCTGGTCATCAACGCGCGTACGGACGCGTTCCTGGGCAAGGTGGCACAGTTCGACGACCCGCTGGCTGAGGCCGTACGCCGATCACAGGCGTGCGAGGCAGCCGGCGCCCGTTGCGTGTACCCGGTGAAGATCCCCGACGCCAAGGCCCTCGACGTCTTGCTGGCGGAGCTGTCCGGCCCGGTCAACGTGACCGCTCACCCGATCGACGGAGCACCGTCAGGCTCGTTCGAGGACCTGAAGGAGGCAGGAGTCCAGCGGATCACCTTCGGACCCCTCCTGCAGGTGGCCCTGACCCAGAACATCACCAACCTGGTCAAGCCCTGGCGCTGACTCGCCTGACGAGAGCAGGCCGGCCTTCCCCTTGGGAGGTCGGCCCACTCTCGGGGGCTAGTAGGTGATTGCGGCGACGACCTTGTTCGGGTCGACGAGGAACGGGGCTACGGCCTTCAGGACGTCTGCCTTGGGGATGCCCTTCTCGAAGGGGCCTTGGTAGACGCCGCCTTCGGCTTTGAGACCGAGGAGGTTGCCGACGACGGCGGCGTGGCGGGCTTCGACGCCGAAGATGCCGGCGGCGGCCTGGAGGATCATCTTGTCTTTGACGAAGCCGGCGGCGCCGAGGTAGGCGCCGACGCCCTTGTTCTCGAAGATGTGGGCGGTGGTGAGGTAGCTCTTGCGGGTTTCGAAGGCGCCGCCGAAGTCGACGGCCGGCGCGCCTACCGGCGTACCGCCGAGTTTCTGGATCGTCGCGGTCAGGGTCGCCACGTGCGACGCCTCGTCGGCGCCGAT
>NZ_JBFAYZ010000018.1:0-69836 GCF_040681515.1 Kribbella sp. NPDC051718 | reverse complement strand
CACACCCGCCGCCCCGGTCCTGTCGGGGGGTCGTTATGGGGGGGGGGGGGGGGCCCCCCCCCCCCCCCCCCCACGACGGTTCGCGAAACGCCGGGGTGACTAGGTAGACGTCGGCGGTGTCGACTTGCGAGAGTTGGGCTATGCCGAAGAGCCGCGGTCGCAAGAAGCCGAGCAGGAAGCAGTCTCGGGGACGGCTCCGTGCGGTACCGGACCAAGCCGACAAGCTGCAGGATGACGAGTTGCAGGACGAGGTTGAGCGGCGGATGTTTACGATGCCGTACGTCGGGACTCGCGTCGGTGACGACGACTTCCCGGCGCTGGATCCGGGCGATCCGGATGAGCGCGGCATCTTGATCAAAGGCGAGCATCCCGAGTACCACGACGTACTCGCTGATCCCGATTTCGAGGGTGAGCTCGATGGCGTGAACCCGCGTCTGCACCTCATCATGCACGAGATGGTGGCGAACCAACTGTGGGACAACGACCCGCCCGAGGCATGGCACGCCGCGCGCAGACTTCGTGACCTTGGCTATGACAGGCACGACATCCTGCACGCCCTCGGGGACGTGTCCTTGACGCAATTGCACGCCAGCTTGACCGAGCAGAGGCCCTTCGATCGCGAGCAATACTGCGCTGACCTCGATCAACTCGGCCGCCACATCTAGGCTGCCGAGCTACGAGGGCCAGGTGGTCAGGGCAGCTCTGGCGAAAGTCAGACCTTGGGGTGTGGGCTTCTCTGTCCAGCGGCTGATGCCTCGGTCACTGACAAAGGCGCCGAGGCGGGACAACACCATGTTCGTGTCCCAGACCGCCTGGCCGGCTGTCCATGACGTCATCGGTGATCCGTCACTTGTCCGCCAGCCGATGGCGGTGAGGATCTCCGCGATCGTGCTGTTCGGATCCTCGGTGGACTGTGCGGAGAGAACTGCCAGGAGGATGAGCCTGGCTTGAGTCTCGCAGCTGTCCCTGGAGGACTGCGGCAACTGTTCGGCGAGATGCCACCACAGGGCTAGCGGATCGTTGCGGACGGCCCGCCCGCATTTCGTGAGCAGGAGTGCTCCTCGGTACTTCCGCAGCAGGCCCAGCGCCTGTGCAGATTCGCGCAGGTGCAGTACAGGCATGGTCTGAACCTCACGGTTACCCTTGCCGATCCATTCGTCGCCAAGGGCGAGATCGGCCATCGCAGCCTCTACGTGGATAGGCGGCAGGTATCCGGCTCCGGTCAACTTGATGCCGTCGGCCCCGACGCAATCCAGCAGCCAGGTGTACGGCGAGACCATCCGGGCAGCGGTATCGGCGTCGATCTCAACCGGCTCGTCGAGGTGTGCGTCGTCCATCAACTGCTGGAACAGCGCCTTCTGCGCTACGAAGCGGATCGAGTCCGAGAGTTCGCCGAGCGGACCGGGAAGGTCACGTTTGCGTGCCACCCGAGCGAGGCTATCGGGCGCGTACTGCGGTACCGCGCCTGGGCTCCGGATGGGCTTGGCCCTTGGAGCCGGCGGTGGTGGGGAGCATGCCTATCAGGGCATCAGCGGCTAGGGATGCTGCGGTGCCGGTGGGGATGGCTACTGAGACTTGCCAGGAGTCGGCCGAGTTGGGGGTTAGGGGGACAGTGATGTGGTCGCCTCGTTTGGCGGCTATGCGTTCTGGGACTAGGGCTACGCCTAGGTTGTGGCTGACCAGGGCTAGGAGGGTGTGGACGTCGTTTACCTCGATGGTGACGGGGTGGCTGACGTTTGCGGCTGAGAAGGCGTGGTCGGCGATGGCTCGGGCGCCCCAGCTGGGGTCGAAGTCTACGAAAGACTCGCCTGCTAGGTCTTGGAGAGAGACGGTGGGGGCGGAGGCTAGGCGGTGTTCTGCTGAGCAGACCATGACCATGTCTTCGGTGGAGAGGGGGCGTAGGTCCAGGCCGTCGATGGGGTGGCCGGCGGTGGCTACGAAGGCTACGTCTAGGCGGCCTGAGGCTAGTTCTTCGAGCATGGGGGTGGAGCCGCCTTGGCGGACTTCGATTTCTACGGCTGGGTAGGCCGAGCGGAACTTCGCTAGGAGGGCGGGGACGTCTACTACGCCTAGGCATTGTTCTAGGCCGACGGTTAGGTGGCCGCGGAGTAGGCCCTGTACTGCGGCTACCGCGTCCTTGGCTGCTTCGGCGGCGGCTAGGGTACGGCGGCCTTCGCAGAGGAGGGCTCGGCCGGCCTCGGTTAGTTCGACGCTGCGGGTGTTGCGGACGAAGAGGGAGGCGTGGAGCTCGCGTTCTAGAGCGCGGATCGAGGCGGACAGGCCGGACTGCGAGATCGACATCGCCTCCGCGGCGCGGGTGAAGTGCTTCTGCTCGGCGACGGCGACGAAGTGCTCGAGATGCCTCAGCTCCATGACTCAGAAGTATAGGTGATGGAAATCTGCCGATTATTCGGCGGTAGATGTCGCCGGACTGGGGAGACGACCATGTAACCGGCCGGTTGTCCACAGATCCGAAGGACGGTCGGCCGCTGCGACGGAATCTCCATACCTTCCTTGGCATGGACGAATCGATCGCGGAGAAGATCCGCGCCATCTGTGCCACTGCTGTCTCCGCCGATCCCGCCGAGGAGTCGTTGGAGATGGCCCGGATCCATGCCGACTTCGGGGAGCCCGAGCTCGCAGTCGAGATATGGGAGCGACTGATCACGGAAGGCGGCGAGGATGCCGTTCAGGCTCACCTCGACTACGCCGACCACCTCTTCACTGCACGCCGGGATACCGACGCCTTCAGTGAGCTGCAGGCCGTGCTGTCCACTGAACAGTTCCTGAGCGAGTCGTGGATGCACGCAATCGAGATACTCGAGGATCACAAACCATCAGCAGCACTCGCCATGTACCTGCTCGCGATGGAATCCATGACAGCCGAGGATTTTCGGAATCCAGCACACGCATCCGGGTACCTCAACTTGGCTATAGCTCGCCGCAGGCTGAAGTGGAAGCTCGACATCCCGCTGTCTGATTCTGATCTGCTCGTCGAAAGCGACGACGCCGAATATCAGGCCAAGCTCTGGCGATTGCTTGCTCTGGTAGGAGAGAGCCAGGTCGCCGACCGGCAGCCTCGTTTCTGGGATCGTGGAGCTCGGGAGGCACTGGCCTGGACTCGACCCATAGGAGCCCTCCCGGAGGAACCCAACGCCTACTACCTCGAAATCGAAGCCGTACTTCGAGCCCGAGGGGGTGGCCGGGTCCTGGTGAACGGGATGAGCCTCGCCGACTGGACGCGGCTCCGAGAACTCGCCGACGACGCCAGGACGCTTGACGATCTTCAGACCATCGTCGACGAATACGACGGAGGCACTACAGTCGAATGGCCGCCGGCGCGTAACCAACGCTGTTGGTGTGGGTCGGGGAGAAAGTACAAGAACTGTTGCGGCGGGCCGCATGCGACGGCTGGCTTTGAGTGAGGTCTTGGGCCAAGCGTTGGAGCCATCTCGGCTCCGCCCCCAACCGGTTGCGGTCTTGGTATCACCCACGCCTTGTCCGGTCCGTCGCCATCCGGCCACACGCTGGCGCAGGAGCCGATGGCGAGTTTGTTCGCCACTGGAGTCCCCGCGGTGAGGGACATAATCGCGCTGGCATGGGGTCCCCTTCGCCTGACGCACCCGAGCCATCGCTCGGCGGGACAGTCGGCTGACGAATGGTCGAGAGGCAACCAGGGTGTTGCACGGTTGGTGCAGGTGGGTCGGGGTTGGGGTCGGTAGGGTGGGGGTTATGGCTGATGAGTACCGCGTTGAGGTTGAACTGGATGACGCTGAGCATGGGTTGTCGTTCTTGGAGCGGTTGCGGGCGGTTGATCTTGATCATGCGGCGGAGAAGCGGCTCGGTGGGCAGGTGACGGTTACCCGGGATGGGTCTCGGTTGCTGATTTATGCGAACACCGAGGCGGATGCTCGTGAGGCTGAGAAGACTGTGCGGGAGCTTGTTGCTGATGATCGGTTGAGTGCGGATTTCACGCTTACTCGCTGGAGTCATGCGAAGCAGGAGTGGGTCGATCCGAGTACGCCGGTGGATGACGCGGACGCGCCGGAGCCGAGTTATGAGGGTGTTGAGACGCCTGATCCTCGGTATGTGGTGATGCAGGCGTATAAGCCGGAGTTTTTGCGCGATCTCGGGCTCTGAGGCAGGTCGGGGGACGCAGCCCGTTAGGTCCTCTGCGGTCGTATCGCCGGGCTGGACTGGAATGGGTTCCGGGATCCGCAGGGGCCGGTACGCCGAGGACGGGTTTCTTGGGAGTGACAACGGCCGGCTGATCGTGCAGAGCGGGGATGACGCGGCCGGATTGGTGAGTTGGACCGAAGGAACGTTCGACGGGCGGACGAAGTACTGGGAGATCGGGATCGCCCTGCTGCCGGAGTACCGGGGGCGCGGGATCGGGTGGCGGGCGCAGAAGTTGCTGGCGGAGTATCTCTTTCAGCACACGCCTGTGCAGCGGATCCAGGCGGCGACGCATCCCGAGAACAAGGCTGAGCAACGGTCGTTGGAGAAGGCCGGGTTCCAGCTCGAGGGTGTTGTGCGCGCTTGCGAGTTCAGAGCGGGCGCATATCGCGACGGGTGGCTCTACAGCAGGCTGCGGAGCGACGTCGTGGAGTGAAGCCGACGGCAACGGTTCGGTGACAGATGGTCAGGACTGCGGGTGCGGGGCCCCTGCCGGTACTAGCCTCGGCGGGCGGTGGCGTACGGCGGGTCTTCGGCCGATGGCGCTGCCCCTCTGCGACTCTGGGAAAGCCGACGGAAAGGGGAATCGTGTCTCGACGGCGTGGTCTCGTTGCTGGTGTCGTCCTGCTTGCCGTCACGGCGACGGGATGCGCGGATGTGGCGGCTGATTCAGGTTCCTCCGGTACGCCGAGCGCTACCGCGACGTCCCCGTCAACCACACCAGGTACTTCGAGTACGCCCAGCACGTCAACCACACCAGGTACTTCGAGTACGCCCAGCGCATCGAGCACACCTAGTACTCCGAGCACGCCCGGTACTCCGAACACGCCGAGCACCCCGCCGACCGTCAAACCCACGGCCAAGCCGACGGTGAAGCCGAAGCCGCGCCCCGTTTCGGCGTACGCGAAGCAGGTGGAGGCCAAGCTCGACGCGCTCGGATACCCCGTCGGCGACGTCGACGGCGACATCACCAAGCGGGCCAAGCAGGCGTTGTGCGCCTGGCGCGAGACCAACGGCATGCCCGTCAGCCGCGGCGGACTGACCGGCGCCGACGTGCGATCGGTGCTGACGGCAACCAAACGGCCGGCGGCGACCAAGGAGCCCGGGATCTACGTCAACAAGACGTGCCTGGTGCTGTACCAGATCGTCGGCAAGGAGATCCGCCGGATCGTCTGGGTCTCCACCGGCGGCCCCGGCTACGAGACGCCGAACCGGACCGGCAAGGTCTGGCGCAAGTGGGCCGGTGCGCACGAGAGCAGCCTGTACGACGACGCCTTCATGTACGACTCCCTGTACTTCCTCAAGGACCGCCCGGGAATCGCGCTGCACGGGAGCCGGGTCAACACGTTGATCAAGACCTACCCAGCGAGCCACCGCTGCGTCCGGGTGATGCGACCACAGATCCACCACATCTTCGAAGAGACCCCGATCGGCACCAAGGTCCAGGTCTACGGCGAGTACTGACCGGAAACGAGGATGCCCTCCCGGTGCAGATGACCGCGAGCGGCGGTGATCGCCTCCCGGGTGGTCCCAAAGACCCGGCCCGCGCTGCGCAGGTGAGCGATGGCGTCCAGAGCATCCAGCGGTTGATGGTGATCCGGCTGGATGCCGGAGATCAACACCACCATCCCCCGGTGCTCGAGCTTCTCGATCGCGTCCTTGAGCACCAGAGCGCCGGTGGCGTCGACGGCGCTCACCGCGGACATCCGCAGGATGACCACCGACACGTGGGCCACCTCGGACAGTTCGAGCAGGAAGCGGTGCGCGGCGAACAGCAACGGCCCGTCGATGCGGTAGGCCACGATGTGTTCGTCGAGCAGCGCTCGCTCCTCCATGTTGTGATCCCCCGGCAGGTCCGGATGCAGCGGCATCTGGCGAAGAGTCGCGCTGCGAGCGACCGCACGCAGCGCCAGCGCACCGGCGACGACAAGGCCCAGGATGACCGCCTTCACCAGGTCCAGTGCCAACGTCGCCACAGCGGTCAGCGCCAGTACCAGGGCATCTGATCGGGTCGCGCGAGCCATTGCCCGGACCGACCCCACCTCGACCATCCGGACAGCTGTAGCCAGCAGTACTCCGGCCAGCGCGGCAACAGGAATCCGTCCGACCAGTGGAGCCGCGGTGTACACGATCACGGCCAGCACGCCGGCATGCACCAGCGCCGCCAACCGCGACCCGGCGCCGGACCGGACGTTGACCGCCGTCCGCGCGATCGCACCAGCAGCGGGCACTCCCCCGAACATCGGCACCACCAAGTTGGCCAAGCCCTGGCCGAACAGCTCACGATCAGGATCGTGCTTGTGGTTGACGCCCATGCCATCGGCGACCGCAGCGGACAACAGCGACTCCAGTGCGGCGAGCGCGGCCACGGCCAGCGCGGGACCGGCCAGCGACCAGAGCACCGAGAAATCCAGAAACCCCAGCGATGGCGCGGACAGGCCCGACGGCAAAGCGCCGATCCGTACTACCTTCAGCCCGGCCGCCTCAGCCAGCACCGTCGTCAGGACCACCGCAACCAAGGAGAACGGCACCGCGGGACGCAACCGGCCGCCGACGAGGATGATCGCCGCGACGGCAACGGTCATCGCCGCGGCAGTCCAGTGCGGGTGCGCCACGAAGGCGGCGAAAGCCCGACCCGCGACAACTACGACGTGATCCCCGTCGGGCGTCGGCACTCCGAGCGCGGACGGCAGCTGCTGCAGTCCGATCACGCACGCGATCCCGAGCGTGAATCCCTCCACCACGGATGCGGGCACGAATGCCATGTAGCGACCGGCTCTGGCGATCGCCAGGAGGCGCCGTACGTGTGCATGATCGGCACCAGTACCACCGTCATCGCGCCGGTCGGCCCTGAGACCTGAAGTCCCGAGCCGCCGAAGACCGCGGCGATCGCACCCGCGATCACGGCGGTGGTCAGTCCCGCGGCGGCCCCGAGTCCGGACGAGATCCCGAAGCCGAGCGCGAGTGGCAGCGCCACGATGGCGACGGTGAGGCCGGCCATCAGGTCGCGGCGAGGCTGACGCAGGGTGGATCGCAGGTCCGATCGGGTCGGAAGCAGCGCGAGAACGCGCTCTCCAACCGCGCTCATCCGACGCTGGATTCGGCTTCGCGCAACTCGGCGAGCAGCTCGTTCTGCCCGGCGATGAGGTCGGTGAGGATGCGGCGCGCGACCCGGAGCAGCTCGGCGACGTCGCTGCTGGCGATCTGGTACATGACGGTCGATCCCTCCCGGTGCGAGCTGACGATCCCGTACCTACGCAGTACCGCGAGCTGCTGCGACAGGCTGGACGGCTCGATCGCGATGTCGGCCAGTAGGTCGCGGACCGGCCGCGGGCCGTCCTGCAACAGTTCGAGCACCCGGATCCGGACCGGGTGGCCGAGCATCCGGAAGAACTCCGCCTTCGCCTGGTAGAGCGGAACCGCCAGCCCGGTCACGCCTCGTCGCCTGGCTCGGCGGCGGGCACGTTCACGCCGTGCTCGCCGGCGAGCCGGCGCAGACTCTTCAACTCCCCGCTGCGGACGTCCATCGCGTAGTAGTCCTGCTCGCGCTCCGCCTCGTCGAACGCCCGCTGAGCGGCCAGGATCCGCTCGCTCAGACCTGCGGCGAACTGGCTGACGTCCTCCATCGGGGTCTCCACGACTTCACTATGTAGTGAATTGAAGAAGTTTGCAACTAGATCGAGGGCCAGGGGCGGTGCGGCGTCTGTGCGTCGACGTACTCGGCCAGGCGCAGGGCGGCCAAGTCGTTGAAGCGGGGGGCGGCGATTTGGAGGCCGATCGGGAGGCCGGTACTCGAAAAGCCGCAGTTGACGGTGGCGGCGGGGTGGGTGGACATGTTGTAGGGGACGGTGAACGCGATGTGTTCGAAGGGCTTCAGGGGATCGTCCGTCGGGTAGGCGAGCTCGGCCGCGAAGGCCGTGATCGGGGCGACCGGCGAGAGGATGAAGTCATACGAGGCGAAGGCCGCGTCGACGGCGGCGGCCATGGCGTGCATCTGCGAGTAGCCGTGGAAGACGTCGAACGCGGTCAGCTCACCAGCGGTCGAGACCCAGCGGCGGATCTCGGGCAGCACCTTCTCGCGGCGGTCGAGCGGGAGTGCGTTGATGTCGTACGCCGAACGCACGCGCCAGAAGTGGTCGAGGCCGTCGAGCATCTCGCGGGTGATGATCGGCGGGATCGGTTCGACGATGGCGCCTGCCTTCTCCAGCAGGGTTGCAGCAGCGGAGACGGCTGCGGTCACCTCGGGGTCCATCGGCAGCCCGAGGCCGGCGTCGAGTAGTAGTCCGATGCGGAGGCCCTGTGGGTCCAGTGTTGGGCTGTAGCTGTCGGGCCAGCGCGGGAGGGACGTGTGGTCGCGGCGGTCGGCGCCGGAGATGACGGTCAGCGCTAGGGCGGCATCGGCGGCGGTACGGGTTAGTGGACCGATTGCCCTGCCTGGGTAGGGGTTGCCGACCGCTACTCGGCCGTGGGTGGGCTTGAGGCCTACTACTCCACACCAGCCGGCAGGGAGGCGGATGGAGCCCCCGATGTCGGTACCTAGGTGGATCGGACCGTACCCGGCGGCCGCGGCTGCGCCTGCTCCGGCACTGGAGCCTCCCGGCGTACGGGTGGGATCCCAGGGGTTGCGGGACAGGTGGTGGAAGGTTGAGACGCCGGAGGAGAGCATGCCGTACTCCGGCATGGTGGTCTTACTGAAGATGACGGCACCGGACGCGCGCAGGCGGGCAGCGGCTGGGGCATCTTCAGTTGCCGGGGTCAGGTCTGCGGCGGCTGTTCCTTGGGGGACCGGGGTGCCGCGGGTGGCGATGTTTTCCTTGACGGTCACCGGTACGCCGTCCAGTGGGCCGGCTGGTTCGCCGGTACGCCACCTGTACTCCGAATCGCGGGCGGCCGCGCGGGCGGCCGTCGGGTCTGGGGCGTAGAGGGCGCAGAGCGTCGGTTCCAGGGAGTCGACTCGGGCGAGCACGTCCTCCAGCACCTCGACGGGTGACAGAGAGCCCTCCTGGTAACGGGCAACGAGCTCGACGGCAGTCAGATCGGCGAGACGCTCAGTCATCGTGGCTCCAGGCGAGTCGTTAGTTAGGTGGGTTGAAGCGGCCGTCCACAGCGGTCCAGCCGCCGTCTACGTGCAGGACGCTGCCGGTGACGAAGGAGGAGGCGTCGGAGGCCAGGTAGACAACGGCGCCGGCCAGTTCGTCGGGGGTGGCCCAGCGGCCTAGGGCTGACTTCTGCGCGTAGGCGTCGTACCAGGCCGGGTCGGCCTTGATTTGGGCGGTGAGGGGCGTTTCGACGACGCCGGGGGCGATGGCGTTGACGCGTACGCCGTTGGGGCCGAGCTCGGCGGCGGCGGTTCGGAGCAGTTGGACGAGGCCGGCTTTGGTTGCCGCGTACACCGATTGGCCGGGTTCGACCGTGGTCGCGCGGATCGAGCTGAAGCCCATGATGCTGCCTCGGCCGCGCGCCGCCATCGGACCGCCGAAGGCGCGGATGAGGTCGAACGACGCGCGCAGGTTGAGCGCGACGACGCGGTCGAACTCCTCGCCGGTGTAGTCGAGGATGCGCTTGCGGACGTTCGTCGCGGCGGTGAAGACCAAGACGTCGACGTCGCCGAGCTCCTCCGCAGCTTTCACAACTGCTTGCTCGTCCAGAACATCCAGCCGGTACGCCGTAAGCCTGCTCGCGCCATCCTGCCCGTTGCCGGCGCCGGCGCCGTTGCCGAGAGCCGTCGTCTCCGTGGCGGCTCTCAGGTCGCGGTCGCCGGCGGTCACTCGGGCGCCTTGGGCGGCGAGGGCGAGGGCGGATTCGCGGCCGATTCCGCTGCCTGCGCCGACGACGACCGCGTGCTTACCGTCCAGCCGGAACAAGTTCGCGTAGTCGGTCATCGGGCAACCTCCTCAGGGTTTCGGGGGCAACGGTTTCGGGCGGATGATCGCCATCCTGGTTGTGGTCAGTTCCTCGATGGCGAAGCGGGGGCCTTCGCGGCCGGTACCCGAATCCTTGACGCCGCCGTACGGCATCACGTCGGAGCGGAAGCCGGGTACTTCGTTGACCACCACTCCCCCGACGTCGAGCTGGTCGATCGCGGCGAAGGCGGTCTCCAACGAGCTGGTGAAGACGCTCGCATGCAGTCCGTAGCGCGACGCGTTCACGGTCTCGAACGCGGTTGCGATGTCAGGCACGGAACGGATGGCGATCACCGGGCCGAAGATCTCCTCGTCCCAGGCGGGGCCACTCGGTGGGTCAAGCAGGACAGTGGGTCCGATGAGCTGAACGCCTGACGCTGAGGTCGTCTCCGATGTGCTCGGGTAGGTAGCCGCGGCTGACGCCGCCGGGGTGGGCAGAGTCGGGGTGGGCGGCGCGGTGGGGGTGGGCGGCGCGGTGAGGATGGGCGTTTCGGGGTGGGGGTGGGCGAGGGTGGCGCCGGCGGTGATGGCGTTGGCTATCCAGGTGCGGACTCGGGTGGTGGAGCGGGTGTCGATGAGGGCTGAGACGCGGGTCGCGGCGTCGCGGGGGTCGCCGACGACGACCTGGTCGAGGCGGGAGCTGAGTTCGGCGAGGAAGGCGGCTCGGACGGATTCGAGGACGATTACTCGTTGGACGCTGATGCAGGCCTGGCCGGAGGCGTAGTAGCCGCCTCGGATCACGGCGTCGGCGGCTGCGGGGAGGTCGGCGTCGGCGGCTACAACGAGCGCTGAGTTGGAGCCCAGTTCGAGGAGAACCTTGGTGGGGGCGGCATCTCGGGCTATCTGGTGGCCGACAGCGGCTGAGCCGGTGAAGGAGACAGCGCCGATTCGGCGGTCGGTGGTGAGGGTGGCGCCTACGTCCGGGCCGCCGGTGACCAGTTGGACTGCGGCGGCCGGGGCGCCGGCTGCGACGAGGGCTTCTCGGACCAGGTGGACCAGCCAGAGGGTTGCGAGTGGGGTTTGGGGCGCGGGCTTGATGATGACCGGGCAGCCGGCGGCCAGGGCGGGGGCGAGTTTGTGGGAGGCGAGGAGGAGCGGGTAGTTGAAGCCGGTGATGCCGACGACTACGCCGATCGGTTTGCGAACCCAGAAGCCTTGCAGGCCGTCGCCACTCGGGAGGAGGTCGAGGGGGACGGTTTCGCCGTGGAGGCGGGCTACCTCTTCGGCTGACGTCTCGAGGGTGAGGAGGGTGCGCTCCACCTCGACGCGGCAGTCGACGAGCGGCTTGCCTGTCTCCAGTACGAGGAGGTCTACGAAGGCGTCGCGCTGAGAGGCAAGGGCGGAGAGCGCTCCCTGGAGGGCGCGCCGCCTGACGTGGGAGGGAAGGCGGCCGACTTCAGCCCGGACAGAGAGCGCGTTCTCGAGAGCGAGTCGAGCCAGGTCCACGGTGCCGATGGGTGCTTGAGCCACCAGCGTTCCGTCGTACGGGAAATGGACGGGGGCGGTGGACGGCGCGGGGATCCAGCCGGAGCCGATGGGCAGACCTTCGGGGAAGTTCATTCGGCGGCTCCCTTCAGTAGATCGCTGGTGGTCGCGCCGGCCA
Organism: Kribbella sp. NPDC051718; assembly: GCF_040681515.1. Taxonomy (NCBI): domain Bacteria; kingdom Bacillati; phylum Actinomycetota; class Actinomycetes; order Propionibacteriales; family Kribbellaceae; genus Kribbella; species Kribbella sp. NPDC051718. The sequence goes on along the minus strand of NZ_JBFAYZ010000018.1, from coordinate 58,154 downwards.
GGGCTCGCGGGAGGGTGGGGATGGCGGAGACGAGGCGGCGGGTGTACGGGTGGGTGGGGGTTGCGTAGACCTGGCCAGTAGGGCCGGTTTCGACAACCGAACCGTTGTGCATGACGGCTACCCGGTCGCAGACGTGCTTGATGACCGAGAGGTCGTGCGAGACGAAGACGAGGGTGAGGTTGAGTTCGTCGACCAGGTCCGAGATGAGGTTGAGGACCTGGGCACGGACGGAGACGTCGAGAGCGCTCACCGGCTCGTCGGCGATGAGGATGCGTGGGCTCGGGGCCAGGGCGCGGGCGATCGAGATGCGTTGGCGTTGGCCGCCGGAGAATTGGTGCGGGTAGCGGTCCCCCGCGTCCGCGGACAACCCGACCGCTTCCAGGAGTTCACGGACCCGGGCGCCCGAGGCCGGATGGCCTTGTACTACGAGAGGTTCGGCGATGATGTCGCGGACGCGCATCCGCTGGTCGAGCGAGCTCATCGGGTCCTGGAAGACCAGCTGCAGACTCGACCGGAGGAACTTGAGTCGGCGTTCCGGGAGTCTGGTGATGTCGGTGCCCTCGACAACTACCTGACCGGAGGTGGCGCGGTCGAGGGCGGCGATGATGCGGAGCAGGGTGGATTTGCCGCAGCCTGATTCGCCGACGATTCCGAACCGTTCGCCAGCCTGTACTTCGAGACTGACGCCGCGGAGGGCGTGGACCGGCGGCGTTGCCTTGAGCAACGAAGTGCGGGCGCTGGGGTAGTCGCGGTGGACGTCAACGACACGAATCGCAGCCTCAGTTGTCGAGCGTGGAGAGTCCTGTCGCGGGTCAGACATTGGTGGGCTCCGGTGCCATGGCGGGGTGGTGGCAGGCGTAGCCGCGGGAGGAAGTGCCTTCCCAGAGTGGGGCCTCGGCGCAGATATCGGTGGCGAAGGAGCAGCGAGTGCGGAAGACGCAGCCGGACGGGAACTGGCCGGCCGCCGGGACGTTGCCGGGGATGGTCGGCAGGCGGGCTTCGGCGGATTCCAGGTCGGAGGCTGCCAGCAAGCCTTGGGTGTAGCGGTGGCGCGGGTTGGTAAAGATTTCGGCGACCGGGCCGGACTCGACTACTCGTCCGCCGTACATGACGAGGACTCGTTGGCAGACGGTCGCTACCACCGCCAGGTCGTGGGTGATGAACAGGAGCGCGGAAGAGCGGGCGGCGACGCCCTTCATGATGAGGTCGAGGATCATCGCTTGGACGGTGACGTCCAGGGCTGTGGTGGGCTCGTCGCAGATCAGCAGGGCGGGGTCGTTGGCCAGGGCAAGGGCTACGACCACTCGTTGCCGTTGACCACCCGACAACTGGTGGGGGTAGGACTTCCCGGTATCAGGTAGGCCGACTCGGTCCAGGAGTTCGGCGGCGGCGAGGCGGCCGGCGCGACGTCCGGAGACGGTGTGGTGGATGAGCATGGCCTCGGCGACCTGGTCGCCCACTCGCATGGTCGGGTTGAGTGCGGTCATCGGTTCCTGGAAGACCATTGCCAGCGAACTGCCTCGCACGCGAGACATCTGCCGCTCGTCGGCGCCCAGCAGTTCGTGTGAGACGCCTGCCAGCCGTACCGATCCAGCAGCGTGCACGTCCTCCGGTAGCAACCCGATGATGCTCAAGGCCGTCAGCGACTTGCCCGACCCCGACTCGCCGATCAGCCCGACCCGCTCCCCCGGCCCGACGGTCAGATTCACATCGGCAACGAGCGTCTTGTCCCGCACCGTCACGGTCAGTCCCTGCACCGAAAGCACATCAGCCTGAGCCTCATCGCGAAGCACCTCGGTCATCGCCGGTCCTCCAGCTTCGGATCGAACCGGTCCCGCAAACCATCCCCGAGCAGGTTGAACCCCAGCACGGCCAGAGCGATCGCCACCCCCGGGAACACCGCCAGCCGCGGCGCGCTGAACAAGAACTCCTGGCTCTCCTGCAACATCCGCCCCCACGAGGGAGTCGGCGGCGGCGTCCCATACCCAAGGAACGACAGCGCCGCCTCGGCCAGTACCGCGATCGCAAACGACACCGAAGCCTGCACCGTGATCAGACTCGTCACGTTGGGCAACACATGTCGGAGAGCAACGGGAAACGGCCGCCGCCCAGCAGCCCGAGCCGCGAGCACGTACTCCGTCCGCATCACCTGCAACGCCCCACTCCGAATGACGCGGGCGAACGAAGGCACCGTAGCGATGCCGATGGCAACCATCGCCGTCAACGTACTGGCCCCGAACACAGCCCCGAACATGATCGCCAGCAGCAACGCCGGAAACGCCAGCAACAAGTCGTTCCCCCGCATCACCACTTCCGAGACCCACCGAGGACTCATAGCGGCAAAAACCCCAACCGGTACGCCGATGACGGCCGCGACCCCAACCGCCACCAACCCGACGAAGAGCGTCGTCCGCGACCCGACCATCAGCTGGCTCAGCACATCCCGCCCGAACTTGTCCGTCCCGAACCAATGCGCCCAAGACGGCGAAGCCAGGCGGACAGAAGGGTCGACGAACGTCGCGTCGTACGGAGTCCAGACGAAGGACACCAAAGCGGTCAGCACGATCAACCCGACGATCACGGCGCCGACGACGAGACTCGGATTCAGCCGTCTCATCGGGCCACCCGCAACCGGGGATCCAGCGCGACGTACAGGAGATCGACGAGGAAGTTGACCACCAGGACGGCGACGACGAGCACCATCACCACATCCTGGACGAGCAGCAGATCGCGATTGGACACCCCGTCGAGCAGCAGGCTGCCGAGCCCCGGGATCACGAAGACCCGCTCGACCACAACCGCCCCGATCAGCAACGTCGCCAACTGCAATCCGAGCACGGTGACCACAGGTACAGCCGCATTGCGCAACCCATGCCGCCACAACGCTGGAAACGGCCGCAACCCCTTCGCCCGCGCGGTCCGCAGATAGTCCTCACGCAAGACATCGAGCACAGCGCTCCGCACATAGCGTGTCAGCACCGCACCTTGTACCAACCCGAGCGACAGCGCCGGCAGGATCAGCTGCTTCAGAAACATCCCCGGATCGGAAGCCGGCGGCGTCCACCCGTTCGCGGGCAGCCAGCCGAGCTTCACCGCGAACACCATGATCAGCAAGATCCCCGCGAGAAACGCCGGGATCGCAACTCCCAGTTGAGAGAGAGCAGAAAGCGCCAACCCAGAGAGCCGGCGATGACGCGCGGCCATCACCGTTCCCGCCGGAGCAGCCAGCACCAGCGCGACGACCATGCCGACCACGACCAGCCACAGCGTCACCTGGAAGCGGTCGGCGACCTGCGGGCCGATGGCGACCTTCGACACGTACGACGTCCCGAAGTCGCCATGCAACAGTCCACCGAGCCAATCGAAGTACTGTGTGGTCAACGGCCGATCCAGCCCGAACTGCTGACGCAATGCGGCGACAGCCTCGTCCGACGCGTTGACGCCGAGAGCGACCCGGGCCGGGTCGCCCGGGAGTACCGCCATGAATCCAAAGACGAGCACCGAGGCCACCGCGAGGCTGATGACCAGCACCGCGGCGCGCTCGACTAAACGAAGGATCATCAGGAACGGGCGAGCCGCGACAGGTCGAAGGACTCGGTGATCGCGTTGGTGGGCAGGCCGGTCAGGAACTTGTCGGCGACGACCAGGTTCGGCAGCAGGAACAGCCAGTCGGCGGCGGCCTGCTCGGAGATCCGTCGCGCGGCCTTCTTCATGTTGTCGACCTGCACCGCCTCGTCACCGGAGTCCGCCGCGGCGAGCAGCGAAACCAGCGTCGGGTCGTCGTACCGGGTGTAGTACTTCGCGTTGAAGACGGCGCCCAGGTCGCGCGGCTCGACGTGCGCGATGATCGACATGTCGTAGTCGGCGTTCTTGAACACCGTGGTCAGCCACGCGGCCGGGAACTCGAGCTGGTCGATCGTCACCTTCAGCCCGACCTGCTCCAGCTGGCTCTTCACCACCTGGCCGCAAGAGGTTGCATAAGGCAACGTCGGGAGCCGGAGCCGGAGCGTCGCACCGGCCGCGCCGGCCGCCTTCAGCTCAGCGGTCGCCTTCGCCTTGTCGTAGGGCGCCACGCCGGTCAGATCCTCGTACCACGGGTCGGTCGGCGGGACCATGCTGCCGATCAGCTTGCCGCGGCCCGCGAAACACGTGTCCAGCAAGGCCTTGTGGTCGATCGCCTGCCGGATCGCCTGCCGGACCCGGAGGTCCTTGAACACCGGCCGGGAGTTGTTGAACGACAGCACGACCTCGCCGTTCGTCGTTCCCTCGATCACCTGGTACTTGCTGTTGCTGGTGAACTGGGTGAGTGCCTCGGGCGCCTGCACCGTGCCGATGACGTTGATCGTGCCCGTGAGCAGCGCGTTGTTGAGCGCCGTCGGGTCCTTGAAGTACTTGAGCGTGACCTGGTTGAAGAACGGCTTGGTGCCCCAGTAGCCGTCGTTGCGCTGCAGCACGATCGAGTCGCCGCGCTTCCAGCTGCCGAACTTGTACGGTCCGGTACCGACCGGGTCGGTGGCCAGCTTGTCGATGCCGGTCTGGGAGAACATCGCGCCGACCCGGGTCGTCATCCGGAACAGCCAGCCGTTGCTCGGCGCGCTCAGCGTCACCTGCAACTCGGTCGGCGACACGGCCTTGGCCGAAGCGACGACATCCATCGCCGACTTCAGTGAGGTGGTCCACGCCGTCTTGACCCGGTTGATGCTGAACACCGCGTCGGCCGCGGTGAAGGCGGCGCCGTTGGTGAACTTGGCGTTGTCGACCAACGAGAAGGTGTAGGTCTTGCGGTCCGGCGAGACGGTCCACGACTTGGCCAGGTCCGGCACGATCTTGCCGGTCTCGTCCTGTTTGACGAGCCCGTTGTAGACGTTGCCGAGCAGCACCTGCGGGATCGCGGCGCCGTCGGTCGTGGTGAAGTCCAGGCTGGCCGGCTCCGCGACCAGGCCGACGGTGAGCGACTGATCCCCACCAGGCGACGCCCCAGAGCCAGAGGTACCAGAGCCCGCGGAGCAGGCTGCGGCCGATGCGGCCAGCAGGGCGGCGCCGAGCAACGCGATCGCCCGGGTGGAATACGACTTCACGCGAACTCCTCTGACCGTCATGCGCGCATTTTGCCTGCCCACGGGGTGACGGACCTCGGCGGATCGCCGGTGACCACCGCACCCGTAACTGGTCCGACCAGTGGACTAGGTATCAATAGGCCACTAGGTTTGTCGCTACCGAACGGACTGTCAAGGCAATGGAGGTGCGAATGGCGAAATCTGCCGAAGACCGGCCGCGGTTCCAGCCGGTGCAGACGGTTCGCGCCTACCAGCGCATCGTCGAGCAGATCGAGGACGCGCTGGCCGACGGGTCGCTGGCTCCCGGTCAGCGGTTGCCCAGCGAGCGGGAGCTGATGGCGCAGTTCGCGGTCAGCCGGTCGACCGTGCGTGAGGCACTCAGAGTCCTCGAGAGCAACGGCGTGGTCCGCTCACGGCCGGGCGATCCGAACGGCCCGGAGATCCTGCCGGTCTCCCAGGGCCCGCTGCGCAAGCAGATGACCCGGCTGGCCCGCGTCGACGAACTGACGCTGAGCGAATTGATCGCCTTCCGGATGATCATGGACGGCGCGGCGATCCAGCTCGCCTCCCGGCTGCGCACCGACGAGCAGCTCGTCGAGATGGAACAGACGCTGGTCGCCATGCGGGCAGCGATCGACGTCGACTTCGCCGCGTTCAGCGAGGCCGACGTCGCCTTCCACGAGGCAGTCGCGCGGGTCAGCCGCAACTCCCTGCTGCAGACCTGCAACGAGGTCGTCCGCGGCGTAGTACTGAGCCTGATCTCGGACAAGATCGCCCACGCGACCAACAGCCGCGCCCTGATGCTGGAGTCCCTACGCCACCACACCGAGGTCGTCGAGGCCATCCGAACCGGCAACGGCCACGCCGCCGCCCGCCTAACCCGCCAAAACCTCTACGCCTACTACGCCACCTACGTCCCGGTGCCGGAGCGTGACCCCCTCCGGGCCTTGATCGACGACTGACTAGCGGCTTTTCGTGCCACTGGCCTGATGCATCACGCGAGTGGTAACAAAACCTGCCAGCCGGGTACGCCGGTCCGCGGCCCGCCGTACCGCCGCATGGATGCGCCGGGCGAGCCCGTCGGGTTTGGTGAGGTCGGACCAGGTTGCGCGGACCACCTCGTAGCCGAGATCGCGGAGGGCATCCTCGCGGCGCTTCTCCCGGACCAGCGGCAGGGCGCCCTTGCCGGCGTACTTGAGGGCACCGTCGAACTCCACGATCACGCCCCATTCGGCGAGGAGAAAATCGACTCGCCCGACCAGCCCACCCGCGGCGTCATAGATCTCAGCCTGCGGAACGGGGGCGGGCAGACCGATATCCGCCATCAGTACCCGCAGCCGGGATTCGCCGACGGACTCTGCCGAGCCATCACCGAACTGCACCGCACGGATCGCCGTACCGATGCCGGCCCTGCCTTGGAACAGCTCCAACGCGTCCTCGAGTTGCGATGCCGTCGCCACGCCAAGCCTCAACGATTCGTCGACCACCGACACCGCTATCGGGTACGAGGTATATCGAATCGCCTCGACCACGGCGCGCGGGCCTGGCGTCAATTGCACGCCATCCAGTTCGACCGGCTCCACTACAGGTGGGCGCGCGGCGTGTTGGCATACCCCAGTACCGGATCTGCCGGGGCCGGTACGCCGGGTGAGGTGTACGCATCCCAGGTCGAGATCCGTCACCTCGATCCCGTGCAGCAGTACGGCCGACTGGTGGCTGAGCACTGCGCGTCCGCCAAGGCGGTGATAGACGGCCTTGGCGGCCCGAACGTGCAACCACCTCGTCTGCTCCCACTCGGGCGCTGAGTCGTGATCGTCGCGCAGCTCGGCGTATGCGCCCTGACAAAGGCGAATCCACCGGCCGGCGCTGACTCGCGCCCGAATGTCGTTGTCGCTGTAGCCGGCCGCGAGGGCGTCGGTGCGATCGAACCAGCCGCCTCGACTCGCGGACCTCGTCACCAGGTTTCTGTTCATACACAGAACATGCCGTCGCCCCGGACCTGCAGACGAACCAGTTCAACACCTGTGGACGAACGCTGTTCTTGCTGCCGCTGGCGTGAAACATCACGCCAGCCGTAGCAAAAAGTGCCAGTAGCTACTTAGTCGGCGTGCTCTAGGACGCGGATTCGCGGGATCTTCAGCTCGCGGCGGGCGTTGGTGGGCCAGTCCGAGCAGAGGAAGCGGGCGACCGTTTCGGGCCAGGCGACTACTACTACTTCTTGGCTCTTGGTGCTGTTGACGAGGGTTTTCAGGGCTAGCAGGACCTCGCCGTGGGTGATGGAGACGTTGACTCGGCAGTTGTTGTGCGCCCGGAGTCTTCTGGAGCTGTGTTCGATCACCGAGGCCAGGTCGAACTGGGGGTCGGCCAGGGCGGTTGCGGTCGTCGTGCGGCCTGGACTGGAACCGAGGCCGGCGACGGCGGCGAAGCTGGAGCCCAGCAACGCCATCGGACCGCCGATTCCCTCGGTCGGGTGACTGGAGACGAGGACGTGATAGTCCACCGTCTCCTCGTTCCTTGCATGCAGGGCGGCGACCCTTCTTGCGTCGCCCTCGCTCATCTCACGTTCGATGAGCACCACCACGTCGTACGTCATGCGTGGCTCCCTTCGCCTCTTCCTTTGTAACCCCGCGCGCCAACATCCGCAGGCATGATCGCCGGGTTCGCGACAGAAAAGTCACGGAACTCTCATACTCACCGGTCCTGGCCGAGCCGCTTCCGGGTCGCCAGGACCAGCTTCACGAAGTCCGGATCCAGCGCGGCCAGCGCCGGTCCGAAGCCGTCCTGCTCCAGCATCCGGACGATATTGCGGTCGATCGTCTCCCAGCGCCAGTCCCCGTCCGCCTCGCGCACCAGCCTTCCCAGCACCCCCAGGCAGCGCCGTACGAGGTCCGCCGCCCCAGGCTCAGGCAGCGACGGCCGCAGCAGCTCCAAATAGAGCGCGTCGGCCACCTCGGCGTACCCGGGCGGCATCAGCTCCCGGCTGTACCGGATGGCGTCCTCCACTTCCTTCGCCAGCAAGCCGGCGAGGAACGGACGCGCCTCCGGTACAGCCATCCAGAGCCGATCGGCGAGGTCCGAGCCGAGGCTCAGCGCCATCCGGGCGTCGGTCAAGCCACCCCTCCGACCTGCGGGTTCAGGTACTGGTCACAGATACCGGCCATGTCGAACACACAGAACCCTTCCATCATCTGCTGCTTCGGACTCGCCCCGGGCGTCGGGCCCCGGAAGATGTCGATGGCTATCGGTACCACGGACAGGAAGCCCATTCCCCGCAGGAACCCACGGGTCGTCGCGCCCTTGTTCTTGTAGACCGGACTCCGGCCGACCGGATTCTCGGGCTTGTAGTACTGCGCGTCCGTGACCTTGGTGTACGCCATCTTCTCGGACGCTTTCTTCAGCGGCTGCTCGAACTGGTCCTTGCGACCCGGCTGCGAGTTCGTCGTCCGGGTCACGACGCCGCGGTTGTCAGGCTGGTTGAGGGCGCCCCACAGTTCCTTGGCCTCGTCGATCGCGATCTTGCGTTCCTCCCCGCTCAGCAGCGAGCCACCCTTGCCGCGGGCGATGTCGTCCTCGTCGATCAGGTCGACCAGACCGGCGAAGTCCTGCGCGACCGACACGTCGTGGTAGATGCCGTGCGTCGCCCGGCCGGTCAGCAGCTCGTTGCGCAACGCGTCCGCGCTCCTGCCGCTGCCGATCCAGTTCTTGTCGGTCACCTCGGCGTAGATGTGGTTGAGGTGGTTCTGCAGCTTCTGATTGGTGACAGTGGGCTTCGGCGCCTTCGGCTTCTGCTGGATGTCCGGGATCTCGATGACCGTGGCCGGCGTCGGCGGAGGTGGCGGCGGGCCGGCGTGACCGCAGATGCAGAAGCTGCGACCGCTCGGATCCGAGTAGGTGACCGGGTTGTTGTTGGAGTACGCGTACCCCTGCATCTGCTGGGGATCGGCCAGGTCCATCACCGGATCGACCGTGATGAAGCGGCCGGTCGAGGCCTCGTACTCCCGGGCGCCCAGATGGGTCAGGTCGGTGCTGTCGTCCTCCGTACCGCCGACGAAGCCCTTGCTCCCCGGGAGGTCGACCTCGCTCCCCCGGGTCTCGCCGAACGGTGTCTGCCAACGCCGGACGACTGCCTGCGAGTCGGCGCCGATCGCGATCGTCCCGGTGCCCTGGTGGTCGGAAGCCGTCCACGTCAGGCCGGCCCCCGTCCGGACGGCGATCGCTTCACCGGCGTGGCTGTAGTACCTGGTCGCCCGTACTTGCCCGGTCGACTCGTCGAGCCGCAGCTCCTCGCCGTTCAGGTAGAGCGTCCGCGCTCCCGGGTCGCGGCGGATCAGCCGGTTGCCGTCCGGGTCGTACAGGAAGGTGCTGCTCTTCCCTGCCTGGGTCGCCTTGGCCAGGTGGCCTTCGACGTCCCACTCGAGCGTCTGGCTGGTACCGGCCACCTTCCGCGAGGTGGTGTTCCCGGCGACGTCGTATCCGTAGTCGTCGGTCCGGTTCCCGCTCGGCCCGGCGGTGGTGACCGAGTCGAGTCCATGCGGCCGATCGCCGCCTGCAGCCGGGTAGGCGTAGGTCTGGGTCGTGTCCCCGCCCGAAGCGTGCGAGGTCTTGGTCTTGCGGTTGCCGATCGCGTCGTAGCTGAACGACTGCCAGTACGGCGCCGGCCCGGCGAGCGTGGCCGTCGAGGGGTCACCACTGCAGCCACCCCCCGGGGTCCAGGCCTCAGTGAGTCTCCGAAGGTAGTCGTACCGGAAACACTGCACGTCGGCCGGCTTGTCCATTGCGGTGTCCGAAATGGACGTGATGTTCCCGGCCGGGTCACGCGTGTAGTTCACGTCAGCCTGCATGGGCTGGGTGACCTCGGCGTCGACGATCGTCCGGTTGAGCCGGCGGCTGCTGTCGTCGTAGTAGTTCGACAGCCAGGCCCGCTTGTCCCCTTCGCCGAGCTGCATCCGCTGCAGCTCGCCGTACCGGGTGTACTCCGTGTTCTGCGCGTACTCCACAGTCGAGCCGGTCGTTCCGCCGTACGTCCGCAGCGGATGGCCGAGGTCGTCGTACGTGTGGTTCAGCGTCTCCGCCGGCAGATCACCCGCAGCCGGGTACGTCGAACTCGCCAGCGACCCATCAGCGTTGTACTTGCTCGTGCTGGCGTACGACCCGGCCAGTTGCCCCTCTGCCTCGGGGATCGTGATGGTGGTCGTCGAGGGCTGATCCAGAGCGGTGTAGGCATCGACGGAGACGGAGTACGGCTGTCCCTTGTCGTACCGGGTCGCCGTCGCCAGTTGTCCCTTGCCGTACAGCGCCGTGTCGTAGGTCCACTTCGACAGCACCGTCCCGTCGGCACTACCCGACCGGACCGCCAGCCGGCGACCGAGCGGGTCATAGCTGGTGAACAACTTGTTGCCCTTGGCATCGGTCAGCTGGGTGAGCTGACCGGCCGCGTCGTAGACCATCGTCGACGCGCCCTTGTCCGGGTCGTCCGTCCAGACCTGGTTGCCCTGCAGGTCGTACTTGTACCGCCACGTGTTGCCGGCCGAGTCCTGGACCGTGCTGAGCTTGCCCGTCCGCGTGTAGGCGAACTTCGTCGTGTCGAAGGTGGTCGCCGTCTTGTGCTGCCGGTACTCCACCGTCTGCCCGCGAGCGTCGAAGATCGAGGTGGTCGGAGTGTCCCCCTGCGGTGGCGTCACGCTGACGCCATCACCCTCGTACTTCGTGGTGGTCCGCCACTTCTCCTGCACACCGGCCTGGTAGATCCGTGCGACCGTGCGGCCGGCACCGTCGTACTCCGTGACCGAGAGCCCCGGCACATCGGCGTCACTCGACGTCCACAGGTCCGCGTCGACCGCGCCGTCGTTGTAGTACGGCTGGGTCTGCTTCCAGATCCGCCCCTGCGAGTCGTACCGGGTGTCCGTGATCAGGCGACCGCCACCCACGGCCGGCGCCTGGGTCTGCCGCAGTCGCAGCAGCCCGTCGTAGAGCTGGTTGGTGGTGACAAAGCGATTGTTCGGGCCGAGCGTCGTCTCGGTGACGACGGTGGGCCCGTCGTTGCGGTACTGGTAGCTATAGGTCTGGCTGGCCGGGAAGTTCGACCGCGGCCGGTTGGCCGGCCAGATCGCGGTCACCCGGCCGAGCGCGTCCACACTGGTCTCGGTCTTGCGCTGGTTCGCGTTCACCGTGAGCACGCCCAGGCCCCAGGCTGGGTCCAGCGTGGTCGTCGTCGCGAATCCGGCCGGGTCGGTGATCACCGTCTTGGTCACCGGGCCGCCGGTCGCCGGGGTGTAGGCGGTCGTGGTCACCCGATCGAGTGCGTCGGACTTCGCCGTCTCCCGGCCGTACGCGTCATAGGAGGTCGTCGTGGTCGAGTACGACGCCGCCCCGGTGGCCGGCCGGTCCACGAGCCGCTCGACCTTGGTCGCGTTACCGACCGTCGGTACTGCGCCACGTGCGTGGTCGTCATAGCTGGTGTAGACGTCGGAGACCGCGTTGTCCGGGAAGACCGGCCTCTTGTCGCAGGCGACCGAGACCGTCTCGGCCCGCGACGGCAGGTCCATCAGCCAGAGGTCGCGGTTGCGGACGTACGTCGTACGGACGCATTTGTCGTCGTCGGCCTTGGTGACGTCGCCCAGGTCGTTGACCTCGATCGGGACACCGAGGTCGTCGTACTTCGTCTCCGTCCTGGTCGTCAGCCAGCCGCGATCGTTGTCGAGCGCTGTCATCGTGCGAGACGACGCCGAGTCGACGATGTACGACTTGAAGTCGCCGCGTACCGCCGTCGGACCCTGCCAGGCCGGCTCGTTGATCGTCTTGCTGACCACCTGGTCGGTGTCGCCGAGGTAGCTGATCGTCTCCAGCAGGAAGCCCTGCAGCCAGTCCTCGTCGTGGTGCGCGCCGTTCTCGGAGTCCTTGACGTCCACAGTGCGGGTGCCAGTGGCGAGGTGGTCGCCGTTCATGCCGCGGTAGAACCGCTGCTCGGTGACGACGTGCGGTCCGGACGGGTCGTTGGTGATGCCCTTGCGGATCTTGACCCGCCCGAAGCCGCGGAACTCGTTCCAGGTCTTCTTGTCGGCGGGCACGAACTCCGAGTCGTCGTAGTGCCAGGCGGCGCCGTCGAGGTACTCGTAGCTGGTGATCTGCATCGGGTTGGAGCTGATCCGGTCCGACTCGGTCACCGACGCCACGACGTACTTGTTGAAGTAGTCCGTCCGTTCGGCGTGGTTCCTCTTCGTCCACCGGACCGGGAAGCACCGCAGGGTGTTCGTCTCCGCGTTGGTGGGCGGCGCCAGGCAGTCCGGCGCCGCGTAGTTGATCGAGGTCACGCCACCGGTCTCGGAGACGATGCCGGTGATCCGGTAGCGGATGATCGGAGCGAGATCGTCGGCCTGGTAGACGCGGTTGGCCATCTTGGCGCCCTCGAAGGTGACGGGCGGCAGCTCGACCGGGGTCGCCCCGGCGAGACCGGTGTGCTTGATCGACTTCAGCCAGAGGGCCGCCTTGCCACCGTCACCGGGGTCGGGGAACTGCTGATCAAGCGTCCAGCGATCGACCTCGCCCCACGACGAGCCCCGCCAGACCGACGTGGTGATCGTCGACAGCCGCTGCGTCGTCCAGAAGGTCGGCCAGTACTTGTCCTTGCAGGTGTCCGCGTCGCAACGGTCCTCGACCGCGACGTCCGGGAAGTTCTCCGGCTTGTCCAGCGTGCAGGTGCTGCCCGGGACACACCGGTACGCCGTCGCGAAGTCGACCCGCCCGGTCGGCTGGCTCGACGCGCTGGTGTGCAGGCCGTACTCGATGTTCTTCAGCCAGCCGCCGCGGACGTACTCGACGCCCGGGTCCTTCAGGTTCTGGCCGTACTTGTTCGTCTCGGTCTCGTAGTTGTAGAGCATCACGTTGCCGTGCGGGTCGACGACCTTGTCGAGGTTCCAGCGCCACGCCTGCTTGCAGGACGACTTGTCGAAGGTGGCCTGGTGACAGGGCTCGTCGGTGTCGTCGCCGTAGACCGGGACCGTCCAGGTCGCCTTGGAGTCGGACCGGGAGCCGAAGTAGTACTGCGTCCCGTCGGTCCCGGTGATCCGCCAGTACTCGCCGTCGGCGTCGTTGTTGGAAGCGCCGTTCAGCCGCTCGATCCGGGCGCCGTCGTCGCGCTTGTTGCGCCAGCCCTCCTTGCCCAGGATCAGGGTTCCGCCACCGCCGCCGTACGACGCGGTCGCGTTGTCCGATCGCCAGCACAGGTCCGGGGTGTTCTGCCCCTTGGTGCTGCCTTCCTTGTCGTCGGCGCAACCGCCGTACGAGCGCTCGACGAAGCCGGGGTCGAGCGACCAGCCGTCCCCGACCCAGGACGCCTGGTTGTTGGTCGCGCTCGTCCGGCCGTCGACCGCCGATGAGGCGTAGCTCAAGGCGAGGTTCGGCTCCAGACCACCCGGCGCGGGCGGTACCCGCAACGGGTAGTTCCAGCTGAAGTCACCGGTCTGCGCGGCGACGTCCCAGGTCGCCGAAGGAGCCAACGGCGTCGCACCCGAGGTGCTGCCACCCTCCTTCGCGCTCCCAGCCGCGGGCTGATCGCCGTGCAGTTGGCGGCTGGTCGCTTCGTCCACCGGCCGCGGTGCCATCGACTGCTTGCCGGCCGGTACGGACGGGACATTGGTCAACGGCACGGTCGGTCCGGTGGCCGCCGCGGCGATCGACGGACCGGCGGCCTGGGTCACCCCGACCGCCACCATGATCGAGGCCATCGTCAGCGCGACCGTTTTCTGGGCGCGCGACAGTCTGATACGGCGCATGATTTTCCTTCCGGCGAGGCGCTGGTCAGGCGAAGATCGGGGCAGTGGCGGGCAGCGTGGTGAGAACGAAACCGAGCTGGCGTTCGAGCGTGAATCCCTCACAGTTCTGCTGGAGGGAGACGAACTTCTCGCCGTTGATCGCGCACCGGTAGATCGGCTGGCTGGTCAGCCCGGCCGGAGCCGTCGTCCAGATGTTGCCGGTGGCACCCAGTACGGTCTTGCCCTCGCAGTCGGCCTGGTCGGACAGGAAGTTGTCGACCCCGTCCCGGCAGGCCATCAGCGGCTGCGTGCCAGCGGTGGTTGCCTTGGCCAACCAACCTTGCGGCCCTTCGTTGCGATAGCCCGGGTTGGCGTCGAATGTCGTGCTCAGGTGATCGACAGCGGTCGGGCTGTTGTACCTGGCCAGCCGCCCATAGGCGAGCGTGTAGCCGAGTACCTCGGTCTGTGTCCCGAGCCCCTCGCAGTCGGACTGGAGGGAGTCGATGCCCGAGCTGCAGTGGTACAGCGGCAGCGTCGACAGGTTGGTCGGCTTGACCGTGTACACCCGGCCGAAGTCCAGCACCTTGGTGTTGTCCCCCGCCGCCACCGGCGCTCCGAGCGACCGCTCGAAGTGGTAGCCGGCCCGGATCGGAGCATCGGTACTCCCCGTGTAGCGATCCCCGGCCGCGTTCAGGAACCGGGCGATCTGACCACCGGGCGGCTGCGGATACGCCGCCCGCAAGGCGATCTCGTCATCGGTCGCGATCCCCTGCTCGGTCCGTACTTCGTCGATCAGCCCGGTGAAGTAGTCGGCCGGATTGCCGTTGACCTCGGCCCGCCCGATCGTCAGCCCGCCCCAGGAGTTCACCACGGTCACGTCGTTCTTCGTGCCTGCCAGCTCGCCGTTGACGTAGAGGCGCAACTGGTGCGCCGCGTAGTCGTTCACCGCGACGAGATGCGTCCACTGGTTCAGTACCGCCGGCTTCGTCGCCACCGCGTACTTCGATGCCGCGCCGTCCGCATCCTGATCCGGGGTACCGAAGACCCAGCGCGCCTGACCCGGCCGGTACTGCAGGACGAACCCGCTCATCCGGTCACCGTCCTGGGCCAGCACCGTGGCGACCTTGTCGGCACGGGTCAGCTTGGCCCAGGCCGAGACGGTGTAGCTGTCCCGGGGCGGAGCGTTCCAGTACTGCGCGGTCGCAGCGCTCGCGCCGTCGAGTTGCAGCGCCTGGCCACCGACCTGGCCGACCGGGTAGGTCGGCGTGCCGCTCGCCGTCGTGGGGTTGGCGCGGAACGACCAGTCCCGGACGGTCCCGTCGTCGAACCGCCAGAAGCCCATCATTGCGGCGGCCGGCGCATCGTGCACCTTGCGCATCTCCCCATCGGACAGAGCCCGGTTGTACAGCTGAACCTCGTCGATACCACGCGGGAAGTAGTCGACCGGCCCACCGTTCCACTTGCCGCGTCCGATGGTCGTTACACCGGTCGAGGCAAGGGGCGTGACGCCGACCTGCGCCGCGGACAGCGCTCCGTTGACGTACAGCTTGAGTTGCTTGAGCCCGGCGTCGTAGACGAGGCCCACGTGGGTCCACAGTCCATTCGATACTTCCTGAGCCGACGTCAGCAGCACGTTGGCCGGGTTGTCCTGATCAGCCGTCGGGACGATGACCGCCCACCGGTTGAACTGGCTGTTGTACTGCAGCAGGAAGCTGCTGACGCGGTTCCCGTCCTGCGCGACGATCGTCCGGTTGCCCTGTCCGGGCAGGGTCAGGTAGACCCACGACGAGACGGAGAAGCTCTGCGCCGTGTTGAGCACCGGCGCCGCGGTTTCGGCGTACCCGCTGGTCCCGTCGAGCCAGGCGCTCGTGCCGGTCCGGCCGCCGGTCCAGCCCGTGCCACCCTTCATGGTCGCCGTCCTACCGTTGCCCGAGGCATCGGCGATGGTCGTACCGGTGCCCTCGTCGAACTTCCAGTACGCCGCCGGGTCCTTCGGCGCGGTCGGCGTCTCGCCACCGACCACCGGGTACGACGCGTACAACGCCTCGATCCGGGACTTGTCCAGCCCGCCGGTGTAGACCCGGACGTCGTCGATCTGCCCCGGCCAGTACTCCGCGGCTGCGCCGTCCACCCGGCCCCGACCGAGCTGCAGCCCGCCCGTAGCCGCCCACGGCTGATTCAGCGTGCCGTCGCCCTGCCGGGTCGCGTTGACGTACAGCCAGATCTGCTGCGCCTTCGCGTCGTACACGCCGACCAGATGCACCCAGCTGTTGATGTCCGACTGCACCGCCGAGACAGCCGCCTTCGTCACCGAGCCGTCGGCCTCCGGCATCTCGAACGTCCAAGCGCCGAACAGGTTGTTGTCGACGTCGGTCACATGGCCGAGCCGGAACTTGCTGGTCGCGCCGCCGTCGAGGCTGACCGCGGTGAGCCGGCACTGGAACTCGCCGCCGGGGTCGCAGATCTTGCGGAGCTTGACGAACGCCGAGACGGTGAAGCTCTTGGAGGTGTCGACGTCCACACCGGTCGTGGTGGCCGTGTCGTCCACTCCGTCGAAGTCGAGCGCGTTGCCCAGGTGCCCGACCACGTGGCTTGCTCCGGCCAGTGTTCCGGCGCGGGCACCGACCGAGTCGGCCGCAGCGGTGCCGCTCGGCTCGTCCAGGCGCCAGTTGTGCGCCAGGGTCAGATCACGACCGGCCATCGCGCGGATCTCGTCGGCGAACAGCACCCGGCTGTAGACGTTGACGTCGTCGATGGCGCCCGGGAAGAAGTCGACCTTGTCCCCGTTGCCCCACGTCGCCCGACCGATCTGGATCGGTCCGGCCGCGTAGTCCCAGGTGTGCTTGTACGCCTGGGTGCCGGCGAGCACGCCGTTCACGTAGATCGAGATCAGCCCGGCTGACGCATCGTAAACACCAGCCAGATGGGTCCACGCACCCAACTGCGGGGCCGGTCCGGTCGCTCGGGTCTCGGTGCAGTTCCAGCTGGCGTCGCAACTGCGCATCGCGACCACCCACTTCTTGTCCCAGGCAAGGTGCATGTTGAAGGCGCTGATCCGGCCGGCGTCCTGCGAGACCACCGCGGCGCCGTGGGCATCGGAGTCGAGTCGCACCCACGCCGTGGCCGAGAAGCTCTGCTTCAGGTCCAGAGCGGCCGGCGCGGAGACGTGAGCGGTCGTGCCGTTCAGCTTGAGCGACAGGTCGCTCGGCGCGGGGTTGGCGGTCTGGCCGCCGGTCCAGGCGACGCCGTCGCCGAGGGTTCCGTTCAGCGCCGGGGTCCGGCCGGAGGTGTCGTTCGCATTGCCGTCCAGCTTCCAGCTGCCGGCCGTGACGTTGCTGCGGGCAACGATGCCCTGGAGCTCGGACTCGGACAGCTCGCGGTTGTAGGCGCGCAGGTCGTCGACCGAGCCCACCCACGGACCGGTCAGGGTGCCACCCCACTTGCCCCGGCCTACGGTCAGCGGGCCGGTCGCGTTGAAGCCGGCGGGCTGGGCGACCGTACCGGCCAGCTTGCCGTCGACGTACAGCTTGATCTGGTGGGCCTGGGCGTCGTAGACACCGGCCAGGTGGGTCCAGACGTTGAGCTTGGCAGCAACGTTGGACACGATCTGGGCATCAGCGGCACGCGGAGTGCCGGTGTCCGCCGACGGGGAGAGGAACTCCCACTTGCCGACGCCGCCCACGGTGCGATAGCTGAGGAAAAACGCGCTGTTCACAGTCCCCTCGGCCGACATCGCCACCAGGGCCTGGCCCTCCGGCGGCGCCTGGGTCAGCTTCACCCAGCCGCCGACCGTGTAGCTC
The DNA here is from genome assembly GCF_040681515.1 of Kribbella sp. NPDC051718. NCBI lineage: Bacteria > Bacillati > Actinomycetota > Actinomycetes > Propionibacteriales > Kribbellaceae > Kribbella > Kribbella sp. NPDC051718. The sequence goes on along the minus strand of NZ_JBFAYZ010000018.1, from coordinate 40,547 downwards.
TGGTCGGTCCGCATGACCGGTCCGTTGGTCGCGGCGAAGCTGTTGATGTCGCCATCCAGCTGTACTGCGCCGCCCACGGCACCGCCACTCGTCGGGCCGGTCAGCGTCGCGTGGCCGTTGAGCACCAGGTCGGAGCCGCCGTCCACGTCGTTGCGGGCGGTCGTACCGGGCAGGTCGTCGAACTTCCACTGGCCGGTACGGACGTTGTCGCGGCCGACCGAGGCGCGGACGTCGGCGTCGGTCAGCGCGCGGTCGAAGACCTGCACCTCGTCGATCGAGCCCTTGAACCAGTCGCCGAAGTTGCCGTTCCATTTGTCCCGGCCGATCGTCAGCGGACCGCTCGCATGCCAGGCGTAGTTGGCCGGCACGGCTGCTTCGCTGACCTTGGCGCCGTTGATGTACAGCTTGATTTTGTTGTTCTGCTTGTCGTAGACGCCGGTCACCTGGCTCCAGCTCCCGACCGGCAGGGCCGGCCCCTGGGCCCAGACCGCGTTCGGGCTGTCCTTGTCCTCGCTGGTCAGCTGGAAGGTCGTCTTCTCGCCCTCAGCGCGGTAGTTCAGGTAGAACGAGCTGACCCGATCGCCTTCCTGGGTGGCGATTGCGGCCACCCCGTCGGTGACGGGCAGCGACTCCGGCTTGACCCACGCCGAGACGGAGAAGCTCTGATCGGTACGGACCGCGCTCGGCGCGGAGACCGAGTCGTCTAGCCCGTCCAGTCTGATCGCGTTGCCGAGCGCGCCGGTACCGTACGTCGGTCCGCCGGACAGCGTCCCGTCGTGGTCACCGAGGAACGCCGTGTCGTCCGCGTTGCCGTCGAACGGGTACTGCGAGTACGCGCCGTTGCCGGCCCGGACGTAGATGTGGTGGGTCGTGATGGGGCTCTTGTTGCCGGCCCGGTCGACGCTCTGCACGAAGATGTCCTGCGGACCGTCGAAGTCCGGAGTGAACGTCGCGGTCGCCGGTCCACCCAGGGCGCCGGTTGCATCGACCGAGTTGTTCGGCGGGTTGACCGTTCCCCACAGGTAGTGGTCGACGTCCGCAGTACCCGCGTCGGGCAGGGGCAGCGACGTGCGCTCGAAGGTCAGCGTGTCCGGTACGCCGACGCCGCCGTGCCAGCGGTTGTCCTGGCGATAGAGCCCGGCGCTGACCTTCGGCCCAGAGGACGGCGCCGTCTTGTCGACGATGAACGGGCCCGGCCCATGCACGAAGGCGCTGGACGCGAGGCGCTCGCCGTTGTCCTCGTTGGTGTCCCAGCCGCGGACGTACCACTCCATCGTCTTGCCGTCGGTCAGGTTCACCGTGGTGTCATGCATCGCGCCGTTGGCCTGCAGGCTTCCGTACCGCGTCTCGAGGGCGCCGTTGGTGTAGATGTCCCACTGCGGCAGCACGCTGTTGCCGTCCGGGTCGGACAGGCCGGCGATCAGCCGGATCGAGTTGCCGGCGAAGTACTGCTTGCCCGCACACCACTTGCAGGGGCTGGGCAGCGCGGGGTCGGTACGGACCGAGCCGGGCGTGTTCGGGGACGCGTTGAACCTGATCCGCAGCTTGGTCGACGCGGGGTCGTACTTACGCCAGAACACCGAGTTTCCCTCGTTGCCGGCCTGGATGTAGTACGTGGTCGGGCCGCCCGGGTTGATCTGGTTCGTGGGGACTCCGAAGGAGAACGGCTTCCAGCCGCCACAACCGCCCTTGTCGTTGGCCCGGGGCGCGTCGGCGCCGGCGATCTCCGGACCCTGCGGCATGTTGTTCCAGGTCGTACCGCCGTTCACCTGGCCGCTGACGTGCAGCGTATGCCAGCTGTCGGTGCAGTTGCCGCTGTGCACCACGGCGGTGTCGAGCCACACGCCCATGATCGCCTTGCCCTGCAGGATTCCCCCCGCGCCGGTGTCGAACTGGAAGTACGAGCGAGCTGTGCCGATGCCGTTGCAGTCACTGAAGTCGCACTTTCCGACCTGGGCGACGGTGTTGCCGCCGGGACTGGTGTTCGGGTAGGCGGTGCCCGGCTTGCCGGAGACGACCGAGGTCCAGAAGTTCTTGTCGTAGGTGGCCCAGTTCGGGTCGACCGTGATCGGGAACTTCGCCGTCGGGTCGCTCAGCAGCTTCTGGTCAGGGGTGAGCGTGAGCTTCTTGCCGGTGATCTGGACGGTTGCCAGCGACCGCTTCGTGCCCGCGTCCCACATCGCCGACGGCGGTGCGGTGAACGCGATCTGTCCCTTGGCGTCCTTGGCCTCCAGCCCACCGGTCTTCGTCGTCGCGACGGTCAGGCCGGTGGTCTGCAGACCGAGCTCGACCCGGGTCAGCTTCTTGGCCGCCGCAGTGTTCTTGACGACGAGGTGCTGGGTGTAGCCGGAGGCCTCGGCGGTCATCACGAGGTCGACGCCCGGGCGGACTTCCTTGTATGTCGCAGTGGCACCCGCGAGGTCTGGCGTCGGCAGGGTGCCCGGCCAGGTCAGCGCGAGTCGCTTGCCGTCCTTGCCGAAGGCCACCAGCGGGGCCGTCTTGCCGCCGCCGGAGAAGCTGACGTCCAGGGTCGTGGCCTTGGGACCGACCGAGCCGTCGGTACGGCGTACCAGGTCGGTCTCGACGCCGACCCAGGAGTCGCCCCGCTTGACCCGGACGGGGACCGGCGAGAGCTCGAGGTTCATCGCGCCGGTCGGGTCCGCGAAGACGGTCTGCTTCTCGGTCCGGAGGTTGGTGACCTCGACCTTGGAACCCTGCCTGCGCGCGGCCGACCGGGCGCCCTGTACGTCGGGCGCGCCGGCGACCGCCTTCGGCCGCGGCGCCGTCGCCGCGTCGGCGGTTCGGACGATCGGTGCCAGCGGCAACAGCGCTGCCAGCATCGCCACGGTGATCGCTCCCGCGACGCGCTTGCCCAGATATCCCTGCAACGGACCCACGGCCCACCCCTCCAGTCACGGCGGGCTGTCACCCCGACAGCCATCGCCGGAGAGGACGCTAGATGGGCGCGGGCCGGCGCGCATCACATTCCACCGTGGCTGAAAGGGCAGCCGTGGGCAATCGATATCCAGGCCGTTTACTGCATGAGTTCCGGTACCTCCTCCGCGCGGATCCGGCCGCGGTCCTGGCCGGCCGTCCTTCCGGCCGTCCTCGTCCGTACGTCGCCACCCTGCGAGTCCGCCGCTCCGGCCTGCGGGTCCTTGGGTCGCCGCTGGTGCCAGTCGGTCAGCGCCTGGTAAGCAGCGGCGACGGCCAGCAACCGCTCCTCGCCGAACGGCTTGCCACCCAGAATCGTGCCGATCGGGACTCCCTTGGCGCTGAAGCCGATCGGCAGGGCCAGCTCCGGGAGGCCGATCGAGTCGAACGGGTTGGGACTGGTCTGCACCACGACATCGCACTGCTCGAAGAGGTCGTCGAGCACCCGTCGCAGCAGCAGCACCTTCGCGCGCTGGCCGATCAGGTACTCGTCGGCGCCGAGCAACGCGCCCTGCAACCAGCCCGTCACCGAGACGCCGAAGCCACGAAGGTCGGCTCGCAGCGTGGGGAGGAACGGCTCGCTGCGTTCGGGGAGCCGGACGTTGTTGAAGGCGGCGTTGGTGAGGACGTCCCACTCGTCGGGCAGGGTGACGTCGACGACGCGGAGGTCCTGGACGTCGGCCAGGGTGTCGAGGGCGGCTCGGCGGGCTGCTGCCACCTCGGTGGTGCCGGCCGTGAAACCGGGGATGACGCCGACCCTGGTCTTCCAACGGACGCGGACCTTGCGGTTTCGGAGTACGGGGGTGGCTGCGGTGATCAGGTCGGGGACCGGCGGGAGGCCTTGGGTGCGGGGGTCGTTCGGGTCCTCGCCGGCCATCGTGGTCAGCATGATCGCCGCGTCCTTGGCGTCTCTGGCGAGCGGGCCGGGGTGGTCGCGGGTGTAGCTGAGCGGCACGATGCCGTGCAGGGAGACCCGGCCCATCGTGGGTTTGAGACCGGTCAGATTCTGTGCGTTCGAGGGCGCGATGATCGAGCCGCCGGTCTGCGTGCCGACACTCGAGGTCGCCATCCGCGAGGCCACGGCGGTGGCGGATCCGGATGACGAGCCACCTGGGTCGGTGCTGGGATCCTGCGGCGTCCACGCGTTGACCGTGGTGATCCGGCCGTCCGGGGTGGTCGCGCGGGTGGTGGCGAGTGGGCCCATCTGGGTCTTTCCGATGACGATGCCACCGGCTGCTGTGAGTTTGCGGACTGCGGTGGCATCGAAGGGTGGGACGAACTTCTCGAACAGGTAGGAGTTGGCCGTCGTCGGGATGCCGCGCGTGTAGTAGTTGTCCTTGATCGCGAGCGGGATGCCGTGGAGCGCGCCGCCTCTGCTGCGACCGAGCTGCTTGGCGCGGGCGAAGGCTTCGTCGGCGAGGACGAGGTTGAACGCTTGGTAGATCCCGTCGTACGAGCCGATGCGGGCGAGGTAGGCCTCGAGCAGCTTCTCGGGCTTGAGCTGGCCGTTGCGGATGAGGGTGGCGGCCTCGGCGATGGTCAACTCGGTGACGTCTAGTTGCGCCTCCGGGCGGACTGGGGCGGTGGCGGTGTCCTGTAGTGGCGTGGTGGTCGGACCGGCGTACGCGATCTCTGGAAGCGCGACGGTGCCGACGGCTGCGACCGCGGCCAGTGCGCTGGCTCGGTGGAGGAAGGACCGGCGGTCGACTCGGGTGTCCTGCGGGGCGTCGTCCATCAGGACTGCCGCTTGATGTCGATGGACGGGTAGAGGGACGGCGGTGAGAGTTGCTGGGCCAGTGCGGCGCGGTCCTCGTCACCGTCGAGGCCCGGTACTGCGAATTGGTACGCGGCGAGCGGCACGACGGTCGTCCGGACGAAGCTGCGGAGGCCGGCGAGCGCGGTGTCGCGGCCGGGGCTGCCCGTCTCGGGGTCCGGCTGGGTGCCGGGCGGGAGTTGATCGAGATCGATGCCGAGGGAGGCGAGACGCGCGCGGATCAGCACGTCCAGCTCGGCGTCCGTGGGTTGGCTCAACGTCACCGGAGTACTCCTCAAGTCTGCGGCGGAAACCTGCAGACTTGTTATGTCACGACATATGAGTCGCCACATTTCCCCGATGTCGCAACCTTGTTAAGCCTGGCTAGTGGGTCGGGAGGGTGGCTCGGGTGTCTGGGGCGAGCGTGGCGAGGAGGTGGGGGGCGTCGATGAGGTTGAGGTTGGCTGGGTCGAGCAGGTGGGGGTGGAGGGCGTAGACCTCGGCGCCTGACTTGGGGTCGATGTCGCCGTTGACGACCGCGGCGAAGTCGGCCCGGTTGGCGGCGTCGAGATCCCAGTGACGGTCGGGCTCGAGGCGTGCGGTCAAGCGGCGGGCGAAGTCGGCGACCTCCTCGGTGTCACCGCGCAGGCAGCCGACGATCGAGTTGTCGGCGCAGCGCACGACCACCTCGTTGGTACGAGCGGCCGCGTGCCAGCAGGACAGCTCCCACAGGCTGACCCGATCGCCGGCGCCGTGCACTTCCTCCATCGCCGCCGCCATCAAAGCGATGTGGCCGCCGTAGCGCGCGACGTTGTGCCCGTACCCGGCGGCGCTGAGGTTGACGTCGTACCAGCGGAGTTCTTTCGTACGCAGGTCGATGCCGAACGGCAGCAGGATCTTCGCCGGGCCGGTCAGATCGAATCGCTCCTCCACCGCCGACGGATCGAACAACCCCGCCGGCTGCCGCATCACCCCGACGAAACCACGCTCCAGATGCTCGAAGGCGACGTCGTTGTAGCTGAACACCACCGGCAACACGTACCGCCCGCCGACCCGCTGCACCGCGACAAGATCCAGGTCGACGAACTCGGTCGCTCCCAGCGGCAACGGCGCCGACGTCAGATCACCCGAGTGCACCAGCGCGTCCTGATCGAACCGGTACCGCGTGTAGTCGCACAACCCGACGAACGCCCAGTCCTCGTCGAACACCGCGACCGACAGATCGAGATCGACCCGCCGCCCCTCGGGCTCGACCCAATGCAGGAAGAGCCGCAGCAGGTCGTCTTCCGGGATCGGTTGTGAACTCCCCCGGGTCATCCGCAGCAACGACGAGGACGTACTCCGCTCCGACCCCGGCGCCGTGAGCCGGGACAACTCCTCATCCAGGAACGCCCGCCGCACCCGAGGCAAAGCCGTTGCCCGCCGCAACAACTCTCCCACCAGTACTGTGCCCAGCGCCGCCGCCAAGTCGGCCGGCAACGGCTCCCGCTCGTCGACCACCGTCCAGATCCGCGTCGTTCCCCCACGTGGAAAGAACAGCCGCAGATCGCCCGGCGGCGTACGGACCTGCCCGAGCGCCGCCGTCAACACCACTGGCGAAACATCGGACACCGCAGTCGCCACAGCCTCGACCAACGTCGCCTGCGAATCCGCTGGCACCGCCCGAGCCAGCTGCACCAACCGCCGCACCAACTCCCCCGGACGCCGACGCAACAACTCCAACGCCAACTCAGGCCGCCCATCCGCGAACGCCCCCTCAACCCGACTCGCGAAGGTGCTCATCACGAGCTTGCTGTCTTCGAGCCGGATCAGCGGATGACGGGCACTCTCACTAAAGACCGCCCGACCCGCTGGAGTCGTCGCGTCAAGCTTCGTCTTGCGCACTACCGCGAACGCCAGCGCTGCAACTGGATAGCGGGCAGCGAACTCGAACGGGTGCAGGTTTTCCGCGACCCGCTTCCACGCCCGCTCATGCCGCAACATGTCCTCGACCAGCAACTCCACCGGCAGCCGATCGAGCCTCCCCAGCACCGTACGCCGAATTGCCCGAGGCAACGAGCGCCGTCGCACCGGCGGCGTCCGCAACCCAGGATCCGCCCCCATCAGCACGTACAGCAACCGCAGCGCGTCCGTCGCCGTCTGCACCAACTCGTCGACCAGCGAAGGAAATCGCGGCATCAACTCGGCCAGCACGACCGCCCGGGTCTCGCGCACCGGAATCACGTCCGGCAACCACCCCGGATCCGCCTCGGCAAGCAACACGACAAGATCCGCCCGGTCGCGTGCCGACAACGGCGCCCGCCGGCCAAGCAACTCGGCCGCCGTACTCCGGACCGCATCCGCCGGCGCGAGCGACAGCAACCGCAGCCGGCCAGCCCGCGCCGACCCCGACCCCGACGCCGAGCCCGACGCTGACGCCGACGTCTCGTCGAACGGAGGCTCGAGGAACGGATCGTCGAGGTCGATGCGTCGCAGGCACAGCGGGCAGGCGCTGAAGTCGGCGCCGTCCCAGCACGACCAGCAGACCAGATGCGCGCACGGCGATACCGGATGGACCGTCTTCGCCTCGCCACAGAGAACACATGGCTGCTCCGGCTCCTGCAGCAGCCGGGCGAAGACACGATCGATGTAGAAGGTCTCGGTGTTGCCCGACACGCTCTCGGGGAAGCCACGGAAGAGCGGCACGTGGGAGGCGCTCGCGCCCGACTCCTCGTCGAGCAACTCGAGCACGGCCTTGCCGAGACCGGCCAGGACGAGCGGACTCAGACCCGCGCAGTGGCGGTAGAGGTCGGCGGACAGCAGCAGCCCGCGCTGGATGAGGTCGGCCTGCAGCGCGGTCAGTCCGGCCTGGGTGCTCATCGGGTGGCGGAGCCAGTGCCAGGCGGATCGGCGTACCGGCGGCGTGAGGCGGGTGGCGTCGACCAGCCGTCGGCGGCGCAACAGCAACGCGGCCAAAGCTCTGCTTGATTCATTTCCCACCCCACCACCCCGCTCTTGCATGGCGGCCTCCCCGAGGGTGCCCGAACGGCGGGCGAAAGCGTCACGGACATGAGCGCCAGGGGCGGAGAGCGAACGCGCTACATGCCTGGTGAAGGAGAAGGAAGCACGTCCAGGAGCCGCCCCTGGCAATCAGAACGCTACCGGGCCCCACCGACAGTTTTGGCTGAACCTTCCGGGAAGAACGTCACCGGAGACGAAAGAGGTCCGGCACCAGGGTCGGGGCCGCCCCGCCCAGACCCCGGTACCAGACAACTCCAGGATAGAGGTGCCGGACAAGGAGTGCTGCACCGGCTGCCACTTTTGACACTGATCTGCCCCTTCAAACCCTTGAATTCTGCACACCAGTGCCAACGGTGGTACTTACCAGTGACCGGGTGCTCGCTCACCGCGATCAACCGACCGCGCGGGAAAACCCTAGGTCTCACGGCACGGAGGTGTCGGGCTACGGATAGTGGTTATGTTCGAAGGTGTGGCGGATGCGGCGGTGGCGAAGGCTCGGTGGCGGGACGTGTTCGGTCACGCCGAGTTCCGGGCGCTGTTCATGGCCGGCGTACTGTCCGTCATCGGCGACCAGCTCGCCCGCGTCGCCCTGTCGGTGCTCGTCTTCGACCGGACCGCGTCGGCCGGGCTGACAGCTCTCGCCTATGCCTTGACGTACGTTCCGGATCTGCTCTTCGGGCCGCTACTGGCCGGATTCGCCGACCGCTACCCGCGGCGACGGGTGATGATCGTCACGGACCTGGCCCGCGCAGTGCTCGTGGCCTTGATGGCCATCAACGCGCTGCCGCTACTGGTCGTCATCCTGCTGCTGGTCGCACTGCAAGCGTTCGGCTCGCCGTTCAACGCCGCACGGGCCGCAACCCTCCCGGTGGTACTGCCAGACGACCACTACGTCCTGGGCAAGGCCGCGAACGACATGGTCGTCCAGTTCAGCCAGGTGCTCGGCTTCGGAACAGGCGGTCTCGCAGTGGTCGCGGTGGGGACCTCCGGAGGCCTGCTGGTGGACTCCGCGACCTTCCTATTGTCTGCAGCCTTCATCGCTTTCGGCGTACGGTCGCGCCCCGCGCCCACCCAGACCTCCGAGGACGAGCCCAGGCGCAGCTACCTGAAGGACCTAGCCGCCGGAGCATCTCTGGTCGCCCGTACGCCGTCCTTGCGGTCTTTGGTCGCGCTGGCCACTGTTGCCGGGTTCTACGTCACGGTGGAGGGCCTGGCCGTGCCCTACGCAGCCGAGATCGGTGGCGGGCCAGAGGCGGCCGGGCTCCTGCTGGCCGCCCAGCCGGCCGGTGCCGTCCTGGGGATGTGGCTCATCACCCTGTGGGTGCCTGAACGCCGCATGCGATTCCTGGGACCGCTGGCCATCCTCGCCTGCGTTCCGTTGGTGTTCTGCGCGCTCCAGCCAGGCCTGCTCGTCACGATGGTGCTCTGGGCGCTGTCCGGCGCCGCATCGGCGTACCATCTGCCGGCCAGCGCGAGCTTCGTCCAGGCCGTGCCCGACAACCAGCGCGGGCAGGCCTTCGGCGTCGCGAGCACCGCTCTGCGGACCAGTCAGGGCCTCGGAATCCTGCTCGCCGGGCTCTTGGGCGAGCGATTCAGCCCGTCCACCGCATTGGCGACGATGGGCGCCGTGGGTGCATTGGCGGCGGTCGCGGCGGGCGCCGCCTGGCGGCGTGCCCGCCGAATTCCGGCCGACTCCGTAAAATCGATGTAAATCGATTCCTGAAACCCCGGACCGGAAATCAGTCCGGCCATCCGTAAAGGGACGGTAAAGATTTACTTTTCGTCACCAGTCGTTACCGCCGCCGGCCGCCGGGACGAACCAGTCGTTGCCACCGGCGAACCAATCGTTCCCGCCGCCGGTGAACCAGTCGTTACCGCCCGTGAACCAGTCGTTTCCCCCGTGGAACCAGTCGTTGCCGCCGGTGAACCAGTCGTTGCCGGTACCGGTCGTACGCGCTGCCTTGCTCATGATTTCTCGACCCTTCGAAGAGGTGGTTCGGTAGAATGAATCCGGATTCAGGGGTGACCTGCCGTGAACAGGCCGTTACGATGAACGCATAACCGTTCAGGTCGAACTGTGAGGCTCATGATGATTCTGATCGGTCGGAGCAGCTGGGTGCCACCCCGGCAATGGAAGCTCTGGTCGTTGCCGGCCGCCGCGCTGGGATATGTGATTGCGATTGATTTGATCGCGGTCACGATTACCACAGTGGCCGTGCGCGCGACACTGACCGGACCACATGCCGGTGTTACTTCGTCAGAATGGGCCGCCTTCGCCGTGCTGGCGGCCGCCTCGACGCTGCACCTGGAGTCCGCCCGCGGGATCGAGCGGCGCCGGGAGATGGCCGCCAACACGTCCCCGCACACGAACCTGAAGTGCCTGTGGGTCTTCGCCAGCCTGCTGTTGCTGCCGCTGTCGCTGGTCGTCCCGCTGATCGTCTGGTCGTACCTGTACTCGTGGTTCCGGGTGTACGGCCGCACCGTTGCCCACCGCAAGATCTTCTCCACGTCCACCTACGTCCTGGCCAGCGCCGCCGCTGCCGCCGTCCTGCGGGCGGGTGGGCTGATCGCCGAGCCTCGTGTCCCGACCAGTTTCTGGACCCTGCTAGTCGTGATCGCCGCCGCGGCGACCTGGTGGCTGGTCAACTACGCGCTGGTGATCGGCGCGATCCTGCTGGCCTCCCCGGAGGCGACCGCCCGCCAAGCGCTGGGCGAGCTGTCCGACCAACTGGTGGTCTGCGCCGGCCTGGGCCTCGGTGTGGCGATCGCCGCGATGCAGTCGTCATACCCATGGGTCGTCCCCGTGCTGATGGTGACGGTGCTCGCGCTGCACCGCGACCTGCTGCTCCCCCAGTACCAGCGCGCGGCCGGCACGGACGTCAAGACCGGCCTCGCCAACCCGTCGTACTGGGCCAGTGCGGTCCCGGTGGAGCTCGCCCGGGCCGAGACGCTGCGCAGCACGGTCGGGCTGCTCATGCTCGACCTGGACAAGTTCAAGGAGATCAACGACACCTACGGGCACCCAGCGGGTGACCAGGCGCTCAAGGCGGTCGGTGAGAGCGTCCGGGCCGAGGTGCGCCAGGGTGACCTGGTCGCGCGCGTCGGTGGCGACGAGTTGGCGGTGCTGCTGCCCGGTGCCTCGGAGACCGAGGTGCTGGAGGTCGCGGAGCGGATCAGGGACCGGCTGGCCACCCTGACCGTCTCGGTCAGTACGACGGGAACGCAGAAGACGATCATCACCGGCGTACCGGCATCGTTCGGTGCTGCCGTCTACCCGGAGGTGGCGGCGACGATGGACCAATTGATCCTGGCCGCCGACAACGCGCTGCTGACTGCGAAGCGAGCGGGCCGCAACACGATCGTCACCGCGCGTCCACTCCCGCCTGCCGTCGGCGAGCGCTCCGACCAACCGGTCGGCGACTGAGCGTAGTACCGCCTCACGCAGCGACATGGGTCCGCCCTCCTCAAGGCGCTGGTGTCTAGCCAGTGCCCCGAGGAGGGATTGGTCTAACGCGTGGTCATCGAATCCTGATCAAAGCCTTACCGAGCAGTGACCGCGACTCGACTGCGGTGTGCGCCTCGCCGAGCTGATCGAGAGCGAAGGTCCGGTCGATGACCGGGATCAGATCGCCCTGGCCGGCCCGCTTCAGGACGTCGGCGCCGGTGATGGTGGTGTCGAGGTTGTCGAGCCGCAGATCCATGATGCCCTTGACGGTGATGTCGCGGCGCTCGGCTTCGGCCGGGTCGTATGGTGCGAAGCCGCCGCTCGCGGCGCCGTGCGCGGAGAACCAGCCGCCGTCCTTCACGGTGCTGAACGCGGCCGCGCCGAGCTCTCCCCCGGCGCCCTCGAAGACGACGTCTACGCCATCGCCATTGGTTGCCTCCAGCACCAACTTCTGCCAGCCCTCGACGCTGTAGTCGATCACCACGTCGGCGCCCTGAGCCTTGACGAGGTCGAGCTTGGCCTGGCCTCGCGCTGCCCCGATGACGTGCGCGCCGGCCTTGTGCGCAACCTGCACCAGCAGCACCCCCATGCCGCCGGCCGCGGCCGTGATCAGCACCTCTTTCCCTTGCAGATCAGGCGAAAGCCGCTCAAGCAGCAACGTGGTGAACCCATCACCGAACACCGCCACAGCGGTCTCGAGATCCAGTTCATCCGGTACTTCGACAAGCTCCTCGTCCGCAGCGACCCCAACCTCCGCATGCGCGCCGAAGTCGACGGTCCGACCGGCCACTCGGCGTCCGACCCATCGCTCGTCAACCTCCGGCCCGACCTCGCGGACCGTTCCACCGAACGAGTTGCCAGGCACGTACGGCGGCTTCACATCGAAGAATCCCCCGTGCTCCCCCTTCCGAATGGCCGTCTCGACGAAGATCAGATCGGTCAGCTCGATCTCGACAAGCACCTGCCCCGCACCCGCGATCGGCTCCGGCCAATCCTGAACTTCGATGACCTCGACCCCACCGAACTCCGTCACTACCGCTGCCCGCATCTGCCTGGCCCCATCCCGTCGCCGTCTCTTACCTGCTGTCGGCGCTGAGCCTGCAACCTCAACATCAGTTCAGGTCAAGCGAGCGCGGGCTGTCGGTGGCGATGGGTAGGGTTCGTGAGGTGTTAGAGGTCACGTTCAAGCCCGCCGACCCGCCCCGCGCGGGGCGCTTGGTCCTGTACGGCGACCTGACGACCGCCGGCCTGATCCCCCAGGAGAAAGTCGAACTCGTCGTCCCCCGAGGAGACGGAATCCGCCGCACCCAGGTCCCCGCGCTGACCATCGGAGTGGCCGAAGGCCTGGCCTTCCTCCAACGCCACAGCGACGAAGGCGCCAGCGCCAGCGGCGTCGGCTACGGCTCCGGGGGCGGCGGTGTCGGTGTGGGTGACGGGTCGGCTAGCTTGCGGGCGTGGGCGGCTGCTGCATTGGCTGGGGTTGGGTTGATTGGGCGGGGGCGGTTGGTGCCGGATGTGAGTCCATCCGGGTTCGGGGCTTGGCGGGTGGCGCCGTTGGATCCGGCGGATCATGGGTGGTTGCGGAATCTGGCGGCGGCGATGCCGGCGACGGGCCACGCGTTGGCGATCGAGGGGTCGCGGCCGCTTCGGTTGGTGGATCCTGAGCAGCTGGTTCGGGCCTTTTGGGATGCGCTGGCCGACACGTTGGTGCGGACGCCCGCGGCGGCGCTCGCAGTACGGGCTGGTACTGCCGCCTTTGCCGACGTTGAGCCGATCGAACTGACCGGGTCGACGGCTTGGCTCGAGGAGACAGCTCGGAGCGAAGCAGCCGGCGCACGCCTAGTACTACGAATCGAACCACCCACAACCACCGAGTCGGCCGCGGGCGACGACGAGTTCAGGGCTGTGTTGCAGCTGCGGAGTGGGGTGGATCCCAGTCTGTTGGTGGATGTGGCCGAGGTGTGGAACGCACCCCCGGCGGTGTTGGCGGCTTTGGGTGAGCGGGCTGAGACGGATCTCCTGCTGGCTTTACGTCGGGGGGCTCGGGTGTGGCCGCCGCTGGGGGCTGCGTTGCGGGATGCGGCGCCTTCGGAGGTACCGGTTGGGGACGAGGCGCTGGATGAGTTGGCTGGGGACAGCGATGCGCTCGACGGTGCTGGGATCGAGGTGTTGTGGCCGGCTGAGTTGTTCGCGGGCGAGTTGGCGCTGCGGGGCGCCGTCCAAGCAACACCGACTCCGGGCGCGGTGACTGGTCCAGACTTCAGCTTGACCGATCTGCTTGCTTTCAGATGGCGGCCGACGCTGGACGGGCAGGAGCTGACAGAGGCGGAGGTCGCCGCGCTGGCCGAAGCGAAGCGGCCGATGATCCGGATGCGTGGGCGGTGGGTGCGAATCGATCAGGAGCTGGTTCGCAAGCTGCGGCAGGGCGGGTCGCGCAAGCTTTCCGGAGCCGAGGCGCTGGGTGCCGCGTTGACCGGTTCGCTGGAGATCGACGGTGAATTGGTCGCGTTCGACGCCGACGGCTCACTGCTGACGATGGTCGAGCGATTGCGAACCGCCGAACAACCAGAGCCGATGGCTGAGCCGATCGGGCTGCGGGCGACGTTGCGCGACTACCAGCGGCGAGGGGTCGCGTGGATGGCGCAGCTGGCAGAGCTCGGGTTCGGCGGCTGCCTCGCGGACGACATGGGGCTGGGCAAGACGATCCAGGTGATCGCCCTGCACCTCCAGCTGTCTCAACGCGGCCGCGGGCCGACGCTCGTCGTCTGTCCATCGACGCTGCTCGGAACGTGGGAGCGGGAGCTGACGAAGTTCGCGCCCGGCGTTCCGGTACGCCGGTACCACGGAGCCGGCCGGTCCTTGTCCGACCTGGCGCACGACGAGGTGGTGCTCACGACGTACGGGGTGGTGCGTCAGGACCATCACGTCCTGGGTGAGATCTTCTGGGGACTCGCCGTCGCGGACGAGGCGCAGCATGCGAAGAACCCGTTGTCCCGCACGGCTCGTGCCTTGCGAACGTTGCCCGCAGCAACCAGGTTGGCGCTGACCGGAACGCCGGTGGAGAACCGCCTGTCGGAGCTCTGGTCGATCCTCGACTGGGCGGCGCCGGGGTTGCTCGGGACGCTGGACCGGTTCCGGCACGACGTCGCAGTACCGGTCGAGCGATACCACGACGAAGAGGCGACGGCCCGGCTGGCGCGGGTGACGCGACCGTTCCTGCTGCGGCGGAAGAAGAGCGATCCCGGGATCGCGCCCGAGCTGCCGCAGAAGACCGAGCACGACGTCGTCGTACCGCTGACCGCCGAGCAGGCGACCCTTTATCAAGCGGTCGCCAAGGAAACCCTGGCCAAGATCGAGGAAGCCGAAGGCATCGCGCGCCGCGGCCTCGTCCTGAGTCTGCTCACCCAACTCAAGCAGGTCTGCAACCACCCCGCACAGTTCCTCCACGAGCCCGGCCCGCTACCGCGCCGCTCCGGCAAACTCGCGGCCCTCGACGAGCTACTCGACGTCATCCTCGCCGAGGGCGAGTCGGTCCTGATCTTCAGCCAGTACGTCGAAATGTGCCGCCTGATCGAGGCGCATCTGGCCGCGCGGCAGGTGCGCACCCTGTTCCTCCACGGCGGCATCGGCGTCCGGAAACGAGAGCAGCTGGTCGAGCAGTTCCAAGCCGGCGAGGCTCAGGTCTTCCTTCTGTCGTTGAAGGCCGGCGGGGTGGGCCTGACGCTTACGAAGGCGACCCACGTCGTCCACTACGACCGCTGGTGGAACCCAGCCGTCGAAGACCAGGCAACAGACCGCGCCTACCGGATAGGCCAAGACAAACCAGTCCAAGTCCACCGCTTAGTCACCGAAAACACTCTGGAAGACCGCATCTCCACAGTCATAGCCACCAAACGCCAACTGGCCGACGCAGTAGTCGGCTCCGGCGAAGCGTGGCTCAGCGAACTCTCCGACACCGAACTGACAGAGCTGGTCGAGCTGTCGACCACCCCAGCAAAGTCGGGCGCCGCCAGCGCCTACAACCCTTCAGCGGTGGGACGTACACCCTCGGCGGTGGCCGATGAGTGACCGGACGCCTTGGCAGGGGTGGCGGGACAGGGATCGGGAGAATGCTGGGTTGCCGGCGGCTAAGGGGGCTGGGGCTCGGCGGCCGTTCGGGGGGACCTGGTGGGGCAAGGCGTGGTTGGCTGCGTTGGAGCGGCAGGCTCAGCTTGATCCGAACCGGTTGGGGCGGGGACGGTCGTACGCGCGGCGCGGGAGCGTGCTGGAGATGGTGGTTGATCCGGGGGTGGTGCGGGCGTCGGTACAGGGCAGCCGGGTTACGCCGTATGTGGTGACGGTGAAGATCCGGGCGTTCGATGAGGGCGAGTGGGATGCGGTGCTTGAGGTCGTGTCGGCGCAAATCGGGCGGGTTGCTGCGCTGCTCGACGGGGAGTTGCCGCCGGAGTTGGTGGATGACGCGCAGGCGGCGGGGCTCGAGCTGTTGCCGGATGCTGGTGAGGTACGGACGGATTGCAACTGCCCGGATTTTGCTGTGCCCTGCAAGCATTCTGCGGCCGTCTGCTATCTGATCGCCGATGCGCTGGACGAAGATCCGTTCGAGCTGCTTCTCCTGCGCGGCAAGCAGAAGGACGAGTTGCTTTCGGCGCTGAGAGCTCGCCGCTCGACACCGGCCGGCGAGCCACCTGCCATCAAACCCAAGCCAGTCGGCGTCGTCGCGAAGGCCGCTTTCGCCAGAGCGCCCGGACCGATCCCGATCCCTGTACGCCCGTTGAACCAACCAGGCGCGCCAACCGCTGTACAGGTGCTCGAGCCGCCACGGCAATCAGGTGTCGATGGCAAGGACCTCGTCGCGCTGGCCACCGACGCAGCAAGACGGGCCTGGGAGTTGGCCGTCGGCGACGGCGACGGCGGGCTCAGCCTCACGCGCGATCAAGACCTCGCCCGGAGAGCCTCCGCCCTACTCGGTACGCCCGCACTGGCCGACCTAGCACACCGAGCCGGCCTCACGGCCCGCCAACTGACAACCTGGGCAGTCGCCTGGCGCGAGGCCGGCGCCGGCGGCCTCGCGATAGCAACCACCCCACCAACCACCATCGCCCCGGCTGCAACTGCGCTTATGGCCGAGGGGTTGACGATGCTCGATGGTGTGGTTGAGGGGAACTGGATTACGGCGGAGCGGGCTCAGCTGCGGCTCGGGCCGGACGGGCTCTGGTACTTGTTCACCAAGCAGTTCAATGACTGGATGCTGAGCGCACCGCCATCCCCGGACCCGGCAGAGCTACTCGGCCGCTCATGAGACAGGTGGGATCGGGTAGAGGGAGATGTGTTTCTTCCAGCCGCTGAAGTACAGCAGGGACTTTCCGTCCAGGGTGATCGCCGGGATCTGGTAGCTGATCTTCTCACCGGCCCCGGACACCACGCCGTGGATCGTCCGTCGTACCTGCTCCAGGATCTCCTGGACCTCGGCCGGGAACGTCGCGATGTACTCGTCGACACTCTGATAATCCGTGGACGCCATGCAGTCATCGTGACCGCTAGCACACAGCGGGGCAATCGCCAAGCCTTGCCGTCTGGGTCGAAAAGGTAGCGGCTGTTTGACGGGAGGCGGGGGGATCAGCGCAGACTCTGGTATGGCCGATGGGTTCTGTATCGATCTGCTCGGGCCGTTGACGGTCCGGCACGACCGGGTGCCGCTCAGCCCGGGGCCGATCAGGCAGCAGGCGATGCTGGCCGTGCTGGCGCTGCACGCCAATCAGGTCACCTCTGCGGAACAGTTGCTGGACCTGGTCTGGGACGAGAATCCCCCGTCCAGCGGCCTGCGTGTCATCCCGACGTACGTCTACCGGATCCGCCAGACGCTGCCACCCGAGGTCGCGCTCGAGCGCACGACGGGCGGCTACGTACTCCGCCTGCCACCAGGTGCCCTCGACATCGATCGCTTCGAGTCGGCGATGAAGGCTGCCGAGCAGGCCGAAGATCCATCCCTGTACCGCGATGCGCTGGCCCTGTTCCGTGGCGAGCCGCTGAGCGGGTTGCCCGGCAACTATCTGGCCGGTCAGCGCCGGAGACTCACCGAGCGGCGCGACGATGCCCTCAGCGGGCGGCTTGGCCTGGAGCTCGGCGCGGGCCGCTTCGCGGACGTAGTACCGGAGTTGTCGGCTCTGGTTGCCGAGCGGCCGCTCGATGAGCGGTTTGCCGCGCAGCTGATGACGGCGCTGTTCCACAGCGGGCGGCGAGCCGAGGCGCTGGAGACTTATGCGCGGACGCGGTCGTTGCTGGTGGACGAGCTGGGCGTCGAGCCGGGGCAAGGTCTGCAGGCCGTCCATCAACTTCTGCTCCGGGACCTCGCAGAGCCGGCCAGCGGCCGCGATGAACTGCCCTACAGCGGCGCGACTTTCATTGGCCGTACGGCGGAGCTCGACGCAGTCGTCAAGGCGCTGGCCCCTGATACGCGTGGCGCGCCGCCGGTCGTCGCCATCGACGGGATGGCGGGGCTCGGGAAGACCGCGCTCGCTGTCCAGGCTGGACGCCGGGTTGCGGCGCAGTACCCGGATGGGCAGTTGTTCGTAGATCTGCACGGCCACACTCCCGGGCGCGAGCCGCTTGGTGTCGATCACGCGGTCGACCACTTGCTCCGCGGCATCGGCGTACCGGCGGAGAAGCTGCCGTGTGATCCCGCGGAACGTGAAGCGCTGTGGCGATCGGAGACGGCCGGTCTGCGGTTGCTGATCGTGCTCGACAACGCGCCCGACACCCGCGCAATCCTGCCTTTGTTGCCTGGGGCACCGACCTGCGCGGTGCTGGTGACGAGCCGCCGGCAATTGACAAGCCTCGGCAGCAGTCTGCGGCTCGGACTCGACCTGCTCGCCGACGACGAGGCTGCAGCGCTGCTGACCGAGCTGGTCGGCGCGGAACGAGTCGCCGCCGTCGATGCCGTGGATGAGCTGATCGAGTTGTGTGGGCGGCTGCCGTTGGCGCTGCGGATCGCCGGTTCGCGGCTGAGGCATCGGCCGTCCTGGCCGGTCGCGCATCTCAACGAGCGGCTGCGAGCCCGCTTGCTGATAGAGCTCAGTGGCGAGACCGATGGCGTCGGGCCGGCATTCGCTGTCTCCTACGAGCAGCTGAATGCCGACCAGCAGCTGATGTTCCGGCGGCTGAGCCTGATGCCGGGCAAGGACATCGACCACTACGGAGCCGCAGCATTGGCCGGTCTGACAGCGACCGCTGCCGAGGACGTACTGGAGAGCCTGGTCGACGCAAGCCTGCTACTGCAGCCCAGGCCCGGCCGGTTCGAGTTCCACGATCTACTGCGCAAGTACTCCGCCCAGGTGATGACCACTGACGACCAGAGCGCCGAGGCGATCAACAGCCTCCTCCAGTACTACGTACGCACCGCCCGCCGATCCGCAGCGCACCACCACGACCTACTGCCCGATGACTGCGACCGCACGGACCTCGACGACCCCGAAGTGAGCCAAGACCTCGCCTGGGCCGACGCCGAGCGGACCAACCTGGTCGCCGCCGTTCAACTGTCAGAGCGCGAAGGGCATGACGACCTGACCGTGCCCCTGACCATAGCGGTCGCCCCCTACCTTCACCTGCGTACCAGGCAGGACGAGCTGGACGTAGTACTCACCGCCGGCCTGGCAGCAGCTCAACGAGGAGCCGACAAGACAGGCGAGGCCCGGCTGCTGTATCTGCGCGGCCACATCGGCCAGTTCCGCTGCGGGCCGGCCCACGGCGTGTGCGACCTCCGACGCGCGGCTGAACTCGCCAACGACGAGTCACCCGCGCTGCAGTCGCACATCCTCGGCTCACTCGGCTACACGGTCGGCTCGCTCGACCTCCACTCGGACTGGCCCGACCTCCTCCGCGAATCGCTCCGGCTGGCTCAACTGGCCGACGACCAGCGCGCGACGGTCTCCACCCTCGGCCACCTCGCAGGCCTTCACGCCAGGCAGTGGAACTTCGCCGTAGCCCTCGAGTACTACGAGCAGGCCCTCTCCATGGCTCGCGCGCTGGGCGATGAGCGGCTCGAGCCCAACCTCCTCAACGGTATGGCCAGCTGCCACCTGGACGCCGGCAACGCCCACCCAGCACTCCAAGCAGCTCGTACGGCGCAGGAGCTCGCAGCGACCCACGCCCTCGAGTTCCCGCTCAGCTACGCGCTCTGCCACCTAGGCGAGGCGTACCGGCAGCTCGGCTGGCACGCCCAAGCAGTGGAGACCCACCGCCGGGCACTGGAGATCGCTGTCGACAACTGCACCTACTTGGACGAGGTAGACGCCCGCCTGAACCTAGGTCGCAGCCTGCTGACCCACGGCTGCCAGGATCAGGCCGAAGACCAGTACCAGCTCGTACTACGCCTCTGCGAGGACCGTCAGTACCCACTTGGCATCGCCCAGGCACTGGTCGGCCTAGCCGACTGCCACGAGTCACTGCAGCCAGGCGAAGCCCGCGGGCTGCTGCTCCGGGCCTTGGCAGCAGTCAGCGACGGCGTGCACCCAGTGCTGGCCGGCCGGCTCGAAGACCGCCTGGCCGCGGCCACCTCGGGGCAATCTGCATAACCGCCCAATGTAAGTGATGGGATGTCCTTCTGTCAGTCAGCGAGATTTCATCCGGCTGACAGAGTCTCAGGACGTCCCACCTCCCCGCCCGCAGAGGAACCCGCATGAAACGACACCTGATCGGCGCCGCCGTCGCGCTGGCCTTCGTAGCGACCTGCACCACCGCCCAGGCGACACCCGCAGGCAGTCCTGTCTCGATGACGACTGGTTTCTATGTCGACCCGAACTCCAACCCGGCGATCTGGGTGCGTGACCACCCGTCCGACGCCGCTGCCCCGAGTATCCGAACGAACATCGCGGAGAAGGCCGGAGGGCGCTGGTTCGGCAACTGGAGTGGGAACATCCAGCAGGCCGTGTCGGCCTTCGTCGGTGCTGCGGACAGCGCTGACAAGTTGCCGATCCTGGTCGCGTACAACATCCCCGGTCGCGACTGCGGTGGCGACTCCAAAGGTGGCGCCGGGTCGCCGGAGCTCTATCGCGCCTGGATCAGCCAGTTCGCGGACGGCATCGGCAACCGCCCGGCCGTGGTGATCATCGAACCGGACGCGCTGGCGCAGTTGGACTGCATCCCGGCCGAGGTGAAGCAGACCCGGCTCGATCTGCTGAAGTACGCGGTGAACCAGTTCGCGAGCAAGAACCCGAACACCTGGGCCTACATGGACGGGGGCAACGCGACCTGGATCGACGCCGGCGAGATGGCGCGGCGGCTGAACCTGGTCGAGGTGAACAAGATCCGCGGCTTCGCGCTGAACACGTCGAACTACTACACGACCGCGCAGTCGGTCACCAAGGGCAACGCGATCCGGGCGGGACTGAACAGCCCGGCGCAGTTCGTGATCGACACCAGCCGCAACGGCAACGGGCCCACCGCGGACAACCAGTGGTGCAACCCGGCCGGTCGCAAGCTGGGCGACACCTCAAGAGACGGCAGTCACATCTCCGGAACGCTCGACAGCCTGCTCTGGCTGAAGGTCCCCGGCGACTCCGACGGCGACTGCGGCTCCGTCCGCGGCATCCCCGCCGGCACCTTCTCCCCCGTGCTCGCCGGCAACCTGATCACTGGACGCTAGAGAAGGGGACGAAGCTCCTCGGTCAGGCGGGTGGCGATCTTCGCGTGCCCGTCGACCGAGGGGTGGACGCCGTCCGTGCAGTCGGCCTCGGTGATCCAGCCGTCGGTACCGACGTACCGGATCCTGGGATCGTCAGCCGTCTTCACCGCCGCCTCGATCTCGCTGGCGTACTTGCCGCTGAAGGGGCTGAGGGCAACGATCTCGCTGTTCCCGTACGCCGATCGCACCACCCGCAGGTACTCCCCGTACTGCGCAGCGCTCAGCGTCTCGTCGTTGACCCCCAGGTTGAGCACCACCAGATCCGGCTCCTCGACCCGCTCGGCCACCGACCCGGCGAAGTTCCACCCGAAGGACTCGAGCCCCGACGGCACCTCCCCGTTCCCGGTCCGCACGACACCCTGCCGACCGAACCCGACCTGGTACGCCGATCCGCCCAGCGCCCGCGCTGTCAGATACGCGAACGACTTGGTTCCGTCCGCACCCTCCGACTCGGGGTGAGCGCTGAGCGCCCGGACGCCTTGCGTGATCGAGTCGCCGTAGAACTCGAGTCGCGGCCCACCCGGTCGCCCGGCCAGGCGCAACCGGGTGTCGGCGTCGAGGACGAGCCCGGCGAAGACGACGGCGCATTCGAACGGCGGGTTCCAGCGGTTCGCGTGTTCGTTCACGTCCTTGACGACGATCTCGACCTTGTGGACGCCGACCTCGGCGGTCAATTCGATGACTGGTTGCTGTACGGCGTACAGGGTGGGTTCGCCGTCGTCGATCGTGACCCACAGGTGCGGCGCAGTGGTGAGCCCGCCGACGTCGAACAACGCCTGCACGGCGGTCCCGTTGAAGGTGAAGGAGATCCGCGACCCGGAGTTGACCGTGATCGCCAGCCCCGGCTGATGCCCCCACTGCCCTTCCAGCACCACCCGAGGATCCCCCGGCGCCACCACTTCACCCGCGACAAACACCACGCCACCACTCCCAGCTAGCCCAACTGACCACCTCATCCTCCCAAACCCGTACGCAAGAACAGGCAGTAGTCCCCCATCTGCCCACACCCGCCAACTCGCTGAGCGTGGCACCCCACCACTCGCCCGCGGACGTCCTGTTCTCAGGTACGGAGCTGGCCCTCCCGTGGCGGTCAGGGGCACGGGAGGGGGGAGCGTTGGAGGGTTAGAAGCCGGAGTTGCCTGGGCCTCGGATCAGGGTGTAGCCGAAGGCGTTGTTGAGGGCGCCGGAGGGGGTGCCGGAGACCGTGACGTAGTTGAAGGTGGCGGAGCCGGCCACCTGGAGGTCTATGCCGTAGGTGCCGGTGGTTTGGATCTTCACGTGGTCGAAGGTGAGGTTGGTGACGTTCTTCTGCCAGCTCATCAGGATGCCCTGGTAGGTGCTGTCGATGATGTCGACGTCCTTGATCAGCACCGGGGCGGTGATCTCGCGGGCCTCGGCGTAGATCCACAGGCCGCCTTGGCTGCTGTTCCAGTCGGTGTT
This sequence comes from Kribbella sp. NPDC051718, assembly GCF_040681515.1. Taxonomy (NCBI): domain Bacteria; kingdom Bacillati; phylum Actinomycetota; class Actinomycetes; order Propionibacteriales; family Kribbellaceae; genus Kribbella; species Kribbella sp. NPDC051718. The sequence goes on along the minus strand of NZ_JBFAYZ010000018.1, from coordinate 18,296 downwards.
GAAGCCACCGGCCCGGGTGATCGTGTTGCGCTGGACGCTCGTCGTACCGCTGAACGGCTGGGCCGAGTGCCACGTACTGATCGTGATCCCGGACGCGGTGTAGACGGTGTCGGAGAACAAGTTGTCCTCGATCCGGTTGCCATTGCCGCCGTAGATCGCGGCTGTGTTGGCCAGCGTCGGCAGCGACGCGTTGTTGAAGGTGAACGCGCAGTTCGCCACCGAACTGTTGAACGACCACATCGCCAGCGCGTCGTCACCCGTGTTGCGGAACACGCTCTGATCCACCCGGCTGTTGCTGACCGGGCTGCCGTCACCGCTGAAGGTGTTGAGATTGACGCCGTCGGCGAACATGTCGCGGATCCGCACGCCGGCGACGTACAGGCCGTTGGTGCCGCTGTTGGCCCACAGACCGACCTTCGAGTGCTCGAGCCAGACGTTGTGGATCAGCGAACCGCTGCCGAAGTTGCCCTCCAGCGCGGCGTCCGTGGTGACCGAACCATCCGGGTCGCGATAGCGCACATCACCGGCGAAGTAGAAGTCGGCGAGCTGCACGTTGCCGCCGGTCGCGAAGAATCCGCCGCGACCCGCGTTGCCACGGATCGTCGAGTACCACATGCCCGCACCGCGGATCGTGACGTTGTCGACGTTCACCCGAGCGGTCAGATCGAAGACACCTGATGGGATCCACAGCGTCTTGCCGGCCGACTTCGCCGCGCTGATCGCCGAGTTGAACGCCGCCGTGTCGTCACCAGAACCGGACACGGCGCCGTAGGCGGTCACATCAATCGAGTTGGCGGGGATCGTGTAAGCGTTGGCAACGACCTCGGTGTCGATCAGGTCGACGGTGATCGGTGTCGAGGTGTCGTTCTGCAGCTTGATCACCGTGCCCGCCGGGTACGACGGCAGCGTCGACCGGACCTCGTCGTAGAACCGATGCCCATTGCCCAGCGCCGGATCATTGGGGAACGGGTAGGTGCCGTAGACCCAGCTGTACGCCGACGTCAGCGTGAGGTCCTTGACCTTCGCCCCGGCCACGTACACACCGAGCGGCGCCGTGATCCCGGTACCGGCCGCGTTGTCCGGGATCGAGTAGCGCACGACGATCGAGTTGGTCGGCTTGGTCAGGGTGAACTGCGTGTACTTGCCCGCGTTGTCCAGCCGTACCGCCCGCCGCCCGGACGACTCCGACGCAACAGTCCGATAGGTGCGGTCGGGCCCGATCACCACGCCATTGGTACTGCTGTTCTCAGCCTCGTACTCCGTATAGGGCACCGTCGCGCCACGCGCTGCGAGGTCCGTCGATCCGGCGACGGCGAGATCGTCAAGCGCGACATTGCCGCTGTCACCTGCGTCGTACTGGTACCCGATCAGGTTGAGCCCGGCTCGCAGCGACAGGGACTGCTGCACCGTTGCCCAACCACTTGCCGCGGGCAATGAGACCTGACCGGCCTTCACCCCGTTGGCGTAGACGCTGAGGGTCTTGGTGGAGCCGGTCGTGTTGCTGTAGCGGAGGGTGGTGGACGCATTGCCAGCGGCGGTGACGTTGACCGTGCGGATCAGGCGGGCACCCACTGCGGAAAAGCCGGTGACGTAGCCGGATCCGGCGTACCCGGAGATCGACGTGCCTACGCTGGTACCGCCGGACAAGAAGGCGTTCTCCAGCGCCGGACCACCGGATGCCGGTGGCGGGTCGGTCGGGGCAGAGACAGTGATGTTGTCGAGATTCACGTTGCCGGTGTCGGCGGTGTCGAACCTGTAGGCGATGGAGTTGGCGCCCGCCGTCAGCGGGACCGTCTCCCCTGCAGTGCCCCAGGTGTCCCAGTTGGCCGTGGCCGGGAGGCTGATCTGCCTCACTTTGACCGCGTTGGCATAGAGCGACAGCGTCATCGCGACGCCGGTGCCGTTCGCATAGCGCAGGGCGACCGTGCCGGTCCCCGCCGTGGCGGCGGAGACCGAGAAGGTCGTCGCCGCGTTGCCCTTGTTGGCGTCGGTGTAGCCGCCGACGAAGCCGGAACCGCTGTAGCCGGCATGGTCGGTGGCAACGACTGCGCCTCCGGACAGTGCAGCCGACTCGGCTTCCAGGGTGCCCTCGGCGGGTGCTGCCGCGCTGGTCACCACCAGCTTGTCCAGATTGACGTTGCCGGAGTCCGCCGAGTCGAAGCGGTAGCTGAGCTGGTTGGAGCCCGCTGGGAGCGCCAGTGTCGTGTGCAGATCGCTCCAGCTGTCCCAGTTGGCCGAGGCAGGCAGGGTGAGTTGCTGGACCTTCGTACCGGCGCGGTAGAGCGACAGAGTCTGGGTGGCGCCGGTGCCGTTCGCGTACCTGAGCGACACGTCGTAGCTAGCGGCCGAAGGGATGGTGACCGCGGCCGTGACCGCTGCAGTGCCTTTGTGGGAGTCGGTGAAGCCGCCGACGAAGCCGGAGCCGCTGTAGCCGGCATGGTCGGTCTCGACGACCGCACCCCCGGCCAGGGACGCGTTCTCCGCCTCCACTGTTGCAGTGAAGCCCGCAGCCGAGGCCGGCAGGTACGAGGTAGCCAATAATGCGGCTAAGAGCGTGACGAACGTCTTTTTGGGCATGACTGTGGAGCCCTTCTGTCAGGGTCGAGCGGGGGCGGAACTACTTATCCCTTGACTGCGCCACTGAGTGCGTTGGACTTGAGGAACAGTCGCTGGAAGATCAGGAACAGCGCCACCGGAATCACCGTCGAGATCGCGAGTGCCGCCAGGAACACATCGAGTTCGACGAACTTCTGCAGCGCGGGGAGCCGGACGGACAGGGGTTGCAGATCGGGGTCGGGCAGGACCAGCAGCGGCCAGAGGAAGTCCTTCCAGGCCGCGATGATCGCGAACACCGAGACCACGCCGAGGATCGGGCGGGACATCGGCAGGACGACGGACCAGAACATCCGGTACGGTCCGGCGCCATCGACCCGGGCGGCCTCGAAGACCTCCCGGGGCAGGTTGTCGAAGAACCGTTGCACGATCAGGATGTTGAACGCGTTCGCGCCGGCCGGCAGCCAGACCGCCCAGAACGTGTTGATCAACGAGGTCTTCAGCAACGGCGGATCGACGATCGTGAGATACAGCGGGACGAGCAGCACGACGGACGGGACGAAGAGCGTCGCGAGCACGATCCCGGTCAGGGCCTTGCGGTAGCGCGGGCGGAGTACCGACAAGGCGTAGCCGGCCGTGGTCGCCACCAGCAACTGGACGAACCAGGAGCCGGCCGCGAGGACCACGGTGTTGAGGAAGTACTTGTCGATCTCCACCCGCGACCAGGCGGTGGACAGGTTGGCCCAGTCGATCCCATGCGGCCACAACGCGAGCGGCGCTCTCAAGGTGTCCTGGGTTGGAGTGACAGCCGCCTTGGCCAGCCACAGCATCGGGCCCAGGCCGACCAGGAAGAGCAGTCCTAGAAGGACCACGTGCACGGAACGCGCAGTACGCCGTACGCCGGGGCGGCGCCAGTCCGACGACGAGAGGATGCCCCTGCTCATGAGCGGCTCCAGGATCGGGTCAGGCGGAAGTAGACGGCCGACAGGATGCCCAGGGCAACGGCCAGCATGATGCTGAGAGCGGTCGCGGCGCCGTACTCGCCACCGAGACTGTTGGCGAACGCGTAGTCGTAGATGAGTAGCAGGATCGTGGTCGTGGAGTTCGCCGGGCCGCCACCGGTGAACAGGAACGGCTCCAGGAAGACCTGTGACGTCCCGACGACCTGCAGGATGAATGTGATCAGCAGGACGCCTCTGAGCTGCGGCAGCGTCACATGCCAGATCTTGCGCCAGATAGACGCTCTGTCGATCTCGGCTGCTTCGTAGAGGTCAGTGGCGACACCGGTCAAGGCAGCGAGGTAGATGATGACCGTGCCGCCGGCCGCGGCCCAGGTCGCCTCGATGACCAGTGCCGGCATCGCACTGCCCGAGTCCTGCAGCCAGGAGACCGGGCCGATGCCTACTGCGCCGAGGATGGTGTTGAAGACGCCATTGGGTCCGGCGTCGTAGAAGAACTTCCAGAGCAGCACTGCGACTACCGGTGGGATCACCACGGGCAGGTAGGCCAGTGCGCTGTAGAGCCCCTTGAAGCGGCGCACTTCGCTCATCAGGACTGCAGCGATGAGTGGGACCGGGTAGCCGAACAACAGGGCCAGCAGTGCGAAGTACAGGGTGTTCTTGACTGCTGTCCAGAGCAGTGGGTCGGCCAAGACGTCCTTGAAGTTCTGTAGGCCGACGAAGGTCGCAGGGGTGACCAGGTTGGTCTCCTGGAAGCTCATCACCACAGCCCTGAGGATCGGGATCCAGGAGAAGACACCGAAGACCAGTAGCAGCGGTAGCAGGAAGACCAGCGTGCTCAGGCCACTACCCCGACCTCTTCTCATCAGGGGCTACTTCCGGTCGAGGAGGGTCTGCGCCTCGGCGTTGGCGTTCTTGAGCAGCTTCGCGATGTCGGCGTCTTTGTTGGTCAGTACCGACTGCACGACCGGGTCGAGCAGCTTGTAGACCTCCTGCGTCGACCGGACCGGCTCGGTGAGCAGGGGCTGGTCGAACATCTTGTCCGTGTACGGCTTCATCTGGTCGAGCGGGACGTTGACGTACTCCTTCACCCAGCCCAGTGACTCGTCGTACGTCGCCTTGTCGAACACCGGTAGCTGCGGAGCACCCACTGGTTGCTTGGAGGCCGCAACAGTCTTGGCATCGAGTACTGCGGCGTCCTTGTCGGCCAGCTTCTTCATGTAGAAGTAGTCGATCCACTTCACGGCAGCGGCCTTAACACCGTCGTTGGCCTTGGCACTGACCGTCGCTAACGTCCCACCGCCCAGCACTCCGGCCTGGTCGTTGCTGGCGAGCGGGATAGTCGTCACGCCGTAGTCGGCCGGCTTGAGCGCGTTTTGCGTGACTAGTGAGCCGTAGTTGCCGCCACCGGACACGTACATCCCGATCTGGCCGGACGCGAAGGCCTGGTTGATGCCACCCCAGTCATAGAGGAAGTTGGAGCCCATGCTGTTGTCCGTCCAGCGCATGTCCTTCAGTAGCTGCAGTACGGACGTCATCTCGGGTGTGTCGAGCTGTGCAGTCGCGGTGTCGCCGTCGAGCTTCTCCGTGCGGCCGCCGAACGCGTAGTCGAGGGTGGTGAGGATCCAGCCACCGGTGTTGTCGGTAGTCAGTTCGGCGTACCCGGCCTTGCCCGTCTTGTCCGCGATCTGCTTGGCGTCCGCACGGACCTCGTCCCAGGTCGCCGGCGGCTTGTCGGGGTCCAGCCCGGCCTGCTTGAACAGGCTGCGGTTGTAGTGCAACGCCTGCCCGTACGCCGCGATCGGGACGGCCCACATCTTGCCGTCCTCGGCTTTGCCCGCCTTGGCGACGTTCTCGCTGAACTTGCCCGCGTACGGCAGGGCGGAGACGAGGCCGCTGATGTCGGCGATCTGTTTGCGCTGGATCAGGCCGCGGCCGTCGGTGAACGGGACGGTGAAGACGTCGGGCAGCGTGCCACCAGCAAGCTGCGCGGTGAACGTCGTCGCGGTCCAGTTGTACTCCTGCGGGACGACGTCGATCTTCGGGTTGTCCTTCTCGAACTGCGCGACCCGGGCGTCGAAGGCCGCGATCGCGCCCTTGTCGAGGCCCGGATCGCGGGCGACCTTCAAGGTGACCGGGCCGTCGGGCGTCGCCTTGGTGTCGGAGCCGGAGCCGGAGCAGGCGGTGAGGCTCGCGGCCAGGGCGACCACGAGAGCGATGGGAGTGAGCTTCATTGCGTGGTTCTCCTACTTCGTGGTCAGCCAGACGGCTGCGTCGGTGGGGAGGCGATCGTCAACGAGGGCGGCGCTGGCGAGCAGGACTTCGCCGTCCGGCGGAAGCTGGATCGGCTCGTCGCCCAGGTTCACCAGGCAGCGGAAGCGCTCTCCCCGGCTGAAGGCGATGACGTCGTCGGTGTTGAGGTCGTGCCAGGCGAAATCGGTGGGCAGCTCGCGGCGGAGGTGCAGCGCCGCGCGGTACAGGGCGAGCATCGAGCCGGGGTCGCGTTCCTGCACCTCGACGGAGTGGCTGCCCCAGTCCGCGGGCTGCGGTAGCCAGGGGGTGAAGCCTTGCGAGTTGAAACCGAAACTCGGTCCGGTAGTTGTCCAAGGCAACGGTACGCGGCAGCCGTCGCGGCCGGGATCGGCGCCTTCGGAGCGGTGGAAGATCGGGTCCTGCAGGGCGGCGAGCGGAAGGTCCTCGACCTCGGGCAGGCCGAGTTCGTCACCCTGGTACACATAGAGCGACCCGGGCAACGCGGCCGTCAGCAGCGCGGCCGCCCGTGCTCGTCGCTGCCCCAGCGCCAGATCAGTCGGTACGCCGAACCGCTTGGCCTGGAACGAGAACGAGCTGTCCTCCCGTCCATACCGGGTGGCCGGTCTGGTGACGTCGTGGTTGGACAGGACCCAGGTGGCCGGCGCATCGACCGGCCGGTGCGCGGCCAACGTCGACTCGATCGAATCGCGCAGTTCGGATGCTTTCCAGGGCCGGCCCATCAGGTCGAAGTTGAACGCGGTGTGCATCTCGTCCGGCCTGAGGTAGCGGGCGAACCGCTCGGGATCGGCCAGCCAGATCTCCCCGACGAGCACCCGCGGTTCGGCGTACTCGTCGGCGATGCTGCGCCAGGATCGGTAGATGTCGTGCAGCTCGTCGCGATCGACGTACGGGTGCTCGGAGGCCTCGCCGTACTCCGGGAAGCTGGGATCCTTGACCGGCATGGTGGCCGAGTCGATCCGGATCCCGGCGACGCCCCGATCGAACCAGAACCTGAGGATCTCCTCGTGTTCGCGGCGGACGTCGGGGTGGTTCCAGTTGAGGTCGGGCTGCTCGGGGGTGAAGAGATGGAGATACCACTCCCCCGGCGTACCGTCCGGGTTCTTCGTCCTGGTCCAGGTGTCGCCGGAGAAGCTGGAGACCCAGTCGGTCGGCTGCTCCTCGTTCTCCTTGAACCAGAACCGTTCCCTCGCCGGTGAGCCCGGGCCTTGGGTTAAAGCCTCCTTGAACCACTCGTGCTCACTGGAGATGTGGTTGGGGACGACGTCGATGATCGTGCGGATGCCTAGGTTGGCGGCTTCCGCGATCAGTTGCTCGGCCTCCTCGACGGTACCGAAGGCCGGATCGATCACCCGGTAGTCGGCCACGTCGTACCCGCCGTCCGCGAGCGGGGACAGGTACCAGGGGGTGAACCAGATGGCGTCGATCCCGAGGCTGCTCAGGTACGGCAGCCGCGAGCGGACGCCGGCCAGGTCGCCGGTGCCGTCGCCGTTCCCGTCGGCGAAGCTGCGCGGGTAGATCTGGTAGATCGCCGCGTCCCGCCACCACTGCTGCGTGCTCACCTCTTGTACTCCGTTCGCTCATGGTAGGTTTAGCGCTCCACCTTGGTGGGACCGTAAGGCCGCTTCCGGGCGGCTGTCAATGCCCTGTCACGGGGCGGGATGCGCTCGTATCCTGGCCGCGACAACCGAGAGGAGCCGCTGTGCGGGTCACGCTGAAGGACATCGCCGACGAGGCCGGGGTCAGCATGATGACGGTCTCGAACGTGGTGAACGGCAAGCGCGCCCGGGTCTCACCGGAGACGATCGAGCGGATCCAGCGGATCGTCGCCGAGCGCGGGTACGTGCCGAGCGCGTCGGCCCGCAGCCTGGCCGCGAAGTCGTCCCGGCTGATCGGCCTGCTGGTGCCGGCCGCCGACGAGGACAGCCTGATGATCAGCCCCCACAACGTGGCGATCGTCGGCCAGATCGAGCGTGAACTGCGCAAAGGCGGGTACCACCTGCTGCTCCGCGGGATCGCTGCGCCGGCGGAGGTTGCCGAGGCGCTGCAGTCGTGGAGTCTGGATGGAGCAGTGCTACTCGGGTTCCTGGATGAGGAGATCGACCGGCTCACTGCTCGCGCGGTGGGGAAGGTGTCGCTGCTGGCGATCGACAGCTATTCGGCGAACCCTTTGACTACCGGCGTACGGTCCGACGACTACACCGGTGCGCTGCTGGCCGCGCGGCACCTGCTGGAGCTCGGGCATCGGGAGATCGTCTTCGCCGGGCCGTCGTTCTCCGATGTCGGCGTGGTGCACGAGCGGTTCTCTGGATTCCAGGCCGCCTTCGCCGAGGCGGGGCTGACCTGGCGGGAACGACTGGTCACCGCGACCACCACGCATGCCAGCGGTCGCGAACTCGGCCGCGGCCTCAAGGCTTCACACCCTGCGGCGACGGCTGTGTTCGCGACCGCCGACATCCTGGCGATCGGGATCATGGAAGGGCTGGCGGAGAGCGGCTTCTCGGTGCCCGCCGACGTTTCCGTGCTCGGGTTCGACGACCTCGACCTGAGCGCCTACGTCACGCCCAAGCTGACCACGATCGCGCAGGACATCCCGCGGAAGGCGGCGATCGCAGTACAGCTGCTCCTGGGCACGATCGAGGGCAAGGAACATCCCGTCGACCCGATAACGCTGGAAGTCCGGCTGATCGAGCGCGGGTCGACCGCCTCACCACCCCTCCTTGCGGGCCCGGGCCTCGAAGAGCAGGATGCCGGCTGACAGCGCGACGTTGAGCGAATCGGCCTGCCCGAGCATCGGGATGCTCACCTTTCCGAATCCCTGCTCGTGCCAGCTCCGGTGCAGCCCCTCGCCTTCCGACCCAACCACAAACGCTGTCCTTCCTTGGTACGCCGGAGCCTTGTAGCTCCCGGCTGCCGCGGGGTCGGCCAGGTGGACGTCGAACTCGTGGCGCCTGAGCCAGCTCGCTGCCTCGACGACGCTCTGGAACTCCAGCACCGGCGTGGTGAGCACCATGCCGCGGCTGGCCGCGTATACAGCGGGATGATTCGGGCGGGCCCGGCGACTGGTGAGGACCAGGCAGTCCGCGCGGGCGGCGTCGACCGTACGGATCAGGGTGCCGAGGTTGCCGGCGTACTCGACGCCATCGGCGACCAGTACCAGCGAAGACTCGTTGAGCCGGAGCTCCTCGGCTCGCCACTCGGGGAGCCGGGCAATGGAGATGAGACCGTCGGACCGGCTCCTCCGGCTGACTCGCGCCAGCATCTTCGGTGAGATCCGGTAGACCTCATGTGCTCTCGCGGCGATCTGGGCTGCTGTCTGTGGTTGCTCGCAGAATTCCGGACAGTAATAGAAGGTTTCGATGACGGTCGGGGTACTGAGCAGCTGGCTGTGCTCCCAGCTCCCCTCGACCAGGATCCGGCCGGGGACGGAATCCTTGCGAACGGCGAGCAGGGCGCGGCCACGCGGGTGCTGCGCTCCGATCGGCAAGGCGTCGGGAAATGACGGTGCCATGGGGTGACTCCGGTGAATGAGAACAGCAGACCGCGCCCGGGGACGCCTTCGTGGGCATCCGCACCGGTCGGTGTGCTGGGGTCGGCTAGAGCGTTTGGGGACGCACTAGCCGAGCAGTCTCATCATGCTTCGGATGGTAGGGAACGCAGCGCCCGGCGTCATCCGCTTTTCTGCGTGCAGAAAAGGGTCGGCCGGTTGTCGGTAGGGCGCTCTAGGGTGAGCCCATGTCCAACGGACCCGCAGTCGAAGCGATCGATCTGGTGAAGCAGTTCGGCACGAACCGTGCCGTCGACGGGGTGAGTTTCGTCGTCCCCGAAGGAACGGTGCTGGGCCTGCTCGGTCCCAACGGCGCCGGCAAGACGACCACGGTGCGGATGCTGACGACGCTCAGCGTGCCCACCAGCGGGACCGGCCGGGTGGCCGGCTACGACGTGCTCAAGCAACCCGCGGAAGTGCGCCGCAGCATGGGCCTGACCGGTCAGTCCGCGACGATCGACGAGCTGCTGACCGGCCGGGAGAACATCCGGCTGATCGGCAGGCTCTACGGATTGCCGACCAAGTACTTGCGCAAGCTGTCCGACGAGTTGCTCGAGCGGTTCCTGCTGACGGACGCGGCCGACCGGGTGGCCAAGACCTACTCGGGCGGGATGCGTCGACGGCTGGACCTCGCGGTCAGCCTGGTGGCCGCGCCGCCGGTGCTGTTCCTGGACGAGCCGACGACCGGACTCGACCCACGCAGCCGCGCGGACCTGTGGGAGGTACTGCGCGGCCTGGTCCGGGACGGCACCACCTTGCTGCTGACGACTCAGTATCTGGAGGAGGCCGACCATCTGGCCGACGAGATCGTCGTGATCGACAAGGGCAAGGTGATCGCGGCCGGCACGCCGACGCAGCTCAAGGACGAGGCCGGCCGGGCCAGTGTGGTCGTCACGGTCGCGGCGGCTTCGGACCTTCCACGCGCCGCCGAGCTCCTGCGACAACATGCGCCCGAGGTGCACGTCGAGGAGGTGAGCCGGCGGCTCACGGCGCCGGCGGCCGGCCTGGCCGACATGACCCGGATCGCGGGCGTCTTCGCCGACAGCGGGATCGACGTCGACGACCTCGGCCTGAAACGACCGAGCCTCGACGACGTCTTCCTGCATCTGACCGGTCACCGCGCCGAGTCGACCGACACCACCGAGACGCTGACCGAGCAGGAGGCCGTCCGATGACCGCCGTGATGACCAGGCCGCCGATCCATCAGCGCACCTTGCTGCAACAGTCGCTGACCGTGGTCTGGCGCAATCTCCTGCACATCAGGCGGATGCCGGAGATGCTGCTGGACGTGACGATCCAGCCGGTGATGTTCGTCCTGCTGTTCGCCTACGTGTTCGGCGGCTCGATCGACGTGCCTGGTACGTCGTACCGGGAGTTCCTGCTGCCGGGGATCATGGCGCAGACCATCATCTTCTCCTCCGCCATCGTGGCCATCGGACTCACCAGCGACCTGGAGAAGGGAATCGTCGACCGGCTGAAGTCGCTGCCGATATCCCGCTCGTCCGTGCTCGTCGGGCGGAGCCTGTCGAGCCTGATCCACTCCGGTATCGGCATCGTGGTGATGAGCGTGACCGGCCTGCTGATCGGCTGGCGGATCCGCGACGGACTGCTCAACGGCGTGCTCGGGTACCTGCTCCTGCTGCTCTTCGGCTTCTCGATGATCTGGCTGGGCATCTGGGTCGGGTCGCTGATGCGCTCGGTGGAGGCGGTGAACGGCTTCATGTTCACCGTGATGTTCCCGCTCACCTTCGTCGCCAACACCTTCGCGCCGACCCAGGACATGCCCCGCTGGCTGCAGCTGATCGCAGAGTGGAATCCGGTGTCCGCGCTGACCGCGGCCTGCCGCCAGCTGTGGGGCAACGGCCTGGCACCCTCACCGGACGCTCAGTGGCCGCTCCAGCACCCGGTGCTCGCGTCCATCGCCTGGTCACTCCTGTTCACGGCCGTCTTCGCGCCACTCGCCTTGGTGGCCTTCCGCCGCCGCTCGCGGGACTGAGCTGCGGCGGGCGGCCCGCCTGGCCGGGTTTGTCCGGACGAGTTTGTCCACAGGCCCGGCGAGTGCCGATTTCGATCCGTCGGCCGGCGTCGATAAAGTCCGTTCTCTGGCTGTCTTCGGGGGCGGCCACGGGAGGAGAAGCATGGACGCGACATTGCTGGACGCGGAGGCCGAAGCGGCTGTCCTGCGCGTCTATCGGCAGGTCTTCGCCGTGCTCGCCCGGGAGGCCGGCGCGATGATCGTCGACCCGGAGCTGCTGGACGCCGACCAGGCGATCCTGGACGCGTTCGCGGAGGCGGGCAGCGATGGGCTGACCGTTGAGCAGGCCGCGCTGGCCTGCCGTGGGTGGCCGCATGAGGTGATCGTGCGGCGTTTCGAAGTACTGCGGCAGTACGGTGCGATCACCAAGCTGGTGGACCGGCCCAACGAGTTGCGTCACCGGGCGGCCTTCGCGCCGTACGTGATGCTGATGTTCCTCAAGCGGATGTCGGTGCAGGGTGGGCAGGCGGAGCTGCACCAACTGCTGACCCTCGAGGCACACAGCGTGAGCGATCCGCGGGCTGTCGAGGAGCAAGGGCAGGCGTCGATCCAGCGGCTGACGAAGGTGTTCCGGCTGCTGGGGAACGAGCTGTCCATCCTGGTGTCGACGAGCACGACTGCTCAGCTGCGGGAGAACGCGCAGCTCGCCTGGGGTAACGAGCGCCTGATCGAGCAGGCCGAGAAGGTCCACCGGATCGTGCTCGAGCGGTGGCCCGGGTTGCACCAGGTGTGCACGCAGCTGCGGATGTCGCTGGCTGCGTATGCGGATGCCGTTCAGCTGGCGGCCGGGCGATTGGTCGAACGAGCCGGTACTACGCGGGCGCTGGGGTTGCTGCCGATCGAGACTTGGCTGACGTTTACGCGGAGCAGCGATACGGAAGTACTGGCCGGTGTCTTGGACGGGTTGCTGTTCGACGCGGCCGCGCCCGACTTCTCACCAGAGGGCATGCTCGAGGCAGTCGAGTCCGGCCGCCGAACCGGTACCGCGCGAATGGCACCCCCTCGCCCTTCCTCGGAGACGGACGCGCCCGAGTCCGCCGCTGCAACCGACCGTGAGGACCTACGCGCCGAAGCCGAGCGAATCCTGGCGGGCCGCTCCTGCGTAAGCATCGTGGATGTGGTCGACGACGCCGGCGACTGGGTCACCGCCCGCCGAGTCCTGGCCGAGCTGACCGCGGCCCACCTCCACGACGAACTCGACTACGAACTCGTCTGGGGCGACGGCATGCGAATCGATCCCACGGCCGGCACCCCCTGGGCCACCGAGGGAACCTTCCGGCGGGTGACCCGATGACCTCAGAAGCAGTCGAGAGCGGCCGCTCCTACACCGCCCTCTGGTGGGCCAAAGTCCAGTCCGCCGGCCCCCTCCAAGTCTCCCCAGACACCCCAGCCGTCCCCGGCCTCACCCGAGCCCCCGAACCCGACGGCAGCACAATCTGGATGCTCCCCACCCTCCCCGAAGGCGCCGGCCACGGCGTCCTCGAAGAGCTAGGCATGCCTCCGGTAGCCGTAGAAATGCCCAACGAGACGGCCCGAGTCCTAGCCATCTGCGTAACCTGCTGCTGGCAAGACCGAAGCTCCTCCCCCTGGCCCGGCACCACCGGCACCCTCACCCAAATCAAGGCCGTCTACGCCGGCCTCCGAGGCCGCCCCGAACAATCCAGCGACCTAACCCTCATCATCGGCAGCCTCCGCCGCCTACACGCCACCAGCTGGCTCCTCTGGAACGAAAAGGCAGGCGAAGTCCGCCTGGGCCCCCGAGTAACCACCTGGGGCCCTTCCTCCCAAACCGGCCTAAGAGAACTCTGCCGAATCCTCCCCGACCCACCAACTGCAGTACTGACTCCAAAGACAGAGCCTGAGGCAGAGCCGGACCCACTTCCTTCAGAACCTGCGGCTGTGGAGGAACTATGAGCGAGCAGCATGCTCTTTTCGATCAGTTGTTGCAGGATCTGAGTGATCGGAGCAGGGACGAAGTACTGGCAGCTTTCAGCGCGGTGCAATATGCGGCTCACCCGGTGGCTGAGGTACAGCTGGCCGGGCTGCGGGATGTGACGTTGCGCCGTCAGGTGCAGAAGATGTTGAAGCTGATCGGGCGCACGCTGGTGCATGTCGACGGCACCCACTGGACCGCCGGATACGCCGACGACATCGCCGAGACCTTGACGGCGCAGGGCTGGCAACCGCTCTCGGTGGTCGACCGCGCAGTACTAGTACTGGTCCTCGTCCACTCGGTAGCGATCCCCCGCAGCGAAGGCATCCTCACCGGCGACAGCTGGAAGTCCGCCCGTCCGACGACGGTCGACGAGCTCCGCACCACCAAGATCAGCAGCGAGGAGCGTCGCCTCGCCCTCCAGCGACTCCGCGCCGCCGGCTTGATCCAACTGTCCGGCGACCATTCCGGCGGCCCGAGCTACATCCCGGGCCCGCAACTCCAACGCCTCACCCCGGCCGCACGGCGTCGCCTGCAGGATCAGCTGATTCTCGCGGCCGCCCCGTCGAGCCCGATCGCGGAGGCCATCCGCGCTCGCAAAGGCATCACCGAAGAAGAAGGAGCGGCATGAGCACCCCCACCCCGGCTGAGGACGGGCCGTACGACATCCTCGGCTCGAAGGTGCTGCTCGGCGTCCAGGTCGTCGACCTGTCCCGGCTGTCGACCCACCCGATCCCGATGGTCGGCCAGGGCCTCGTCACCGTCGCCGGCCAAGGCCCGGTCGACTCCAACGGCGCCGGCAAGTCCTCCTGGATCGCCGCCCTCTCGCTCCTCCACGCCGACGACCAATGGCGCCTCACCAGCGGCGCTCCCGGCGCCGCCGAGCTGCTCTTCACCGCCGAAGCAGCCGGCCAGGAAGGCACCTGGTCCAACGTCGACCGCGGCTACATCGTCGGCGTCTTCTCCGACCCGGACCTGACCGAGCTGGCCGAGATCGAAGCGGCCGCCATCACCGTCTGGATCAGGATCAACCGCAAAGCGTCATACCTGGACCTGCGCTGGAAGAGCGGCCTGCACGTCCCGTACGGCGTCACCGAAGCCGAGCGCGCAGCCGGCGCCGACGCGCTCTGGGCCGCACTCCCCCACTCCAACGGCCGCACCGATTTCCACGCCAACAAGCTCTCCACAGTCCTGTACGGCGGCCAGGTCCGCTGCGTGTCGTTCCTCTCGACCTCTGTCCGCTCATCGCCGACCGCCAACCTCCTCGCCGAGCCGCTGAACGAGCTCGGCCCCGCGCGCATCTTCAACGCGATCGCCACCCTTACCGGCCTCGACCACGAGCTGGAGCAAGAGCAGGCCCATCGCTCCGCCGAGCACACGCAACGCGAAGCAACCAAGCAGGCAGCGGCCGACCTCCAGCGCTGGGAACAGGAGATGGCCACCGTCGAGGCAGGGATCCTGCAGCGCGCCGCCGCTCGCGAAGCCCTCGCCTCCGCCCGCGAATCCTGGCGAGCCCGCTGCGCCCGGCACCTCGTCGACGGCGACGCCCGCAACAGCGAGATCCTCCAAGAACTAGGCGTGCTAGACGAGCGAGTCGCCGAGCAGGAGGCGCGACGCGAGACCGTCGACACCGAGATCGAGGCGTTCGGCAGCGAAGAGAATCTGCTCCGAGACGTCCAGCTCACCCGTCAAGAGCGCGACAAACTCGACGCCCGCGACCGCGAACTCGACCTTGCACAACGCTCAGTACGCGAGCAGCTCGAGCGCCTCGGCCAGGAGCACCGCAGACTCCTCGATGCCGGACGCTCAGCCGACGGACGCGACCTGACGGCAGCCGCCGAGGAGCAAGACGAAGCCCGCGCCGTCCTCGAGGAGCACATCGGACGCGATCACGCAGCACGCTCGTACGTCGACCAGGCGACCGCCGACCTCCGCGAAGCCGAGAGCGGCCAAACCGTCTCTGCTCCGCAGCAACAGGTGCTGGCGAACGCCGGCATCGAGTGCGGCGCGCTCACCGACATCACCGAGCTCGCGACGGCCGACCGTGCGGAGTGGGAGCCGCGGCTGGCCCCATACCGGGAAGCCGTTGTCGTCGACGCGTCGGACGTCGCGATCGCAACGTCGGCCCTGAGTGACGCCGGCTATCCGGGCTTCCTGCTCGTGCTCGCCAACCGGCCGGACGCTGCCGCTTTCAAGGGCGGACCGGCGTCGGCGGACAAGCGATTCAAGCTGGACGGGTTCTTCGCGGCTCTCGCCGCGCGTTCGGCGAAGGAGATCATCGACGAGCCCGCCGGCGTGGTCGCCGTCGGGCAGTTCGAGGAAGCGATTACCGGTCGCACTGCCCGCATCGAAGCGGCCCGCCGCCGACTCGACGCAGCCGTCGAGGCACGGTCTGCCGCGTCGGCCGCATTGGAGCAGGCTCGCGCACGAGTGGACCAAGCTGAGCGGCGTACTGCGGCCGCCCGCGCGCTCGGGACCGCTGCGGACGTACAAGAGCAGATCCTCGCCCTGCGTGAGGCGAACGACCAGCACGAGACCGATCGCGAGACCCTCGCGCCCGCCTTGCAAGCAGCCAAGGAATCAGCCGAGGCCGCCGCCGGGCAGCAACTCGTCCGCGACGAGCGACTGAAGAACCTCGAAGCCACTCGGCGGGATCACGACCGCATCCTCGACGAGCTCGCTGGGCGACGGCTCGTGCTCCTGGAAGAGCAGACTGGGCTCGACCTGGTCAGCCGGACCACCGCCTGGGGCGGCAGCGCCGCGGAGGCCTCTGAGTTCCTGGTCGCCTTGCCGGATGACGCGGCTCAGCGCCGTACGACGGCCGACTGGAACCACCAAGCCTGCACCCAACTCGACGATGTCGTACGCCGTTGCTTCCCGAACGCGCGCTCGCGGGAAGAGATCCCGTCCGAGCTGTGGGAGATCCTCAACGGCGCCGACGGCTGGTCGAACGGGACGCTCGGCGCTCGCGTCGCCCTGGTACCGGCCCTGCAACGGACGCTGGCAAGCCACCTCGCGCAGCACGAGACGTTCGACAGCCTGCAGCAACAGCAGATCGCCAGCCAACGGGCTGAGCGCAATGCAGCTTTGGAGCGGGCCCGCGAGGGACTCGGCGAAGCGGAGAGCACTGCGCGTGCCCACCGCTCGTCGCTGGCGGACGGAATCAAGGCGCGGCTGCGACTGGTGTCGGCGGAGTTCGACCGGCTCGACCAGCAGTACGGCGGCTACGGAGCGAAGCTCGAGTACCCGGAGCCTGACCCGCCAGCCGAGCCGGACAAGCCGTGGCGCTGGACGGTTACGCCGAAGTGGCGTCGGTCCGAGGGTGGGCCGTTCTCGGCGTTCAACGTCAAGGGCAACACCGCGCAGATGGACGAGAAGGCAGTGAAGCTCGTCTGCGCCGCTGCACTGGCCGGCGGCAGCGACCGTCCGCTGCTCCTGATCCTGGACGAGCTGGGCCGGAACCTCGGCTCCCAGCACCGGCGCGAGGCCGTCGCCCTGTTCGAGCAGATCGGCCGCGACCGGAACATCACCGTCATCGGTGCCCTGCAGGACGACATGGAGCGTTACGCGCTGTCCTCATCCCGTCTCTACGTGAAGCTGCGGCGCTCCTCCGACACGATGGCCTACAACCAGGCACCGGTCGTGAAGGGCAACGAGGAGTACTCCGCCCGGGTAGAGCTCCTCCGCGGTTGGCTCGACTCCTACCGAGGCCCCCGGCCCACCCTCGACCTAGCCGAGCAAACCCTCGACGCTGCTGACGTCCCGCAACCCGACTCAACCGCTACAGCTGAGACCGTCGACGCTGGCTCCACCACCGAGACTGCTGACCCGGCTCCCGCAAAGGCAGCAAAGCCGGTCAGCCGACGGAAGGCAGCTAAATCGGTCAAGCAATCGACCGATGCCGAGGCGGGCGACCACAGCGGAGCAACCGGAGTCGTGGGCTGAACGGGTCCGGGGTCTGGCCGGCCGGCGTTCTGCGTCGGCCGAGGGATCGGTTTTGGGCGGGAGGCTGCGGAAAACAGACCCCGGTGGTCGGGCGTGACCTGTGGTTCGTTCACACTGGAGGGGTGTCGTGTCAGCAGATGGGCGTTCAGGCCTGGTTCCGCTGTTCACACGGAGTAGGCGGAGCTCTGGCCAACCCCTCCTCGTTCGGCGTACCGTCCGTTGGACAGGTCCAGCCGGCAGCTGATCGGAGGGCGTGAGATGGCATCTTGGCTACTGCGCGCCCAGTGGGCTCACCGAGACGAATCGGTCGAACACCGAGCGCTCCGCGTCGGGCGCACCCTGACCGCGGTCGCTGTGGCGTTCCCGGAGGTCCACCTGTGGACGCAGGACGAGCGCTGGGGTTTCCACGTGCTCGAGGCGGACGCCTCCACGCCCCTGCAAGAAATGGTCGAGGCGACCACGAAGGTCCTCTCGAACGGTTCGAGTACCACCCGCCTGCA
This sequence comes from Kribbella sp. NPDC051718, assembly GCF_040681515.1. Lineage (NCBI taxonomy): Bacteria > Bacillati > Actinomycetota > Actinomycetes > Propionibacteriales > Kribbellaceae > Kribbella > Kribbella sp. NPDC051718. The sequence continues at coordinate 553 of NZ_JBFAYZ010000018.1, read as the reverse complement.
CCTGCAGAGCGCCGGTGAACTCCCCTGGCTGTTCGATCTCTCCATGGGCGGCACCCTCACGACGGTCTCCGACCAGCTCACTCTGCACTGGAGTGACGAGGACGCCCTGATCCAGTCAGAGCGCTTCGCCCAGGTGCTCCGTGCAGTCGTCACGATCTGGGAACCCGAATGGGCCAGCATCGCCGACACCGAACTGGCAGCAGCCGCCGGCGTCTTCCGTCGCGGCATCCCGATGATGGGCTGGCTCACCTACGTCCGCGGCCTGGTGGCCGGCGCGCACGGCATAGACATCGGCCTGACCCCATTCGAACGCGGCACTCTGCTCCAGGCACCCGTCGCCCCCGCAGACCTGACCCCGATCCACATCTGCGCCGCCGCGGCTCTGGTAGGAATCTCCCCCGACGACCTCTGACACCTGCGCCGGCAGGGTCTGCAAAGGTCAAAAAGGTCTGTGAACGCATTAAGGGCCACCCGAGTGGGTGGCCCTTAACAGTGTGAATGTCCGGCGACGTCCTACTCTCCCACGACCTACCGGTCGCAGTACCATCGGCGC
>NZ_JBFAYZ010000017.1:0-141145 GCF_040681515.1 Kribbella sp. NPDC051718 | reverse complement strand
TCGCGGTAGGCCTTGACCCGCTGGGAGATCCGTGAGCCGGCGGAGGCGAAGATCAGTAGGGGAAGCGCTGCGCCCATGGCGAAGGTGACGGTCAGTACCACGGTCCGCCAGCCGACGTTGCCGGTGGCGCCGGCGACGGTGATCGCGGCGAGTACCGGCCCGGCGCACGGGACGTACAAGGTGCCGAGGCCGAGCCCGAGGACGAAGGCGCCGTTGTTGTTGCGGTTGATCTTGGGCAGCCGGTAGAACGGCTTCTCGATCCAGTGTCCGAGGGCGGGGAAGATCAGGCCGAGGCCGACCAGGGTGAGGATGGTGAGGCCTCCCCAGCGCAGGAAGCTGTCGGGGAGTCCGAGTGCGGACAGGATCACCGATCCGGCCAGGGTGAAGACGCTGAAGCTGACGACGATGCCCGCGATGATCTTCAACGGGCGGAAGTCGCGGGGCGGCTTCACCTTGTCTGCGGAGTCGGCGACCAGCAGTTGGCCGTCCGGCGTACCGGCGGTGGTTGCCTTGCGCCCCCGCTTGGCTGCTGCGGTCGGGGTGGCGTCGGTTTTGCCGGCGGTACCGGCGAAGAAGATGATCGGGAGCATCGGCAGGACACAAGGGGAGACCCCGGTGATCAGCCCGCCCACCAATCCGATAAAGGCCAGCGTCAACATGGGGTCACTCCAACTCGAGAGGTTCGACAGGACACCTCTGGTTCGGGTCAACAGGGTCCTCCGGATGGGTGGGATCGAAATGTCGCCGACGGACCCATCCGTCCTCGAGGTAGTGCCGAATGAGTGGTGTCAGCTGCGAGTGGCTGGCCCGGTTACCTCACTCAAGGAGAACGATCGTCATGTCTCACACCATCAAGCGTGTAGCCCTCGCTGCTTCTGCCGTTTCGTTGCTCTTCGCAACTGTTGCCTGTGGTAGCGACGACGACAAGTCGAGCAGCAGCCCGTCGACCAGTACCTCGACCTCAACCTCTGTTGACACCCCGTCGGCGATGCCGTCGGTCGACAACGCGGCCGGTCTGGTCGGCCCTGGTTGTGCTGACTACGCCAAGGCGAACCCGACCGGTGCAGGTTCGGTTGACGGTATGGCCGCCGCACCGGTCGCCACCGCCGCCTCCGGTAACCCGCTGCTCAAGACCCTGGTCGCCGCCGTGTCGGGCAAGCTGAACCCGAAGGTCGACCTGGTCTCCACCCTCAACGGCGGCGAGTTCACCGTCTTCGCGCCGGTCGACTCCGCGTTCGCGAAGATCCCGGCCGCGACGATCAACACGTTGAAGACGGACAGCGCGCTGCTGAGCAAGATCCTGACCTACCACGTCGTGGCCGGTCAGCTCGACCCGGCGGCTGTGGTCGGTAAGCAGACCACCGTCGAGAAGGGCTCGCTGACGGTCACCGGTTCGGGCAACGACCTGATGGTCAACAACGCCAAGGTCATCTGCGGCGGTGTGAAGACCGCCAACGCCACGGTCTACCTGATCGACACCGTCCTGATGCCCCCGGCGGCCTGATCCAACCAGCTGTAGCGGTGGTGCCCTTCTGCTCCACAGGGGCACCACCGTCCCGGCTCTACCAGACAGGAATGCGAGACGGGCAGATCCTCTTCAGACCGCGACGGCTCCAGGGAAGCGACACCACGTGACAACGACGCCTGACATACATGCCCTGAGCGGTCCCTACGTCCTGGACGCGGTGGACGGCGCCGAGCGCGCCGGCTTCGAGCAGCACCTGGCCCATTGCATCGATTGCGGCACCGACGTGGACGATCTGCGCGAGGCAGTCACCAAACTCAGCGTGTACGTCGCCAGGCAGTCGCCGGCCGGCCTCAAGTCCAAGGTGATGACCGCGGCCAGTTGGGTCCGGCAGCTACCGCCGACGCCCCGCGCCGCGACCGGCGACGTCGTTCAGTTCAAACCGGCCCGGTCGCGGACCCTTCGGCGCTCGTTGACTCTTGCTGCCGCGTTCTTGGCTATCGCGGCCAGTGGAGGGGTCGCACTCGACCAGTACCGCGACAATGCGGCGACGACGGCAATCAGCACCAGAGCGGCCACGATCCTGGCCCAGCCGGACACCCGTACCGTCCATGGCGCGGTCGTCGGCGGCGGCCAGGCCACCGTGGTTCTGTCCAGCCGGCAGGACGCGGCGGTCGTACTCGTCCGCGGCCTCAAGCCCCTCACCGGCCGTACGACGTACCAGCTGTGGCTCATCGACGTCGCGAACAACGCCCGCTCCATCGCCCTCACCGACGGAAAGTCCCTGACCTCCACCGTGGTGACCGGCGACGTCACCACCGAAGTCGCCTTCGCCGTCACCATCGAACCGCAAGGCGGATCCGCCCACCCCACCCTGCCCACCAGCGGCAATCTCCAGCTAGTAGTCCACCTCAACACATAACCGAAGCTCCCCTTTGATCCACACCGTTCTGATGCCGCCGGCGACCTGACGATCCCGCCGACCCGGCATCACCGGGTCGATGCCACCAGCCCAGGACACCAGATGACGGTGGCACCGACCCAGCAACAAGCGGTGGCGTCTCCCTACTCCAGAGAGACGCCACCGCCTGTCGTCCGCATCCCCACGCCGGCTCCGCTGTCCGCTCCTGCGTCGCGTCCGCGTTCGCTGGCTCCCGCCCACCCTGATGCGCGGGTTCCTTCGTCACCCGCTTGGTGAAAGCGTTGCGTGGAGCCCGGCGTCGCGGGGCTGACGTGGTTGGTGGGCGTTGCGTCGGGGCCCGGCGTTGCGGGTGGCTGTGGCTGTGGTCGTGGCGGCGGCTCCGCGGCGGAGCCGCCGCAGTCCGGTGGGCCGAAGCCAGCTAGGGGTGCAACCATCGGTCGGCCGGCGAGGTGTCGGACGAGGTGGGCGTGGGCGGTGGTGCCGCTTGCTTTGAGTCCGGGCGCCTTCTCGGGTGGCTTCCACACCTCGCGGAGCAGGAGAAATGCCGCTCTCGCAGGAGGATGTTGCTACTTGTCGGTGATGGACTTCTGGTAGATGTCTGCGTAGGTGGGCGAATCCTTGACCAGGTCGTCGGCGAAGGCGGCGACGTCGGGGCCGATGAGGTCGATGACTCCCTTGCCGGCCGCTACGCCCTCCTCGAAGAAGTCGACGATGTTTGTGAGTAGGTGGCCGTCGACCAGGTCGATCGGGCCGACCTTGAAGAGGTACCGCTGAATCTCCTGGTAGACGATCTGGTAGTCCGGCGGGAGCGTCTTGACCCGCGCCAGGTGGGCCCGCCACTGCTTCTTGCCGTCGATGATGTCTCGGATGCCCACGTCAGTCTCCTAGCCTGGCCAGCTTCTTGGCGACGTTTCTGTTCAGCTGCTCGCGCCATTTGTCGCGATAGTTCCGGGCGCCCTCACCGCCGGCCAGCGCCGCGCTGAAGCCGACGATGTCGTCGCCCACCACCTGATAGATGCTCTGGCCCTCGGCCGCTGTCTCTTCGAGCAGGCCGAGAGCGCCGTCGAGGATCGGCATCAGGTTTCGGCCGGTGAAGTCCGAGTAGGGGGCAAGCTGAGTCTTGATCTCGTCCCAGGCCGCCCGGTAGTCGGTCGGCAACGCCTCGGCCCGGGCTTCGAACGCCTTGTACTCCCGGCTGAGATCGCTGCCGGTGATGGTCTCCCAGAAGTTCATCTCCCGCCCTCCTTGAGCTTTTCGATGCGTGATGTGACGTAGGCCCACTTCACCCAGAACTTCGCGAGTTCTTCGCGCCCGGCGTCGTTGAGCGCATAGAACTTGCGGGCCGGGCCCTGCCCGGACGGCCGTTTCGTCACCTTGACGAGCCCGTTCCGCTCCAGCCGAAGCAGGATGGTGTAGACCGTCCCCTCGACGACGTCGGCGAAGCCGAGCTCGTTCAGCTGACGCGTGATGGCGTACCCGTAGGTCTCTTCGCCGGCGATGATCTCGAGCACACAGCCCTCGAGCGTGCCCTTCAGCATCTCCGTCAGGTCATCCATCGCCGATCCTCGTCGTTCCATCGGTACCTAGTGGTACCGAGTACCACTATACGGTACCACTAGGTAGTGGCAACCCGGCTAGTCCAGGGCCTGGATGCAGAGGCGGAGATCGTGCAGGAGGCGGGTCTGCTGGGGTGCGGTGAAGGGTTCGAGCATGCGGGCTTCGACGGCGCGTACGGCCGTACTGGCTGCTTTGAGCTGTTTGCGGCCGGCGGGGGTGAGTTTGGTGGGGAGGGCTCGGCCGTGGGGGGCTGTGGTGGGACGGGTGATGAGGCCGCGGTCTTGGAGGCCGCGGAGGACGAGGTTCATCGACTGGCGGGTGACGAAGACGGCTCGGGCCAGTTCTGCGTTGGAGAGGCCGGGGTGTTGGGAGAGCACTTCCAGGCAGGAGTACTGAGGGACGGTCAGGTCCAGTGGGCGGAGGGCCGCGTCCATGGCTGTGCGTAGGGCGGTGGCTGCTCGTTTCAGTACGTAGCCCACCGCCTCGTCGAGGGGGCCGACCTGTTCGCCTTGACTCATGTCAACATCCTGACATACTTTTTGGATGTCAACACACTGACATGCAAACGGAGATCGAGATGACTGTGACCGGGCCCGACTTTCTTACTCCGCAGGTGCGCAGGTGCTGCATGACAAGGCCTGATGATGGCGCGTCATGAAGTGGTCGTTGACATCCTCGGGCCGTGGTTGCTTGCCACGAGCAAGCAGTTTTGGGAGGGGTTTCGCGCCGGGCGCGTTGCCGGCGCAGGGCGGGCAACAAGAGATGCGGACCGTGTTCCGGGTCGAGGGTGACTGGAGCAGGGCTGAGGTGCGGGTGACTCAGCACGGCAGCGCGGCGCGGATCGTCGTCGAGGGGGATGGCGATCTCGAGCGGGCGGCGGCTCAGGCCGGCCGGTTCCTGTCGCTGGATGTCGATGGGCGCGGGTGGGCCGAGGTCGGTTCGCGTGACGAAGTCATCGCTGATGCGCAGAAGCAGTTGCCGGGGCTGCGGCCCTGTGGGTTCCATTCGCCGTACGAAGCTGCCGCTTGGGCCGTGTTGTCGCAGCGGATTCGGATCGTGCAAGCGGCAACGCTTCGCGAAGAGCTGGTACGTGAGTACGGCCAGGGTTGTGCGTTTCCTGCACCGGCGCAGTTGCGCGCGCTCGACCTCGAGCTGCCCGGCCGCAAGACCGAGTACCTGCACGCCGTCGCCGAGGCCGCGTTGGATGGTCGGCTCGATGGTGATGTCCTCCGTGCGATGCCGGTCGAAGAGGCCATCAGTACGGTGCGGGAGGTGAAGGGGCTGGGTCCGTTCGCCGCTGAGTTGGTGGTACTCCGTGGCGCCAATGCGCCGGACGCGATCCCGCAGAACGAGCGGCGGCTCGACGAGGAGATCACCTTCCGGTACGGCGCCGGCCGGACCGTCGCGGAGGTGTCGGAGAACTGGCGTCCGTACCGGACCTGGGCAGCGGTCCACCTGCGCTGCCTGCGCGAAGCCCGCACTCACGAGATCGGTGGTGGCAACCGCGCCTGAGTAAGGGACGGCGAAAACCGGGAGCCAGTTTGGGCCGGGGTGGCTAAGGTCGGAGGTGGTCTGCGACTGGGAGGTCCTGTGTTCCAACCACTGCTGGCGTCCGCGACTCGAGCTGTTGAGAAGCTTCGTGATATCGGTGAACCGCTACCCGATGAACTGACCGGCCAATTGGCGAAGCTGGTTGACGACACGCAGAGCGACGTCGTCAAGTCCGGCAAGGTGGAAGAACTGCTCCGGCCCTACGTGCTGGCCGAGGTGGTGATTGATGAGCAGGGACTGACCGCGGCCACTCCGGGTGCCGCGGCGCCGCGGCTTGTTCAGCATGGGTGGCGGAGTTTTCTGGTGCGGGTGGTGAATCCGCATCGGTTGTTGGGGGATTTGTCGGCGCCGTCGAATTCGGTGCTCGGGTTGGTCGATTATCAGAGCCATGCAGGACGGATCACGTTGGCCGACACGTTGACCGTCGTGCCGCGGATCGAGCGGAGCTGGCTGGAGGTGAAGCTTGCGGGGCCGACTGATGTGGCCGGGGTCGACGCGGAGTACAAGGTCATCAGTTTGTACAGCCGGGATGGCGGTACGCAGAGCGGTGAGTTGACGTTTCTGCTGGCGGTGGAGGAGGCGACGGAGAGTCTGACCCGGTCGCCGGTTTCGAAAGCCTGGAAGCGGACGGTGTTCGAGAGCCGGCAGTTTGCGGCGAAGTTCGATTTCGACTGTCTGCCCGCTCGCGATATCCGGTTCGATATCAGGGAGCCGGATGGGAGTAGCACGGTGGCGGCGTTGACCGTGCTGGATTCGCAGCGGCGGGCTTATCCGTCGAAGGCGATGCGGTTGGCGCCGGACATGTTCTTCCACGAGCATGTGTACCGGGCGACCGGTGAGGTGATTGCGCTGCCGGCGGGGGAGTACGAGATCTCGGCTCGGCGCGGTCCGGAGTACCGGGAGGTTCGGGTCGAGGTCGAGCTGTCGGCCGAGAGCGAAGCGGTTTCGATCGAGCTTGATCGGTGGGCTGATCCGGCGGCGCGCGGGTATTACTCGGGTGATCCGCATATTCATGCGGGTGGGTGCTCGCATTACAGCGTGCCGTCGGAGGGGGTTACGCCGGAGACGATGATTCGGCATGTTCGGGGCGAGGGGCTCTGGATGGGGAGCGTGCTCACCTGGGGGCCGTGTTATTACCACCAGAAGCAGTTTTTCAGTGGGGTGTCGATCAGCCCGCGTGCTGAACTCGAATACCCGGCGATGCAGCAGGCGCAGGGAATGACGTGGGATCCGCAGGACACTGATCGCGATCGGGAGAGCCTGCTCCGGTACGACCTCGAGGTGTCGGGATTTCCGTCCAGCCATTCGGGGCATGTCATTCTGCTCGGGCTCACCGATCAGGACTACCCGGGTACGTCGGTGATCGAGGATTGGCCGTCGTGGAATCTGCCGGTGATGCGCTGGGGGCATGAGCAGAACGCGCTGGTCGGGTATGCGCATTGCGGGCTCGGCCTGTCGGTGGAGACCGACGAGTTGCCGAACTACGTCATCCCTGGGTTTCAGTCGATCGGGTCCAACGAGATCATCGTCGATGTGCCGCTTGGCGCCGCTGATTTCCAATGTGGTGCTGAGTTTTCGCCTGCCGCTGAACTCAACATTTGGTACCACCTGTTGAGCGTCGGGTATCGCACGCTGATGCTTGGCGAGACGGACTATCCCTGTATCTACGACGACGGGCCGGGAGTTGGGCGGACGTATGTCCGGCTGGCTGAGGCGCCTGCTGGTGAGCAGGCTTTGGAGGCGTGGCTCGGTGGGTTGAAGGACGGTGCGTCGTACTTCGGTGACGGGCGCAGTCATGTCTACGACTTCGCCGTCGATGGCGATGTCTCCCGGGAGCATTCGGTCGACGCTCCGGGGCCGGTTCGGGTGAGCGCGACTGTTGCTGCCTGGTTGCCTGAGGAGCCGCCGGAGTTGCCGGCGGCTGGGCAGCCGGTGTACTCCGCGCCGGTCGGCTGGCATCTGGAGCGGTCGCGGATCGGGCGGTCCCGCACTGTGCTGGTCGAGGTGCTGGTGAACGGCGTATCGGTTGGGTCGCAGGAATTGCTTGCTGATGGCAATGAACAGGCGGTCGAGTTCTCGGTGGAGCTTGAGCGGTCGTCCTGGGTTGCGCTGCGGATTCTGCGCAGTGTGCACACGCAGCCGATCTTCGTCGAGATCGGCGGGCTGCCGATCCGGGCGTCACGGCGGAGTGCGCAGTGGTTGCATGACTCGGTCGACGCGTTGTGGAAGGCGAAGTCGGGGTTCATTCGCGAGGACGAGCGGTCGGCGGCTCGGGAGGCCTACGACGCTGCGCAGGCTATCTATTTGGTGCGGCTCGGCGAATGTGAGGTGGACTGATGGTGCACGGGGAGGCGGCCGGCTGTTGTGGGCCGGTCGAGACGACGGCGCCGATCTCGGTGACGATCAATCCGGAGGCGCGGGTCAATGCGGCCCGGACCGGGAACCGGGTAGCCAGCCTGTCGATCGGTGAGTGGCACACGATCGAGTTCCCGATCGTCAACACGGGGTACGTGACCGGCCGGCTAGTGATCGACGCCGAGCCGGTGCGGAGCGTCGAGCTGGATCTTCCGGTGCATGAGTTGAGCGGCCAACCTCGGCAGGACGGTGGGTTCCGGGTGCGCTTCGGCGTACCGGCGGTCGTCGACCTGACCCTCACCTTCCGAGCCCTCGCCTCCCTCGGCGGCCTAGCCATCCACAGCTCCCTCCACCTCATCCTCCGCTCCCACCCCACAACCATCTCCATCTCCTGAGCCAACTCCGGTGCACGTGGTGGGCGGCTGTCACAGGTGGGGTGGCTGTGTTGTCTTTGCGTTGAGGGTGTTACTCGACGAGGGTTCGGAGACTGATGGTGGCGGATCAAGACGGGTTTCCTGCGCCGGAGCGTGGGTTGGTGGTGACGCAGTTTCTGACTGTGCGGGTTGTGAAGGTGTCGCGGGAGTTCTACGCGGACATCTTCGGCGGGCGCGTGGTACTGGAGGAGAATCCGGCGCTGGTGCAGGTCGCCAACACCTGGATCATCTTGAATCCCGGTGGTGGGCCGACGCCGGACAAGCCGGGGGTCACGTTGACCGCGCCCGAGGCCGGGGATCCGGTGTCGGCGTTTCTCAATGTGCGGGTTGCTGATATCGCGGCCTTCTATGCCGAGGCTCGCGCGAAAGGCGCGCAGTTTCTCACCGAGCCGTTGGATCGCGGGGCGGAGTTGCGGTGTTATCTCCGCGATCCGGACGGCTACCTGATCGAGATCGGCCAGGTCACCGGCCTGCTGCACGGCATCACCGCCGAGGTGAGCCCAAGACCTTGAGAGGTCGGGATGTCGCAGGTTCGAAAGGGTACGGGCGTAGACCGTCCATCGGGGCCGTCAGCCGAGGTTGGATTGGGCGATGACCTTGGTGACGGTGATGTGGACTGCGGTGAAGCCTTGTTCTGTGAAGGTTTCGGCGAGCGCGTCGGCGGGATGGGTGGGGTAGTAGCGGTCTGCGATGCCGGTGGCGACGGACTTGATGTCGGCCGGGTCGGCGGAGATTCGGGCCTGGCCTTCGAGGGTGACGAAGCTGTAAGGCTGCTGGTCGTCGCTGATGCAGGCGGCGATGCGGGAGTCGCCGGCCAGGAGTTCGCCTTTGACGCTGCCGGGCGAGAGGGCGAAGGCGAGTTCGTCGCCGTCGAGGATGAAGCAGATCGGGGTGACGTGCGGGCGGCCGTCGGGGCGGGCGAGGGCTACGTGGGCGAGCTTGGTTCCCGCGGTGACGAAGGATCGCCATTCGGTGTCGGTCATTGCGGTCATCGGTGTGCTCCATTCGCTGAGTCGATCTCCTGGGAACGACGCTAGAGGTGCCAGGTGATCGAGAAAAGCGATGATTATCGATCAAGGCAATCGCCTACGGTTATGATTGGTCGTGATCGACCTCGAGCTGCGGCATTTGCGCGCGATGGCTGCCATCGCCGAGGAAGGGACGTTCGGGCGGGCGGCTGTCCGGCTCGGCTACACCCAGTCCTCGGTGAGTCAGCAGATCGCGGCGCTGGAGCGGGCGCTCGGCGGGGCTGTCTTCGATCGGCCGGGTGGGCCTCGGGCGGTGCGGCTGACTCCGCTTGGTGAGGTGGTGCTGAGTCACGGGCGCGAGCTGCTGACGAGGTCGGAGGCGCTGGCCGATGCGGTCGATCGGTTTCGGGCAGGCAGTGGGCGGATCGACATCGGGACCTTCCAGAGCGTGTCGAACCTGATCCTCCCGGCGGTGGTGCGTCAGTTGCTGGATGAGCATCCGGGCTGCGATATCAGGTTGTCCGAGGTCGAGCCCGAGGATCCGAAGATCGGGGATCTCGATCTGCTGTTCCATGACGGCCGGATCGAAGGCGACGTCGAGCATGTGAAGCTGCTCGACGAGCCGTACCTGCTGGTGGCCGGCGCCGGCCAGTTCCCCGATGGGCCTGTACGCGCGGAGCTGCTCGATGGAGCGCCGATGGTCGCGTGGCCGCTCACCTTTCACCAGCGATGGTTGGAGCGGACGCTCGCCGAGTACGGTGCGCGGCCGCGAGTCGTGTTCCGTACCGGCGGCCACGAAACCATCTTGTCGATGGTCCGGGCGGGCATCGGGTCGGCCGTACTTCCGTGGCTGGCCCTGCATGGATCCGATGCCGCGGCAGACAACCAGCTCAGCATTCACCGGCTAGAGCCAGAGCCATCCCGCGAGATGTTCCTGCACTGGCCGGCCGAGCGCACCCATTCACCACTCGCCACCCGAGCCATCGAGATCGCGGTCGAAGCTGCCGGCAACCTCGCCGGCCAGATCTGAACTGTCTAGGCAGTGATGTGGGTGACCGCCGCGGTGAGGGTTTCGCGGGTTTTGGCGGAGAGGCCGGTGGTCAGGGCTTCCACTCGGTCGGTGAAGGCGGTGTGGGCTTCGGCGGCGAGGGCGTGACCGTCGGGGGTGAGGGCGATCTGGCTGGCGCGGCGGTCGGTGGGGTGCGGGTTGCGGGCCAGTAGGGCGCGGCGTTCCAGTCGGTCGACCATGCTGGTGAGGCTGGAGCGTTCGATGGACATGATGCGGCTCAGGTCGGTCATGCCCTGGGGCCCGGCGAGCAGGACGCACAGTAGGTGGGCCTGCTGCGGGGTGAGGCCCAGTGGGCGGCTCGTTTCGGCGTACAGGTCCTGGAGGACGTGCATCAGTTGCACCAGGGAGCCGACCAGCTCCGAGTGCCTCGTTGTCGTCGTCGCCACGCCACCACTGTAGTCCGACCTGCGGACAGTTTGGGGTTCTGATAGTTAGGAGGCCTAGTATTTAGGTGTTCGAACTATTTAGGAGGCAGACGATGAACGTGCGCTTCGGGTATGGCTCTCCCGATCATCTCCGTGAGGTGCCGGAGATCCTGCGGTTGGCCGAGCAGGCCGACCGCGACGGGCTCGACCTCTTCTCGCTCTCGGACCACCCCTACCTGCCGCAGCTCCTCGATCCCTACGCGACGCTCGCCTTCGTACTCGGCCGGACCACCCGGATCTCCGGGCTCGCCAACGTCACCAACCTCCCGCTGCGTCCGGCGCCGGTGCTCGCCCGCACGGCGTCCTCGCTGACCGCAATCTCCGGTGGCCGGTTCGTACTCGGCCTGGGTGCCGGCGGCGCGTGGGACAGGATCGAGACGATGGGTGTGCCCAGGGTCCGCCCGGCCGAGGCGGTGGAGGCGTTCGAGCAGGCGATGATCCTGGTCCGCAAACTCTCCGGCGGCGGTCCCGCGATCACCGACCCGTACTACGGCGTGACCGCGCTCGCGCCCTCCCAGGTACCGGCGCCGCCGATCTGGACCGGCTCCAACGGACCCAAGTCGTTGGCCGCGACCGGCCGCCAGGCGGACGGCTGGATCCCTGGCCACGCAGCCGACTGGCTCAGTGAGCGCTACCGCCAGGCCCGCCCGATCATCGACGAGGCGGCCCTGTCGGTCGGCCGCAAACCCTCTGACGTGGCCACCATCTACAACTTCCCCGGCCAGATCACCGCCCAGCCGCTGGCCCGCGTCCGCGACGAGGACGGTCGCTGGATCGGCGGCTCCCCGGCCCAATGGGTGGAGGAGTTGACCGGAGCCGTACTGGACCATGGCGCGGCCGGCTTCATCCTCTTCCCACGAGGCTCCGACCCCTTCGAAACCACCCTCACCCGCTGGTCCCAAGAGGTCGTCCCCGCAATCCGAGCAGCCATCGGCTAGCAAGCCGGATCTGAGGGCTACTGCTCCAGCCAGTCGGTGAGGGCTGTGGCGATCTCGGCGGGACGGTCCTCCGGTAGGAAGTGGATGCCCGGTCCGATGTCGGCGATGGTCAGGTTCTGGCCATTGGTCCGGCACCGTTCGACCTCGGTGGGGCCGATGACAGCGCCCGGGGTCGCGTGGATGAGGAGCTTGCGAACGGCGGGGTCCGTGATGACGGTCTGGTTGGCGCGGACGAGTTCGGCGACGTCGGCAGGTTCGCCCTCGATCGGGATCTCGCGGGGCCAGGCGAGCATGGTGCGGCGGTCCAGCGGGTTGGCGAACGGCGCGCGGTACGCATCCAGTTCCTCAGCGGTCAGGGTGCGGAGAATCCCCGACGGGAGGACTGTCTCGATGAAGAAGTTCTGTTCCAGGATGAGTGGTCCGGCCAGCTCCGGATCCCGCAGACGCTGGAACAACTGACGGCTGCCTTCGTCGAAGTCCGCCCAGCGATTGATCGGATGGATATGCCCCTCGAGGAACGCGACGCCACGGACCCGGTCCGGCCGGCGGCGCAGTTGGTCCAGCGCAAGCACCGCACCCCAGTCGTGGCCGACCAGGATGACATCGTCGAGGGTGAGTGCGTCGAGAAAACCGTCGAGGTACGCGATGTGATCGGCGAGCCGGTACTCCAGACCGGGCCGGCCTGACCGGCCCATGCCGATCAGGTCCGGAGCGATGCACCGGCGGCCGTACTCGGCGACCGGTCCGAGAACGTTGCGCCACAGGTACGACGAGGTGGGATTGCCGTGCAGGAAGACGATCGGCTCACCGCTGCCGACCTCCTCGTAGTACATCCAGCTGTCCAGTACTTCGACCGTCGCCACCGCTGCAACGTACTGGACCGGACTGTCGGATGTCAGGTGACAGTGAAGATTCACCAGACTCAGGCGATGCACCGCCACGCACGCACAACTCCCGGGGCCGCCCCGACACGCCGAGGGTAATCGCTTTCCGGCCGAGTTAGGTATGCACGGACTCCCATACCTGCTGCCCAGCTCAGGGGTTGACCCCTCAGGTGGGTTGCCTCGCGGCCGTGTGACCGGTGCTAGATCCAGTCGACGGAGAAGAACTGGGTTTCCTGGAACTCGCGGAGGCCGTCGCGGGCTCCCTCGCGGCCCAGTCCGCTTTGCTTGAAGCCGCCGAACGGAGCGGCCGGGTCGGAGACGACGCCGCGGTTGACGCCGACCATGCCGGCCTCGATCGACTCGGCGATCCGCAGGGCGGGCTGGAGCCGGCCGGCGTAGACGTAGGCGGCCAGGCCGTACTCGGAATCGTTGACCTGGGCAAGCATCTCCTGTTCGTCGCGCCAGCTGACGATCGGCGCGACCGGGCCGAAGATCTCCTCGCGGACGATCCGGAAGTCGGGCTCGACGTCGACGAGCAGAGTCGCGGGGTAGTACCAGCCCTCGGCCGGTACCGGACCGGTGTTGGTGATCCGGGCACCGTCGGCGACTGCATCGTCGACGAGTCCGCTGACTCCGGTGACGGCCTTCGCGCTGATCAGCGGGGCGACCTCGAGCTTGTCGATCGCTGCGCCGAACTTCGCGACGAAATCGTCGAGGACATCGGCATGGACGAAGAAGCGGTTCGCCGCGGTGCAGGCCTGGCCGCCGTTGCGGAACTTCGCGATCATCGCGCCCGCGACGGCGGCGTCCAGGTCGGCGTCGGCGGTGACGACGAAGGGTGCGTTGCCGCCGAGTTCCATGCTGGTGTTGAGAACGCGGTCGGCCGCCTGCCTGAGCAGGGTGTGGCCGACCCGGGTCGAGCCGGTGAAGGAGAGCTTGCGGATCCGGTCGTCCTCCAGCCAGGTGGTGACCACCTCGCCCGGCGAGTCGGTGGTGACGACGTTGACGACGCCTTCGGGGACGCCGGCCGCTGTCAGCAGGTCGGCGATCGCCAGGGCGGTCAGCGGGGTTTCGGAGGCGGGCTTCAGTACGACCGTGCAGCCGGCGGCTAGGGCAGGGGCGATCTTGCGGGTTGCCATCGCGGCTGGGAAGTTCCAGGGGGTGACGAGGGCTGCGATGCCGACCGGCTGGTGGGTGACGATCGTGCGGGTGCCACCGGCGGGGGAGGAGCCGTAGCTGCCGTCGGTGCGGACGGCCTCCTCGGAGAACCAGCGGAAGAATTCGGCGGAGTAGGCGACCTCGGCCCGGGCGTCCGCTTCGGGTTTGCCGTTCTCGGCGGTGATCAGGGCTGCCAGGTTGTCGGTGTCCGCGATGATGAGTTCGTAGGCTTTTCGGAGTACCTCGGCCCTGACTCGGGGTGCGGTGGCAGCCCAGTCGGGGAAGGCCTTCGCGGCGGCGTCGACGGCTGCGGTCGCGTCCGCTGCGGTACCGTTCGGGACCTCGGCGATGACGGCTTCAGTGGCGGGGTTGTAGACGGCGAAGGACGTCACCGGGACTCCTCCAGAATGGTGTCGAGGAGGTCGAGGCCTTCGATCAGCAGGTGGTCGGGGATCGACAGTGGCGGCAGGAAGCGCAGTACGTTGCCGAACGTCCCGCACGTCAGCACGATCAGCCCCTTGGCATGGGCTGCGGTCGCGACGCGGCGAGTCAGGTCGGCGTCGGGTTCGGTGGTTCCCGGTACTACGAGTTCGACCGCGAGCATCGCGCCCCGGCCGCGGACGTCGCCGATCCGATCGTCGACCGCCTGGGTCTTCTTGAGGCGCTCGATCATCAGGTTGCCGCTGGCGCGAGCACGGTCGACGAGTCCGTCGGTCTCGATCAGCTCGATGACGGCGAGGGCAGCCGCGCAGGCGAGCGGGTTGCCGCCGTAGGTCCCGCCGAGGCCACCGACGTGAGGAGCGTCCATGATCTCGGCCCGACCGGTCACGGCCGACAACGGCAGCCCGCCCGCGATGCCCTTCGCGGTCACGATCAGGTCGGGTACGACCCCTTCGTGCTCACAGGCGAACAGGTCGCCGGTCCGGGCGAACCCGGTCTGCACCTCGTCGGCGACGAACACCACGTCGTGATCCCGGCACCACGCCGCCAGCGCCGGGAGGAAGCCCGCTGCCGGTACGACGAATCCGCCCTCGCCCTGGATCGGCTCGATCACCACGGCCGCGAGGTTCTCGCTGCCGACCTGCTTCTCGATCACCTCGATCGCCCGCCGCGCTGCCGCCGATCCGTCTGTGTCCTGATCGCGGAAGGGGTACGACATGGGGGCGCGGTAGACCTCGCCGGCGAAGGGGCCGAAGCCGCTCTTGTAGGGCTGGTTCTTCGCGGTCATCGCCATCGTCAGGTTGGTCCGGCCGTGGTAGGCGTGGTCGAAGGCGACCACGGCCTGCTTGCCGGTGTACGCGCGGGCGATCTTCACCGCGTTCTCGACTGCTTCGGCGCCGGAGTTGAACAGAGCCGTGCGCTTGGCGTGGTCGCCGGGGGTGATCCGGTTGAGCGCTTCGGCGACACGGACGTAACCGTCGTACGGGGTGACCATGAAGCAGGTGTGGGTGAAGGCGGCCAGCTGGTCTTGGACCGCGGCGACCAGGGCGGGCGCGCTATTGCCGACCGTGGTGACGGCGATGCCGGAGCCGAAGTCAATCAGGGAGTTGCCGTCTACGTCGACGACGACGCCGCCACCCGCCGCGGCGGCGTAGACGGGCATGATCGTCCCGACGCCCTGGGCTACGGCGGCGGTCTTCCGGATCTGCAGGTCGCGGGAGCGGGGACCGGGGATGGCCGTGAGCAGGCGACGTTCCTGGGGGAGGTTCGGCATGTAGAACACGGTGCGCTGCTCGGCGGGTGGTTAGCGATGCCTTATCTGCACAATCTTTCGGGCTCGATTGTGCAAAACTGCCATCATGATCCCGCTGACCGCAGTACTGGCTGAGCAGGGGCTGGACCTGAAGGAGGTCCACTTGCCCCGGCCGGAGGCGCCGGTGCGGTGGGTGGCGACCAGTGAGCTGGTCGATCCCACTCCGTTCCTGGAGGGTGGGGAGCTGCTGCTCACCACGGGGTTGGCGACGGCGGGTTGGCGTCGTGAGTGGACTGGGTATGTCACTCGGCTCCGGGAGGCGGGAGTCGCTGGTCTCGGGATCGGGACCGGGCTGACCCATCGGACACCGCCCCGGGGACTGGTACGGGCTTGCGAGGAGCTCGGGGTCAATCTGCTGGAGGTGCCGCGGCTGACGGCGTTCGTGGCGATCAGCCGGCGTACGGCCGGTCTGCTGGAACAAGCCGAAGAGCGTGCGGCCCGCACCGCGCTCGACCTACAACGCCGACTGACCGCTGCGGCCGCTGGCCCCGACCCCTCGTCGGCGATCCTGCGCCAGCTCGCCAAGTCCACCACCGGCGTCGCCTGCCTCTTCACCCCGGCCGGCCAACTGCTAGCAGGCTCACCCGGCGACCTGCACCTGACCGAGATCCGCGAACAACTGAAGGCGATCCGCTCCCGCGGCATGCTCGCCGCGCTGACCTTGAGCACCCCCGGACAGATGGTCATCATCCAGCCGATCGGCCTGAACCAACGCCCCGACAGCTACCTAGTCACAGCCACCCCCACCCGTCCCACCGAACCCCAACGCCGAGCCGTCGCCACCGCGGCAGCCCTACTCGCCCTGGTCTCCGAGCAACAACACCAACAGCTAGAAGACCGCCGCCGCGTCGCCATCCGAGCCTTCGATCTACTCCTAGCTGGCGACCACCGCACAGCCCAACTACTACTGGACCGCAACGCCTTCCCCACCCACCTCCAACTCCTCGCCGCCCGAGGCCCCGCAGAAGCAATCGAAGACGCCCTAACCCTGGCCGAGGCGGAAAGCGCCGACGGCGGAGCCGGGCCTCGTGCCGACGGCGGAGCCGGGGCTTGCGGGACTCTGGCGGTGCGTCTGGGCGGCGATCTCTTCGTGGTTGCTTCGGCTTCGGCTGCTGGGCGTATTGCGTCTGAGTTGGCTGAGTTGGGGTTGTTTGTGGGGGTAGGCGGTGTGGCGGCTCCCGGTGAGATCGCGGGGAGCCGCAGTACCGCGGTACAGGCTCTGGCTCGGGCTTCTGATGCGAGACCTGTCGTTCGTTGGGACCGGATCGTCGACGAGGGGCTCAGCGCTCTCGTTGATCGGACCACGGCAGCCGCCTTCGCCGCCTCCTACCTAGGCAGCTTGACCGCAGGGCAGCTCGAGACTCTGCGGTCTTACCTCCGCCACCACGGTTCGCACCTGAAGACGGCGGACGAGCTAGGTCTGCATCGCAACACGGTCCGGAACCGGCTGGCCCAGATCGAGCACCAGTTAGGCGACTCCCTCGACGATCCCGACGTCAGAATGACCGCCTGGTTCGCCCTTCAGCTGCCGCACTTGTAGACGACTGCAATGCAGGGGTTGGGGATTGGCGGGACCTAGACTCCCGTCGCGTGGACCATCAGTTTCTGCTCGTGGCCGGTGCCGGCCTGGCGATCATGATCACGGCCTCGGTGTTCGCGCGGCGTACGGGCGTGGCGGCGCCGTTGTTGTTGGTGGGGCTGGGGATCGGGGCGAGCTATCTGCCCGGTACGCCGACCATCCACGTCGAGCCGGAACTCATCCTGGCCGGGGTGCTGCCGCCCTTGCTGTACTCGTCGGCCGTTCAGTTGCCGGTGCTCGACGTACGGCGGAACGTATCCCTGATCGCCTGGCAGTCGGTGGTGATGGTGATCGTCTCGGCGCTGGCCATCGGCGCGCTGGTGCATGCCTTGTTCCCCGAGATCTCCTTCGCGCTGGCCACGGCGCTCGGGGCCGTCGTGAGTCCGACCGATGCGGTCGCGGCGACAGCGATCGGGCACCGGATCGGGCTGCCGCCGCGGCTGATGACGGTGCTCGAGGGGGAGAGCCTGGTCAACGACGCGTCCGCTCTCGTCGTACTCCGGACAGCCATCGCCGCGATCGCCGCGTCGTCCGGGTTCAGCTTCGGGCATACGGTCCTCGACTTCGGCTGGGCGGTTCTCGGAGCCGTGCTGATCGGCTTGGTGGTCGGCTGGCTGACCGCGTTGCTGCGTCAGCGCCTCGACGACCCGGTGCTCAACACGACGATCTCCTTCGCGGTCCCTTTCCTCGCGTACTTCCCAGCCGAGGAGGTGCACGCTTCCGGCGTACTGGCCGTGGTGATGGCCGGGCTGCTGACCGGTGCCCTGGGCAGCAAGCGGTTCAGTGCCCGTGATCGGCAGACCCAGGCCACCACCTGGACGACGATCAGCTTCATCCTCGAGAGCGCCGTTTTCCTTGCCATGGGCTACCAACTCCCCGAGCTCGTGGACGCCGCTCGGGCCGAGACCACGACGGCTGAGATCACCGGCCTCGTACTCCTCGTCGTCGGGCTGTTGATCGTCCTCAGGTTCGCCGGGCTGGCCTGGCCGGCGCTGCGCGAGCGGTTCGGGCGGCACGACCGCAATAAGAAGACCCGCGTTCAGCTTGGCCAGTTCGAGGAGAAGCTCGATTCGATGACTCCGGAGGGCCAGCGGGAGGAGAACCGGCTGGCGTGGGCCCGTCGGCGGCTCGCGCGTGGCCGGGCGGATGTTGAGTTCGAGGAGCGGGAGCCGATCACCGGACGCGGCTTCGTCGTCGTCGGCTGGGCCGGGATGCGCGGCGTCGTCACGGTGGCCGCTGTTCAGACGATCCCGGGCGGTACTCCGCAGGTCGACACCGTCGTACTCGCGGCGTTCCTGGTCGCGCTCATCACGCTCGTACTGTTCGGGCTCACGCTGCCGATGGTGATCGGGCGGATGAGCTTCGCCGCCGAGAGCGCCGAGGACAAGCGCGACTCCGTCCAATCCCTGCTCCGGCGAGTGGGCGAAGGTGCGATCGACACCCTCGGACCGCTGGAGGAGCAGACCATCGGCGGTGAGCGGCTCGACCCGGAACTGGTCACCACGATGAAGGACCGGATCGTTCCGGGTCTCGTCTCCGGGAGTAGTCAGTTCCGGAACGCCAGACCCGACTCGTTCGAGCAGATGATGATCGTCCAGCGCCGCTACCTCGACGCGATGCGCGACGCCCTCGGTGCCGAACGCAGTATCGGCGCCTACAGCTCCGCCACCTACCGCCAGGTCGAAGCGCTACTCGACTCCATCGAACAACGCTTCGGCACCCGCTAGTTGTTGGCGGTGATTGCCGCGGTCAGTGCGTCGACGGATGCTGCGGTTGCTCCGAAGGTCAGCGGCGGCTCCGGGTTCCACGGCAGCACCTGGCTGCCGCGCACAGCCGACTGCTCCGACCAAGCCGGGATGTCCGCCAGCTGATCAGCACCGAGCGAGTTGGGCCGTTGGTCGTACAGCAGGATGTCCGCGGGATGGCTGCCCGCGAGGTCGGTCCACTTCACCACTTCCCAGCCGCCCTTCGCCGGAGTCGGCGTGAACGGCAGACCCGTATCAGCCAGCAGCCGCAGCCCCGGCCAGTACGCCGGATTGGCCACGTACGCGTCCGTCGGAGTACCACCGGACAGAGCAGTCACCCGTACGCCGGGCCGCTCGCCAACGGCAGCACTCAACCGCCCGAGCGCCTCCGTCAGTACCGCCTCGTCGTCCGCAACCTCCAAACCGTCCGTCAAAGCCCCAGCCAGTTGATGAAAGCGCCCGATGATCGTCTCGAGCCCCGGCTCGCCGGCGATCCGGATCAGCAGGATCGGCGCGAGCTCACCCAGCTTCGCCGCGACACCTTCGGACAGCCCGTACACCTCACCCGCATAACTGACCCCGACCACGAGATCAGGCTGCAGCGTCGCGATCAGCTCGTCGTCGACAGCGTCACCGGAGCCGATACTCGGCACGTCCAGACCCACCGCGGGCTGCGCCCCGGCATCAGCGTGATGCTGCGACCCGAAGTACCCGACGACCGGCACTCCCAGCCCCGCCAGCGTTTGGGCCGCCTGTGCATAAGCCAACACCCGCGTCGGCCGACTCGCCACCTCGACCTGATCCCCGCGATCATCCTCGAACGACCAGCTATCGGACCCCATGCTGTCCCCAATCCAGGTGTGCCGAACACCCATCATGCCCGCCCCACACCATCCCCGCCGTGCCACGCCGACGCCTTCCTTTCTCCAGCACCCGCCTCGTCAGTTTCGGTCAGGAGTCCCAGATCGGGCCTAGAGCGGGGATTCCCAGTCGCTCCATGCCGTGGACGACCTTCCAGGTCAGCTTCTTGTTGGAGACGCAGATGACGGCTTCGGCGCCGGAGGACTTGTACTCCGAATACGCCAGCTTCACCATGTCCGGCTTACCGTAGGCGTCGGTGTCCCAGATGAGCGTGTCCGGCTGAGCGGTGAGGATCTCGTCGACCAGCGCCTGTCCATACGTCTTGACCGGATCACGCGTCACCCACACCAGCTTGTGGGGAACCCGGGCCGCCAGCACGTGGGCCAGCACCGGCCCGATGCCGCTCCCCGTCACGACGTACACGACTCGCCTGAAAACCGTTCCGTAGTTGGCCATCCCGGCTGTGGCGACGCCGCGGACCCAGACATGCGACGGGGGATTGTCGATGAAGTCTCCTGTCCAGTCGCCCGCCCGCGACACCGCCATCCGGAACCCCGGCGCACCCGGCGTCGGGATCACCGCGAAGCTGTGCCACTGCCGCAGCGGATGCCGGGAGATCGAACGCGTCGAGCCGGCCATCGGGCGACTGCGCCCGGCGCTCACCAGCGCCACATGCGACGACGGCCGGATGACGTCGATCGGGATCCGCCGCAGCAACATCCACGGAACCAGTGAGCTGATCGTCGTCAACGCGAGCACCCACACCGTCGGCGTACCGGCCAACGCCGCCAACAGAGACCCTGAGCCGGCCGCCGAGCGTCGTTCGTTCACGAGCAGCAGGGCCCCGATCCAGAACAGCGTCGACAATGCCCACCCGCCGAAGCGGTGAATCCGCTCGAACAGGTCGTGCCGCTTGGCCCGCATCGAGGGCCGGGACGTCATCACGATTGCCAGCAGCAGGAGCGCCTGCACGTAGTACACGACAAGCAGCCCCAACCCCACCTGCCCGGTCGCGACCACGGTCAGCGCGAAGAACCACAACGTCCCGCAGACGGCGCCACCCACGTGCAGCCCGCCCAGGTGATACCCCTTCGCCAGCGCCCACCGCAGCCGCAACGGCCACGACTTCGGCACCTTCATAACCAATTGGGACAGCAGATTCACGAAGAACTGCTGCCGCACCACGATCCCCAGCGCGAAGTTGACCTGAGCAACCAAGGCCAGGTTCAGCACCGAATGCCACCAGTGACCGCTCAGCCCCCAACCGAACACCAGCACGTTGGACATCACCACGAACAACGTCAGCCGATGGCTCTGCATCATCCGCGGATGCTTCAACACCCGCCGCCCCAACGGAAGCGGCTCCGGAAGCGTCACTTCCGGCAAGTGGACAGGCGTCAGCGCCTCGAGTACCGCAGTCATGAAATTCCCCCAGAATTTCCGAATCACCCCGAACACCGAGAACGTCTCAACTCGGTGATTACAAGTTGAGACGCCCCGGCGGCCGATTCGGTTGATTGCTTCTTACTGGGAGATGGTGATCGGGCCGTTCTCGGAGACGTTGGTGATGTTCATCTGGTTGAGGGTGGTCGCGTACGCCGATGAGCCCGGCATCAGGATCCGGACGAGTTCGACGCCGGTGTTCTGGGCGCCCGGTTGACCGTTGATGCGGGCGGCCGTCGTACCGGCGTTGCGGACCCGGATGTCCTGGAGCCGTACGCCGGTGATCGGTCCGACGCCGTTCGCGCCGGCGCCCGTCCACAACGCCAGCCAGGTGCGGTTGCTGTCGTTGGTGAAGGACAGCCGTTCGATGTCGATGTTCTCGAACCGGATCGTGCTGGCCGACGCGGTGCCGTACTTGTGGTGGACGCCGATGGCGACCGCCGCGTCGTACACGACCGCGTTGCGGAAGGTGACGTTGGACTGGTTCTGCATCACCCCCTGACCGACCTTGAGCCCGTAGCAGAAGGTCCAGCTGACGATGTCGTCGAACAGCACGTTGTCCAGCGGTCGGGGGTTGCCCGGGATGTTCTTCATCAGGTCGGTGTTCGCGGCCCAGGTCTTGGTGCTGAACGGGTCGTCCAGGCCGATGCCGATCGCGTTGCGGACCGTCACCCCGGTGGACTCCATCACGTCGATCCCGTCGTTCTCCCCGAGTTCGAGGTCGAGGCGGTTGAACAGTTTGATGTTGGTGAAGCTCAGGTCCTGCGACCGGATCGGCATCACCGCCCAGCTGCTCGCCTCCTTGAAGGTGATCCCGTCGACCCGGAAGTTGGTCGTGTAGACGGGGGTGAGGAGGTTGACGCCGAGGTTGCTCGGGGCAAGGGATGCCTTGCCGTTGCCGTCGATCGTGCCGCGGCCGTAGATGGAGATGTTGGTCGACGAGTACCGGGTGGAGATGAACCAGGTGATGTCGCGGCCCTGCGAGTCCTTGTGCCAGTGGACGTCGTAGTTGGCGCGCTCGCCGGTGTAGCGGAGTACGGCGCCGGGGGCGAGGTACAGGGCGAGGTTGCTGCGGAGGTAGATGGTGCCGAGCGTCCAGACGCCGGCGGGGACGTAGACGGTGCCTTGGCGGTTGTTCGCCGTACCCCAGGCGGCGGCGTCGTTCAGCGCGTTCTGGAAGGCGGTGGTGGAGTAGCCGCTGCCCGGCTGGGTGTTGTACGGCGCATTGCGGACGTTGAAGATCCCGGCACCGCTGTCGGCCGGCCGGTTGGTCTCGAGCGGGTCGATCGCGATCACCAGGCCGGGTCGACCATCGAGCTTGACGATCAGGTACTCGTCGCGCGTCACCGTGAAGGTCAGGCTCGCCCCGCTGACCGAGCCGCTGAGATTGAGCTTCGCCGGACTGATCGAGTACGACCCGATCGCGGTGTTGTTCACCTTCGTCACCGTGATCGTCGCCTCCCTACCACCCATGGCGAGCTGGGCGATGTCATACCCCGGGAAGTCGCTGACGGGAACGCTCTGCCCGTTCACCGTCAACCGGTAGTCGGGCGAGGCGGCGTAGATCGACTGCACCGGATAGATCTGCAACGGGGCAGGGGCGGCCTGAGCCTGCTGCACCGCCAGCCCGGTCAGCAAACATCCCAACAACAGCACTGCCACTAAACGGATCCCAGCAGGTGGCGACATGAACGGCTCCTTAGAGCGGGAGGATTCAACAGCTCTCGCCCGAAGGTAGACCACCATGCGCACAGGTGTGAACCATATTCACATACGTGAACAGCTTTGACCGAAACCGGCCAGTTCGAGTGCGGACCTCACAATCCGGGAGGCTGTGGTGTCGGTACTTCGAGAGACGATGACCCGAGGAGGCGGCAGTGACCGGTGGCGATCCGAAGTTGAGCGTGATCATGAGCGAGCGGCGGCAGTTGATCAACCTCGCGTATCGGCTGCTCGGCTCGCTGGCGGACGCGGAGGACGTAGTACAGGAGACCTACGCGCGCTGGTACGCGATGTCGCGAGAGAAGCAGGATGCGATCGAGTCGCCCGGCGCCTGGTTGACGACCGTCGCGAGCCGGATCTGTCTCGACCTGCTCGGCTCCGCCCGGGTACGCCGGGAGCGCTACGTCGGCGAATGGATCCCCGAGCCGGTACCTGACCAGACCGAGACCGACCCCGCCGACCGCGTCACCCTCGACGAGTCGGTCAACATGGCGTTCCTGGTCGTCCTCGAATCGATGACGCCCGCCGAACGCGTCGCCTTCATCCTGCACGACGTGTTCCGCTACCCGTTCCCCGAGGTCGCCGAGATCGTCGGCCGTACGCCGGCAGCCTGCCGTCAACTCGCCACGTCGGCCCGCCGACGCCTCCGCACCTCGCAGACGCCGCCACCTCCCGAGGCCGAACGCACCGCGATCGTCCGCGACTTCATGCAGGCTTGGAAAGCGAAGGACATCCAAGCCCTCGTTGGCCTGCTCGACCCGGCGGCAGTCTCGATCGGCGACGGCGGCGGCCTGGTCAGCGCCGCGCTGCTCCCGGTCGAGGGCGCCGAGACGATCGCCCGGTACTTCGTCGACCTCGCCGAACGCCGAGGCAGCCTCACCATCGAGGAACGCACCGTCAACGGCCAGCCCGGCCTGGTCGTCCTCGACGAAGGCCTCACGGCCGCCGTCCTCGCGTTCGACCTGGAGGGGGACAAGATCAAGCACATCTGGGCCATCCGCAACCCCGAAAAGCTCCGCCCCTGGACACCCTGACCACTGTCGGCGTGCCGATCGACAGGAGGTAGTCCGCGCGACCTAGTGCACCCTGAGCGTGGACAGCGATCCGCGTACGGCGTCTCGGGAGTGCACTACCTGTCGAACGGGACGCCATCCCCACCCCACGACGGTTTGGGTCCGGGTGGTGGGCGGGCGACTCGCGGGTGGGTGCCGGGGGCTAGTTCATCGTTGTAATGTGGCGAGGGATCGCGGAATCTATTTCGCTAGGAGGAGCTGGTGGGTACACCGCTCAAGGTTGCTGTTCTGGGGTTCTGGCACGTTCATGCGAGGGATTACGCCCGGCAGGCACAGGAACATCCGGGGACGGAGTTGGTGGCTGTCTGGGATGACGATCTGGAGTTGGGGCAGGCGGGGGCGGAGCAGTTCGGGGTGCCGTTCACGGCTGATCTCGATGGGCTGCTGAGCCGGGATGATCTCGACGGGGTCATTGTCACGACCTCGACCGACGTGCATCGCGACGTGATGGTCAAGGCAGCCAACGCGGGCAAGCACATCTTCACCGAGAAGGTGCTGGCGCCGACTGTTGCCGAGGCCACCGAGATCATCGAGGCGGCCGATACCAACAACGTGAAGCTCGTGGTCTCGTTGCCGCGGCTCGCGCACGGTTACACGCAGGCGATCCGCGAGGTGATCGCCAGCGGCGTCCTCGGCCAACTCACCTACGGCAGGGTACGGCTGTCCCACGACGGCGCCATCCCGCGCGACGGCAACGAGGGCTGGCTGCCGCAGCGGTTCTTCGAGCCGAAGGCGGCCATCGGGGGAGCGCTCACCGACCTCGGCTGCCACCCGATCTACCTGCTGCAGTTGTTCCTCGGGGCCGACCCCGAGACCGTCAGCGCGACGTACCGGTCGGTGGCCGGGCGTGGTCTCGAGGACAACGCCGTCGTCACCGTCGGCTATCCGGATCAGAAGATCGGCGTGATCGAAGCGGGATTCGCCAGCCCGAACCCGTTCACCATCGAGGTCTTCGGTACCGACGGCAGCCTCAGCTACACCGACGAAGGCAACGTACTCCGGGTAGCGGGCAACCAATTGCCGGTACCTGAGCACAGCCCGGACCCGTTCGCCCAATGGGTCACTCACATCACCGACGGCACCCGGGCAGACGACAACCTCGCCCGCGCGGTCGAGCTGACCCGGCTCGTCGTCGCCGCCAACGAGGCCGCGACGAAGGGCGATTCCATCGCGTACGACGGGAAGGTGATCAGCTGATGACGCAACTCAAGGTCGGCCTCATCGGCGGCGGTGGAATCGCCTCCGCCCACATCAAGGGCTACCGCGAGCACGCGGCCAAGATCGGTATCACCGCCGTGGCCGACGCGGTCGAGCAGACGGCCAAGGCGCGTGGCGAGGAGCTGGGCGCAACGGCGTACACGGACTATCTCCAGATGCTCGAAGCCGAGGAACTCGACGCCGTCGACATCTGCCTCCCGCACCACCTGCACCGCGACGCGATCGTGGCCGCGGCCCAAGCAGGTAAGCACATTCTGTGCGAGAAGCCGCTGTGCTTGTCGGCGGACGAAGCAGCCGACGTGCGTAAGGCGGTCACCGATAACAACGTCACGCTGATGTGCGCGCACAACCAGCTGTTCATGCCGGCGGTGGCGAAGGCGAAGGAGTTGCTGGACGCAGGCACGATCGGCACCGTCTACGAAGTGCGGACGACGGACAGCTTCTACAACGACTTCGATCCGGCCAACATGGGGTGGCGGGCGAGCGCGAAGACGAGTGGCGGGGGCGAGCTGATCGACACCGGGTACCACCCGACGTACCTGATGTTGCACCTGGCCGGCGGGTTGCCGGTCGAGGCGACGGCGATGCTGTCCACGCATCGGCTGAAGTTCATGGAGGGCGAGGATTCGGCGCAGGTGCTGATCCGGTTCGACAACGGCGTCGTCGGGCAACTGGTGACGAGTTGGGCGTACCAGCCGGCGCCGAACACCGAGCGCTTCTCCGTCGTCGGCGAGCTGGGATCGCTGCGCAGTGACGGCGAGTCGCTCACCACACAGCTCCGCACCGGTGAGACCGAGACCGTCGAGCTGGGATCGGTCGACACCTTCGTCGCCGAGATCGGGCACTTCGCCGACTCGCTGCTGGGCAAGACCCGCCCGCTGCACACCGAGGAGGAAGGCATCGCCGTCCTCGGCATCCTGCTAGCCGCCTACGAAGGAGCCCACTCGAAGACCATCGCCCCGATCGCCTGACGCCGCGCCGGCTGACGCCCGGTCAGCCGGCGCCCGGGTCAGATCACGGCGATTGCGGTGATTCCGAGAGTGATTCCGACCAGGTAGGTGCCGAGGGCACCGATGTCGCGGAGCGGGCCGTGTGCAGCGAGGGTTTTCGCTGTCAGCATGCCGACGGCGTGCACGGTCCGTACCACGAGCGCCGCGACCGACAACGCGTCGACCCACCAGCTGTCGGACAGTGCCGAGCAGACCAGCAGCAAGACGATCATGGTCGGGATGTACTCCGCGGCGTTGCCGTGCGCCCGGACCGCGATGAGCAGCCGGTCGGCGGGGTCGGTCGATGCCTGCGGGCCGCCGTTCTTGCCACGGATCACCCGCCACCGGGTGACGTTGGCGCCGAGTACGAACAGCAGGACACCCATCAGGGCGATGCAGACGATCGTGATGGTGGTCATCTGAGGACTCCTTCGAGGTGATGGTTCGACTGGGTGAGGTGGCTGACGATCGTGTGACTGAGCTGGGTGCCGAGCAGAGCGTCGGTCTTGTGCATGCCGCCGGGACAGGTGACGTTGACCTCGATGAGACGGCCGCCGATCACGTCCAGCCCGGCGATGGCGATTCCGTGCCGGAGCAGGTGCGGGCGGAGTGCGTCGACGATCGCCCGGTCGGCGTCGTCGATCTCGGCGGGCGCGACGGGCGGGCCGATCCGGAAGTCGTCGGCGCACGGCCTGCGGAGTACGGCGCCGACGATCTCGGCGTCGAGCAGGAAGAGGCGTTTGTTGCCGTGCTCAACGGCCGGCAGGTACTGCTGTGCGATCACCTGACGGTGTCCACCCTGCGTGGCCGACTCCAGGAACGACGTTGCCGCGTGGTTGTCGTCGACCAGCCACACATCGAGGCCGGCGAAACCGTCGAGAGGCTTCACCACCGCAGTACCGACGCCTGATACGAAGTCGCGCAGGCCGGCGACGTCGGCGCTGACGTGCGTCGGTGGGCAGAGGTCGGGGAAGCGCAGGGCGATCAGCTTCTCGTGCATCGCCCGGACTCCGTCGGGACGGTTGACCACCGGCGTACCGGCCAGGTCGAGCAGGTACGTCGTGTGGAGGTAGCGCTCGTCGACGGGTGGGTCGATGCGCAGTTGCACCAGGTCGAAGGTGGCGACCTCGACGCCGGTCGTCGCGAGTTCGTCGTACCAGTGCGGGTCGACGATCCAGCGGTGATCGCCGCCGGCCGGACGCCGCGGGCGGAGCCTGATCCGGTGGGCTCTGGCATGAAGCTTGCCGTTGGCAACGATGAGGTCGGCGGGTTCGCAGGACCAGACGTCGACGCCGAGGTCCTGGGTCGCGCTCATCAGACCGATGGTGGCGTCGATGTCGGCCTGTAGGCCGTTGAGTGGGTCGGTGACGAAGAGGACGCTGTTCATGCGGCCGGCTCCAATTCAGGAAGCAGGCGGCGGCACCGATCGGCCGTGCCTGGGTCGCCCATGGCTGCGGCGTGCCAGTGGTCGGCCAGGTGGGGCTGCTGCGATTCGAGCAGGCGAAGGGTCCGGCGGCGGAGGTCGTCGTCGTACATCAGGCCGGCCAGAGCTGCGATCACGGGGCCGACCTCGGTCGGTTGTTGCGCGTCGAGGAAGCGGACTTCGAGGTACGTTCCGCGCGGGCGGACTGGTGGGAACAGCGTGGTGAGGTGGTCGGCGGCGCCGCCGGTGACGAAGACCTTGGCGGCTGCTGCGAATTCGGCGTACGCCGTCACTGGGTCGCCTCGCAGCGGCCGGTCATCGAAGCCGGTCCGGGCCGGGTCGGTGCGGAGCCAGGTGGTGAGTCTGCCGCCAAGGCCGGAACTCCTGGCGAATCTCGCAGCCAGAAAGGGGCCAGCGAGGTTGAGGACTCGCCATTGCTCGATGCCGGCCGCGCCCGGCCACCAGTCCAGGCAGATCTGGGTGGAGGCGGTTCGGCGCATCATCCGGCGGCCGGCGGGGCCCATCGTGTCGAAGTGGCGGTGCATGGCGACGTAGCGCGGGGTCGTCAGCTGGAGCGGGACCTCGTGTTCGGGGCGCGGGTCGCAGGGGCGGGCCTCGAGCTGGATTCCGGCTGCGGTGAGGTGTCGTTGGAGATCCTCGGTGTAGGCGCAGAGGTCGCCGGCCGGGTCGGGGGCGCAGGGGAGGCTCAATTCGAGTTGGCCGACTGGTTCGAAGGTGATGTAGGGCGCGGCATGCGCAGTACGGGCTGCTTGCCGTACGCGGTCGATCGGTACGGCGGCGCCGGTCACGGTGTCGGCGACGAGAAACTCCTGCTCGACGGCGATCCGGGTGGTCCGCCGGCGGCTCCGGGCGAACAGGCCGGCCACTAGTGGCCACAGCTCCTTGGTGTCCATCGTCGCTCCTGATACTGTAAGGATTCCTGTCGAAATATTGGAAGGAATCCTTACGGATGTCAAGGGCTGAGTTGCCGCGGCCGGATCGCAAGCCGCTGATCGCTCTGGTCGACCGGGCCAATCGGGCGCTGCAGTCCCATATGGTGCGGATGGCTCATCTGCGCGGCCATCCGGAGGTCAAGCCCGCCCATAACTCCGTCTTCGGGACGCTGGCCGAGGAGGGTTCGCGGGCCATCGACATGGCCGAGCGGGCGGGGATCACCCGGCAGTCGATGGGGGAGGTGGTCCGCGAGATGGTCGGCCTCGGGATTCTCGAGATGCGCCCGGATCCGGCCGATCGGCGGGCCAAGCTGGTGACGTACTCCGAGCACGGGCGGGCGGTGGCGGCCGACGGCTACGGCCATCTGGTCGAACTCGAGCAGCGGTTCGTGGCTGAGTTCGGCGCAGCGGAGTATGAGATCGCTCGTGACGTCCTCGGCCGGATCGCGGGCCTGCTGGACGACTGGGCCGCCGTAGAAGCCGGCGCTGCCGCCTCGGGCGAGTAGCTGACTTGACTGGAATGTAGTCAGTGCCTACAGTCGTGAGCAGAACCTGGATATCAAACGTCCAGAATTAGTCGAGAAGAGGATGGCGATGAGGATCTTTCTGGCGGGCGCTTCGGGGCTGATCGGGCAGCGGCTGATCCCGCTGCTGGTCGAGGACGGAAACGTGGTCGGCGGGATGACCCGGTCGGCGGGCAAGACGGAGCTGCTCGAGCGGCTCGGGGCCGAGCCGATCCTGTGCGACGTCTTCGATCGCGAGGCGCTGATCCAGGCGGTGACGGAGTTCAAGCCCGACCTGATCCTGAACGAGCTGACCGACCTGCCGGACAACCTGGCGCAGATCGGCGCGCACGCCGAGCTGAACGCCCGGATCCGTACCGAGGGCAACCAGAACCTGATCGACGCCGCACGGCAGGCCGGCTCGCCGAAGCTGCTGGTGCAGAGCGTCGCGTGGCAGCTACCGGACGGGCCCGACGCGGTTGCCGTCGCGTCGCTCGAGAAGTCGGTCTTGGCCGAGGGTGGCGTGGTCCTGAGCTACGGACAGTTCTACGGCCCGGGCACCTACGACGAGGAGCAGCTCCCCGCTGAGCCGCGGGTGCAGATCGACCGCGCCGCTTCGTTGACGGTCGCCGCGCTGGACGCGCCGTCGGGCATCGTCGTCATCACGGACTGAGGAGTCCTCGTGTCAACATCTCGGATCCGCACTCTGCCCGCGGGAATCGCGCTGGCGGGGGCTGCGATCACGTTCACCAGCATGTACCTGGCGGCGGGCGCTCTGACGCCGTTGCTGGTTGTTTACAAGGAGCGGTTCGACTTCGCTCCGTCGATGCTCACGTTGGCGTTCGCCGTCTACGCGATCGGGTTTCTCGCGGCCGTACTGACGGTGGGGTCGCTGTCGGACTATGTCGGCCGGCGGCCGGTACTGATCGGGGCGCTGGTCGTGCAGATCGCGTCGAATCTGCTCTTTCTCTTCGCCGCCGATGTCGGGTGGGTGATCGGCGGGCGGATCGTCCAGGGCGTGGCGAGTGGTGCGGCGACAAGTGCTTTCACGGCGATGCTCGTCGAGGTCGCGCCGGCTAATCGGAAACGGCTTGGGACGATTCTCGGCAGCGTCGGGCTGACCGGTGGGCTTGGTGGTGGGTCGCTGCTCGCCGGGTTCGCGATCCAGTTCACGCCGTCGGCCAACACGATTATCTTCGTCGTACTGACGGTCGCGACCGTGCTGGGGATTGTCGTGGTGGCGCTCTCGCCGGAGAGTGTCGTCCGGGCTTCGGGGGCGGCGCGGTCGTTGATTCCGCGGATCTCGTTCCCCGCGGCGACTCGGCGGGAGTTTGTGGCCGCTGCTCCGGTGGTGGCCGCGGTCTGGATGCTTGCGGGGTTGTCCGGTGGGTTGGCGCCGAGCATGGTGCGGAGCGTCTTTCATTCCGACAGCAGTCTGCTGGGTGGCTTCGCGGGGTTCGTCGCACCGGCGGTGTCGGCTGTGATCGGGCTTGCCTTTGCCGGGGTTGCGCCGCGGCGGGCGATGACGATCGGGATCTATGCGTCGATCATCGGGGCTGTCGGCATCATCACCGGCGTGGGGTCGTGGCCGGGATCTACCTGGTCTCGTACCTCGCGCTGGGGGTGCCGATCGTGATCGAGGGGCAGTTGGTGGGTCCGCTTGGGGAGGTACCAGCGGTGTTCTGGTACACCGCGTTCACGATTCTGCTGGCCTTGATCAGCCTCATCGCGCAGCGGCGGATTACCCGGACGACGCTTCGTACTCCCGTTCGGATGCCCTTGCGCGCAAAGGTCGGACAGAGCGGTTGACCGGCATTCTGGCGGAGAGGAGAGTGGCAGCAATCATCACCGAAAGTAGCCGGATGATTGCAAATTGGAACACCCTTGGGGAGGGAATTCGATGTCATCGATCGACGATTTGGCAGAACTTCAGGAATTGATCGGGCGGGCGGCGCCGGGACGGGCGGCGGCCGGGACGGATCAGCAGTCGGAGCGCCGGGCGCAGCTCTACGCCCGGCTGCTCGGCGTCACGGTTCCACGCGACCTGGTGGCCGAGATCAACCAGCGGCCGCGCGCCGCGGTGTCGATCGGGAACCTGCCTGCCGCCGTGGACTGGCGCGATGTCGGCGGCCGCAATCACGTGTCGCCGGTCAAGGATCAGGGGGGATGCGGCTCGTGCGTGTCGTTCTGTACCTGCGCGACGATCGAGTCGACGGTGTCGATCGCGACCGGCGACGTCGTCGACCTTAGCGAGGCGGATCTGCACTTCTGCTCGGCCCACGGACCCAGTTGCGGCGGCTGGTGGCCGAGCAGCGCGCTGGACGAGTGCATCCGGCGCGGCGTGCCGCTGGAGGAGATGTTTCCGTACTCCAGTGCCTTCGACGCGAGCGGAAATCCCAGTTGCAAGCTGAATCCGAACCGCGACGCCCGCCTTTACACCCCGACCGGGTATTCCACCCTGGTGTCGACGGCGGAACGCAAACAATGGCTCGCCAGTCGCGGCCCGGTGTGCGCGGTGTTCCAGGTCTACGACGATTTCTTCAACCACACCGGAGTTTACCGGCACAGCACCGGGAACAGCGCCGGATATCACTGCGTCGAGATCATCGGGTACTCCGATGCCGACCGTTGCTGGATCGCGAAGAACTCGTGGAGCGCATCCTGGGGTGACCACGGATTCTTCCGGATCGGGTACGGCGAGTGCGGGATCGACGACACCAGTAACGACCGCGACGGCAGCGGATCGCTGAACCGGTTCCCGATGTACGGCGTCGAGGGCGTCAAGGTGCCGGGCGGCTGGCGTGGCTTCGAGCTGGCCCAGCCGGGGAGCGCGTCGCAAGGCGGTGGGGTGGCGGCGGTGTCCCGGATCCCGAACAGCATGGAGGTCTGGTGGGTCGGCGCTGACGGCTCCTTGCGCGACTCGTACTGGTACGAAGGCAATCCCTGGCAAGGCTTCGAACTGGCCCCGGCGGGAAGTGCGTCGCAAGGCGGTGGGGTGGCGGCGGTGTCCCGGATCCCCAGCAGCATGGAGGTCTGGTGGGTCGGCACCAATGGGTCCGTGCAGGCCGCCTACTGGTATGAGGGCAACAACTGGGGACGGTACGAGCTGGCCCCCGGCGGCAGCGCTTCACTGAACGGCGGGATCGCGGCCGCATCGCGCATCGCCAACAGCATGGAGCTCTGGTGGGTCGGCGGCGACGGTTCCGTGCAGGGGGCCTATTGGTATGAGGGCGGGAACTGGGGACGGTACGAGCTGGCGCCGGCCGGTAGCGCTTCGCTGGATGGTGGGGTGGCGGCGGTGTCGCGGATCCCGAACAGCATGGAGGTCTGGTGGGTCGGCGCGAACGGTTCGCTGCAAGGCGCCTATTGGTATGAGGGCGGCAACTGGGGACGGTACGAGCTGGCGCCGGCCGGTAGCGCTTCGCTGGGCGGTGGGGTGGCGGCGGTGTCGCGGATCCCGAACAGCATGGAGGTCTGGTGGGTCGGCGCGAACGGCTCGCTGCACGATTCGTACTGGTACGACGGCGGTACCTGGCAGGGCTTCGAGTTGGCCCCGGCGGGGAGTGCCTCGCCGACCGCCGGGATCGCGGCGGTGTCGCGGATCCCGAACAGCATGGAGCTGTGGTGGGTCGGCGCGAACGGTTCACTGCGCGACTCGTACTGGTACGACGGGGCCAACTGGCAAACGTTCGAACTGACACCCGGCGGGGGTGTCTCGCCGAACGGTGGCATCGCGGCCGTCTCCCGGATCCCCAACAGCATGGAGGTCTGGTCGATCGGCTCGGCCGGATCCGTGCAGGACAATTACTGGTACCCGTAACCGACGATCGAGACTGGTCAGGCCGATGAAAGAACGATCACTACTCCGGATCGCCGTCGCTGGTGGACCCGTGGAGATCGCGCTGCCGGAGAGCCCGGCGACGGGCTACCGCTGGCATCTCGACCACGACCCGTCCGAAGCGGTCGTTGTGGGCACGACGTACCAGCCTGATCAGCAAGGCCTGGCCGGCGGAGGAGGTACGAGGATCTTCCAGCTGGAAGTCCTCGCCCGGAGCAGCATCACGCTGGACTTCTACCTCCGCCGGTCACCAGCCTCCGCTCCCCTCGAGCACCAACGTGTCGAGCTAGCGTTTTAGTCGCCAGGGCAGTTCGGGCCGTCGATCGGAGTGAACCCGTGCGCCTCGGCAACCGCGGCCGCCTCGGCGAGACCCGTCGCCAGGGCTTCCGGCAGGTGAGCATCGCTGCCGAAAGCGACGCGCTTGCCGGACTCCTCCGCCCACCATCGAAGGATGGTTGGGTGGAGGGGGACACGGGTGTTGATCTCCAGGGCGCGGCCACCGTCGGCCAGTGACCGCAGCGCCTGCCTCAGCTCGTCCTCGAAGTCTTCCGGGGCGAAGGGCTTGGCGCTCTCCGGCCAGGATCGGACGGGGTAGTCGATGTGGGCGAACACCTCGAAGAGGTCCGAGCCGGCGACCATCCGGGGGATCTCGAGGAGGTACTCACGGAAGACCTCGTCGGCGGGGCGGTGGGGGTAGAACTCCCATGGTTCGGCGTACTCGGTGCCGTCTCGTGGGCAGTGCAAGGAGCCGAGCAGCCGGTCGAAGGTGCCTTGGGCAAGCAGTTTCTTCAGCTCGGTTTCGTGCAGGTGGGGTTGGCCGATCTCCATGCCGGTGAGGATCCGCAGCTCCGGATACTTGGCTCGGCAGCGCTCGATCGATTCGAGGTAGCTCTGGGCGTCGAGTGCGGTGGCGTGCAGGATGCCGTCGGTGACCAGGCCGGGGAACTTGTCCTCGAGGAAGCCCGCCCGGAACGGCGTGAAGTCGACGTGCTCGGTGAAAGCGACCGAGGGGAGACCGAGCTCGACGGCTCTTGCGCAGGTCCCGGCCATCGATCCTTGGTTGGCGTCCCAGGAGTATTCGGTGTGGACGTGGCCGTCGCCCGGTAGCTCCATGTCGCCTCAGTCCAGGAGTTTGGTGAGTAGGGCGCCGAGCTTCTTCTGCTCGGCGGGGGACAGTTTGCTGGTGAGCGGGGTCAGCGCATCGCCGATCTCCGCGGTCAGCGTCGGCGCGAGGCGGTGGCCGGCTGGACTGAGGCTGACGCGGACGGCTCGGGCGTCGTCCTCGCTGGCGGTCCGGAGTACCAGATCGCGTTTGACCGCGCGGTCGATCAGGCCGCTCACCGAGGACCGGTCGAGGCCCAGGTAGGCGGCGAGTTCGGCGATCTTCGGCTCGTGGTCGCGCAGGATCGCGAGCACCCGCAGCTGGGTGAGCGACAGGTCGTGCGCAGCCGCGGCCTGACTCAGCACGGCCATCACGGTGAACGAGGTCTGCACCAGGCGATCGAGTGCTTCAGGGTCGGCGTCCATGGCGGAAGTCTAGCTTGCAATAGGTTGGATTGCCATCTACCTTAGATGGTATTACCACCTATTCTTCGGGATTTGTCATGCGCGCTGCGGTCGTCACTTCGTTCGGTACTCCGCCGTCCTGCCAG
Source organism: Kribbella sp. NPDC051718 (assembly GCF_040681515.1). NCBI lineage: Bacteria > Bacillati > Actinomycetota > Actinomycetes > Propionibacteriales > Kribbellaceae > Kribbella > Kribbella sp. NPDC051718. Next base: position 106,667 of record NZ_JBFAYZ010000017.1, on the reverse strand, counting down.
GAGTTTCCGGCTCCGGTGCCGGGTGGGCCGGAGGAGGTTGTGGTCGAGGTGGTCGCGGCCGGGCTGCATCCGCGGGTGCGGTCGCAGGCGGCGGGGTCGCACTACACGAGCTCCGCCGAGCTTCCGCTGGTGCCGGGGATCGATGGGGTCGGACGCTTTGCGGACGGGACATTGCGGTACTTCGTGCTGCCCGACACGACGCTGGGTGCGATGGCCGAGCGGACGCTGGTCGACGTACGGCGCAGTGTCGTGCTGCCGGAGGGGACGGATCCGGTGGTGATCGCGGCCGCGATGAATCCGGCGATGTCGTCGTGGGTCGCGTTGCGGCGGCGTGTTGATTTTCAAGCGGGGCAAAGCGTTCTGGTGCTCGGCGCGACCGGCAACGCGGGGCGGCTCGCGGTCGAGATCGCCAATCATCTCGGTGCCGGCCAGGTGATTGCGGCCGGACGCCGGGCCGATCGGCTTGCTGCGCTGTCGGGTGCGGACAGGACGACTTCTTTGGCTGATCTGGGGGAGGTGGCGGCGGACGTAGATGTCGTCATCGACTACCTCTGGGGCGAGCCGACTGCCGACGCGATGCGCGCCATCGTGACGAGCCGCCGCGATCGGGACCGGCCGTTGACCTGGATTGAGGTCGGTTCGATCGCGGGGCCGACCGCAGCCATCCCGTCAGCGGCCGTACGTGCTGCGCGACTGAAGATCGTGGGGAGTGGGCAGGGGTCCGTACCGACGCGAGACATCCTGGCAGAGCTGCCCGCGCTCGCCGAGGTGATCACGACCGGCACTTTGCCGATCGATGCCCGGGCGGTGCCGTTGGCTGAGGTCGAGACTGCTTGGAAGGAGACGGACGCGTCGGAGCGGATCGTCATCACGCCCTAACGTTTGGGGTATGCAGCTCACCGATGATCAGCGTTTGCTCCTCGCACGGTTGGCAGATCTGGCGATTCCGCGAGACGGCTACCCCTCAGCCGCTGATGCGGGTGCTGTCGCCTTCATCGAGGGTGTACTTGCCGAAGATCGGCCCGACTGGCGACCCCGGGTCGATCGCGCGCTGAACGCTTTCGCTGCGGCTCCCGTCCTTGGTGCCGATGATGGGTTGGAGCGGGTGCTCGCCGAGCCCGACGTTGCTTGGCTTGTGCGGCTGGTTGCGCAGGGGTATTACTCGGCGCCGGCGAGCTGGTCGATGGTGGGGTGGCGCTCGGATGCGGGCGGTGGTTGGTCAGCGACGGAGACCGAGCTTGCGGCGACGTCGCGGGCTGCGATTGCTGATCGGTATGACTGTGTGGTCATCGGGTCGGGGGCCGGTGGCGGTACGGCTGCGCAGGTGCTGGCCGAGTCGGGGCGGTCGGTGCTGGTGGTGGAGATGGGTGGCTATCCGTCGACCGCTGCGTTGGCTACCGATCATCTTCGGAATCCGCGGTCGGTGGCGGGGCTTCCGGCGCCGACGGATCCTGACGCGGCGGGGCGGCCACGGGTGTCAGTTGTCGATGGGGTGGCGAGGGTGGTGCTGCCGCCTGATGGTGGGTGGGGGAACAACGCGTTCACGGTCGGTGGTGGTACTCGGGTCTATGGGGCGCAGGCTTGGCGGTTTGTGCCGTTGGACTTCGGGATGGCTAGCGCGTACGGCGTACCGGAGGGAAGTGGGTTGGCCGACTGGCCGATCACGTATGCCGAGCTGGAGCCGTACTACAGCCTGGCCGAGCAGCGATTCGGGGTGAGTGGCGGTGGAGTCGACCCATGGCATGATCCGCGCTCGATCCCGTTGCCGATGCCGCCGCTGGCACGGACGGAGCCGGCGCGCTTGCTGGCGGCTGCGGCGGAGCGGTTGGGGTGGGGGACTCTCGACGTACCGCTGCTGATCAACTCGGTGGAGTATCAGGGGCGGGCCGGATGTGCGCGCTGTGGACAATGCGTGGGCTTTGCTTGCCCGGTCGAGGCCAAGTCGGGTACGCACAACACCGCCCTGCCGGCCGCGTTGGCGACCGGCCTGTGCACGCTCGTCACAGAGACGACCGCCTCGCGCCTGGTGACCGACGATCGTGGGCGGGTCGTCGGCGTCGAGTTGGTTGCCTTCGACAACGGGCGTGTCTGGCGGCGTACCATCGACTGTGCCGAGGTCGTCGTCGCGGCCGGCGCGACCGAGACCCCGCGCCTGCTGCTCAACAGCGGAATCGGCAACGAGCACGACCAAGTCGGCCGCTATCTTCAAGCCCATGTCTATGCGGGCGCCATCGGCCTGTACGACGACGAAGTGTCCGACTTGATCGGCCCCGGCGTCTCGATCGCGACCTGCGACTTCCGCCACGGCAACGACGGCATCATCGGCGGCGGCATGCTCGCCAACGAATTCGTCCCCACGCCCGCGGCGACGTACGACTACCTGACCTCCAGCGGCTTCATCCCGCGCGCCGGTATCGAAAGCAAACAAGCAATGCGCCACGAATCCCGCCGGATGATGCGGGTCGTAGGCCCGATCCAGGAAGTCACCTCACCCGACTCCCGAGTCCAACTCGACCCCTCAGTCACCGACCGCTTCGGTCTCCCCGTCGCCCGGATCAGCGGCTCCGTTCACCCCGAAGACCTCCGCACCCAAACCTTCATGAGTGCCAAAGCCCAAGCCTGGCTCCTCGAGGCCGGCGCCACCCGCACCGCCGTCTCCTCCCTGACCACCCTCACCCAAGCCAGCGTCGGCCAACACCAGGCAGGCACCTGCCGAATGGGCACCGACCCCATCCACTCAGTCACCGATCCCAACGGCCGCCTCTGGACCCATGACAACGTCTACCTCGCCGACGCCTCCCTCCACCCCACCAACGGCGGCGTAAATCCAGTCCTGACCATCCTCGCCAACTCCCTCCGAATCGCTACTCACCTCGTTCGCGGCTAGCGCGAGCCTTGGCGCGGCGTATCGAATTTGATACCTCCGAAGGGTGGAGGTTGCTGACTACGAGCGGGCGCAGATCGCGGACGACATGCGGTCGGCGCTGGCCGATGCTGGGCTGACCCAGGAGGCGTTCGCCCGCCTGCTGGGGACCTCGCGGCCTCGACTGTCCGCCTATCTCAGCGGCAGGACGATTCCGTCAGCCGCTCTGTACCAACGTGCGCTGCGCGCCGGCCGGGCGCTCAAGAGCAGCCGCGCCCATGGCTGGATGACGCCGGACCGCACGATCGACGAGATTGATGCGGCTTTGGCTGACGGCGATGACCAGTGGGCTTTCAAGCTGGTCTTGCAGGCGCGCGACCAGCTGGCCTACCAGCTGCGCAATCGTGAAGCGGGCAGTGACGCGTGGCTCCTCCGGAGTCGCGAGATCGCCGATCCGCGCTTCGAGGCGTTGCTTGCCGCGCTGATCGGACACGAGTTCGCGTCCTACGACGAGCGTCGCATTCCGGAATGGTCCCGGGATATCAGGTTGCAGAAACCATGGCTCCAGCCCAACGCCCGCCGCGGCGCCGAGTGGACCAGGAAGAACACCCCGCCATGGCTCGCCGAGCGCGGAATCTACATCTCCGAACACGACCTGAAGACCGCGTAGACCCTGATGACGGACGACTTCACCTCACACGAGATCCGGCGCCTTCTCGACCTGCTCGAGGCAGAGCTCGCCCGGCGAGGCGTGGCGGCGACGATGTATGTCGTGGGTGGCGCGGCCATCGCCTTGAACTACAGCTCAGGTCGCCGGACGAAGGACGTCGACGCGACATTCGTACCTGAGCAGGTGGTCCTGGATGCGGCGCGGGCAGTCGCCGACGCGGAGGGCCTGCCACTCAACTGGCTGAATGCCGACGCTGCGCCGTGGGTACCACCGCGGGCCGCCGAAGTCGTCAGTGCGCCGATTCATGCCGGGCTGCGTGGGGGGTTTAGGCGTTGGTGAGGGCTGTGTGTTTGCCGGTGGTCAGGGATTGGCCTCGGTCGATCATTTGTTCGGCGAGGCGGTCTACTGCGGTGGAGAAGGCGGGGGCGTTGTCGGGATCCCAGTCTTCGAGGCGGGCGAGGATCCAGACTCGGTAGGCGCCTACGAAGCGTTGGAAGAGCTCTAGGCCGGGTTGGGTGAAGCGGTAGTGGCCCAGGGTTTCGGAGAGGTAGCCGTCGGCAACTAGTTGGGCGGCGAGGGGTTCGAAGACGCCCGGTGGGACTTTGAGGTCGCCGGTGATCTCTTGCAGGGTGGCGGAGCCGCTTTCGGCGCCGCCCCGGAAGACTCGCATGATCATCCAGGCTTGGGCGACCGAGAGCGGGATGCCGGACTCGGCCAGGACCTCGGGGCCGGGGTTGCGTTTGTGGTTCTGGACGACCAGGGCGAAGAGTTTCTGCAGCTCGTGCTCTGAGTCGAAGGACGCGGGTGCGGCGAAGCTGTCGCCGACGCCGGAGTTGCCGCCGGCGGCGACTCGGGCGGTGTCGCGAAGTGGGACCTCCTTCAGGAGCAGGGCAACGAGGAGGCCCACCACGGCAACGGGTACCGCCGCCAGGAACACGACGTGCAGCGCGTCGGCGTACGCCGCGGTGATCGGTTCGCGAGCCACCTCGGGCAACTGCCGCAAACCCTCGACCGATGCCGCGGCCCGCGGATCGACGCCCGCCGGGATCGCGCCGGCCAGCTTGTCGGGCAGCGTCGAGGCGTAGAAGGACCCGAAGACGGCAACCCCGAAGGAGCTACCCATCGTCCGCAGGAAGCTCACCCCGGAGGTCGCGACCCCGAGGTCCGCATAGTCGACGGTGCTCTGGACGACGACGGTCGGCACCGGCATACACAGGCCGACCCCGAGCCCCAGTACGACCATGAAGCCCGCCGTGGTCAGGTACGCCGTGTGGTTGGTCATCAACGACAGCAGGTAGAGCCCGCCCGCGATCAGTACCGTCCCGATGATCGGGAAGATCCGGTACCGCCCGGTCTTGCTGATGATCGTGCCGACCGCGATCGACGCGACCAGCAATCCCATCACCAACGGCAGCATCTGCAGCCCGGACTCGGTCGCCGAGGCGCCGTGCACGTACTGCAGGTACGTCGGCAGGAACGTCACCCCACCCAGCATCGCGAACCCGATGATGAAGCTCAGCAGCGCGCAAACCGAGAACACGCGCGACTTGAACAGCCGCATCGGCAGCAACGGCTCCTCGGCACGCAGCTCGACCAGAATGAAGAGCCCGAGCGCGATCAGCGACCCGACCGTCATCGCGATGATCGTCGGCGAGAGCCAGTCGTACTCGTTCCCGCCCCAAGTCGTGACGAGGGTCAGCCCAGTAGCGGCCAACCCGATCAACAGAATGCCCAGGTAGTCGATCGCCGGTTTCACCGCGGCCTTCACCGACGGCAGCGTGATGGCCGCGACGATCAGCACGATGACGCCCAGCGGCAGGTTGACGTAGAACGCCCACCGCCAGCTCAGCTGGTCGACGAACAGCCCACCCAGCAGCGGCCCGGCCACCGTCGAGACACCGAACACCGAACCGATGAAGCCCTGGTACTTTCCGCGCTCGCTCAACGGCACGACGTCCGCGATCACCGCTGTCGCGGTCACCATCAGCCCACCGGCGCCGAGTCCCTGGATCGCTCGCGACCCGACCAGCCAGAGCATGTCGTTCGCCATCCCGCAGAGCGCGGACCCGGCCAGGAACAGCACGACGCTGATCAGGAACATCCGCTTGCGCCCGTACAGGTCGCCGAACTTGCCGACCAGCGCCGTCATGATGGTCTCGGCCAGCAGGTACGCCGTCACCACCCAGGACAGGTGGTTGGCGCCGCCGAGATCGCTGACGATGGTCGGCAGCGCGGTCGCGACGATCGTCTGATCGAGGGCCGCGAGCAGCATTCCGAGCATGATCGCGACCACCACGGCGTTCTGGGTGGCTTTTCCGACGGGCTGGGCCTCGGTCTCCATGAGCTGAATGTAGCGACCCGGTGACGGAGCGCTACCACAGAATCACCGCGATCGGGTCTCAGAATTTCCGGCCCGTACGATGGGCGGGTGCCATCGACACTGCCCGAGGGGGAGGTTGCGCCCCGGGACGGGTCGCTGCCGGAGCCGGCCGTCCACGAGGCTGCGGGCAGGCCGTTCGGGTTCTACCTGCACGTCCCTTTCTGCGCCGCGCGCTGCGGATACTGCGATTTCAACACCTACACCGCCAAGGAACTCGGCGGCGGTGGTTCGCAGGCGTCGTACGCCGAAACCGCGGTCGCCGAGGTCCGGCTGGCGCGCAAAGTGCTCGGTGACCTCGACCGGCCCGTCGACACGGTCTTCTTCGGCGGCGGTACGCCGACCCTGCTGCCGGCCGACGATCTGGGTCGCATGCTGGCCGCCGTGCGGGACGAGTTCGGGCTGGCCCCCGGCGCCGAAGTGACGACCGAGGCGAATCCCGAGTCCGTCGACCCGGCGTACCTGGCCGCGATCCGCGAAGCGGGCTTCAACCGCGTCTCCTTCGGCATGCAGAGCGCCACGCCGCACGTGCTCCAGATCCTCGACCGCTTGCACACCCCCGGCCGCGCGCTCGAAGCGGCCAAAGAGGCGACCGCGGCCGGGTTCGAGCACGTCAATCTCGACCTGATCTACGGCACGCCAGGCGAATCCCTCGAAGACTGGCGCAGGTCGCTGGAGTCCGCGCTGTCCGCCGAGCCCGACCACGTGAGCGCCTATGCGTTGATCGTCGAGGACGGCACCCAATTGGCCCGCCGGGTACGCCGCGGCGAGCTGCCGATGCCCGACGACGACGATCTCGCCGACAAGTACGTGCTCGCCGACGACCTCCTCGCAAATGCGGGCCTCGGCTGGTACGAGGTCTCCAACTGGGCCCGTACGCCGGAAGCCCGCTGCCGCCACAACGAGCTCTACTGGCGTGGCGACACCTGGTGGGGGATCGGCCCCGGCGCCCACAGCCACGTCGGCGGGGTCCGCTGGTGGAACGTCAAGCACCCCACCGCGTACGCCGAGAGGCTCGCGGCCGGCGACAGTCCGGCCTACGCGCGGGAGACCCTGGACGCCGAGACGCGCCGGGTCGAGCGGGTGCTGCTCGAGATCCGGCTGGCCGACGGACTGCCGCTGGACGTCCTCGACGAGGCCGGCCGGAAGGCCGTGAAGGATGCGCTGGGCAACGACCTGCTGACGGAGCGGAACGGCCGGCTGATGCTCACTCGGCGTGGCCGGCTACTGGCCGACGCCGTCGTTCGTGACTTGTTGCCGTAATCCGGAACTGTCAGGAAAAGGCCAGGAAAAACAGCGATCCGTCACCGGCGTGGTTCGCTCAGTGATATTTGCGGCGGGTATGTACTGACCAATGCCTGGTCATGTCTCAGCGTAACGATGTGGTCCTTGACACACTCAGTTGAAACGCTCGAAACTCAATCCACTTTCCCTCACCGAAAGCGCTCTCAACCCGTCCTCTGTAACAGGGAGCATTTCCCATGCGGCCCAGTGCCCGCCAACGCAGCGCCGTAGTGGCCCTCGCCTGCAGCCTCACCCTGCTCGCGTCCGCCTGCGGCGGCAGTGACCAGCAGTCCTCCTCGGATTCCGGATCCGGCGACGACGGCCCGAAGATCGAACTGACCATCGCGACGTTCAACGAGTTCGGGTACGACGACCTGTACGCCGAGTACGAGGCCGAGCACCCGAACATCAAGATCACCCCGCGCAAGGCCAAGACGGTCGACGAGCACATCAAGAACCTCGACACGAACCTGGCCGCCGGTTCCGGGCTGGCCGACATCGAGGCGATGGAGATCGGCTGGATCTACAACTACCTGGCCAAGGCCGACAAGTTCGTCGACCTGCGCGACTTCGGCGCGAACGACCTGGGCAACCGCTGGCTGGACTGGAAGGTCGCGGGCGCGACCACCACCGACGGCAAGATCATCGGCTACGGCACCGACATCGGCCCGGAGGCGATCTGCTACCGCAAGGACCTGTTCGCCAAAGCCGGCCTGCCGACCGACCGGGCCCAGGTCGCCAAGCTGTTCCCGGACTGGAACTCGTACTTCGCGACCGGCCGCAAGTTCAAGGGCAAGCTGCCGAACTCGGCCTGGTACGACTCCTCGGTACTGGCCTGGGAGGCGATGCGCAACCAGCTGATCGAGGCCTACTACTCCAACAACGACCGGTACCTGGGTGACGAGAACCCGCTGCTGAAGCAGACCTGGGACCAGATCGTCGACGGCTACCAGGACGGCCTGTCGGCGAAACTGCCGGCCTGGAGTGACTCGTGGACCAAGGCCTTCCGCAGCGACGCGTTCGCGACGATGGCCTGCCCGGGCTGGCTGCTCGGCGTGATCCAGGACAACGCCGGCACCTTCGGCAAGGGCAAGTGGGACGTCGCGGACGTGTTCCCCGGCGGCGGCGGCAACTGGGGTGGTTCCTACCTGACCATTCCGAAGCAGTCGACCAACCCGGCCGAGGCGGCCAAGCTGGCCGCCTGGCTGACCGCGCCCGAGCAGCAGATCAAGGTCTTCAAGAAGATCGGCTCGTTCCCCTCCACCCTGGACGCCTACGAGGCGCCGCAGGTGAAGAGCCAGGTGAACGCCTACTTCAACAACGCGCCGACCGGCAAGATCTTCATCGACCGGGCCAAGAGCGTGATCCTCAAACAGCACAAGGGGCCGCGCGAGGGCGAGGTCAACACGGTCTTCACCGACGCGCTGGCCAGGATCGACGCAGGCAAGCAGAAACCCGACGACGCCTGGAAGCAGGCGCTGCGCGACGCTGACAAGGCCGCCAACACCCGCAAGGGCGGATAGCCCGGCTGCGAATACCTGCCCCGGCCGGTACGGCGGTGTTTCCGGCGGCGAGCCCCGATTGGTACTACGGTGGCAAGCGTCAGAATCAGCCGGGGAGGTCCGTAGTCGATGCAGGGTGGTCTGGGCAGTGGATCTCCGACGCTGGAGCAGGTGGCTGCGCTGGCAGGAGTCTCCCGCGCGACCGTCTCGCGGGTGGTGAACGGCTCGCCGAAGGTGCTGCCGGAGACGGTGGCCGCGGTCGAGCGTGCGATCGGTGAGCTCGGCTACGTGCCGAACCGGGCGGCCCGCGCGCTGGTGACGCGCCGGACGGACTCGGTCGCGCTGGTCGTGCCCGAGCCGGACAGCCGGGTGTTCTCGGACCCTTTCTTCGCCGGCATCCTGCGCGGGATCAGCATGACGCTCGCGCCGACCTCGTCGCAGCTGGTCCTGCTGATCGAGCCCGCCGAGGGCGACGACCAGCGGTTGCTCCGGTATCTGCGCGGCGGACACGTGGACGGCGCGATCATCGTCAGCCACCACGGCCGCGACAACGTGCTGCAGGAGCTCGCCCAGTTGCCGCTGCCGATCGTGTTCAGCGCGCGGCCGCTCGGCGTCGAAGTACCGGTCGCGAGTGTCGACGTCGACAACGTCGCCGGCGCCCGGACCGCGGTCGAGTATCTGCTGTCGAAGGGGCGCCGCAAGCTCGGTACGGTCGCCGGCCCGCTCGACATGACGGCCGGCCTCGACCGGCTCACCGGCTATCAGGAAGCCATGAAGGAGGCGGGGATCGAGCAGGCCGTTGCCTATGGCGACTTCACCGCCGACGGTGGCGAGCAGGCCACGTTGCGGCTGCTCGACCAGCACCCGGATCTCGACGGGATCTTCGTCGCCAACGACCTGATGGCCACGGCGACTCTGCGGGTGCTCTCACATCTCGGCAAGCGGGTGCCGGAGGATGTCGCGGTGGTCGGGTTCGACGACTCCGTGGTGGCGACGACGACCACGCCAATGCTGACCACAGTGCGCCAGCCGGTGGAGAAGCTGGGCGCGAGGCTGGCCGAGATGCTGCTGGCCAAGCTCGCCGGCGCCGACCTGACCAGCCCCGAGATCTACGACACCGAGCTGATCATCCGCGGCTCTGCCTAAGCCTCACGGTGGGTCGTTCTGGAACTGGAACTGCACCCGGATGGATCCATCGAGCGGTACGACCAAGGTCGTGTTCGATGCATTCCATTGCTGCGGGACCAGGAACAGCCGGTTCTGCCCGACCACGAGCAGCCGCAACCCGCGGTACCGGTAGTTGAACGTTTGCTCGGTGCCCGCGGTCCGGAGCGTGGTCTCTTCGATCCCGGGTGAGCGCAGTTGCAGGCGTTCCTTGGTGTCGAGGATGACGACGGGGAACTGCTTGAGGTTCTGCGCGTCCGACTTCGCCAGGCCGCGTCCGGAGTACTGCGCTGTCGTGGCCGTCGCCCAGAACGCGCAGGTGGTCGTGACGACGGCGAGCAGTCCGAGCAGCACGTACTGCGGGGTGAGGCCGGCCGCTTTGCGGTCGAAGTACGAGAGGTAGGCGAGGGTGGCCGCGGACAGCCCGATCACGGCCGGGACCACCAGGGCGTAGTACGGGATGTGGCCGAGCAGCGGATAGCCGATCAGGCCCACGACGCCGAGGAGCAGGAGGGCGATCGTGACGATCTTGGCACGCCGGATGGTCGTGGCGGTCGGCTGGATCGCGTTGTGCAGCAGGAGTCCGGCCACAGCGAGCAGAGTGAGGCCGAGCAGGGGGACGAGCAGCGGCTGGGGGCTGCGCATCACGTAGTCCTGGGTGCGCAGGCCGATCGTGTCGACGTCGATCCCGAAGTACTCGTACTGCGCGCGAGCGGACACATAGCCGAAGTAGAAGAGCAACCCGCTGATCAGCGTCACCGGCGCGACGATGCGGGTCGCGAAGGTCACCCAGCGCTCGAGCTGGGACTGTTCGTCAGCCACTCGGCGGACCTGGGGTGAAGGAGATCTGGCTGCCCGGCACCTGGCCCTGCAGGGACTCGCAGTCGGCCTCGGTCGCGCACTCGGCCGACGCCGACAGGATCAGCTGGACGGCGTTGCCGTTGCCGACCTGCCGGACGCCGACGAAACACGGCTTGAAGGTGTTCGACTGCCAGACGAGGTCGGTGGTGCACGGCGGCGACTTGTCACCGCAGCCGGTCTGGTCCAGTTCGAAGACGCCGCCCGGTTCGAGATGCGGCGAGCCGACCTGGATCGTCGTACCGTCCGGGATCGGGTTGCGGCCGAGCCAGTTGACCTCGGCGCACTGGTAACCGTCCTGGATGGTCTCGACGTTGCCGCCGATCGGCGCCGAGGCGATCTCGATCGACGGTTTCTGCTGGCTGGGCTGGCTCGTCTCGGGCCCGGTGGGCTCGGTCGGTGGCTCGCTGGCGGCCGGACTGTCCGTGTCGATGGTGATCGGGTCGCCGCTCGAATCGTTGCCACCGCAGCCGATCAGCAGCGGAAGCAGGCAGAACGTCGCGAGCACACGCGCAAGGGTCATCGCGACCACCCCCATAGTCGGCCCTTGTGGATCAGCATGCGCGTTCGGGCAGCGCGCGACAACAGTTCGGCGTTCTCGCTCTGTCGAAGGGTGTCGCGATCGTGGTAGATCTACGAACAGACAAGGGGGGATCCATGTCCGATCATGAGATCCGGATCGCGCTGGTGCTGAACGGTGGCGTCAGCCTGGCGGTCTGGATGGGTGGAGTGACGCACGAGCTGGACCTGATCCGGCGGGCGTCCGGTGCGGCCGGGGCGCCGAAGGCACAGGAGTACGACGAGGAGCTCGCGACTCGGTGGCGCGAGCTCTGCCGTCGCGGTGGTGAACGCCGAAAAGTCGTAGTCGACGTCATCGCCGGTACCAGCGCGGGCGGGCTGAACGGGTCGTTGCTCGCGACAGCCATCTCGCACGGGTCGACGCTCGATCCGCCGGGCGCCGACGGCGAGCGCGGGCCTTGGCTCCGGCAGCGTTGGGTGGGGCTGGGGTCGCTCGAGGTGGGCAAGCTCGTGCCCGCCTTCGGGGTTGCGTCGACGTCGGTGCTGGACGGGAAGTACTTCCTCAAGGAGCTGAAGAGTCTGCTCGATGGGGTCGCGAAGGCCGGCAAGCCGACTGCGGCCGACCCGGTCACCTTGTTCGTCACGGCGTCCGGGCTCGGGGTGCAGCAGTTCGAGGCGAAGGACGCGGCGGGGCAGGCGTTCGTCGTACCGGATCATCGGTACCTGTTCTGCTTCACCAGCGAGAAGGCCGCTGTGTACGACGGGGCCAAGCGGTCGTTCTCGGTGGATCCGAAGAACGGGTTGCGGGACACGGATCTGCTCGCCCGGGCGGCCCGCGCGTCGGCGTCGTTCCCGGCCGCGTTCGGTCCGGTGCTGGAGACGCCGAAGATGGCTGCGGCGCCACCGCGGGTCCAGCCGACCCAGGCGAAGTCGGGGACCTGGCTGGTCGACGGTGGGGTGCTCGACAACGCGCCGTTCGGGCCCGTGCTGGACGTGGTCGCGCGGCGGCCGGTCACCGGACGAGCGAGCCGGTATGTGCTGTACGTCGTACCGTCGGCCGGCATCGGTACCGCGGCCGAGACCCGGCTCGCCGATGCGAGCGAACCGGGCTGGCGGGTCTCGGCGATGTCGGCGGTGAAGTTCCCGCGGGAGGTGGACTTCCGGTCCGACGTGGAGCAGCTCGAACGGTTGCTGCTGGAGGCGGACGCGTCCTGGTCGGACTCGCAGCGCCTCTTCGATCGTTGCATCGAGCAACAAGCCGAGCGGGACCGGTTGCGGCAGGCGGCCGGGTTGCTGCAGCCGGCGTACGCGCGCGGTCGTGCCGCCGGTGGCGTCTGGGAGGCCGTCACGATCGCGACGCACGACCAGTCGACGGTGCTGGATGCGGCGACTGCGTTGTCGGAGGCGGAGATCGACGAAATCCTGGCCACCGATCATCCCTGGGTGCCGGATCCCGACGGGTCGGTCGCGCCGCTGACGAAGGATTTCGCCGGAAACCCTTCCTGGGCTTGGGGAACCGGCGCGGCCGAGCGGGTCGTCCGGTTGGTACTGCGGTCGTTGCGGACCAAGATCGACCAGGCCGCTCGCGATCAGCGGGCGGACCTCGAGCGGCGGCTGAAGGCGACGAGCGACAGCCTGCAGAAGGTACAGGCCGTCCGGGACGCGTTGTCCGACGAGCTCGCCGAGGCGGATCTGGATCTGCAGCCGGCCGGGGGAGCGGAGGCGGTCGCGGTCGCGCTGAACGACATCTTCGAGACATTGCAGGTGCAGCGGGCGCTGGGGGACGAGTTCGCGGCGCTGATCGAGGTGGTCGGCTCGGATGTGGTCGAGACGGCGCTCGAGGTGGAGATCGTCTCGCGGTGCACGTCGGCACGGACGCCGCAGCAACGGAGTGCGCCGTTCCAGTTCCTGCGGCTCGGGCCGGACATCCCGCTCACGCTGCTCGACTCGTTGCCGGCCGGGTCGATCGCGAACGACCTCAAGGAACGCATCCTGTACGGATCTCAGGTCGGCCATTTCGGCGCGTTCGGGGCTTCCGACTGGCGGCGTTGGGACTGGCTGATGGGCCGGCTGCATTGTGTGGCCCATCTGGGCGCGATGCTCGGTGCCGAGCCGGACTGGATCCGCGAGACGCAGCGGCTGGTGCTGGAGGCCGAGGAGTGGGAGCTGGACGACGTCGCTGAGCGGGTGCAGCGACTGGCTCATGATTTCCCGGTGGACGCCGGCCTGGCTGCGCTCACGACGATGCGGAACGAGCTCAACACCAGCAGGGAGGGCATCGAGACGACCAGGGGATTGGCCGACCGGATGGTCGAGGTGTCGGGTGGGCTGGGGCCGGCGGTCGGGCACTGGGTCAAGTCGATGGCGGGACGGAAGTACAAGCCGGATACCTGGATCCTGCAGGTCGCGCGCTGGTTCACGGAGCCGGCCCGGTTCAGCCTGTGGCATCGGCTGGTCAAGAATCCGGACCTGACGCCGGCCCGACGGCCGCTGATCTTTCAGCGCTGGCTGCCGGCCGCCTTGCTCGGGGCTGCGGTCGTCTTGCTGGTTGCGGCGGGCGTGGTCGATCTCGCGGCGGTGCGGATCGTCGCGGGAGTGCTCGCCGGGGTGTTGCTGACCCTCGGGGTGGCGCTGTTCGTGGGGTCGCTGTTCATCCGGCGGGTGCGACGGCGGATCCGGGGCTGGATCGAGGAACGGGTGCCGGCGATCAGTCCTGGGTCACGAAATCGATGAGCTCCTCGACCCGGCCGAGCAGCTCCGGCTCCAGATCGGCGTAGCTGCGGACCTTGGACTGGATGTGCTTCCAGGCCGCGGCGACGTCGGCCTGGTCGGTGGCCGGCCAGCCGAAGCTCTGCAGCACGCCCTTCTTCCAGTCCTGCCCGCGCGGGATCTTCGGCCAGGCCGCGATCCCGACCGACGACGGTTTGATCGCTTCCCAGATGTCGATGTACGGGTGGCCGACGACCAGCACGTCCCGGTTGTTGATCTCGGCGGCGATCTTGGACTCCTTCGAACCCTCGACCAGATGGTCGACCAGGACGCCGAGCCGCCGCCCGGGCCCGGGCCGGAACCGGTTGACGATGGCCGGCAGATCGTCGATGCCTTCCATGTACTCGACGACGACGCTCTCGATCCGCAGGTCGTCACCCCAGACCCGCTCGACCAGCTCGGCGTCGTGCCGGCCCTCGACGTAGATCCGGCTGGCCCGCGCGACCTTGGCCCGCACGTTCGACACGGCCACCGACCCCGAGGCGGTATGCGTCTTCTTGGCCGGCGCAGCCTTCTTGGGTGCCACCAGGTTCACTGGCTTGCCGTCGACCCAGAAGCCGGGTCCGAGCGGATAGGTCTTGATCTTGCCGTGCCGGTCCTCGAGATCGACCACGCCGTGCTCCCAGCGCACCACGGCCCCGACGTACCCCGAGCTAGGCTCCTCGACCACCAGCCCCTTCTCGATCACCAGATCGACGGTCCGCCCGTTCTTGGGCTTGCGCCAATCGCCTGCCAGCACGTCGCGTCCATACCGATCAGCCACCGTCCAAACCTAACTGGTTCAGGCTTTCAGCAGCGGTACGTCGTACTGATGAATCGCCGCGTCCCGGCTGACGAGGGTGAGCCGCTCGGTGATGGCCTGGGCGATCAGCATCCGGTCGAACGGATCGCGGTGCAGAAACGGGAGCTTGCCGGCCAGGTCGGCGTGGGCGGTCCGGATGGGCAGTTCGGCGACCCCGCTGTCTTTGACCACGTCGAGAAAGGTCGACGGCAGCTCCAGCTTGCCCGCCGACGTCTTGATCGAGATCTCCCAGATGGTGGCCGCGCTGACGTAGACGTCGAGCTCGGTGTCGATCCGGTCTTTCAGATCATCGGCCAGCTCAGGACCGTCCATCAGCCACCAGAGCAGTACATGGGTGTCCAACAGCAGTCTGCCGGTGGAGCCAGAGGTCACGACGACAACCCGAAATCGTCGGCGATCTCCTCGTTGGTCTCAGCGGAGTCCCAGTCGGCGGCCAGGGCAGCCCGCTCGGCCAACAGTCCACGCCCTTTCCGGCAGACGACATGTGGCAAGGGGACGACCTTCGCCACCGGCCGGCCGGCGCGGCTGATGATGACCTCTTCGCCGTGCTCGACCCGGTCGATGATGCGCGACAGTTGGGTCTTCGCCTCGTGCATGTTGTATTGGGCCGCGGTCTCGGTCATCGCCTTCCCCGTTCACTTAGTCCGGTTAGCTAACTCTATCCCCGGCCCCGATTCCGAACAAGGGTGATCAGGTCTGCCGAGGCAACGTCAGGTACCAGGCGCGGGTTGGGTGGCGGGCGAGTTTGCCGCTGGAGGTTTTGTGGATGGTGCCTCGGGGGGCCAGGACGACGGCGTGGACGCGGAGGTCGTGGTGGCGTTTGACGGCGGCGCGGATGGTGTCGGTGGGGTCGTCGGGGGTGGTGTGTTCGACGACGACGATGAGGTGTTCGGAGTCGTCGGCGGGGATCGAGAAGGCGGCTACCCGGCCGGGTTTCAGGGCTGGGTGGGTTTGGTGGATGGTGGCTTCGAGGTCCTGGGGGTGGTGGTTGCGGCCGTCGATGATGATCAGGTCTTTGCGGCGGCCGGTGATGTAGAGCTCACCGGCGTACAGGGTGCCTAGGTCGCCGGTGCGGAGCCAGGGGCCGGTGCCGTCGGTGAGGGTGGCGTTGAAGGTTTCTTTTGTCTTGGTGGGGTCCGACCAGTAGCCGAGGGCGACGTTGGGGCCGGCGATGCAGATCTCGCCGATCTGGCCGGGTTCTAGTGGGTTGCCGGTTTGGTCGGCGATCACGACGGTCTGGCCGCGGGGTGGGCCGCAGGAGACGACATCGGTGCGGTCGAAGGTGTTGATGGTGGGCTCGGCGTCGATGGGGGCGCTGGCGACGAAGACGACGGCTTCGGCCAGGCCGTACGCCGGGACGTGGGCGGTGGGGTCGAAGCCGTGGTCGCGGAAGGCCTCGGTGAAGGCGGTGAGGGTTGCCGGGCGGATGGGTTCGGCGCCGTTGAGGAAGGCTTTGTAGCGGGTCAGGTCGAGCTGGGACTTGTCCGCGATCCGCTGGACGCAGTGGTCGTAGGCGAAGTTGGGTGCCGCGGTGTAGACGTCCAGGCCCTCGTCGGCGAGCTGGAACCAGCGGGCGGGACGCATCAGGAACGCGACCGGATCGGTGAACGCCGACCGGTCACCGTGCAGGATCGGTACGCCGAACGCGAGCATCAACCCCATGTCGTGGAACAACGGCAGCCAGCTCACCGTCATCGAGCGACCCGGCCGGAACTCGAACGCCTCGATCAACTGGCCGATGTTGGCGACCAGGTTGGCGTGCGACACCATCACGCCGGCCGGCGCGCCCGTCGACCCCGACGTGTACTGGAGATACGCGAGCTCCTCCGGATCGATCGCCTCCAGCTCCCACTCTGCCGGCTCGAGTTGGTCCATCGCGATCAACCGGAGGCCGAGGCCGTCGCTGGCTTCCAAGGCTGCTCTGGTGGTGAGGCCGCAGACCGGCGAACAATCGGCGAGCACGCCATCGAGGCGCTGTCGGTGTCCGGGGAGATCCGGCGGGAACAGCGGGACCGCGATCGTCCGTGCGTAACAGGAGCCGAGCACGGCTACGAGGTAGTCGAGCCCCTGCGGCGCGAGGATCGCGACCCTGTCGCCTGGATCGGCGTTGTCCCGGATTGCCGCGGCGACAGTGCGGGCGCGCGCGTCGACCTCGCCCAGGTCAGTGTGCTTCGCGAGTCGGCGCGGTAGTCGACGTACGTGTAGGCAGGCTGGTCGGCCTTCTCCTTCGCCCACCGCGCGACCAGGTCGACGATCGTGGTCATGGCCGCGGCCAGGGAGCGACCGGTACGTCGGTGACGCGACCCGGTGGCGGGATGATCGGCAGGCCGAGTACTTCGAGCATCGCGAGCTGGGTGTGGAAGGCGAGCGCGTCGGTCGTCAACTCGATGTACCTCTGGTGCCCGTCGTCGGCCGCGCGGTCGAGCAGGTCATCGAGTGCCGCACCCGGCTTCGTTGCGGCGCTCCAGTACTCCGCGCCGAACGGCGTGGCGTCGGTCGAGGTCGCGGAGTAGAACGGCACACGCACCTCCGCCGGCGCCAGATCGGCAAGCATCGGCCCAAGCTGATCCGGCGTCCGGGCCAGCGCCGCGATCACCCGGGCCCCCTCGGTCGCTGTCAACGCCCCGGCCACGACCGCAGCCGCAACCTCCCCACTCCCCGCAGCCACGATCGCCGCCGGCACCACCCCGTACTCCCGCCACACCAACGCCAACGCCACCTGCACCGCAAACCCCACCACCAACTCATCACCCGCCGCCACCACATCCCCAAGCACCACGTCCTTCAACGACACCCCAGCCGCCCAACCCATCAACGGACCAAGCTCAGCAATCACCTCAACGAACCCGGGCACACTCTCGGCCAGCTCCCTCAATCCAGTAGGTGAGGAATTCTGACTTGGGAACACCCATACCGGTTGAGGTGGTGTGGTCTGCACTTCCGCGGCGAAGTTGCCTGGGTGGTGGTTGCTTTGGGCAAGGGCTGTCAGGGCGGCGGTGAGGTCGGCTCGTTGGCGGCCGGTGACGGCGGCTCGGAGAGGACCGCGGCCGAGGCGGCGGGCGAGGGTGTGGGCTACGTCGGCGGTGCTGTTGGCGGAGTTGGTTCGGAGGTGTTCGGCTAGTTGTCCGGCGTAGGCGCGGATGCCGTCTAGAGAGGTGTCTGAGAGTAGGAGGCGGGTCGGGCCGGTTGAGGGAGTTCGGGCGGCGGGGCGGGCTCGGCGTACGACGGCTTCGGGGCAGGAGATGGCTGCGCCGACCGGCCAGGGGATGAGATCGGGGGTGAGGCCGCGGTCGGCGGTCAGTACTGCTTCGAAGAAGTCGCCGTGCCCGTCGCCCTCAGGGTCGGTGCACAGGGCAAGTACTTGGTCGAGATCGCGTTCGGCGTCGGCCAGGCGCTTGAGGACGACCACCCGGCGGCCCGGGCCGTCCAGCACTGCCACCGCCGACTCCGAAACACCAGTGCGCAGAGAAGACATCGCCTCGGCGAGCGAGGTGCCGTCCACATCGCGTGGCGGGATACCGGCGTGTTCGAGAGCCTCCCACGTGACCTGCCGCAGCGTCTGACCGGTTTCGAGGGACCGACGCGCCATCCCGATCACGGCGATCTCCGACCCGGACAGCACCTCCGGCGGGCTGATCGCGACACCATCCGGCTGGGCCGAGCTGAGCAGGCCGCGGACCAACTGGTTGATGGTCGGGTAGCGCCAGACAGACGACGGCTCCAGCCGGCGACCGAGGACCTCCTCCAGCTCACCCGTGGCCGCGACCGCGTCCCGGGAGGCGATGCCGTACTGCTCCAGCAGCCGGTCCGGGTCGACGTCCCCGGGCGCCAGCTCGCAGGCACGGGCGACCCGGTCCACCAGGAAACGTCTGAGGTCGAGCTCGCTGATAGCCATCTCGCGAACGAAGATAGGTCATCGCTTACGGGACACTGGATGGCTGTGACCTCAGTAGCTTTCGACGGCGTGGGTCGGGGCGGGGTGCCGGATGGGGGAGACGATCGTCAGCAGGAGATAGACGAGGAAGCCGGCGACCAGCCCGACGACCCAGGAGTAGTCGTAGAGCGGTTTCAGGAACGGGATCAGGCCGTCGGCCGGGAAGGGGCCGGCGCCGGGGTTGGAGTACGCGCCGCCGACCGCCAGGAGGGAGCCGACGAGGGTGGCGACGACGGCTCGCCAGTTCCAGCCTGCGGCATACCAGTAGCGGCCGTTCGGGAGGTACAGGTCGGCAAGGAAGAGGTTGGTGCGGTCGACGAACCAGTAGCCCGCGATCAGTACGCCGGCCACCGACGCGAGCAGGCCGCCGTAGAAGGACAGCCAGACGAAGATGTAGATCGACGGGTCAGAGATCAGCCGCCACGGCTGGATCACGATGCCGATCACGCCGGTCAGCAGGCCCGCGGTGCGGAAGTTCAGCCAGCGTGGCAGGGCGTTGGCGAAGTCGTACGACGGGCTGACCACGTTCGCCGCTACGTTGCACGACATCGTCGCCAGGATCGCCATGATCAGGCCGATCGTCACCACCACCGGGTTCTCGAACCGGCGGGTCAGCTCGACCGGATCCCAGATCGCCGAGCCGTAGACGATCACCGTGCCGGAGGTGGTGATGATCGAGACCAGCGCGATGAACGACATCGTCGTCGGCAGCCCGATGATCTGCCCGATCACCTGCTGGCGCTGGCCTTTGCCGAACCGGGTGAAGTCGGGCATGTTCAGCGACAGGGTCGCCCAGAACGCGATCATCCCCATCAGCGACGGCGCGAAGATCTTCCAGAAGTCGGCGTCCCAGCCGAGCTTCGACGGTTGCGACAGGATCGGCCCGAAGCCGCCGGCCTTCACCAGCACGGTGATCATCAGCGCCAGGAAGGCCAGCGTGACCAGCGGCGCGGCCCAGTTCTCGAACCGCCGCAGCGCCTCGATGCCACGCCAGATCAGCACCATCTGCAGCGCCCAGAAAAAGAAGAAGCTCAGCCACATGGTCCACGGATGGCCGCCGATCGACGAAGCGCCGGTCCAGCCGGAACCGGCCAGCTCGCCGACGATCACGTAGATCGCCTGGCCGCCGATCCAGGTCTGGATGCCGAACCAGCCGCACGCGACGAACGCCCGCAGCAGCGCCGGGAAGTTCGCCCCGCGGACCCCGTAGAAGGCCCGCGCGAAGACCGGGAACGGGATCCCGTACTTCGTTCCCGCGTGGCTGTTCAGCAGCAACGGCACCAGCACGATCAGGTTCCCCAGGGTGATCGTCAGGAACGCCTGCAGCCAGTTCATCCCGAGCGCGACCAGCCCGGCCGCGAGCAGGTAGCTGGGGATGTTGTGCGCCATCCCCATCCACAGCGCCGCGTAGTTGTACGTCGTCCAGTGCCGCTCCGGCAATCGGGTCGGCGCCAGCTCGGCATTGCCGTACCGGCTGTGCGCGATGGCGGCCGGGTCGGCCAGTTCGACCCGGCCGTCCGGGTGGGTGATCTGTTCAGGAGAAGCCGGGGCCGCATGCGCCATCGTCGCCACCTCGTCCGCAGTCGTGTTTCGGACCAACGTGCGGGATCGCGGACGCCATGTCAACGCATAACCCCACAGCGTGAGCGCCGATCGGGCCGGTTACTTCACCAAGCGAAGGGCGAAGGGGTACCTGTGCGGCTTGCCGTTGCCGGCCGCCATCGTCGCCATGATCGCGAACACGACCGCGAGGATCCAGATCGCCGGCAGCGTGATGAACCCGATCAGCACGAACATCAAGATGTACGACGCGACGTACCCGATGGTCGCGGTGATCTGGAAGTTCAGCGACTCGACCGCGTGCGCGCGGACGGTCGGCGAGTCGCTGCCCTTGACCAGCAGCACGATCAGCGGCGCGAGGAAGCCGAAGATGATGGTGCCGACGTGCGCGACCAGCGACCAGGTCCGCTCCTCGTCCGGCCGCATCGGCTGACCGGAGTACTGCGGTGGCGGCGGCGGATAGTTTTCAGTCATAGGTGGAACCGTAGAAGCCGGCACGCACCTTGAATGCGCAAACGACTGATCGATGCGCAATAGACAGCCGAGCACTGCGCTTTCAGGCAGTTACTCGTCTTTGGCGAGTCCCAGCAGCGGCAGGGTGGGGCGCCGGGGAGCGCCCAGAGTGGCGTAGCCGCGGCGTACCGCCTGCTCGAGGTGGGCCTGCGGCCAGGGCCAGTCGTCGGTGTGGGCGAGCGCGTCCTCGAGCGAGGTGCCGTTGTGGTGCAGGCCGGAAATCGTGTTCGCGACCGTGCCGATGTCGCCGTTCTGGTCGCGGACGAACTCGGCGTCGACGACCGCGCCGTGCCCCGGCACGACCTTGGCGGTCGCGGAGAGCAGCCCGATCAGCCGGTCGACCGTGTCGGCCCACTCCAGCGGGTACGAGTCCTCGCCGTACGACGGCGGCGCCGACTCCTCGATCAGGTCGCCGGCAAAGAACACGTCGACATCCGGTACGACGACCACCACGTCGCCGTCGGTGTGACCGTTGCCCAGGTGCAGCACCTCGACCCGCCGGTCACCCAGCTCGATCACCTTGGCCACCGCGAAGGTGTTGTCGATGGCAACGGTCTCGGCGACGGCGGCGGCCGTGTTCTCCTGCGCGTAGCTCGTCGCGTCCTTGAAGGCCGGGTTGCCGAAGACGTGGTCGAAGTGCGCGTGCGTGTTGACCACCCAGTGGATCGGCGCGTCGGTGACCTCGCGGATGTGACCCAGCAACTCCTCGCCCTCGGCGGGAGTGCCACGCGTGTCGATCACCAGCGCGCCCTCACTACCGACGACCAGCCCGATGTTCACGTCGTACTCCGCGTACCGCCGGACCCAGGTGTGGTCGGCCAACTCCACCCACGAACTCATGCCGACGACCCTAACCGGACGATCAGCGGGAGATGACGTCGCCTGCCAGTACCTGGCTCCGGTCGATGCCTTCGAGCAGCAGCCCGACGTTCTCACCCGCGCTCGCCGCCGTGAGCTTCTTGCGGAAAGCCTCGACCCCGGTGACCCGGCTCATCGCGACCTGCTGGCCGGCGCGCATGATCAGCACCTGGTCGCCTTCGGTGACCGTGCCCGCCGTGATCCGGCCGGTCACCACCGTGCCCCGCCCGGTGATCGAGAAGACGTCCTCCACCGGCATCGTGAACGGCCCGGTGGGTACCACGTCCTGCGGCCGCACAGTGTCCTGCACCCGCGGCTCCTGCTTCCAGAACTTCCATCCCATGGTGGTCGACCCTAGTGCCTATCCAGCCGCCGGGACGGGGGTTGAAGGCCCTCGATCTGCCGCCTAGGGTCGCAGAGCTGAACCGATTCATCCGATCTCTACACCGATGAAGCAACCGAAGGGCGGCGGCGTGACGACACGACGGGCACTGGTAGTCCGGGGTGGCTGGGAAGGACATGTCCCGGTCGAGGCGACCGAGCTGTTCATCCCCTTCCTGAAGGAGAACGACTTCGAGGTGACGGTCTCGGACACGACCGAGAGCTACCTCGACCTGGACGGCGTCGACCTGGTGCTGCAGTGCATCACCATGAGCGAGATCACCGGCGAGCAGGTGAAGGGCCTGGAGACCGCGGTCCGGGCCGGCACCGGCCTGGCCGGCTGGCACGGCGGCATCATCGACTCGTTCCGCAGCAACACCGACTACAGCTTCATCACCGGCGGCCAGTTCGTCGCGCACCCGGGCGGCGCGGTCGACCACCGGATCGAGATCGTCTCCGACCACCCGATCGTGGAGGGCCTGACGCACTTCGACCTCCGCACCGAGCAGTACTACGTGCACGCCGACCCGACCAACAACGTGCTCGCCACGACCACCTGCCGGGCGCACCCGGACTTCCCGTGGATCGACGGCGCGACGATGCCGGCCGTGTGGACCCGCACCTGGGGCGAGGGCAAGGTCTTCGTCTGTACGCCGGGCCACACCGTCGCCGACCTCGACACGCCAGAGGTCCGCACCATCGTCGAGAGGGGCCTGCTGTGGGCGAGCAAGTGACCAACGTCGGCATCGTCGGCACCGGCGTCATCAGCGGTACCTACCTCGAGCACCTCGCCAAGCTCCCTGGCGTCCAGGTGGTCGCCGTGGCCGATCTCGACCTCTCCAGGGCGCAGACGATCGCCGACCAGAACCCGGGCATCCGGGCCCTGACGTCCGACGACTTGTTCGCCGACCCCGAGGTCGACATCGTCCTCAACCTGACCATCCCGGCCGCGCACGCACCGGTCCACCAGGCGGCGCTGCAGGCCGGTAAGCACGTGTACGGCGAGAAGCCGCTGGCTGTCGACCGTGCCGAGGCCGAGCCGTTGCTCAAGCTCGCGGCGGCCAGCAACCTCCGGATCGGCTGCGCGCCCGACACCGTGCTCGGCACCGGTACGCAGACTGCCCGCGTCGCGCTCGACCGTGGCGACATCGGCGTACCGACCGCAGCGACGGCATCCTTCGTCACGCCCGGGCATGAGCTGTGGCACCCGGCGCCGGAGTTCTACTACCAACCAGGTGGCGGCCCGCTGCTCGACATGGGTCCGTACTACATCACCAGCCTCGTCACGCTGCTTGGGCCGGTGAAGAGAGTCACTGGTCGGGCCGGGCGGTCGCAGCAGCAGCGGAAGGTCCACACCGGGCCGCGAGCCGGGGAGACGTTCCCTGTCGACGTACCGACGCATGTGACCGGCGTACTGGAGCACGAGTCGGGTGCGCTCACCACCGTGCTGATGAGCTTCGATGTGTGGGCCGCACGGCTGCCGCGGATCGAGATCTACGGCACTGAGGGCAGCTTGTCCGTTCCGGACCCGAATGGCTTCGACGGCACGGTGGAGATCGCCACTGCCACCAACCGTGACTGGACGCAACTCCCTGTAGCCGGTGGGTACGCCGGAGCCGGGCGCGGCGTCGGTGTGGCCGACATGGCTCGTGCACTACGCAACAACGAGCCGCACCGGGCGGACGGAGCGCTGGCGTACCACGTGCTCGACGTGATGGAGTCGCTGCTTGAGTCTGCAGCTCAGGACCAGTCGGTGGACGTGGCGAGTACGGTCGAGCGGCCTGCCGCCGTACCTTTGGGAGCGTCTCCAGAATCCGCCTGAGATCCGTCCCACGCCGCTACGCGTCGGTAGGTGTCGTGCGGGCTCGGTAGACTGGCACTCGAAACTCGGGAGTGCCAACCCGAGGGGCCGACGTGAGAGGGGTGGTGCGCGTGCTGGACGAACGCAAACTGGACGTGCTCCGGGCCATCGTCGAGGACTACGTGGCCACCCATGAGCCGGTCGGCTCGAAGACCCTGGTCGACCGGCACAACCTCGGTGTCTCGCCGGCCACGGTCCGCAACGACATGGCCGCGCTGGAGGAGGAGGGGTACATCACCCAGCCGCACACCAGCGCCGGCCGGATCCCGACCGACGCCGGCTACCGGCTGTTCGTGGACAAGCTGAGCACGGTCAAGTCCCTGTCCGCGGCCGAGAAGAAGGCGATCTCGTCCTTCCTGGTCGGCGCGGTCGATCTGGACGACGTCGTACGCCGTACGGTGCGACTGCTCGCGCAGATCACCCGGCAGGTCGCGATCGTCCAGTATCCGACGCTGAGCCGGTCGAGCGTGCGGCACATCGAGGTGGTCACGATGACCCCGCGCAGGCTGCTGCTCGTGCTGATCACCAGCACCGGCCGGGTCGAGCAGCGGATCGTCGAGACGCACGAGGACGTCGACGAGCAGCTGATCGCGGACCTGCGTTCGCGGCTGAACACCGCGCTCACCGGACAGCGGCTGACCGACGCGGCGACCTCGCTCGCGAGCGTCACCGAGACCTTCGCACCGGCCGACCGATCGCTGGTCGCGGCCGTCGTGACGAGCCTGCTGGAGGCCTTCACGGTCGAGGGCGAGCAGCGGATCGCGGTCGGTGGCGCGGCCAACCTGACCCGGTACGGCGACGACTTCGAGCGCAACGTGAAGCCGG
This sequence comes from Kribbella sp. NPDC051718, assembly GCF_040681515.1. Lineage (NCBI taxonomy): Bacteria > Bacillati > Actinomycetota > Actinomycetes > Propionibacteriales > Kribbellaceae > Kribbella > Kribbella sp. NPDC051718. Next base: position 81,927 of record NZ_JBFAYZ010000017.1, on the reverse strand, counting down.
TGCTGGAGGCGCTCGAGGAGCACGTGATCCTGCTGAAGCTGCTCGGCGAGGCGACCAACCCGCAGACGCTGACGGTCCGGATCGGCCACGAGAACCCGTACGAAGGACTTGCCACCACCTCGGTCGTCGCCACCGGCTACGGCTCCAAGTCGGAGGCGCTGGCCACCCTCGGCATCGTCGGCCCGACCCACATGGACTATCCGAGCACGATGGGCGCTGTCCGCGCCGTCGCGCGCTACGTCAGCCAGATCCTGGCCGACTCGTGAACCACCCCCGCACACTGCCTACCAAGTGGTCTGGAGTATGAGCACCGATTACTACGCCGTCCTCGGCGTCAGCCGCGACGCCAGCCAGGACGAGATCAAGAAGGCCTACCGCAAGCTGGCCCGCCAGTACCACCCGGACGTGAACGACTCCGAGGACGCGCACCACAAGTTCCAGGAGATCGGCCGCGCGTTCCAGGTGCTGAGCGACCCGCAGAAGAAGCAGGTCCACGATCTCGGCGGTGACCCGTTCGCGAGCGGGCCCGGCGCGGCCGGAGGCGCCGGCTTCGGCCAGGCGTTCACCTTCACCGACATCATGGACGCCTTCTTCGGCCAGACCGGCGGGGCGACCCGCGGGCCACGGCCACGCACCCGGCGGGGCCAGGACGCCCTGATCCCGCTGCGGATCGACCTCGCCGAGGCGGCCTTCGGGACGACCCGCGAGCTGAAGGTCGACACCGCGGTGCTCTGCCCGACCTGTTCCGGCTCCGGCGCCCAGGTCGGCTCCGAGCCGGTCACCTGCGAGATCTGCCACGGCCGGGGCGAGGTCACCCACACCCAGCGCTCGTTCCTCGGCGAGGTCCGGACGATGCGTCCGTGCCCGAACTGCCGCGGCTTCGGGACCACCATCCCGAACCCGTGCGTCGAGTGCGCCGGCGACGGGCGGGTGCGCTCCCGGCGTACCGTCACCGTCAAGATCCCCGGTGGCGTCGACAGCGGCACCCGGGTCCAGCTGACCGGCCAGGGCGAGGTCGGCCCGGGCGGTGGCCCGGCCGGTGACCTGTACGTCGAGATCGAGGTCGAGCCGCACGAGATCTTCACCCGCAGCGGTGACGACCTGCACTGCACGGTGACGCTGCCGATGACGGCGGCGGCGCTCGGTACGACGATCGACCTGCCGACGCTGGAGGGCGAGACGACGCCGCTGGAGATCCGCGCGGGGACGCAGTCGGGGACGGCGATGACGCTGACCGCGCGCGGCGTACCGCGGTTGCGGCACGCGGGTCGTGGCGACCTGATCGTGCAGGTGATCGTCGAGACGCCGACCAAGCTGGACGACGCGCAGAAGGCGTTGCTGCAGCAGATCGCCGCCGCGCGTGGCGAGGAGCGGCCGGTCGGTCATGTCCAGGCGGCGCACAAGGGTGTCTTCGGGCGCCTGCGCGACGCCTTCGGTCAGCATTGAAAACGACTTAGGCTGCCGGGCGATGGGACTCGCGGTCTTCTACCTGCCTGACCTTGGCACTGACACTGACGGCCCCGAGCTGGTACTGGACGGGGCCGAGGGTCGTCATGCGGCCGTCGTACGCCGGATCGGCCCCGGCGAGCGAATCCGGCTGACCGACGGCCGGGGCTCGTTCGCCGAGGGCGCGGTCACGGCTTCGAACAAGACCGGCCTGACCGTCGCGGTCGACCATCGTGGTGAGGTCGACGCGGCGAGCCCGCGGCTGGTCGTCGTACAGGCTCTGCCGAAGGGGGAGCGGGCCGAGCTGGCTGTCGAGATGCTCACCGAGGTGGGCGTCGACCTGATCGTCCCGTGGAACGCGGACCGCAGCCAGTTCCGCGCCAACCCCGAGCGGGTCGCCAAGACCGAGAGCAAATGGCAGTCCTGGGCCTTCGAGTCCAGCAAACAGTCCCGCCGCTCCTGGTTCTGCGAGGTGGCCCCGATCGCCTCCACCTCTGAGGTCACCAAACTCGTCGCCGACGCGGCCCTCTCCGTGATCCTCCACGAAGAAGCCACCACCCCGATGGCCTCGCTGGAACTGCCCACGGATGGTGACATCGTCATCGTCGTCGGCCCCGAAGGCGGCATCACCCCGGCCGAGCTCGAAGCCTTCGCGGCAACCCCGGTCCGCCTCGGCAGCACCGTCCTCCGTACGTCGACAGCGGGCGTGGCCGCCGCATCAGCCCTACTCGCCCGCTCCCGCTGGAGTTGACCCTTGAAGGACTGGCTCGAATGGCACCAGGACTACGACGACGAGTCCTCTGAGCTGAGCGGCCGCCTGCGATCGGTCCAGCAATCGATCCGCGCTCACCTGGACGCGCACCCCGACGGCCCGATCCGCGTCATCAGCGCCTGCGCCGGCCAGGGCCGGGACCTGATCGAAGTACTCGCGACTCACCCAGCACGCGACCGGGTGACCGCCCGCCTGGTCGAGCTGGACCCGCGCCTGGCCGAGACAGCCCGCGCCGCAGCCGCCGCGAACGGCCTCACCGGCATCGAGGTGGTCGAGGCCGACGCCGGAGCGAGTGCGCCCTACGCAGGCGCAGTACCGGCCGACCTGGTCCTCTTCTGCGGCGTCTTCGGCAACATCACCCCCGAGGACACCGAGGCGACCGTCCGCGCCCTACCGGCTTTCTGCACCCCCGGCGCCACTGTCATCTGGACCCGAGGCCGCCACGATCCCGACATCCGCGGCCAGATCCGGGCGTGGTTCACCGAGGCAGGCTTCGAAGAACTGGCCTTCGACGCCCCGACCGGTGTCGCCTGGTCGGTCGGCACCAATCGCTACCTCGGTCCGGAGGCGCCCGCCGCACCCGAGCGCCTCTTCACCTTCACGTCCTACTTGACGTAGATCGTCTTGGAGTCCGTGTCGGTGATGCGGCCGTCCTCGGGGGAGGTCAGATAGACCTCGAGCAGCCATTCGCCGGCCCCGAGCTTGGGGGTGAAGGCGTAGGAGGCGAACTTCTGGCCCTCCGCGGCCATCGTGTAGTTCTTCACGACCACCTTGGTTTTCAGGTTGGTGGCTCGCCAGTCGACCTGGGCTTCGAAGGCCGATGCAATCCCGGTGACCTTGAACGACTGCTTGACCGTCTGGTTGTTCTCCGGGGTCTCGATCCAGACCATGGCCTGGACGTCGGCTTTCTGGGCCTTGTTCAGGGGCTGGTTCGCGTCGACGACGCCGAAGAGGGTCTTGGGGGTGCGACCCTGCTCGGTGACCTGGACCGGCGCGGTCCGCTGGAGCGCGCCCTGGACGGTGTAGACGAGTTGCTGGGCCGCCATGTCGGCGACGTCCGGCTCCAGGGTGGCCGCAGGCAGTTGTTTGAAGTCGACCAGGATCAGGTCGTCGGTGTAGCGCACGGAGTTGACCGCGGCGCCGTCCCAGGGGGAGACGTAGTCCGGGTCGCCCGCGACCTTCGACATCGTCATCAGCCGGACGGCTTCCTCGGCCGGCCGGCCGTTGATCGACTGCCAGGTGCGGTACAGGCGGTAGTCGGGGCCGTTCTTGTTGCCCACGACCTTGCCGAGCCAGTAGATCGGTACGGCCTTCTGCTTGACCTCAGGCTCCTGGAGCGCGCGGGTCTTGTCCGACGGGTCCACGGTGGGCGGCAAGGTGACCGCCTTGGTGGGGTTGGGCTTGGGGGTCGGCGGGAGCGTGGGGGCGGTCGACGGGTCGGCTGACGCAGTGGTGGTCGTGTCCGGGCCGCCGGCGACGCTGGGCTGGTCGGCCGTCTTGGTGTTGTCGTTCAGTACTGCGAACGCGCCGATCGCCGCCGCCGTCCCGAGGACCGCCGCGCCCGTGGTGATCACCCAGGGACGCCGGCTGACCGGGGCGCGCTGGGCCCGGACCCGGGCCTGGATCTCGTGCAGGCCGTCGGCAGGCTCGATCCGGCCGGCCTCCTCGGCCAGACTTCGCCGCATCAGCTCGTCGAAAGGGTCTTCCCCGTGGTCGTTCATGCGCTCTGCTCCAGAACCTGGCGCAGCGATCTGGTCGCTCGCGCGGCGTGACTCTTCACGGATCCCCGGCTGATCCCCATCGTGTCGGCGATCTCCGCCTCGGACAGGTCACCGTAGTACCGCAGCACCATCACAGTGCGTTGCTTTTCGGGCAGGGTTCGCATCGCCTCGATCACCCGGTCGGTCTCCGCGGTCCGCAGTACCGCCTGCTCCGCGCTCGGCTCGTCCGGCAGGGACTTCGGCAGGTGCTTGTCGACCACGACGAGATGCCGTTGCCGGGACCGGCAGCGGTTGACCACCGCGGTCCGCAGGTAGGCCAGGGCCTTGTGCGGGTCGCGGAGCCGGTTCCAGCGGCCGTGCATCGCCACGAAGGCGTCCTGCACGATCTCCTCCGCCGAACCGGTGTCGCGCAGCAGCAAGGCGCCGAGCCGGACCAACGACGTGTAATGCGCCGTGTAGACAGCCGTCAGCGCCTCGTCTGCATCCCACGAGGACTCATGCGTCACGCACTCATCGAACACTACGGCCGGTTGTGCCACACAACGGAGACGCGAAGGTCCGGTTCCAGGTTGACAACCTTCGGCGAATATCGCCCCGGCCGGGCGGATTCGGGGCGGCCCGGGGTTTTATCGGGTGAGGCTGTCGGGCCGGGCCGCTAGCATGGGTGGGTCACACCATCGGGCATTTGGAGGAACAGGCTGTCCAGGCCACGCAGTATCGAGCCGCCGCACCCGGATGCGGCGCGCGCTGACGGCAGCGCAGCAGGTGCCGGTCCCGGTGCCGGTCACAAGGCGTCACACAAGATCGTCGTACCGAACAGTATCGACATGGTGGCGTTGCTCGGGGCCCGCGACGAGTTCCTCCGGATCATCGAGAAGGAGTTCGACGCGGACATCCTGGTCCGCGGCAACGAGATCACGATGACCGGCGAGCCGGCCGAGCTGGCCCTGACCGAGCGGCTGGTCGACGAACTGATCGCGGTCGTCCGGACCGGTCACGGGCTGACCGCGGACTCGGTCGAGCGCAGCATCGCGATGATCAAGGCCGAGACGGCCGAGAGCCCCGCCGACGTGCTGACCCAGAACATCCTGTCCAGCCGCGGCCGGACGATCCGGCCCAAGACGCTGAACCAGAAGCGCTACGTCGACGCGATCGACAAGAACACGATCGTCTTCGGCATCGGCCCGGCCGGTACCGGCAAGACCTACCTGGCGGTCGCCAAGGCGGTCCAGGCGCTGCAGGCCAAGGAGGTCAACCGGATCATCCTGACCCGGCCGGCCGTCGAGGCCGGCGAGCGGCTCGGATTCCTGCCAGGCACCCTGTCGGAGAAGATCGACCCCTACCTGCGGCCGCTGTACGACGCGCTGCACGACATGCTCGACCCGGACTCGATCCCGCGGCTGATGACGGCCGGGACGATCGAGATCGCGCCGCTGGCGTACATGCGCGGCCGGACCCTGAACGACGCCTACATCATCCTGGACGAGGCGCAGAACACCTCGCCGGAGCAGATGAAGATGTTCCTCACCCGGCTCGGCTTCGGCTCCAAGATGGTCGTCACCGGCGACGTCACCCAGGTCGACCTGCCGAGCGGGACGAGTTCGGGCCTGCGGGTCGTGCAGGACATCCTGGAGGGCGTCCAGGATCTGGCGTTCTGCCGGCTGACGTCGCACGACGTGGTCCGGCACAAGCTGGTCGGCCGGATCGTGTCGGCTTACGAGAACTACGAAGGCAGCGCTGACAACCACCGATGAACGTAGAGGTCAACAACGAGTCCGGCGTCGAGATCGACGCACACGGACTGATGCGGCTGAGCCGCTTCGTGATGTCGTCGCTGCGCCTGCACCCGGAGTGTGAGCTGTCGATCAAACTGGTCGACGAGGACACGATGGCGCGGTACCACGTGGAGTTCCTGGACCTGCCGGGCCCGACCGACGTGATGTCGTGGCCGATGGACGAGCTGCGTCCCGGCGGGGACAGCACCGATGACGCCGACCTGCCGCTCGGGCACCTCGGCGACATCGCGCTGTGCCCGACGGTCGCGGCCGCCCAGGGCGCGAAGGCCGGCCACGGCACCTGGGCCGAGCTGGAGCTGCTGACCGTGCACGGCATCCTGCACCTGCTCGGCTACGACCACGCCGAACCCGCCGAGAAGGCGGAGATGTGGGACATCCAGGGCCGGCTACTGGAAGCATGGCGGGCCCCAGGAAACCGGCTCGGACAGGAGTGAAGTTCCAGTGAGTTCCCACGACGGCGTTCTGCTGGTTGTGGCTGCGGTGCTCGTGCTGCTCGCTGGGCTGTTCGCGGGGGCGGAGGCGGCCTTCTCGGCGTACTCGAAGGTGCGGGCGAACGAGCAGGTCGAGCAGGGCAACCTGCGCGCGGTGAAGCTGCGCGACCTGCTCAGCGACGCCCCGCGGTACCTGAACTCCCTGCTGCTGATCCGGCTGATCTGCGAGATCACGGCGATCGTGCTGGTCACCCAGGCCCTGTCGAACATCTTCACCGTGACCTGGGAGCACATCCTGATCACGGCCGTCCTGATGGTGCTGGTCTCCTACGTGATCATCGGCGTCGCGCCGCGCACGCTGGGCCGGCAGCACTCGGACCGGTTCGCGATGGTCTCGGCCGGCCCGATCATGGCACTCACCCGGGTGCTCGGGCCGCTGCCGAAGCTGCTGATCCTGGTCGGCAACGCGCTCACCCCCGGCAAGGGCTTCGCCGAGGGCCCGTTCGCGACCGAGGCCGAGCTGCGCGCGCTGGTCGACCTGGCCGAGAAGTCGTCGGTGATCGAGAAGACCGAGCGGCAGATGATCCACTCGGTCTTCGAGCTCGGCGACACCATCGTCCGCGAGGTGATGGTGCCGCGGACCGACATGGTCTACATCGAGCGGCACAAGAAGCTGCGCCAGCTCACCTCACTCGCGCTGCGCAGCGGCTACTCCCGGATCCCGGTGATCGGCGAGTCGCTGGACGACATCCTCGGCGTCGTCTACCTCAAGGACGTGATGCGCCGGGTCTACGACAACGCCTCGGCCGAGTCGACCGAGCGGGTCGAGTCGGTGATGCGGCCGTGTATGTACATCCCGGACTCCAAGCCGGTCGACCAGCTGCTGCGCGAGATGCAGGCGGCCCGGATGCACGTGGCGATCGTCGTCGACGAGTACGGCGGTACCGCGGGCCTGGTCACCATCGAGGACATCCTCGAGGAGATCGTCGGCGAGATCACCGACGAGTACGACGAGGCGCCGGAAGCCGTCCAGGCGCTGTCGGACGGTGCGTACCGGGTCTCCAGCCGGTACCCGATCGACGAGCTCGGCGACCTGTTCGGCGTACCGCTGGACGACGACGACGTGGACACCGTGGGCGGCCTGATGGCCAAACTGCTCGGCAAGGTGCCGATCCCCGGCGCCCAGGTCGAGATCCTCGGACTGTCGCTCACCGCGGAACGGCCGTCCGGCCGCCGCAACCAGGTCGGTACCGTGCTGGTCCGGCGCGGTCAGCTCGCCGACCAGCCGCAGGACAGCAGCCACCAGACCGCCTGACCCCCTTCGATCACATGGAGCCATCTTTGCCTGCCGACCTCTCGGCCGAGGACGCCAAACTGGTCACCCTGGCGCGCGCCGCCCGGGCCCGTACCCGCGCCGCCGAAGGAGCCGCCGTCCGGGACACCGACGGGCGGACGTACGCCGCCTGCACGGTCCAGCTGGACACCGTGCTGCTGAGCGCATTGCAGCTCGCGGTGGCGATGGCCGTATCGTCAGGGGTCAAAGGCATCGAAGCAGCCGCCGTGGTCACCGATCACGAGCCCGCTGAGGTCGATGTCGAGGTGGTCCGTTACTTCGGCGGCGCCGCCCTTCCGGTAGTCGTTGCCAATGGCAACGGAGAGGTTCGTGATGTCGTCCACACCTGAGAACGTGCAGCCGGAGTTCAAGTCCGGTTTCGCCTGTTTCGTCGGCCGGCCGAACGCCGGCAAGTCGACCCTCACGAACGCCCTGGTCGGGCAGAAGATCGTGATCACCTCGTCGAAGCCGCAGACCACCCGGCACGCCGTCCGGGGGATCGTGCACCGCGCCGACGCGCAGCTGATCCTGGTCGACACCCCCGGCCTGCACAAGCCGCGGACGCTGCTCGGCGAGCGGCTGAACGACATCGTCAAGACCACCTGGGCCGAGGTCGACGTGATCGGCATCTGCCTGCCGGCCAGCGACAAGATCGGCCCGGGCGACCGGTTCCTGGTCGCCGAGGCCGCCAAGGTGGCCAAGACGCCGAAGGTCGCGCTGGCGACCAAGGCCGACCTGGTCTCGCCCGAGCGGATGATCGAGCACCTGTCCGAGATCCAGACGCTGGGCGAGTCGGTCGGGATCGAGTGGGCTTCCGTCGTACCGGTGTCGGCGACCTCGGGGTACCAGGTCGAGACCGTCGCTGACGAGCTGGTGAAGTTCCTGCCGGCCGGTCAGCCGCTCTACCCCGACGGCGACGTGACCGACGAGCCGGAGGAGATCCTGGTCGGCGAGCTGATCCGCGAGGCCGCGCTGGAAGGCGTCCGGGACGAGTTGCCGCACTCGATCGCGGTCACCATCGACGAGATGGGGCTGCGCGAGGGCCGGCCGGACGACAAGCCACTGCTCGACATCTACGCCAACATCTTCCTCGAGCGAGACAGCCAGAAGGGCATCGTGATCGGTCACAAGGGTGCCAGGCTGCGCGACGTCGGCGCCAACGCCCGCCGCCAGATCGAGGCCCTGCTCGGTACGCCGGTCTACCTCGACCTGCACGTGAAGATCGCCAAGAACTGGCAGACCGACGCCAAGCACCTGCGGAAGCTCGGGTTCTGAGGGTGGGGCCGGCTCCCGACGTTCTGAAGAACCCCGCGTACTACGCGCTGAACGGCCCGCACGCCCGGCTCGCGGAGGTCCGCGGCCGGGTCCGCCGCTACCAGCCCGAGGTCGCGCCCTTCCTCGGGCTGCCCGATGAGTCGACCGAGCAGGACTGGGCCGACGCCGCCGAGCTGGTCGGCGTCGGCCATACGGTCGCCTTCAAGGGCCCGGACCGGGAGTTGCCGGACAGCTTCAAGCTGGTCCAGAAGTTCGGCCTGGTGCAGTTCGTCGCACCGGACTCGTTCGGTGTCGAAGATCCGGAGGCTGTGCTGCTCGGCCCGGACGACGTGCCCGCGATGGTTGCCCTGGTCGCGCTGACCGACCCGGGCCCGTTCCGGCCCCGCACGATCGAGTGCGGCCGGTACCTCGGCCTGCGGCGGGACGGCGAGTTGATCGCGATGGCCGGTGAGCGGTACCACCTCCCGGGCTACATCGAGATCAGCGCGGTCTGCACCCACCCGGACCATCGCGGGCAAGGGCTCGGCAGCCGGCTGGTCCGGGCTGTTGCCGCCGGCATCGAGCAGGCGGGCGAGCAGCCGTTCCTGCATACCGGCGCGACCAATGCCACCGCGATCCGGCTCTACGAGAAGCTGGGCTTCAGCGTCAGCAACCGGATGTCGGTCACGATCGTGGAGCCCTCCGGACGATGAGCGCCTCGGCGAGCGGCTTGCGGGCGAGGTCGGGCACCTCGCAGTCGTCGGCGGGGTAGCCGACCGGGAAGATGATGTACGGCCGCTCGGTGCGCGGCCGGTCGAAGACCTGGCTGAGGAACGCCATCGGGTTCGGCGTGTGGGTCAGCGTGGCGAGACCCATCCGGTGCAGCGCGGCGATGAAGAAGCCGCAGGCGATGCCGACGCTCTCCGAGACGTAGTAGTTCTTGCGCAGGCTGCCGTCGGTCCGCGGGGTGTGCTTCTGCGCGAACGCCACCACCAGCCAGGGCGCGACCTCGAGAAACTCCTTGTTCTCATCGGTCTCCAGCCGGGCGAGCGCCTCGTGCCACTCCGGCAATTCCCGCTCGAGGTAGAACTTGCGTTCCTCCTCCTCGGCGGCCAGCCGCACACTGCGCTTGATCTCCGGATCGTCGGTCGCGACGAACGTCCACGGCTGATAGTGCGCCCCACTGGGCGCTGTGTTGGCCGCAGCCACCGCCAACTCGATCGCGTCCAGCGGCACCTTCTCGTCCGAGAACCAGCGCACCGAGCGGCGTCGCTCCAACTCGTCGCGGAAGTCCGCGCCACGATGCAGCCCTTCCTCGATCGGTACCCGCGCGGGCGTGTAGGGGATGAAGGGATGCTGATGGCTGCGGCTCACTCCATCGACGGTAGTCAGCCAGCTCGGCATCAGTCCAGCTTGGGAAACTGTCGTGACCCATATGCTTTCCTTATGTCACTTCCCAACGTCTCGCCTCGCCAGCTGGAGTACCTGGTGGCGATCGCCGAGACGGGCGGGATCACGACGGCCGCCGCGAGGTGCCAGGTCTCGCAGTCCGCCGTGTCGCTGGCGATCGGCGAGTTGGAGCGTGCGCTCGGTGTCACCCTCGTACTCCGAGGCTCACGGCGCGGCACCGGCTTGACCCCGGCCGGACAGCAGGTGGTGACCGACGGTCGCAAGGTGCTGGCCGCCTTGTCGGAGCTGGGAGCAGGGGCACGCAGTCTCGGTCAGGAGATCGACGGACGGCTCACAATCGGGTGCTATGCGCCGATCGCGCCGTTCCATCTGCCGTTGGCGATCGCCGGCTTCCGGGAGACGCAGCCGGGGGTGGAGATCGACTTCGTGGAGGGCACGTTGCCGGATCTGCAGGCCGCGTTGCTCGACGGGCGTTGCGAGCTCGCTTTCCTTTACCAGCAGGACTTGTTGCCAGGGGTCGAGACCGTCGTGCTCCACGACCGGGCGCCGTCGGTGCTGCTTCCCGGCGGGCATCGGCTCGCGCGGCGGCGGTCGATCCGGTTGGCCGAGCTGGCGGGGGAGCCGTTCGTGCTGCTCGACGTACCGCCGAGTGAGCGGTACTTCCAGGCGGTCTTCGACGCCGCCGGGGTGGAGATGGCGCCGGCGCATCGGGCCGGCAGCTTCGAGCTGGCCCGGGCGTTGGTTGCCCGGAGCATCGGATATTCGCTGGCCGTGCAGACGCCGGCGGTCGAGCTGAGTTATGAGGGGTTGCCGGTGGTGACGCGGCCGCTGGCGGACGTCGTACCGACGACTCCTGTGGTGCTGGGGTGGGCGGCCGGGGGACGCCTCACCCGGCGGGGTGAGGCGTTCCTCGGGTACTGCCGGAAGGCGTTCAGATCGTCTTCTGGTAGTCGATCCCGCGGCCCACGATGAAGTAGCCCAGCTGCTCGTTGATGCCGATCATGTGGTTGTTGGACTCGGCGTTCCAGGTGTCGATCTGGGTCAGCGCCGGCTCGGCCTCGCGGAGCCAGAGCAGCATGGCGGTCTTCACGAGGGCGCCCAGGCGGTGGCCGCGGTGGTCACGGGAGACCGCGGTGTCGTTCTGGTGGCCGATGTGCGGGCGCTCGCGCTCGACCGTGACGACCGTGTGACCGGCCGGTTCGCCGGTCGCCCGGTGCCGGGCGATCACCCGGTACATGGTCTCGTCGTGCGCCTCGCGGGCCTTCTCGTAGTTGCGGATCCGCTCGGGGCTGATCGCGTCGTCCTCCATGTCGAGGTCGTCCTTGGGGGCGTCGTTGATCGAGGCGGTGACCGCGACCATGCCCTCCAGCAGTTCCTCGGGGACCGCGCCGACGAACCGCAGTACCTCGTAGTCGGCGGCGGCGAGCACCGCCTCGTCGTACAGCTTCTGCACGGTGGTCCAGTCCAGGTTCGCGATGTCCTGGCGGCGGTTCACCTCGACTGCCTTCTGCTCGAAGCCGTGCCGCTTGATCAGTTCGTCCTTGTCCGGCAGGTCCCAGGACGCGATGCCGAGCGAGTGCCGGTCGAGGTCGAGGGCCAGCTGTTCGCCGTACCGGATCAGCTCGTCCTCGAGGCCCTGACCGCGATGGTCCGGATGGACCTCGACCTCGATCCAGGCCAGGTTCAGGTTGTCGTAGTTCGGTGCGAAGAAGTCGAGCAGTCCGATGACGGACCCGCGCTCGTCGCGGGCCAGGTAGACGCGGCCCGGGTCGCCGTCCCAGCCGTGGGTCAGGTGTGCCTGGTAGCCGAGCGCGGTCGACACGACAGCCGCCGGGCAGTCGACCTTGTGGGTCGCCGTCAGCAGCGCCACTGCCTCGGCACAACCGGCAGCGTCGTCTGGGTCAAGTCTGGTGATGTCCACAAGCCCAGAGTGGGGGCTGGAGGGCGCTCGCCGCGAGTCATTTATCGGCGGTGGAGAATTTCCTCGCTGAGCTTCCACAGCCGGCGAGCGTTGTCGGGGTCGATCGCGTAGGGCAGTACGCCGAAACTGCCCGGCGTCAACGCCAGTACTTCGGTGTCCGGCTGCTCGCCGCTGTGCACCTTCGCGATCTCGACGTCCTCGCAGTAGACGCCGCCGAGGCCGTCGAGCTGCGGGCTGGTCGCACACCAGACCTGGGTCGCAGCACCTTGCTCAGGGGTCTTCAGGCCACGGCCGGGGTCGATGATCGGTTCGTAGTTCTCGTCCAGGAACCCGCCCTGCCGCAGCAGTTCGCGGTCGGTGCCGCCCGCCAGGTTGGTCATGATGCTACCGGGATGGACGGCGAACGCGCGGATGCCGTTCTCCCGCTCGCGGGCGTCGAGCTCGACGACGAACAGGACGTTGGCGGTCTTCGACTGCCCGTACGCCGGGTAGGGGGCGTACTCGCGATGCTCGAAGTTCGGATCCTCGAAGTCGACGGCGCTGTACCTGTGACCGCGCGACGACAGCGCGACGACCCGGGCGCCGTCAGCCTGGCGCAAGGCGGGAAGGAGCCGCGTGGTGAGCTGGAAGTGGCCGAGGTGGTTGGTGGCGAACTGTGACTCGAAGCCACGGGCGTCGCGGCGCAGGGGAGTGGCCATGATCCCGGCGCTGTTCACCAAGAGGTGGAGTGGACGTCCGTCGGCGAGGAATCGATCGGCGAAGGCGTCGATGCTGCCCGGGTCGAGCAGGTCCAGCTCGTCGACGACCACGCCCTCGACGCCGGCCAGTTGCTTGTTTGCGCGAGCCGTATCCCGCGCCGGAACGATCAGCTCGGCGCCGGCGGCCAGGAAGGCCCGGACGGTCTCTTTGCCGAGGCCGGAGTAGCCGCCGGTGACGATCGCGGTCCTGCCGGTGAGGTCGATTCCGTCGATCACCTCGGCCGCGGTGGAGGCTGCGGTGAAACCGGATCCGATGGGTTGTTGTGGTGTGCTCATACCTTGAAGGTAGTTCGGCTCAGCCGTACTCTGAATGCTTGTGAGTCCTGAAAACTTGCGTGAGAGTACGGCTGATCCGCTGGCGCAGACGCTGGCCCTCACTGAGGCGCGGTGTCATGTCTCGCGCGGCTTCGAGGCGTACGGCGACTGGGCGCTGCGCTACCCCGCGTCGCGGCGGCTGAAGTTCAGCGCGATGGTGGAGGGGACCTGCTGGCTCGACTTCGAGGACGGCCGCCCCCGGATCGGGCTGGAGCGCGGTGACGTGGTGCTGTTCGACGGCCGGCGGACCTTTCTGAAGGGCAATGCCGACGTGCCGGTCGAGGACGCCGTCGAGGCCTTCGATGCGTACGACGGGCCGATCGCCCGGTTCGGCAGCGGCGCGGCCGATCGCTCGGGGACCAAGGTGGTGGGCGTCGGCGGGCACGTCAGCGTGAACCGGACCGGTGAGGAGCTGCTGATCCGGGCACTGCCGCCGGTGATGGTGCTGCGGGCCTCCGATGAGCAGGCCCCGGTCTTCCGCTGGTTGCTCGACCGGTTGTTGCATGAAGCAACGACTGTGCTGCCGGGTGCCAGCCTCGCGGCCGACAACGTGGCCCATCTGCTGTTCGTGGAGACGTTGCGCGCCTGCCTGACCGAGGCCGAGTCGCTGCCGGTCGGCTGGTTGCGGGCGATCGCCGACGAGCGGATCGCTCCCTCGCTCCGGCTGATGCACGACCAGCCCGGGCGGGCGTGGCAGTTGGAGGAGCTGGCGCAGGCGTCGGCGATGTCGCGGACCACCTTCGCTGAACGGTTCCGGTCGGTCGCCGGCGTACCGCCGCTCACGTACCTGACGAACTGGCGGATGAGGTTGGCCGAGCGGGCCCTGCGTGACGAGGACACCCCGTTGTCCACGCTCGCGCACTCACTCGGCTACACCTCGGACAGCGCCTTCAGCAACGCCTTCAAACGGGTCAACGGAATCGCCCCGAAGCGCTACCGCGACGCGGCTACATCCCGTACGAGTGCTCGACGGTCATCGTGAACAACAGCCGCCTGTCGGCCACCATCGCCCGCCGGTAATCATCCCAGTCCGGGTGCTCGCCGGAGGCCTCCCGGTAGTAGGTGACTAGTTGCTCGACGGTGTCATCGTGCTCGTCGGTGGCGACCGGGGTGAGCTCGGCCTTGCCCTCCAGGACGATGTACGAGCGACCGCCGGGGCCGTTCACGTAGAGGCTTGCGCGCGGGTCGCGACGGAGGTTCTTGGTCTTCGCGCGGTCGTCGGTGAGCGAGACGCGGATCCGCTCACCGTCGTACAGGTAGGTGACGTTGGACAGCTGGGGACGCCCGTCGCGCTTGATGGTGACAAGCACACCGAGACCGGTCTTGCCGGGGAGCTCTGAGGTCATACTTTGAAGCTTAATTTTTCAAGCAAACTTGAAGTCAACTCGGTGGGGTGAGGAGCCAGTTGCGGGTGTGTTTGAGGACTTCGGTGCGGCTGCGGGGGCCGTGGTCGGCGGCGATGAAGTGGCTGCCGATGTAGACCGAGAAGACGAGCAGGCTCCGCGTCTCGACCTCGGCGGGGTCGGGGCAGAAGGCGGCGAAGAGTTCGCGGAGGTAGGACATTCGGCGGTTGTCTACGCGGCGAAGGCGGTCGGCGACGGCCTCGTCGCGGCGGGCCCAGTCGCGGATCGCGAGGTCGACGGTCACTTCGGTGGGGAGTTGGTCGGCGGAGGCGACGATCGTGATCAGCCGGTGGAGCTTCGTCACGGCGTCGCCGCCCTCGCTCTCGACCCGGTCGATCAGTTCCTCGGTAGTGGCCAGTTCCCAGCTGTCCAGCATCTCGTCGAGCAGTGCGCCGCGGTTCTCGAAGTACCCGTAGAAGCCGCCCTTGGTGACGCCGAGCGCCTGCGCGATCGACTCGATCCGGACCGCCTCCGGACCGCCGGCGGCGAGCGTGCGCAGTCCTTCCTCGATCCAGCGCGCGCGAGGGGTGCGTGCCAGCGCCACGACTGTGTCTCCTCTCACCGGGACCAGATCTATACGCAGCCGTACAGATCTTGCTAGCTTCAATCTATACGGAAGCGTACAGATCCTGGAGGCACCGATGAGACTGCCGCTCGAAGCGCATACGGACCAGCCCTGGCGGATCCATCAGCTGACGCCGGATTTCACCGTCGAAGACGTCTGGGCGCTGCCGACGCCGGGCGGGCCGGGTGAATTGCCGCGGCTGCTCGCCACGTTCGGGCCGGGACAGCCAGGGGGAGATCCGGAGGAAGCCTTCCCGGCGGGTGCGCCGCCGATCGTCCGGTTTCTGTGGGAGGCCCGCTGGAAGCTCGGCCGGGTCTTCGGCTGGGACGACGAGGACGGCGGTCTCGGTGGGCGGGTGCAGACGCTGCGCGATCGCTTCCCGGACGACCTGCGCGAGGCACCGACCGGCCCGGATCTCGGCAAGCTTCCGTTCGACCCGCTCTACCAACTCGACGACGAGTGGGCCGCCGAGATGGCGAACCGAACGGTGCACGGCGTCCTGCACCTCAGCTGGGTGCCCGATGGCGCGGGCGGGTACCGCGGCCAGATGGCGGTGCTGGTGAAGCCCAATGGCCGCCGCGGAGCCGCCTATATGGCAGCGATCAAGCCCTTCCGGTATCTCTTCGTCTACCCGGCTCTCCTGCGCCTGATCGAACGCAAGTGGCAGGCCACTGCCGCCGCCTGACCGTCACTCTCCGTCTCGGTGTGCGAGACCCCGGGTTCGACCTCTGGATGGGGTTGTGCATAGACTCACAGGCATCATGCGGCACCAGCTTCTCCTCCTTCGCTGCCGCGGCGAGGCCTGACGTAGGCCGGTTTCCTCGCCGCGGAGTTTCGTCGTACGCCGGTCGAACCTTGACCTAGCTGTACACACTTCCCGCGAGGAGACCCCGCATCATGGCACCCAAGAATCAGCCCAAGCCTGTTCAGCAGTCGTCCGGTATGCCGATCGGGCGCTACAGCGCGTTCCCGCCGATCGCGCTGCCGGACCGGACCTGGCCGGCCAAGTCGGTCGACGCGACGCCGCGCTGGCTGTCCACCGATCTGCGCGACGGCAACCAGGCGCTGGTCGAGCCGATGTCGCCGGCCCGCAAGCGGCGGATGTTCGACCTGCTGGTGAAGATGGGCTACAAGGAGATCGAGGTCGGTTTCCCGAGCGCCAGCCAGTACGACTTCGACTTCGTCCGCAGCCTGATCGAGGGCGACGCGATCCCCGACGACGTCACCATCTCGGTGCTGACCCAGGCCCGCGACGAGCTGATCGAGCGGACCGTGCAGTCGCTGGAGGGGTCGCCGAAGGCCACCATCCACCTGTACAACGCGACCGCGCCGCTGTTCCGCCGCGTCGTGTTCAACGTCGACAAGGCCGAGTGCCGCAACATCGCGGTACGGGGCACCGAGACGGTGATGAAGTACGCCGACGAGATCCTGGGCGACTGCGAGTTCGGCTACCAGTACAGCCCGGAGATCTTCACCGGCACCGAGCTCGAGTTCGCGCTGGAGGTGTGCGAGGCGGTCAGCGACGTCTGGCAGCCCGCCGAGGGCCGCGAGATCATCCTCAACCTGCCGGCCACCGTCGAGATGTCGACGCCGAACGTGTATGCCGACCAGATCGAGTGGTTCGGCCGCAACCTGACCCGGCGTGAGCACAGCACGATCAGCCTGCACCCGCACAACGACCGCGGTACCGCCGTCGCCGCGACCGAGCTGGCGCTGATGGCCGGCGCCGACCGCGTCGAGGGCTGCCTGTTCGGCCACGGCGAGCGAACCGGCAACGTCGACCTGGTGACGCTGGGGATGAACCTGTTCAGCCAGGGCATCGACCCGCAGATCGACTTCTCCGACATCGACGAGATCCGCCGTACCGTCGAATACTGCACCCAGATGCGCGTACCCGAGCGCCAGCCGTACGCCGGTGACCTGGTCTACACCGCCTTCTCCGGCTCGCACCAGGACGCGATCAAGAAGGGCCTGGAGGCACTGGACAAGCAGGCGGCGGCCGAGGGCATCCCGGTCGGCCAGATCCACTGGGAGGCGCCGTACCTGCCGATCGACCCGAAGGACGTCGGCCGGTCGTACGAGGCGGTCATCCGGGTCAACTCGCAGTCCGGCAAGGGCGGCGTCGCGTACATCATGAAGTCGGAGCACCGGCTCGACCTGCCGCGCCGGCTGCAGATCGAGTTCAGCCGGGTGATCCAGCAGCACACCGACGCCGAGGGCGGTGAGGTCGGTCCCCAGCAGATGTGGGACATCTTCGAGGCCGAGTACCTGGCGCCGGGCAAGCTGTCGCTGCTGACCGTCAACTCGACCTCGGGTGAGGGGCAGAACGACGCGCTCCGGGTGCAGGTCTACTCCAACGGCGTGCCGCACGAGTTGGTTGGCGAGGGCAACGGTCCGGTGTCGGCCTTCGTCGACGCGATCAAGCCGCTGAAGTACGACGTACGGGTGCTGGACTACCACGAGCACGCGCTCTCCGCCGGTGGCGACGCCCTGGCGGCGGCGTACGTCGAGTGCGAGGTCGGCGACGAGGTCTACTGGGGTGTCGGCCGGGACGCCAACATTCTCACTGCCTCGTTGAAGGCGGTCGTCTCGGCGATCAACCGCGCCACCCGTTAATTGCATGGTGTTTCACGCCCGGAGCTGATTGGCTCTGGGCGTGATCACCGTGCGCGAGGTCGACCCACACGACGAGGCGGCCTTCGACGCCTGGTACGACGTACTCCGAGCCGGCGCTGTCGCCGATCGCGAGGTGCCACTCGTCTTCAGCCGGGAGGCGACGGCGAGCTCGATGCGTCACCCGAACAAGCTCAAGTCCCGGCACCCGGTCGCCGCCTACGACGGGGAGCGGATCGTCGGCGCGATGCTCTTCGAGTACCTGCTGACCACCAACCTCGACTCGGTCGCGGTGGAGATCGACGTACCGCCTGCTGAGCGGCGCCGGGGCGTCGGTACGGCGCTCTGGGGCTGGGCGCGAGCGCGCGCCGCAGAGCTCGGCCGGACCGTCTACCAGGCCGAACTCGCCATCCCGGACGGCTTCACGACCGAGACCTGGCCTGGCTGTCTTTTCGTCGCCGGGCTCGGTTTCGTGCTCGAACATGTCGAGGACCACCTGGTCCGGCCGCTGCCGTACCAGCCGCAGTTCGAGCTGGAGCCGCTCGAGGGCTACGAGCTGATCTCGTGGACAGGCGCGTGCCCGGAGGAGCTGCTGCCGCTCTATGCGGAGCTCCGGACCGCGATGAGCGCCGACGTACCGACCGGCGGGATGACTCGTGAGCCGAAGGTCTGGACGGTCCAGGAGCTACGCGAGCAGGAGGAGCGGATCCTCAGGAGCTACCTCCCGCTGCTCGTCCTGGCGCGCACTCTGGACGGCCGCCCGGCCGGTTACACGATGCTGTACCTGCCGCTGACCGACCCGGACAACGCGCTGCAGGAAGACACGCTCGTACTGCGTGACCACCGCGGCCACAACCTCGGCGCCCATCTCAAGGCCGCGAACTTCGAGCAGCTGGCCAAGCACCAGACCACCCACCAGTGGCTGCACACCTGGACCGCCGAGACGAACATCGCCATGCAGAAGGTCAACGCCCGCTTCGGGTTCGTACCGCGCGAGAAGAACGCCGAGTACGAGGTAGAGCTACCGGCGCCGTCTCTCCGGCCGGCGGCGCGAGCTGTCGTGCTGGATCCGGAGGATCGGATCCTGCTGCTGCGTTTCGAGTTCGCCGACGGCCACGCCGTGTGGGCGCCGCCTGGTGGTGGGGTGGAGGCGGGGGAGTCGTTGCCGCAGGCCCTGGCACGCGAGCTGGCTGAGGAGATCGGGATCGAGCCGCCTGCCGACGCGCCGCACTTGTGGCATCAGGTGACGGTCGCCGACGGACATGCTCAAGGGTTCGACGGTGTGACCAACGACTACTTCCTGGTGCGGACGGAGGCGTTCACTCCGGCCGGGTCGATGTCGGTGGAGGAGATGCTGGCGGAGAACGTGCACGGGCATCGGTGGTGGACCTTCGTGGAGATCCAGAACCATCAGGGTCCGGAGTACCTTTCGCCGCGCACGCTGCCGTTGCTGCTCGCGCGGCTTCGCGATGACGGGCCGCCGGTGACGCCGGTCTTCATCGGGCTGTGAGAGGTGTGTTGGGAAGGTATTTGAAGCGTGTGAGGACTCGGACGCGGGGCGGTCGGGCGATCTAGCGTTGGGGTTGTGACTACATCTACTGGTGATCCCGTCCCGTTATTCGTGCCTACCCGTACTGCTGGGGCGCTGGACGTCGCGGCGCTGCAGTGGGGGCGCCGGCCGGACGGCGTACGGGTGGGCATCGCGTTCAGTTCGGCTCGATTGTTGCGGGCGGCAACCGGGCCGCGGCAGGAGTGGGTTCGGTTGCACGAGAGTTCGTTGCGGGAGATGCTCGCGCCGTTCGGGATCAGTGTGATTCAGGTCGACCCGGTGTTGGTCGGGCCTGATGTGGCACAGGTCCGTACGCCGGAGTTGGTGGGCCACCATGGCGGTTGAGCCCTACGACCGGCACCCACGCCGAGAGCGCTTCGATCCCGAGTTCGTCGCGATCGTCCGGATCATCGTCGTGATCGGTGCCCTCGCCGTCCTGCTCTACTGGCTCGGCTGATCCTTACAGCCGGCGTTCCCAGCTGAGGTGTCCCTCGTCCATCAGGGCGTGGCCGTCGGCGCCGGCGGCCACGCTCGGGTCGTGGGTGGCGATGATGACGGCGGCACCGCGGTCGGCCTCGTCCCGCAGGAGTGCGAGAACGCGCTCTCTGTTGGTGCTGTCGAGTTCGCTGGTGGACTCGTCGGCGAGGATCACCTTGCCGCGCTGAGCCAGTCCGCGGGCGACCGCGACGCGCTGTTGCTCGCCGCCGGACAGCTCCTCGACCAGATGATCGCCGCTGTCCTCCAGCCCGACGTCGGAGAGCGCTTTCGCGATGATCTCGTCGATCGACTCCAGCGCCTCGTCGCGGTCCTGGTCGTCCGACGGCAACTTCCGCTCGGCCAGCAGCGGCATCGACAGGTTCTCCCGCGCCGTGAGCACTCGCGCCAACCCGTTGCCCTGCGGAATCAGTACGACGCCGTGGGCCGCCGCCCGTGGCCGATCCACGATCTCCAGCCCGTCGACCTCGACCGAGCCCGACTTCGCCGAGACCGCCCCGGCGATTGCCCAGAGCAACGAACTCTTGCCGGCCCCGGACGGCCCGCTGACCGCCAGCACGTAGCCGGCAGGCACCCGGAGCGAGACGTCAGCCACCGCGACCAGTTCGCCGTACGCGACAGTGAGGTTGTTGACGGTGATCATGCCTCGCCCTCCTGCTCGACCGGCGTCAACCGGACTTCGTCGTCCTCGGTGGTGGTCACGCGCAACAGCGTGCCTGGTGGCAGCAACTCCGCGACATGCGGCGGCAACGGCAACGAGCCGTCGGTCGCGACCACCGCGAACTCCTCACCCGACCGGCCCTCCGACGCGATCCGCCCGTCCTTGATCGTGATCGTCCGCGGCAGTACGGCCGCCACGTCCGGGTCGTGGGTGATCAGCAGCACGGTCATACCGGTCGCCTTGTTGATCGTCGAGATCGCGGCCAGTACTTCGTCGCGCGCCCGGTGATCGAGCTGGCTGGTCGGCTCGTCGGCCAGCAACAACCCGGGGAACGTGGCGATCCCGACCGCGACCGCGCAGAGCTGGATCTGGCCGGGTGTGAGCCGTTCCAGCGGGGTCTGCGCATGGTTGCTCAGGCCAACGAGATCCAGCACTTCCTTCGGTGCGGGTAGCGGTCGGCCTTTTACTGCGGCGCGTTGCGCGTACCGCACGTTGTCCTCAGGGGTGAGGTATGGAATGAGGTTGCGCCCGGCCCCCTGCAGCACGATGCCGACATCGCCGGCCCGCATCCGGTCGAGCTCGGACTCGGTCATCGTGGCGATGTGATGCTCGCCGATCTGCAGCCGCCCGGCGCTCGGCGTCAGCAACCCACCGCACAGCTGCAGCAGCGTGGACTTCCCCGCGCCGGACGGCCCGAGCAACCCGACCAGTTCGCCTGGCCGGACGCTGATCCCGATCCCGGACAGGGCCGCGACGTCGTGCCCCTGGCTGCGGTAGATGTGCACCAGGCCGGTCGTGTTGATCGCGAGGCCGGTCATGACAGCTCCTCCCGGATCCGGGTATAGCCGGCCCGCCGGTTGACGCCGGTGCCGAGCAAGAGGGTCGCCGTGGTCATGATCGCCGTACTGATCAGCGTCAGTACCGACGCGACGGCCCAGTTGGTGGCGAGGTCGAGGGGGATCGGCGACGGTTGGCTGGTCGGGGCGAACAGCGGGATCATCGGCAGCGCGACGTGAGCGCCGAGGATGCCGCAGGCCGATCCGAGCAAGGCGGCCAGCGCGACCGGCCCGGTCTGCTCCCACCTCGCCGCCCGGCCGGTCGTGGCAGCCGGTACGCCGGTGATGCGCAGGCTCGCGTAGTCCTGGGCCCGGGAGCGCCACGAGGTGACGATCATGAGCAGCAGCACGATGATCGCGAGCGCCCAGCCGGCCACACCGATCACCGGTGTGAGCTGGAGAGCCAGCGCGCTCGCGGAGCGGCCGTAGGTGGCGACCTGGTCGGATTTGCGGTCGATGAGGGTCGCCGGGATCCCGGCCTTGCCCAGCTCGTCGATGATCTGTTGCGAGTGGGCCAGGCCGTCCTCATTGAGCCAGAGTTCGAAATCGGTACTCGTGTCGGCGACGCTGCCGCCCAACCGGCGTACCGTCTCCAGATCGACCACCGCGGTGTGCTCGGTGTAGCGCGGGATCGCGGTGCGCAGCCGGTCGAGCTTCTCGACCGTGAACGCGAGACCGTCCAGGCCGGGCACGGTCTGGGACTCGGTGACCGCGTACTCCGGGCTGATCAGCGCCGGCACCGCGACCGGAATCCGGCTGGTCTGGACGCCCAGCTCCCGGCCGATGCTGGTGATGCCGAGGACCAGGCCGCCCGGCGGGCCGTCCGTCGCGCTGATGGTGCCGAGGTTGGCGGCATCGCCTTCGTTCTGGTCGGGCGCGTCCCAGGTGCCCGCCTTGCCGAGCGGGATCGACGGCTGGGTGTCCGTGGCGACCTTGTCGATGGTGATCTCGCCGCGGATGCCGGCCGAGTCACCCAGCTCGCGGGTGACGCCCAGCCGGATCAGGTCGCAGGTCTCGGGGCAGACGATCTGTTTGCTGAGCTGAACCGGTTTCCCGGCGTCCAGCTTCATCGGCGGGAACTCGACGGTGAACCGAGAGCCCGTGTCGTGGCTGAAGAGCGAGGCCTGGAGCACGACGGACTTCGCGGGTGGCCCGACCGGCGCCTCCTCGCCGTCGCCGGTGGGTGGGTAGTAGGGCTGCAGCGCGCCGGGCGTCGCAGTGATGGTCAGCCGCTCGCCCTTCAGCGTGATCGGCGGTGGCTCGGTCGGGGCCTTGAGCTGCCGGAAGCCGTCGGCGTCGGTCAGCTGGTCACCGCGGAAGGCGACCCGCTGATAGCTGTCCGGCTCGATCATCAGCGTGCGCAGGCCGTCCGGGTTCGACGGGGACGACAGCACGACCGGGGTCATCCAGCGCCGGTCGTGGTCGATCTTGTCGATCGCGGTGCTGAAGTCGGAGAAGACCCGGACGTCCATCGACAGCACACCGTCGGCGCCGACCTCGTACCCGGCTCGGTAGTCGCGGTTGCGGTCGGCCACGGAAGAGGCCTGGCCGGCGAAGGAGACCAGTGCGGTCGCCACCGCCACTACGGCGACGATTCGGGTCACTGCCGGGCGGCGGGCAACCTGGAGCGCTCCGAGCGCTAGGCCGAGCTGGCCACGGCGCAGCGCCTGCCTGCTGATCAGGCCCGCTGTCGGGAGGAGGAGGTGAGCGAAGGTCAGGCCTACCGCGAGCGCGAGCAGGCTTGGCGTCAGTACGGGCAACGGACCGCGGCCACCGCCGGTCAGCGCGCCCAGCAGCCCGGCCGAGGCGACCACGATGACGATGACGTCGATCAGGCCGATGGTCCGGCCGCGGCGCCGCGGGACGATCCGGCGGAGCAGGGTCGAGATCGGCTGCCGGATGACGGCCCGGATGGTCCAGGCCACGACTGCGAGTCCGACGAGGGCCGCGAGGGCGGCTGCGGCCGGTACGGTCCAGGGCAGCTCCAGCGGAGCTCCGTCATTCAGCCAGGTACTGCGAACCACCAGCAGCAGGCCGAACCCGCCCAGCCCGCCCAGCACTGTGCCGACCACGACCGGCACGGCAAGCTCGGTTGCCAACAACCGGCCGGTACGCCGTGAGCTGGCGCCGCGCAACCGGGACACGGCCAGCTCCGGTCTGCGCTGGTCGACGACAGCGGCCAGCGCGAGGGCGAGCACCACGACGCCGAACAGCGCCACCTGGACCATCACCAGCGGGATGATCGTGGCGGCCTGCTTGCGCTCAGCGGTGATCCCGTCGATGACGCCGACGAGTCCGGAGGTGTTCTGCGCCTCGAAGGCCGCCGCAGCGACAGGTGATTCGTCGGTGACCTGGCGGACCCGATCCAGATCGCCGACCCGGACCTTGCCGGGCAGCGGGTGGGTCTCGACTGTTGAGTGGGCTCCCCAGACGCCTTTCGCCAGCGTGTCCCGGACGGTGAACATGTAGTCGGAAGAGGCTGGCCGACTCTCGCTGGCGGCGACGGAGTGGCCGGTCGGCCCGAGCCCGTACCAGTAGGGGTCACGGTCGTCGGCTTGGTAGATGCCGACGACGCGGAGTACTCCACCGCCGGCGTACCGGCTGGGCAGGGCGCTCAGGGTGGCGCCGAGAACGGTGCCGAAGTTCTTCACGTCGGTGGTGGAGACGGCCACCTCGTTCGGCGCGGCCGGACAGCGGCCTGAGGTGAGTACGAGTTTCTCGCAGTAGCCGTCGCGCCACACCAGCTTGCCGGTCGGGCCCGGCTTCTGCTTGCCGAGGCCCCAGCCGATGTCGACCGTCATGCCGTACCTCGGTGGGCTGAACAGCGGCCGCAGGTCGTTGGGCAGGACGGTGGCGAGCTCCTCGGGTTTGACCGACGCGCTGGGGCCGTTGACCCCTAGCGGCGGAGTCGACTCGAGCTGCCAGCTGGCCGGCAGCCACTGGCTGGTCAGAGTCTCGGTGGTGACCGTCTGCTCGACCGCGCGCGAGAACCACGGCGCGAACGTCGCGCACGCGCCGATCAGCACGCTCACCCCCGCGAGCACCAGCATCTGGGACCAGCGGTACCGCAGCGCCTGCTTCAGAAACATCAGTGGCCCACCCCTAAGCCGTTCCGCCCGATTCACTACCCGGCCGAAGATACGGAAATCCGGGGTCGGGCAGCTCGTCGGAGGTCAAATGACACAGAGTCGTTACTGCGGTATAGGTTTCTTGGCATGCGTGAATCCCACCTCGGAGAACTGACCGTTTCGGCCCTCGGCCTCGGCTGCATGGGGATGTCCCAGTCGTACGGCGTGCAGAGCGACGACGCCGAGTCGATCGCCACCGTGCACGCCGCGATCGACGCCGGTTGCACCTTCATCGACACCGCCGACGTGTACGGCGACGGCGCGAACGAGGAGCTCGTCGGGCGGGCGCTGGCCGGCCGCCGGTCGGAGGTGGTGCTGGCGACGAAGTTCGGCTTCCAGCGCGTCGGCTCGGACATGCCGACCGTGGTGAACGGGCGGCCGGAGTACGCGGCCTCGGCTCTCGACGCGTCGCTGCGACGGCTCGGGGTCGACTACGTGGATCTTTGGTACCTGCACCGGCGCGACCCGGAGGTGCCGATCGAGGAGACGGTCGGGGCGATGGCTCTGGCGGTGGAGGCGGGCAAGGTCCGGTATCTGGGGTTGTCGGAGGTGTCGGGTGAGACGGTGCGGGCGGCCCATGCGGTGCACCCGATCAGCGCAGTACAGAGTGAGTGGTCGCTGTGGACGCGCGATCCGGAGACCGGGGTGCTGCCGACGCTGCGCGAGCTGGGGATCGGGTTCGTGCCGTTCAGCCCGCTCGGGCGTGGGTTCCTGACCGGGCAGATCACCTCGCCGGACGACTTCGAGCCGGACGACATGCGGCGCGGCCTGCCTCGCTTCAGTGGGGAGAACTTCCAGCGCAATCTTGATCTGGTGGCGCGCGTTCGCTCTCTTGCCGAGGAGAAGGGTGTGCTGCCGAGTCAGCTGGCGCTGGCTTGGTTGCTTGCGCAGGGCAATGATGTGGTGCCGATTCCGGGGACGAAGCGGCGGAAGTACCTGGCTGAGAACCTTGGTGCTGTTGACGTTTCGCTGACTGCTGAGGAGCTCGCGGAATTGGATGCTGCCTTCCCGCCGGATGCGGTGGCCGGGGATCGGTACGCGCCGAGTGGGATGAAGCAGGTGGGTAAGTGATCGGTGTGACCGGGTCGACCGGTCAGCTGGGGTCGCGGATCGCGCGGTTGCTCGCGGCGGAAGGGGTGGCGCAGCGGTTGATCGTGCGGGATCCGGGGCGGGCGCCGTCGTTGGCCGGGGCGGAGGTGGCGCAGGCGGCGTACGGGGAGAATTCCGCGTTGCTGAACGCGCTGGACGGGGTCACGACTTTGATGTTGCTGAGTGCGACGGAGTCGGCGGATCGGGTTTCGTTGCATAAGGCAACTGTTGATGCTGCGGTGGCGGCTGGGGTGCAGCGGATCGTTTACACGTCGTTCGTCGGTGCTTCGCCGTCGGCGACCTTCACGTTTGCTCGGGATCACTGGCACACCGAGGAGCATGTTCGGTCTACCGGCGTGGACTTCACGTTTTTGCGGGACAACCTGTATCTGGATTTCTTGTCCGGGTTCGTCGGCGCTGACGGTGTGATGCGCGGGCCGGCGGGGGACGGGCGGGTGGCGGCGGTCGCGCGTGATGACGTCGCCGAGGTGGCGGCTCGGGTGCTGGTGTCGTCGAAGCACTCCGGGATGACGTATGACCTCACTGGGCCGACGGCGTTCACGCTGACCGAGGCGGCTGCGTTGATGAGCTCGGCGTGGGGGCGGTCGGTGCGGTACGAGCCGGAGACGCTGGATGAGGCGTACCGGTCTCGCGAGGGCTTCGGCGCTGCTCCGTGGGAGGTGGCCGGCTGGGTTACGTCGTACGCGGCGATCTGCAGCGGCGAACTGAGCGGTGTCAGTAGTGCGGTCGAAGACATCACCGGGCATTCACCCGTCAGCCTTGCCGACTACCTGGCCAAGGCCTGACCTCGCTGGGGTTGTCGACGCGACCTGAGACAATGGTCAGATGCCGCTCTATCGTGACGAGGCGATCGTGCTCCGGGTCCAGAAACTGGGCGAAGCCGATCGGATCGCCACGCTCCTGACCCGCAACCACGGCAAGATCCGCGCCGTCGCCAAGGGGGTCCGCCGCACCTCATCCCGCTTCGGTGCCCGGCTGGAACCCTTCAGCCATGTCGACCTCCAACTGGCGACCGGCCGGACCCTCGACGTGGTCACCCAGGCGGTCTCCATCGCCGCCTACGGCGAAGGCATAGTCAGCGACTACGCCCGCTACACCACCGGCACGGTCATCCTCGAGACCGCCGACCGCCTGGTGGTAGAAGAAAAAGAGCCCGCCACCCAGCACCACCTCCTGCTGGCCGGCGCCCTCCGAGTCCTCTCCTCCGGCGAACGCACCCCCGGCCTGGTCCTCGACTCCTTCTTCCTCCGCTCCCTGGCGATCTCCGGCTACGCCCCGTCCTTCGACGACTGCGCCAAATGCGGCGAACCAGGCCCCCACCGAGCCTTCAACCCCGCCGCCGGCGGCATGGTCTGCAGCACCTGCCGCCCACCCGCCTCCACCATGCCGTCCCCCACCACAGTCACCCTCCTGGCCGCCCTCCTAACCGGCGACTGGCCCACCGCAGAACGCACAGACCCCAAAACCCGCCGAGAAGCCACCACCCTCGTCTCCGCCTTCACCACCTACCACCTAGACCGCCTCCGCTCCCTCCGCCACCTAGACCTAACCCCCACCACCCCCACCCAACTAAACCTGGGCTAAACCCCCACCCGCTCAGTCGCCGCACCGACGTGGCCACCAACAGCGACGCTCAAGCCCACCACGGAGAGCTCAGCACCCCACGTGCCTCCAACCCGACTCGGCAGCGCGGAACAGGACCGTATCCGCCAGGAGGACCTCGGTAGCCTGCCGGCCGGGCTTGGGGAGGATCTTCTGAAGACTTGGGTAGGCAAATGTACCGATTCGGGGCTAAAACCCACCCCAAACCTTTATCCCAACGGGATTTACCTGCTCAGCAGAGCATCGCGAGCCGGTAAAGCGATGACCCGTACGCCGATGGGCGGGGGTGCGCTCCACCATGCGTCAGCAGCCGCCGACCGCCGGAGCCGACGATGGCGCTCCACCCGGATCGACCAGGACAGGTACCGCCTCTCCGATGCGTAGCTGGGTGGTGGCTTGCTGGGTCATGTCGATCTGGCCGGTGTCGCCGAGGGTGCTTTGCCAGCTGATGGTCCACTCGGCGGTCGCGCTGACCGGGTACTGACAGTTCGGCTGCTCATGCGACGTCTTCCGATACCGATGCCCACAGTCCGGCGAATCGGCAATCCCCTTCGCCTTGCTGTACGGCGTACCAGCACCCTCACACCGAACCGTCTTCCCGTCACCCATCTTCCAGTTGATGGCTTTCACCACCCCCGTCGCAGTCACCCGCAACCCAGGCACCTCAGCAAACCGCTCAATCGGCCCGTAGGTGTTCTCCGACCTCTCCACCCACAACCACACGGGCATATTCACCAGCCCGATCTCCCCAGCCCCCGGCGCAGACCGCACCTGAGGCGGCTGCAGATTCATCTTCGCGATCGCCTCATACGCCAACGTCACAGGATCGGTCACCACGGTGTCAGGAGGTCCAGGAAGCCAGACCCACTTGGTGACGAGGTGCCGGCCCTCGTCATAGCCTTTCTCCACCACGCAGGCCCAGATCTTGCCGTCCGTATGACCCTTCCAAGCGGGATCTGTCATGGGTGGTTGCACATCGAGGGACTGCAGGTAGCACTGCTCGCTGTTGGACCAGTTCCCAAGCTCTGATGTGCAGGCCTGCGCGGCTCCACCGGCTTCGCAGACGCGATTCTTGCGTTTTCCGCCCTTGTCGCCAGTCTCAGGCTTTGTGCTCGGAGTGCCGACCGTGCTCTTCAAGGTCCACATGCAGAGGCCAATACGCTGGATGCAGACCCAGACATAGTCCGGCCCTGGTTTCGGAGGCCGATCGTCGCGCATGGCCCCGGCAGCGAATGATGTGGCCCCGATGGTCAAGATCAGTAGGGCGAGGGCGCCAGCGCTCAGCCTGCGCGGCTTCAGCATGCGCCGCCCACCTTGTCGGCTATCAGGAACCACATCTGCTGACCCCCGCTCGCGGGCTTCGCGAAGACGAGTTGTGACGAGAACTGGTGCCGCTTGCCGTTGTCCGGGCCTACCGGTACGGGCTTGTTGTCCTTCACAAAGCGGGTGACGACGCCGGACGAGTCGATGCAGTTCGTGAGGCGTACTTCGGGCTGTTCGAGGCCGAGATTCACTGACACCACCGTCGTACCGGAGATCTTGGTCTTGCCGGTCTGGTACCAGCCGTACTCCTTCAACTGCTTCGCGCCCCCGCTGAGTTCGACGAGCCATTGGCCGCTGTTGCCTGCCTTCGCCAGCGCGTTTCGATCGAACTTGGCTGGAGTCTCGAAGGCCCGATCCGTGGCAGCCCGAGCGGCTATGTACTGCGCGGTGGCGGCGGTGATGGCTGCTTGTTCTTCCGGGGTGTAGGCCGGGGTTGACGGAGCCGTTGGGGTGGGGGTCGGGGTTGTTGAGGTGGTGGGGGCTGTGTTGGGGTGACCGGCTTCGGGGGAGTTGTTGCAGGAGGCCAGGGTGAGGGTGGCGCAGATGGCAACGGTGGTGGATAGAAGCGGTCGGGCGAGCATGTGGGAGGGCTCCGATCGTGGGTTGCAGGCGGTACTAGGTTCGCATACGGAGGGTGGTCGGCGGGGTGGGTTGTCCACAGGGGTGCAGGAAGTTGCAAGGGGGCGGGTTGGGGTGAGGGAGGGGGCGGGGAGAGTGGGTGGGGGCCGGGGCAGCGGTGGGGTTTGGGAGGATTGGGGTATGTCGCCTATTGGTCGTCGTCGGGGTCGGGTCGAGGTTGTCGGGCGGGGGGAGGTTGTTGCTCCGGACGTGCATCCGTCGGGGGCTCGGCCGCCGGTGATTCCCAAGGAGTTGGTGCCTCGGCATGTGGCGATCGTGATGGATGGGAACGGGCGGTGGGCCAAGGCGCGGAATCTGCCTCGGACGGAGGGGCACAAGGCGGGGGAGGCTCCGCTGCTGGATGTGATCAAGGGTGGGATCGAGATCGGGGTGAAGTACCTGTCGGCGTACGCGTTCTCGACGGAGAACTGGGTTCGGTCGCCTGATGAGGTGCGGTTCCTGATGGGGTTCAATCGCGATGTGATTCACCGGCGGCGCGACGAGCTGGACGCGATGGGCGTGCGGGTCGTCTGGTCGGGGCGGCGGCCGCGGTTGTGGAAGAGCGTGATCGACGAGCTCGAGGACGCGCAGGAGCGGACCAAGAACAACGACACGATCACGCTGCAGTTCTGTGTGAACTACGGCGGTCAGGCGGAGATCGCGGACGCGATGCGGTCGATCGGCGCGGAGGTTGCCGCGGGCAAGCTCAACCCGGACCGGATCACCGAGAAGACGATCGCGAAGCATCTGTACCACCCGGAGGTCCCCGAGGTCGACCTGTTCGTCCGGTCGTCGGGGGAGAAGCGGACCTCCAACTTCCTGGTGTGGCAGCTCGCGTACGCGGAGATGGTCTTCCTCGACACGCTCTGGCCGGACTTCGACCGTCGCGATCTGTGGCGCGCGATCGAGATCTACGCCCAGCGCGACCGGCGCTACGGCGGCGCGATCCCCAATCAGGTCGAGCAGGCCTGACAACACCAGCCGGTACTACGTAACGCCACGTGAGCCCGTCGAGGGTTTAGTGTCCCGTAAGCGACACTAGGCTCGCCAATCGACCGATGGATGTCGTCCAGGAGGAGTTGCCGACCGTGCAAGAGCAGCCGACGGGTGAGACGCCGGAGCAGGCACTGACGCGGGAGTTGCGGGCCGCCCAGGCGGAGATCCGCAGCGTCGGCTCCGTACTGGACGATGCCCTCGCCGAAGACGACCGCCTGGCGGCACTCGCCGCCACCCCGCTGGACGAGGGTGGTCGGCGATGACGGTGGCGGAGGATCGGCAGCGTGCTGCGAATCTGACCGATCAGACGGCGTCGGCGCTGGTCGCGGCGCGGTCGGCGATGCTGTCGGCCAGGGAGGCGACGGCTGACTTCGATCGGTTGCTCGAGGCAAGGTTGGAGGAGGCGGGGAGTCTCGGCGTACCGGCGCAGCACGCTCGGGAAGGCGAGTACGCCGGCCGGCAGGCCGACAGCCCGGGGGCTCGTGACAACGCCACCGACGACATCCGCAGAGCGCTCTACAGTGCCGGGTTGACCAGCGACCAGCTCAACGGCCGGCTGCAGCGGGACATCGGGCAGCTCGAGCAGATCGGGGACGACCTCGATCGGAGTTCGCGGGCGCTCACGCATGGGAAGAGCTTCCTCGACGAACTGGAGCAGTTGCCCGTCGAGCGGGATGAGCAGACCGGCGAGCCGACCCCGGAGGCGGCCGAGCAGCTCAAGCAGACGGCGATCCTGCGGCAGCGGGTCAGCACGATGGAGAACTCGATCGGCACGGCCAGTACCGGAGTCAGGAACGCCGAGACGCAGCTGAAGTCAGCTCGCGAGACCGCGCGTCGCCTGGTCCAGTCGCCGCCGAGCGTCGGCACCGACGGCCGGATCTCCAACGCGATCGACCAGACCCGTGAGGAGCTCGGCAGCAATCTCCGGTCCGCTCGCCAACGGCTGGACGGTGCGAACCAGGATCTCACCGCCGGCCGCCCAGCAGCCGAAGAAGCCGCCCAGCGCAGCGTCGACCTGGCCAACGCGACCAGAGCCGGCCTCAACCCGACCCCACCCTCGAACGACCGCCCGCCAGCAGGCCCCTCCGAGTCAGACCTGAGCCGCCGCCTCAACGGCCCCACCCAAAACCCAACCCTGGAACGCTAACGAGTCAGCGGCGGGGGGAGGGGAGTAGTCCTCGTTCGATGGCTACTGTGACGGCTCGGGTGCGGTCGTCTACGTCCAGTTTGGTGAAGAGGCGTTGTAGGTGGGTTTTGACGGTTGCCTCGCCGATGAAGAGTTCTCGGCCGATCTCGGCGTTGCTCAGGCCTCGGGCTACGGCGGCCAGGACCTCTAGTTCGCGGGGCGAGGGCTGGACTGCGGCGGGGGTCGCCGGGGTGCGGAGGCGGGACATCAGGCGTGCAGCGACGGGTGGCGCGAGGACTGTTTCGCCGCGGGAAGCCGCTCGGATTCCGTCCAGGAGTTCGGCGTGGGGTGTGTCCTTGAGGAGATAGCCGGCGGCACCGGCCTCGACGGCGTGCAGGATGTCGGTGTCCGTGTCGTACGTCGTCAGCACCAGCACCTTCGTCGCGGGATAGCCGGAGACGATCGCGCCCGTAGCCGAAACCCCGTCGCGATGCGGCATCCGCAGGTCCATCAGTACGACGTCCGGCCGCGTCGAATCCACCAGTGCGAGGGCCTCCTCGCCGTCACCCGCCTCGCCGACCACCTCGATGTCGTCGGTCACCGCGAGCATGCCGATCAGCCCCGACCGGACCACCGGATGGTCGTCCACCACCAGCACCCGTACCGTCATCAATCCTCCTGACCCGTCGCCGGGATGAGTACCTGCACCCGCGTACCACGCCCCGGCGCACTGTCGACCGACACAGTGCCCCCGGAATCCTCGACCCGCCCGCGCATCGCCGCCAACCCATAACCGCCGGACGTCGCGGACGGCGTAAAGCCAGCCCCGTCGTCACTGATCTCGATCGCCACCCCATCAGCCGACATCCCGAGCAGGATCCGCACCCGGGTGGCTCCAGCGTGCTTCCGTACGTTCGCCAGCGACTCCTGAGCCGCCCGCAACAAAACCACCTGCTGCCCCTGAGGCAACGCAGCCACCTCGTCGTCAGCCATATCCAACGACACCTGTACGTCGACCCCGGTCTCAGCAGCGAACCGCTCACCCTGCCGCTGCAGTACTTCGGCCAGCGTCGCCCCACTCAACGCCACCGGCGTAAACGCGGCAACCAACGCCCGGGCCTCAGCCAAATTCTCACGAGCCGTGTCCTCGATCGCCGCCAACCGCCCAGCCGCCGGCTCGACCGCCCCGCGCGACAACTCGACCGCAGCCGTCTGCGAAAGCATCACGATGCTCGTCATCCCCTGCGCGAGCGTGTCGTGGATCTCGCGAGCCATCCGCTCCCGCTCAGCCATCACCCCCGCGGTGTGGTGCGCTTCCGCAAGCTCGTCCCGCGCGGCCTCCAACTGCTCGATCAGCTCGGCCCGCTGCTGGCTCTGGGTGATCACCTTGTCGATCCAGATCCCGAGCAGCAGGCTGACGACCAGGCTGATCACCATCCACGGCAAGATGTCCCAGAAGGCGTCCATCGTCCAGCCGGCCGCCCAGAGCTGGGCCGTGCCGACCGTGAACAGCAGCAGGAAGCTGAGCGGTACCGCGTCGAGCATCCGGTCGCTCAGCAACCAGATCTGCGGCGAGACGATGAACAGGATGAACACCGACGGCGGGAAGAGCGCCACGGCTCCGCTGACACAGGCGATCATCACCGCGCGGTACAGGTGGGCCTGCCACCGGTTGCGCGAGACCATCGCCGGCATGGCCAGCAGCCGGTAGGACAGGGCAAGGACCGCGACCAGAGCCAGGTAGACGATCCGTCGTGCAGTGGTCAGCTCGGAAGAGATCAGAGCGGCGATCGCGGTGACGCCGAGCAGGCCGTAGAAGACGATGTGCCAACCGATCAGGGTGCGCACCCAGACGGGCTGATCCGCCTTGCTGCCGGAGAGCTCCATGCGCACTATCTTCCTCCAGACCCACCGGAGGTCGCTCAAGGCGCCTCCGGTGGTCGCAGAGAGAGGGGTGCCGAACATCAGCCGGCGTCTCGCCGGGTCCAGCGGAACACCCGCTGGGCGACGATCAGCCCGACGACGAGCCAGACGGCCAGTACGATCGCGCCGATGCCGAGGTGCCAGGATTGGCCGGGCTCGGTCTGGACGAAGTCGTCGGGCAGGAACACCGACCGCATCCCCGACGCCAGCCACTTCAGCGGGAAGACCGAGGCGACGCCGCGCATCCAGGCCGGCAGGCTGCTGTAGACGAAGTACACACCGGACATGAACTGGAGCAGCAGGACCACCGGCGTGACGACTGCGGAGGCCGCCTTGCCGGACTTCGGTACGACGCTGAACGCGATCCCGAGTACCGACCCCGACGCGGTACCGAGCACGAAGATCCAGGCGAAGTTGACCCAGTCGGACGGGTCGGTCGGCAGGTCGACGCCGAGCAGCAGCCCGGAGATGGCCAGCAGCAGGGCGATCTGCGCGATCGAAGTGATCAGGACCTGGCCGATCTTGCCGATAAAGTAGGACTGCGGCGGCATCGGCGTACCGCGCAGCCGCTTGAGCAGACCTTCGTCACGCTCCAGCGCGATGCTGATCGCGAGCGACTGGAAGCTGCTCAGGAAGATGCCGGAGGCGATCATCCCGGGCGTGAAGTAGGTGGCCGCGTTGACGCCCTGGCCGAAGTCGGTGTCGCCGAAGACGGCGGAGAAGATGGCCAGGAAGATGATCGGGAAGAAGAAGGTGAAGATCAGCGCCTCCCGCTCCCGGAAGAACTCGCGGACCTCGAGCTTGGTCCGGGCCACGCCGACGGCCATGGTCGAGGGCAACGGCTTGTTGCTGACGTTGTGTGAGGTCGCCATCAGAGTGCTCCAACTTCAATAGCTTCAGCGGCGGCGGTGGCCGAGGCCTTGCCGATCAGGTCCAGATAGATGTCTTCCAGGCTCGGACGCCGTACTTCGAGCTCCGGTACTTCGCCGCCGAAGCGGGCCATCAGAGCCGCGACCTCCGCCGTCGGCTGGTCGGTGCGCAGCTCGTGCGGGCCGTCCGCGTCGGACCAGGAGACCCTTGCGGTCCGGGCGCCACGGCCGCCGAGCGTTTCCGGCGTACCGACCTCGATCATCCGGCCGTCCGCGATCACGCCGACCCGGTCGGCCAGGTGCTCGGCCTCGTCCAGGTAGTGGGTGGTGAGCAGGATCGTCGTACCCCCGGTGCGGAGGTTCTCGATCAGAGTCCAGAACTGGCGACGTGCCTCGGGGTCGAACCCGGTGGTCGGCTCGTCCAGGAACAGCAGCTCCGGATTGCCGATCACGCCGAGCGCCACGTCGAGCCGGCGGCGCTGACCGCCGGACAGCTTGCGCGGGCGGGTCTTGCGCTTGTCCTCGAGCCCGACCGCGGCGATGACCTCGTCGGGATCGCGCGGGTTGGGGTAGTAGGAGGCGTAGTGCCGGACCAGCTCGGAGACGGACGACTCGGCCTCGTCGCGCGAGGTCTGCAGCACGATCCCGATCCGGCTCCGCCACAAGCGGTCGGCGTGGGCCGGGTCCGTGCCCAGCACGCTGATCTCACCCTCGTCCGCACGGCGGTACCCCTCCAGTACCTCCGTGGTCGTGGTCTTGCCGGCGCCGTTGGGGCCGAGGAGCGCGAACACCTCGCCGCGGTGGATGTCGAGGTCGACGCCACCGACGGCGACCTTGTCCGGGTAACGCTTCACGAGCCCGCGGACCCGTACTGCGAAGTCTGTCTCTGTCATGGCTCAACCTTCCCGTCCCGAGGGGGTCCGGCAAGAGCATCGGACGACGGACCGGCTGTCCCCCGACCGGTGGACAGACACCCGTAGTACGGGATGCCTACGGGACTTTTTCGGGTTAGCGTCTGGGCATGAGTCAGACCGTGCGTGGAGTCGTCGCCCTGAGCAAGGGCGCACCAGTGACCATCGAAGAGATCACCATCCCCGACCCCGGCCCGGGCGAGGCCGTCGTGAAGGTTCAGGCGTGCGGCGTCTGCCATACCGACCTGCACTATCGCGAGGGCGGCATCAACGACGAATTTCCTTTTCTTTTAGGTCATGAGGCGGCCGGCATCGTCGAGTCGGTCGGCGAGGGGGTGACGGACGTCGAGCCTGGTGACTTCGTCGTCCTGAACTGGCGAGCCGTCTGCGGCAACTGTCGCGCCTGCCTGCGCGGGCGCCCGTGGTACTGCTTCAACACGCACAACGCCAAGCAGAAGATGACGCTGGCCGACGGGACGGAGCTGTCGCCCGCACTGGGCATCGGCGCATTCGCGGAGAAGACCCTGGTCGCGGCGGGGCAGTGCACGAAGGTCGACCCAGCTGTGAAGCCTGAGGTGGCCGGTCTGCTCGGCTGTGGCGTGATGGCCGGCCTCGGTGCTGCGGTGAACACCGGCAACGTCGGTCGCGGCGACACTGTTGCGGTGATCGGCTGCGGCGGCGTCGGTACTGCCGCAGTCGTCGGCGCCCGGCTGGCCGGAGCTGCCCGGGTGATCGCGCTGGACATCGACCAGCGCAAGCTCGACGTCGCGGTGGAGCTCGGTGCGACGCATGCGGTGAACTCGAAGGACCTGGACCACGACGGGGTCGTCGAGGCGGTGCAGGAGTTGACCGGTGGATTCGGTGCGGACGTGGTGATCGACGCGGTCGGTCGCCCGGAGACGTGGAAGCAGGCTTTCTACGCCCGCGATCTCGCCGGGACCGTGGTGCTGGTTGGCGTACCGACGCCTGAGATGACGCTCGACATGCCGTTGCTGGACTTCTTCGGGCGGGGTGGTTCGCTCAAGTCGAGTTGGTACGGCGACTGCCTGCCGTCGCGCGACTTCCCCTTGCTGATCGACCTGCATCTGCAGGGGCGGCTGCCGCTGGACCGGTTCGTGTCCGAGACGATCGCGCTGGACGAGGTCGAGGCGGCGTTCGAGAAGATGCACCACGGCGACGTACTGCGATCGGTGGTGCTGTTCTGATGCCGGCCCGGATCGAACGCGTCATCACGTCCGGCACGTTCAGCCTCGACGGTGGCACCTGGGACGTCGACAACAACATCTGGCTGGTGGGCGACGACGAGGAGGTACTCGTCATCGACGCCGCCCACTCAGCTTCCGCGATCGTCGAGGCGGTCGGTGATCGCCGGGTGGTCGCGCTGGTCTGCACCCATGGCCACAACGACCACATCAACGCGGCGGTCGACCTCCGCGACGTTTCCAAGGCGCCGATCTGGCTCAACCCGGCCGACCGGATGCTGTGGGACACCCTGTACGACGTCTCACCGGACCACGACCTGACCGACGGCACCACCTTCGAGATAGCCGGTACTACGCTCCGCGCGATCCACACCCCCGGCCACAGCCCCGGAAGCACCTGCCTCTACGCGGAAGACCTCAACGCCGTCTTCACCGGCGACACCCTCTTCCACGGCGGCCCCGGCGCCACCGGCCGCTCCTACTCCGACAAACCCACCATCCTCGACTCCATCGCCACCAAGCTCCTCACCCTCCCACCAGCCACAGTCGTCCACACCGGCCACGGCGACACCACCACGATCGCCGCCGAAAGCGGCAACATCAGCTGACGGCGGACCGCCAGCCCATCAATGGGCGCAGTTGGAGAGGCGATACCGCGGGAGAGCTCGGTCTGGCGGGGCGATTGATGGCGTGGCGGTGCGGGACGACCGGCCGCCGCGGGCCCCGGCGAGGCCGGCGGTCCGCCCCGTCACGCCGCCGGGGTCGTCCCCGCGACCCACTCCATGTCCGGGTAGCGGGTGCCCACCGGCTGGAGCTTGGAGAGGGAGGCGACGTCTTCGGGGGAGAGGTCGACTGCGAGGGCGCCGGCGTTCTCCTCCAGGTACGTGCGGCGTTTGGTGCCGGGGATCGGGGCGATGTCGTTGCCCTGGGCAAGGAGCCAGGCGAGAGCTACCTGGCCGGGGG
Organism: Kribbella sp. NPDC051718; assembly: GCF_040681515.1. Classification (NCBI taxonomy): domain Bacteria; kingdom Bacillati; phylum Actinomycetota; class Actinomycetes; order Propionibacteriales; family Kribbellaceae; genus Kribbella; species Kribbella sp. NPDC051718. Next base: position 44,877 of record NZ_JBFAYZ010000017.1, on the reverse strand, counting down.
TCGCCTGGTGCCGGGCCGCTACCGCGCGGATCTCCTCGACGAGAGCGAGGTTGGCGTCGAGGTTGTCGGCGTCGAAGCGGGGGAGGGTCTTGCGGAAGTCGTTGTCCGCAAGGTCTTGCTGGCCGGCGATCTTGCCGGTCAGCATGCCGCGGCCGAGCGGGCTGTACGGCACGACGCCGATCCCGAGTTCGCGGCAGACCGGCAGTACCTCGTCCTCGATGTCGCGGCTGAAGAGCGACCACTCGGACTGCACCGCCGCAATCGGGTGCACCGCATGCGCCCGGCGAATGGTGTCCGCGGACGGTTCGGACAGACCGAGGTGCTTCACCTTGCCCGCCTCCACCAGCTCGGCCATCGCGCCGACGGTCTCCTCGATCGGTACCGACGGATCGGCGCGGTGCTGGTAGTACAGATCGAGGTGATCCACGCCGAGCCGACTCAGCGTCGCGTCGATCGCCGACCGGACGTACGCCGGTGAGCTGTCGAGCCGGATGAGCTGGTAGGTCGCCGGGTCCATCACGATGCCGAACTTGCTGGCCAGCACGACCTCGTCGCGCCGGCCTGCGATGGCCTTGCCGACGAGCTCCTCGTTGGCGCCGGCGGCGTACATGTCGGCGGTGTCGAGGAAGGTGATGCCGAGGTCGAGCGCGCGGTGCAGAGTGGCGATCGACTCGGTGTCGTCGCCGGGGCCGTAGCCGAAGCTCATCCCCATGCAGCCGAGTCCGAGCCGGCTGACGTCTGGTCCGTTGGTACCGAGTTTCACAGTTTTCTCCTGTCAGAAGGCATGGCTCCGCCCACCGACATCCACAGGGATGCCAGCCAGGCATAGCGCGGGGTTAGGGAGTGCAGTCGCCGCCGTACGTGGCGATCTTGTAGTCGGTGACCGCGAGGGCCGCCTGCAGTTCACGCAGCCGGCGCTGGATCGTGGCCCGGTGCTCCTGCATCAGCGCGAGCCGCTGCGGAGCGGTCGACTCGCCTTGGTACACCAGCTCCATGTAGTGGCTGATCGTGCTGATCGGCATGTCCGACAGCCGCAGCCGGGTGATGAACACGACCCGGGCGAGAGCCTCCCGGTCGTACTGCCGGTAGCCCGCCTCGTCTCGCCCGGCCGCGATCAGCCCAGCGCGCTCGTAGTACCGGAGGGTGTGAGCGGTCAGCCCGGTCGCCGCAGCCGCCTCGGCGATCGTCAGCACGTCGGGGAGATCGTCCGGAAGCTCCAGTAGCTGCAGCAGCTCGCAATCCATCGGCGGCGGCTGCGGGGTCTCGTAGCGCTCCGCTAGCGCTTGGCGGCGATCGGAGGAGCTGAGGACACCCGTTGTGTTCATGACTACGACGCTACGGGTTAGAGCGCGCTCTAACGCAAGCCCGCAGTCAGGCGGGCTTCTGGCAGTCGGAGCAGGTGCCGAAGATTTCCAGGGTGTGGCTGACATCGGCGTAGCCGTGTTCGGCGGCGACCTTGTCGGCCCAGCGCTCGACGGCGGGGCCCTCGACCTCGACGGTGCGGCCGCAGTTGCGGCAGACCAGGTGGTGGTGGTGACCCTTCGAGCAGCGCCGGTACGCCGTTTCGCCGTCGGCGGTGCGCAGTACGTCGACCTCACGCGAGTCGGCGAGGGCCTGCAGGGTCCGGTAGACCGTGGTCAGGCCGACGGCCTCACCCGCGCCCCGGAGCTCCTGGTGGATCTCCTGGGCCGTCCGGAAGTCGTCGAGATTGTCGAGCGCGGAAGCGACCGCCGCGCGCTGACGGGTCGAGCGTGTTCCGATGGCCACCATTCCTCCTGTCATCCCCAACACCACGATTTCCGCGGTAACCCGCCAATTCTCTCAGAAGTCAACAACTAAGTCGCCCAGGGCGCGGATCGCTCGGCGCTTGCGGCGCCCAGGCACGCACCTCACGGCACTCGAGCGATCCGCGCCCTGGGCGACTAGTGCTCATCCCAGTGATCTCCGTGTGCCGCATGGAGGTGACCGTCGTGGACGTAGTCGACGTGATCGCCGTGCTCGATCTTCGGGTGACCGCATTTCGGGTCGTGGGCGTGCTGGTGGGCGGTGCTCACCACGTGGGGCTCGGGGGCAGGCAGGCCGATCTCCGGCTCCTCGTCCGCCAGGGGAGCGAGGACGCCACGACGGCGGCGTACCAGCGTGCCGGCGATCGCGGCGACGACGAAGCCGCCCAGGGCCAGTACGACGATCGTGGCGCCGGGAGCGACGTTGGCGTTGTACGACGTGATGATGCCGGCCAGACAGGCAGCGACGCCGATCGCACAAGCGGTGACGAAGGTACTCCGGAACGACCGGGTGAACTGCTGAGCGGTAGCAACCGGCACCACCATCAGCGCACTGACCAGCAGCAGCCCCACCGTTCGCATGGCGACAGTGACGGTCACAGCGGCCATCACTGCGATCAGCAGGTTGAGCAGCTGCACCCGGAGACCGGTGACGCGAGCGAACTCCTCGTCCTGGCACACCGCGAACAGTTGCGGGCCAAGGCCGATCGCTACGACCAGTACCGTCACCGCTAGGCCCACTACGACGTACAGGTCGGAGGGGGAGACTGTGGTCAACGAGCCGAACAGGTAGGTGTTCAGAGTCGCTGCACCCTGTCCTGCCAGGCCTATGAGCAGTACGCCGCCCGCTATGCCGCCGTAGAACATCAGGGCGAGCGCCACATCCCCACTGGCCTTGCCGCGCGCCCGCACGAGCTCAATCGCAGTAGCGCCAGCTATAGCGACCAGTACTGCGGTAAGCACCGGCGCAGTCCCGGTCAAGAGCCCCAGCGCGACACCGGTGATCGCGATATGTCCGATCCCATCGCCCATGAGTGACAGCCGCCGCTGGACCAGGTACGTGCCGATTGCCGGTGCGGATAGCCCAGTGAGCAGCCCGGCGATCAGTGCCCGCTGCATGAACTCAAGCTCGAACAACGTCATGACAGCCACCCCGGCTCGTCGTCGATGGACCCGTGCGGGTGGACATGAGCATGCGTCTGCGAGGCGTGCGGGGGACCGTCGTACACGATCCGGCCGCGGCGCAGCACGATCGAGCGGTCGATCAGCGCGTCCATCGGGCCGAGGTCGTGGCTGACCATCACCACCGTCGTACCGCCTGCGACCCGCTCCCGGATCGCATCAGCGAAGATCGCCTGACTGGCCAGATCGACACCGGCCGTCGGCTCGTCGAGGATCAGGAGGTCGGGATCGGAGACCAGCGCGCGGGCGATCAGCACCCGCTGCTGCTGGCCGCCCGAGAGCTCGGCAACACCGTCCTTGCGCCGGTCGGCCATGTCGACGATCTCCAGCGCCTCGTCGACGGCAGCCCGGTCAGCCGCCTTCAACGGGCGGAACAGCCGACGCTTCGAGAGCAGCCCGGACGAGACGACCTCGGCGACAGTCGCCGGTACGCCGCCTGCCGCGGTGATCCGCTGCGGGACGTAGCCGATCCGATTCCAGTTGCGGAAGCGCGGTACCGGAGTACCGAAGAGGCGGACCTCGCCGCGAGCCGCGGGCAGCAGGCCGACGACCGTCTTGATCAGCGTGGACTTGCCAGAGCCGTTCGTGCCGAGCACCGCGACGACCTCGCCGGCCCGGATCTGCAGGTCGATGCCACGCAGGACGAGACGACCGCCCAGGTCGACCGAGAGATCGGCGACCTGGACGGCGTCAGCGCTAGTTGGGGTTGATGTCACGCGCAGCTGTTCGCCTTCCGGAGCTCCTGCAGATTCTCGCGCATCAGCGAGAGGTAGGTCTCCTGGGAGTTCGCGTCCGACAGGCCCTCGATCGGGCTCAGGACCGCGGTCTTGACGTGGACGTCGCGGGCGATCGACTCGGCCACCTTCGGGCTGACGAGCTCCTCGTAGAAGATCGTGGTGACCTGCTGCTTCTGCACGATCTCCTGGACCTCCTTGATCCGCGTCGGGGTGGGCTCGGCGTCGGGGGTGAACCCGGCGATGCCGACCATCGTCAGACCGTACCGCTTCGCCATGTACGCGAACGCCTCATGGCTCGTCACGAAGGTTTTCAGTTTGCAGTCGGCCAGGCCGGCCTTGTACTCCGTGTCGAGCTTGCCCACCTCGCCAAGCAGCGTCGCTGCGCGCTGCTTGTAGCCGTCCGCGTGGTCCGGGTCCGTCGCGACCAGCTTGTCCGTCACGGCCTGTACTACGGCCTCGTACCGGACCGGATCGAGCCAGAAGTGCGGGTCGAGCCCCTCCGACGTGTACGAAGCAGGCTTCACGGTGCTGCTGGGGGTGCCGGCCGCCTCGCCCTCGGGGTGCTCCTCGAAGTCGGCGCCGGTGGCCTCGAGCTGGGCGGCGGGCGCGACGTCGAAGCCGGCGCTCTTCGCGTTCTGCGCGACGGCCTCGTCGACGGCCGGCTGCAGGCCGCCTTCGTAGACGACCAGTTTGGCGCCGGCGATCGTACCGACCTGCTTCGGTGTCAGCTCGAGGTCGTGCGGCTCGACGCCGGGAGCGGTCAGGGTGGTCACGTTCACCGCGTCGCCCCCCACCGAGCGGGCGATGAACTCCAGCGGGTAGAACGAAGCGACCACGTCGAGCTTGCCGTCGGATCCGCCCGCGGCGTCGTCGCCGCAGCCTGCCAGAGTTACCACTGCCAGGGCGGCGAGCCCGGCGACGACAGCACGCGTACTAGATCTCATGACAATCATTTTCATTTAAGTGGGGATGGTTGTCAAAACAGGGAGTTGACGAATGGCCAAGCGGACCGTAGGACGGCGGCGCGCCGACACCAAGCCGAACCGCGGGCGCCGGCTCGAAATTCCGCGTGGTCACGGCCATGGGCACGGTCACGGACACGGCTCCGAGGTGATCGATACGTCGGTCGTCGACTCGGATGCAGTGGTGGCCCGACGTGTCCGGATAGTGGTCGCAGGGGTGCTGATCCCGCTGATCGCGGCCGCTGTGATCGCCATGATCGTGCTCTGGCCGGGTGGCGATCTGAAGATCGCGGCGGCCGAGCAGACCGGGGCGAGCGGCACCGTCGTGTCGCTCAAGGCCTGTCCCGAGACGCCCGCCGACTGTGACGAGGCGACGGTCAAACTGCGCTCCGCGCCCGGCTCGGACAAGGGGCTGGAGGTGCCGGTCGAGGTCCCCAAGGGCAAGAACGCGGCCGTCGAGATCAAGGCCGGCGACCGGATCATCCTCGGGGTCCAGAAGGGTGCGGCGATCGCCGATCGGTACCAGTACGTCGACCACGACCGGTCGATCCCGTTGATCTGGCTGGCGGTCATCTTCGCGATCGCGGTGATCGCGCTGTCGCGCTGGCGGGGCGTCGCTGCACTGGGGGCGTTGGGCATCACCGCGCTGACGCTGACCCAGTTCATCCTGCCGGCCATCCTGAAGGGCTCGAATCCACTGCTGGTGGCGGTGGTCGGCGGCTCGGTGATCATGGTGATCGCCCTCTATCTGACGCACGGGATCAACGCCCAGTCGTCGGTGGCGCTGGCGGGGACGATCGCGTCGCTCGGGCTGACCGCCTTCCTGGGGTGGGGCTTCGTCAAGCTGAGCGCGTTCTCCGGGCTGGCCAGCGATGGGGCGTCGGCGGTCAAGGCGTACGTGCCCGGGCTCGATCTCACCGGCCTGCTGGTCGCGGGCATCGTGATCGGCTCGCTTGGCGTGCTCGACGACGTGACGGTTACCCAGGCGAGCGCTGTCTGGGAGCTGTCGGCGGCCAACCCGGCAGCCAGTCGAGCGTCCCTGATCGGGGCAGGGCTGCGGATCGGCCGGGCGCACGTCGCGTCGGTGGTGAACACGCTGGTACTCGCGTACGCGGGCGCTGCGCTGCCTATCCTGATGGTGTTCGCGATCGGCGGGGTATCCACCGGGTACCTCCTCAGTACCGAGATCGTCGCCGTGGAAGTCGTCCGAGGACTGGTCGGCAGCCTCGGGATCATCGCGGCCGTCCCGTTGACCACGGCACTGGCCGCAATGGCTGTCGCCGATCGGTCCCGCGACCTGGTCGGCGTGCCCGAGTCCGTTGCCGGGGCAGGAGAATCTGCGGTATCCGGGTAATTCCGGGACTTTGGCGGTTGACCCAACAAAGTCCCCGGCAAGCTCTTCCCAACCGGTCCTGAGGCGATCTAGAGTTCCGATCTGTCACGGACCGGCCGACCCAGTTCACTGTCCGTGGCAGGACTCGTGAGGAGCCGCGGATGACTCGACGCGTTGGTGTCTGGCTGTTCGGAGCAAGAGGATCGGTCGCAACCACGACCATCGCCGGTGCGGCAGCACTCCACCACGGAATCCCACCCGCCGGAGTGGTCACCGAACTCCCGGCTTTCGCCGGAACCGGCCTGATCCCCCTGGACGCCCTCGTCTTCGGCGGCCACGACGTAGTAGAAACCCCCCTCGCCAAACAGGTCGAACGCCTGACGTCCGGCGGCGTCCTCCCACCCGGCCTCGACCGCCTGATAACCGCCGACCTAGCCGAAGCCGAACGCAACATCGTCGTACTACCGGCCGGCGGCCCACAGAACGAATTGATCGGCCGGATGGCTGAAGACATCCGTGCCTTCCGGTTGCGCAACGACCTCAGCCAGGTGGTGGCCATCAACGTCGCCTCGACCGAGGCGCCGTACGACGTGCCGGTTACTTCGGCTGCGGAGCTTCGGGAAGCGCTGGCACTTCCAGACGTCCTGCCGGCCAGTTCGGTCGGTGCGTTGGCGGCGTTCGAGGCGGGCGCGGCGTACGTCGACTTCACTCCGTCGACCTCGATCCGGCCGGCGGCGGTGCGGGAGTGGGCGGTGGAGAAGGGACTGCCCTACGGCGGGCAGGATGCGAAGACGGGGGAGACGCTGGTGAAGAGCGTGCTCGCGCCGATGTTCGCGGCTCGCGCGCTCCCCGTGCACGCCTGGTCCGGTACCAACCTGCTCGGCGGCGGCGACGGCGCCACCCTCGCCGACCCGCGCGCCGCTGAGTCCAAGAGCATCTCCAAGGAACGCGGGCTGGCCGAGATGCTCGGTGAGGTCGCCGGTGACGTTCATATCGACTACGTCGACCCGATGGGCGACTGGAAGACCGCCTGGGACCACGTGCTCTTCTCCGGCTTCCTCGGCGTGCGGATGACGCTGCAGTTCACCTGGCAAGGCTGCGACTCCGCCCTGGCCGCTCCGCTCGTACTCGATCTGGCCCGCCTCTCAGCCCTCGCTCTGGACCGCGGTCACGTCGGCGCAATGCCCTTCCTCGGCTTCTACTTCAAAGACCCGATCGAGTCGACCGAGCACGCACTGCCCCGCCAGTACGACGAACTGCTCCGCTGGACCCGCTCATGCTGAGGCGCACCACCAAGCGCCCCCGCCTGGCCGACCTCGCCGAGCTAGTCCGAGCCCCAGCCGCCTTGACCGTCCCGGGCGATGTACTAGCCGGTGCTGTAGCCGCCGGCAACCTCCGCCCCACCCGCCTAGCCGGCCTGGCAGCCTCCTCCATCGCCATCTACTGGGCCGGCATGGCCCTCAACGACTGGTCCGACCGAGACCTAGACGCCGTCGAACGCCCAGAACGCCCCATCCCCTCCGGCCGAGTAACACCCGGTACTGCGTTCTCCCTAGCCTCATCCCTCACCGCCGCCGGCCTAGCCCTCTCAGCCTGGGCAGGCGACCGCCACACCTTCCGTACGTCGGCAGTCCTCGCCGCCACCGCCTGGACCTACGACCTGAAAGCCAAGAACACCCCACTAGGCCCAGCAGTCATGGCAGCAGCCCGCTCCCTGGACGTACTGGTCGGCGCCGGCAACAACCGCCGAGCCGCCCTCCCCGCAGCCGCCGCCATCGGCACCCACATCCTCACCACCACCTACATCTCCCAAGGCGAAGTCCACGGCAGCACCCCCACCTCCTCCCGAGCCGCCCTAGCCACCACCACCGCAATCACAGCCGCCACCGCCCGCCCCACTTACACCCGCCCCGGCCTGGCCCGGCCCACCTCCGGCCCAGCCTTGGCCTTCCGCGCCCGCCTGTCCTCCGCCCCGCCCGGCGGCCTCGGCCCCTCCACCGCGCGCGGCGCGCCGCCGAGCACCGCCGGCGCGTTGCTCTCGGCGATATTCGCCGGCCTCTTCGCCCGGTCGGTCGGGTCGGCCCAGTTGGTCGCTGCGGGTGAGCCGTCAGCGGCGAATCTTCGTAAAGCTGTCGGGGCGGGGATCCATGGGCTGGTGCCGTTGCAGGCTGCTTGGTGTGCTCGGGGAGGGCAACCGGTGGTTGGCGCGGGGCTGATGGCCGCGCTTCCGTTGGCGAAGGCGCTGGCTAGGAAGGTGTCGCCGACATGAGGTTCGGTTACGGGACCAACGGGTTCGCCAACCATCGGTTGCCTGAGGCATTGAAGGTGATCGGGGAGCTTGGGTACGACGGGGTCGCGCTGACCCTCGACCACAACCATCTCGACCCGTTCGGCCCGGACCTTCGGCAGCGCACCGCCGAGGTTGGCAAACTACTTGCCGACAACAACTTGGCCGTCGTCATCGAGACCGGTGGCCGCTACGTGCTCGACCCCTACCGCAAGCACGAGCCCACCCTCCTTCACACCGACGGCGCCGAGTGGCGGATAGCTCTTCTCGAACGCGCCATCGAGGTCGCCGCAGACCTGGGCGCCGAAGCGGTCTCGTTCTGGTCCGGCACCCTCCCGCCGGACGTGTCGCCCGAGCTCGGCTGGCAGCGCCTCATCGCCAGCTGCAACCAGTTGGTTGCCTATGCCTCCGACCGCGGCGTCCAACTCGGCCTCGAACCAGAACCAGGCATGCTCATCGACGACCTCGCCGGCTACCTCAAACTCCAGGCGGAGGTCGGCAGCGAGACGCTCGGCCTCACCCTCGACATCGGCCACCTGGTCTGCAACGAGCCCCAGTCCCCACCCGCCTGCATCACCGCCGCAGCCCAATACCTGGTCAACGTCCAGATAGACGACATGCGCCGAGGCGTCCACGAACACCTGGAGTTCGGCACCGGCGAGGTCGACTTCCCACCAGTCCTCCATGCCCTGAAGAACATCCAGTACGAAGGCCTCGTAGCAGTAGAACTCCCACGCCACTCCCACGCCGCCCCCACCATCGCCAGAGACTCCCTCGCCTTCCTACGGAAGGCGGAAGCATGATCGCCGAAGGCGATCCGCCCGCAGCCCAGCTGCCGGGGAAGGCGGAACCGCCGGGCGCTGGAGCGCCGGCCGAGCGCGGAGCGCCGGTCCAAGGCGGGGCGCCGGTCGAGCGCGGAGCGCCTGTCCAGGGCGGAGCGCAGCCCCAAGGCGGAGCGCAGGTCGGTGGCACATCGGCTGGTGAGCTGGAGGTGCTGTTGCCGGCGGCGGCTCGGGTGTGGCTCGCGGGTGCAAGGCAGGAGCCGCTGGCGACTAGCTTTCCGGCTGTTGGGAGGAAGGTTGGGCATGGGCGGTTGAGTCCGGCTTGGACTGCCGATCAGGCGGTGCGGGCGTTGCTGCTGGTTGGGAAGGCGGCGGACGAAGTACTGGCGGTCTATCGGTATGGCGACGCCGCGGAGAAGCTTGCTGTTCTTCATGCGTTGTCCGTGGCCGACGTCGCGGATGCTCTTCAGGAGCAGGCGGTGCCGATCGTCGAGGATGCGTTGCGGACCAACGATCAGCGGCTGGTGGCCGCGGCGTTGGGGCCGTACGCGACGCAGCATCTAAACCAACACGCCTTCCGGCATGCGGTGCTGAAGTGTGTGTTCGCGAACATCCCGCTGGCCGTGGTCGACGGCCTGCCGAAGCGGGTGGATCCGGAGCTGATCCGGATGATGACCGATTTCGCCGCCGAACGGAGCGCAGCCGGCCGGGCCATCCCGACCGACTTGGAGGCGTACCTCAACAGCCCGCCCTAAGAGGTGTTGCTATGCGCATCTTCGATCCGCACATCCACATGACGTCGCGGACGACCGACGACTACGCCGCGATGGCGGCCCACGGAGTGCAGGCACTGGTGGAGCCTGCGTTCTGGCTGGGGCAGCCGCGGACCAGCGTCGGCTCGTTCGTCGACTATTTCGATGCGCTGATCGGCTGGGAGCCGTTCCGCGCGTCGCAGTACGGGATCAAGCATCACTGCACGATCGCGCTCAACCCCAAGGAGGCGAACGACCCGCGCTGCCGCGAAGTACTCGAGGTTCTACCCCGGTACCTGGCCAAGGACGGCGTCGTCGCGGTCGGCGAGGTCGGCTACGACTCGATGACCCCGGAAGAGGACGAGGTCTTCAGCCACCAACTCCAGCTGGCCAAACAGTTCGAGCTACCAGTACTCGTCCACACTCCGCATCGCGACAAAGCAGCCGGTACGACCCGCACGCTCGACGTCGTCAAGGAATCCGGACTCGCACCGGAGTGGGTCGTCGTCGACCACCTCAACGAGATGACCGTCAAAGAGGTCGCCGACTCGGGCTGCTGGATGGGCTTCTCCATCTACCCCGACACCAAGATGGATCCCGATCGGATGGTCGCGATCCTGCAGCAGTTCGGCACCGAGCACATCCTCGTCAACTCGGCGGCCGACTGGGGCAAGTCCGACCCGCTGCGCACCTACGCGACCGCCCAGGCGATGCTCGCCGCCGGCTTCACCGAGCACGACGTCGACCAGGTGCTCTGGCGCAACCCCGTCGCCTTCTACGGCCAGTCCCAACGCCTCGACCTGGGAGACGTACAGGCAGCGGACTCCTTCGAGGGCAACTCGATCCTGCGAGGAGCCAGACCATGAGGTTCCGGCACGCCGACGGCTCGATCGTCCACCTCGCCTACTGCACCAACGTCCACCCCGCCGAGGATCTCGAAGGCGTCATCGCCCAGCTCGACGGCTGCTCCGCCCTGGTCCGCAAGGAGCTCGGCGTCCCCGTACTCGGCGTCGGCCTCTGGCTCGCGAACACCCTCGCCGACCGCCTCGCCAACTCCTCGGTCGCGCTCAATCGCCTTCGAAAAGCCCTCGACCGCAACAACCTCGAGGTCGTCACCCTCAACGGTTTCCCGTACGCCGGATTCCACGACCGCGTCGTCGGCAAGAAGGTCTACTCGCCCGACTGGACCGAGCCCGCGCGTCTCCAGTACACGCTCGACCTGGTCGACGTACTTGCCGAACTGCTGCCGCCCGACGCGTCGTACGGATCGATCTCGACTCTGCCGCTGGCCTGGCGTACGCCGTGGGACCGGACCCGCGACGCCGCCGCCCGCGACGCCTTCAACCGCCTGGAGCTCCGGCTCGCCAAAACGCACGAGACCACCGGCCGCCGGATCCGCGTCGCAATCGAACCCGAACCCGGCTGCATCCTCGAAATGGTCCCGCAGGCGGCCGACTGGCTCACCCCGTACGCCGCTCAGTCGCTGGTCGGCCTCTGCCTCGACACCTGTCATCTCGCGGTGCAGTTCGAGCAGCCGGCCGAAGCATTCAGCACGCTGCAAAGAGCCGGCGTCGAGGTCGTCAAGAGCCAGGTGTCGGCCGCTCTGCACATCCCCGACCCGGAGGATCCGGCGGCTCGCGAGCTGCTCAACGAGTTCGCCGAACCCAAGTTCCTGCACCAGACCCGCGAGTACGGCGGCCCCGGCATCGACGACCTCGACATGCTCGACCAGCTGTCCGGCCACGCGTCCTGGCGGGTGCACTTCCACGTGCCCGTGCATGCCGCTCCAAGACCGCCGCTGACCAGCACGACGGACGTACTCGACGAAAGCCTCGAGCACCTCGTCGGCGGCGCGCATCCGCTGACCCATCACCTGGAGTCCGAGACCTACACCTGGTCCGTACTTCCCAACGCCCCCCAAAACCAGCAGGAACTCGCCGAGGGCATCGCCGGAGAGCTCGCCTGGCTCCGCGACCGCCTGGTCGGCCTCGGCCTGGAGGAGATCAAGTGAGCAAGCAAGTCATCGTCATCGATGTGGTCGGACTGACTCCGAGGCTGCTGCGCAAGATGCCCCGGTTGCGCCAGTTGCCGCTCAATCGCGAGCTGGGGACCGTGTTGCCGGCTGTCACGTGTTCGGCCCAGGCGACCTTCCTCACCGGCGAGCTGCCGACCGAACACGGCATCGTCGGCAACGGCTGGTACTTCCGTGAGCTGGGTGAGGTGTTCCTCTGGCGGCAGCACAACCGGCTCGTCCAGGGGGAGAAGGTGTGGGACGTCGCCCGGCGCGAGAACCCGCAGTACAAGGTGGCCAATGTCTGTTGGTGGTACGCGATGGGGGCGGAGACGGATCTGCTCGTCACGCCGCGGCCGATCTACTACGCGGACGGGCGCAAGGCGCCGGACTGCTACACGCGGCCGGTCGAGTTGCACGATCGGTTGACCGGCAAGCTGGGTGCCTTTCCGCTCTTCCACTATTGGGGGCCGACGGCATCGATCAAGTCGAGCAAGTGGATCGTCGCGGCGTCCCGGCAGATCCTTGCGCAGGACGATCCGGATCTGCTGCTCACGTACATCCCACATCTCGACTACGACCTGCAGCGGTACGGCGCTTCGTCGGTCGAGGCGACGCGGGCGGCGATTGCGTTGGACGCGGTCCTCGCGCCGCTGCTCGACGATGCGGAGGCGAAGGGCGCGACGGTGATCGTGCTGTCGGAGTACGGGATCACGGACGTCTCGCGGCCCGTCGACATCAACCGCTTGCTGCGGAGTGAAGGTTTGCTGGAGGTGTACACGCAGGACGGGATGGAGTATCTCGACCCGTGGGCGTCACGGGCCTTCGCGGTCGCGGATCACCAACTCGCCCACGTGTACGTCAAGGATCCAGCCGACATCGACGCCGTCAGCAAGCTGCTCAGTGGGCTGCCGGGCGTCGCCGAAGTACTCGATGCCGAAGGCAAGCGTTCCCAAGGACTCGACCACGAGCGCGCCGGCGAGCTGGTCGCCGTCGCTGAACCAGACTCGTGGTTCACCTACTACTACTGGCTCGACGACGCCCGAGCCCCCGACTTCGCCAAGGGCGTCGAGATCCACCGCAAACCCGGCTACGACCCGGCCGAACTCTTCTTCGACCCCTCCGACCGCTTCGTCAAACCCCGCGCCGCGTCCTACCTACTCCGCAAAAAGGTAGGCCTCCGCTACGCCATGCAGGTAGTCCCGCTAGACCCGTCGATCGTCAAGGGCTCCCACGGCCGCCTACCGGACTCACCGGAAGACGGCCCGGTCTTCCTCAGCACCGACCCAACACTGGCCCCCGAGGGAAAGATCGAGGCGACCGCGGTCCGCGACCTGATCCTCAAAGCAGCCGCCCTCGCCTAACCCCATCAAGCCCACCACTGGTGGGCTTGAACACCCAGCGGCGACCTTGAACACGTTATTACCTGTTCAAGGTCGCCGTTTGGTGTTCAAGGTGCCAAGTTGTTGCTGGGCAGTGGGCGAGGTTCATGCTGATTCGCGGAGGATCAGTTCGGTGGGGAGGATGACTGAGTCGGCGGAGCCGTTGGTCAGGAGGTCTAGCAGCAGGCGGACTGTGCTTGCTGCTTGCTCTCCCATGGGGCTGCGGACTGTTGTGAGTGGGGGAGCGGTGTAGAGGGCGGCTTCTATGTCGTCGAAGCCGACTACTGCTACGTCGTCGGGGACTCGGCGGCCTGCCTCGCGCAAGGTGCGGAGGGCGCCGATTGCCATCAAGTCGTTGGCGGCGAAGACCGCGTCCAGTTGCGGGTCGTCCTGGAGGAGTTGGCGCATGGCGTCGGCGCCGGAGATTCGGGTGAAGTCGCCCAGGGCGACGATCGAGCGGCGGTCGGAGTCCTGTAGGGACTGGCGATAGGCGTTCAGGCGTTCCTGGGCGGCTTGCATGTCCAACGGTCCGGAGATGGTGGCGATTCGCTGGCGGCCTTGGTCGAGGAGGTGTTGGACGGCTTTGGTTGCGCCGCCGACGTTGTCGTTGTCGACGTACGGCATCAGGCCGGGCGTCGCGAGCCGACCATGTGAGACGACCGGCAGACCAGTGCGAGCCAGTACTGCGGGCAGCGGGTCCGCCCCGTCCATCGACACCAGCATCGCGCCGTCCACATGACCCGCTGCCAGATACTGCTCGACCCGCAGCCGGCTCTCGGCCGACCCGGCGAGGACCAGCGACACCTGCTTGCCCGCCGCCTCCAACGCACGCGACGCCGCCCGGACGACCATCGCGAACATCGGGTCGTCCGACACCAGCCCGGCCGGCGGATCGGAGACGATGATCGCGATCGTGTTCGTCTTCTGGGTGACCAGGTTGCGCGCCGCACCGTTCGGCACATAGCCGAGCTCGGTCACCGCCGCCATCACGATCTGCCGGATCTCCGGCGCGACCGTGGGCTCGCCGTTGATCACCCGCGAAACGCTCGACTTCGACACGCCCGCTCGCGCCGCGACGGCATGCAGAGTCGGTCGTCGCACGCGATACCCCCTCAGGTCTGGGGGAGCGCTCCCCCAGACTGAGCATCCCGGCGGTTCCGGAACCTTGTCAAGGCGTACCTCCGTGTTACGCCAAGGTTGCGCCCAGGTGACCGCGAAGTCTTGACACCGTTCCCTCAGCACGGTTTTCTCAGACTCAGGGAACGTTCCCCCGCCCATTCTGACTGCGCAGTTCATCGTCCCGCCCCAGGAGATGCCATGCCGTCCCTTTCCCCACCCCTGCCCAGAACCAGAGCGCGCCTCAAAATCACAGCGCTCATCGCTATCGCCGTCAGCTTCGTCATCGCGCTGATCGTCAGCCCACCCGCCGGCGCCGCCGACACGTTGCTGTCCCAAGGCAAGACCGCCACCGCCTCGTCCACCGAGAACGCCGTCTTCACGGCCGCGTCCGCCGTCGACGGCGACGCCGGCACCCGCTGGTCGAGCGCCCACGCCGTCGACCCGCAGTGGATCCAGATCGACCTCGGCCAGACCGCCACCGTCAACCAGATAGTCCTCAACTGGGAGACCGCAGCCGCGAAGGCCTTCCAGCTGCAGGTCTCCGCCGACGGCACCAACTGGAACAACATCTACACGACCACCACGAGCACCGGTGGCAACCAGACACTGACCGTCTCCGGCTCCGGCCGGTACGTCCGGATGCTCGGCACCCAACGCACCACCCAGTGGGGCTACTCACTGTGGGAGTTCAAGGTCTTCGGTATGACCTCAGGCACCGGCCCGGGCAGCAAGCTGCTCTCGTACGGGAAGACCGGAGCCGCCTCGTCGCAGCAGAGCGACGGCAACTGCTGGGAGTGCACCCCGGCTCGCGCCTTCGACCTCGACCCAGCGAGCCGGTGGGCGACCACGACCGACAGCGGCTGGGTAGACCCGGGCTGGATCTCCGTCGACCTCGGCGCCACCGCTCAGATCGACAAGGTGATCCTGCAATGGGATCCGGCGTCGGCGAAGTCGTACCAGATCCAGGTCTCCAACGACAACGTCAACTGGAACCCGATCTACACCACCACGAACGGCCCCGGCTTCAAGGAGACGCTCAACATCACCGGCACCGGCCGGTACGTCCGGATGTACGGCACGCAGCGCAACACACCGTACGGGTACTCGCTGTGGGAGTTCCAGGTCTACGGCACCGGCGGCGCACCGACCACTCCGCCGACCCCGCCGGCCGACCCGGCGAACCCGCCGCAGCTGGTCTGGTCCGACGAGTTCAACGGCGCCAACGGCACCAAGCCCGACGTCAACAAGTGGCGCGCTGACCCGGGCAACGGGCAGAACGGCGAGCTGCAGGTCTACACCAACCACAACAACACGCAGATGGACGGCGCCGGCCACCTCGTCCTCGAGGCTCGTCGCGAGGTCACGCCGGGCTCGGCCTGCCCGATCGACCCGGTCACCGGTAGCGGCACCTGCCAGTACACGTCCGCCCGGATGAACACCGGCACCAAGTTCGACACGACGTACGGCAAGATCGAGGCGCGGATCCAGGTGCCCAAGGGCAATGGCCTGTGGCCGGCCTTCTGGATGATGGGTTCGGACTTCCTGACCGGCCGTCCGTGGCCGTACAACGGCGAGATCGACATCATGGAGATCCTCGGCCGCGAGACCACCAAGGGCTACTCGACGCTGCACGCCCCGGCGTACAACGGCGCCGGCGGGTACGGCGGGACGTACGGCCTGCCGGGTGGCGCCGACTTCTCGGCCGGCTTCCACACCTGGACGATGCTGTGGAACAGCACGAGCATCACCTATCAGGTCGACGGCACCACGGTGTTCGTCGTCGACAAGGCCCAGCTCGAGGCGACCCGGGGGCCGTGGATCTACGACCACCCGTTCTACCTGATCCTCAACCTGGCCGTCGGCGGCGACTTCCCCGGCCCGCCCAACGCGGCGACGCCGTTCCCGGCCCGCATGCTCGTCGACTACGTGCGGGTGTACCGATGAAGCGGGCACGGTTGGGCACCCTGTTCGTAGGGTTGCTGGCGTTGTTCGGTGCCTACCTGGTGACTACCGGACAGCCTGCGCAGGCGGCCGAAACGCTCTTGTCCCAAGGGCGTCCCACGCTGGCTTCCTCAGTGGAGAGCGCAGCCTTCCCAGCCGCTGCCGCTGTCGATGGTGACAACGGCACGCGGTGGGCCAGCAGCTTCGCCGACAACCAGTGGCTCCGGATCGACCTGGGCTCGTCCCAGCCGATCAACCGAGTGCTGCTGCGGTGGGAGGCCGCGTACGCACGCGGTTTCCAGCTCCAGACCTCCGACAACGGCAACGACTGGACCACGATCCAGACCACCACGAACGGCACCGGCGGCGAGCAGAGTCTCGTTGTCAACGGCAACGGCCGGTACGTGCGGATCCTGGTCACCCAGCGCGCCACCCAGTGGGGTGCCTCGCTGTTCGAGTTCCAGGTGTACGGCGGTACGCCGGGTGGCGGCCCGATCGTCCGGGTCGCCGAGTTCCTGGCCGACTGCGCCTTCACGCACCGGCTGCCCGAGGACCCGATCGTGTTCCCGAACATGCCGGGCGCCTCGCACATGCACAGCTTCTTCGGTGCGACCGTGACGAACGCGAACACCACCGTGAACGACCTGGTCAACTCGCCGACCTCGTGCAACCCGGCCGAGGACAAGTCGTCGTACTGGGTGCCCACGCTGTATGTGAACAACCAGCCGGTCGAGCCGACCGGGACGACGTTCTACTACCTCGGGGAAGGCGTCCGGGACGACGTCATCGCGCGGACCCAGCCGCTGCCGTTCGGGCTGCGGATCGTGGCCGGCAACGCGAAGGCGACCGGGCCGAACGACAACACCATCTCCCGCTGGTCCTGCCTGCACGCCGGTGACGCCGGTTCGGGGCACGACTTCATCAACTGTCCGGCCGGCACGATGCTGGAGTCCTACCTGGACTTCCCGCAGTGCTGGAACGGGCGCGACCTCGACTCGCCCGACCACAAGAGCCACATGGCGTACCCGGTCAACGGCGAGTGTCCGGCTACCCACCCGGTGCCGGTACCGAAGCTTCGCCAGGTACTCCGGTACCCGGTGAACGGCCCGACGGCCGGCTTCCGGCTCGCTTCGGGCGGTGGCTTCACCATGCACGGTGACTTCTTCAACGCCTGGCCAGTGGCCGAGATGGAGCGCCGCGTCAACGACTGCATCCGTCCGATCATCAAGTGCGGGGCCAACGGGCACCCGTAACCACCCCGATCGCCGGGCGGGTTCTCGTCCCAGGACCCGCCCGGCTGCTGTTCGTAGTACCGATCTCTGCTTTGCTGGTGGGGAGCTCTCCACCGCCCCCGTATTTCGAGGAGTTCACCTCATGAAGGCCTTTGCTTGCGCAGTTCTGCTCGTCGCCTTGACCGGCTGTGGCTCCTCAGCCGCCAGTACGCCGCCCGCGGCCGCGCCGCCACCGCCGACGGTCAGCAAGTTCGCGGTGAATCCGTCGTTCAACGCGACCGACCTGGCCTGGATCGAGCTGATGATCCCGATGGACGACCAGCTCATCCGCGTTCTCGGGATGGCGCAGAAGCAGGCCGCCGACCCCGCGGTACGGACGTTGGCGACCCAGGTGAGCGCCGGGCACAAGACCGAGGTCGCCCAGTTCGTTGCCCTGCGCACCCGCGCCAACTGGCCGGCGAAGAACCCGCACGAAGGCCACGACATGCCCGGCATGATGACCGAGCCCGAGATCGTCACCCTGGGCAAGACCAAGGGCGCCGCCTTCGACCAGCTCTTCGAGAAGAACCTCAAGGAGCACCTGGACCAGTCGATCGTGCTGGCCCGCAGCATCACCACCGACGGCAAGGACGCCGAGACGAAGAAGCTGGCCGCGGCGATCATGACGAGTCGCGCCGCCCAGCTGAAGCAGCTTGCGGGGCTCTGACTAAAGTACTGAGGTGAAGATCGTCGACGCCTCAGTCATCGTCACCAGCCCGGGCCGCAACTTCGTCACCTTGCGGATCACCACCGACGACGGCGTGACCGGGCTGGGGGATGCCACCCTCAACGGCCGCGAGCTCGCGGTGGTCGGCTACCTGCGCGACCACGTCGCGCCGCTGCTCATCGGGCTCGATCCGCACAAGATCGAGGACACCTGGCAGTCGCTCTACCGCGGCGCGTACTGGCGGCGCGGGCCGGTCACGATGGCGGCGATCGCCGCGGTCGACGTCGCGTTGTGGGACATCAAGGCGAAGGTCGCGAACCTGCCGCTGTACCAGCTTCTCGGTGGCGCGAGTCGCGATCGGGTACGGACGTACGGGCATGCCAGCGGGCGCGACGTACCGGAGCTGTTCGACTCGGTTCGGGCGCGGCTCGAGCAGGGGTACAAGTCGATCCGGATCCAGACCGGAATCCCTGGCCTGCAACGGGTCTACGGCGTCGGCGGCGAGCCGGACGTCACTCCGGACGGACGGGTGCGACCGCTGGTCGAGGACTGGGACACGGCTGCCTATCTGCGGCACATGCCGACGGTGTTCGAGGCGGTCCGCAACGAGTTCGGTCCGGAGTTGCCGTTGCTGCACGACGCCCATCACCGGCTCACGCCGCAGCAGGCCGCCCGATTCGGCAAGGACTTGGAGCCGTACGACCTCTTCTGGCTCGAGGACTGCACGCCGGCCGAGAACCAGGAGGGGCTGCGGCTGGTCCGCAGCCACACCACGACGCCATTGGCCATCGGCGAGGTCTTCAACACCGTCTTCGACTTCCGGACGCTGGTGAACGAGCAGCTCATCGACTACGTGCGCGCCGCGGTCACCCACTTCGGCGGCGTCTCGCCGATCAAGAAGCTCTTCGACTTCGCCGCCCAGCAGCAGATCAAGAGCGCCATCCACGGACCGGAGGACATCTCCCCGGTCGGGATGGCCGCCGCGATCCACCTCGACCTGGCGATCCACAACTTCGGCATCCAGGAGTACGCCGGTTACACTGCGGCCACCGAGGAGGTGTTCCGGCACGCCTACACCTTCACCGAGGGCCATCTCCACCCCGGCGAGGCTCCGGGCCTGGGCGTAGAGCTCGACGACGACCTGGCCGCAGCCCATCCCTACGCCCCGGCGTACCTCCCCGTGAACCGCCTGGCCGACGGCACGGTCCACGACTGGTGACGGTCAGGCCCTGACGAGATCGGCGTAGTCGGGCAGGTCAAGCGACCCGAGCGCCTTGCCGATCCCGTTCTGGGCCCAGATGCGGCGCTGCACGAAGGTCGGCAGGTGCGGCAGTACTGCGAACGCCAGCGGTACCGCCCGCATCGCGAACTGGTTGCCGGGGATGAGCGTCTTCATCACCTTCGGCGCGAGCGCCCGGCTCGCGTCGACGGACTGCCGGACCAGTCGCTCGTAGTTGCGCAGCCCCGACGGCAGGTCGCTGCGAGCCGCGGCCAGCTCACCCGCCAGCACGTACGCCGTGATCACAGCGAGGCTGGTACCACCGCCGACCGCCGGCCCTGGGCAGTAGCCCGCGTCGCCTACCAGCCCGATCCGGCCCTTCTGCCAGGTGTCGAGAGTGATCTGCGCGATCGAGTCGAAGTAGAAGTCGTCAGCCGCGTCCAAGTGCTTCAGCATGCGCGGTACTTCCCAGCCGTAATCGCGGAACTCGTCGGCGAGCACCTGCTTCTGCCGGTCTTTGTCGCGGTAGTCGTAGTGCAGCTCCGACGCGCGATGGAACATGAAGGCGGCCCGGGCCTGGCCGGTCTGGTGCACTCCGTAGAGGCCGACGAGCCGGCCGACCTTCAGGTGCGTGAGCATCCGGTTGCCCAGCTGGAGCTCGTCAGGCATCGAGTACACGGCGAGGTAACCGCCGAGCGGTCGCTGCATCGACTCCTCGGGCCCGAACGCGAGCCGGCGGACCGTGGAGTGCATCCCGTCCGCGCCGATGACGAGGTCGAACCGACGCGGTTCCCCGCGCTCGAAGGTGACGTCGACGCCGGTGCCGTCGTCGGCCAGGGCGGCGATCGAGTCGCCGAAGATGTACTCGACGCGGTCGCGGGTGGCGTCGTACAGGAGTCTGGTGAGTTCGCCGCGGAGGATCTCGACGTGCCGGTCGGAGATGCCTGCGTTGAGCCGGTCCAGATCGACGGTGATCGGGCGTTTGCCGTCGCGGTGCAGGGTCAGCTGCTGGATCTGGGTGCGGGCCTCGCGGACGGCGTCACCGAGGCCCATCCGCTCGGCCACCTCGACGGCGTTGCTGAACAGGTCGACCGCGTGACCGCCGAGCCCGTGCCGCAGTTCCGGCGTCCGCTCGACCACCGTCGGCTCGAACCCGTACCGCTCCAGCCAGTAGGCGAGGACCGGCCCCGCCACACTTGCCCCTGAGATCAGTACCTTCATCACGACCGCCTCCCGCCCGAAAATTTGTTTACTTGACGGAAGGTAAGCTAACGTCATGCCAAGAGCAAGGAGTGGCGACACCAAAGCCCGGATCCAGGCCGCCGCGCTGGAACTGTTTGCCGAGAAGGGCACGCAGCAGACCAGCCTGCGCGACATCGCGGACCGGCTCGGCGTCACCAAGCCGGCGCTCTACTACCACTTCGCCTCGCGCGACGAGCTGGTCCGCAGCCTGGTCCAGCCGATGAAGGAGGCCTTCGAGGCGTACGTCGACGCGCAGGAGGCAGCCGCCCCGGTCGAGCCGCGCGAGCTGTTGTCGTCGTACTTCGACCTCGCCTACGAGCACCGGCGGCTGATCCAGCTGGCGATCAACGACCTGACCGTGCTGCAGGAGACCGGCCTGGCGCTGACGTTCGTGAACTGGCGGACCCGGCTGATCGCCCTGATCATCGGCGACGACCCGCCGCTGAGCGAGCAGGTCCGGGGGATGGTCGCGTTCGGAGGGCTGTCCGACTGCGCGGTGATGTTCGACCACGTCGACCGGGAGGAACTCAGGAAAGCCTCGGTCGACGCGGCCTACGACACGTTGAAGCCTTAGCTGTTCGCGATCCTCGACACCGCGAACAGCAGGATGACGAGGACGGAGAAGATGCGCATGCCGCGGGCTCCGGTGCTGACCACCGGCCAGGAGAGGAAGCCGAGCCAGGCGAGCAGGACGGCCAGCAGGATCAGGGCGGGGATGCCGACGCCGATCGGGGCGAAGACGCCGATCAGGGCGAGTACCAGGGTGATGCCCGGCAGGGTCAGCTTCGGCATGGCGTGCAGCCGGGCCACGATCGGGTAGCTGGCCTTGGTGATCCGTGCCCGGAGCGGGCTGACCGGCTGACTGCTGGGTGTGCTGCTCATTCGGCCATTGTTCCAGGTCGGCAGAGCAAGGCCGTTCGAGTAGGGCCAGCGGACGGTGACCGGGCGTGACGCCGTACGCTGTCGCGGGTGTTCGTGGTGATCAGGTTCCGGGTCGAACAGACCGCGCAGCCGGAGTTCATTGGTCGGCTGGAGACCGCCGTCGAGGTGCTGTCGCGGCAGAAGGGTTTCGTCGCGGCCAGGACCGGGCGGAACGCCGACGAGCCCGAGCTGCTCGCGCTGAGCATGGAGTGGGTGAACATCGGCAGCTACCGCCGCGCGCTCTCGCCGTACGAGGTGAAGCTGGCGGCCGTACCGCTGCTGTCGCAGGCAATCGACGAACCCACGGCGTACGACGATCTGAGCGAATTCTCTCCGCTCCGCTGACCCGATAGCCTTGACCTTTGCCGTACCACCAATCTGGAGTCGAAAAGTGCCCGTGGATACCGTCGATGCCGTCGTCAGCCTCAGTAAGCGGAGAGGCTTCGTGTACCCGTGCGGCGAGATCTACGGCGGTACCAAGTCGGCGTGGGACTACGGTCCGCTCGGCGTCGAACTGAAGAACAACGTCCGGACCCAGTGGTGGCGGTCGATGGTGACGAGCCGCGACGACATCGTCGGGCTGGACTCGTCCGTCATCCTGCCGACCCGGGTCTGGGAGGCGTCGGGCCACCTGCAGGAGTTCGTCGACCCGCTGACCGAGTGCCAGTCGTGCCACAAGCGGTTCCGTGACGACCACCTGCGCGAGGACTTCGCCCGGCGGAAGAACAAGGACGCCGACGACGTCAAGCTCGACGAGATCGCCTGCCCGAACTGCGGCAACAAGGGCACCTTCACCGAGCCGCGGATGTTCAACGGCCTGCTGAAGACGTACCTCGGCCCGGTCGAGTCCGAGGAAGGCCTGCACTACCTGCGGCCGGAGACGGCGCAGGGCATCTTCATCAACTTCGCCAACGTGATGGGCACGGCGCGGAAGAAGCCGCCGTTCGGCATCGCGCAGGTCGGCAAGAGCTTCCGCAACGAGATCACCCCGGGCAACTTCATCTTCCGGACCCGTGAGTTCGAGCAGATGGAGATGGAGTTCTTCGTCGCGCCCGGGTCGGACGAGGAATGGCACGAGTACTGGCTGAAGGCGCGCTGGGACTGGTACACCGGTCTCGGGCTGAACCCCGACAACATGCGGCTGTACGAGCACCCGAAGGAGAAGCTGAGCCACTACTCGAAGCGCACCGTCGACATCGAGTACAAGTTCCACTTCGGTGGCAAGGAGTTCGACGAGCTCGAGGGCATCGCGAACCGGACCGACTTCGACCTGTCCACGCACTCCAAACACTCCGGCGTCGACCTGTCCTACTTCGACCAGGAGAAGGGCGAGCGCTGGACGCCGTACGTGATCGAGCCGGCCGCCGGGCTGACCCGTAACGTGCTGGCCTTCCTGCTCGACGCCTACACCGAGGACGAGGCGCCGAACGCCAAGGGCGGTGTCGACAAGCGGACGGTACTGCGCTTCGACCCGCGCCTCGCCCCGGTCAAGGCGGCCGTGCTGCCGCTGTCCCGCAATGCCGACCTGTCCCCGAAGGCGAAAGACCTGGCCGGCGAGCTGCGGAAGAACTGGAACGTCGACTTCGACGACGCCGGCGCGATCGGCCGCCGCTACCGCCGCCAGGACGAGATCGGTACTCCGTACTGCATCACCGTCGACTTCGACACCCTCGAGGACCAGGCGGTGACGATCCGCGAGCGTGACTCGATGAAACAGGAGCGGGTCGCCCTGACCGAGGTGACCGGCTACCTGGCGCAGCGTCTGGTGGGCTGCTGACGATGCCTGCTCTGTCGCTGCGGGGGATCATGACGCCCGGCCGGACCAAGTTCGGCGTGGCCGTCTTCGGGCTGAGCGCGTTGCTGGTCTTCCTGGTGGCAGGCTGCTCGGACAGCGCGCCGGATGCCGGCGGCAAGCCTTCCGCCAACCCGACTTCGGCAGGCTCTTCGGGGCCGAGCGCACCGAGCATTCCGACCACTTCGAAGCCGACGCTGACTCCGCTGCCGGTGCCCTCGAAGCCGTGGCCCACGCCGTCGGTGAAGGGTGAGCCCGCTTCGGACGCGCCCCTGGCCCAGCGGATTCGGTTCGCGATCTCGAAGCAGGCTCAGATCACGGCTGGGCGCGCGGCCACGACGTCGGTGAACTGCCCGGGGATCGACAAGGCCGAGACGGCCGGCAAGCACACGCTGACCTGCACGGTGACGTACGCGGGCAAGGCGTACACGGGTCAGCTCACGGTCGACGCGAAGCAGTACTCGGCGTCGTACAAGTTCACCTCCGACTCGGTCGCGATCGTTCGGGCGAAGGTGGTCGACGCTGTCCTGCGCACGGTGCCTGGCGCTGCGAAGGTCACTTGCACGATGGATGACGTCGCGGTCGTGAAGCACACTGCCGAAGGCATCGCGTGTGACGTGACGACTACCGCTAACGCAGTACAGCCTTATAAGGCGCAGGTTTCCGGTAACGGCCAGGTCCTGGTGGCGAAGGCCTGACATGTTGAAGCTCGGTGACCTGACGATCGATACGCCGGTGGTGCTCGCGCCGATGGCCGGCATCACCAATGCGGCGTACCGGCGGTTGTGTGCCGAGCAGGGCGCCGGGCTGTACGTGTGCGAGATGATCACGTCCCGCGGGATCGTCGAGGGCGACCAGAAGAGTCTGGACATGCTCACCTTCGACGAGCGCGAGACGGTTCGGTCGGTGCAGCTGTACGGCGTCGATCCGGTGTACGTCGGGCGCGCGGTGGAGCTGCTGTGTTCGGAGTACGGGGTGGCGCACGTCGACCTCAACTTCGGCTGCCCGGTGCCGAAGGTGACGCGCAAGGGTGGTGGCGGAGCCCTTCCCTGGAAGCGGAATCTGCTCGGCGCGATCCTCGAGGCGGCGGTGCGGGCCGCGACGCCGTACGGGATCCCGGTCACGATGAAGACCCGGATCGGCATCGACTCCGCCCATCAGACCTACCTCGACGCGGGCAAGATCGCCGAGGAGTCGGGTGCGGCGGCGATCGGGCTGCACGGCCGGACCGTGGCGCAGGCGTACTCCGGCCAGGCCGACTGGACCAAGATCGCCGAACTCGTCGAGCACGTGAACATCCCGGTCCTCGGCAACGGCGACATCTGGGAGGCGTCCGACGCGCTCCGGATGGTCGCCGAGACCGGTTGCGCCGGCGTCATCGTCGGCCGCGGCTGCCTCGGCCGCCCCTGGCTGTTCCGCGACCTGGCCGTGGCCTTCGCCGGCGGCGAGGCGCTCAACCTGCCGACCCTCGGCGAGGTCGCCACCGTCATGCGCCGCCACGGCGAACTCCTGGCCGGCCTGATGGGCGAACAACGCGGCCTCCGCGACTTCCGCAAACACGTCCCCTGGTACCTGAAGGGCTTCCCGGCAGGTGGCGAACTCCGCGCCGCCCTGGGCATGGTCGACTCCCTGACCCACCTCGACGAACTGCTCTCCCAACTCGACCCCACCGCCCCCTTCCCAGTCCAGGAACTAGGCTCCCCCCGAGGCCGCCAAGGCTCCCCCCGAGACCACGTAGTCCTCCCACACGGCTGGCTGGACGACACAGACGGCCTGAACACCGACCTCGCAGACGCCGAAATAGGCGTCTCCGGGGGCTGACTGATCGCCGATGGCCTGCGGTTACGGCACGTGTGGCCATGGTGACTGCGAGGCGATCCCTTGGCGGGGCAGGGTTCTGGTGCTCGCGCGGAGGGCGTAGGAAATGGTAAGACGGCGGGATGCAATTGCCTTCAGCACCCTTTCTCTCGGCTTTCGCGGAGCCGCTTTATCGGGCGGCGGTGGTGGGTGGGCGGATGAGTTTGGAGGCGCTGGCTGAGCGGGCTGGTGTCGAGCGGGGCGTGGCTGCGGACGAGGTGAAAGCGCTGGCTGCGATTGGGTTGCTTGAAGTGAGTGACGGGGGGATCGAGGCGGTTGCGCCGCGGATTCCGTTGGAGCAGGTGGCGGCTGAGCATGCGCGGGCTGCTGATGCCACTCGGCAGATCGCGTCGGTGTTTGCCGGCATCTGGAGCGAGGCGGGTGACCGGTCGAGCTTCGTCGAGGTGATTGCGGACGAGGCGCGGTGTACGGCTGTCGAGACCAAGCTGATGGATGACACCGCCTCGACCGTCGACGGTTTGTGCATCGGCCCGGTTTCGCCGCGGCGGGTGCAGAGCGGGATGCAGATCCCGCGGCCCGGTGTGGCGGTCGGATTCCTTGCGGCGATGGAGCGCGGCGTGCGAGCACGCGGGCTGTACGGCGTATCGGTGCTCGAGGACTTCGAAGGACTGGCCGCGGTTCAGCAGTGCATCGCGGTCGGTGAGCAGGCGCGGGTCTTCGCCCAGGTGCCGGTCAACCTCATGCTGTACGACGGCAAGCGCGCGATGTTGTCGGTGCCGGGCCAGAAAGGGGCGCGGCGGTCGCTCATCGTCGTCCACGAGTCCGGCCTGCTCGACTCCTTGATCAGTCTCTTCGAAGTCTTCTGGCAGATGGGGGTGCCGCTGTCGGCGGAGTCCCAGGTGGTCGACGCGTTGGATGGCCCGGGTTCGGACGAGCAGCAGCTGCTGTCCTACCTGGCAGCCGGTCTCACCGATGAGGCGATCGCCCGCGACCTGGGCGTGAGCGCTCGAACGGTCGGCCGGCGGATCGCTCGGCTCGAAGAGGTGCTCGGCGCCCACAGCCGGTTCCAGCTGGCCACGCAGGCGAGCCGTCGCGGCTGGATCTGAGCTGGCACAGCAGCACCTCCCCGAGGCCGAAGCGCTCGAAGAGGTGCCGCTGCTGCAAAACCGATCAGGCCGAGGTCACTCCGCCACGGTGGCCGTGAACGCGCCCGATCCGGAGTCGGACTTCACCACGAGGCGGTAGGTGCCCGCCGTGTTGTTGTAGGTGAACGACTCGTCCGGGTTCGGGGTGATGCCTTGGGCAACCGTCACGTAGGAGAATCCGGACAGCTTCTGCAGGTAGACGTCGAAGTCCGCGCCGGTCGGCCCGTCGAGGCAGACCTTGAGCTGGCCCGCGTCGGAGTCACTGAAGGCAGGGAACGTCTTGCTGCCGCCTGCGGTGAGGCTGCCGTTGTAGGTGAGGGCGCCGGTGCACGTCCCCCCGCCACCGCCGCCGGAGACGACCCACGAGAACGACACGCTGGACGTCTTGCCCCCGGCGTCGGTGACCTTCGCGGTGACGGTGGAGGTGGCCGCGGTGGTCGGGGTACCGGAGATCAGACCCGTCGAGGCGTTGACCGTGAGACCCGCGGGAAGACCCGTCGCCGACCACGAGTACGGCGTGGTGCCACCCGTCGCTGCGAGCTGCAGCGTGTCAGCCGTCCCTACCGTGCTCGTCTGGGAACCGGGGTTGGTGACCGCCGGGGAGCCGGGGTCCGGGTTGCCCGTGCCACACGTCTCGGTCGTCGCCGCGACGGCGATGGCCGTGAACGCCTTCTCGACGGCTTGGCACTCGGCCGAGCCCTGGCCGTAGAGGTCCTTGGCGGACTTGATCGCGCCGGTCCGGGCGTTGGAGTACTTGCTCGACGACGTGAGGTAGGTCGCCAGCGTGCGGTACCAGATCTTCTCGGCCTTCGCGTGACCGATGCCGGTCACGGCCGCGGCGCCGCTGCAGGTGGGGGAGTTGTAGCTGACGCCGTTGACGGTCTTGGCGCCCGAGCCCTCGGAGAGCATGTAGTACCAGTGGTTCAGCGGGCCCGAGGAGTAGTGCGGGTCGAGGGAGCCGAGCGTCGACGACCAGCAGTCCTTCGACGCCCCGTCCTTGCTCGGCTTGTCCATGTAGCGCAACGGCGCGCCGTCGCCACGGATGTTGATCAGCTCGCCGATGTAGTAGTCCGGTACGTCGTTGGGGCTGTTCACGTAGAACTCGACGGCCGTACCGAAGATGTCGGAGTTCGCCTCGTTGAGACCGCCGGCCTCACCGGTGTACACGAGTCCCGCGGTGTTCTCGGTGACGCCGTGGCTCATCTCGTGCGCGGCGACGTCCAGTTCGGTGAGCGGGGCGGCGTTGTTCGCGCCGTCGCCGTACGACATCTGGGTGCCGTCCCAGAACGCGTTGACCATCGCGTTGGCGAAGTGAACGCGCGAGCGGGCACCGCGGCCGTCGTTCCAGATGCCGTTCCGGCCGAGCTGGGTCTTGTAGTAGTCGAACGTCTTCTGCGCGCCGTAGAGCGCGTCGACAGCGGCGGACGCGCGGTCGGAGTTCGTCCCGGTGCCCCACTTGTCGTCGGCGTCGGTGAAGATGTCCCCGTCGGGGCCCTCACCGGTGTTGGGGTCGCCCTGGTTGTGGACGTCGGTGGCGGTGTTGCCGCTCGCGTCCCTCATCTCGAACCCGCCGCCCGACTTGGCGGTGGTGGTGATGGAGACGTTGTGGGCGAAGATGCCGTCGCCGGTACCGGTCTTGATCTCGTCGTCGGTCAGCAGCACGGCGCCGGTGCCGGCGTCGACGTACGTGTGCAGCCGGGTCGGGACCTGGTTGGCGCGAAGGCCGGTGGTCAGTACGTCGTACGCCAGCTTCGGACCCTGGTCGGTCACCAGAACGACCAGCTCGTTCGCAGCGGTCTTCTCGTCCTTGGTGGCCTGGGCCGTGGCGAGTCCCTTGGCCTGCGCGGCCGCCTTGGAGATCTTGGCGGTCCGCGACGCGGGCGCGACGCTCTTGCGGCCGAGGTTGTACGTGACGTCCTCGATGGCGCCCTTCGCGTCCTTGTGGGTGACCAGGTCGCCACCGATCACGCGCAGCCCGTCGAGCGTGCGCTGGTACCGCACGTGCGTGCCGCCGTCCGCATCCTCGATGACCGACTTGACGGTCAGCTTCTCGCCCGATGCCAGGCCCAGCGCGGAGGCGCTCGCCGGGGCGTGCGCCTGCTCGTCGGCAGCCAGCGAGCTCGGCTCGCGACCGACGGCGCCGGCAGGAGCCTGGTCGGCGTGGGCGGCGAAGAAGGGCGTCATCACCAGCCCACCGGCGAGGAGACCGCTGACCGCGGCCAACCTGGTCTTGTTTCGTTTCACAACTGCTCCTTGGGGCGGGGGTCGACGGTCGGTCGACCTGTACTGCGCCGGTCGCGTCCGACATGTCTCGGGCACGTCGGCGTTTGGGTGCTCTGAGTTTGAGCAAGCCCTTGTACCAGCGGAAGGCATCTCGCTGACGGAGATCGGCACCGCCGATTTACGACATCACCCGGAGCGGAACGACCTCGTTGAACTCGGTCAGCGCTTAGGCTCCTGTCATGGCGAGCAAGCCGGACGAGACGCGTGACGGAGTACCGCTGACCAACCTGGATCAGCCGCTGTTCGATGGGGCCGAGGCGACCAAGCGGGACCTGGTGGACTACCTCGACGCGGTGCATGGGCAGATGCTGGTGGGGTTGCAGGAGCGGGCGTTGTCGGTGGTTCGGATCCGGCCGGGGCAGCCGTCGTTCATGCAGAAGAACGTGCCGAAGTACACGCCGGAGTGGGTGCGGACGGTGCAGGTGTGGGCGGAGGCGTCCAAGCGGGAGGTGTCGTACGCCGTCTGCGACGACCGCCGGACGCTGCTGTGGTTCGCCAATCAGCGGGCGGTCGAGTACCACCCGGCGCTGATGCGGCTCGATCGGCCGGATCGGGTCACGCAGCTGGTACTGGACCTGGACCCGCCGGAAGGCGACGACACGTTCGCGCTGGCGGTACAGGCGGCTCTGCTGGTCAAGCAGGCACTCGCCAACCTCGGGCTGGATGGAGCGGTGAAGACGAGCGGCGCCAAGGGCGTGCACGTCTATGTACCGATCGATGACTCAGTCACCATCGAGGACGCGGCCGCTGCGACGCGGGCGATCGCCGCGCGGGCCGCCCGGATCGACCCGGTGCTCGCGACCACGGCGTACGTCAAAGAAGAACGCCACGGCAAGGTTTTCGTCGACTCCACCCGAGCCGGCGGCGCCACCGTCGTAGCCGCCTACAGCCCCCGCATCCGCCCCGGCACGACGGTCTCCTTCCCGGTCGGCTGGGCCGACGTCGAGCAGATCACCCCCAGAGACTTCACCGTCAAAACGGCACCGGCCCTGCTCAAAACCTCATGGGCAGACCAACTCCCCGCGCCCCAAGCCCTCCCCGCCGACCTGATCGCCGAGGGCCACGAGATCCCGATCGCCCGAGTAGTGGCCATGCACGAAGGCAAACGCCGCAAAGCCGCCGCCCGCAAAGCCGCCGAGGACGACTAACCCGCTAGTACTCGCTGGCAGTTGTCAGGTCCAAGGCGGCGTAGCGGACATCCGGCGTGGGGTGGTTGCGGAGGTCGGCCAGTAAGGCGCGCCAGGCAGGGGACCAGGCGGAGTTGTCGGAGGCGGCTGCCACCATCGCCAGTGCTAGATGGCCGTCCACCGCGCGGCCGGTGCGGGCCAGTTCGGTTGCTGGGGCGAGGGTCTTGGTGGCGGTTCGGTGGGATGGGCTGTGTAGGCGGTAGCGGAGTTGCTGGGCAGCTGCGGCGATCACCAGAGGACGGTCGGCCATCAGGTCTGCGACCTCGGTGAGGCCGGTCATCGGTTCGGTCCAGTCGAGTGCCCAGATCATCGGCTGAACGCGAAGCGCCAGGTACTCAGGTGCCACCAGTTCGGCGGCCGCGTCGAGCAGCGGTTGCTTGCTGGTCCAGTCCACCGCGCCGCCGACCTTCGCCATCAGCAGCGTCAGGCGCTGACGGGCGGGGTGGTCGCGGTCGGCTTCGGCGTTCGGTACGTCCGGCTTGCTCTCCAAGCGGACCAGCAGCCTGACGGCGGAGATCAGCTCATCGCGGCCGTGCCCGGCGGCGATCATGCCCGAGAGCGCGTTGGCTGCGTCGCTCCAGTTATTGCTGCGGTTGGTGAGGTCGGTGATGAAGGCGGCGCAAACCGGTGCCACTGCCGGATTGTAGGGAGCCCAACCCGCTAGCGACCGCAGAGCAGCTCCTACGGTCGGGGACTCCGGCCGGTTGGTCACTGCGATCAGCAGGTCGGCATACCGCGACCTGTACTGCGCGGCGATGCTCAACGGCGCCCGCTGCACCAGCGCCTCCGCAGTCGCCGGCGAATCGTGCACGGCCTCCTGCAGCAACGCCCACGCCTCCGGCTCGTGCAGTAGATGTTGCGAAGCGGCACTGGTGATCGCGGCCCGCACATCCCGATGGGCACCAGCCCATGCCTCAGCCAGTACTTCGCTAGCGCCCTCGGCACGCAGTACTCCGAGCAGCCGCGCAGCCTCCTTGCGCGACGTCACCTTCATACCCTCACCCAGCAGCACCGGCCGGAACGTCTCCGCCAGGGTGCTCGGCTTGGCGAATCGTGCAGCCCGACTGGCCGCATACAGAGCCACCCGCGCCCGGTCGTCACCCGCATAGCTGAGCAGCACGGGTAGAGCCGTCTCCGGCTGGTCGATCCAGGCCAGTGCTCCAAGGGCCGCTTCCTGCAGCACCACCAGCTCGCTACCGAGGAACGGCTCGACAGCGGCTCGTCCGACGCCCGGCAACCGGCCCAGCGTCGAGACGGCCCGTGAGCGCGCCCACTCGGGCATGCGGGTGTCGTTGGCGGCGGCTGCCACCAGTTCGGCGTACCGGCTGTGCTGGCGGGGGAGCCAGCGCTGCAGGGCGACCGGCGAGACGTGCCAGGCAGGGTGGTTGCGGGTGAAGCGGCGGATCCGGTCGGGCGCGGCCAGTACCGGGTCGAGGAGATCCGTGCGGACCTCGGTGACGGCTGCCCAGATGGAGTCCCAACGGGCCATTCCGACTTCACGGTCGATGATCCGGCCGACGCGTTCCGCCCGGGTCGCCGGGGGAGCGAGCCAGAGCCGGGCGGCGTGGTCGACCGTGTACTCCTTGTTCGACCAGACGGCCTGTTCGAGCACCAGGTGCAGGTCGTCGATGGGCCAGCCCCGGCGGCCGAATGCTTCGGCGATCGCGAAGGCGAGTCCGAACTCCTGACGCTTCGCCGCCGCTTCGACGTACGGCCGCAACGCGTGATAGACGAGGTGCTCACGGCCGCGCGGCAGACCGTCGACGAGTCCGGACAGGTTGACCGTGCCGGTGCTGTCGGCGAGTCGCGCCTGGGCCCGGAGACCCCAGTCCAGCAAGGCGAAATGGTTGCCTAAGGCACCTTGCTTGATCGCGGTCTCGGCGAGCTGGTTGAGTGAGGCGCGGGAGCTCCAGGAGAGATCGCGAGCTTCGAGCGCATCGGTCAGCAGCGTCTGCAGCGCGTCGACGTGGAGGTCCGTCAGCTGCGACGGCGGCAACGAAGTGGCTTCGTCCAGTACCGCGTCCCGGACCGGGTCCTGGTCGTTGCGGACCTTGGTCGCCCAGCTCAGCGCCTTCTCGATCGACTCCGGTTCGCGCGAGTGCCCGGCGCTCGCGATGACGGAACGGTAGACGACGGCGCGTGCCCCCGCCTCGGGCTGGTTGACCTCCGGCCCGAGCCGGGCGAACGCCTCGTCGAAGGGCAGGTAGCCGCTGTAGAACCACTGCCGTTCTGGATCGCGGTCCTGGAAGACCTCGATCAGCCGGCGGGCTTGCTCGTGCCGGAGTCGCCGCGGGAGGACGGTCAGCAGCTCATCGGGCAGCTCCGTGCGGCCGAGCTCGATGGTGGCGGCCACGCCTTCGAAGATCGTCGATCGGCGGGCCGGCGGGAGGTCGGCCAGCAGGTTGGCGACCTGAGGCCAGAGCAGGCGACCGAGGGCGATCAGCTCGCCGTCGGCGAACCGGTACAACCTTCGCCGGAGCGCAGGAGTGAGAGCACGATGCAGCGCCCTCGCCCGGTCGGGTGCCAGCAGCAGCTCGAGCAGGCCGGCTGGGTCGAGGTCGGCGAGCCGGCCGATGATGCTGATGACGGGCCACGGAAGGTCGTACCGCGGCATCGCTGTCCGGATCAGCTCGAACACGCGCTCCGGATGGCTGTCGATCGCCGCGACCACGCCGTGGGCGACGCTGTTCCACCACTCGGTCCGGTAGATGGTCTCCTCGGGCAGCGTTCGGGAGGCGTGGTCCAGAACGGCTTCCGGGTGGCGAGTGGCCAGTCGGGCCCAATCGCCTGACGAGAGTGTGTACGCCAGGTCAGGCAGGAGGCGTTCGACGGTTGCCGAGTCGGTGCTGCTGAGCAGGCCGGCCGCGGCGCGGTCGCCCCAGCGTTCGCGCTGCTCGTCGATCAGGCGCGCGGCCAGGGCTTCCCGCCGGGTCCGGCGGATGACGCCCAGGATGCGGGTGCGGAGGGCCGCGGGCGCATCGGCGTACAGGCTCTGCAGGGCCTCGTCGGACACCGGTACTCCGCGCCCTGCGGCGGCGAGCGCGCGCCATTGGAACAGCGGGTCGCTGAGGAGCGTGGTGATGTGCTCGACGTCGCCGCCGATCTGGGCGAGCTGGAGGCCGATCGTCCGGGCGAAGGTGTCGCCGGTGTCGAGCTCGGCGATCAGCGTGGGCAGGTCGGGGGAGCCGCGGCGGGCCTCGCGGGCGACTAGTTGGACGCGTTCGCCGTACGGGAGTTTGTCGAGGGCGGTCAGCAATTCGGTCGCTCGCATCCTCACATCCTGCTCGATGGTGGAGTCAGGACGGGAGATTGGCCGCCATCAGGAGTTCGGCGGCTTCGCGGGCGCGGGTCGCCGGGGCTGCGGACTCAGTGAAGACGGAGGTGGTGATCGCGCCTTCGCTGAGCAGGATCAGGTAGTCGGCCAGGCGCTGCGGATCCTTTGCGCCGGCCGCTTCGGACAGCTCGGCCAGCGCGTCGCGGAAGCCGGCCTTGTGCTTGCGGGCCAGCTCCGCGACGGCGGGGGAGACCGTGCCGAGCTCGCCGAACGAGTTGATGAAGGCGCAGCCGCGGAAGCTCTTCTCCTGGAACCAGTCGTCGAGGAAGTCGAAGACCGCGAGGATGCGCTCGCGCGGATCGGTCTCCGCGTCGACGTGCTCGGCCAGCATGGACTTCCACTGCAGGTCGCGCTTGTGCAGATAGGCCTCGATCAGGTGGTCCTTGGACGGGAACAGCTGGTAGAGCCGCTTGAGCGAGACGCCGGACGCGGTCCGGATCGCGTCCATGCCGACCGCCTGGACGCCGCGTTCGTAGAAGAGCGCGTCCGCCGCGTCGAGCACCTGCTGCTGCGCGGTCGCTGTGTCGATCGTCATATCGCCTTCCTCTGCCGTGCCGCTTGCGCGGAGAACCAACGTTCTCCTAGAGTACTGGACATCGGCGGAGAACGCTCGTTCTCCGCCCTCGGAACTCAATGGAGGAGTACTTCGATGACCGTTCTGGAGCCTGCTGCCCAAGCTTTCGCCGACGCGACCAGCGTCCCGCCGTTCCTGTTCCAGTTGCCGCCGGACGAAGGCCGCAAGGCGGTCGACGACGTGCAGACCACCGACTACCCGAAGCTTCCGGTCGACGAGGAATGGCTGACCGTCCCGGCTGGTGACGGTGCAGTGAGGGTTCGGGTGATCCGGCCGGCGGGGAGTACCGGTCCGCTGCCGGTGATCCTCTACATTCATGGCGCCGGCTGGGTCTTCGGTGGCTCGCACACGCATGACCGGCTGGTGCGGGAGCTGGCGGTCGGGGCGGGGGCGGCGCTGGTCTTTCCGGAGTACGACCTGTCGCCGGAGGCGCAGTATCCGGTCGCGCTGGAGCAGAACTACGCGGTGGCCCGGTGGATCGTTGCTTCTGGCAAGGACCACGAGCTGGACGCGAGCCGGCTGGCGATCGTGGGCGACTCCGTCGGCGGCAACATGACCGCGGCGGTGACGTTGCTGGCGAAGGAGCGGGGCGACGTGCGGTTCGCGCAGCAGGTGCTGTTCTACCCGGTCACCGACGCGTCCTTCGACACGGAGTCGTACAAGGAGTTCGCCGTGGGGTACTTCCTGCAGCGCGACGGGATGAAGTGGTTCTGGGATCAGTACACGACCGACGAGGCGCAGCGGAACGAGATCACCGCGTCACCGCTGCGGGCGACCCTCGAACAGCTCCGCGGCCTGCCCCAGGCGCTGGTGATCACCGGCGAGGCCGACGTACTGCGGGACGAGGGCGAGGCGTACGCCGCCAAGCTCCGCGAAGCCGGCGTCGAGGTCACGGCCGTCCGGCTGGCCGGCATCATCCACGACTTCGTGATGGTCGACGCGATGCGCGACACCCACGCGGCCGAAACCGCGATCAACCTCGCGATCACCACCTTGCGCAAGGCCCTGGCCTGAAAGCCCTCAGCCGCCGTCTGCGCTGACCTTCTCCAGCTCAGCGTAGGCGGCCGCAAGCTTGGGCAGCGTGTAATGCGCATTCAGCCCACTCGGATTGGGCAGGATCCAAACCCGGGTCTCCCCGATCCGCTTGGCTTGCTCGCCCATCACCGCCTTGCGCTCGTTGAACGCATCCCGGTATGCCGTAACCCCCACCACCGCCAACCACCGAGGCTGATACTCGAGCACCTTCTTGACCAAGTTCTCGCCCCCGGCAACCAACTCGGCCCTCGTCAACTCATCAGCCCGAGCCGACGGCTTGTCCACCACATTCGTAATCCCCAGCCCCAGCTCAAGCAGCTCCCGCTGCTCATCCGGCCGAAACTGCCGCGGCGTAAACCCAGCCAAATGCAACGCCGGCCAGAACCTGTTCCCCGGCCTAGCGAAGTGATGCCCGGTCTCCGCCGACACCAATCCCGGGTTGATCCCACAAAAAAGCACCCGCAAACCCGCCCCGATCACATCACCCAGTGGCTGCACCCCCGCACCCTAGCCCCGAGCCGGCAATAGCTGCGTAGTACTCGGGTGAGGGCGCTGTGGTTGCGGGGTGCTGAGCTAAGGGGACTGTGGTTCGCGGGCTCCCGCTGCGGGATTGTGCTAGTCGAGTCAGTGCGCGTCAAGAGCGCTTCGCGTCCCTTCGGGATCGAACAAGTTCGACTCTTGACCCACACTGCCTCGACCAGGGAAGGACGCAGCTGTCGGGATCCCGCGGAGGGGTCTGGGCCCAGGGATGTTTGGGCAAGGTGGGTCGGGTTGCGGGGTGCTGATCGCAAGGTGGGTCGTGGTGGGGGGACGTCCGCAAGGCAGTCGGGTTGTGGGGTGGCGAGGCAGGTTGGCCGGTTGGCGGGGTGCTGATGGCGAGGCGAGTCGCGTTGTGGGGTGACGGCGGCCGGGCTGGCCGGTTTTTGGTGACTTTGTGCTCGACGTGAGCGGATCTGGCGGCGGGGAATGCTCAGGTGGAGCACAAGGTGCCTCAGGCAACTGATTTGCGAGGTCGGCTGACGGGTTGTTTGGCCGCTGGCGAGCTGCAGGGCGGTAGGGGGCCAAGAACCTGCCAGTGGCCCGCACCTGGGGATCGGCTGTGCTCAGCCCGGGGCGGAAGGGGGGTGCGCCGGGCCTTGCGGGAACCTCGAATTCGCAGCACCGTCGCGCACGGCGCCGCCCGCCGCCCCCTCCGCTCCGGCGCTGCCCGCCGCCCCCTCCGCTCCGGCGCTGCCCACCGCCCCCTCCGCTCCGGCGCCGCCCACCGCCCCCTCCGCTCCGGCGCCGCCCACCGGCCCCGGAGCGGAGGGGGCGGTGAGCGGCTGGGGGGAGTTAGTCGTTGTCGTTGTTGAGGTTGGTGGGGAGTTGGGAGTTGATGCAGGAGCGGGCGACGAAGAGCCAGATGGTTTCGCCGGTGGCGTCGTCTACCCGGATCATCGATGCGCCGTTGTCGGCGGTGGTGTAGCGGTAGCCGCCGGTGGTGGGGAGGGGGAAGCCGGCCGGGTCGCGGAGGGAGCCGGTGGCGTAGGTGCTGTCGGTGAAGTAGTTGTAGTAGCCGGTGCACGCCGACGGGTTGATGCGTACGACGATCGCGCCGTTGCCCGTGTGCGGGGCGACGTCGAAGTCTCGGCCGAAGGTGCGGCGGTGGACCAGGCGGTCGCTGGTCGCGCTGCTGCAGCTGTCGGCGACAGGCGTCGAGTGCGAGGTGTCGAGGGCACCGGGGACCAGGTAGGCGCAGAAGCTCGTACCGTCACCAGCTCGCCAACGTCCGAAGTGGAAGTTGTTCGCCGTCGTCGTGCTCACGTCGAAGCGGGTACCGGCGATCGCCGTCCCCATCACGTAGCCGCACGACTTGTTGGCCAGCCAGCCGCCGGCCGGCATCACCCCGTGGTTGTTGCAGGCGGCGGCAGGCTTCGGCACGTTGCCGATCGTCACGTACTGATTGATCGCCTGAGCAGGCTGGCTCAACCCGACGGCGGCCAGCGCTCCGGCCGCCAGTGCGACGAGCGCGCGCTTCGCGACGGACATCAGCAGAACCAGCCGTCCTGGACCCAGCCGTTGTGGTTGATCGTCCCGTAGGCGAACCCGTGCACCCAGCCCGGAATGATCTGGTCGATCTTGAAGGTTTCGCCGTAGTGCAGGGTGCCGGCCCGGGCGCCACCCGGCTCGGTGCGGAACTGCAGGTCGGTGGCGCACACGGTCTCCCGTACGCCGAGATGCCCATCGGCTGCCTGCGCCTGGGTGGTGTTGAGGGCCAGCCCGACGACGACCAGTGCGGCACCGGCGGCGGCAGTACGAAGTACTCGATTCATTGCGGTTTCTCCTCTAAAACGGGGCGGAATTTCAGAGAGCGTGCGGAGATCACCAGCTGTCGTAGCCGCCGATGCACTCCTCGCGGATGAAGCCCCAGTCGTTCGGGCCGAAGTCCTGGATCGAGGCCCAGCCGTTGTAGACCGGGTGCTTGCCCGGCGTGTGCCCGATCTTGTCGCCGTAGCCGAGCGTGCGGATGTAGGTGACCGGGCCGGGGATCGAGAAGTTGTAGTTCTCGTACATGGTCGCGCTCTGGCAGATGTTGATCGCGTGCCGCGGAACCTCGACCGCGTTGGCGGCCGGCGTACCGGTGCCGAGGGCGAGTCCAACCGCGGCCAGCGCGGCGACGGCGAGCGCGACAGGAGCCTTGCGTGTCATCTCAACCTCCAAGAGTTTGTAAGCTGAGATGACGGTAAGGCGTGTCGCCAGAGATGGCAATAGGTGTACTCAGTGGATACGCTGGCCCGGTGAACAGCACACGTCCGCTGCCCGTCGAGGAGGCTGACCCGTATCGCGAGCGCTTCTACGGGATCGCCGAGATCGCCGAGGCGCTCGGCCTGAACCGGCAACTGGTGACCGCCTGGCGCCGGCGCCGCAGCCATGGCATCCCCGAGCCCGACGCCGAGCTGTCCTCCGGGCCGATCTGGCGCGGCGAGACCGTCGAGCCGTGGATCGACCAGCTCCGCGACCGGCGCGAGACGCAGCCGCTCACCGGCGAGGTCGCGCTGAAGGCTGCCCGGCGGATGCTCCGGATCTCCGCCCTGCTGCTCGAGCAGCCGATCCGGCTCCGCCTGCTCAGCCAGGCGCTGGCCGAGGCGCGAGAGCTGATCCCGATCGTGGACGAGGCCGACGACGACCCCCTCGGGCAGGGCGTCAAACAACTGCTCTCACCGCTGCGCAGAGTTGGTGACGAACCCAAGGATCTGAAGGCGTTCCGCCAGCTCGTGCTCGCCGAGCTGGCACAGCTGGAACCACTGATCGGGATGGCAGCAGAATCCCTTCCGGATCCGGAGAGTGGGGGTTAGTGTGCGAGCCGTGATCGTCGAAGTACCTGGCTACCGCCTGGCGGAGCCGCTGGGTGCGGGTGCGACAGGGGTGGTGTACGAAGCGAGCCGACTGGCCGATGGGGCGGCCGTCGCGGTCAAACTGGTGCATCCCGAGCTGGTCGACCCGCAGTACCGTGACCGGCTTCGCCGGGAGGCTCGACTGGCCGGTGCCGTCGTCCACCCCGGCGTGGTCCGGGTTCACGAGGTGGGCGGGGAGGGCGATCAGGCCTGGCTGGTGATGGACAGGCTGAGCGGCCCGGATCTCCAACGCCTGCTGGAAGATCAGGGCCCGCTGACTCCTGAGCGCACGGTCGAGCTGATGACTCAGGTCGCCGAGGCGGTCGACGTACTGCACCACGCGGGCGTGATCCATCGCGACCTCAAGCCGGCCAACATCATCCTCGACGGCGACCGCCCGATGGTCGCCGACTTCGGTGTCGCCCGGCAGCTAGTCAGCCTCGAGTCGAGTACCGGAGTGGACCTCAGTGGCGGCGCCGGCTGGCTGCAGAGCGGCTCACCCTCAGGTCCTTCGCTCGGCGCGGTCGCCGGGACCGTCGCCTACATGGCGCCCGAGCAGTGGCGTGGCGATCCGGTCTCGGCCGCCACCGATGTCTACGCGCTCGGTGGCACCCTCTTCACTCTGTTGACCGGCGAGCGGCCCTTCAATCGCAGGACTTTGCCGGAGCTCGCGTACGCCGTCGCGATCCTCCCGCCGCCGACGCCGAGCCTGTACGGCGTACCGGCTGGCTTCGATGAGGTGGTCCGTCGAGCGATGGCCAAGGAGCCGGGGGAGCGGTATGCGAGCGCGGCCGCCTTCGCCGCCGCTGTCGAGGCTGCAGCCAATGGCGCTGTGGTTGAAGCACCGGTACGCCGTCGGCGCATGGTGTGGTGGGCCGCCGTCGCGGTGCCGGTCGTTTTGGTCGGTGGCGTCGCGGCGACCGTGCTGGCGCAGGGGCATGAGACCCCGGCGACCAAGCTGACCGT
Organism: Kribbella sp. NPDC051718; assembly: GCF_040681515.1. NCBI lineage: Bacteria > Bacillati > Actinomycetota > Actinomycetes > Propionibacteriales > Kribbellaceae > Kribbella > Kribbella sp. NPDC051718. The sequence continues at coordinate 5,777 of NZ_JBFAYZ010000017.1, read as the reverse complement.
CTGCGCGCAGGATGCGACCGTACGGGACGCGCCACGCAGCAAGACGGTGGTCGCCAAGGTTTTCCGCGGCGACCAGGTGACCCCGATCGCCGAACGCGACGGCGCCTCCTGGGTGCACGTCCAGCTCGCGGACGGCCGAACCGGCTGGGCGCTGACCGAATTCGTTCGGCACCAGTGCTGAGTCGTCAACCCATGGTTGACTTCGCCTGAAAGTCAACCTAGCGTTGACGACATGACTCCTGGGCCCGACCTTCAGCAACTCATCGACACGATCCGCGAGGACGCCGCCTCCGACGACGTCCTCGACCAGCTCGGCACTGCCGCCGGCACGATCAGCGAGCTGACCAATACCAGCGATGCCGCCCTCGGATACTTCGTCGATCGCGCTCGCGGCGCCGGCAAGTCCTGGGTCGAGATCAGCGCGGTGCTCGGCGTGAGCAAGCAGGCCGCGCACAAACGCTTCGCCGACTCCTGGACGGCCCAGCCGGCCCTCGATCGGTACACCCCGCGCACCAAGGCCGTGCTGACCGGCGCGAAGGAGGTTGCCCGTGGCATGAACCACCCGTTCATCGGCACCGAGCACCTGCTGCTCGCCTTGTACGGCCAGCCTGAGTCGCTCGCGACCCGTGTTCTGCTGGCGCGCGGCATCACCGAGGAAGCGGTCGCCGCGGCCGTCGCCGAGCAGAGTCCGGCCAAGGCGGCCGGTACGCCGAGGGACGTCGAGGCCGCGCTGAACGCCGACAATCCGCCGTACACGCGCAAGGCTGCGCACGTCCTCCAAGGCGCGGTGGCCGAAGCGCTCGTACTCGGCCACAACTACGTCGGCACCGAGCATGTCCTGCTCGCCTTCTACCGTGACTCGGCCAGTGTCGCCACCGAGACGCTGACGGCGCTCGGGCTGGACGAATCGGCCGCCTGGGCGGCGATCCGGGCCATTCTCGAAGAGGTGACGAACGGCAAGTAGGTTGGCTGCATGCCTGACTGGAGTTCCCGCCTGGAAGAGTTGGCCGCCGGGGCCGCGGTACCGGGCGCGGTGCTCGGGATCTGGGCCGACGGTGAGCAGAGCATCACGCCGTACGGCGTCCTGAACCGCGCGACCGGTGTCGGGGTCACGGCCGGCTCGCTCTTCCAGGTCGGGTCGATCACCAAGACCTGGACCGCGACCCTGATCGCCCAATTGGTTGCTAAGGGCAAGCTCTCGCTGGACGACGCCGTCGTGAAGGTGTTGCCCGAGGCGCCGATCGACAGCCGGATCACCGTCCGGCACCTGCTCACGCACCAGAGCGGCATCGACGGCGACTTGTTCACCGACACCGGCCGCGGCGACGACTGCCTGGAGCGGTACGTGGCCTTGCTGGCCGACGTGGACCAACTCTTCGAACCCGGTACTGCGTACTCCTACTGCAACTCCGGCTTCGTCCTGCTCGGTCGCCTCATCGAGATCCTCGACAACCGCACCTGGGACGAATCGCTCGCAGCCCGGTTGATCGAGCCACTCGGCCTGACCCAGACCACGACCCTCCCCGAGCAAGCCATCCTGCACCGCAATGCCCTCGGCCACACCGCGGACGGCGTACCGGTGAAAACCTGGAACCTGCCGCGCAGCATCGGCCCAGCCGGCCTGATCGCCCAGAGTGCGGCCGACCTGCTGCAGTTCGCCCGACTGCATCTTGATGGTTATGCCGAAATGCGCGAGCCGCAGGTCGCCGTCCCTGGCGCGACCGGAGGGTTCGAAGCAGTCGGTCAAGCTTGGCGGCTCTACGACTGGTCAGGCCGCAAACTCTTCGGCCATGACGGTATGACGGTCGGCCAACTCGCCTTCCTCCGCATCGATCCGGAGGCCCGGCTGGCCGTCTGCCTGCTGACCAACTCGGCCAACGCCCCGGCCCTCTTCGACCAGCTCGCCTCGGAGATCTTCACGCACCATGTGGGCGCCGCCGTGCCGCTCCCGCCGGAGCCGATCGAGGGCATTCCCGCAGGTCACGAGCATGTCGGCGTCTACGAGCGAGCAAGCGTCCGGATGGAGGTCACCCACCGCGCCGACCGTCTGGTCCTCACCTCTCAGGCCACCGGCGATCGCCTTGCCTTCGCAGAGGAGCCCGTCGTCGAGTACGACCTCTACCCAACCGCCCCCGCCGACGGCAACCACTTCGTCGCCCGCAACGCCCCGGACCAACCCTGGACCACGGTCACCTTCACTCCGACCTACTTGTTCAACTCCGGCCGGGTCACTCCATGGACAAGTTGAGATTTCACGGGCGTGCGCTGGAAGAGCGAGCTAACGTCGTCTGGGTGACCAGTGCACCTGTTGATCTTCCCCGTAAGGCCGGCGAGCTGCGCGCCGCCGGATTCGTCCCCCGTTCGATCAAGGCCGAGATCCGCGACAACCTGCTGACGGAGTTGCGTGCGGGTCGCGACCCTTGGCCCGGCATCGTCGGCTTCTCCCGCACCGTGATTCCCCAGCTCGAGCGCGCCCTGATCGCAGGGCACGATGTAGTACTCCTCGGCGAACGAGGACAAGGCAAGACCCGCCTGCTCCGCACCCTGATCGGCCTGCTCGACGAGTGGACCCCGGTGATCGAGGGTGCCGAGCTGCCCGAGCACCCGCTCGACCCGATCACGCCCGCGTCCAAGCGCCGCGCCGCCGAGCTCGGTGACGACCTGCCGGTCGCCTGGCTGCACCGCAGCCTCCGGTACGCCGAGAAGCTCGCGACCCCCGACACGTCGGTGGGCGACCTGATCGGCGACGTCGACCCGGTCAAGGTCGCCGAGGGTCGCAGCCTCGGTGACCCCGAGACGATCCACTTCGGACTCGTACCGCGCGCGCACCGCGGCATCGTCGCGATCAACGAGCTGCCGGACCTGGCCGAGCGAATCCAGGTGGCGCTGCTCAACGTGATGGAGGAGCGCGACATCCAGGTCCGCGGGTACACGCTGCGGCTGCCGCTCGACGTGTTGCTGGTGGCAACGGCCAACCCCGAGGACTACACCAACCGCGGCCGGATCATCACCCCGCTGAAGGACCGGTTCGGCGCCGAGGTGCGGACGCACTACCCGCTCGACATCGACGCCGAGGTGGATGTCGTACGGCAGGAATCGCATCTCACGGCGGAGGTGGGAGAGCCGCTGCTCGAAGTACTGGCCCGGTTCGTCCGGCACCTGCGCGAGTCGACCGCGATCGACCAGCGCTCGGGTGTGTCCGCGCGCTTTGCCGTCGCCGCTGCCGAGACGGTTGCGGCCGCTGCGCTTCGGCGTTCCGCGATCACCGGTGAGGAGCCGGCCGTCGCGAGGCCGGTCGACCTCGAGGCTGTTCCCGCCGTACTGCGGGGGAAGCTGGAGTTCGAGCCGGGTGAGGAAGGGCGCGAGACGGAGCTGCTCGAGTACCTCCTGCGCCGGTCCGTTGCTGACACCGCTCGTGAGCGGTTCGCCGGACTTGACCTGACGCCGTTGGCAGATGCCGTTGCCCAAGGCCACATGGTGACGACGGGTGAGCGGATTCCGGGTCGCGACGTACTGTCTGCGCTGCCCGAGCTGCCGGTACTGCACGACGTGGCGGCGCGTGCCGGGGTCTCGCCCGACGACTCACCCGGCCGGATCGCGGCGGCGGTCGAGTTGGCGCTGGAAGCGCTCTACCTGTCCAAGCGATTGGCGAAGGACGCCGACGACGACACGACCGTCTACGGGGCCTGAGATGTCGCAACTACCGGAAGGTTGGTCGTACGGACCGTGGCACGACGGTCCTGACCCGCTCGCCCCGCCGGTGGATCTGCGGGACGCGCTGGACGAGCTCGGCCGCGACGTGATGGGCGGCTCGTCACCGAGATCCGCGCTGGAGGAGTTGCTCCGGCGCGGTACTCGCAACACCCAAGGGCTCGACGATCTGACGCGTCGCTTGTGGGAGCGGCGCCGGGAGATCCAGCGGCGCCACAATCTGGACGGCACCCTGCGCGACGTACAGCGATTGCTGGACGAAGCGCTCGAGGCCGAGCGACATGACCTGTTCCCGAATCCGTCGGACGATGCGCGGTTCCGGGAGATGCAGTTGGACGCGCTGCCGTCCGGCACAGCTGCGGCTGTGCGGGAGTTGGCCGACTACGACTGGCAGTCGAGCGAGGCGCGGCAGAAGTACGAGGAGATTCGCGAGCTGCTCGGGCGTGAGTTGCTGGGGTCGCGGTTCGAGGGGATGAAGGAGGCCCTGCAGAACACGACGCCTGAGGACATCGAGCGGATCAACGAGATGCTGGCCGATCTCAATGCGCTGCTTGCTGCGCATGCGCAGGGGCATCCGCAGATCGATGAGCTCTTTGGCGAGTTCATGGCCAAGCATGGCGAGTTCTTCCCGGAGAATCCGCGCAATGTCGATGAGCTGATCGACGTACTGGCTGCGCGGGCGGCGGCTGCGCAGCGGATGCTCAACTCGATGACGCCGGAGCAACGAGCCGAGCTGGCTCAGCTTTCGCAGCAGGCATTCGGGAATCCGCAACTGTCGCAGCAGTTGGCGAATCTCGATGCTCAGCTGCAGGCGTTGCGGCCGGGAGAGGACTGGTCGGGGTCTGAGCGGATGAGTGGTGACGATCCGCTGGGGTTGGCCGAGGGCGCTCGGGCGATGTCGGATCTGGCGGAGCTGGATGCATTGGCTGAGCAGTTGGCGCAGTCGTATCCGGGGGCTCGGCTGGAGGATATCGACCTCGATGCGCTGACCCGGCAGCTCGGTGACGAGGCGACGGTCGACGCTCGGAGGTTGTCGGAGCTCGAGCGGGAGTTGCGCAATCAGGGGCTGTTGGAGCGTGCGCCTGACGGCACGTTGCAGTTGTCCCCGAAGGCGTTGCGGCAACTCGGGCAGACGGCGCTTTCCGACGTACTGCGAACTGCGCGTGGCCAGTCCGGCGAGCGGGATGCGGCTTCGGCTGGAGCGGCCGGCGAGCTGAGTGGGTCAACGCGCCCGTGGCAGTTCGGCGACACCCAGCCGTGGGATGTACCTCGCACGGTGCGCAACGCGGTACTGCGAACCGCCGGCGCTGCTCATGACGGCTCGGTGCGGCTGGATGTAGCCGATGTCGAGATCGCCGAAACAGAACACAGGGCCCGAGCCGCGGTCGCGCTGCTGGTCGACACCTCCTGGTCGATGGTCCAGGAAGGCCGCTGGCTACCGATGAAGCGCACGGCCCTAGCCCTGCACCAACTCATCTCCACGCGCTACCGCAACGACGCCCTCCAACTGATCACCTTCGGCCGGTATGCCGGGGTGGTGGAGTTACCGCAGCTGATCGGCATGGAAGGCACCTGGGAACAAGGCACCAACGCCCACCACGCCCTCCTGCTGGCCGGCCGCCACCTACGCCGCCACCCCGACGCCCAACCGGTAGTCCTGATGGTCACCGACGGAGAACCAACAGCCCACCTGGAACCGGACGGCACCGCGGAGTTCGACTACCCACCCCGCCCGGCCACCCTCCGCAAAACAATCTTCGAGGTAGACCGCCTAGCCAAACTAGGCGCCACCGTCTCCATCTTCCGCCTGGGTGACGACCCCCGCCTCAACCAATTCGTAGACCTACTAGCCCGCCGAAGCGGCGGCCGAGTCCTAGCCCCCGACCCAGACGGCCTAGGCGCAGCAGTAGTAGGCGACTACCTACGAACCCGCCGCCGCCTCTGACTCTGAGCCCGATCCCGGCCTGAAGCCAGCACCTTGAACACCGAACGGCGACCTTGAACAAGTAATTACTTGTTCAAGGTCGCCGTTCGGTGTTCAAGGTCGCACTTGCCTGTCCAAGGTC
>NZ_JBFAYZ010000016.1:0-152604 GCF_040681515.1 Kribbella sp. NPDC051718 | reverse complement strand
GGAGCAGAAGGAGTCGCAAAGCGCTCCAGCATCCCGACCCGCCAACACCAAGTCTACGAACCCTCCGGCAGCTTGACATCCCTTAGGAACTCAGTCCCCCCAAGCCCGCGAATCAACTGGAGCGGGGTTGGTGGTAGAGCCAGGGGTGGAGGAGCTTGGTGGTGGCGGGGAGGATCAGGTAGGTCAGGAGGAGGGCGATCAGGGCGTTCGTCAGGATGTTGGTGGCGAAGAAGGACCAGGTTTCGGGCAGTACGGCTCGCTCGATCGGGATGATGATCGCGGTCAGGGCGTAGACGATCACAAAGGTGAGAAGGGCCATCTTCCAGCGCGGGGGTACCGCGGGTGATGACGGGCCGCTGAGGGTGAACCAAGCCTCCATACCGGTCGCTACCTGGCGGTGCAGGGTTGAGAAGGCTTCGGCCTCGGTCAGGAGTGAGCGGAGGGTGTCGGAGTGCTCCCACGCCGCCAGCGATGCCTCGTCGGCGAAGCGGTGGACGAAGCTGAAGACGTTCGATGCCGACGCTTCCGGGCTCAGCACGACCACGCCGAGATTGTTCGGTGCTGCTTCGGCCGCGGTGATCATCCGGATCAGCCAGCGCCGGTAGTCGTCCTCGCGCCCAGGGGTGACGGCTCGCGAGCACGGACCGGCGGACAGGTAGTAGTTGGCGCCAACTAGTGCACTTGAGCGTGTTGCGCTTCCTCGCGTACAGCGTAAATGAGGTGCACTACCTGTCCTTCGGTACGTCACCTAGAGGCACTTGCACCGCCGGATCGGGGTGACCATGGCGGCTCGCGTGGGAGTCAGGGCAGAGGTCCACCGAGAGCACGGACAGTCCTCCCGCCCGCAGGTGGTCATGCCAAGCGGGCGGCGCAGCAAGCCCGCGCCCGGGGTGGACGGGAGCCTGGCGGTGAGTGAGTGACGTAGGAGCGAGCGGGGCGGCTGGCGTGGGGAGTGCTACAGGCGGCGGCCGGCCCAGGTCCAGGCGTAGACGCCGTCGTCGACCGCAGCGCCGCCCTCACCCAGTTCCAAGGGGCGGAAGGTGTCGACCATGACTGCCAGTTCCTCGAAGGATTCGGCGCCGAGGGAGGCTTCGATGGCGGACGGTTGGGGGCCGTGGGCGTAGCCGCCGGGGTGGAGGGAGATGGAGCCTAGGGCTATGCCGGAGCCCTTGCGGGCTTCGTAGTCGCCGCCGCAGTAGAACATGACCTCGTCGGAGTCGACGTTCGAGTGGTAGTACGGCACCGGCACCGACAGCGGGTGGTAGTCGACCTTGCGCGGCACGAAGTTGCAGATGACGAAGTTGTTGGCTTCGAAGACCTGGTGCACGGGTGGCGGCTGGTGGATGCGGCCGGTGATCGGCTCGAAGTCGCTCACGTTGAAGGTGTACGGGTAGAGGCAACCGTCCCAGCCGACGACATCGAAGGGATGCGTCGCGTACGTCATCCGGCTGCCGACGATGCCGCCGGCCCCGTTGCCGCGATGCTTCACCAGCACCTCGACATCGTTGTCCTCGACAACAAACACCGACGCGGGCGCATGCAGATCGCGCTCGCAGTACGGTGCGTGCTCGAGGAACTGCCCGAATCGGCTCAGATACCGTTTAGGCGGCGCGATGTGGCTGTTCGCTTCGATGCAATAGGCCTGTACGCCGTCCGCCCCCGGCAGCCACCGATGCGTGGTGGCCCGCGGGATGATCACGTAATCGCCCTCGACCGCCGACAGCACCCCGAAGACGGTCTCGACCGTAGCCGACCCCCGCTCGATGTACACACACTCGTCACCGATCGCATTGCGATAGTACGGCGAGACCTCAGAAGCGATGACGTACGAGATCCGGACATCCCCATTGCCCAGCACCAGCCGGCGATGCTCGACGACGTTGTTGCCCTCGCCGCTCAGGAAGAGGTCGTGCAGCTTGAGATGCCGCGGCGTGAGCGGATGGTTCGCGACAGTCGCCAGGTCCGGCAACTCCCAAACGACAGAGTCGACGATCGCCGACGGCACCCCCGCGTGGTACAGCAGCGACGAGTCCGACGAGAACCCCTCCTCGCCCATCAGCTCCTCGTAGTACAGCCCGCCGTCCGGGTTGCGGAACTGCGTGTGCCGCTTCGGCGGAATCTGACCTGCCTGCCGGTAGTACGCCATAACACCCAACCTATCCGATATCCGAACACAAGTGTCCGCTTACCGAAAGCATCCGTTAGGCTCGGAGCCATGTCAACCATCCCTGCCCTGTTCCGGCACCTGGTCGACGACGCGGCGATGTTCCCGCCCGGCGACCTTCCCCTGGTCGAGGCCGTGAGCGCGCACCGGGCCCACCGCCAGGCGCCGTACGCCGAACTCGTCGGCCCACTGATCTGTACCGACGACAACCTGATGAAGGTCGCCGCCGAAGCCGCGAAGGCCGGCGATCCGCTCGAAGTCTCGGTCGTGATCACCGGCGGCGCGGGCGGGATCGAACCGGCCATCCGGTACGGCGACCGCTCGCCCGACCTCGTCGTGGAGTCGATCGAGGTGCGGCTGCGCGACGAGGACGACCTGTCCCGCAACGCACTGCGCGTGGTCCGCGCCTGCGATGATTGCGTGGACGAGGAGAGCGCCTTCGTCGAGATCGGCCTGGACGGCGCCTGGGAGCGCGCGCTCGACGTCGTCGCCGACGCCGGGTACTACGCCAAGCTGCGTACCGGCGGCCTCGACGCCTCCCTCTTCCCGACGGCCGACCAGGTCGCCGCCTTCATCACCGCCTGCCTTGACCGCGAGGTCGCCTTCAAGTGCACGGCCGGACTGCACAATGCCGTCCGCCACACCGCCGAGGACACCGGCTTCGAGCATCACGGCTTCCTCAACGTCCTGCTCGCCACCCGCGCCTCACTCGACGGCGCCGGCCAGGACGAGGTCGCCGCGATCCTCGAGAACCGCAACGGCGAAGACCTGGCAACCACGGCAGCCCAACTGTCCGAGGAGCAGGCCAACGGGACCAGGCGCTGGTTCACGAGCTTCGGCTCCTGCAGCATCGACGAACCCCGCCACGACTTGACCGCACTGAAGCTTCTGGAGACCTCGTGACCTGGATCGACATCCCCGCGAACGCAGCGTTCGGACCGGAGACCCTGCCGCTCGGCATCTTCCGGACCGGCGACGAGGAGCCGAGGGTCGGCGCGGCGATCGGCGACCACGTGATCGACCTCGCCCCGGTCGCGTCCGCGCAGATGCTCGACGGTGCCCAGATCTTCACCGAGCCGACGCTGAACGCGTTCCTCAAGCAAGGGCGGCCGGCCTGGCACGCGACCCGGGAGTGGCTGCTCGATCTGGTCCGCAACGAGAACAACCGCGACGCCGTCGAACCACATCTGATCCCGCTGGATCAGGTGACGATGCAGTTGCCGTTCGAGGTCGCCGACTACGTCGACTTCTACGCCTCGGAGCACCACGCGAGCAACGTCGGCAAGCTGTTCCGCCCGGATGCCGAACCGCTGCTGCCGAACTGGAAACACCTCCCGGTCGGGTACCACGGCCGCGCCGGTACGATCGTTGCCAGCGGCACCGACATCATCCGCCCGAGCGGTCAGCGCAAGGCGCCGGGCGACGACAATCCGACGTACGGACCGTCCCAGCGGCTCGACATCGAGGTCGAGCTCGGGTACGTCGTCGGCAAGCCGTCCCAGCTCGGCAGCCGCGTCGGCGTCGAGGACTTCAAGGATCATGTGTACGGCGTGGTGCTGCTCAACGACTGGTCGGCGCGCGACATCCAGGCCTGGGAGTACGTCCCGCTCGGCCCGTTCCTGGGCAAGTCGTTCGCCACCTCGATCTCCCCGTGGGTCATCCCGCTGGAGGCGCTCGAGTCGGCCGAGGTCGCTCTCAGCAAGCAAGACCCCCAGGTGCTGGACTACCTGGCCAGCGAGAACCTGACCAACCTCGACATCACCTTCGAGGTCTACTGGAACGGCGAGCTGGTGAGCAGCCCGCCGTACCGCGAGATGTACTGGTCACCCGCCCAGATGCTGGCCCACTTGTCGGTCAACGGCGCCTCCGTCCGCACCGGCGACCTGTACGCCTCCGGCACCGTCTGCGGCGCCGACAAGAACCAGCGCGGCTCCTTCCTCGAGCTCAGCTGGGGCGGCCGCGAGCCCGTCACTGTCAAGGGCGAGGACCGCACCTTCCTCCAGGACGGCGACGAGGTCACCATCACCGCCTCCGCCGCCACCTCGGCCGGCGCGACCATCACCCTCGGCTCGGTAACCGGCCGCATCCTCCCCGCCAGCTGACTCCGCCGACTGACTGGCTGCGGGCGGCCGAAAGACCGCCCGCAGACCAGCTCACTTCAGTCGGTATGCGCGGATGGTGGTCTGAACCACGCTGTTGCCCTTGGCATCCATCGCGCTGGAACGCAGCGACACGAACCCGCTAGCCGGGTGCTTGATCGTCGCCGTCCACCCCGATCCCGCCTTGCGCAGGACAGCAGCCTGCCAGGTCGCGCCATCGTCGTACGACGCCTCGACACTCTTCAACCGACCACCAGGAACGCCGACCGGGATCGCAAACCGGCGACCGCCCGGCGCATAGTCCAGCAGGTCAAGCCGAGGATCAAGCCGCACAGCAAGCAACGGCAGCGCCTCCGGCCCACCAGTCGTCGACGACCGGAACGCCCACTCCGCCGACACCTGAGTAGCCAACGGCCACCCCGGATTGTCCCGCCGCACAGACGTCACCAGCTTGTACGCCGCATCCCCGGTCGGCACCTTGAACACGCCATCCCCCGGTACGTCGCTCTGCCCGACCACCTTGCCATCGGCGGACAGCGTGGTCGTCCCCTTGTCAGCAAAGCTGTACGACTCCGGCCGGGTAATCCCCGTGTGGTTGGCCGAATCGCTGAACAACGGCAGCAGAACGTCGATCGCATCGCCGTCCCGGTACGCCTGCAACGGCCGGTCCCGATCGCTCGCTGCCAACGCCCCGAAGCCAGGCCCGAAGACCGGTTTGGCCCAGTCGACCGAGATCTTCTCGCCCGGCTTGTAGACGTGCGGTAACCCGAGATAGCCCTGCTCGCTCTGCTCGGACCCCGCCGCCGCACGAAGCGAGGTCCCCCACCGAACGCCGGGTGAGTAGTACTCGGTCCGTGCCGTCGGCAACTTCACCACCCCCGACCACAGGGAGCCGCCCATGTCGAGATTGCCCGCGACGGTGTCGTAGTCGAGGTACCCGACACCACCAGGACCGAACGCGTGGTACTTCGCCTGAACAGCACCGAGGCCGCGGTTCGGCAACCGATAGGCCAGACTGCCCGGGCTCTTCCCGAACGACGGCAGCGCGATCTCGTACCGGTAAGGACTCCCCGCATTCCCGGCCAGCGTGACCCGCTGCCCCGCAAGGCGACCGGCCGACGCGTCGTCGAGAAGCAGCGTCGGGAGCTTGGTGCCATCCGTCGACACCCGCACCTCGTCCTTGAGGTAGAACAGCGCCGCAGCGGCCCCAGCCTCTCGCAGCAGTTCGACCCGCTCATCGAAGCTCGCCCCTTCTTCACCCGACAGCGTGAACAGAGCGAGCTTGCCCAACAGATCCTTGCCCGCCAGATCCTCCGGTCGCGCATGCCCGGCGTCGACCACTGTCAGCTTCTTGACCCCGACAAGCTGCGCTGTGGACGGCACCCAAGACGCTCCGACGTCCTTGCTCCCGGCCGTCAGCCGGACCAGCGGACGCTCGAACTGAGCGCGGGTGTAGTACCCGAAATGCTGCACCGATCCCTTGGTGGGGACCGCGTAGAGATCGCGCACCATCGGGTTGATGAAGAGAGAGTCGACAGTGCCGGTATGGATGTCCTGACCCGCCGTCCCGGCCACCACCTTCGCATCCTTGGCGTCGAGGGCGATGCTGGTTCGCTTGCCCCGCCGAGCGTCGAACGGTACGACGGTGTCGTGGTGCAGGTCGATCTCCGGCTCAGAGGCCGACGTGACGGAGGGCTCCAGCCGGCCGGGTACCGGAGTGTTCATCGAGCCCAGCACCGCGTACCGGCCGGCCGGCAACCGCAGCTTGTCCCCCGGCAACACCGGGAAGTACTGCAGGTCCTGGTCCTCGAGGCTGACCACGACCGCGATTCCGTTCCCGGTCGACGGATCGATCGGCGTACCCGTCCGGTCTTTCATCGTCAGGCTGAGGTCGTAGCTCTCGGGCTCGACATAGACGCCGAGCGGCGTCTGCACGACCGTCTTGCCATCGGCCGACGAAGCAACCAGCCGGCCACCGTAGGTCTCCGGCGCGACGTTGCCAGGAGCAACCGAAACATCCACCGCTGCCTGCCCGCCAGCCGGTACCACGACCTGCTCCGCAGACGCCTTGAACAGACCGGCCGGCGCCTCGGCTCCAGCCGAGTTCCGCACGTCGAGCCGCAGCGCCAACGTGACCGCCGCCTGGCCGTCGTTGCGATAGACAACCTGCTTGCTCTGATCCTGCGGCTTGTCGTGTGGCCAGGACGCGGCCGCGAAGCTCAAGCTCGCCGGCTCAGCCAGCACCTGCTGACCGATCCCCCGGGCCAGATCAAGCCGCCCCGCACCCTGCGCGTACACATCGGCCGAGATCGGATGCGCGCTGGCCATCAGCGCTGCCTTCAACTGCGGCGCCTTCCATCCCGGGTGCTCCCCAGCGAGGATCGCAGCACCACCGGCGACGTGCGGCGTCGCCATCGACGTACCGGAGATGCGGGCGTAGTACTCGTCGACCGCCTCGTCCGCAAGCGTCCCGGCGGCGCGGGCCGCGACGATGTCCGAGCCGGGAGCCGCCAGGTCGGGCTTCATCGCGTGGTCGCCGACCCGCGGGCCGATCGACGAGAAGTCGCTCAACTCGTCCAGCTTGGTGACCGATGCAACCGCCAGCGCGGCATCAGCTGTAGCCGGGCTGGAGACCCGACCGGCCGGCCCGTCGTTGCCCGCCGCGATCACGAACAGCGTGCCGGTCGCGGCGGTGAGCCGGTTCACCTCTGCCGACAACGGATCGGTACCGTCGGTAGGCCCGCCGCCGAGACTGAGATTCACCACCTTCGCACCACTGGCCGCCGCCCACTGCATGCCCGCGATGATCGCGTCGTACGGACAGCCGTCGACGCCGCAGACCTTGCCGATCAGTAGGTCGGCGCCCTTGGCGACACCGGTGTATCTGCCGCCCGACGCAGTACCGCGACCCGCCACCGTCGACGCGACATGCGTCCCGTGGCCGACCTCGTCCTTCATCCCGCTGCCGTCACCGAGGAAGTCCTTCGAACCCTTCACAACCCCCTGGAGATCGGGGTGCGCGGCGTCGTACCCGGTGTCCAGTACTGCGACCTGCACCCCTGCGCCGGTGTAGCCGGCCTGCCAGGCGGCGGGAGCGCCGACCTGCGGGACACTGACGTCGAGCGTCGGCTTCGCCCGTCCGTTCAGCCAGATCTTCGTCTTCCCGGTGAGCTTCGACAGCTCGAAAGGCTTCGAGACAGAGACGGCCGCGAGCTTGGCGGCCGGCAGCTGCCGGGTCACCTTGCCGAAGGTTGCCGCGGCTCGCGTGTTGCTGCTCTGGACCAGCAGCGGCAACTCCTTGCTGTGGGCGTCGTCCAGTTTCTGGCCGATCAGGCCGGTGACGTCGAAGAGCGCACGATCCAGTACGCCGGACCGCACGAACGGCAGCGCGCTCGCCGGGATCACGGTGACCCCGGCCGGTGTGATCTGCCGGAAGAATCCTTCCGGCCGGCCGACCCGCCGGGCCGGCTCGACGCTGACGGTCCAGGACTTGCCTTGCGGGGTGACGGTCACCTTGTCACCCGTGATCAGGGTGACCGTCGACGACGGTTTCGCCGACGGTCCACTAGTGGGCGGTGTCGCGGCCTGCGACGGAGCTGCGACCAGGCCTGCGGCCATCGTCGTGCACACGGCCGTGATCAACCAGTGCTTCCTGCGCACCATTGGTCTCCTCCGGTTGCTCGGTTACGGAAGGGACACACCTCCCACCACGGAAAAGTTGCATCGCCAAGGCAGGCAAAACGGAGCAGCGGGCTGAAACGTTCACCAATCTTGTTCATTAGTGTTCGTTTCTCTTGACTAATTAGCGGTTATGTACGCAGAATCCGTGACACAGTGACCCGCCCGTCAGGAGTCCTACCGTGTCTCGACCCGTACTTCCGTCCCTAGCGGCAGCCGCGCTGACCGCCGGTCTGCTCGTCGCCCTACCGACGTCTGCTGCCACCGCAAGCCCCGCGGCAGCCACCGACCTCACGCTCACCTCACCCGAGCTGACCGTCACCGTCGCCGCCGATTTCCCCCGCGTCATCCGGTACGCCGACAACGCCACCGGCCAGGCCCTGGGTGGCCAGCCCGACGCCATCTCGACCGTCACCGTCAACGGAGTCGCCCGCGCGGCCCACCTGACCGGACCGCCGAACGTGACCGCCGGCAAAGCGCAGTACAAGCTGGCCTTCGACGCGCTCCCCGGCGTCGAGCTGGACGCCAGCCTCGCGCTGACCGGCCGGGTGATCACCTTCAGCATCGACGCGATCCGCGACACCGCGACCAGCAAGGTGAACACGCTCGACATCCCCAACCAGGACCTGGTCTCCGTCGCCAGCACGGACCCGGGCGCGACCACCGCCTTCACCACGCTCGACCCCGACTCCACCCGGACCGCGGACAAGATCACCCCGGTGACCGCGGCGACGGCAGCGGAGCCGGCCGCCACCGGAGCGGCGTACGCGTTCGTGAACACGAACGGTCTGGCCGCCGGGATCGAGTCCAACTCGACGTACGACAAGCCGTCCGGGCAGTCCGTCGACGACGGCGCGCGCTTCTGGCACCAGGCCCGCAAGGCGGCCGACGGGACCAGCCGGGTCGGGGTGTGGAGTGGCCAGTGGACCTACCGCGCCGACACCTCGCCGTACACCGAGCCCCTGCCGTGGGCGAAGGTCGTCGTGACTCCCGACGCGAACAACGACAAGACCGTCGACTGGCAGGACGGCGCGATCGCGTTCCGCTCGATCATGGTCGAGCCGAAGGGTGGCGACCAGGTCAAGGACCGGGTGATCACCCACATCCCGTTCAACTTCGCCAGCCAGGCGACGCATCCGTTCCTGCGCACCCTGGACGACGTCAAGCGGATCTCCCTCGCGACCGACGGCCTCGGCCAGATGGCGCTGCTCAAGGGCTACGGCTCGGAAGGCCATGACTCGGCCCACCCGGACTACGGCGGCAACTACAACCTCCGGGCCGGCGGGCTCACCGACCTCAACACGCTGCTGAAGCAGGGCAAGGACTACAACGCCGCGTTCGGCGTCCACGTGAACGCGACAGAGTCCTACCCCGAGGCCAACGCGTTCAGCGAGGACCTGGTCGACAAGTCGAGCAAGGGCTGGAACTGGCTGAACCAGAGCTACTACATCAAGCAGCGCCCTGACCTTGCCTCCGGCAACATCGTCAAGCGGTTCCAGCAACTGCGCGATGAGACGGACAAGAACCTGCAGGAGCTGTACATCGACGTGTACTACCAGTCCGGCTGGCTGGCCGACGGCCTGACCCGACAGCTCGCCGACCAGGGCTGGCAGATCGCCACCGAGTGGGCCGACCGGCACGAGCGCACCTCGCTGTGGTCGCACTGGGCCAACGACCTCGACTACGGCGGCCCCACCAACAAGGGGCTGAACAGCAAGATCATCCGGTTCGTCCGCAACCACGAGAAGGACGTCTGGAACGCCGACCCGATCCTCGGCCAGTCGTCGATCGTCGAGTTCGAGGGCTGGACCGGCGAGACCGGCTGGAACAAGTTCTACGCCAACATCTGGCAGAAGAACCTGCCGGCCAAGTTCCTGCAGCAGCAGAAGATCGTCGACTGGAACCCGAACCAGATCACCTTCACCGGCAGTGTCAGCGGAGCCGTCGCCAACGGCAAGCGCAGCATCAGTGTCGGCGACGCGAAGGTCCTGGACGGCGACAAGTACCTGCTGCCCTGGGACGGCAACAAGAAGCTCTACCACTACAACCCGGCCGGCGGCACGACGACCTGGCAGGTCCCGTCGGCCTTCACCACCGACCGCTTCACCGTCTACAAGCTCACCGACACCGGCCGCGTCCGGATCGGTACCGCGCCCGTCCGCAACGGCTCCGTGACACTCACCGCCACAGCCGGACAGCCGTACGTCCTGTACCCGACCCAGGCCCCGCGGCTGGCCGACCCGCAGTGGGGTCAGGGCAGCCACCTCGAGGACCCCGGCTTCAACGCCGGTGACCTGCGAGCCTGGAAGCCGACCGGCAACGCCTCGATCGCCACCCTCGAGAACGGCCAGCACGTCGCCGAACTCGGCGCGGAGCAGACCACGCTCAACCAGCGCATCCGTGATCTCACGCCGGGCAAGACCTACAGCGCCTCCGCCTGGATCGAGGTCGAGCCGGGCGAGACCCGCCCGACCACCCTCGACGTCAACGGCACCTCGGTGGTCGTCAATCGCTCGACCGCAATGAACCGAGTCGCCTCCGACGACAAGCAGGACCTGTACTACCAACGCGCCCGCGTGGTCTTCGAGGCCAAGGGCACGACGGCCGATCTCACCGTGAGCGCGCCGGCCGGAGCAGCCCGGGTCCGGCTGGACGACGTCCGAGTCGTCGAGACGAAGCGCCCGGCGGCCGGACTCGTCGACGACTTCGAGAACGTCGACCAGGGCTGGGGTCCGTTCGTGAAGGGTGACGCGGGTGGCACGACCGACCCGCGGACCGTACTCGCGAAGAAGCACGCGCCGTACACGCAAGCCGGCTGGAACGGGAAGCTCGTCGACGACGTGCTCGACGGTGACTGGTCGCTGAAGTCCCACGAGGAGAACGAGGGGCTTGTTTACCGGACGACGCCGGCGAGCGTTCCGTTCACGCCGGGCCACAAGTACAAGGTCAGCTTCGACTACGAGAACGGCGTGGCTGGTCAGTACACGTGGGTGCAGGGCGTGGATCGCCCCGACTCCGTCGAGGTCAAGGCGACGCCGATCGGAGTGCAGCGGACGAAGGCGACGTTCAGCCAGGAGTTCGTGGCCGGTTGCGGCGGCGACTACTGGGTCGGTCTGCGCAAGCTCTCCTCCGGTGGCGACCAGGCCGACTTCGTGATCGACGACTTCGCCGTCACGGATCTCGGCGCGTCGACCGAAGCAGCGGACTGTACTTCGCTGAGCCTCAGCGGCGCCGGCCTGAACGGCATGGTCTCCGGCGAGGAGAACACCGTCGTCAGCACCTTCACCAACGACGATGTGGTTGCCGTCGACAACATCACGCTGGCGCTCACCGCTCCGGCGGGCTGGACGGTCACCGCCACCACGCCGGCGACGCACGCGACGGTGGCCGCCGGCGCAAGCGTGACCACGAATTGGTCGGTCATTCCGCCGGCCGGTACGCCGGAGGGCAAGTACGTGCTCACGGCAACCGGTGGCCAGGCGACCACTTCGGCGGAGGCGACGTTGCTGCCGCCGGGGATCGTGCCGCAGTCGCGGATCACGGTGGCCGATGTGAGCAGCGAGGACGTCGCCACGGACGGCGGCGCGACGGAGGCGCTGGACGGAAACCCTTCCACCGTTTGGCATTCGGCCTGGTCGCAGGTGTCCACGCCGGCCACTTATCCGCATCACATCACATTGGACCTCGGTACGGCGTACCAGGTGAACGGGTTCAGCTACCTGCCGCGGCAGAGTGGGACGAACGGGATGTTCAAGGGCTACGAGCTCTACGTCAGTACGGACGGGCAGAACTGGGGTACGCCGGTGAAGACCGGCCAGTTCCCCAACTCGACCGCCGTCCAGCGGCTCGACTTCACCCCGAAGGCCGGCCGCTACGTGAAGCTCGTCGGCACCAGCTCACTGAACGGCGCGGTGTTCGGCTCTGCTGCTGAACTGAACGTCTACGGCACCAAGTAAACAAGAGAAAAGCGGCGCCATCTCCCCCGAGGGTGGCGCCGCTTTTCTAGTGCCCTGCATCCTTGGTGGTTTGAGTGATTGCGGTGTTCAGGTGCGTGCATCGCGGTGCTTGAGGAGCGTCCTCGATGCGGAGCATCGTGGATGGTTCTCAAGTGCCGTGAGGTGCGTGCCTGGGCGCCGCAAGCGCCAAACCACCAAGGATGCAGGGCACTGCGTTTCACTTGGTGATGTTGACCGAGACGGCGGCGCTGGTGGCCTTGGCCGTCACGACGCGGAACTTGTTGACGCCGACGCGGCCGCTCTGCACCCAGACCGAGTAGGTCGACTTGCTGGTCACCTTGGTGGTGGCCGGGAAGTTGACCCACTTGCCGGACTGCAGACGCTGGACCTGGACGACCGAGCCCTTCGCGATCGCGGTGGTCTTGCCGGTGAAGGAGACCTTCGCCCACGCCTTCGCGGTGGCCTTGTCCGACTTGATCGTGATCGCCGGCTTGGCCGCGACGGTGGTGGAGGCGGTGGTGGTCTGGTTCGGCGCGGCGTTGGCCTGCAGGGCGCCGGCGATGCCGACCCCACCGGCGGCCAGAGCGATACCGGCGACAACGGCGGCGGAACGACGAACGACCAGAGAGCGAGTGCGCATGATTGGTGGTTTCCCCTCGTGTGTAACGGGTTCTGGTGAACCCGACACAGTGGAGACGCCCCCACCTCGCGAAAGGTTGTGTTACGACTCCGTCTCAGGACTATCGGGCAGAACCAATCGGGCACAGGCCCCACCGCCGGGTGCGATCCCGAAGGTCAGCTCGGCGCCGAGCACCTTCGCGTGACCGGCCGCGATGGTCAGTCCGAGGCCGTGCCCGACACCCCGCTCGGCCACCCCGGACCGGAATCGACGGGGGCCCTCGGCAATCAATTCCTCGGGATACCCGTTGCCGTGGTCCACCACTTCGATGGTCCGGCCCTGGACGGTCACCTCGACCGGCGGGCGGCCGTGCCGCAGTCCGTTGACGATCAGGTTCGCCAGGATCCGCTCGATCCGGCGCGAGTCGGTGGAGATCGTCTCCTCCCGGCCGAGCCGGTGCACGACGACGCTGTCCGGCGCGAGCGACTGCTGCATCCGCAGGCGGCCGACAGCTGACCCGACGAAGGCGCCGAGCCCGACGTGCTCCAGATCGGCCTGCTCGACACCCGAGTCGAACCGGGCGATCTCGAGCAGGTCCTCGACCAGTCGCCGCAGGACCTTGGCGCGGTCTCGTACGAGCTCACTGGGCCGGCCAGGTGGCAACAGCTCAGCGGCGGTCAGCAGGCCGGTGACCGGCGTACGGAGGTCGTGGGCGACGTCGGCGGTGAATCGTCGCTCGGCTTCCAGTTGGCCGCGCAGTGAGCTGGCCATCGTGTCCAGAGCTGTCGCCAGTGCCTGTACTTCATCCTTGCCCTTGCCCGCCGCGCCCGCCGCCGAGGCGTCGAGGTCCCCTGCGGCGATGCGGCGCGCAGTACCGGCTACCGCGACGATCCGGCGGGACAGGCTGCCTGCGGCGATGACGCTGCCCAGCGCGACCAGCGCGACCGTGCCGACTCCACCGATGATCAAGGCCCGGCGCAGGGCGTTCATCGACGGGTCGTTGACGTCGTAGTCCTGCACGATCGACAGGATGCGGCCGTTCTTGACGCCGACCGCCGCCCACATCTTGGCGTTCGGCGCCGCCGTCTTGAAGGTGGCGCGCTTGCCGTTCATCACCGCGTCGCGCAGCTGCGGCGGCAGATCAGGGTCGTCCAGCCGCGCCCCGAACACAGGTACTTCGCTGCGGTCGTAGCTCTCCGCGGCAGCCTGGATCCGCTCGTCGGCGAAGCTGCGGGTGCGGTCCAGCCGGGCCGACTGGGCCTGGGTGTAGACCGCCACGCACAACACCAGAATCGCCAGCGACGAAACCAGTACGAAGATCAGGCCGAGCTTGCTGCGGAGGCCCATCAGGCGCGCAGCTTGTATCCGAATCCGCGCACGGTCTCGATCCGGTCGGCGCCGATCTTGGTCCGGAGCCGTTGCAGGTGGACGTCGACCAGGCGGCCGTCGCCGCCCCACTCGTAGTCCCAGACGCGTTGCAGCAGGGTGGACCTGCTCAGCACGACGCCGGGGTTGTTGGCGAACTCGATCAGCAGCTTCAGCTCGGTCGGGGTGAGCTGGACCGTACTACCCGCCCGCCGCACCTCGAGAGCCTCACGGTCGAGCTCCAGGTCGCCGAACGACTCCACGGTCGAGCCGGTGGCCGGGGTCGGCCGCTCCGGGTCGGCGACCGCCCGCCGCATCACGGCTCGCAGCCGGGCCACCAGGACCTGGGTGTCGAACGGCTTGGTGACGTAGTCGTCCGCGCCGGCCTCCAGGCCGAGGACGACGTCCAGCGCGTCACCACGGGCGGACACCATCACGATCGGGACCGTGCTGGTCTCCCGGATCCGGCGGCACACGGAGATGCCGTCCAGGCCCGGCAGCATGATGTCCAGCATCACCGCGTCCGGATGGATCTTCTCGAAACTCTCGATCGCCTCCAGGCCGTCCTCGGCCGTCGTGACGTCGTAGCCATGGCGTTCCAGGGTCAACTGGGTCGCCTCACGGATCACCGCGTCGTCCTCGACCATGAGAATGCGCGCTGCCGGTTCTTCCGGTACCACTGAAGTTCAGTCTCCCTTTTGATCCGTCGAGCTGACCTTGGTCATCCGACCACCGGCCCAACGGTAGACCTCGACGCGACTTCCGGACGGGCAACAGGGCCTGTCGGTCAGCGCGAATATCTGTGTCTCGACCACCAGGTCGCCCTGCTGGCTGGGACTGATCTTCAACTGATCGGCCTTCAAACTCCAAACCCGGCGCGGCCCCTTCGGCGAGTCGGCCATCAGAACGGCCCCGAAGACGAAGTTGTCGACCGTGTGCACCAGCACCACCAACTGCGGCGTACCGGTCTTCATCACGTCGACGGCCACGCCCCGGGTGAGGCAGCGCGTGACGATCGAACAGCTGCCGACGATCGTCTTCATGTACGGGTCGAGGCCCTTGTCGACCTGCAGGCTGTCCCGCACCTGCTCGAGCGTCATCGCCGACTGGGCGATCCGGCCCGTCTTCGGGGCCGGCGTCACGGACGGGGCGAAACCGTTGTTGGGGGTCACCGACGGCGTCGCCGACGGGGTGGCCGGATCGGCGCCCTCGACCCGCAGGCCGGAGCCGTTCGCACAGCCGGAGCCGACGACGAGAACGGCCAGCGCCAGTGCGGCGGGCAGCAGCTGCCGTGCTCGCATAGGTGACCTCCTGCCTCGCCTCACGGTGTTCCCCCCGGTTTCAGACAACTGCCTTCCATAGTGCGGCCGGCACGTCACATTCGACGGCCATGAACGTCCAATGGCCCCGGCAGTTGCGTTGCGGTTGAGTCACAGAAGATGAACAAACCCTCACGAAACCACCTTGCCCGGATTCAGCAGGTTTTTCGGGTCCAGCGCGGCCTTGATCGCGCGGTGCACCGACACCGCCACCGGGCCGATCTCCTCGACCAGCCAGTCGCGCTTCAGCATCCCGATCCCGTGCTCGCCGGTGATCGTGCCGCCGAGCTCCAGACCGACCTCCATCACCTTGTCGAACGCCGCCTGGGCCCGGGCGGCCTGGTCCGGATCCTCCGCGTCGAACACCACGGTCGGGTGCATGTTGCCGTCGCCCGCGTGGCCCAGCACGCCGATCGTGATGTCCAGGTCGAGCGAGATCTGCTCGACCGCGCCGATGAAGTCGGCCAGCCGCGAGCGCGGTACGCAGACATCGTCGATCATCGTCGTGCCGAGCTGGTCCAGCGCGACCAGAGCCGCCCGCCTGGCCTCCAGCAGCAGCTCGCCCTCGGCCGGGTCGTCCGCCTCGATGCACTCGATCGCACCGTACTGACGGCAGAGCTTCGCCACCGTCGCCACGTCGGCCGCGCCGGCCTCCCCGCCCGCGTCGGACTGGGCGATCAGCATCGCCGCGGCCTCGGTCGGCAGGTCCATCCGCTTGTAGCTGTTGACCGCCATGATCGTGGTCCGGTCCATGATCTCCAGCAGCGACAGCGAGACGCCGCTGCGGATGATCTCGACGATCGCCTCGCCGGCCGTTCGGCCCGAGTCGAACAGGGCAGCCATCGTGCGTGGCCTGGCCGCCTCCGGGCGCAGCGCGAGGGTCGCCTCGGTGATGATGCCGAGCGTGCCTTCACTGCCGACGATCAGCTTGGTCAGGTCGTAGCCCGCGACGCCCTTGACGGTGCGCCGGCCGGTGCGCAGGACCTGGCCGTCGGCCAGTACCACCTCGAGGCCGAGCACGTAGTCGGTCGTCACGCCGTACTTCACGCAGCACAGGCCGCCCGAGTTGGTCGACAGGTTGCCGCCGATCGAGCAGAACTCCCAGCTCGACGGGTCGGGCGGGTAGAACAACCCCTGCTCGGCGACCGCGCGGGACAGGACGGCGTTGAACACGCCCGGTTGCGTCACGACGTACCGGTCGACGGTCTCGATCTCGAGGATCTTGTCCATCTTCTCGAGCGAGATGACCAGGCAGCCCTCGATCGCGTTGGCCGCGCCGGACAGCCCGGACCGGGCACCTTGGGGCACGACCGGAACGCCCGCGTCGGCGGCGAGCTTCACCGCCGCCACGACGTGGGCTGTCTCCCGCGCGAGCACCACCGCGATCGGCTCACCGGCCGGGCAGAACATCGCCCGGTCGTACCGGTAGCTCTGGATCCGGTCCTGGTCGGTCACCAGCGCCTCCGGCGGCAGTACTTGCCGAAGGCGCTCGACTAGATCGTTCATAAAGGCGAGCCTAGGCGGTTTTCTGTTGTGTGGCAGGGCCTCAGCGGGTCCTGCTGGTCGCGTTCTCCGAGATCTCCTCGTAGCCGCTGCCGTAGTTGTGGAACTCGCGCGCGATCGCGATGAAGGTGACGCCACCGTCGGTGGACCTCACCTTCGGCGTCCGGCAGGTCCGTTGCCCGGCCGTCACGGCGCCGTTGCCACCACTGCTGTCACAAGACAGCGTGCGGCCGCCGTTGCTGCCGCCGTACTGCACCAGGTAGGCGTTGGCCCGCTGGTTCGCGGTCAGTCGCGGATTCATGGTGATCTCGGCCCAGTACTGCGAACAGCTGTCCCGGACGAGCCGGACAGTGCCCCAGGTGGGTGGTCGGTGGTCGCGCAAGATGCTTGCGGACGAGATGGATGTCGCACCGCTGCAGCTCGCGGCAGGCGCCGCCTGAGCTGAGGTGGCCAGGGCGAATACGCCCGCTCCGGCCAGTCCCACGGTGCTGAGCACAATGCCCAGTGTCTTCATCGGAAAACCCTTCCTGAGCGCACGCCCCGACGTGCACTCATTGGGCAGAGTAGTCCAACCTCACCTGACCTGACAGTCAATCCGATAGTCGGACACTGAGACACGCCCGCAACGGTGTGTCGCGGGCGTGTCACGGTAGGTAGATCAAACAGAGATCAAAGATTTCCGCGGCGCTCTTGTTCGCGCTCGATCGCCTCGAACAGGGCCTTGAAGTTGCCCTTGCCGAAGCCGAGGGAGCCGTGGCGCTCGATCAACTCGTAGAAGACGGTCGGGCGGTCGCCGATCGGCTTGGTGAAGATCTGCAGCAGGTAGCCGTCCTCGTCGCGGTCGACCAGGATCTTGCGCTTCTGCAGCTCCTCGATCGGCGCCCGGACGTTGCCGATCCGCTCGCGCAGCTCCGGGTCCTCGTAGTACGAGTCCGGCGTGTTCAGGAACTCGACGCCGTTGGCCCGCATGATGTCGACGGTGCGCAGGATGTCGTTGGTGGCCAGCGCGATGTGCTGGGCGCCGGCGCCGTCGTAGAACTCCAGGAACTCGTCGATCTGCGACTTCTTCTTCGCGATGGCCGGCTCGTTCAGCGGGAACTTGACCCGGTGGTTGCCGTTGGCCACCACCTTGCTCATCAGCGCGGAGTAGTCGGTGGCGATGTCGTCGCCGATGAACTCCGCCATGTTCACGAAGCCCATCACCTTGTTGTAGAAGGTGACCCACTCGTCCATCAGCCCGAGCTCGACGTTGCCGACGACGTGGTCGACCGCCTGGAACAGCCGCTTCGGGTGCCCCTCCGGCCGGGTCACCGCGGTCTTCGCCTCGACGAAGCCCGGCAGGTACGGGCCGTCGTACTTGCTCCGGTCGATCAGCGAGTGCCGCGTGTCGCCGTACGCCGCGATGGCGGCCCGGCGGACCGTACCGTGCTCGTCGGTGACGTCGTGCGGCTCCTCGAGCACGATCGCACCCTGGGCGCGGGCGTGCTTGATGCACTTGTCGACGTCCGGCACCTCGAGGGAGATGTCGGAGACGCCGTCGCCGTGCTTGCGGTGGTGCTCGTTCAGCGGGCTGGCCGGGGTGACGCCGCCGGTGATGACGAAGCGCGCCGAGCCTGCCTTGAGTACGAACGCCTTGTGGTCCTTGTTGCCGTTCTCCGGCCCGGAGTACGCGACCAGGTCCATCCCGAAGGCGAGCTGATAGTACTTCGCGGTCTGGGTGGCGTTGCCGACCACGAACACGACGGCGTCCATCGCCGTGACGGGGAACGGGTCGGTGCTCTCGTCGTACGGCACCAGGCCGACGAGCTGCTTCAACTGGTCGAGGTCGAGATCGGCGTCGAGCTCTGCCGGCGTGAGGTCGGTGCTGGTCATCGGGGTCCTCCCGGTCGGTGTCGGCTTGCCCGGCCGAGCTTCGCCGCAGGAGGACAGGTTGCGCAACAGAACCGTTTTTCAATGAGCACTCTGACCAGTATTCTCAGCCTTCTATCGGACTATTTGGTCACCCTGACCACACCTGGAGGACCCCATGGCCGGAGTGGACGCGCTGGACGCCCGCATCCTCGACCTTTTCGCCGCCGAACCCCGGGTAGGCGTCCTCGAAGCCTCCCGCCGCCTAGGCGTAGCCCGCGGCACCGTCCAGGCCCGCCTGGACCGCCTCTCCCGCGACGGCGTAGTCCGAGGCTGGGGCCCCGACGTCGACACCACCGAAATCGGCTATCCCGTCACCGCCTTCGCCACCCTCCAAATAGAACAAGGCTCCGGCCACACCACGGTGGCAGCCGCTCTGGCCGCCATCCCCGAAGTCCTGGAGGTCTACACAATCACCGGGGCCGAAGACCTCTGGTGCCGAATAGTCGCCCGCTCCAACGCCGACCTCCAACGAGTAATCGACCAGGTAGTAATCGTCCGAGGCATCCAACGCGCTTCCACGGTCATAGCCCTAGCCGAACAAGTCCCCCACCGAGTCCTCCCCCTACTCCACGCAGCCACCCGCCCCTGACCACCCCCTCACCTACCAGCCGGTCGCCCTGCCGCAGATCCGCCCGCTGTGTCCCGCTCGACAGGAGGTAGTCGGCTGTATGCACCCTCCGCACGCTCAGCCAGCAGCCAACACACGCCCCGCAGCCGACTACCTCCTGTCGAGCGGGACAAATCACCCCAGCCGACGGCGACCCCTGGCTCACAGCCTCCGGTGCGCGAGGTGACGCGAAGCGTCACGAGGCTGGTTGCAGCACAACCTCGCCGGGCTGTTGGTGAGTGGGTCAAGCGAGGCGTTTGGCTACTTCTACTGCGGCTCGGGCTACTCGGGGGCCGACGAAGTCTCGGTCTAGTTTGCCGAGGACTACTACGCCGATGGAAGCTTCTACGCCTGGTACGCCGAGGACGGGTGAGGAGACGCCTTGGGCGCCGGCCTGGAGTTCGCCGGCGGTGATGACGAAGGGGCGGCCGGCTGGGTCGGGCTTGCGGCGGCCGGCGAGGATCGCCTTGCCGGCGGCGCCCTGGTCGAGCGCGTGCCGGGAACCCATCCGGTACGAGACGTGGAAGTCGGTCCAGCTCGGCTCGATCACGGCGATCGCGAGCGCCTCGTCGCCATCCGCGACGGTGAGGTGGGCGGTCGCGCCGGTGTCTTCGGCGAGCGAGCGTAGTACCGGCAGAGCGGCGTCTCGCAGGGTCGGCTGGACGCGGCGCGAGTAGTGCAGGACGGCGAGGCCCAGGCGGGCGCGGCCTTCGCTGTCGCGGCGGACGAGCCGGTGCAGTTCGAGCGTGTTGACCAGGCGGTACACGACCGTCCGGGAGACGTTCAGCGAGGCGGCCAGCTCGGTGATCGACAGGCCGTCCGGGGCGTCCGCCAGCAACTCGAGGACGGTGAGTCCCCGGTCGAGTGTCTGGGACGTCTCTGCGGGCACAGCCGAAGCGTAACCTTTTTCCGCCCGCGGCCCGATGTCCCCGTATCTTGCTTCCGTGCGAAATTACTGGGCGCTGCTCCCCGCCATCGCCGTCTGCGTCGGTCTGATCCTGCTGTACGCCGTGCCGACGCTGGTCAATCCGCAGTGGACGAGCAGCATCCTGGGCCTGTTCAAGCAGCTCCCCGGCGGCGAGGAAACCGAGGAGGCGGCGCCGCTCGGCCCGAAGCAGCTCCGTTCCCGGCGGATGCTGGCCGGCGCGCTGGTGCTCGGCGCGCTCGGGCTGGTCGGGTTCAACGTCGTGCTCAACCGGGAGGCGAACGGCTGCTATCTGGTCGCCAAGGCGTGGGGCGCGGCCGATGACCCGAAACAGGATGGCGACCCGTGCGTCAACAAGATCTTCGGCGCGTTCTTCAGCAACGGGAAGGGCGAGGTGCTGGAGAAGTCGCAGCAGCCGGTCGCCGGGTACCAGCTGGTGAAGGGCAAGCGGCCGTCGTACCTGAAGTGGATCCAGAACCCGCCGAGGCCGGACGACGTCGCGATGGTGTTCGGCGTCGGCTTCAACTGCTCGAGCGATCTGAAGGTGATCGAGTCGGCCGACAAGATCACCGCGGTGATCGACGACACCGAGCCGTGCCCGCCGGACAGCCAGATCGAGGTGGTGCCGATCAAGCTCGACAAGCCGGTCGGCGATCGCCCGGTCGTCACCGTCGGCGGCCAGCCGATCCCCCGCATCAACCCGGACCTGCCGTCCTGGGGCACTGTTCTCAAGAAGCTCGCCACCGGCGGCTGAGTCTTCCGGCTCGGGTTAGCGGAGGGCGCGCACCTGCGAGTCGTACTGGCGGAACGGGCGGTTCGTGGCGAGCAGGATGAGTAGGCCGGTGATGCAGACCGCGGCGCCGCCGAGCAGGGCGATCGTCGGGGTGCTGAGCGAGGCCGTAGTACCGGCCACGAAGTCGCCGAGCCTCGGGCCGCCGGCGACGACCACGATGAAGACGCCCTGGAGCCGGCCGCGCATCGCGTCCGGGGCGGCTGATTGCAGGACGGTGTTCCGGTACGCCGAGCTGACCATGTCCGCCGCACCCGACAACGCGAGCAGCGCGACGCCGAGCCAGATCGTCCGCGACAACCCGAACAGCCCGACCGCCGCGGCGTAGACCGTGATCGCCGCGACGATCGCCACCCCTTGCCGCCGGATGCGGCTCACCCAGCCGGAGAACAGCACCCCGACGAGCGCCCCGATCGCGGGCGCCGCCTGCAGCAACCCGACAGTCCTTACGCCGCCCGCGAAGAACGCACCCGCCACGGCCGGGAACAGCGCCCGCGGTTGCGCGAACACCATCGCGAGGATGTCCGCGAGGAAGGTCGCCAGCAGTGCTGGAGCTGCTCGGAGGAAGGTGAAGCCCTCCAGCACCGAGCGCAGCCCGGCCCGGCGTATCAGACCTGTCGGTGGTACCGGAGGCAGCCGGAAGAGCGCGTAGAGGGCGGCAGTGAAGGTGATGACATCCACCAGGTACGCCGCACCGAACCCCTGCCACGCGATCACCACGGCGCCGAGCAATGGTCCCGCCGTGAAGCCGAGGTTGAACGCGGCCTGGCTGAGCGTGTTGGCGGCCGGGAGGAGCTCCGGACGGATCAGCCGCGGCACGATCGCGGACCGCGCCGGTCCGTTCACCGCGAAACAGGCCGACTGGACGGCGATCACGGCGTACAGGATCCAGACCTGGTTCCAGTGCAGCTCGGACTGGGCCACCAACACCATCGACAGCAACCAGAGCCCACCCGACGAGACCAGCGCGAGCGTCCGCCGATCGATCGCGTCCGCCATCGCACCGCCGTACAACCCAAAGACAACCAACGGCACCAACGCGAACAACCCAACCAGCCCCACCGCGAAGGTCGAGTGCGTCAACGCATAAACCTGAATGGAAACCGTCACCGCAGTCATCTGCTGCCCGAGCTGCGACACGGTCGACCCAACCCACAACCGCCGAAAATCCGCCGACTCCTTGAGCGGACGGATGTCAGTCAGCAGTCGGGCCACAGCCTGAACTTATGTCACGACTTACAACCACCGACAGCAGGGCACACCACTTTCGGTACCTACCGTCAGGCGCGGCGTTGGGTGGCCCAGTCTCGGATTAGTTCTATGCGGTCTCGGAGTTCTGTGGAGGAGGCGTGGGCGGCGGCGGGGCCGCCTAGTTTGCGGCGGAGGTCGTTGTGGATTACGCCGTGGGGCTGGCCGGTGCGGTGGTGCCAGGCGGCTACCAGGCCGTTGAGTTCGCGGCGGAGTAGGGCGACCTGCTCGTGTGTGGCCAGCTCGACCGGGGTCGGCTCTTCGCGGGTGGTGGACTTGCCGCGCCGCTTCTCCTGGGCCAGTGACTTCGCCTGTCGCTTGTTCAGGAGTTCGCGGACCTGGTCGGGCTCGAGCAGGCCCGGGAGACCGAGGAAGTCCAGCTCCTCGTCCGAGCCGAGATCGCCGCCCATGCCGTAGTCGCCGCCGTCGAAGACGACCCGGTCGAAGCTCGCGTCCGACCC
Organism: Kribbella sp. NPDC051718; assembly: GCF_040681515.1. Classification (NCBI taxonomy): domain Bacteria; kingdom Bacillati; phylum Actinomycetota; class Actinomycetes; order Propionibacteriales; family Kribbellaceae; genus Kribbella; species Kribbella sp. NPDC051718. Next base: position 129,959 of record NZ_JBFAYZ010000016.1, on the reverse strand, counting down.
GAGCGCCTCGAACTTGGCGTCCAGGTCGTCGCTCGCGCCCTCGGCCTCGTTCGCCTTCTTCAGCAGGTCGTCCTCGAGGGCGAAGATGTCGCCGTCCTCGGCAGAGTTCTTGCGGCCGAGGACGTGATCCCGCTCGACCTCCATCTCGGCCGCGAAGCTCAGCAACCGGGTCACCGACGGCACGAACACCGACGCCGTCTCACCCCGCTTGCGCGCTCGTACGAACCGCCCGATCGCCTGCGCGAAGAACAGCGGCGTCGAGGTCGGCGTCGCGTAGACCCCGACGGCCAGCCGCGGCACGTCGACGCCCTCACTCACCATCCGGACCGCGACCATCCAGCGCTGCTCGCCGGCCGAGAAGGTCTGGATCTTCTTGCTCGCCGCCTTCTCGTCGGACAGTACGACGGTCGGCGCCTCACCGGTCAGCTCGCGCAGGACCTTCGCGTAGGCGCGAGCCGTGTTCTGGTCACCCGAGATGACCAGCCCACCCGCATCCGGCATGTGCCGCCGTACTTCGGTCAGCCGCTTGTCAGCAGCAGCCAGTACTGCGGGCATCCACTCGCCCGTCGGGTCGAGCGCAGTACGCAACGCCTGCGCCGTCAGATCCTTCGTCAGCGGCTCGCCCAGTCGCGCGGCGACCTCGTCACCGGCTTTGGTGCGCCAGCGCATCTCACCGGAGTACGACATGAAGATGACCGGCCGGACGACGTGGTCGCGCAGCGCGTGCCCATAGCCGTAGACGTAGTCCGCCCGACTCCGCGCGGCGCCGTCGTGGCCGTGCTCGTACGTGACGAACGGGATCGGGTTGTCGTCGCTGCGGAACGGCGTCCCGGTCAAGGCCAGGCGACGGGTGGCCGGGTCGAACGCCTCCCGGATGCCCTCACCCCAGCTGAGCGCGTCACCGCCGTGGTGCACCTCGTCGAGGATCACCAGGGTGCGGAACTTCTCGGTCCGGACCCGGAAGGCGAGCGGGTTCACGGCGACACCGGCGTACGTGACGGCGACGCCCTGGAAGTCCTTGTTCGTCCGGCCCTTGCCCCCGGCGAACGTCGGGTCGATCGCGATCCCGGCACGGTCGGCGGCCTCGGCCCACTGGACCTTCAGGTGCTCGGTCGGCGTCACCACCGTGATCCGGTCGATCACCCTGCGCTGCAGGAGCTCGGCGGCGACGGTCAGCGCGAACGTCGTCTTGCCGGCGCCCGGCGTGGCGACCGCCAGGAAGTCCTTCGGCTGCTTGTCCAGATACAGCTGGAGCGCCTCCGCCTGCCAGGCCCGCAGCTTGCTCGCAGTTCCCCACGCGGCGCGGTCCGGATAGGCCGGAGGTAGCACGGCTGGTGGTGCGGGCACGTGCGAATCCACGGACGGCATACTCCCCCGATAGTCGACTGTCGGCCGTACAGGAACGTTACCCGAGATCCCTCACAAGGTCAGATCGGCAGGCACCACACTCACCTCGAACGGCACGGTGAACCGGGCGATCTCCTCGCCGGTGACCTTCGCCACCTGCGCGTATGTCCCGTCCCGCAGTTCCCAGCCAATCAACTCCGGCGTGTCGGGATCGATCACCCAGTACGACGCGCAACCGGCCGCCTCCAGCCGGGAGAACTTCAGCATCAGGTCGTAGCGCCGAGTGCTCGGCGAGAGCACCTCGACGGCGAGCAACGGTGCCATCGGAAGATCGCGCTCGGTGAAGTCCTCTCGTCGCGCCACCAGCAGATCGGGCTGCATCACGGTGTCTTGACTGATGACGACATCGGTCGGCGCCACCAGCACCTTGAGGTCCGGCGGACAGGCCGACTTGAGCTTCACCAGCAGATTGACGACGACGTCCTGATGCCGGATCGACGGCGCCGGCGTCATGATGAGCAGGCCGTCGATGAGCTCGTAGCGGTGCCCGTCATCGGGCATCCGGTCGAGGTCGTCCCGGGTCAGCGGCCGCGACGGTCGCCAGGGTAGGGAGTAGTCCGGTTCGGGTTCCACAACTGACATGGTGCCTCCTCTTGGTGGTCATACCGACAAAGTGCCGTGGTCTGCCCCGGTCCGGCCGGTTGTCCACAGGGGGATTTTGGCGGAGTCAGCCTGTGGAGAACGGCTGGGACTTGGTGGGGCGGGCGACCTACACTCTGGGTTATGAGTACTCAGTTGAGCCCGGGTGCCGAGACTGTCATCGACGAGCGGACCAAGCCGTCGTTGGACGAGGGCGATCATGAGCGGTTCTCGCACTACGTGCCGAAGGACAAGCTCACCGAGGCGATGGTGATGGGGACGCCGGTGGTGGCGTTGTGCGGCAAGGTGTGGGTGCCCAGTCGCGACCCGCAGAAGTTTCCGGTGTGTCCGGAGTGCAAGGAGATCTGGGAGTCGCTGCACCCGGGCGACGACGACAAGGAGTAGTCGTCAGTTCTGGGTCGGGTCGTCGGGGTAGGTGGCCAGGTAGGCCATCTCGTCGTGCTGGCGCCGCAGGACGCGGCGCCACAGGCCCTCCGGCTGGAGGCTGAAGACGTCGTCGGGCTCGGACGGTACGACGTACCAGGCGCCCTCGGTGATCTCGCCCTCCAGCTGGCCGCTCGACCAGCCGGCGTACCCGGCGAAGATCCGCATCCGCTGGATCGCGCCCTCCAGCAGCGCCGGTGGTACGTCGAGATCGATCAACCCGATCCGGCCGAAGCACTCCCGCCACCCCGGCGGATCGGCCGACTCGATCACCTCGGCGACCGCGAGGGCGCTGTCCGTCCCCACCGGCCCGCCCATGAACAGCACACCCGGCTCGCTCACCGTCTCGGACCAGTCGGCCAGCACCCGGTCGACCTCGAGATCGGCGGCCCGGTTGACGACCACACCCAGCGCACCGTCCTCGTCATGATCCAGCAACAGGATCACCGACCGCCGGAACGGCGGCTCGTCGAGCAACGGGGTAGCCACCAGCAAGGAGCCGGTCAGGGTCGTGGCCGTCATGCACCCATCATGTCGTGCCCGGCACCTTTTGCGTACGGATGGCGCGGAACCCGAGCCACGCGCCCAGCGCCAGCCCGCACAGGTCCGCGACCGAGTCGAACGGATCGCCCGACCGGAACGGCAACCAGTAGTACTGGACGATCTCGCTGATCACCGCGTTGGCCGCGACCACAGGCAACAAATACCGGGCCGGTACGCCGGCCCGCAGCCCGAAGTACGCGACCGATCCGAACAGGAACAGATGCGCGAGCTTGTCGGAGTACGGGATGTCGACGCTCGACGCGGCCTGGTGCGGTGAGTACACCCCGTACAGGTGGATGCCGCAGGCCACCACGAAGGCGACCCGCCACAGCCACACGGCACGGGACGACGTACGGACCTCAGTTGAAGTAGTGATGGAGTCAATCAAAGCAAGTGACTCAAATCAGCGCGCCCGGGGAGTCGTCCGGGAACATCTCCGCCGCCGGCGCCTTGCCGCCCGCCGCGTCCCGGACGGCGTGCGCCACCCGCGTGTGCACCTCCGGGTGGAAGACGCTCGGCACGATGTAGTCGGCGTTCAGCTCGTCGTCGGTGACGACGCCGGCCAGCGCCTTCGCGGCCGCGAGCTCGGTCTGGATCGACACCTTCGACGACTGCGCGTCGAGCAGACCGCGGAAGACGCCCGGGAAGACCAGCACGTTGTTGATCTGGTTCGGGAAGTCGCTGCGCCCGGTCGCGACCACGGCCGCGTGCTCGTGCGCCGCCGCCGGGTCGACCTCGGGGTCGGGGTTGGCCAGCGCGAAGACGATCGAGTCCTTGTTCATCGTCGCGATGTCGGCGCCGGTCAGGATGTTCGGCGCCGAGACGCCGATGAACACGTCGGCGCCGGCCAGCGCGCCCTTCAGGTCTCCGCTGTACTTCGCGGCGTTGGTGTTCTCCGCGATCCAGCGCAGCTCCGGCGACAGCCCCTCGCGCTCGGAGTGGATGACCCCGGCGATGTCGGCGACGATCGTGTCCTTGACCCCGGCCTCGATCAGCAGCTTGAGGATCGCCGTACCGGCGGCACCCGCGCCGGACAGCACGACGCGGACCTCGCTGATGTCCTTGTTGACCACCCGCAGCGCGTTGAACAGCGCGGCCAGTACGACGACCGCCGTCCCGTGCTGGTCGTCATGGAAGACCGGGATGTCGAGCTCCTCGCGCAGCCGGGCCTCGATCTCGAAGCAGCGCGGCGCGGAGATGTCCTCCAGGTTGATCCCGGCGAAGCCCGGCGCGATCGCCTTGACCACGGCGATGATCTCCTCGGTGTCCTGGGTGTCCAGGCACAGCGGCCAGGCGTCGATACCGGCGAAGCGCTTGAACAGCGCGGCCTTGCCCTCCATCACCGGCAGCGCGGCCTCCGGGCCGATGTTGCCCAGGCCCAGCACCGCGGATCCGTCGGTGACGACCGCGACGGTGTTGCGCTTGATGGTCAGCCGGCGGGCGTCCTCGGGGTTGGCGGCGATCGCCAGGCAGACCCGGGCGACACCCGGGGTGTAGATCATCGAGAGGTCGTCCCGGTTGCGGATCGGGTGCTTGGCCTCCATCGAGATCTTGCCGCCGAGGTGCATCAGGAAGGTCCGGTCGGAGACCCGGCCGATCTCGACGCCCGGTACGGCGCGCATCGCCTCGACCAGCCGGCCGGCGTGCTCGGTGTCGGCGGCGGCACACGTCACGTCGATCCGCAGCCGCTCGTGACCGGATGCGGTCACGTCGAGGGCGGTGACGAGGCCGCCGGCCTGCTCGACCGCGGTCGTCAGTTTGCTCACCGTGGAGCCACCGGCGGGGACCTCGAGGCGGACGGTGATGGAGTAGGAAACGCTCGGCAAGGCAGTCACGCGGGTGATCCTCTCATGTCACTGGTCAGGTCCGGAGGTTCTGTTCTTAAAGTGCACGGCGAACAGCTGGGTAATCCATTACCCGCCCGCTACGCTGAGCCCTCTGACGCAGTCGACGGGAGAGCGCGATGGCGACGATCAGCGAGGTCGCGGCCCTGGCCGGCGTCTCCACGGCGACCGTCTCGCGGGCACTGAACGGCAAGTCCACGGTCGATCCCGACCTGGTCGTCCGCGTACGCCGGGCCGCCGAGGAACTCGGATACCAGCCGAACGGCCCGGCCCGGAACCTGCGCCGTCAGGAGGCCGCGGTCGTCGCGCTGATCATCTCCGACGTCGAGAACCCCTTCTTCACCGCGATCGCCCGCGGCGTCGAGGACGTCGCGCACGAGGTCGGCTACTCGGTCGTGCTCTGCAACTCCGACGAGAACGCCGACAAGGAGAACCGCTACATCGACGTCGCGATCCAGGAACGGGTGGCCGGCGTCATCCTCTCCCCGTCCGGTACGACGACCAGCGTCGAGAAGCTCAGCAAGCGCGGAACCGCCTTCGTGGCGGTCGATCGGCCGCTGCCCGGGCAGTCGAGCGACGTCGTCCTCGTCGACACCCGGCTGGCCGCCCGGGAAGCGACGGCTCACTTGATAGACCAGGGCTATCAACGGATCGGGTGTATCACCGGACCGGCCGGGGTTCGGACTGCGGATGACCGGCTCGCTGGGTACCGGGACGCGTTGAAGGCTCGGCGGCTGCGCAGTACGACGAAGTTGGTTCGGCGTACGGAGTACAAGGCTGCTGGTGCGCATCGGGCGGCGCAGGAACTGCTCGACCAACCGGAGCCGCCGGATGCGCTGCTGGTGGCGAACAGCGCGATGGCCGTTGGCGTGCTGCAAGCCCTGCAGGAGCACGGGATCCGGGCGGGCAAGCAGGTGGGGATCGTCGCATTCGACGACGCACCGTGGGCGGAGCTGGTCGATCCGCCGTTGACGGTTGTCGCGCAACCGGCGTACGAGATCGGTACGGTGGCCGCCCGGCTGTTGCTGGCCAGAATCGGCGGCAACACCAGGGCGACCACCACGACCACGCTCGCCGCCCGATTGATCGAGCGTGGCAGCTCCAGGAGGTAGCGTCGATCAGCCGGTCGGGTTCTCCTCGGCGTAGATACTGGCCGCGTTCTCCTTGTCGATCAGACGGGTCTTCAAGGTCTGCGTCTTCTCGATCGTGCCGCAGTCGACCAGGATCTTCTTGGCCGCGGCGATCGCTTCCTTGCCGTTGGTCGGATAGGTGAAGGTGGCCGACAGCCGGCCCTCTTCGACGGCCTTGATGCCGCCGGACGGGATCGGCAGCGCGTCGATGCCGATGAACTTCATCTCCTTCTCGCGGTGCACCGCCTTCGCCGCCAGGTAGGCGCCCTCGGCCATCGGGTCGTTGTGGGCGTAGACGAGGTCGATCTTCGGGTTGGCCTTCAGCAGGGCGTCCATCTGCGCCTGGCCCTTCTCGCGGAGCCAGTCGCCGCTGGCGTCGGCGACGATCTTGATCTTCGGGTTCGCCTTGATCGCGTCGACGAAGCCCTGGTGACGCTCGGCCTGCGGAGTCGCGCCGGCCAGGCCCTTGAGCTCGACCACGTTGCCGCCCTGTGGCAGGAGCTTCTCGGCGACGTACTTGCCTGCCTCGGTACCGATCTCGACATTGTCGCCGCCGATGAAGCCGGTGTACGCGTCGCCTTCGACCTTGCGGTCCAGGACCAGTACGGGGATGCCCTTGTCGTACGCCTTCTTCACTACCGCGGTCAGCGGTTTGGCCTCGTTCGGGCTGATGATCAGCAGGTCGATCTGCTGGGTCAGGTAGTTCTCGACGTCCGCGACCTGCTTGGCGTTGTCCTGCGCGGCGTCGGCGAACTTCACGTCGAACTGCGGGACGTCCTTGGCCGCGGCCTTGATGTCGTCGTCCATCCGCTGCCGGTAGGGCTCGGCGACGTTGGCCTGGCTCATGCCGATCAGATAATTGCCATCGGCCCCTTTGCATTGCTTGGAGGCGCCAGCCTGAGGCTTGTCGGAGGTCCGGTCGTTCGTGGTGCCACAGCCGGCCAGGACCAGGGCGGCGACGGCCGCGGCGGCGAGAGGTGCTTTCGAGTTGCGCATGGTGAGCCCTTCTTTAAGAGGCAGGACGGAGCCGTTGCAGCGCGGCCGCGGCGACGATCACGAGTCCCTTGATCAGCAGCTGGATGTTGGAGTCGATGTTGTTCAGGGCGAGGATGTTGTTCAGTACTCCGAGCAGCAACGCGCCGGCCACAGTGCCCGCGACCGAACCGCGGCCGCCGGCCAGGCTGGTACCGCCGATCACCACCGCGGCGATCGCGTCGAGCTCGTAGCCGATGCCGTCGTTCGGGCTGCCCTGGTTGAGCTGGACGGCGTGCACGATGCCGGCCAGTGAGGCGAGCAACCCGCAGATCGCGAAGACGGCGATCTTCACCCGGATCACCGGTACGCCGGACAGCCGCGCGGCCTTCTCGTTGCCGCCGACCGCGTACAGATGTCTCGAGAAGGCGCTGACTCTCAGGAAGACGACGGCTGCGATCGCGACCACCGCGAAGATCAGCACCGGGATCGGCACCAGCCCGCCGAACGTTCGCTCACCGAGAATCGCAAAAGAATCCGGCGCCTCGTGCTGCCCGTTGCCATAGGCAATCGCCACCCCCTGCCCGTCGGACCAGATCCGCGCCAGCCCGCGCGCTATCTGCAGCCCCGCCAGGGTGACGATGAACGACTGGATCCCGATCATCGCCGTCGCCATCCCCTGCAGCCCACCGAACACCAGCCCGATCGCCAGCACCACCAGCACCGACGGCAGAAACCCCCAGTCGCTCTCCACCATCAACACCGCCGACCCGACCGCCGCCAGCCCCAGCACGGCCCCCACCGACAGATCGATCCCCCCGATCAGAATCACGAACGTCATCCCGACCGCGATGATCCCGATCTCGGACACGGCCCTGACGACGTTGGCCAGGTTGTCCGCGCTGACGAACAGAATCTCCCCATCCCGCCGAGGAGAGAAAATGATCGCCGCGACGAACACCGCCAGCAATCCAAAAACACTCTGAAACCTGAAGAGGGTCGCCACCACTCCACCGGACGTCTCCGCCACCGCGGTGGGTGCCGGCACTGCGCTGTCCTGTACGTCGGTCATTGGAGCGCTCCTTCTCCCATGGCGGCGGCTAGTAGGTCGCCTTCGGTGGAGTCTGTGGTGGTGAAGGAGGCGACGTCGCGGCCGTCTCGGAGGACTACTACTCGGTCGCAGACCCCTACCAGTTCGGGGAGTTCCGAGGAGGCCAGGAGGACGCCGATGCCTTGGGCGGCCAGTTCGCCCAGGAGGCGGTAGATCTCGGATTTGGCGTTGATGTCGACGCCTCGGGTCGGCTCGTCCAGCAACAGGAGCTGTGGATTGGTCAGCAGCATGCGGCCGAAGACGACCTTCTGCTGGTTGCCACCGGACAGGGTGCCTACTTCGTCTTGGAGACGCCCGTACTTCAGCCGCAACCGGTCCGCCATCCGCACCGACGCCGCCCGCTCCATCCGTCGTGCGATCACGCCCAACCGCCCGTACGCCGGAAGGCTCGAGACCACCGTGTTGGCGAGGATCGAGTGGAACAGCACCAACCCCGACACCCGCCGGTCCTCGGGCACGAACCCGATCCCCTGCCTCAATGCAGCTCGCGGACCGGACGGCTGGATCTCCTTGCCCCGCAACACGATCCGCCCCGATCGCGCCCCGCCCGGCGCAACGCCGTACAGCGTCTCTAGCAACTCCGTACGACCGGAGCCGAGCAGCCCGGCCAGTCCGACGATCTCCCCGGCTCGCACGCTGAGCGAGATACCCGCCGGATCGCGTCGCCCCGGACGCGGCCGCCGCGGAGTCAGTACAAGGTCCTCGACTCTCAGCAGTTCGTCCCCCGTCGCCACGTCGGGCGTCGTGAACATCGTCTGCACCGGCCGCCCGACCATCGCCTCGACCACCTCCGCGGTGGTCAGCGACCGCGGGTCGAAGCTCGCCACGTTCTGCCCGTTGCGCAGGACCGTCGCGCGGTCGGCGACCTGGGCGATCTCCTCCATCCGGTGCGAGATGTAGACGATGCCGACCCCGCTGCGGCGCAGTTCGCGGATCACCACGAAGAGCCGCTCCACCTCAGAGGTCGTCAGCGCGGAGGTGGGCTCGTCCATGATCAGTACCCGTGCGTCGAGCGAGATCGCCTTCGCGATGGTGACGAGTTGCTGCTCGCCGACCCGCAGTTCGCCGACCGGACGGCGCGGGTCGAGGGCGACTCCGCTGCGCATCAGCAGCGTGCGGGCTTCGCGTTCCATCCGCCGGCGGTCGACCGTGCGGAGCGGAGTACGGAGCTCGCGGCCGAGGAAGATGTTGTCCGCGACCGACAGTCCCGGAACGAGGTCGAGCTCCTGGTGGATCATCGCGATCCCGGCGGCCTGCGCGTCGGTCGGGCCGCTGAAGGAGACCGGCGACCCGTTGATCTCGATCTGCCCGTCGTACCCGGTGACGTCGCCGGACAGGATCTTCATCAGCGTGCTCTTGCCGGCGCCGTTCTCCCCGAGCAGCGCGTGTACCTCGCCCGCGCCGAGGGTGAAGTCGACCTCACGACAGGCCTGTACGCCGCCGTAGCGCTTCCCGATCCGCGTCATCCGGACCAGGGCCGCGGCCTGTGGCATGGCACCTCCGCGATCGGGTGAGTAATCGATTTCCCGGACGCTAGACCCGCGCCCCGCGCACCGTCAACCCTTCACCGACCTTAGGCGCCCATCGGTACTGATTGGCAGCCTTTCCACCGCCCTCGAAACACCCCCACCCCGGGCGCACCGGCGCGCCGGCGTTGGCACCTTGAACACCAAACGGCGACCTTGAACAAGTAATAACGTGTTCAAGCCCACCGCTTGGTGGTCAAGGTCGCCATTTGAGGTGCGAGCCCAGATGATGTGGGCTCGCCACAGATAGGGGTTGGGGGGGCGGGAGGTTACTCGTCCAGCCAGGCTTGGACGGAGTTGTTGTGCTCACCGAGGCGAGGTGGCGGCAGGTTGGTCTCGCGGGCACCGGCGTGGGGGTTATCGTCGAAGCGGAGGGGTGGGCCGGGGAGTTGGATGCGCCCGAGCGTCGGGTGGTCGACGTCGATCAGCAAGCCCTGCGAAACCGTCTGGTCCCATTCGTAGACCTGCTGGAAGTCGCGGACCTTGCCCGCCGGGATGCCTGCCTCGGCGAGGCTGCGCAGCCACTCGTCGGCCGGCTCCGCGCTGAACGCCGCCTCGATCGCAGCGGTCAGCTCGTCGCGGTGCGCCACCCGCAGCGGGTTGGTGGCGAAGCGTTCGTCCGCGGCGTCCAACCCGACGAGCGGCGCGAAGGTCCGCCACTGCGATTCGCTGCCGACCGCGACCTGCACGATGTCGTCCTTGGTGCGATACATCCCGTACGGCGCGATCTGCGCATGATGATTGCCGACCCGCTCAGGCAACTCCCCCGCCACCGTCCACTTCGTCCCGTGGAACGCGTGCACCCCGACCACCGATGCCAGCAGCGAAGTGCGGACCACCCGCCCACGACCGGTGACGTTCCGCTCGTGCAGCGCGGCCAGCACTCCGTAGGCGCCGTACATCCCAGCCAACAGATCAGCGATCGGTACGCCGGTCTTGGTCGGCTCCACCTCACCCGTGATGCTCATCAGCCCGCCCTCGCCCTGAGCGATCTGGTCGTACCCGGCCCGCCCACCCTCCGGCCCGTCGTGCCCGAACCCGGTGATCGACAGAATCACCAGCCGCGGATTCAGCTCCTGCAACCGCTCGACCGAGAACCCGAGCCGATCCAGCACCCCCGGCCGGAAGTTCTCCAGCAGCACGTCGGCCTTCCGCACCAGTCGGCTCAGGAACTCCTTGCCCTCCGCCGACTTCAGATCCGCCGTCACCGACTCCTTGTTCCGATTGGCCGACAGGAAGTACGTCGACTCCCCCTCGACGAACGGCGGTCCCCACCCGCGGCTGTCGTCCCCACCGTCCGGAGTCTCCACCTTGATCACCCGGGCACCCAGATCCCCGAGCATCATCGCCGCATGTGGCCCGGACAACGCCCGAGTCAGATCGACAACCACCAGGTCAGACAAGAGGTTCTGCACCACCTCACCCTAGGCGTAGCCTCCGGAGGTAGGAGGGGATTGTGATGGCGTTCACCGGGAGTGGGACGAAGGACGATCCGTGGGTGCTGAGTACGCCGCCCGGCGGGTCGCAGTACGAGATGTACCGGGATGACGACGTACTGGTCTGTCAGGTGGGGAGTACCAAGCTCAGCTATCAGGCGCGCTGCATCGAAGATCTGCACGCGATGCTCACCAAGCACGGAGACTGGATGTTGCTCGGCAACGCGGACGAGCAGAAGCCCGCGGCGCCGGGGACCGTGGAGGCCTGGGCGCGCGCGGAGGACAACCCGGTGGGTGGGTGGTACGGGTTGAAGAAGGGCTTCCGTGGGCGGTTCGCGAACTACGTGCCGCCGGTACTGGAGGCGCTCGGCCTGGCCGAGGTCGAGCACAACGCCCGCAACAACCGCATGCGAGCGCTCTAGTGTCCCGTAAGCGATGTAGCTCGAACGATAGCGGTGTCCAGGTGCGTGCATCGTGGTGCTTGAGCAGTGGCCTCGATGCGGAGCATCGTGGGCGCTGGGCAAGTGCCGCGAGGTGCGTGCCTGGGCGCCGATAGCGTCGAGCTACATCGCTTACGGGACACTAAACGCGGACCTTCCGCACCAGCGACGCCAGCCGTTGAGTTACGTCGCGTGGGCGTTCCTGCATGAGCATGTGGCCGGCACCCGGATACATCCACAGACGCGCGCTCGGCAACAGTTGCGCCATCCGATTGGCATGCCGCGGCGGAATCAGCCGATCTCGCGTGCCATGCATGATCTCGACCGGTATCCCGGCGAGCGCCTGCAGCGCGTGCCCGCGGTCGTGCCGGACGATCTCCTCGAAGAACCCGCCCAGCGACGGACCGGGCAGCCGCGCCACATCCGCCATCAGGATGTCCACCTCGGCAGGGTCCACCTGCTTCCCGAACGCCAACTGCCGCAGCGCAGGCCGGCGCGCCGCAACTGACAGCCCCTGCCGCCATGGAGCCAGTACCTTCTGCGCCCGACGCTCGAAGCGTGCGCCTGCCACGTTCATCGCCCGTGGCGCCAGCACCGCCGCAGGAGTATCGAACCGCGCCGGCAACCCGAAGGCCCGCGAAGCCAGCTGCCCCGAGGAGGTCGCGACCAACACAGCCGCACTGATCCGAGAGCCGAACAACTCCGGCCGCTTCTCGGCCAGGGCCATCAACGTCATCCCACCCATCGAGTGCCCGGCATAGACCACCGGCCCGTCCCCGACCACCTCGTCGAGCACGAAAGTCAGGTCGTCCGCCAATTGGTCGATCCGCGTCGTCCCATCGGGCGCAGCCGAAGATCGCCCATGCCCACGATGGTCATAGGCAACAACTCGCACGCCGTCAGCACCCAACACCCGAGGCAACCCGGCCAACTGGTGATGCCAGCTCCGCGTCGAACAGGTCCACCCATGCGCAAGCACCACCGTCACCGGCGCGTCCGCCGACCCGGCCGTTTCGACATGCAGCCGCACGCCATCAGCCGTGACGACTTCAGATCGTTCTGCTTGCATCGTCATATCTTCCCCAGTCTTTCCGCCAACTCGCCCAGCCCACCCTTGCGACGCTGCTGGTTGGTCCGCCACCGAACCACCCGGTCCGCCACCGACGGTAGATGCCGGGCGAACCCGACGGCCAAGCCGGTCGACCGCGTGGAGGCCCGGTTGCGCGGTGGGCGAGCAGCACCCGCGACCTCGACGATCGTGCCGACTACCTGATCCACCGTCTCGGCAGGCACGAACAGACCTAGGTCGACGCCGCGCGCAAGAGAGGCGTCGTGGATCGGGGTCGGGACGTAGCCGGGATAGATGACGCTCACGTCGATCGCGCGCCCGTTCTCGATCCGCAGTGCGTCCGCGTACGTGTCGATGGCGCGCTTGGAGACCAGGTACGACGCCGCCAACGGCAGGGTGACGTAGGCGAGCCCTGATGATACGAAGATCACTCGACCGCGGGCGGCGCGTAGTACCGGCAGAGCCGCCGCGGTGACGCCCCAACCGGCGAAGAGATTGACCTCGATCACCTTGCGGGCAACGGCATCCGGCACTTCCTCGGCGAGTGCCGGTACGCCGATGCCCGCATTGTTGATCAACAGGTCCAACCCGCCGAGCCGCTCAACGGCCTCAGCCACGGCCCCAGGAATCTGATCCGCCTGCGTCAGATCGCACTCGATGACGTCATCACTCTTCTGCAGATCAAGCCCGACGACCGAAGCACCCCGAGCCCTCAACTGCTCAACCGTCGCCGACCCGAAAGCCCCGGCGGCACCCGTGACCAACGCCTTCTTGCCGCGCAGATCCCATGGCCCCTTCCGCAACCCAGCGCGCCCGCTCACGCGGACTCCCGCTCACGCCGCGACCCCTGAGCCTCGAGATGAGCAGCGCGCAACCGCCCGCCGCGAGCGCCACGCCCGACCAGCCAAGCGATCCCGGCGATCTCCAGCGACCCGACGACAGCGAGCAACGCGTACCCGCCGTTCCACATCCACCGCGGTACGTCGGTACGCTCCTCCCGCCGCAACGTCGCCTGCTCGCCGATGAACTCGACCGTCTGCCCGTTGGACACCTGCACCGCAGGCTTCTCGATCTTCAGATCTTCCGGCGCGTAGACCCACATCGCGACCATGTCCCGCGCGCCCTGATGCAGCCGGATCATCGACTTCCACTTTCCGTACATCGGCAGCGGCTCGGTCGACCGATAGGTGCCATCAGCAATCTTCTCCATCGCGTGCGTCATCGAACCGCCACCCTGCCAGGCCAGCGCCTCGAACCACCGGGCACCATCGGCAGCATCGACCGGATTCAGCGAAACCGTCACGTACGCCGTCGGCTCCGACCCGGTCGACGCCGGCTCCAGCGACACCGTCGCGCTCACCCCGGGGTCGGCCGATCGAGGTACACAGAAGAAGAGCGCAGCCAGTACCGCGACCAGCCCGACCGCACCGAGCTGATGAGTCAAGCGCACCGGCGGGTTCAGGCGAACCTCGCCCGCAACCTCGGCGTACCGGGTGGCAAGCCACGCCCCGAGCAGACCCGCGCCGAGACCGGTGACGACGCCGAAGCCAATCGCCGAGGGCAGCATCGAGGCCGGCCAGTGGATCGGCATCCACACCTGCGACCAGCCGTACTCCGCGACGACGCCGACCGTGCCGATCAGCGCACCCGAGACGAATCCCAGCCGGAAGCGATTCTTGTTGCCCAAGGCAAAGGCCGCGAGCTCGACCAGGACCGCCTCGGCGATCAGCAGCGGGAAGTGACCGAGGATCTCCCCGAGCGGCTGATCCACCGCCCAGGCGATGCCACCGCGGATCACCAGGTACGTCGCGAGCGCGCCGAACGTCACGAACGGTCCGCGCCGCGCTCGCAGCAAGGTGAAGGCGAGCGTCGACCCGAAGACGATCAGGATCGGCTGCAGAATCAGGGGGAACTGCGGTACGCCGTAGTTGAACTCGGTGCTGAACAGGTCCCACGCGATCAGCAGCGCGCCGACCGCGATGATCTCCTGGGCCCGGCGGCGCAGGTTGAGACCGGCCAGTTGCTCGACCTCGGCCGACGCGAGCAGCCGGGCGAAGATCGAGAAGACGACGCCGCCGATCATCAGCAAGTGGGTCGGTCCCCAGAGCGTGACGTCCTCACCGAACAGCCGGTGCCAGACGTCGTCGAGCGGGAAGCCGACCAGGGCGAACGTTCCGCACACCGTCACCAGCGCCGCGCTGCACGGGATCCGCCAGCCCTTGGTCAGTTTGATCGTCCGGGCCGGCAGCGGCTTGCGGGCCAGCGCGATCGGCAGCACGCCGGAGATGATCACGCCGAGGATGCCGAAGAAGATCGGGTAGTGCGCCGGCGTACCGAACGGGCCGGTGTCCCGGCCGCGGTCGATGTGCACCGCGATGTCCCACCAGACGCCGAAGGCGCAGGCGAGCAGCGAGACGGCGTGCAGGTACGGAGTCAGCGCGGCCCATCGGGGGACTCCGTCCAGTCTCCCGATGGTGTCCGCGAGGCGCCCTACCAGCGTCACCCGCCCGGTGCGTTCCCGCCACAGCAGCACGGCGAGTGCCAGGTACATCAGCGAGACCAGCCCGGTGACGATCGCGATCTGGTCGAATGACGCGGTTCCGGTGGTGGCCGCCAGGGGGACCGTCATGGGAGCTCCTTCGACATACGCCATAGGCAATGTTACATAAGCTATGTAACGTGTAATCTGGGAGACTGTCAAGGTGGGAGGACAGATGCCGGCCGAGTCGGGGCCAGAAGCCGAGTTCACGGTCGACCAACTCGCGGCCAAAGTGGGCATGACGGTCCGGAACGTGCGCGCGTACGCCGGCCGGGGCCTGATCCCACCCCCTCGCCTGGCCGGCCGCACCGGCTACTACGGCGCCGACCACGTCGCCCGGCTGACCCTGGTGCGCGAGCTGCTCGACAAGGGCTACACGCTGGCGGCGGTCGAGCGGATGATGAGCGAGCTCCCCGACGGCACACTGGCGCTGGGCGTGTTCGAGACGCTGGTCAGCCCTTGGTCGCCGACCGAGCCCGAGGTGATCACCGAGCAGCAGCTGGCCGATCGGGCCGGCATCCCGCACAACCCGGACACCATCGCCAAGCTGGTCGAGCTGGGTATCGCCGAGCGGCAGGACGACGGCCGGCTCCGGATCCCGAACCCGGACCTGCTCCGTACCGGTCTCGAGGTGATCAAGCTCGGCGTACCGCTGGAGGCGATCTTCGAGATGCTGCCGAAGCTGTTCGAGCACGCCGACGCGGTCGCGAAGGTCTACGTCGAGCTGTTCCGCAGTACCGTCTGGCGCCAGTTCGCCGACGCGGGTCTGCCGGCCGACGGCTGGCCCGAGATCCAGCGCACTCTGGAGAACATCATCCCGTTGGCCGGCCAGGCTCTGGTCGCGTCCTTCCGCGAGGCGATGGGCCGCGAGATCGAGGTGGTCGCCTACGAAGAACTGGGCCTCGCCCCCGACACGCTCCCCTCCACCGGCTGACCCAGGAGCCCTCGTTGTCTCTGCGCCCCAGCTATCCGATCAGAACCGAGCGCCTCGATCTCCGCCCTCATCGGATGGACGATCTCGACGACCTGCTCGCCTTCCACTCCGATCCGGACGTCGTCCGGTACGTCCCCTGGCCGGTCCGCAACCGCGAACAGGTCCGCGCCGCCCTCGAGGTCAAGCTCACCCAGGACGTCCTGACCGAGCCCGGCCAATGGCTGGTCCTGGCGATCGAACTCCGCGAGACCTCCACCGTCATCGGCGAGGTTCTGCTCAAGTGGGCGAGCGAGGTCAGCCGCCAGGGCGAGCTCGGCTACGCCCTCCACTCCGGCTACCACGGCCGCGGCCTGGCCGCCGAGGCCGCCCGGGCGATGCTCCGGATCGGCTTCGAGGACCTGGGCCTGCACCGCATCCAGGCCAGCGTCATCAACGGCAACACCGCCTCCACGAAACTGCTGGAGAGGCTCGGCATGCGCCAAGAAGGACACCTGGTCGAGAGCCTTTATTTCAAAGGCGAATGGTGCGATGACCTGATCTGGGCCGTTCGCGCGCAAGAATGGCGGTCCGAGTAACAACCAAGAGGGGGAACTCTTGATTCGCATCAAGTCCACGCTGGCCGCATTCGGTCTGCTCGCCGCCGGCCTGGTGGTACCGCAGACGACCGCGATGGCAGCGCCGACCACGGGGGAACACG
The DNA here is from genome assembly GCF_040681515.1 of Kribbella sp. NPDC051718. Lineage (NCBI taxonomy): Bacteria > Bacillati > Actinomycetota > Actinomycetes > Propionibacteriales > Kribbellaceae > Kribbella > Kribbella sp. NPDC051718. The sequence goes on along the minus strand of NZ_JBFAYZ010000016.1, from coordinate 113,288 downwards.
CCAAGGCAGGCACCTGCTCGATGGTGATGCCGGCCCGCTTCACCATCCGGGCGGCCGTCACCAACTTCACCATCCCGCTGGCGCAGAACTGCCGGACCGCCCAGATGTCCGGCGCCGACTGGGTCGGCGCGACCACCGGTTCGACGGACAAGCAGTTCTTGTTCTTCGACGACACCACCTACACCGCGCGCTTCACCTTCTACGCGCCTTACGACGCGCTCGGCCGCACCACCTGGGTCGGCACCGGCGCGTATGACCAGGACTTCAACGACATCGCCCAGACCAACGCGACCTCGTACACGAAGTACGGATCGTCGGCGACCATCATCGGGGGACGGAAGGGAACGAAGACGGCGCTGGTGGCGACCGTCGGGTACTACAACCCGAAGCTCAACCAGTACGTCCGCTGGCCGAACAAGCCGATCACCTTCCAGTACCACGAGAAGGGCAGCACGGTCTGGAAGTTCCTGAAGTCGGTGACCACGAACAAGACCGGCCAGGCCGCCTACACCTACTACCCGAACAAGACCCGCACCTACCGGGCGTACGTCCCGCAGAACGCGACTTTGTGGGATTACTACACGGTGGCGATCAGCCGCTGACGCCAACTCCGTAACCTCAGGCCGAGCCGACAGTTATCGTTTGGTTGCACTATGTCACGATTGCTCGGCTCGGCCTGAGGACGTACATGAAGAAGGCAGTACTGGTATTGGTCACCGCCGTGGCCGTGATCGCCGCGGCACTGATCCCCTCGGGACGGCCCGTCGTGGCCGCGACCGCCAACCCCGGACCGGGCTTCGGCTCGGCGTTGTCGGCGGTCAAGCAGCTGGCCTGGCAGACCAACGCGAGCGTCAACGCGCTGGGCGTCGCGGGCAACACCGTGTACGCCGGTGGGCTGTTCACCCGGATCCGGCAGCCAGGCATGGCCGCCGGCAAGGGCGAGGCGGTACGGACGTACCTGGCCGCCTTCAACCGCACCACCGGCAAACCGCTGGCCTTCGCGCCGAAGCTGAACGGCGCCGTGTGGTCGATCGCGACCAGCCCGAACGGTCGCTGGGTCGTCGTCGGCGGCGACTTCACCACCGTCAACGGGCTCGCCCGCAAGCATCTCGCGATGTTCAGCGTCGCCACCGGCAAGCTCGTCGTCGGCTGGCATCCGGCGGTCGCGTACCGGGTCTCCGCGCTCGCGATCGGCGGCAACAGCGTGTACTTCGGCGGCTCGTTCGGCCGGGTGGACAACACCGAGCGCAACAATGTCGCCGCCGTCACCCTGTCCACCGGCGCGCTGCTGCCGTGGGATCCGGACGCCGACGACGACGTGTACGCGATCGACCTGTCCGACAGCGGCAGGCGGGTCTTCATCGGCGGCGGCTTCAGCGAGATCCAGGGCGAGGACCACTACGCGCTGGCGATGGTGAGCCCGACGACCGGCGCCCCGATGAGGATGCCGGCCGCGGCCGCGATCCCGGAGCCGTCGCCCGACTGCCAGAGCCGGGTCAAGGACATCGACACGCTCGGCAGCAAGGTGTTCGTCTCCAACGCCGGCAGCGGGCTGGGCTGCTACGACGGCGTACTTGCCGCCGACGCGGCCACCGGCAAGCTGCTCTGGCAGAGCCACTGCCTGGGCGCGACCGAGGCGATCAAGGCGATCGGGAACTGGCTCTACAAGGGTTCCCACGCGCACGACTGCAGCCGTGACGGTGGCTTCAAGGACGGTACCGGCATGCACCACCTGCTGGTCGAGAGCACGATCAACGGCAAGCTCGGCCCGTGGTACCCGAACACCGACGCAGGCGGTACGACGGAAGTCGGGCCGCTCGCGTTCGCCTCCGGCGGCAACGACCTGTGGGTCGGCGGCGACTTCACCCGCGTCAACGGGGGCATCCAGCAGGGGCTCGCGCGCTTCACCAACGCCGCCGGCGGCTCACGGCCGAACCTGCCTGCCGCGCCGAAGGTGTCCAGCACGGTCAGGAACAAGGCGACGGTCAGCTTCCCGACCGTGGTCGACGCGGACAACATCTCGCTGATCTACTCGCTCTTCCGCGGCACCACCAAGGTCGCGAGCTGGAAGCGCAACTCCTACTCGTGGACGAAGCCGGCCGTGACGACCTTCACCGACACGAAGGTGAAGAGCGGCAAGACGGTCAGCTACCACGTCCAGGTCAGCGACGGGCGCAACCTCAGGACCGGTCGGGCAGCTGCGGTGAAGGTTCGCTAGCCGGCTTCTCGAGGTCGCCGAGGTCGGCGTCCCAGTCATCCTCGTCGTCGACGGCGTTTTCGTCGTTGCGGCGGGCGATCCGGACGAACGCGATGATCAGCAGGATGGGCCCGAGGAACATCGCCATCTCGGGCACACCACCCAGGTGCAAGGCGATCATGAGGCCGTCACCAGCGCGATCCCGCCGGCGGTGAAGGCGACCATCGCCGCCAGCATCGGGTACTGCGCCCGCCGCAGCTGCCGCCGCCGGAACAGGTGGGTCGCGCGATCATGCGCGGACACCACCCCGAGCACGTGTCCGAGCACGATCGCGCCGATCTGGACCGCCGCGATCAGCCCGGTCCCCAGGAACGCATAGTCGATCCGCGTCGTCCCCACGCCCAGCAGGTCCCAGCCCCGGCCGAACGGATCCGTTGCCAGCAGCAAACCTTCCTGCCCCTGGAACATCGCGAACGAGAAGTAATGTGCCACCGCGTATCCGATCGCGATCGGCACCAGCGAGTGCACGAACGCTCCAGGCAAACCCGCATTGCCCCGGCCACCCGGCCTGATCCGAGCCGCCCCCGTCGCGCGCGCCGCCAGCAGGAAGAGCGTCGACACAACGGCGACAGCGGCCAGCAAGCCGAGCGTGTAGACGAGCAGATGTCCGCCATGCCCAAGCTCACCGGTTCGGTTGGTCCAAGCCGACCACCGGCTGATGCCGTCGAAGGCGGTCGAGCCGAGCAGCAGACACAGCAGCGCGACCATCCCCCGCTCCTGCGGGATCGTGGCGAGCCCCGCGAGCGGATTGCGCAGTACGAGCCGGCGCCGATCACCACGCCCCAACGGGCTGAGCTTGGCGAGCACCTCGGCGTACACCTCGAAGCTGTCGCCGATCGCGAACCAGCGCGGACCGTAAACGATGCCTGCGGCAACATTCACCACTGCGTAGCCGGTCACGAAGACGGCGACGACGAGCGGCTCCGAGCCGTCGGGGAAGACCAGCTCGAGCCACAGAAACCCGAACAACCCCGCGACCGCCGGCCAATAGGCAATCCCGCCCGGCATCGATCGGTACGCCGTCCGCGGCACCAGCCCGGCGATCGCGCGCAACGGATTGGCCAGCCGCCAGACCGGTCCGAAGAGCAGCGACACCGGGATGATCCCGACCCAGATCGAGACGTAGAGCCAAGTCGGTGCCGGATTGAGACTCGGTGAATCGCTCCCGAACCACGCCACCCCAACCAGCAGTGCCAGCGCAACCAACCCGATTGCCTTGAGCAACCACCGAAAGACCCGGTTGTCGACCACGCGGGTCAGCCCAGCGAGCGGCGTACCGGCGGTGAGTTCGAAGTGGGGTTTTGACCAGAAGGCGGCTAGGGCGAAGAAGGAGACGGCTACCGCGGCGGCGGCCGAGTAGATGGCGAGCCAGAGCGGTACCGGCAGGTCGCCCCGGCCACCGATGCCGTGCAGCGGGAGCAGCAGCGTCACGGCGCCCTCCGATCGACTCGCTATCTGACCGATCGAATGTAACACGATCGATGTCACATAGCGAGAGATCGCTCAGCGGGTGCTGTACTCCGACGCGTCGAAGTGCCTGGTCAGCTGCCGGAAGCGGAAGGTGAAGGACGGCCAGAGCGTGGTGTTGCGGCCGGCGGAGTCCAGGTACCAGCTCGTGCAGCCGCCGCGGGTCCAGATCGTGTTCCGCATCGACGACCGCACACCGTCGACGAACTCCCGCTGAACCTCCGGCCGGACCTCGACCTCCCGCAGCCCAGTGGCGTCCATCGTGCGCAGCGCATCCAGGATGTAGGCGATCTGCGATTCGATCATGAACACCATCGAGCTGTGCCCGAGCCCGGTGTTGGGCCCGATCAGCAGGAAGAAGTTGGGGAAGCCGGCGATCGCAGTACCGAGATGCGCCTCCATCCCGTCGCTCCACGCCTCGCGCAGCATCTTGCCGTCGCGGCCGTGCAGCATGTCCATCACCGGCAGGTCGGTGACCCGGAATCCGGTGCCGTAGATGATCGTGTCGACCTCGTGCTTCACGCCGTCGTCGGTGACGATCCCGGTCGGGGTGACCTCGGTGATCGCGTCGGTGACGACGTCGACGTTCGGCTGGGCGACGGCCGGGTAGTAGTCGTCGGAGATCAGCACCCGCTTGCAGCCGAGGGTGAAGTCCGGCGTCAGCTTCGCGCGCAACTCGGGGTCGCGGATCTGCTGAGCGAGGTGGCGTTCGGCGATCTTCTGGCCTTGCTTCATCATCGCGGGGAGCTTGGCGAAACCGAGCACGAGCGACTCGCGACTCCAGTAGATCCCGGCCCGGACGGCCTTCTGCACAAGGGGAAACGCGCGGTAGATGCGCTTCTCGGCGGCGGTGATCTTGCGGTCCGGCCGAGGCATCACCCACGGCGGCGTCCGCTGGAACAAATGCAACTCCTCGACGTCCGGCTGGATCGCCGGTACGAACTGGATCGCCGACGCGCCCGTGCCGATCACGGCCACCTTGCGGCCGCTCAGGTCGAGGTCGTGGTTCCACTGCGCGGAGTGGAAGACCTCGCCCTCGAACTGTTCGATCCCAGGCAGCTTGGGGACCGACGGCTCGGCCAGCGGGCCCATCCCGGACAGCAGTACGTCGGCGGTGAAGTCGCCCTGATTCGTGTGAATCAGCCAGTGGTCGCCCTGCCAGTGCGCCGACTCGACCGCATGGCCGAAGCGGATGTGCGGGCGGACCCGGAAGCCGTCGGTCACCTTCTGCAGGTACGCCTCGATCTCGGGCTGCGGCGAGAACGTGCTCGACCAGTCCGGGTTGGGCGCGAAGGAGAAGGAGTACAGGTGCGAGGGGACGTCGCAGCGGCAGCCCGGGTAGGTGTTGTCCCGCCAGGTCCCGCCGACATCGTCGGCCCGCTCCAGTACGACGAAGTCGTGGTAGCCGGCCTGTTTGAGCCCGACCGCCATCCCGATCCCGGCGAACCCGGTGCCGATCACCACGATCCGGTGCTGCTGAGCGGTCATGAGGAACCCTCCAGAAGGCCGACTGACTGAACTTACTCTCAGTAAGTTACTCCGGGTCAGTTAGAGTGTGCAAGTGACCTCGACCACGGACAGCCCAGTACCGGTGAAGCGGCGGCGGGATCGCGCCGCCCGGGAGCGGGAGATCCTCGACGCAGCCGAGCGGATCTTCGGCGAGCGTGGCTACCAGGGCACCTCGATGGACGACATCGCCGCCGCGGTCGGCGTCTCCAAACCGCTCGTCTACCAGTACTACGGCTCGAAGGACGGCCTGTTCCTCGCCTGCCTCTCCCGCCTGCGCGCCCAACTCCTGGACGCCGTCTCCGACGCCGTCCTCGCCGCCGCCGACCCCGAACAGGCCATGTACGCCGGCTTCGTCGCCTGGTTCAGGTTCCTCGACGAGCACCCGCGGGCCTGGTCGGTGATGGTCGACGAAGGCATGCTGGCCGCCGGCCCCGCCGCGCAGGCCGCCGACGAGGTCCGCGCCGAGTTCGTCGCCCTGATCGCGACGATGGTCCGCCTCAACCTGCCCGCGGATCACCAGCACGACGAGGAAGAGATTCAAATCGTCGCCCAATCGGTCTCCGGCGCCACCGAACGCCTCGCCATCTGGCGCACCCGCAACGGCGGCTCCCCCACCCCGGGGAAGCTGGCCACCACCCTCCAGCAACTCCTCTGGCGAGGGCTCGACTCCCTGCGGGGTTAGGGGCCCGCACCGCCACCCCATCAACCACCCCACCCCTCGCCCCGACCGCGCCTGGCCGACCGCGCCTTCCCCGGCATTGATGGGGTGGCGGTCCGCCTCCCCCACCCCCACGTGATCTGATTCGGTTTGTGCGTACATTTCGGGTGCCGCCGACGGCGATGGTGCTGGGTGGCGTGGTGTCCGTGCAGTTCGGTGGCGCGCTGGCGGCCAAGCTGATCCAGCAACTCGGGGCCGCGGGCACCGTTTCGCTGCGACTGGCCCTGGCAGTGCCGATCCTCCTGCTGATCGCCCGGCCGAGCCTCCGCAACCGCACCAAGCGGGACTTCCTCGCAGTTGTTGCCTTCGGCATCGTGCTCGGGCTGATGAACCTGTCGTTCTACCTGTCCCTGGAGCGATTGCCGCTGGGCGTCGCCGTCACCATCGAGTTCATCGGTCCGCTCGGCCTGGCCGCCGCGATGTCGCGCAAACGCCGGGACCTGTTCGCCGTCGCCGGCGCCGCGCTCGGCGTAGTACTGGTGAACGGGCATGAGCTGGGCAAGGTCGACTGGCTCGGCGTGGGATTCGCCGGGCTGGCCGGTGCGTTCTGGGCCGGCTACATCCTGCTCAGCGCGGAGACCGGCCGGCGCTTCGCCCAACTCGACGGCCTTGCCCTCTCCATGATCGTCAGCACCCTCATCACCGCACCCATCGGCCTGATCAGCGCGGGCAGCGAGCTGCTGCACTGGCACTCGCTCGCGATCGGCCTGGCGATCGCCGTCCTCTCGTCGGTACTCCCCTACTCACTCGAGACGCTGGCGCTGCGCCGGATGAAGCCGGTCGTCTTCGGCATCCTGATGAGCATCGAGCCGGCCGTCGGCGCCACCGCCGGTTTCCTGATCCTCGGCCAGCGCCTCGCGGTCATCCAGCTGGCCGGCATGGCTTGTGTCGTAGCGGCCTCGATCAGCATCACCCGCACCTCCCATTCCGAGGCGCCGGACATCTAAACATGGGATCTCAACCGCGAGAATGCGCATTCTGAACCGTCATGACGTCTTGACGGCGGTCAGACATCCGAGCAAACTAACCATGACTTCGGTCAGATCTCTTCTATATTCACCTTCGCAACAGCCGCCCCCGGAAGGTGCTTGAGAAGATGCCACCGCTCGATCGCCTCTGCCCGCGACCGAGCGGCTGTCGTCGATCTGTGTGAGCCATCCGGGTGCGGCGCGAGGGTCCATCCGAAAGGACACCGCCCCCATGAAGTCGTCAAGGATGAAGCTCCGAAGTCGGGTGGCCATCGCGGCCCTCGCGCTCGCGACCGGCACCGCCGGGTTGATAGCAACCTTCGCCCCGGCCCCGAAGGCCGACGCCGCCCCGACCGCTGTCACCGCGAGCAGCGCCACCGCCGCGCTACCCGCCGGCTTCAAGAGCATCGGCTACCTGCCGTCGTGGGCCGGCAGCGTCAGCGCCGTCCAGTTCAGCAAGCTGACCCACATCAACTACGCGTTCGTCCTGCCGAACTCCAACGGCACCCTGCAAGGAGTCCCGGACGGCGGCAAGCTGTCCTCGCTGGTGAGCTCCGCGCACGCCAACGGGGTCAAGGTCTCGCTGTCGATCGGTGGCTGGAACGACGGCAACGACTCCGCGTTCGAGTCGTTCGCGGCCAGCTCCGGCGGCCGGACCACCTTCACCAACGCCGTGATGGGCCTGATCAACCAGTACGGCCTGGACGGCGTCGACATCGACTGGGAGTACCCGGACCCGGGCGCCTCGGGCGACCACTACACCCTGCTGATGCAGCAGCTGAGCAACACGCTGCACGGCCAGGGCAAGCTGCTCACCGCCGCGGTGGTGTCCGAGGGTGGTACCGCCAACGGCGTCCAGCCGGCCGTCTTCGGCTACGTCGACTGGCTGAACATCATGGCCTACGACGGCGGCAGCCCGCACGCCAACTACGACTGGTCGATCGCCTCGGCGAACTTCTGGAAGAACCGTGGCCTGCCGAAGGCCAAGACCGTGCTCGGCGTGCCGTTCTACAGCCGCCCGGGCTACCTGACCTACTCGCAGATCGTCGCGATGAACCCCAACAACGCGAACGTCGACTGCATCCAGGCCAACGGCGCCCAGCAGTGCTACAACGGCATCCCCACGATCAAGCGCAAGACCACGTGGGCGGTGGCCAACGCCGGCGGCATCATGAACTGGGAGCTGTCCCAGGACACGACCGGCAGCACCTCGCTGGTCAGCGCGATCTTCGACGCGGCAGGTGGTACCGGTACTCCGCCGACCGGCGGCAAGACCGGCCCGATCAAGGGCATCGCCGGCAAGTGCGTCGACGTCGCCGGCGGGAACAGCGCGAACGGCACCGCGGTCCAGCTCTGGACCTGCAACAGCAGCACCGCGCAGACCTGGACGGTCGGCACCGACGGCACGATCCGTGCCCTGGGCAAGTGTCTGGACGTCGCCGCAGCCGGTACTGCGAACGGCTCGCTCGTCCAGCTCTACGACTGCAACGGCACCGGAGCCCAGGGGTGGCAGGCCCAGTCGAACGGCAACCTGCTCAACCCCAACTCCGGCAAGTGCCTCGACGCCACCGGCCAGAGCTCGGCCGACGGCACCCGGCTGCAGATCTGGACCTGCGCAGGCAGCGCCAACCAGCTCTGGACCCTCCCAGCCTGACCCAACTGACCGGCCAGCCGCCCCTCGGCTGACCGCCTCCTCTAACCAGCAGCTCCCCGCGCGCAGCGCGGGGAGCTGCTGCAGCTTGGGTGGACCCTGACCCCCAACCCTGAGTTGGCGCTGACGGATGTCATAGGTGGGTCGTGACGGCCGATCCAGGGCCGGGACGCCATGCACCGGCAGCATCCTGGGTATGACGACAACGACTGCGGTCACCCTGAGCGGTGTGACCAAGAGGTACGGCAACGTACAGGCTGTCGCCGGGGTGGACCTGACGATCCGCTCGGGCGAGGTGGTGGCGATGCTGGGCCCGAACGGCGCCGGCAAGTCGACCACGATCGAGATGCTGCTCGGCCTGGTCCGCCCGGACCAGGGCAGCGTCCAGGTCTACGGCACGTCACCGGCCGAGGCGATCGCCGCGAGCCGGATCGGCGTGATGCTGCAGAGCGGCGGCATCATCGAGGACGCGAAGGTCGGCGAGCTGCTGAACCTGGTCGCTGGGTTGCACAAGGACCCGATGCCGGTCGCCGCGGCGCTCGAAGCGGCCGGGATCGCGGACCTGTACGGCCGCAAGATGAAGGGCCTGTCCGGCGGGCAGAAGCAGCGGGTCCGGTTCGCGATGGCGATCATCCCGCAGCCCGACCTGATCGTGCTCGACGAGCCGACCACCGGGATGGATGTCGAGTCCCGGCGTGACTTCTGGGCCTCGATGCACGCCGAGACGGCCCGCGGCCGGACCGTACTGTTCGCCACCCACTACCTGGAAGAGGCCGACGCGTACGCCGACCGCGTGGTGCTGATGCGCAGCGGCCGGGTCGTCGCCGACGGTACCGCCGCGCAGATCAAGGCGAGTGTGTCCGGCCGGACGATCCGCGCGACCGTACCGGGTGCCGACCTCGCCATGCTGGCGTCGCTGCCCGGAGTACGGAATGTGGAGACTCGCGGCGACGTCGTGCTGCTGCAGTGCGGCGACTCCGACGACACGCTGCGCTATCTGCTGACCAACACACCGGCCCATGACATCGAGGTGACCTCGGCCGACCTCGAGGACGCCGTACTGGCACTCAGCGCTGAGCAGGAGACCCTGGCATGAACCTCGACTACCTGAAATTCGACATCCGGCGCACGCTGCGCAACCGGCGGGTGGTGATCTTCGCGATCCTGATGCCGGTGATCCTGTTCGCCATCTTCGGCCTGACCATCCCCAAGGACGCCAGCGAGAGCGGCATCTCGGCGATCGCCTACGTGATGGTGAGCATGGCGATCTTCGGTTCGATGTCGGCCGCGATGAGCAGCGGCGGCATCATCGCCGCCGAGCGCGACGGCGGGTGGAACCGTACCCTGCGGCTCACCCCGCTGAAGCCGCAGGCGTACGTGATCTCCAAGGTGATCCTGTCGCTGCTGCTGGCGATCCCGCCGCTGGTGGTCGTCTTCCTCTTCGGGATGACGGTCGGCGACGTGCACCTGAGCGTCTCCCAGTGGGTCTCCGTGGCGCTGGTCTCCTGGCTCGGCGCGCTGCCGTTCGCGGCGATCGGCCTGGTCATCGGGTACGTCGCCAAGCCGGACAGCGTGCAGCCGATCACCGGTCTGAGCACGATGCTGATCGCGGCCTTCGGCGGACTGTGGCTGCCGGTCGACTCGATGCCGTCGCTGATGAAGCACATCGCCCAGCTGACCCCGGCGTACTGGACCGGGCAGAGCTCCCGCAGCGCCCTGTCGCAGAACGGCCTGGACATGAACGCGGTGCTGGTGGTGCTGGCCTGGACCGTCGTTCTCGGTTTCATCGCACTGCGGCGGTACCGCGCCGACACCGCCCGCGCCTGAGCACCGACCGGTTAGCGTGAACTCGTGAGCACTTCCCAGCAGCCGTCGCCGGTGGACCGGTTCGAGGCCATCGGCGACGGGCTCGACAGCGTCCGCCGCCGGCCCGGCTTCGGCTGGCTGATGGCGGGCGTCTGGCTGTTCTTCCTGAACAAGCCGTTCGAGAACATCGTGAAGCACGACAACATGGCCGAGCGGGTCCTCGGGCTGGCGGCGATCGTCTTGTTCGTCGTCGCCTACATGGGCTTCTTCTGGTACGCCCGGGCCCGGAACATGGCCCGGGTGAAGGCGCCGATCGGGCTCCAGATCGGCTTCGTCGTGGTGCTGCTCGGGCTCGGCGCCCTGATGCTGCCGGCGGCCGGCGAGAGCGCGCTGACCACGCTGGTTTTCGTCGAGGCGATGGGCATGATGATCCTGCCGCTCCGGTTCGGCGTCGCGCTCGGGGTCGGCCTGCTGGCACTCGCCGAGCTGGTGCTGCGAACAGTTCCGGGGTGGAAGGACGATGGCAGCTACAGCCTGGCGATCGTGCTCGGCGGGCTCGCGGTCTTCGCGATGCGCCGGGCGATGCTGCGCAGCGTCGAGCTGGCGGTGGCGCGCAAGGAGTTCGCGGAGCTCGCAGTACAGGAGGAGCGCGGCCGGTTCGCCCGGGATCTGCACGACATCCTCGGGCACTCGCTGACGGTGATCACGGTGAAGGCGGAGCTGGCCGGGCGGCTGATCGAGGGGCATCCGGACCGCGCTGCCGCTGAGGTCGCCGATGTCGAGAGGCTGGCCCGCGCGGCGCTGGCCGACGTACGGGCCGCCGTCGCCGGGTACCGGGAGTTGAGCCTGGCCGGAGAGCTCGTGTCCGCGCGGTCGGCGTTGCAGGCCGCCGAGATCAAGGCCGAGCTGCCGACCGTGATGGACGAGGTGCCGGAGGCGAATCGCGAGTTGTTCGCGTGGGTGGTGCGGGAGGGCGTGACGAACGTGGTCCGGCACTCCGGGGCGAAGAAGTGCACGATCAAGCTGGCCGCGCAGCAGGTCGAAGTACTGGATGACGGCAAGGGGCCGACGCCTGGCGGTGGTGCGTCCGGGCACGGGCTGGTCGGGCTGCGTGAACGGGCCGACGAGGCTGGGGCGAGCGTGCAGATCGGGACCGCGCCGGGTGGCGGCTTCCGGTTGGCTGTCAGAGTTGCCTCGTGACGATACGGCTGCTGATCGCTGACGACCAGGCGCTGGTCCGGGGCGCGCTCGCCGCGCTACTGGATCTCGAACCAGATCTCGAGGTGGTCTCCGAGGTCGGCCGCGGCGACGAGGTGGTCGAGGCGGTCCGGTCGACCAAGCCCGACGTGGCACTGCTCGACGTCGAGATGCCCGGGCTCGACGGGATCGAGGCGGCGGCCGCGTTGCGTCGCGCAGTACCGGAGGTTCGGGTACTGATGGTGACGACGTTCGGCCGGCCGGGGTACCTGCGTCGCGCGATGGAGGCCGGTGCGGCCGGCTTCGTCGTCAAGGACACCCCCGCGGCCCAGCTCGCCGACGCCGTACGCCGGGTCCACCAAGGCCTGCGCGTCGTCGACCCATCCTTGGCCGCCGAGACCCTGGTCGCCGGCACCAGCCCATTGACCGCCCGCGAATCCGACGTACTCCGCGCCGCCCGCGAAGGCGGCACCGTCGCCGACATCGCCCGCGGACTCCATCTGTCCGAAGGCACCGTCCGCAACCACCTCTCCGCCGCGATCGGCAAAACCGGCGCCCGCACCCGCGCCGAGGCCGCCCGGATCGCCATCGACAACGGATGGCTCTGACAACACCTTTGATTTAAGGTGGCATCAGGGGGCTGATATGTCGATCGAGCAGTTCAGTGGCAAAGGGCGGTTGGCGGATACCGGGGAGGGCATCACCGGGGACGAGCTGCAACTGGCGGCCCGGAACCACGGCATGCCGTTGGAGGCGTTGCGGTACGACCTGACGCCGGCCGGGCTGCACTACGTGCTGGTGCACTACGACATTCCGGCGGCCAGCGCGGCCAACTGGCGGCTGACCGTCGATGGTTGCGTCGAGCAACCACTGTCGTTCGGGATGACCGAGTTGCGGGCGATGGGCCGGCAGACCGTCCGGGTGACGTTGGAGTGCGCGGGCAACGGCCGGGCCGGGTTGCATCCGCGGCCGATCAGCCAGCCCTGGTTGATGGAAGCGGTCGGCACGGCGGAGTGGACCGGCGTACCGCTGGCCGGGCTGATCCGGGCGGCCGGGATCCGCAAGGATGCGATCGACGTGGTGTTCACCGGCGCGGACCACGGGTTCGAGCGCGGCATCGAGCAGGACTACCAGCGCGGGCTGACCGTCACCGAGGCGCTCGACTCGGGCGCGATCGTCGCCTGGGAGATGAACGGTGCGCCGCTGCCACCGCAGCACGGGTATCCCCTACGGCTGATCATGCCCGGCTGGTACGGGATGGCGAGCGTGAAGTGGTTGCGCTCGATCGAGCTGATCGACCACGAGTTCACCGGGTACCAGAACGCGGTCGCGTACCGGATCCGGCAGGAGCCGAACGAGGTCGGCGTCGGGATCACCCGGATCGAGCCACGCGCGCTGCTGATCCCACCCGGCCACCCGGACTTCATGAGCCGGCACCGCTTCGTCCCCGCCGGACCGGTCGTCCTGCAGGGCCGCGCCTGGTCCGGCTGGGCACCGATCGAGCGGGTCGAGGTCAGCGTCGACGCCGGTGTCAGCTGGCAGGACGCGAAACTCGATGCCGACAGCAACGACCTGTCCTGGCGCGGCTTCTCCTTCGACTGGGACGCCGTCCCCGGCGAACACGTCCTCACCGTCCGCGCCCACGACGCCAGCGGCCGGGTCCAGCCGATCGAGGCGCCCTGGAACCGGGGCGGCTTCGCCAACAACTCGGCCCAGCGCATCACCGTCCTGGTCCTCTCCCAGCCTGCCGACTGACCCGTTCGAGCCTGCCCGCGTGTCGAGCCGGGGTTTCGGCGACTGCCCGTTTCATGATGGAGACAGGTTTTCGTTGGCTGTTTCTCGACTTCACGGGGATGCGAGCGATGAGCGACCTTGACACAGAGATCCACCTGCACGCACGGGTCTTCCGAGCCGGCTGCGACTGGTACGCCGACATCGGCGAGCACGGCGACCTCCAGCCGGACGAGCCCTACTGGCACGGCTTCTACGCCTCCCAGCGGGCTGCCCTGGACGCCGCCTGCCGCCAACTGTTGTTAAGGGCAACCATCTCCGCCTGATTCCGGCAGCACCTGACGCAGCAGCTCGGCCTCGTGCTCGACGTGATCACCACAGCAGCAGCATGCTGCTGAACCACAAGGCGACGAGGCTGATGACGATCCAGACCAGGTACCAGTACCAGTGCATGACCCAGTCCGCGTCGGCAGCGAGCACGTTCTCGGGGTCGTCCGGGTCGACGTACACGCCGATCTTGTCGCCGGCCGCCGGACGCGGATCGATTTCGTCGGCTCCGTAGATCTCGACGGTCCCACCGTCACCGGGGCGGGCGACCTTGATCGTGAGGTCGCCGCTCTTCGACCACTTGTCCTCCTCGACCGAGACCACCACCGCCTGTTGCAACGGCGCCGATCCGGCGAGGTGCTCGTCGGCGCGACCCGACCTCACGCCGAGCGGAACGATCGCCAGCGACCCCAGCACCAGCACCAGACCGAGAAGCCTCACCAGGAGAGTGCCGACCCGCAACCGTCTCCGCGCGGTGTGCCGCCCCTGGCCCTCGCGCGCTTGCGCGTCGCGCTCCTGCTGCCGGTACTCCCGCTGGAGCTTCCGTTCGCGTTCCGCGGCCCGCTCGCGCCGTGCGACCGTCCACCGGGTCGGCTGCTCGAGCCGCTTCCACCAAGCGAACCGCTCGACCATGAACCGTGCCGGGTAGCAGGCGCCGCCGGCGATCGCGAAGGCGACCAGAGGCCCGTCCCACATCCAGTTGGGCCTCGCCGCCCAGGCGATCAGCAGCAGCAGTCCGGCGGTACCGCCGAAGAACAGCAGTAGTAGTGCGAGCTGTCTTCCGTAGAGGTCGTCGGTACCGTCGTCGTCGCTCATCTCGTCCAGTAGACGACACGAGTCGGCCTGGGGTTCCTCAGGTGAGCTTCTTGGTGACGACCCAGGCGTGTTTGCCGATCTGGCGGGTGCGGGTGAAGCCTTCGCGTTCGAACATGGCGAGGGTGCCGTTGTGGAGGAACGAGCCGGAGGTCTTGCGGTCGGTGGTGTCTTCCGGATAGCTCTCGACCGTACCGCCGCCTGCCTGCTCGATCTGCTGCAGAGCACCGGCCAGGGCTGCCGCCGCGATGCCCTGCCGCCGGCGCTTGTTGGCGACGAAGAAGCAGGTGATGCGCCAGTCCGGCAGCACGGTCAGTTCCTTCTCGTACACCTTGCGATGCTTGATCTGGGTCAGCTCGGCCGTCGGCCCGTACTGGCACCACCCCACGCAGTCGTCGCCGTCGAAGACCAGCGCCGCATGCGTCTGCCCGGTCTTCACCCGCTCTTCCTTCTCCGCGCGGTTCTGCTCGGCGTTCTTGCCCTTGAGCCCGTCGGGATGGAAGCCCATGCACCAGCACCCACCCCAGACTCCCCGGTGGTCCTCGACCAGCCGGGCGAAGTCGGGCCAGGTGCTCGGGTCGAGCGGCCTGCTGGTCAACTCAGCCATGATCCGGAACTATAGAACGATCCATTTCCATCGATCAATAGGTCACTCAGGCTTGTTGTGGCTGGTGCCACCCACCCGGTACGGCGTACTGACGCCCTCGTAGGCCAGATGCGTCATCAACCCCTCCGACGCGTGCGGCAGGTTGTGACAGTGGTCCATCCAGACGCCCGGGTTGTCGGCGACGAAGGCGATCTCGTACGTCTCCTTGTCCCCCACCTCCAAAGTGTCGATCCACCACGGCGACCCGCTCGCCGCGACCCCGTTCCTGGACAGCACGACCGCGTGGTGACCGTGCAGGTGCATCGGATGCGCCTGCCCGCTGGAGTTGCTGATCGTCATCACCACCACATCCCCCTCGGCGACCATGAACATCGGTACGTCGGGGAACTTGTGCCCGTTGATCGTCCACCACAGGCCGGGCACCCCATCGAGAAAGCCTGGCGTGCGCCCGATCTTGTACTCGAACCGCCGATCCGCCTTCGCCGGATCGAGGCCGAGCGGCGCCGGCGTACCGTAGGTCAGCAGGTCAACGGTTGCGTCAGGCAACGATCCTGGATCGTCGCCGGCTCCCAGGAGCAACGACACCGTGCCGGCCTCGAGCTTCAGCGCTCCGGCTGCGGGCACCATGGTTTCGAGGTCGACTCTCGCACCTGCGGCCAGAGGAAATGCTGCGGTTGTCGGCGCTGGGCCGTGCACGTCTCGGCCGTCGACAGCGACCACCTTGTACTCCGCGCCGGCGAGCCCGGTCCGTACGAGCGTGTTGTCCGTGTTGATGACCCGGACTCTGATCTTCTTGCCTGCAGCAACGACTAGCCGCTGCTGGCCGGTTCGGCCGTTGATCGTGCGTTTGCCGTCATAGGTGTGGATCGCGGCGATCACGTCGTCCGGCGCGCCGCCGATGACGATCGTGCCGAACAGGCCGTCGCGGACCTCCTCGCTCGACACCTGGTGCGAGTGATACCAGTACGTCCCTTGGTGGTCCGCTCTGAAGCGATAGACGTGCTTGCCACCGACCGGCACCGCATCCTGAGTGACGCCGGCGACGCCGTCCTCCGCGTTCGGTACGTCGATCCCGTGCCAGTGCAGGGTCGCGCCGTCCGGTACCGACTCGTTGACCAGCGTGACCTCGACGAGATCGCCTTGCCTGGCTTGGATCAGCGGGCCGGGCGACGAGCCGTTGAGGGTGAATCCGTCGACCGCTTCACCACTCGTGAGGGAGAACTTCTGCTTCCGCGCGACCAGCGTGACGGCCTCGTCCGGCTTGCCATCACGTGGGCCGGTCAGGTCGGTGACGCTCATCCCGCCGTGATGCATGTGGCCGGCCATCGACGGGCCGCCGCCGTAGTCGGCGTACCCCATGTCCATCGCCGAGTAGTTGTTCGGGACGAGGCTGGTCGCCCAGAGGTACGCCAGCGGTACGAGTACCGCCAGCGTCACCCCCAGGGCGATCAGCCGTCCCCTCCACTTACGCACTGGCCGGCTGGCTTGGGGTCGCTGCCCTGCTGGAGGCCATCCCTGCGACGGCGGCGATCGCGAGTCCGTTGATGCCGTGCAGGATGCCGAGCGCCGGCAGCCCGAACGACACGACGGCGAGCACGAACTGCAGTACCACCAACCCGAGCACGATCCCCGCCAGGGCACGGCCACGCGGTACGTCGGTCAGGAAGGACACGATCAGGAAGACGAGCGCGAGCACGGCGATCGCAGTACCGGCGATGCTGTGATAGCTCTGCCCGAAGTTGCTGTAGTCGGCCCCGATCGTCGTCCCGTCCTCGGCATCGCTGGCGATCGTGAACCCGGCCAGCGCGATCGACGCCACCTGCAGCACCACGGAGATCGCGATCAACGACGCCAGTACCCGGTACGCCGCCCTCATGCCCGCCGCTCCTGCCGACGCTTCTTGGCGATCACCACACCGACCACCAGCAACACCAACGGCAAGAACGGCGGATGCCCACCCAGCACTGTGCAGGCAATCGACGCCAGCACCCCAACAACACCCAGCACAATCAACAACGGCAACGGGATCCGCCCCAGCGGCCCCCGCCCAGCCCACGGCGGCCCGTACTGCGCTCCGCCACGCCCACTCCAGACCCCCTGCCCCCGCGGCTCAGCACCCTGCTGCGGGCCGGCAGTCGACTCCCCCGGTAGGTCCGCAAAGAGCGCCGCCAAATCGGCCTGCGTCTTCGCCTGCAACGCCTCGCCGACCCGCTCCTGGTGCTCATCAGCACTCAGCCGCCCGGCTTCGTAGTGCGCACCCAGCCGCGAGACAGCCTCCTCCCGCTCCTGATCGCCGATCCGAATCGGCTTCTCCTCGTTCATGACACTCCTCGGTGTATTCGCAGTGATCCGACTGCACCGATCGTGTCGCCCTAGCCCCGTTCTCCGCGTCCCCTCCACGGCGACACCTCGACTACTCCCGGCGGCGTACGCGGCCGAAAATCAGATGTACCGAAAGGCGCCGTCGGTTAGGCTCGGCCGAGTCGCCCCGAACTCCTCGGGCGCGTCGCCGGCAGGCCGTTCCGGCTCTCCAGTGTTGCGACCTCCCCAGTCTGCGCGGGGTCGCGGATTGGATGACCCATGTCCGCGATCCAGGCCAAAGCTCTGACCAAGACGTACCGCTACACCGAGCAACGCCCAGGGCTGGGCGGCGCCGTGCTAGGCCTGTTCCGCCCGGACCGCCACGAGCGAGTCGCGGTCGACGCGCTCGACCTGACCGTGCCCCACGGCCAGGTGATCGGTCTGCTCGGCCCGAACGGCGCCGGCAAGACGACCACGATCAAGATGCTCTGCGGCCTGCTGCGACCGACCGCCGGCGAGCTCGAAGTACTCGGTCGTCGCCCGTCGAAGCGCGGCTACGACTTCCTCTCCCGGATCTCCGTCGTCTTCGGTCAGAAGTCGATGCTGTGGTGGGACGTCTCGACGTACGACTCCCTGCTGATCCACAAGGAGATGTACGCCCTCGCCAAGCCAGTCTTCGACCAGACCGTCGAGGACCTGTCGCACCGCCTGCAGATCCAGGACATCCTCAACATCCCGGTCCGCAAGCTCTCCCTCGGCCAGCGGATGCGCTGCGAGCTGATGCTCGCCCTCCTGCACGGCCCGGAACTGCTCTTCGCGGACGAACCGACCGTCGGCCTCGACGTCGTCGCCAAGCTCACCGTCCGTACCTTCCTGGCCGAGCTCAACCGCGACCTGGGAACCACGATCGTCCTCACCAGCCACGACATGAACGACGTCGCCGCCCTGTGCGAGCGGATCGTCGTGATCAACCACGGCCGTCCCGTCTTCGACGGCGATCTCCCGGCATTGCGAGCCCGGTCGCACGACGGCGACGACCTGGACCAGGTGATGTCGAAGCTCTTCACGGCGGATGCATGAGGACCGTACGGATCCTCCGGGTACTGATCGCCCGCGAGCTCACGACGACGCTGACCTACCGCTGGTGGCTGCTCTTCCTCCAACTCGCCACCATCATCTCGCCGGCGATCTCGCTGCTCGTCTGGCGCGGCGCCATCGCTCAGGGGGCGACCCCGCCGATCACCGAGACGTTCCTCACGACGTACCTGGTGATGGTCGGCCTGGTCGTGATGCTGACCGCCAGCTGGACCTCGGGCTTCATGGCCGAGAGCATCCGGCTGGGCAAGCTGAGCAGCTGGCTGGTCCGGCCGTGCTCGACCCATCTGGCGAACCTCGCCAACAACCTCGGCGAGAAGCTGATCAAACTGCTGCTCGCGGTCCCGCTGGCCCTCGGGCTCGGCCTCATCTTCCGCGACCAGGTCAAGCTCCCGTCGTCGCCCGGCCGGTGGCTAGCCTTCGGAGTCGCGCTGACCCTGGCCGGTGGCATGGCCTACACCCTGGATGTGGTGATCGGCTCGCTGGCGTTCTGGTTCGAGGACGTCACGGCCGTGAACCGGTTGCGGTTCCTGGTCTCGGGCCTGCTGTCGGGCGCTCTCATCCCACTCGCTCTGTTTCCACCGGCCTTCGCCGGATTCCTGGCGGTCCAGCCGTTCCGGTTCATGGTGTCGTTCCCCCTCGAGGTGCTGCTGGGCGACCCGACGGCCGGCAGCTTCGGCTGGCAGGCCGGCTGGTCCGCTGCCTTCCTCGGCGCCGCGATCGTCACCTGGCGGCTCGGGCTGCGCAGCTATCAGGGCGCCGGCGCATGAGGCGGTACGGACGGCTGTGGATGAGTTGCCTGAGGCAAGCACTTCGGCGCGACCTGCAGTTCCGCAGCCAGACGATCATCAACGCGATCGCGTCCGCCGCCGAGTTGGTCCTCGGCCTGGTCCCGGTCCTCGTCCTCACCGGCATGTCGACCACAGCGACCGGCTGGAACAGCCCGTTGACGCTCGTCGTCGTCGGCCTGTACGGCGCCTGCACCGGCCTGATGGACTGCTTCGTCGCACCGAACCTGCGCCGGATCGACACCTACGTCCGGCAGGGTGAGCTCGACCTGATCCTGATCCGCCCGGTGAACGCCCAGCTCTTCGCATTATTGCGATGGATGGAGCCGGCCGAGTTCGGACGGGTCGTCACCGGGCTTGCCCTGGCCGCGGCCGGTGCCCATGCGGCCCACCTGTCGATCGATCCGGCGCTGCTGGCCAAAGCAGCAATCTGGATCGCGACCGGCTTCGTCGGCTACAGCCTGCTGTGGGCCAACCTCGCGTACCTCGCGTTCTGGACCGAGAGCGCGGCGCCCATCAACGATGTCGCGCAGCAAGCCCGTGAGGCCGGGAAGTACCCGCAGACGTACTTCCCGAAGTCCGTTCAGCTCGTCCTGGCGACGATCGTACCGGCCGGGCTGATCGCGGCAGTACCGGTCGGCGTTCTGACCGGTACTGCCGCAGCGCTCTCAACAGCCGCGCTACTGCTGACGGTCGGCGTCCTGCTCACCCTGTTGCATTGGCAGGTCGCCAGCCGTCGCTACAGCAGTGCGAGCTAGTCGATCGCCTGGACCTCAAGTAGTACTGCACTCTCAGGCCACTGCGCCGGAACCTGTACGCCGACGGCCGCTAGTGCTGCGCCGTTGAGTTGGACTGTGCTGCCGTTCTCCCACCAGGGAGCCGAGTGGCGGGGCTGGGGGCCTGGGGTGGCTAGCTTGCTGACTCGGTAGACGCGGTCCTTGTCGAGACCCGGCAGCCGGACGCGGCCGACGTCGGAGGTGATCGACTGGGCTACCTGTACTGCGGAGAAGACCGCGCGGGAGCCGTCCTGGGCTACTACTCCGTGGAGGAGGAAGTCGTCCGAGCCGCGGTCGGCGCGGACTACCCGGCCGGTGTGCAACAGCGGGCGGAGTGCCTTGTGCAGGGCGACCCAACCGGCCAGCTCTTCGCGCTCTTCCGGGGACGCCAGGCTGATGTCCCACTCGATGCCGAAGTGGCCGAACAGCGCCGTGGTCGCCCGGAAGGCGAGGCTCTGGGTGCGGCCGGTGGTGTGCGCCTTCGGCGGTCCGACGTGGCAGCCGATCAGCTCCGGTGGCAGCAGCAGTTGGGTGTAGCGCTGGATCTTCTGGCGCTCCAGCGCGTCGTTGCTGTCGCTGCCCCAGACCCGGTCGGTGCGCTCGAGGATGGCCAGGTCGACCCGCGCACCACCGGACGAGCAGGACTCGATCTCGACCTTGGGGTGACGGCGCTTTAGCTCGTCCAGCAGCCCGTACACGCCGAGCGTCTGCTCGTGGATGCCCGCCGTACCGGTCTGCTGGTTGCCGCTGTCGACGAAGTCGCGGTTGTGGTCCCACTTGATGTAGCTGATGTCGTACTCGGTCAGGATGCTGTCGATCCGCTCGAGCAAGTAGTTCCAGGCCTCCGGGATGCCGAGGTTCAGGCCTTGCTGGTGCCGCGCGGTCGGCGGCATCCGGTTGCCGGTGGCAAGGATCCAGTCGGGGTGCTCACGGGCCAGGTCGGAGTCGGGGTTGACCATCTCCGGCTCGAACCACAGACCGAACTGCAGGCCGAGGCCGGTGACGTGGTCGACGAGCGGGTGCAGGCCCTTCGGCCAGATGCCTTCGTCGACGTACCAGTCACCGAGACCCGCGTGGTCGTCGCGGCGGCCGCGGAACCAGCCGTCGTCGAGTACGAACCGCTCGGCGCCGACCTCGGCGGCCGCGTCGGCGAGCGCCTTCAGCTTGTCGAGATCCAGGTCGAAGTACACGGCCTCCCAGGTGTTCAGTACCACCGGGCGGTCGGTCTTCGGGTGGGTGTCGCGCGCACGGAGGTACTCGTGGAAGCGGGTCGACATCTGGTCGAGGCCGATGCCGTAGGAGCCGTAGATCCACGGAGTGCTGTAGGAACCCTGGGGCTGGAGGCGGCCTTCACCGGGGAGGAGCAGTTCGCCGCCGCCGATCACGGCGTACCCGCTCATGCCGCGTTCGGCGTACGAGCGATGGTTGCCGCTCCAGGCGGTGTGGACGGCCCAGAGCTCGCCGGCGCCGAAGTCGAAGCCGGGCGTGCCGGCGATCAGCAGCAGAGTGGCGTCGGCGCCGGTGCGGCCGCGGCGGTTGTCGCGGATGTGCGCGCCCTGGGTGAACGCGTGCCGCTGCGGGTGCCGCTCACCGATGTGCCGGCCGGTCATGTCGAACAGCTCGGTCGCCTCGGTCGGCACCGGCAGAGCGACCAGCAGCTGGTCGACCGTGTAGACGGAAGTACCGGTGTTGGTCAGCTCGGCCTTCGCCCGGACCAGACCGGAGTCGGTCAGCTCGATCACCAGGGCGAGGCTCAACCCGGCCTGCGGGTCGGTCGCGGAGACCTGGACCGCATTGCCGGACTGCGCGACCTCGGTGAGCTGGAAGGACGCGGAGAAGTCCTGCCCGTCCCGGTGCCCGTTGAGTCCCGGCAGGCCGAACCAGCCCGCGGAGTACTCCGGGATGATGGCGACCGGCTTGTTGTCGTCCAGACCGTTGCCGGCCTGGACCGCGCCCGCACCTGTCCTCAGATCGGTCAGCGCGGCCTCGTCCAGCGGGCCGAGGTCCGCACCCCAGTGCAGGACGGACGGAAGAGCCGGACCGGAGCAGTCCAGGACCAGGCTGACCCCCGCCGAGCGGAGCTGCAGCACCTTGGCGTTCGACACTGTTGATTCACTCTGCTTTCTGATTGTTTTCAGAACGAAACTATTTCTTCCATCAGATCAGATGTCAATAGCTTCACAGAGTTAAGTAATACCCTGTCAGATCCCTCTCAGCCAGACACGGGCCGGTCGTCAGGCCGACCACCGCCTCGGGGGCAGGAGGGCTCGCGTATGTCACGCGTCACCGATGCTTCTCCTCCGGACCGATCTGAGCCAAGCGTCAACCTTCGCGACCTTCGGTACCGCGGGCAGAACCGTTTTCCGCAAGGCGTTTTCGAGGTCGTGGTGCAGGTCGAGTCGCCAGCGCTCGACCTCGTCCCATGCGATCTCACCTCGCTTCACCGCCAGCAGCCGTTCGCGGTTGGGGCCTACGTCGACGACCAGCTCACCTTCCGTCAGGAGAGTGCGGGCCGCGAGCAACAACCGGAGGAGATGCATGACGTGCTTCCACTTGGGTGCGCCGTCGCGCCGGTAGTCCGCCTCGATCTTCTTGAACTGGCTCAGCACGTAGCCCGAGTACGTTTGATAGGCGAGCTGCGAGAGGAAGTCGCGCCGTAGGCCGACCAGCTCTTCACCGAGCGGCGTCTGCTTGACCACCAAGGGCGAGTGGAGCACCTCGAGCAGGTTCGGGTTGGCCCTCAGCGCAAGCTCGCAGAACCGCTCGACCTCCCACGAGAACCACTCCTCGGCCGGCCCGTCCACATGCATCGGCGGCTTACCCAGCGACCAGAACGCCTCGGTCGGCGCGACGTAGACCCCACGGGTGTCCGTGTCGGAGGCATCCGTGTCCAGCCCGAACGCCCGCGACCCGACGACGGCCGCATAGATCGTGTGCTCGAGCACCAGCCGATCCCCATCCGGCTGATCCACGGCAACGGCTTCACTCTGGTACGCCGTACGCAGACTGAGCTGGTCGCGTTTGGCCGTCGCCTCCCGCCCGTCGACCAGCGTGACGACGTACTGGCCGTCGCTCGTCACCCCGGTGACCCGTCCGGTCGCCCCACGTTGCGCACTGCCGCCGGCTTCGTCACGCCGCTCAACCCGCAACACCACCTGAGTCCCCACCGGCAACTGCGGCCCCTCGATCACCATGCGCTCATGCTCCCCCATGCCGTATTGACAAACGAGACTGTCAATACGAGAGTGGACGGCGTGAAGTTGCTGGAGGAGCCGGAGAAGGTGCGTGCCGCGCTGTCGCCGTTGCGCCGGAAGCTGCTGGATCTGTTGCAGGAACCCGCCTCCGGGACTCAGCTCGCCGCAGCACTGGAGTTGCCTCGGCAGCGGGTGAACTACCACTTGCGTGAGCTGGAGAAGGCCGGGCTGGTGGAGCTGGTCGAGGAGCGGCAGCGGCGGGGGTGTGTCGAGCGGATCCTGCAGGCGACCTCCGGCTCCTTCGTCGTCGATCCGGCTGTGATGGGGCGGGCCTTCAGCCGGATGGGTGATCAGTACGCGGCCGAGCATCTGGTGGAGGTTGCTGCCGGCACCGTTCGCGAGGTGGCCCGGATGCAGAACGCGGCCGATGCCGAGGGCAAGCGTCTGCTGACGTTCACGCTCGAGGCGGCGGTGCGGTTCGCGGAGCCGGGCGATGTGCATCGCTTCACCGATGCGCTGACCGCGGCGGTTCGGCAGGTGGTTGAGAGCTTCGACAGCCCTGACGGGCGGCCCTATCGGGTGATCGCCGGCGGGCACCCGGCGCCTCGCAGTACAGAAGGAGAGAAGGCATGAGCAAGGAAACTCCCGAGATCGTGGTGGTCGTGGCCGCGCCGGTCGACGCGGTCTGGGATGCCCTGCGGGACAAGGAGAAGGTCCGGCACTGGCATGGCTGGGAGGATCCGCAGCTGGATGCCGAGATCGACCTGATCTACTTCAGCGACGGCACCGTCGAGGACGGCCACACGCTGACCAGCCCGAACGGCGATCGATTCGTGGTGGAGCCTTGGGAGGGTGGCTCGAAGGTCACCCTGACGCGGGCGGCGTACGGGGCCAATCCGGACTGGGACGCGTACTACGACGACATCACCGAGGGGTGGATCACGTTCCTTCACCAGTTGCGGTTCGCGCTCGAACGGCATCCGGGGGCGGCGCGACGAACTTTGTTCTACTCGGGGACGGGTGTTCGTAGTGCGGGGCCGGCCGAGTTGCTCGGGCTCGACGGCGCTGTCGGTTCGGAGTACCGGGCCGAGGTTGTCGGCGAGTCTTTGAGCGGGTCGGTGTGGTTCAGATCCGAGCATCAGGTCGGGCTGACCGTGGACCAATGGGGCGATGGGTTGCTCGTGCTCAGCTACATCGCACCTGGCGAGGCGAAGCCGTCGGGGGCGGCGATGGCCGTACTCACCTTGTACGGCCTCGGCGACAACGAGCGCGAACAACTCGGCGAACGCTGTCGGTCCTGGTGGTCAACGCATTACCCAGCTCCGCCTCAGTCCGGCAGTAATTGACACGGTGGTGACAGGGCGCAAACGTGCCAGCACACTCGGTCTATTTTCCTTGATTACCCGGGAGTACATTCTCGCTGCACGGTGACCATCACGGGGTCCGAATGGTCGCCGCCCGCCCCGGCGAGGAGGCCCTTGTGCCCAGACGACTGTCCTTGACCATCACCGCACTCACCCTGACGGCCGGCAGCCTGGTCGTCACCAGTCCCGCGGCCCATGCGGACGGCCCCGGCTCCGGTACGCCGTACGTCGTGACCGTCGGCGACTCGTACATCTCCGGCGAAGCAGGACGCTGGGCCGGCAGCTCCAACGACTCCGAGGCACCCGCCGACGCACTCGGCGCCCACGCCTACCACGACAACGCGGCCGGTACCGCCGAGACGATCCCCCGCTGCCACCGCAGCAAGTCGGCCGAGGCCTACATCGGCGGTGGCGTCGGCGGGCTCAACCTCGCCTGCTCGGGCGCCACGACCGGTACGACGACCGGCGACAACTTCAAGCCCGGCCTCGACTTCTACGACGACGGCGCTGGGCACCTCGGTCAGGCAAAGCTGTTGCAGCAGTTCGCGGCCGGGCACAACGTCAAGCAGGTGGTCGTGTCGATCGGCGGCAACGACTTCAACTTCGCCTCGATCGTGCAGTCCTGCGTGACCGACTTCTTGCTGTCACCCTCCTGGAACCCCGACTACTGCCGCGACGACTCATCCGTCGTCGCCAACTTCACCTCGGCCAACGTGACCGCTGTCCGCGGCCGGATCGCAACGGCCTTCCAGAACGTCCGTACCGCGATGCGCAACGCCGGCTACGGCGACGCGGCCTGGACACTGCTCGTGCAGACGTACCCGTCTCCTATCCCTGCAGCTAGTGGCTTCCGCTACGGGCAATCCGGCTTCACCCGGCAGAGCGTCGGCGGCTGTGGCTTCTGGAACGCCGATGCGGACTGGGCCAACGCGACTGCCCTTCCCACCATCAACAACACGGTCCGCGCCGCGATCGGCCAGTCCGGCCTGACCAACACGCGCCTACTCGAACTCCAGTCGACCTTCAACGGCCGCCGCCTCTGCGAGAAGACAGTCGGCCTGTACGAAGAGGTAGGCCTCTCCTCCTGGACCCAACCCACCGCCGTCGACCGGACCGAATGGATCAACCAGATCCGCACCGTCACGACGGTCGGCTCCAACTACTTCATCCAGGAATCCATCCACCCCAACTACTGGGGCCAACTGGCCCTCCGCAACTGCGTCCGCCAGACCTACACCCTCAACCGAGGCGGCACCTGCACCATCACCAGCACCGGCCTGACAAACGGCGAACCCCGGATGACCTTGAACTAGGGGCGTGCACGCGGACAGGAAGTGGTCGCCTGATCGACCCAACTCCGTCGACCGGCGCGCGGCGACGACGCTGGCGTCGGCGACTACCTCCTGTCCACCTGCACAGGAGCCGACTCGCCTCGGCATCACGGGCGCTGGCGCAGTCAGGCTCGACAGCTGATTTCCATGCCGTCTTCTACTGGGAACGATGTGGTGACGTAGCCGTTGGTGGGGTTGCGGATGTAGGTGAGGTAGTCGGACATGCTGGGGAAAGAGCTGTCGTCGGCGACGACCAGGGCGCCGGGGGCTAGGCGGTCTTCCAGCAGGCGTAGTACGGGCAGGCAGAGGTCTTTCCAGCCGTCCAGGAGGAGCAGGCCGATCGGGCCGGGGATGTCGGCGAGGGTGGTCAGGGCGTCGCCGGGGAGGATCTTCACCTGGTCGGCGATGCCGGCTTCGGTCAGGTTTGATTGGGCGGCGGCGATCTTCGTTGCGCTGAGTTCGGTGGTGAGGACCTCGCCGAATCCGTTGTCGGCGACGGCGGCTGCCAGGTAGATGGTGGAGATGCCGTACGACGTACCGAACTCGACCACCGTCGACGGGCGGGCGGCTCGGACCAGCGAATAGAGCAGGCCGCCGCCGGCTGCGGAGATCGGCATGTAGATGTCGGCGAGGGCGTCGGCACGTTCCTGTGCGGTCGCCGACTCGTAGGAGAAACCGTCGCCGCTGGGCGAACGTACGTCGTCGTCGCGCTTCGCATCTTCGAAGAGGCGGTCGAGAACCTTCTGGACCGCGGGACTTTGCAGTGTGTTGGTCATGATCGTTAGACTAGACGCAACGTATGGTCTAGACAAGAGACCATGAAGGAGGAAGGGCTGTGCACCACGGGAACAGGCATGGGCGGAGCGAGGAAGCACGGCAGGCGGTGCTCGAGGCGGCCGACGATCTGCTGGTGGAGAAGGGGTTCGCGGGGCTGACCGTCGAGGGGATCGCGACCAGGGCCGGCGTCGCGAAGCAGACGATCTACCGCTGGTGGCCGTCCAAGACGGAGATACTGATCGAGGCGTTCGTAGACGACGCAGCGCAGTACCTGACCCCGCCGGACACAGGCGACCTGGCCACCGACCTCCGCCGCCACCTCGCCAGACTCGCCGACTTCCTCACCAAAACCGACGCCGGCGCCGTCTTCCGCGC
Source organism: Kribbella sp. NPDC051718 (assembly GCF_040681515.1). Lineage (NCBI taxonomy): Bacteria > Bacillati > Actinomycetota > Actinomycetes > Propionibacteriales > Kribbellaceae > Kribbella > Kribbella sp. NPDC051718. The sequence continues at coordinate 86,236 of NZ_JBFAYZ010000016.1, read as the reverse complement.
CCTGGCCGGCCAAGCCCAGCACGACCCCACCGTCGCCGCCCGCCTCCGCGCCGACCACCTAGCCCACCAACGAGCCCGCGACCGCCGGCCCTTCCTCAACGCAATCACCCGCGGCGACCTCCCCACCACCACAGACGTCGACTCAGCCGTCGAACAACTCGTCAGCCCCATCTACTACCGAGTCCTCATCACCGGCGAACCAGTCCCCCGCAAATACACCAACCACCTAGTCACCCAGTACCTGAGCTGACGGGGACTGATCAGACGGGATCGGTGAACGAGATCGGCTTGCCCGTGGCGCGGGCGTAGGCGATCTCCCTGCTCGTGGACTCGCCGATGTACCCGCCGGGGTTGACGACCAGAACGCGGTCAGCCAGGTCGATCTTGCTCAGATGGAGGGCACCCAACGCGACCTTCTGCTCGTTGGTGATGAACCCGTTTGCATCCTGCTCCTCGGCCTGCGGGAAGACGCCTGGCGCTACGACGATGACGCCTGTCAAGGTCAAGTCGCGGTTCGCCGCGTGCATCTCGTCCACGAATCGGGCAGAGCCACAGATGCACACAATCTCAGGTCGACCAGGCACAGCTCAGTCCTTCGGATCCCAGGCGGAATCCATTCGCCGCCAGGTGCAAGTCGGTCACCACCAGACGACAGTACGCCGGACCGCTCGACGACTCGGGGCTGTGAGCAACAGCTTTCGCCGAGCGGGCGACGCAGGAGCGGACGGCGGAGGTGGCGTGGGGAGTTGAGTTGGCGTGACGAGGCCCCGGCAGCTCATTGGGGAGTTGCCGGGGCCTCGCCTTTCAGATCAGCTCAGGTTCAGGCCTGTGTCGTCTACTACGAACGAGGTCTGGAGGGAGCTGTCTTCGGTGCCGGTGAAGGTGATGGTGGACGTCGTGCCCGCGAGGGACGAGACGTCGAAGGACCGGAGGGTGTAGCCCGCGGCCTTGTTGAGGTTGGAGTACGTGGCCAGCGTGGTGGCGCCCGCCTTCACCGTCAGCTTGTCGTACTGGACCGTGGTGGTGGTCTCAGCCGTGTCAATGTGCAGCCAGAAGGACAGGGTGCCGTGGCAGCCGGCCGGGATGGTGACGGACTGGCTCAGCGTGTCGGTGTGAGTCGTTCCGTAGCCGTCGAGCCACGCCTTCTTGGCGCCACCGTGAGCCGGCTGGCTGGCGGAGCTGTCGATCACTCCGGCCGTGGCCGTCCAAGGTGCCGCAGTTGCGGATTCGAAGCCCGGGTTGCCCAGGACCTGGCCGGAGCATCCGCCGCCGCCACCGGTGATGGTGAAGGTGAACGAGGTGCTACCGGATCCACCGGCACTCGCGGTCGCCGTTGCGGTGACGTTGTAGGTGCCGGCCGCGGTCGGCGTACCGGAGATGGTGCCGGTCGACGAGCCGATCGTGATGCCACCCGGGAGGCCGGAGGCCGACCAGGTGTACGGCGCGGTGCCGCCGGTGGCCGTCAGCGTGAACGACGCGATCGCGGTACCGACGACGCCGGACTTGTTGCCCGGGTTGCCGACGGTGACGCCACCGCTGACGCTGCAGGTCGGGTCAGCGGCCTGCGCCGGAACGCTCACCGCGTCCCACGCCGCCTTGACGGTGTTGAACTCGGTGCAGCTGCCCGGGTACAGGTTCTTGGCAGCGGTCAGCGTCCAGGTGCGGTACTTCAGGTACGAGCTGCTGCTCGTCTTCATCAGCATCGCGTTGTACATGATCTTCATGGCCTTCTGGATGCCCAGACCGGTCACCGTGGAGCTGTTGCAGGTCGGCACGTTCGGGCTGCCGCCGCTGCCCTGGGACAGCATCGTGAACCAGTGGTTACCGGGACCGGCCGCAGCGTGTACCTCGGTACCGGGGATCGAACTCGAGTAGCAGTTCGGGTCGCCGAGCGCCGACGGGTCGTACATGTTGCGGATCGGGCCGCTGCCGACCAGGTTGACCTCTTCGCCGACCAGGAAGTCCGGCGGGTCGTACGAGGCCGACTGGTTGCTGTAGAACTCGGTGGCCGCGCCGAACGTGTCGGCGACGAACTCCTGCGTTCCCGAACCCGAGATACCACCCGGGGTGTGGTCGTCGATGCCGTGGCCCATCTCGTGCGCCAGGACGTCGATCGAACCGATCCAGCCACCGGCGGTGTTCTTGCCGATCTGGACCTGGGAACCGTCGTAGTACGCGTTCTGGTCGTTCAGGCCGACGCGGATCGGCCAGGCTCCACCAGAGCCATCCATGCCGTTGCGGCCGAGCCAGTCGGTGAGCATCTTCTTCTCGGTCTGCGCGGCGAAGAGCGCGTCGACACAACCGGTCTCCCGGTTGGTGGCGACACCGTTGCCCCAGACGTCGTCCGGACCGGAGAAGGTGGTGTTGTTGGCCGCATCCTGGCAGGACAGGTTCGTCGTGCCCGGGTCCTTCATCGAGTACGTGCTACCGGTCAGCGTGGTCGCCAGGGTCAGCGGGGCAGGCCCGCTGTAGACGCCCGTACCGGTGCCGGCCATCACGTGCTCCTTGGTACCGAGCACCTTGCCGGAGGCCGCGTCGACGTACACGGACAGGCTGGACGGCTCGTGGCCGTTGCTGCCGGTGACGCGGGATTCCCAGGCCAGCTTCGGCGTACCGCTGAGGGCGTACACGGCAAGCGTCGGCGTGGTGCTGGAGGTGACGACCTTCAACTGCTTGGTCGCGGTCGCCTTGGCGGTCGCGGCGCTGATACCGGCCTTCGTCGCTAGGTCGGGGATCGCTGTGGTCTGGGCGACCGAGGTTGCCTTGACTGCGCCGTCGGCGTCGGTGACGACGACGAAGTCACCGCCGACGACGGGAAGACCCTTGAAGGTCCGCTCGTAGGGGACGTACTGCAGCCCGGACGGTTCGGAGATCACGGGTTTTGCGATGAAGCTGTCCGACTTGCCGGCATGCAACGCGGCAGGACGGGCCGCCACCAGCGACGTCGCGGTCTTGGCCGCGAACGTCTTCGACTGGGCCTGTGTCGGCCGTGGTGGCGGTGCCGCGCTCGGCGCGGCGCTGGAGGCCGAGGTCCCCAGCGCGGCAGCGGTGGCTACCGAGAGGCTGAGGATCGCCAGAACGGTGGCGGGTTTACGGGAACGCTGAAACAAGACCATCGGTGTGGTCCCTTCGCGAAAATGGTGCTGGGCGGATCGCGCAACGCCGGGCTGGCAGGCAGCTGCACCAATCTCCGCCTGGAACGCACCGGCTCCCCACCTGGCGTACTGCGGTCCTCACCTTCGTTTACCACCCGGTAGAGCGCGCGGACGGACACTATGCCCGTGCATATTCCCCGGCAAGGCGCGGAAATGCCGCTGGCACCAACACGCCAAGTGACCACGTTGTCACGGTCCGGACATCGCTTTCCTGGCCCGCTGGACAGGACATAGTCCGCCGGAAAGCGCCAGTTTCAGGGCGGTTTTCCGTTAAACCATGGACCCCGCCGTGGCCGTCCGCGCACACTCGGTACAGAGGTGCGGTGCGCTGGGGAGGCGCGGGTGGGCAACGATGCGTTTCTGTCCCTCGGCGAGCAGCGCTGGGTGCTGTCCGCCGGGCGGCCGATCATGACCATCGGGCGCGATCCGGTGGCCGACATCCATCTCGACGCCAACGAGCTCGCCTCCCGGTCGCACGCCCGCCTGCGGCTGACGGGCGCGGGCTGGTCGATCAGCGACGACGGTTCGCGCAACGGCACCAGGGTCAACGGCCTGCCCGTCACGGCCTCGGTACCGCTGCAGGACAACGACCGGATCCAGATCGGCGACGCCGTGCTCACCTTCCACGGACCGGCCGCCGCTCCCGAAGTACCGGCTTCGAAACCATCCGGTACGACCGGCAGCCGCGTGCGACTGGTGAAGATCATCGTCATCGCGGGCGTCGTCGAAGGCGTCGGCCTCGCCGCCAACGGAATCTCCGCGTTCGTCGCGGACCACGTCGGCGGAATCACCCGCTGGCTGGCGGCGCCGACGGTAGCCCTCATCGCGGCGATGGTCACCGCGCTGATCGAGGCAGCATCCAAAGAACCGGCCGGCTCCGGTACTACGTCAGCCCCCGCCCGTCGCCGCGGCACCCCGGCCGCGGTTGCGATCCTCGTCGTACTGGCCGTGGTCGGCGTCGGCGGATTCGCCGCTGCAGCCGGGGTCCAGTACGCCGCCGGCTACATCACCGGCAAGGAGTCCGGCGAGGACCGCCTGGTCCAAATGGTCACCAAGAGCGGCAGCGGCCTGACCGCGACGGTCGAACACGTCACCTACACCTCACACTTCACCCGCGTCGAGGTCACCGTCCGGAACACCACGCAAGCCTCGCTGAGCCTTCCCCTGTTCGGTTTCTGCACCTTCACCGGCTCCGACGGCACCACCCTCGAGGTCGACGCGTTCCGCAGCCAGTGGACCGATATCGTCCCACCCGGCGGCTTCCAACGCGGCACCATCACCTTCAAGGGCCACCTCCCCGACAACCTCACCACCGCGTCCCTCAGCTTCAGCCAGGTCTTCGGCCCGGGCGGCAGGGCCCTCACCATCCCGGGCATCAAACTCAAACCCGCCTAGGGCTCTCAGCCGTACGGGCTCAGCGGTACGCGGCGACTCGGGGGTGGTCGCGCCAGGCCGGCATGTTGGCCATGTAGGCGAGGGTGTCGGCCTCGATCTTCTCGCGCGGGTCGTCGGGGTTGCGGCGTTCCTGCCAGGAGACCATCGAGGCGAAGCGGGTGTCGAAGTCCTGGAGGTTGCCATCGGCATCGACACAGTGTTCGCAGTAGCGGCCGCTCTCGATCGGCATGCTGCAGCTCTCGCAGCTGGTGGTCGTGGTCATCAGTGGGCTCCGTTCGGTCGTACCAGGGTGGACAGGGTGGTGAGCAGGCCGGCCCGATCGTCGGGAGCCAGGGCGGCGAACGCTTCGGCCAGGGCCGGCACGCTGAGGACGTCGCGGTCAGCGCGGAGTACGGCGAAGCCATCGGCCGACAGCCAGACCAGCGTGCGGCGCCGGTCCTCCGGATCGCGCTCCCGCTCCAGCACACCCTTGGACTCGAGCTGCGTCACGATGTCGCTGACCACCGACTGCGCCCGATCCAGGTGCAGCGCGATGTCGCCGACCGTCAACGGCCCGGTCTGCGAAAGATGCTGCAACACGGCCCGGCTGGCCCCCGACATCTCGCTCCGCTTCCCGTCCCGCCGATGAAACCGCAGGTACGTCTCCCGAAACAGATCAGCGAACGCCTGAGCGTCATCATCAGCACTACTCACACAGAGAATGTCCATCGCCAGCGATCCATCGTCAATCCCGATGGAATCCGCCCGGACATACGAGAAGGCCGGTCCCGAGGGACCGGCCTTCTCAACTCATAGGGGTGGAGGTGGCGGGAATCGAACCCGCGTCCTTCAGCGTCGCTCCAAGACTTCTCCGGGCGCAGTCTGTAAGTCGCTTTTCTCAGCTCCAGCACTCCCACAGACAGGGTTGCTGACGAGCTCAGTCGCTGTAAATGTCCCGCACTAACCCCGCGACCGGGTTAGTGAAGCAAGCTTCCTAGCTGAGGCCAGGAACCGGGTCGGAAGCAACCCCGGGCTGACCGCTTCTTTTAGCTCAGGCTGTCAGGCAGCGAGAGCGAAGCTCTGGCGATTTGCATCGGCAGTTATTTTTTTCCAGAGATCGTTAACGAGATAACCCTGGATCCTCGGCCCGCTTCGCTTGGAACGTACGTCCAAAGTCGAAACCGTTCACCCCCTGTTGAGTTGTCAAACATCTGCGGCCTGACCGCAGACCACCCACACTACCAAGTACAACCAGTCGCCCGCACTTGGGATTCCCTCAGCGGATCATCCGGAGGGTGAACGGGTAGCGGAACTCGGAGCCGAGCAGAGCGGCGATGCCGCCGATGCCGGTGAGGACGAACCAGACCAGGCCGACGAGCGGGAACAGGAAGCCGGTGAAACCGCCGGTCACCCCGGTCACGATGCCGAGCAGGGCGAAGAGGCCGAAGGCGCTGAGCTGGAAGTTCAGCGCTTCCACCGCGTGCTTGCGGATGACCGGGTTCTGCTTGCCCGCGCCGGCCGCGACCAGCGCCGGGCCGACGAAGAAGGTGGGGAACCCGAGCCAGTGCGTGACGAGTCCCATCCCGCGCCCCTCGGACTGCCGGGCCGGAAGCGGTGGCCGGGTGAAGGCCGCCGGAGCGAAGGTCGGGACGGGCCGGGAGACGAGGCCGTCGAAGGTGCCGTTCAGCTCGGCCCGGGTCCGCGACTTGAGCGCCAGCTCCAGCCTGGTGTCGAACTCGAACCGGTCCAGGCGCCCGTCGGCGTACATCTCTTGAAGAATCTCGACGGCGCGGTCCCGTTGGGCCGGCGTCACCAGCAGGTCTGAAGTGGACATACCTTCAGCCTGCCCGGCGAACGTCGCCCACCCCATCGGGTGACGCCCCGACCCGCCCCTGGGCAGACCCCTACGCACTACCAGCCGCAGGGACGCCTACCCCCGGCGGCGGTCGCTCAGGGCTCGTTGCGCCTCGCGGTCGGCCTGGCGCTCGGCCAGGGCGTGCCGCTTGTCGTAGTCCTTCTTGCCGCGCCCGGTGGCCAGCTCGACCTTCGCGTAGCCGTCCTTGAAGTACAGCGACAACGGAATCAGCGAGACGCCCTGCTGCTCGACCGCCTTGATCAGCTTCTGCATCTCGTCCTTGTGCAGCAGCAGCTTGCGGGTCCGCCGGGGCTCGTGGTTGGTCCACGTGCCGTGCGTGTACTCCGGGATGTGCATGTTCTGCAGCCAGAGCTCGCCACCGCGTACCGACGCGAAGGCGTCGACGAGGGAGGCCCGACCCAGCCGCAGGGACTTCACCTCGGTCCCGGTCAGCACGAGTCCGGCCTCCACCACGTCGTCGATGTGGTAGTCGTGTCGCGCCTTACGATTCTGCGCGATCGGCTTGTGACCGGTCTGTTTCACCATCCGGCCAGTATCTCAGACCACTCACAACCACTTCATCGGATTAACCACGTTGCCGTCCTGGTAGACCATGAAGTGCAGGTGGCAGCCGGTCGAGTAGCCCGTCGTACCGACGTACCCGATCACCTGGCCCTTCTTCACCCGTTGGCCGACGTGGACGTTGTACTTCGACAAGTGGTTGTAGACAGTCGTGATGGACGACCCGTCGATCACGCCGTGTGACAGGAACAACCGGTTGCCGTAGCCGCCGTTGTAGTACTTGTCCGTGACCCGCCCACTGGCCGCCGCATGGATCGGCGTACCGCAGCCTGCGCCGAAGTCGGTGCCGTCGTGCAGCTTCCAGATGTGCAGGATCGGGTGGAACCGCATCCCGTACGGCGACGTGATGTAGGTGTTGATCGGGTAGCTCAGACCCGACGAGTTGTCCGGCGGATCGTCCGGGATGCTCCTCGGCGGCCGGTGCTCCTTGCGCGCCTTCTCCCGCTCGGCCTTCTGCCGGGCGGCCTTGCGCCGGGCCGCGGCCTCCCGCTCCGCCTTCGCCCGAGCGACCAGGATGCGCTGCACCCGGTTCCGCTCGGCCACCAGCGAGTTGTACTGCGCGAGGTCGGCGTTCTTGTCCCGTTGCGCCGCCTGGTACGTCGTCAGCTTGGCCTGGGCCAGTCGTGCGGCCTCGGCCTTGTCGGCGGCGACCTGCAGCGTGAGCGCGGTGACGTCCTTCACCGTCCGGGCCGCCTCGGCGCGCTGAGCCGACACGACCTTCTCGGCCGCGACGAGCTTGGCCCGCTTGTTCGCGAGCTGCGCCTGGGCGTCGTTCAGCCGGGTGATCGTGTTGCTCTGGATGCCGAACACGTTGCGCTGCACCTGGATGCCGTTGGCGACATCGGCCGGCGAGGCGCCCTGCAGCACGATCGACAGCCCGACCAGGCTGTTCTGCTGCTGGAACGCCGACTGCGCCGCGCGGCCGGCCAGCTGGCGCTGCTTGTAGATCGCCAGCTCACCGTCGTCCACGTCGGCGATCGCCGTCTGCAGCGCCGCCTCGGCGTCCTTGAGCTTGCCCGCGGCAACCTGATCGGCGGCCTTCGCGGCGGCGAGCTTGCCCTGCGCGACGGCGTACCGGATCTGGACGGCCTTGTACTGCGTCTCGGCCTGGTTGTACGCGGCAACGGACTGCGCGACCTGGTCGGTGGACTCCTTCAGATCGGCACGGGACGCGTCGATCTGCGAGTCGAGCTGCTTCTTCTTGGCGGCGGGGTCCGGTGGGTCCGCACTCGCGGACGGGACCACCGCCAGTGCTCCGGCGGACATGGACAGGACAACGCAGCAAGCGGCGATGACCGTCTGCCGATGCGGCGAACCGCGCAGGCGTTGCCTGGCGGAGCGCTGAACCGGTACGGCGGTGGCGCCGATGCTGTCGTCTCGCTTGATGCTCCCCCGCTTGCGCGGGTTCGCACCGGGGAAGTGCGGGACCACAGTCGACCCCTTGCTATGGGTGATGGTGACGTGCTACTGCACGATAAGTCACCCAGGTCAGACTTTGAGGTATTTCCGCGTTGTCAGGAATGTCGGGATGATCGCCAGCACCAGGCCGACCACGACCATGATCAGAGTGGCCCGGAAGGTTTCGGCCGCTCCGACCCACTGCCAGACCCGGAACGTCTCCTCGGCCTGTCTCTTCACGAACAGGAAGACGCCGAGCCACAAGGTGCCGCAGGCAAGGACCGCGCCGAGCAGGGCGGCCAGGATCGCCTCCAGCAGGAACGGCAGCTGGATGTAGAAGTTCGAGGCGCCCACCAGGCGCATGATCCCGATCTCCCGTCTCCGGGCGTACGCCGCCAGCCGGATCGTGTTGGAGATCTGCATCAGCGCGGCCACCAGCAGCAAGCCGGCCGCCGCCAGGGTGGCCCATTTCAGCTGGTTCAGCGCCTTGAAGAGTGGATCCAGATACTGTCTCAGGTCCTGCACCGTGTCGACGCCGGGCAACCCGGCCACCGCGCTGACCAGGTTCTGGTACCGCTGTGGATCCTTCAGTTTGACCCGGAAGGACTCCTGCATCTGGTCCTCGGTCACCGTCGAGACGATCGGCGAGTCCTTGTAGAGCTTCTTGAACTGATCGAAGGCTTCCTTCTTCGACTCACCGAAGACGCCTTCGGGCGCGGTGTCCGGGTTCGACTCGATCACCTGCTTGATCCGGTTCTTCTGCTCCGTGGTCACCTCGGCGCCCGAGCAGCCGCGGCCGCCGGAGTCCTTGGTGCAGAGGAAGACCGAGATCTGGATCTTGTCGTACCAGTTCCCCTTCATCAGGTCGACCTGCTCGCGGGCGAGCAGCGCGCTGCCGAACAGCGACAGCGAGACCCAGATGGTGACCACGACGGCGATCGTCATCGAGAGGTTCCGGCGCAGGCCGATGCCGAGGTCGGAGAGGATGTAGTTCAAGCGCATCAGTCAGTCAGTCCCTGTAATCAGCCCTGATCGGCCCGGTCCGGGCAGGTCAGGCAGCGGTCAGTGCTGGTAGCCGTAGACGCCACGCGACTCGTCGCGGACGACATGGCCGTTCTCCAGCTCGATCACGCGCTTGCGCATCTGGTCGACGATCGAGACGTCGTGGGTGGCCATCACCACGGTCGTCCCGGTCCGGTTGATCCGGTCCAGCAACTTCATGATGCCGACCGACGTACCGGGGTCCAGGTTTCCGGTCGGCTCGTCGGCGATCAGGATCATCGGCCGGTTGACGAACGCCCGGGCGATCGCGACCCGCTGCTGCTCGCCGCCGGACAGCTCGTCCGGCATCCGGTCCTCCTTGCCGTCCAGGCCGACCAGCTCGAGCACCTCGGGCACCGTCTTGCGGATGTGCGAGCGGGGCTTGCCGATCACCTGCAGGGCGAAGGCGACGTTCTCCGCGACGGTCTTGTTCGGCAGCAGCCGGAAGTCCTGGAAGACGGTGCCGATCTGCCGGCGCATCTGCGGGATCCGCCAGCTGGCCAGCCGGTTCAGGTCCTTGCCCGCCACCATGATGTGACCCTTGGTGGTCCGGTGCTCGCGCAGGACGAGGCGCAGGAACGTCGACTTGCCGGAACCGGAGGTACCGACCAGGAAGACGAACTCGCCTTTTTCGATCTCGACGTCGACGTTCAGCAGGGCAGCCTTGGACTGGCCCTCGTACGTCTTGGAAACATTCTCGAAGCGGATCACGTGAGATTCCGGCCGTGGTCGGGAACAGGGAGTGCCGCACAGTTAACCACCAGTGCGTCACCGGAGCGGCCGTCGATCAGTGTAGGTGCTCCACCGGTGTGCTCCGACTAGGCGTGCCGCACCGTCCGCTAAGCGGTGTTCAAGCTCCGGTACGCCGCGGCTGCGCCGCCTCGCGGATCAGGCAGGAGCCGGGGCGCCGGGACCTGTCTCGGGGCGGGCGCTCGCGACCCGGGCCACGCCGGCATCGGGCTTGCGGCCGGCCTTGCGGGCGGCCTCCACGTGCAGGCGGGCCAACTCGACGGCCTGGCGGGAGACCTTGACGGTCTTCTTCTCACCCATCGGCACTGTCTCCCTCGATCACGTCCGCGCCCTCTTCGGCAATATCAGCGTACGCGGCCGAGCCGATCCGGTCGATCGCCACGGCGGCCGTCAGCGCGGCCACCAGGTCGTAGTCCTCGGGTTGTAACAGTTCCGATCTCATCAGTGAGCGCAGCGTCACCACCCCGGCGTCGGTGCCGGCCTCGTCGCCGTCGAGGATCTGCTCGACCGCCCAGCGGACCATCCGCATCGTCTCCTCGCGGTGCCGCCAGGTGTCCAGCTCACGGTCGGCCTTGCGGCTCAGGTAGCCGCCCAGGGCGACCCCGCCGAGCGCGATGAACGGGCTCAGCACGGTCGCGATCACGCCGATCACGCCGATCCAGGTCGGGATCACGAACACACCCCAGAACTCATCGCGTTCCTCCCAAATCCATGGTGATGGCCGGTCGATGATGCTACGAAGGACAGCACATCATCAGCCACCGACAATGCCGCCCCGCCACTGCCCGGCCCCCGCCGTCAACGAAGGAGCGAGTGTCACCGTGAAGGACGAACCGGACTGCTACGACGTGTTCGTACAGGGGACCGTGTTCCTCGACATCGTGCTGACCGGTCTGGAGTCCGCCCCGACCACCGGAACCGAGATCTTCGCCGAGGGGATGGGGTCGTGCCCCGGCGGCGTCGCCAACTTCGCCATCGCCGCCAGCCGGCTCGGCCTGCGCAGCGGCCTGGCCGCCGTCTTCGGCGACGACGTGTACGCCGACTTCTGCTGGCGCACACTCGCTGACCAGGAGGGCGTCGACCTCTCGCACTCCCGCCGGATCGGCCACTGGCATTCACCCGTCACGGTGTCGATGTCGATCGACCGGGACCGCGCGATGGTCACCCATGCGCACGACGCGCCCGGCGACCCGAGCAAGCTGGTCGGCCTGGGCCTGCGGACGCGGTCCGCGATCGTGCCGGTCGCAGAGGAACTGCCGAGCTGGACCGCCGAGGCCCGCGAGTCGGGTGCGCTGCTGTTCGGCGACGTCGGTTGGGATCCGACCGAGTCCTGGTCCCCCGCGGTCCTCGACGTACTGGAGGGCTTCCACGCCTTCACGCCGAATGCGGGCGAGGCGATGGCCTACACCCGCACCGACACCCCGAAGGCCGCTCTCCACAAGCTGGCCGAGAGAGTCCCCCTCGCCGTCGTCACGAACGGCTCCGACGGCGTACTGGCCATCGACTCCCTGACTGGCGAGGAGGAACACATCCCGGCCCTCCCGGTCCGCTCCTACGACCCCACCGGCGCAGGCGACGTCTTCCTCGCCTCGCTAGTCCTAGGCACCCTCCGAGGCTGGCCCCTGGCCCACCGCCTGGCCTTCGGCAACCTCTGCGCCGGCCTATCCGTCCAACACTTCGGCGGCTCCCTGGCCGCCCCCGGCTGGGGCGACATCATCGACTGGGTCAGAGACCACAGCCGCACCCACCCCGGCGACGTAGACCCCGAAATCCTCCGCCACTACACCTTCATAGGCGACGTCCTCCCCGCCGGCCCAGTCCCCATAGTCCGCCGAGCCAGCGCCACCATCGCCCGCCTCTCGGACGCATAAAGCTAAGTGCAGTCAGTCCAGCGACCCACGCGGCGCAACCCAGAGATGCGGCTGCCCCGTGGTCGCCGCGATGTGCTCGAAGTCGGCGTCGTAGTGCAGGATCACCGCGTTGTGCTCCGCTGCCACAGCTGCGGTGAGGATGTTGACCGCCAAGGCAGCACGATGCAGGCCCCGCGCGGCCATCCGAGCCTGGGTTCCCCGAGCACGTTCGGCGATCGACTCATTGATCGGCAGCGTCACGTACAACGACCTCCTACGATCGGCGATCGCCTGGACATCCGCCAGATTTCGACCTGAGAACCCAACGTGGAGGTCGATCGTCACGCATGTGGCAGCGGCCTGATCGACGATCAACCCCGCGATCAAGGACTGCACTGCCGGATCCTCGCCATGAGCCTGGGCCGTCGTATCGATCAGATAGAGCCGTCCGTTGGTGACGACGTTCAACGAAGAGCTCCTCGCATGATCTCGGCGTCGGCGATGTCTGGTCCGACGCCGAGTGCGTACGGATCGTCGAGCAGCGCCTCGATCCGTTCGCGCCGCCGAGCGACGAACTGCAGCGCAGCGTTCACTGTGTCCTTCTTCGTCACGGTCCCCAGCTCCTTCGCCGCGAGTGACAGCGCCTCGTCGTCCAGATCGATCATCGTCTTCATATATACGAGGGTATGTCCTCGTATATATACCCGGATATACCTCGTGACCAAATCGGCATCTGTCAGCCGCTTCGCCTTCGTCGAACCGCGGTAAGAGTCGCGACCACCACAAGCAGCGCGGCTCCGGCTAGGAAGCCGTGGGATGGGGTGGTGTGGTCGAGGGTTAGGCCGGCTAGGGAGGAGCCGGCGGAGCTGCCTACGTTGTTGGCGGTGTTGATCCAGGTGCTCGCTTCGGTGCGTTGGTGGGCGGGGGTGAGGTCGTCGGAGGCTAAGTAGGAGACGACGTAGAGCGGGGCTACTGCCAGGCCGGTGCAGGCCATGACTGCGCCTAGCGCCAGCAGGTTGGTGGTGAAGGAGGCTGCTAGGAGGCCAGCGGCTAGTAGTGCGATCAGGGCGGCTAGGTGGGTGGACGGGGATCTGGTGTGGTTGCGGCGGGCCCAGAGGAGGCCGCCTATGACGCTGCCTACTCCGATGCCTGCCTCTAGGTAGCCGGCGGCTCCTGGGTGGCCTTGGGATTGGGCTACTGCGGCTAGGCAGATGTAGGCGACGCTGATGCCGGCTGCCGTGGCCATGATGATCAGGAGGATGCGGCGGAGGGCTCCGATGGTCAGTGGGCCCAGGAGGTGCTGCTTCGGTGGGGTCGGGCTGGTGTGCCGAGCGAAGGGGTTGGTGACCATCAGGACGGTGCCGACCAGCAGCAGGACCGCGGTACAGGTCAGGGAGAGGCGTGGGGACCAGAGGCTGATCAGTACGCCGGTGAGCAGCGGACCGAAGAGGTAAAGGGTCTCCTCGCAGATCGCGTCGAGGGCGTAGGCGCGTTCCTTGAGTTCCGAGCCCTCGGTGATCAGTCGCCAGGTCGCGCGCATCGACGGGCCGAGTGGGGGTGCGAAGAGGCCGGTGACTCCGACGAGCAGCACCAGGACCGCGGCGTTCGTAGTACGGGCTGAGGCCACCACGCCCAGGCCGACGGCGCAGAGCAGGGCCAGGACCGGCAGGACGCGGCGTTGGCTGAAGCGGTCGACGAGGCGGGCCTTGAGTGGCATCGACAGGGATGCCAGGCCGAACGCGGCCACGGCGGCGCCGGCGGTCGCGAACGAGTCGGTTGATTGTTGAACGGTGAACAGGGCAGACAGCGGGAGCAGACCGTACGCCAGCCGGCCGAACAGCGCGGGCACGAAAGTGCGCAGCGCATGCGGCAGCAGCAGAACATCGCGGTAGCTCCCGGCACGGGTTGTGCCAGGCATGAGAAGGCGCTCCTAGAGAGCCCCGGCTCCGTCAGCGGAGCGGGGTGCGAAATGGGCTCGGCGACTGCGAGCGTTCTCTAGGCACGGGGATCGAACACGGCACGAAGCTTAGCGGAGAAACCTGCCGAGGAAGTTGCTTTTTCACGAGCGGAAATGGCGCGACGTCACCCCCCGACGGTCGTAGGGTCGAAGGGCTGCGTGGCTCGGGGCCGCGCCGGGACTGCGGAGGTACGTCGAGATGCCAAGCGCGGGTGGATTCAACCGTCGGAAGTTCCTTGCGGTAGGTGGCGGGCTGGCCGCGATGGCGGTCGCAGGCTGCGGCTCCAACACCGGGCGCGCGTCGGGCAGCGGATCCTCGAGCGGCAAGCCGGCGCTGGCGCAGTGGTACCACCAGTACGGCGAAGCGGGCACCCAGCAGGCCGTCGAGAAGTACGCCAAGGACTACCCCGACGCCACCGTGACCGTGCAGTGGTCGCCCGGCGACTACGACAAGAAGACCGCGTCGGCGCTGCTCACCGACGGTGGTCCGGACGTCTTCGAGTACGTCAACGGCCCGAGCATCGACATGATCAAGGGCGGCCAGGTCGTCGACCTCACCGACCTGCTCGGTGACACCAAGTCCGACTTCACTCCGTCACTGATCGCCCGGATGACGTACCAGGGCAAGCTGTATGCGATCCCGCAGGTGACCGACATGCAGCTGCTCGTCTACCGCAAGAGCCTGCTCTCCAAAGCCGGCATCCAGCCGCCGACGACCGTCGACGAGCTGATCGCCGCGGCCAAGAAGCTCACCACCGACAAGGTGAAGGGGCTGTTCGTCGGCAACGACGGCGGCGTCGGCATCCTCGGCGGACCGGCCCTCTGGTCGGCGGGCCTCGACTACCTCAAGGACGACAACACCTTCGGCTTCGACGACCCGGCCGCGGTCGAGTCGCTGCGCAAGCTCCGCGAACTCTTCACCAGCAAGGCATTGTTGCTCGGGGCACCGACCGACTGGTCCGATCCGTCGGCCTTCACCCAGGGCCTGACCGCGATGCAGTTCACCGGACTGTGGACCTTCCCGCAGATCCAGAAGGCGCTGCCGGACGACTTCGGCGTGCTGCCCTGGCCCAAGCTGAACAGCACGACCGGCGCACCCAGTGTTCCGGTCGGCGCGTACGGCTCGGTGGTCAGCGCCAAGTCGAAGAACGTCGACGCCGCGAAGAAGTTCGTCAAGTGGCTGTGGGTTGACCAGACCGACAAGCAGCTCGACTTCGCCCAGTCGTACGGCTTCCACATCCCGGCCCGCAAGAGCCTGGCCGAGAAGGCCGACAAGCTGAAGTCGGGCCCGGCCGCCGACGCGGTGAAGTTCGTCAACGAGAACGGGCACGCCCAGACCCCGCTGCTCTGGACTCCAAAATCCGGTACTGCGTACTCCGACGCCCTCAACCGCATCATCAAGAACGGATCCGACCCGGCCACCGAGATCAAGGCCGTCAAGGCGATCGTCGAAGCGGAACTCGAGCGCGTAGCGGGCTGATGACTGCGTTGATACCTTCCCCACCCCACCGCCCCGGTCGCATCACCACCAGACTGCGCGGCAGATACGACCGCAATCTCTGGTTCGCCATCTTCGTCGGCCCCTTCGTCCTGGGCCTGGTCGTCTTCGTCTACGTCCCGATCCTGTGGTCGATCTGGCTGAGTTTCTTCGACGCCCACAACACCGTCACCCCGACCGACTTCGTTGGCCTGGGCAACTACCTGGACATGCTGAAGGACGCCGCCTTCCGCTCCAGCCTGCTCACCTTCATCGTCTTCGCGCTCTTCATCGTGCCGACCACCTTCGTCGCGTCCCTCGGCCTGGCCCTGCTGGTCAACCGCGCCCGCTTCGCCAAGACCTTCTTCCGCTCCGTCTTCTTCCTGCCGACTGCCTGCTCGTACGTCGTCGCCTCGCTGATCTGGAAGCTCTCGATCTTCTCCGGCGTCCGCTTCGGCCTGATGAACACCGTGCTTGGCTGGTTCGGCATCGACCCGATCGCCTGGCTCTCCCTCACGCAACCACCGTGGTACTGGCTGGTCATCGTCACCGCACGGATGTGGCTGCAGGCAGGCTTCTACATGATCCTCTTCCTGGCCGGGCTGCAGCGCATCTCGCCGTCGCTCTACGAAGCGGCCGCGATCGACGGCGCGACCGGCTGGAAGGTGCTGCGCTTCCTCACCCTCCCCCAACTCCGCGCGACCTCGACCGCAGTACTGCTACTCCTTCTCATCAACGCGTTCCAGGCCTTCGACGAGTTCTACAACCTGCTCTCCAGCTCAGGGCAATACCCGCCGTACGCCCGCCCGCCCCTCGTCTACCTGTACTACGCAGCGCTCGGCCAGGGCCAGGACTTCGGCCACGGCAGCGCCGGAGCCGTCATCCTCACGCTGCAGATCGCCTTGGTCGCACTCGGTCAAGGCCGCTTCCTGGGGCTTGGCCGGAGGGAGGACTGAGATGGCGGTGATCCAGCGATCGCGCGCGGACAAGACGGGCAGCGTTCTCCGGTACGCCGTCCTGGCGATCGGCGCACTCCTCTTCCTGCTCCCCTTCTATCTCCTGGTCCGCAACGGATTGTCGACCGAGCAGGACATCACCTCCCCGGACTGGAAGCTGTTCCCGTCGACTCTGCACTGGAGCAACGTCGCGGATCTGTTCAACGATCCGGCCGTGCCGATGTTCAGATCGCTGGTCAACTCGCTCGTGATCGCGGTCATTCAAACGATCGGCGTCCTGGTCATCTCCGGCCTGGCCGGCTACGGCCTGGCCCGGATCCCGTTCCGCTACGCCAACGCGGTCTTCTACTTCATCGTGGCCACCCTGCTCATCCCGGCGGCGGTGACGTTCGTCCCGAGCTTCGTGCTCGTCTCGTCGCTCGGCTGGGTGAGCACGCTGCGCGGCCTGATCATCCCGGGGCTGTTCCAGGCGTTCGCGACGTTCCTGTTCCGCCAGTACTTCCTCAACTTCCCGCGCGAGCTCGAAGAGGCCGCGGCGCTCGACGGTACGGCGTACTGGGGCACCTTCTGGCGGATCGTCGTACCGAACTCGAAGGGCTTCATCGCCGCCATCGCCACGATCACCTTCATCGGCTCGTGGAACGCCTTCCTCTGGCCGCTGGTGATCGCGCCGGACCAGTCCGCGTGGACCGTGCAGGTCGCACTGTCCACCTTCCTCACCGCCCAGACCATCAATCTCCCCCAGCTGTTCGTCGCGGCCGGTGTCGCGATCCTGCCGCTGGTGGTGATGTTCGTGTTCCTCCAGCGCTGGATCGTCGAAGGCGTCGAGCGCTCCGGAATCAGCGAGTAACCCCCTGCACAAGAGAGGCATCATGACCCTGATCGACCAGCTCCGTGACTCCATCACCGGCCCTGTCCTGGGCCCGGCCGACGACGACTTCGCCGCGGAGGTCGCGGCGTGGGTCCTCAGCACCCAGCACACCCCCGAGATCGCCGTCGGCCTCACCTCGGAGGAGGACGCCGCGGCCCTCGTCCGCCTCGCAGCAGCAGCCGGTACGCCGGTACGCGTGCTCGCCACCGGCCACGGCTCGGCCGTCCCCGTCACGGACGGCATCCTCGCCACCACCTCGCGACTGACCGGCGTGACCATCGACGCCGAGAACCGGATCGCCCACATCAACGCGGGCAGTCGCTGGGCCGACGTGATCGAGGCCGCGGGCGAGCACGGCCTGACCCCGATCACCGGCGCCTCCGCCAACGTCGGGTGCATCGGCTATACGCTCGGCGGCGGACTCGGGCCGCTCTCCCGGACGTACGGATTCTCCTCCGACTGGGCTCGCGGCTTCCGGGTCGCCGTCGCATCGGGAGAGGTCGTCACCGCCAGCGCGACCGAGAACCCGGACCTGTTCTGGGCGCTCCGTGGTGGCAAGGGCGGCTTCGGCATCGTCACCTCGATGGACTTCGAACTGGTCGAGCTGTCGACCATCTACGGCGGCTCGGTGTTCTTCGACGCGCCGCAGATCGCGACCGCGGTCCCGGCCTGGATCGAGTGGACCAAGACGCTGCCCGAGACGGCGAACTCGTCGTTCGTGATCCTGCGGCTGCCGCCGCTGGAGTTCATCCCGGAGCCGTTGCGCGGCAAGACCGTGATCAGCGTCCGGTTCGCCTTCGTCGGCGACGCGGCCGAGGGCGAGCGGCTGTTCCAGCCGATCCGCGATGTCGGCCCCACCATCATCGACGCGGTCGCCGAGATGCCGACGACGGCGATCGCGACCATCCACAACGACCCGACCGACCCGAGCCCGTCGTGGGACCGCGGCCTGCTGCTGAACGAGCTCGACGCGGACTTCGCCAAGACGTTCCTCGACGTGGCCGGGCCGGACCAGCGAGTTCCGTTTATCGCCATCGAGATCCGTCACCTCGGCGGGGCGACTCAGCGCGACGTGCCGGAGGGCAGTGCGGTCGGCGGCCGCGGCGGCGCGTACACGTTCTTCATGGCCGGCGCGCCGGATCCCAGCCTGTTCGCCACGGTTCTCCCCCCGGCGGCCGACGCGATCATCTCCGCGATCGGTCCGTGGAAGGCCGACGAGACGACCATCAACTACGCGGGCGGTCTGACCGTGCCGGGCTCGTACGAGGCGTCCTGGCCCGCCGAAACCTTCGCTCGGCTGGCCGAAGTACGGGCCACTTACGACCCGAACACGCTGTTCCCCTACGGCCCCGCGTAGGACCTTCAGGTGAGCGGCGAATGAATGCAGCGCTTGACTCTGGCAGACACCGTTGCCAAGTCGTAACCTCTGCTGTGGAGGGTCTCCCTGGGGGCAGGAGCGAGACCCGAACCAAATGGGGGCATTTACCATGCGTCATCGCTTCGCCGTGCTCTGCGCCGCGGTCGCGCTGGCTGCCGGATCGCTCGTCGCGATCCTCCAGCCGGCCACCGCGGCGACCAACACCATCGTCAGCCTGACCTTCGACGACGGGCAGGCCTCCCAGATCTCGACGTTGCCGATGCTGCAGTCCCGCGGGATGCGCGGGACCTACTACATCAACTCGGGCTGGGTCGGCGACTCCGACTACTACATGACCTGGCCGGAGATCCACTCACTGGCCGATGCCGGCAACGAGATCGGCAGCCACACCGTGCACCACACGGTGCTGACGAACGTCAGCACCGCGACCGCGACGCGCGAGGTGTGCGACGACCGGACGAACATCGTTGCCCAGGGCTTCCCCGCGCCGGTGTCGTTCGCCTACCCCGAGGCGGAGTACAACAACGCCGCCAAGCAGGTCGTCCAGAGCTGCGGCATGTCCAGCGCCCGCGGCGTCGGCGGGGTCAGCGAGGACGGCTGCGACGACTGCCCGTACGCCGAATCGGTGCCACCGGTGGATCCGATGGCTCTGCAGACACCGCAGGCAGCCGACCAGAACACCACCGTCGCGCAACTCCAGTCGTATGTGACGGCCGCGGAGTCGCATGGCGGCGGCTGGGTGGTGCTCACCTTCCACGGCGTCTGCTCCAACGGCTGCGCCGACGAGCTCTCGTTCGACCCGGCCAGGTTCACCACGTTCCTCGACTGGCTGAAGGCGCGGGAGGGCAACGGGACCGTGGTCCGAACGGTCGGTGACGTGATGGGAGCCTCCAGCGGACCGCCGCCGGCGGGGCCGCCGATCACGAGCATCGCCTGTGGTGGGACGACCTGTTCGACCGGCTGGTACCGGAGTACGCCGGTGGATGTTGCGCTGAGCACCTTCGATCCGGACAACTCGGCCGTTGCCTCGACCCGGTACACGACGGATGGGAGTGACCCGACTTCCAGTGCCACCGCTGCCGATTACACCGGGCCGTTCACGGTCGATGCCAGCACGACGGTGCAGTACTACTCGACGGATGTGGACGGCAACGCCGAGCCGGTGAAGTCGCAGTCGGTCCGGATCGACGCGGTGGCGCCGACGGTCGAGCTGACGAGTCCGGTCGCTGACTCGTCGTACCGGCGCGGGACCTCGATCCCGCTGTCCGCCACCGCTGCCGACACGGATGGGTCAGGGATCGCGAGGGTCGTCTTCCGGGACGGCTCGTCGACGCTGCGGACCGACACGTCGGCGCCGTACAGCTGGAACTGGAGTACGTCGAACAACACCCGGACCGGCGCTCACACGCTGACCGCGGTGGCGACCGACGCCGCCGGCAACACCCTCACCTCGGCATCGGTGACCATCAACATCACAAGGCGCTGATGATCTGCTTGCCGTAGGCCGACCCCACCACCCCGCAGTAAACCCGCGGCTAAAAGCTCGGAATGATCTGCTTGCCGTAGGCAGCCAGTGTTTCTTCCTTCGCGTCGTGCTGGAGATAGACGGCGAACTGATCGACGCCGAGTGACTTGAGCTCCTCGAGCCGGGCGAGATGATTCTCGACCGGCCCGAGGATGCAGAACCGGTCGACGACTTCGTCGGGCACGAAATCGGTGTGGGTGTTGCCCGCCCGGCCGTGCTCGGCGTAGTCGTAGCCCAAGCGGTCGGCGATGTAGTCGGTCAGCGCCTTCGGCACGCCGTCGGCGCCGTAGCGCTCGACGATGTCCGCGACGTGGTTGCCGACCATGCCACCGAACCAGCGGGTCTGGTCGCGCTGGTGCTGCAGATCGTCTCCGACGTACGCCGGAGCCGCCACGCAGAAGGTGATCTTGTCCGGATCACGGCCGGCCTGCTCGGCGGAGCGGCGTACCGCCGAGATCATCCATTGAGCGATATCGGGGTCCGCGAGCTGGAGGATGTAGCCGTCGCCGACCTCGCCGGTCACCTGCAGCGCCTTCGGACCGTACGCCGCGACCCAGACCTCGAGCTTGCCGTCCTCGACCCAGTTGAACTTGAGCTGCTGCCCGCGGTACTCGACCGTCCGGCCTTCCGCAAGCTCACGCACCACCTCGACGCACTGCTTCATCTCCGCGATCGTGCCCGGTTTGGCCCCGAGGGTGCGCAGGGCCGAGTCGCCGCGGCCGATCCCGCAGACGGTGCGGTTGCCGAACATCTCGTTCAGGGTGGCGAACTGCGAGGCGATCACGGTCCAGTCGCGGGTGCCCGGGTTCGTCACCATCGGGCCGACGATCACCCGCTCGGTCGAGGCCAGGATCTGGCTGTAGATGACGAACGGCTCCTGCCAGAGCAGGTGCGAGTCGAAGGTCCAGACGTAGTCGAACCCGGCCGCCTCGGCCTTGACCGCCAGGTCCACCACCGCGGACGCGGGCGGATCGCACTGGAACACCACTCCGAAGTCCACGGTCTCCCCTTGTTCTTAGAGCAGGTAGGACGAGAGGCCGCGCTTCAGGTAACGGCCACGGCCCTTGCGGCCATGGTAGTTGCCGTCAGCCACGATCACCTCGCCGCGGGAGATGACTGTGCCCACCCGGCCCGCGATCTCTACCCCTTCGTACGCCGAGTAGTCCATGTTCATGTGGTGGGTCTCGACGCCGATCCGGGTGGTGCCGTTCGGGTCGTAGATGACCAGGTCGGCGTCCGAGCCGGGCGCGACGATGCCCTTCTGCGGGTACAGGCCGAACATCCGGGCCGGCGTCGTGGCGATCGTCTCGACCCAGCGCTCGAGGCTCAGCTGACCGTCGACGACACCTTGGTAGACGAGGTCGACGCGGTGCTCGACGCCGCCGATGCCGTTCGGGATCTTGGAGAAGTCCCCTCGGCCGAGTTCTTTTTGGTCCTTGAAGCAGAACGGGCAGTGGTCGGTCGAGACGACGGCCAGGTCGTTGGTCTTGAGGCCCTTCCACAGGTCCCTGGCGTGGTGCTCGTGCTTGCTCCGGAGCGGCGTCGAGCAGACCCACTTGGCGCCCTCGAACCCGGGTGCGCCCAATTGGTCTTCCAGGGTCAGGTACAGGTACTGCGGACAGGTCTCCGCGAAGACGTTGCGGCCGTCGTTGCGCGCTGCGGCGACGGCTTCCAGGGCACCGCTCGCCGACAGGTGCACGATGTAGAGCGGGCAGTCCTGCGCGACCTCCGCCAGGGTGATCGCGCGGCTCGTCGCCTCGGTCTCCAGCGCGGCCGGCCGGGTGATCCCGTGGTAGATCGGGTCGGTCTCACCGCGAGCGAGGGCCTGCTGGACGAGGACGTCGATCGCGATCCCGTTCTCCGCGTGCATCATGATCATCGCGCCGTTCTCGCGCGCCGTCTGCATCGCCCGCAGGATCTGCCCGTCGTCGGAGTAGAAGACGCCCGGGTAGGCCATGAACAGCTTGAAGCTGGTGATCCCCTCGCCGACCAGCGAGTCCATCGCCTTCAGCGACTCGTCGTCGACGCCACCGAGGATCATGTGGAACGCGTAGTCGATGTGACAGTTGCCGTCGGCCTTCGCATGCCAGGCGGCGAGTCCGTCCTGCACGACCTCGCCGGTACGCTGGACGGCGAAGTCGATGATCGTCGTCGTACCACCCCAGGCCGCCGCCCGGGTTCCCGTGTCGAAGGTGTCGCTGGCCGCCGTACCGCCGAACGGCAGCTCCATGTGCGTGTGCGCGTCGATCCCGCCCGGGATCACATACTTGCCGCTGGCATCGATCACCTCGTCGGCCGTGACCTCTTGGCGGTACTCCGGGTCGAAGAGCGCGACGATCTTCTCCCCGTCGACCAGCACGTCAGCCTTCTGGGCACCCGTCGGCCCGATGACGGTCCCACCCTTGACCAGCAACGACATTCGCGTGTCCCCTTCGGCTACGGCTTGGTCAGATCCCCATAAGCATCCGGCCGGCGATCCCGATAGAACTGCCACCGGTCCCGCACCGTGTCGAGCAGACTCAGATCCAGGTCCCGGACGATCAGCTCGGGGTCATGATCGTGCCCGACCTCCCCCACGAACTTACCCTCCGGATCCACGAAGTACGACGACCCGTAGAAGTCGTTGTCCCCGAACTCCGACTCGATCCCCACCCGGTTGATAGCCCCGATGAAGTACTCATTGGCCACTGCTGACGCCGGCTGCTCCAGCTTCCACAGGTACGACGACAACCCACGGCTGGTAGCCGACGGATTGAACACGATCTTCGCCCCCGCCAACCCCAACGCCCGCCACCCTTCAGGGAAGTGCCGGTCATAACAGATGTACACGCCGATCCGGCCGACCGCGGTATCGAACACCGGATACCCCAGGTTCCCCGGCCGGAAGTAGAACTTCTCCCAGAACCCGTTCACCTGCGGAATATGGTTCTTCCGGTACTTCCCCAGGTACTTGCCATCAGCATCGATCACCGCGGCGGTGTTGTACAACACCCCCGCCTGCTCCAGCTCGTACATGGGCAGCACCATCACCATGCCCAACTCCTTGGCCAGCGCCTGGAACCGCTCGGTGGTAGGCCCCGGCACACTCTCGGCGTACTCATAGAACTTGGGATCCTGCAGCTGACAGAAGTAAGGCCCGTAGAAAAGTTCCTGAAAGCAAATAACCTTGGCCCCAGCCGCCGCAGCCTGCCGCGCATACTCCTCATGCGCCTTAGTCATCGACTCCTGGTCCCCGGTCCAGTTCGTCTGAACCAACGCCGCCCTGACCACGTCCGCCATCTGACCTCCCTAGCCGAGCCCCCATGCTCCATCCGCCGACCGCCCCCAGTCAACGACCCTCGGCAAACAGCATCAGAACCCTGACGACCGACCCCACACCCCTCGTACCCCCGACGCCGAACCCGCACTAGGACTGCCGCTCCCACACCTGCTCCGAATCGAGGCGGCCGTCTTCCCGGAACACCTTCAGCGCGAACAGCGCCTGCGCCTCGCTGACCACCTGCTCGGCCTTGAACATCCCCGGCTGCCCACCCGCCACCACCTCAACGCTCCCTCCCCGCCACCCGGCACGCTCGACCACGGTCAGGCGCCAGGGATGGAGTCTGGGATCAGGAACGGCGCCAGGCGGGTGAGCATCGAGTCGAAGGGGTCGCGGGCGCCGCACGGGATCGGCGTGATCATTCACATGCCCGCGCCCGCTGCTCCCGGATCTCGGTCACTGTTGGGGCGTAGTGCCTTCGGTTCATCAGGCGTAGGTCTTCCAGGTGCGGGAGAGCGGTCAGCGCGGTGAGGTCGCCGTCCAGGAACTTGGTGGTGCCGTAGAGGTGGAGGCTGCGGAGGTTGGTCAGGTGGCTGAGTGGGGCGGCCGTGGCGATCTCGCCGCAGTCGCCGAGGTTGAGGTACTCGACGGCGCGCAGGTTGATGAGGTCGTCGAGGGTGGTGAGGTGGCGACACGACTCCAGCTGGAGTTCTCGCAGGGAGCACGCGGTACGGAGGGCGGAGAAGTCTGTCAGGAAGGAGGCGAGATGGATGCCCAGCGTCGTCAAGGACGAGAAGTTCTCGAGGCCCTGCAGCGAGGTCAGCCTGGGGCGATCCTTCATGACCAGCCTGGTGAGGCGCGGGGAGGTCGCCAGCGGCAACAGGTTCGGCTCTGCGTAGCGGCCTAGGTACAGGTCTTCCAGCCGAGTGCCGTGGCTGATCGTGGCGCGGACCTGCGGCCAGTCGGCCGAGAGACTGGTCAGGGACGGCAGCCGACTCAGGTCGATGGGGAGCTTGTGGTCCGTGACCAACTGCAGTGATTCGAGCGGCAGAGTGTGGATCGGCTCGAAGGATGGCAGCGAACGGCAGATCACCACCAGGCGGCGTACCGGCAGGTCACGCAGGAACTCCAGATCCGGTGCCTCGAAGCCGAGCCCGTCATTGAGAACCAGGTTCTCCACGTGCTCGGCCCGGAAAGCCGTCGCGGCCTCAGCGGACCAAGCGCCCCTCACCACCATCTCCAGCCCGTCTCGGCGAGGGCTGATCACGAAGGCGGCGCTCACTCAGGGAGCTCGGCTCGACGCGAGGGGTCGATGAAAAGCCGTGCGACGTGGATGTCGACGGTGGGCATCGGGGTGGAGCTTCGGTCAGAGGACGAGGATTGCGGCGATGATCGCGATCAGGACGACGACGCCGCCGACGATCGCCAGGGTGCGGCCGTTGACCTTGGGGGCGGTCGTGGGCTCGGCCTGGGCCTCGTTGACGAACGCGCGGAACATCTGCGTGCTTGCGCCCGGGTCCTGCTCGTTCTCCGTGACGTTGTGGTCAGCCATGGGCCAGACCCTACCCGGCCGCCCGGAGCACGAGCACCTCACCACCTGGTATCTGATCGACATCTAACCCAAAAGATGTACCATTTGGTACATGCGCTTCGATCATTCCGTCACCGTCCAGGCCCCGGCCGACCGCGTCTGGGCGATCTTCAGCGACGTCGCCAACTGGCCCGAGTGGACCCCGACGATCAGCAGTGTCGAGCGGCTCGACGAGGGCCGGATCCACCTCGGCGCCCGGACCCGGATCCGCCAGCCCAAGCTCCCGGTCGCCGTCTGGGAGGTGACCGAGCTGGTCGAGGGCGAGTACTTCGAATGGGTCTCCAAAGCCCCCGGCATCAAGACCACCGGCGGCCATCGGGTCGCGGACACCCCCGACGGCACCGTCGTGACCGCGACGATCATCCAGGAAGGCCCGCTCGGCTGGGTGTTCGGCAAGCTGCTCGCCAAGCTGACCAGGGAGTACATCGCCGTCGAAGGCGCGAGCCTGAAGAAGGTCAGCGAGCAGGCGTGAGCCGCGAAACCCTACTGACCGACGCGATCCAGTACTTCGCGAAGAACGGCATCGGCGACGCCAGCCTGCGCTCGATCGCGACCAACATCGGTACCAGCCACCGGATGCTGATCTACCACTTCGGCTCCCGCGAGGGGCTGCTGGCCGAGGTGGTCCGCACGGTCGAGGCACAGCAGCGCGAGTTGCTCGCCACCCTCGACAACGAAGTACCGATCGAAGAGCTGTCCGAGCGGTTCTGGCGCCAGATCACCGAAGCCGCCCTGATCTACGGCCCGCTGTTCTTCGAGCTGTCCGCCCACGCCATGCAGGACCTCCCCCACACCGAGGCCCTCAAGGCAGACCTGATCAACGTCTGGCTGCCACCCCTGATCGACCTCTGTATTCGAGCCGGCCTCCCAGCAGACCAAGCACCGGCGTATGCCCGCCTAGGCCTCGCCGCCTCCCGCGGACTCCTCTTCGACCTACTGCTGACCGGCGATCAAACAGGAGTCGACGAAGCATCCGCCCTGCTCAACAAGCTCTTCTACGCAGGCTCTGTCGGCTGATCGATCCACCCAGCCACCACCGGCAGCCGCGACGCACGGTGTACGGCGACAAACCCGAACGGCCGATCCAGCGACACCTCCAGCCGCTGCGACCGGGAAGTCTGCATCGACGCCCGCATCAACCCGATCGCCGTCACCGCGGCGGCCTCGAACCCAGTCGCGAAGAACCGCGCCAGAACAGTCTGCCGAGCCTGCCCGACCACCAACTGCTCCGGGCTGATCGCACTGAAATGCCCAGTACCCCGAGGCGGCGAGGTCACCGCGGACAGCCCGAAGAGCTCCCGCGAGGCCAACAGATCATGCTCGACCTGCACATTGAACGCAGGCAACGACACCCGCACCTCAGGCGCCGGCGCAGTCGTCGTCCCGACACTCACCCCCGGCGCTGCCCCACCCCGAGCAAGCAACTCCGCACCACCCACACCGCCGTCCACAGCAAGCGACGCCGCCAGCAATCCGGCCAGCACGTCCCCAGACGAAGCCTCAGCCGCGCCGATCCCGAGCAACACATCCACATCGGCATCGCCGACGACGGTCACCACCGTCACCCCGTCGTACAGGCGAACCGACGACAGATCGCGATCACTCCGCTCCAGCCAATGCCACGACCCACCCGCCCACGGCCCGTCGTGCTGCCGCTTGACCTGCTCCTTGAACGCCCGCACCCAGGTCGTCCGCAGCGACAACGCCGACGCCAGTACGACGGCCAGGTCAGGCGTCACGTCGAGCGGCATCTCCCGGATCAACCCATCCGTATGCTCCGCCGCCCAAGCATCAAGCTTCGCCTTGTCAGCCCCCGCATCACCCGTCAGCGTCCCACTCAAAGCAGCCGGTACTACGGAGTCGAACGACTCACTCAACTTCAACTGCTCATGAACCCAAACTCCCAGCGCCGCATGCAAATCAGCCGCGCTGTCGACGGCAGCCATCAACTCGACCGCCTCGCGAGCACCGCTAGCAGCATCGACTCCAGCCGCCTCCGCGAGCTCAGCACGCCCAGGCTCATCCGCCGCCGTCGCCAGCATGGCAAGCAGCGGCCACAGCCCGAGCCCGGACACGACCGTATTGCCCGGCTGCAACGACCGGACCCAGCGCGAAGTGAGTCGATTGACGGCCCGTACGACGTCAGCATCCATAGCACCCACCCTGCCACGTCGCCCCTGAACACGCTCGCCGATCTCTTGCTCCGACAAGGGCGTAGAGGGTGTTGCGACTATTCGGCGGAATGACGCTGATTTTCATTTCACGGCCGCGTCGTGTGCTCGTCCGGGTGCGTTCCGCTGTGTCAGGATGCCGCCCATGACGACGCCTGAGGCCACCGAGGAGCGGGATTCCGCCGTCCCGACGGCAGATCCCGCCGCGCCGCTCGGCCCGCCACCCGAGCCGACGGCGCCGGACGAGAAGGAGCCGGCCGGATCGTCGATCGCCTTCACCCTGACGCTGGTCGTGCTCGTCGGGCTCGCGCTCTTCGGCCGGAAGATCTTCGCCGGGCTGTTCACCGACGACGGCGTACGGACCTGGGCGACCATGTTCGTCGGAGTCACCGTCCAGGCGATGCCGTTCCTCGTCCTCGGCGTACTCCTCTCCGCCGCCCTCACCGCGTTCGTCCCCGCATCGTTCTTCGCCAAAGCGCTGCCGAAGCACCCGGCCCTCGCCGTACCGGTCGCCAGCATGTCCGGCGTCGTCCTGCCCGGCTGCGAGTGCGCCTCAGTCCCGGTATCGGCCGCCCTCATGAATCGCGGCGTCACGCCAGCTGCAGCGATCGCCTTCCTCTTGTCCGCGCCGGCGATCAACCCCGTAGTACTGGCGTCCACCGCCGTTGCATTCCCCGGCCAGCCGAAGGTCGTCATCGCGCGGGCGGTCACCTCGCTCGGCGTCTCGATGATCCTCGGATGGCTGTGGCTGCTGACCGGCAAGGGCAGTAGCTGGCTGAAGATGCCGAAGAACCGGCACGCCGAGGGCACCAGCAAGCTCGAGGTGTTCCGCTCGTCGATGCTGCACGACTTCCTGCACGCGGGCGGGTTCCTGGTCGTCGGTGCGGCTGCCGCGGCCACGCTGAACGTCGTCGTACCGCGGCAATGGCTCGATCATGTCGCCAGCAACCTGCTCGTCTCCGTCGTCGTACTCGGCCTGCTCGCCGTGCTGCTCGCGATCTGCTCCGAGGCCGACGCGTTCGTCGCCGCCAGCCTGACCCAGTTCTCGCTCACGGCGCGGCTGGCGTTCATGGTGGTCGGGCCGATCGTCGACGTGAAGCTGATCGCGCTGCAGACCGGGACGTTCGGGCCGAAGTTCGCCGTCAGATTCGCGCCGGCCACCTTCGTGGTCGCGATCGTGTCCAGTCTTCTCGTCGGGTGGTGGCTGCTGTGAGGCGCAATGTCGCGGGTCTGGTCGTCGTGTTCGTCGGTGCGGCGGTGGTGCAGCTCGCCACCTCGAACACCTATCTGCGGTACGTGAAGCCCGGGATGCGCTGGATGCTGCTGGCAGCCGGCGCGATCCTGATCATCCTCGCCGTCGCGGACGTCCTCGCCGACACCCGCAAGAAGCCTGGCGATGATCACCACGTTGATGACGGGCACGGCCACGGGCACCTGCTGCCACGTGCGGCGTGGCTGCTCGTAGTACCGATCTTCGCGCTGCTCGTCGTCGATCCGCCCGCGCTCGGCGCCGACGCGGCCCAGCGCCAGTCGCCGGTGGCGGCCAGACCGATCGCGCCGAAAGGCAACTCCTTCCTCGCGCAGAGCGCGGACAGCACAGCCCCGGTACCGTTGGCGGTGCGGGACTACGCCGTCTGGGCCGTCTGGGAGAAGGAGAGCATGAAGGGACGTAATTTCCAGCTCACCGGATTCGTCACGCCAGGCAAGAACGGCGCCTGGTACGTGTCGCGCATCGGGCTGACCTGCTGCGTCGCGGACGGTACTGCGTTCATGGTCGAGGCCCGCGGCCAGGCATCGCCGCCCAAGAACCAGTGGGTCACCGTGACCGGCCAGTGGGCCGAGCCGACCAAGCGCACGGACGGCGACGTCGCCGCGCTGACCATCACCGGAGTACAGAACGTCACTCCGCCGGCCAACCAGTACGAGTGACAGCCGATACTCCGCTCTCGACCGCCGATCTGCTCGACGGCCTGGCCAAGGAGCAGCACTACAAGTACGTCTTCTTCTGGGGCGACACCCCGAACCGCGACGGCAGCATCGGCGCGACCTGCCTCAGCCAGTGGTACCACGCCCCCTTCACCGTCGACGGCGTCCGCTACCCCACCGCCGAACACTGGATGATGGCTGCCAAGGCCCGCCTCTTCGACGACGAGGATTCGGTACGCCGGATCCTCGCCGCCGGCCACCCCCAGCAGGCGAAGTCCATCGGCCGCGAGGTCGAGGGCTTCGACACCGAGATCTGGCAACACCACCGGATGAAACTCGTTGTCGAAGGCAACATCCACAAGTTCCGCCAGAACCAGCCCCTCCTCGACTACCTGCTCGGCACCGGCTCCCGGGTCCTGGTCGAGGCCAGCCCCGTCGACCGCATCTGGGGCATCGGCCTCGCCGCCGACGACGACCGCGCCGGCCACCCGGCCCAATGGCGAGGCCTCAACCTACTGGGCTTCGCACTAATGCGCGCTCGGGCGGAGCTGTCTCAGCCTTAGCCGTCCGTTTGCGGACAACTGTGCAGGCCATGCCGCCGATGACCAGGGCCGCCGCGATCGCCTGCTGCAGCCCGACCTGCTCGCCCCGCAACACCCGAGCCGCGGCCATCCCGACGACCGGAACCAGGAGGGAGAAGGGCGCGACGGTGGTGGCATCGTACTGGCGGAGGAGGTAGCCCCAGATGCCGAAGCCGAAGAGGGTCGAGGCGAAGGAGAGGTAGGCGAGCGCGCCTACGCCGGTGAGGTCGATGGTGCGCAGGGCATCAAGATCGTTGCCTGGACCCTCGGTCAGCAACGAGAGCCCCAGCAGGGGTAGGACGGCGACGGCGCTGACCCAGACCATGAAGCGCAGGGTGTCCTGGGGCTTTCCCAGTCTGGTGGCGACGTTGGCTACTCCCCAGCTCGCGCCGGCCAAGATCACCAGGCCTAGGGCTCCGACCGGGGCGGCGAGTTGGTGGTCGATGAGGATCAGGCCGAGGCCGCAGCAGGCGATCGCGATGCCAACGAGTTGTGCGGGGCGCGGGCGCTCGCGGAGTACGACGGTTGCGAAGAGCAACGTGAAGACGACCTGGCACTGCAGGACGAGCGAGGCCAGGCCGGCCGGTACGCCGTGGTCCATCGCAATGAAGAGCAAGCCGAACTTCGCCACCCCGAGCGCCAGGCCGACGGCGATCACGTACCGCCACGCGACCCGGGGCCGGCCGAGCAGGAAGATCGCCGGTACCGCCGCGAAGAAGAAGCGCAACGCGGAGAAGAACAGCGGCGGAAAGCCTTCCAGGCCGACCTCGATGACGACGAAGTTGACGCCCCAGACGACCACGGCAGCCAGGGCGAGGAGGACGTGACGAGGGTTCATGTCAGCAAGTCTGGGCTGGGCTACAGTTAAGGACCAGCGAAGATTGCTACCGCTGACACTGTAGGAGTGCTACATGATCGATCTGGGCCGCCTGCGCGCGCTGCACGCCGTCGCGACGTACGGCTCGGTCGGCAGTGCCGCCGAGGCACTCGGCTACACCCCGTCGGCCGTCTCCCAACAGCTCGCCAAGCTGGAGCGCGAGACCCGCACGATCCTGATCGAGAAGCGCGGCCGCGGGATCGTCCTCACCGACGCGGCCCTGCAACTCGCCGCCACCGCATCGAAGGTCCTCGAACTGGTCGAAACCGCCGAGCTGACCCTGGAAGAGCAGCGCGGCCAGGCGATCGGCTCGCTGGCGATCGCCGCCTTCCCGACCGCCGCGCGCGGACTGCTCCCGGCAGTGTTGCCTCAGTTGATAGCCGACAACCCCGCACTCGACGTCACGGTGATAGAGAGCGACCCGGTCGAGGCCGTCGCCGCCGTCGCCCGCGGCGAGATCCAGATCGCCATCGTCCACGACTGGCACAACACCCCGATCGCGATCCCCGAGGATCTCTCCAGGGTCAAGCTCGGCTCCGATCCAGCCGACGTCCTGGTCCCAGCCTCGCATCGCTTGGCCGGCAAGGAGGTCGTGCGCGCCGAGGACCTGGTCGGCGAGCGCTGGATCTGCCAACCGGCCGGTTCGATCTGTCACGAATGGCTGGTCCGCACGATGCGCAAGGCCGGCGTCCAGCCAGAGGTCGCCTACTCGATCGCGGAGTACCAGACCCAGCTCGCAATGCTTGCCCGAGGCATCGGTATCGGCCTCCTCCCCCGGCTCGGCCGCGGAACCCTTCCAGACGGCGTGATCGCGCTCCCATTGCAGCCGGCACCAAGCCGCCGCCTGTACGCCGTCTGGCGCACAGCGACCGCCCGACGCCCCGCGATCGCCGTCACACTGGCCGCCCTCAAAGCGGGCTGGTCCTCCCGCGACACGGCCTAGCAAAGCGCCCACGTTCCGCCCCACGGGATTTGTCCCGGTCACTCTTCGCGACCGATTGACAGCACCTCGCATCAAGGCTAACTTTCCGGGAAATCTATTAGGAAACTTTCCTAATAACTAGTAAGAACCCCTCTCGTCCCCGCCCCTGACGCAGTAGGAGGAACCATGAACCGCCCCCATTGGTTCGCCCTGGTGTCGACTCTCGCGCTGGCCGCGACAGCCCTCGTCACCACCAGCGCGACCGCCAGTACGACCACCGCCCCCACCCCGGCCGCGGCCACACCGGTTTCGATCAACGGACAGTTGCATGTCTGCGGTACCAAGCTCTGCAACCAGTACGATAAGCCGATCCAGCTGCGCGGCATGAGCACGCACGGCATCCAGTGGTACGCGAACTGCATCAAGAAGGCGTCCCTCGACGCGCTCGCCACCGACTGGAACGCCGACATCCTGCGGATCTCGATGTACGTCGCGCGCGGCGAGGACGGCTACGAGACCGACCCGCGCAAGTTCACCGACCTGGTGCACGGCTACATCGAGGAAGCCACCAAGCGCGGGATGTACGCGCTGGTCGACTGGCACCAGCTCACCCCCGGCGACCCCAACGTCTACACCGCCAAGGCGAAGACGTTCTTCGCCGAGATCGCCGAGCGGCACAAGGACAAGAACAACATCACCTACGACATCGCCAACGAGCCGAACGGTGTCAGCTGGGCCAAGATCAAGTCGTACGCCGAGCAAGTGATCCCCACCATCCGCGCCAAGGACCCCGACGGCGTCGTCTTCGTCGGCACCCACGGCTGGGCGTCGCTCGGCGTCTCCGACAGCCGGACCGAGGCCGACGTGATCAACAACCCGGTCAACGCCTCGAACATCATGTACACCTTCCACTTCTACGCAGCATCCCACCACGACGACTACTTCAACGCGCTGTCGCGGGCCGCGGACAAGATCCCGTTGTTCGTCACCGAGTTCGGCACCCAGAACTACGAGGGTGAGGGCGCCAACGACTTCGCCTACTCACAGAAGTACCTGGACTTCCTGGCCAGCAAGAAGATCGGCTGGACCAACTGGAACTTCTCCGACGACGAGCGCTCGGGCGCGGTGTTCAAGGAAGGCACCTGCGCCGGCAACAACTTCACCGGTACTTCGGTACTCAAGCAGGCCGGCGTCTGGATCCGCGACCGGATCCGCACCCCCGACGACTTCCCGACCGACGGGACCGAGCCCACCGACCCGACCGACCCAGCCACGACCATCAATGTCTCCACCGCGGCCCAGCTGAAGACGGCCCTCACCGCCGCCAAGCCGGGTGACACCATCAAGCTTGCCGATGGCACCTATACCGGCAACTTCAAGACCACCGTGTCCGGTACCTCCTCAGCACCGATCAAACTCACCGGCTCATCGAAGGCCATCCTGACCGCCGGCGGCGGGTACGGCCTGCACCTCAACGGCGCGAGCTACTGGCAGGTGTCCGGCATCACCGTCACCGGCGGCCAGAAGGGCATCATGATCGACAACGCGACCCGCGTGCTGATCGACGGTGTCACCGTGCACGGCCTGGACATGGAGGGCGTGCACTTCCGCAACAGCAGCACCTACGGAACGATCAAGAACTCGAAGATCTACGACACCGGCAACGACGGCCGCGGAATGGGTGAAGGCGTGTACGTGGGCAGCGCCGGTGGCCTGGACGACAAGTCGGACAACGTGCAGATCCTCGACAACACGATCGGGCCGGACGTCGGCGGCGAGGCGGTCGACCTGAAGGAAGGCACCAAGGGCGGCCAGGTCGCGGGCAACAGCTTCGACGGCCGCGGGCTGACCGGCGCCAACTACGACGACAGCTGGATCGATGTCAAGGGCAACAACTACGTGATCGAGAACAACACCGGCAAGAACACCACCAACAACGGCTTCGAGACCCACATGCAGGAGGACGGCTGGGGTTGCGGCACGGTCTTCCGCAACAACAAGTCCGACCTGACCGGTGCCACCGGCGCCGGTCGGTACGCCTTCAACATCACCAACTACGACGCTTCCACCTGCAAGGTCACCATCGACCGCTCCAACACCATCACCGGCGGCAAGGCCCTCGCCAACCCAGGCATCCCCGTCACCTGATCCCCTGACCCGTACTCCGGTCGCTCCGCCCCGACGACTGGAGTACGGGTCAGTTGTCGACCAATTGCTTGAGCTTGGCTTCGGATTCGTCGTCGACCGGGGTGTAGGTGGTCAGGCGCATCCGGGCCACCTGGCTCACCCAGAGATTCAGCGCCTCCAGCCGCATGAGGCCGACCTGCTCGTTGTCGAGCACCTTGATCTTCGCGCTCGGCGCGGCCACGTCGTACCGCTGCCACAGCTCGGCGAACAGGGGCGAGTTCACCAGCAGCCGCTCGGTCAGATCCTGCCAGCTCGGCTCCCCCAGATGCTCGGCCGATGCGGCCCGGAAGCCCGCGACCATGTGCTGCTCGATCGACTCGTGATCGATGAAGGCGCACCGCCACTCGTCCGACACGAAGGTCAGCCAGAGCAGGTTGCGTTCCTCGATCGGGATCTCGTTCATGTCGAGGATCACCTTGCAGTACGCGTCGTTGAAGGCCAGCACGTCGTACCGCGAGTTGAGCACCTGCGCGGGGTACGGGGAGAGCTGGTCGAGCATCTTCTGCACGGAAGCCGGGAGTGCCGAGCAGTCACTCTTGCCCGGGCCGAGCGCGATACCCGCCAGCGTGTAGAGGTGGTTGCGCTCCAACCGGTCGAGCCGGAGGGTGCGGGAGATCGCCTCCAGCACCTGGGCCGTCACGTTGATGTCGCGCCCCTGCTCGAGCCAGGTGTACCAAGTCACGCCGACACCCGCCAACTGGGCGACCTCTTCGCGCCGCAGGCCCGGAGTACGGCGTCGTCCGCCGGGCGCGAAGCCGACCTCGTCGGGCTGGATCCGCTCCCGCCGGCTGCGCAGGAACGCGGACAGCTCACGCCGCCGCTCGTCCTTGTCGGTGACGACTGGCACACTGCTCAGCAGACTCACCTCCCCATGGTGCGGCCTCACGCGCCCCGGCAAAAGCCTGGTGCCGGGTGCTGCCAATACCAGGATAACCAGGCTCTCACCACCAGGCTCGCGACAAGCACATGCTGAGTCCTATGACAGACCAGCTCCAAACCGCCCGGGTAGTCCCCAAGTCACCTCTCGGCCCCGTCGCCCTCACCACCTTGCTCTTCGGCGCCTTCCTGCCGATGCTCTCCTTCTTCATCATCAACGTCGCGCTGCCCGCGATCGCCACCGATCTGCACGCGAACGCCGGTGAGCTGCAGCTCGTCGTCGGCAGCTACGGCATCGCCAACGCGACCCTGCTCGTGGTCGGCGGCCGGCTCGGCGACGGCTTCGGCCGCAAGCGCCTGTTCCTGATCGGCATCGTCGGCTTCACTGTGATGTCGCTGATCTGCGCGATCGCGCCGAGTATCGGCGTCCTGCTCGCCGCCCGGGTGGTCCAGGGCGCCGCCGCCGCGGCGATGACACCGCAGGTGCTCGCCTCGATCAGCAGTCTGCTCACCGGCGAACACCGCGCCCGCGCGATGGCGATGTTCGGCGTCGCGGGTGGATCGGCCGCCGCACTCGGCCAGATCCTCGGTGGCGCTCTGGTCGAGGCCAACGTGTTCGGCCTCGGCTGGCGCGCGGTCTTCTTGGTCAACGTTCCGGTCGGCCTGCTCGCGATCGTCGCCGCAGTGAAGGTTCTGCCCGAGACCCGCGCCGACAAGGCCCAGCGCGTCGACCTGGTCGGCGCCGGTCTCCTGGCGCTCGCACTGGTTCTGCTGCTGCTCCCCCTCACCGAGGGACGCCCACTCGCCTGGCCCGCGTGGACCTGGGTCTGCCTGGCCGCCACGATCCCGGCCGTCGCGCTGCTCGGCGTACACCAGCACCGGTCCGAGAAGGCCGGTACTGCGCCCCTCATCCCTCCGTCGGTACTACGGCTGCGCCCGATGCAGATCGGATTGCTGCTGGCCGTAGGGTTCTTCACCACCTTCGGCGGCTTCATGTTCGTCTTCGCGCTGGCCACCCAGGGCGAGGCCGGGATGTCCCCGCTGCAGGGCGGTCTGAGCCTGCTGCCGATGTCGGTCGGCTTCCTGATCACCTCGATCTACGGGCCGCGCCTGCAGCAGAAGTACGGCGCCGGGCTCATCCTGCGCGGCTGGATCGTGCAGTCAGTCGGGTACGCCGCTCTGGCGGTGGTCGCCCTCACCGTGTGGCCGGATGTGACGCCGTGGACGCTAGCGGTCCCCATGCTGATCGCAGGGTTCGGCAGCGGCCTGGTGATGGTGCCACTGATGGGCGTCGTCATCGGTCAGGTGCCTGCTCCCCAAGCTGGTCTCGGTAGCGGCATCCTGCTCACCAGTCAGCAGACCTGCCTCGCACTGGGTGCAGCAACAGTCGGTACGGCGTACCTGTCGCTGGCAGGGACGTCCTGGGGACAGGGCGGTGCACTGGCAGCAGTAGCGCTGGCCATCACCGCGATCTCGCTACTGATGACGCCGGTGACTCACCAGCTCCGGGCTAAGTAGTCCAGTGGGCTGGGCGGGTCACGGCCTTAGGGAGCTTGGTCTTGGAGTCGCCCCGGGCGGCGTTGACCTGGGACTGGGTGAGGAACAGTGAGCCGGTGAGGTCGGCGCCTTCCAGCCTGGTGTCGCGGAGGTCCGCGCCGATCAGGTCGGCTTGCCGCAGATCGGCCTCGCGGAGATCAGCCGCGATCAGGTAGGCGCCCCGGAGGTTGGCGCTGTGCAGGTCCGCGCCGCGGAGTTTGGCCCCGAACAGGTCGGCTCCGCGGCGCTCCTTCTTGGAGACCTTGCCGCGCACCAGAGCGCTGGTCTGCAACAGGAGTTCGTTGACCTTCGCGCGCTCGCTTTGGAGATCGACCTTGGTGACATCGGGTTGCAGCGTGAGCTGCTCGATCCGCTCGCTCGCGGCGCGCAGGGCGGGGTGGATCGCCTTGGTCTGCGGCAATTCGAGCGCCTCAGCCAGGTACCAGAGCAGTTCGTGCAGTTGGCGCATGATCGGGAGCGCCTCGAACAGCTTCTGACCTGGAAGCTCCCGCCAACTGCTGCCGGCCTGCCGGGAGATCTTCTGACCGGCGCCGAAGCAGTCGTAGACCGTGCAGCCCTGGAAGCCCTTGGTTCTGAGCTTGCTGTGGATGCCGCAGCGGAAGTCCTGGTCCAGGTTCGGGCAGGGCTCGCCGGCCGCCTTGTCGATCGCGAAGTCGGCCGACCTCTGGAAAGTCAGCGCGACGCAGCAGAGGCCGTAGCAGCTACCGCAGTCTGCCTTGAGATCTGCCCTGCGATTTTCTGTGCCGGGCACCCGGTCAGTTCTGTTCGGCGGCTGTCTGGCCGGTACGGCGCCAGCGGATGCCGGCCTCGATGAACTCGTCGATCTCGCCGTCGAAGACGCCGCTGGTGTTACCCGACTCGTACAGCGTGCGCAGGTCCTTGACCATCTGGTACGGGTGCAGCACGTAGGAGCGCATCTGGTCGCCCCACGAGCCCTGCACGTCACCGCGCAGCGCGTCGATCTCGGCCCGCTCCTCGGCCTTCTTCAGCGCGAGCAGCTTGGCCTTCAGGATCACCATCGCGGAGGCCTTGTTCTGCAGCTGGGACTTCTCGTTCTGGCAGGAGACCACGGTGCCGGTCGGGATGTGGGTGATCCGGACCGCCGAGTCGGTGGTGTTGACGCTCTGCCCACCCGGCCCGGACGACCGGT
The DNA here is from genome assembly GCF_040681515.1 of Kribbella sp. NPDC051718. Taxonomy (NCBI): domain Bacteria; kingdom Bacillati; phylum Actinomycetota; class Actinomycetes; order Propionibacteriales; family Kribbellaceae; genus Kribbella; species Kribbella sp. NPDC051718. Next base: position 48,970 of record NZ_JBFAYZ010000016.1, on the reverse strand, counting down.
ACACGTCGATCCGCAGCTCTTCTTCCGGTACGTCGATCTCGTCGGTCTGCTCCAGCACCGGGACCACCTCGACCGCGGCGAACGAGGTCTGCCGACGGCCCTGGTTGTCGAACGGGGAGATCCGGACCAGCCGGTGGGTGCCCGTCTCGATGCTCAGCGTGCCGTAGGCGTAGGGGGCCTTCACGCCGAAGGTCGTCGACTTGAGGCCTGCCTCTTCGGCGTACGACGTGTCGTAGACCTCGGTCGGGTAGCCGTGCCGCTCGGCCCAGCGCAGGTACATCCGCTGCAGCATCTCGGCGAAGTCGGCCGCGTCGACGCCGCCGGCACCGGAGCGGATGGTGACCAGCGCCTCGCGTTCGTCGTACTCGCCGGAGAGCAGGGTGCGGACCTCGAGCGACTGGATCGCCTTGGCCAGCGAGCCCATCTCCTTCTCCGCCTCGGCCAGGGTGTCCGCGTCGTTCTCGTCGCGGCCCATCTCGACCATGATCTCCAGGTCGTCGATCCGGCCGCGCAGCTTGACCACCCGGTCGAGGTCGGCCTCGAGGCGCGACAGCTTGGAGGTCACCTTCTGCGCGTTCGCCTGGTCGTTCCACAGGTCGGGCGCGGCGACCTGCTCGCCGAGGTCGGCGATGTCGCGGCGCATGCCCTCCAGATCGAGAACTTTCTCGATCGAGGTCAAGGTCGCGTCCAGTTGCTTCAGGTCAGCGTCGAAATCAGGTCCAGCCACAACCAAGCAGCGTACCCGCTCAGCGTCCCAGGCCGGGAATTCAACCCCGCAGGCCGTGCTTCAGCGCACCGAACACGACGGCTGCGGCCTGCTCCATCGCCTCTTCGTACTGCGCGATCCGGCCGGCCTCCGGCTGCTCGGGCAGGACCCGGGCGAGCTCGGCCTCCAGTACTTTCTGAGCCGCCTGGTACTGCGCCGCGATCACCCGCGCCTGCAACGGACCGAGCTCCGGATCCCGCTCCTGGAGCGCTTGCACCATCAAGATCTCCATCTCGTCGGCGTTCTTGCGCCGTCGGGCGAGCAGCGCGGGGCTCTCCTCGATGGTCCGGGCGAAGGCCTTCCAGGTGACCAGGTGCTCCGACCGCAGCCGCATCCGGATCTCGTCCAGGTAGTACTGCTCGAGCACCTCGACCGCCCCGGCGCCAGGCCCGGCCTCGCGGATCGCCCGGACCGGCCCGAGCCACCAGGCGTCCTCGTCGAAGAGCAGGTCTTCCTTCGTCGGGAAGTGATTGAAGACGGTCTGGACGGCGACATCGGCCGCCTTCGCCACGTCGGCGACGGTGACGTGATCGAACCCGCGCGCCATGAACAGCTCGGTCGCCACATCGGAGATCAGCTGCCTGGTCTGCAGCTTCTTCCGCTCCCGCCGGCCCTGGGTCTCCATGGACAGCAGCTTAGCGATCATGCTTTACTTCCTCCATAGTTGTAGTCACTACAAATTTGGAGTTACACCATGACAATCCTCGTCACCGGCGGCCGCGGCAAGATCGCCCGCGCCGTCCACGCCGGCCTCGTCGCGGCCGGCCACGACGTCCGCGTCGGCAGCCGCGAGCCCGCCGATCTGCCCGGCGCCATCGCGCTCAACACCGCCCACCCGGTCTCGCTCGCCAACGCCCTCGACGGCATCTCCCAGGTCTTCCTGTACTCCGACCCCTCGACCGCCCCGCTCTTCGTCGAAGCCGCCGAGAACGCCGGCGTCAAGCAGGTCGTCCTGCTCTCGTCCCTGTCCTCGCAGGCCCCGAACGACGATGCGGCGGGCGACCCGCATGCGGAGACCGAGCGCGTCATCACCGACGGCGCCTATGCGACCACTCGGCTGCAGCCCGGGACCTTCATGTCGAACGCGATCTACTGGTCGTACCAGGTCCGCGCCACCGGTCAGATCCGGCTGCCTTACCTGGATGCCGAAGAGGCCCCGATCCATGAGCTGGACATCGCGGACGTCGCGCTCAAGGTGCTGCTCGACGGTCCCGGTGGCCTGCACGACGGTCGCGCGTATCCGCTGACCGGCCCCGAGTCGATGACGCGGCGGCATCAGATCGAGCTGATCACCGAGGTCACCGGCGTACCGATCGAGGCTGTCGAGCTGACGCCCGAGCAGGCCTTCGTCGAGATGGCCGACACCATGCGCAACCCCGCGCAGCTCGCCTCATTGATGGCGTACTGGGCGTCGCGCGTCGGCATCCCCCACCCGCTCGAGCCCAACGTCGAACTGCTGACCGGCCACTCGGCCCGTACCTTCGTCAACTGGTTGAAGGACAACCCGAGCGTCTACACCTCCTAAGGGAGGATCGAGTCGATGTAGCCGCCATCCACCCGGATGGCACCGCCGGTGGTGGCGGATGCCTGGGTGGAGCTGAGGTACACGATCAGGTTGCCGATCTCGGACGGCTCGACCAGGCGCTGGATGAGGGAGTTCGGGTCGTCGAGCTCTTCGCTGCCCGGTCCACGGGTGGGACCGGCCAGTACTGAATTCACTATGACTCCGGTGCCGGCCGCGGCTTTCGCGAACCCTCGGGTCACGGCCAGCAGAGCGGTCTTGGTGACTCCGAGGTGCACCATGTGCAGCGGGGTGGCCACTGCTGATTCGCTGGCGATGCTCAGCACTCGGCCGAAGCCGCGCTCCATCATGCCGGGCAGGTAGTAGCGGATCAGCCGGACTGCCGAGAGGACGTTCACCTCGAAGTACCGGCGCCACTCGTCGTCGTCGATCTCAAACACGGGCTTCGCGCCGTAGATCCCGAGGTTGTTGACGAGGATGTCCAGCTCGCCGACCTTTGCTTTCATTTTATCCGCACCAGCTGCCGACGCGAGGTCGGCGGCCACTGCGGTCACCTCGGCATCTTGTACTTCCTGCCGGATGGTGTTGGCCGCCCGCTCCGTCTTCGCTTGGTCGCGACCGTTGATCACCACCGCGGCGCCGGAGCGCGCCAGCTCGGTCGCGATGGCCAGCCCGATCCCTTGAGTGGAACCCGAAACCAGTGCGCGGCGGCCGGTCAGGTCGGTCTTCATGGTCGGCTAGGGCAGGATCGAATCGATGTAGCCGCCGTCCACGCGGATGGCGCCGCCGGTGGTGGCGGAGGCTTGGGTGGAGCTGAGGTAGACGACCATGTTGCCGATCTCGAGCGGCTCGATCAGGCGCTGGATCAGAGAGTACGGCCGGTGTTCCTTCATGAACTGGCGTTGTGCCTCGTCCCAGGGCAGGTCGTCGCCGACCAGTTCACCGACGAACTCCTCGACGCCGGGCGTGTGCGTCGGGCCGGCCATCACGCTGTTGACCGTGACGCCGGTACCGGCCGCGGCCTTCGCGAAGCCGCGCGTCACCGCGAGCAGGGCAGTCTTGGTCACGCCGTAGTGGACCATCTCGAGCGGCGTCACCACGGCCGAGTCGCTGGCGATGTTCATCACGCGCCCGAAGCCGCGCTCCATCATGTTGGGCAGATAGTGGCGGATCAGCCGGACCGCCGACAGCACGTTGACCTCGAAGTACCGGCGCCACTCGTCGTCATCGATCTCCAGCACCGGCTTGGCGCCGAAGATCCCGAGATTGTTCACCAGAATGTCGAGTTCATCAACCTTTGCGAACAGCTCGTCGGCACCGTCCCCGGACGCCAGATCAGCAGCGACCGCGGTCACGTCGGCATCGGGAACTTCGCGCCGGACCTCGGCCGCTGCCTGCTCGGTCTTCTCCTGGCCACGCCCGTTGACCACCACCGAGGCACCCGACCGCGCCAACTCGGTCGCGATCGCCAACCCAATCCCTTGGCTGGACCCCGAAACCAGCGCCCGCCGCCCTGTCAGATCGATGTCCATAGCCCCCACTGTGCCCTATCACCTGATCGGTACGACCGCCGCCGCGTCCGAGGCGATGTCGGTCGACCCCTGCCAGCCGGGCGGCTCGAACGGGAGGTCGACCGTCGAGGTCAACGTGACCGTCACGGTGGTACCGGTGACGTCGGCGGACCAGTCCAAGCTGTCGAAACGGTTGCCTGCGTCAACGGAATCCAGGTAGTCCGCGGTCAGCCGTCGCGCCTCGTCGGGATCGAGCTCGGCATTGCCCTCGCCACTCGGCTGCGCGTAGATCGCCGCCAGACCGTTGGCGGCGGCCAGTCCCGCGCCATCGGCGGTCGCGTCGAGATCCCGGCGTACCAGAAACACCTTCGAGATGTCGGTCACGACCACGATCATCAACAACACGATCGCGGTGAACCCGATGATGAGCACCGTCATCTGCCCTTGCTCACCACGCTCCCGCCGCGAGCTCATCCGTCACCCTTGGCTTCGCGATAGTCGCCGTACGACTCGGTATGGGAAGCATTGATGTGAATCGCCGGCCGCTCGCCACCCAGCGCGTCCGGAATCAGCGGCAGCGGTACGTCGGTATCCAACTCGACGGTCACCGTCGACCCCGGCTGCAGACAAGCAGGATCACAAGTGATCTTGAGCTGCCCCGGACTCAACTCCATCCCCTGATCCTTCATCGCCACCCGGGCCGCCTCGAACGCCCGGTCGCGCGCCTCATCCTCCGACAACCCGGCCGGCACGATGATGAACGCTCTGCCCGCGGCCCGCGTCGCGGCGGTCGCCCCGTACGAGGCCCGCTGCACATCGAAAACACTGAGCATCACGTAGATCAACGGCACCAGCAGCAACAACGCCAGCCAAGAAAACTCCACCACCGCGTTCCCCCGCTCGCCCCGCCCACCCCCCGCACCCCGCACGGACGCCACCCCCCGCCCACCTCGCCCCGCCACCCCACCAAGCCCAGCCCGCCCACCGCATCCAGCCAGCCCGCTGCGCTCGGCCTCGCCGCCTAGCTCAGCCAACTCATTTCGCTCAGCCTTTCCGACTAGCGGGAGCTGGGGCGACCGACCCGCCCGGTCTGCCAGCGCACGCATAAGTCCCCTCGGCAAACGCCTACTCTTGCGTGTCGAGTCTGTTCGCGGGAGTTGTGCGTGCGTGGCAATCCATCGAGGTTGTACGTCCGTGGTGGTCCACGGGGGCTGTGCGGGTGATGTGGGTCGGGACGGTCGGGAAGTCATTCGCCGGTTTCCTTGACGGCGTGGCCCTCGACGGTGAAGGAGATGCCGGGGCCCCACAACCCGAGCGGCGGCATGTGCGCCTTGACCACGACCAGTACGCCGGGTTGCCCGTCGACATCAGTCGCCTGGCCCTCGACCGAGTCGATCAACTCGTTGCGGACCACCCCGTCGATCAACTCCCGCGTCCGCGCCTCGCCATCACCCGGCTCGCGATTGATCACCGACGCGTAGTGCGCTCCCTCGGATGCCGCTGCCGTGATCGTGTTCCGCACGTACAGGAACAACCCCACCTGCAGCACTCCCAAGAACAAGGGCACCACCAGCATCGACACCATCACGAAGTCCACCACCGCGGCGCCCCGCTCACCCCGCTCACCGGGTCGTGGGGCGCACCGAAGTACCGCCAGGACCTTGGGCAGGCGGAACGGGGGCAGGTGGCGGGCTGGGCTCACTTGTTGGAGACGGAGTCCAGTGCCTTGTCGAGCATGTCGACGAGTTTCGGGCCGGCGAGGGTCCAGATCGCCACCACCAGGCCGGCGGTCATCACGGTGATCAGGACCCAGCCGGGAACGTCGCCGCGTTCCTTCTCGGCCGGTCTGGACTTCGTCACCAGGGCTACGAACAGTCTGGTCATCAACAGGGACATGGCATCTCCTCAATTCATCCGGCGATCAGCCGGATCCCGACAGCGCCTGGATAGAAGGCGAAGGCAATGGTCACCGGGAGCACGAGAAACACCACCGGAATCATCATGGCGACCTCCCGGCGGGCGCCCGACTCGATCAGCTCCCGGCGGCTGGCTTCGCGGATGTCACCCGCCTGGGCGCGCAGTACGTCGGCCAGCGGCGTCCCGCGCTCGAGCGCGACCGCCAGCCCATCGGCAAACCGCGACAGGGCCAGCAACCCGCTGCGATCCGCCAAAGCATCGAGCGCCCGCACCAGCGGATCGCCCGCTCGCGTCTCGGCGAGAACTCGTTGCAACTCGTCGGCCAACTCGCCACGGCACGACCTAGCGACCCGGTCGAGCGCGGCAGCAGGCCCTTCACCGGCAGCAACGGACAAGGCCAGCAACTCGGCAACAGTCGGCAACTCGGCCAGCAACCGACGCTCGCGACGACTCACCTGGCTGGTCAGATAGGTGTCGCGAGCCAGCACACCGATGATCGCCAGGAAGCAACACAAGACCAGCAACCCGATCGGATTCCCGAACCCCCACGACAACGAAACAAGGGCGACCAGCAACCCCACCCCGAACCCAGCGGCACCCCACAACACCTGCTCGATCCGGAATTCCTCAACCGTACGGTCGATTCCGGCCCGCGCCAGCCGCCGCCGGATCGACGCCGCCCCACCCAGAATCCGCTCGAGCCGCTCCGCCCCCGCCCGCAACGACGGCCCGAACAGCCGCACGATCGCGTAGAACGGCGACCCGGAATCCACCACACTCCGGAACACATCCGACCCACCGATATCCCGCAGGTACGGCCCGATCCGATCATCAACAGAAGGCTTCCGCAAGAACGGCAACCGCCGCACCACCAGCAACAGCCCACCACCCAGCAGCGCCCCCAGAAAAGCCCCAAGCACCATCGGACTCATCGCAAAAACTCCCCACCGAGCGCCGGACGAAGGAAGCCGGTGTGGGTCACCGGACTCATCACAGCAGCTCCCCATCGGAGCGCCGGGCGAAGGAAGGCGGGGTGTGTTGAGGGACTCATCGCACCAGCTCCACCGGGCGTCCGGTGGAGGCAGGCGCTGGGGGTCGACGGACTCATCGCACCAGCTCCCCATCGGGGCGTCGGGCGCAGGAAGGCGGTGTGGGTCGAGGGACTCATCTCAGCAGCTTCACCGGGCGTCGGGCGAAGGCAGGCGGTGGGGGTTGACTGGCTCATCGCAGCACCCGTTCTGGTTCTGGTAGGCGGCCTATGCGGAGCATCAGGCGGTAGGCGATTACGCAGACGAGGGCGCCGATGCCGATGATCAGGGCGCCTACGGGGGAGTTGTAGCGCTGGATCACGTCGCCTTGGAAAGAGAGCATTGCGAGGACCAGCCAAGGGGCGGCGACCGCTACCCGGGCTCCGTTGACCGACCAGGATTGTCTGGCTTCTAGTTCGGATCTGGTGCGGGCGTCGTCGCGGAGGAAGCTCGAGAGGGAACGCAGCAGGCGGCCGAGGTCGCCGCCGCCGACCTCGCGCGCGATCCGCAGGGCCTCGATCACCCGGTCGCCGACCGGGTCGGCCAAGCGCGCCTTCAAGCGGTCAAGGGAATCCGCGAAGCGGCCGGTCGACGCATAGTCCGAACCGAACCGCCGGAACGGCTCCCGCAACGGCAACGGCCCGCGCTCCCCCACCTGAGCCAGCGCCTCCGACAACGACAGACCAGCCCGCACCGCGGACGCGATGTTGTCGACCACATCAGGCCACAGCTCACGAAACTCCGCCAGCCGCTTCCGCGCCCGTCCCTTCAGCAAAGCGACCGGCGCCCCACCCGCCATCACGCCGAACACCAGCCCGATCGGCAACGCAGCCGACACGAGAAACATCAACAGGAACGCGACGAACCCCGTGATCACACAAGCCCCGATGAACGCAGCCGGCGTCACACCCTCGACTCCGGCTGCCGCCAGCAGATCCCGGCTGCGAGTCGTGAGACGTCCGTCCGTCCCGGCCTTGGGCTCGCGCGGCGCGATGAAGGTCCAGATGATCAGCAGTACGCCGATACCGAAGAAGAGACCGAGCAGGAGCCCCATCAGCTCAGACCTCCCGGCAACTCGGTGAGCAGCCCGGCCGGCGAGTACCCGCGTTGCAGGAAGCGCTCGGGATGCGGCAACTGCCCCTCGGCCCGGCGCAACTGCCCGTCGACGGTGGCGAACAGGTTCTCGGTCTCGATCGCCTGGCCCTCGATCCGCCCACTGACCGCGAGGATCTCCCGCACCCGGCGCTGACCGTCGTGACTGATCCCGAGGTGGACGACCAGGTCGACACAGCCGGCAACGGTCGGCAGCACGAACCGGGAACCGATGTTCTCCCCGGCGAGCAGCGGCAGCGTGCACATCTTCGTCAGCGCCTCGCGAGCCGAGTTGGCGTGGATCGTGCACATGCCGGGAAGTCCACTGTTCAAGGCGAGTAGCAGGTCGAGGCACTCCTCGCCACGGACCTCACCGACGATCACCCGCGAAGGCCGCATCCGCAGCGACTCCTTCACGAGGTCGCGCAGCCGGACCTCGCCGGTCCCCTCGAGACCCGCCTGCCGGGTCTGCATCGAGACCCAGTCCGGGATCGGCAGCTTGATCTCGAAGACCTCTTCGCAGGAGATCACCCGCTCGCTGCCGGGGATCGAGCCGGACAACGCGTTCAGCATCGTCGTCTTGCCCGCCTGCGTCCCACCGGAGACGAGGATGTTGAGCCCGCAGGCGACGGCCGCGTCGAGCACCGCGGCGGCGTGCTGGGTCAACGAGCCGAGCGCGACCAGATCGGTCAGCCGGGTCGCCCGGACGGTGAACTTGCGGATGTTGATCGCCGCGTACCGCTGGGTGATGCCGCCGAGCACGATGTGCACCCGGCTGCCGTCGGGCAGCCGGGCGTCGGTGAACGGCTGGGAGACGTCGATCCGCCGGCCGGTCGTCTTCAGCATCCGCTCGACCAGGTCGCTGACCTCCTCCTCGGTCAGCACCGTGGTGGTCAGCTCGTGCCGGCTCTCGCGGGCGATGAAGACCCGGCTCGGCTCGTTGATCCAGATCTCTTCAACAGCCGGATCGTCCAAATAACGCTGCAGCGGGCCGAAGCCGGCCACCCGGTCGTGCACCTCACGGCTGACCGCCTCGAGGTCGCCGATCGGCGGCACGATCCCGGTCAGGCTGCGCTCGTCGTACTCCTTGACGACCGTCGCGACGATCGCGACCACCGCGCCGGGGTTGCGCAGCGGGTCGATGCCCTCGCGCCGGACCAGATCGCGGACCTGGGCGTCGATCAGCTCGACCGCGTCGCCGCCGACGTACCGGCGCGGGGCAAGTCTGTCGGCTGTCATCGTCTCCCCGTGAGCGTCTCGGACGGCGACCCGACCGGTCACCCTGAGCGACATCCTTTCAACCCGGGGCACACCGGCGCCACCCGCTCCCCCGTCACCTGTGGACAACCGTGACACGCCAGAGGTCTACCGACCGTATCCAGCCGGTCACCAGGCGGTCCACCCGATTGCAGCTTGTTGCAGGCTCCACCGACCCCACGGCAGCGGAGACTCGGGTGTAACGCGAGCGGCCGGGTGCGGCGTCGTAAAGGTGTGACCACGACGGAGAGGCCGGGATGAGATCTACGACGGACGACTTCGAGGAGTTCGCCAGAGCGCGAACGCCACAGTTGTACCGGACGGCTTGGTTGCTGACCGGGGACCGGCACCACGCGGAGGATCTGGTCCAGGAGACGCTCGCGAAGATGTTCCGGGCCTGGCGGGGCCTGCAGCGGATCGACAACCCGCCGGCCTACGCGCAGACCGTGCTGGCCAGGACCTTCATCTCGCAACGGCGCCGGCGCAGCTGGAGCGAGCAGCCGGTGTCGTCGATGCCGGAGCGGGCCGACCGGCCGGGCGATCCGGCGTTGCGGATCTCGTTGCAGAACGCGCTGGCCGAGCTGGCCCCTCTCGACCGTGCGGTGCTGGTGCTGCGGTTCTTCGAAGATCGCAGCGTCGAACAGGTCGCGCTGGATCTCGGCAAGAACGCCGGTGCGATCAGGACCCGAACGTCTCGCGCCCTGGACCGCCTGCGGGTCGTCCTGGGCGCGGACCTCGACCACCTGATCGCTCTCTGAGAAGAAGGACCCCGATGAAGAACCTGAACGACACCCTGCCCGAGCTGATGCGCCGGGCCACCGAGAACCTCGAACCCGAGTCCACCGACCTGGTCGAACGCGGCATGGCCCGTGGCCTCACCCTGCGCCGCCGCCGGACCGCCCTGTTCACCGCCACCGGCGCCACAGCGGTGGTCGCCACAGCCGCGGTCATCGTCGGCGGCAACCAGCTCTTCGCCAAGGACACCCCAGCACCGCCGGCGGCCAGTACCACGACCAAGCAGTCGACCACGGTCACCAAGCAGGCACCGAAACCGGTCACCATGAAGGAGACCCAGGCGACGCTGACCAAGCTCCTGCCCGCGCGCCTCAAGGTCGCCAAAGCCCAGGTCTGGGACGACGGCGGGGGCTATCAGGCAGAGCTGCTCGTCAACGACGGCAAGGGCCTGTCGCTGCTCAGCCTGGCGATCAGGCCACCGTTCGGGCACAACCAGGGCTGCTCGGACCAGAAGCCCGGCACCTGCGGCCCCCGCGCGGACGGGTCCGAGCTCACGGTCGTGAAGGAAGAGGTCGACGAGCGGACTCCCGGCGTCCTCACCAACCGCATCTACCTCATCCGCCCCAGCGGCGAGACGATCTCCCTGGCGAGCCTCAACGGCCCCACCGTGACTCGCAACGGCGCTATCACGGTCGAGAAGTCTCGTCCCAAGCCTGCGCTGACCACGGCCGAACTGATCAAGATGGCGGACAGCGACACCTGGCGCTTCCCGCCGAAGCCGGTGGAGTCCAACGTCCCGGAGAAGCCGCAGCCGCCGAGTCCCGGGGTGAACAAGCCGCCGGTACCGGTCCAGCAGACCCTGCAGACGCTCAGAGCCGTACTACCGAAGGGCCTGCAGGTCACCCAGCCGCAGACGCGGGGTGGCACTCCGGCGGACTACAACGCAGCCTCTGTGATCGTCGACGACGGCAAGGGCAAGTCGTACGTCGAGGCCTTCGTCACCTACGAGGTGCCGACGGTCAAGAAGTGCGGAGTAGAGGGCGCACCGAACCACTGCAAGGTTCTGCCCGGTGGCGGTGTGGCCGGCTGGGACAAGAACTCCCCTGAGTACAGCGACGCCCGGCAGGCCAAGGAGGGTGTACTGGGGAACACGGCGGTGATCCGCTACGCCGACGGCCGCTACATCAGCATCACCAGCTACAACGCGGTCGCGGAGAAGGGGTCCAAGCACACCCGGCCCAAGCCGGCCATCAGCGTCGAGAAGCTGCTCGAGATGGCAGGCGACAAGGCCTGGAAGTTCCCCGGCACCAAGAAGTAAAGGCTCTCTCGTCCACCGCCGGCCCTCTGAGGGGTGGGTCAGCGGTGGACGAGGGTATGTTCGAAGGCGTAGCGGGAGGCCCGGAACAGGTGCGAGCCGTACTCCACCGCGCGACCGTGGTCGTCGTAGGTGATCCGCGTGGTCGCCAGTAGCGGGTAGCCCGGCTCTTCCATCAGGAGCCGGGCTTGCTCTGCTGTTGCGGGCTGGGCCGAGATGGTCTGGTGCGCCACCTTCAGGCGGACCCCCTCGGCCCGCAGGAGCTCATAGAGTCCGCGCTCGGCCAGGGTGTTCGGGTCGGTGTCGAGCATCTCCGGGGGCAGCCAGTTGCGCATCAGGGCCAGCGGCTCACCATCGGCGCGACGGAGCCGCTCCAGGCGCAGTACGCGATCGCCCTGCTCGCACTGGAGAGCTGCGGCGACGTCTGGGGTCGCGGGGGCGATACCGAAGCGCAGTACCTCCGTCTGCGGCTTGCGGTGCGCAGCGGCGAGATCGTCGTACAGGCTGGTCAGTTCGAGGCTGCGGCGGACCTGCCCCGAGTTGCCGACGACCTGTGTGCCGACGCCGCGCTTGCGGACCAGCAGGCCCTGGTCGACCAGCCGGGCGATCGCCTGGCGGACGGTGGGGCGGCTGAGGCCGTACGCCTCCGCGAGGTCCACCTCGTTGCTGAGCCGGGAACCGACCGGGAGGTCACCGCCCTGGATCGCCGCTTCGAGTTGCTGCGCGAGTTGTACGTGAAGCGGGGTGCGGCTGGTGCGATCTACGCTGACCTGGACGGTGCTCATGGGCACATCTTGGAGGGTCGGGGGCGCACCGTCGAGTCGAAGCATGGATTTGATCAGATCTCTTCCAATCTAGCGATCCCGCTGAGCCCGCGGGAAAGCCTCATCCGAGCTCGTCGAGCTGGACCGGCCGGCGTTCCTCGTGGGACTTCATCGCCGCCAGCGCGACCCGCAACGCGTCGCGGGCGTCCTCGCCGGTGACCGGCGGAGTCGAGCCGGTCCGGATCGCGTCGGCGAACTGCGACATCTCGGCGACGTACGCGTCGATGAACATCTCCTCGTCGCTGCGCAGCGTCTGCTGGCTGATCCCGTGCTCGCCGTACTGGAGCATCGGACTGTTCGCGTGCCGCCCGGCCGTCACCATCCCCTTCGACCCGAACACCTCACCACGCACGTCGTACCCGTACAGGGCCGAGAAGTTCGCCTCGGCGGTGGCGATCGCGCCGTTGTCGAAGCTGAGCATCACCGCGGCCGTGTCGATCAGCCCGGTCTCCTTGTACTGCGGGGCGACCAGCGCATCGGCCCGCGTGTACACCTCGACCGGCCGGCCGGCCGGGTTGAGCCAGAGCAACGTGTCGAAGTCGTGGATCAGCGTCTCGCGGAAGATCGTCCACGGCTTGATCCCGGCCGCATGCGTCATCCCCGCCGGCCAGCCGGGATCGCGAGTGACCGAGCGCATCAGCTGCGGCGTACCGATCTCGCCGTTGACCACCGCGGCGTGTGCGGCCGCGAAATCGCTGGCGAACCGGCGGTTGAAGCCGACCTGGAACACCACACCCGCTTGTTTCGTGGCCGCGATCGCGCGATCCATCTCGGCCAGCTCGAGCGAGGCCGGCTTCTCGCAGAAGACCGCCTTGCCTGCCTCGGCGGCACGGACCACCAGCTCGCTGTGCACCTTGGCGATCGAGGTGATCGCGACCGCGTCGATCTCGGGATCCTTCAGCACGTCGTCGATGTCCGGGTACGCCCGGGCGTCGTACTTCGCCGCGAGGCTCTCGGCCACGTCGACCCGCGGGTCCACCACCGCGGCCAGCTCGGCGGCCGGCACCCGGCGCGCGACGTTGCCCGCATGCATGGTGCCGATCCGGCCGGCGCCGATCAACGCGATCCGGATGACTTGCAGCCCATGGTCGGTACGCATGTGGTCGATCTCCTCATGACGTCTGGTGTTCCCCGTTGTGACGAGCAACTACTACTAGTAGCAACATCTACTAGAGCGCTCTAGTCACGAGCTAGCGAACACTGCTTTGATGGGCCCGTCAAGGGTTCTGCGGCGTAATCGTTTTCGTACCAGGTGGAGGTGTTTTCTTGTCCCGCGCCACGATGGAGGACGTCGCCCGGCTGGCCGGCGTCTCGCGAGCGCTCGTCTCGATCGTGTACCGCGACGCGCCCGGCGCCAGCGACGCGACCAGGGCCCGCGTACTGGCCGCGGGGAGCGAGCTCGGCTACCGGCCCGACCACCGCGCCCGGCTGCTCGGTCGCACCAGGACACGGTTGCTCGGCGTGACGTTCGACGTACGGGCTCCCTTCCACGGCGACCTGGTCGAGGCCCTGTACTCCGCTGCGGAAGCCGCCGGCTACGACCTCACCCTCAGCGCCGTGGCCCCGTCGCGTGCCGAGCCGCGTGCCGTGCAGTCCCTGCTGGACTACCGCTGCGAGGCGTTGATTCTCCTCGGCCCACAGCTCTCGCCGTCCGCCCTGTCGGCCCTGGCGGAGTCACAGCCCGTCGTCGCGATCGGCCGCAACGTCCGGGCGGCCGGCGTCGACGTAGTACGGACCGATGACTCGGCCGGCTCGCGGCTTGCCGTGGAACACCTGCTGTCGTTGGGCCATACGCGCATCCTGCACATCGACGGCGGCAAGACGCCGGGCGCGACGGAGCGGCGTACCGGCTATCGCAAGGCCATGCGCCAGGCAGGCCTCGAGCCGCACGTCCAACCCGGCGGCCGCACTGAGGCCGACGGAGCCGACGCTGCCAAGACCTTCCTCAACGACCCGCCACCCGTCACCGCCGTCACCCTCTTCAACGACCGCGCGGCGATGGGCTTCCTGGACACCATCCGTCTGTCCCACTTGGAGATCCCCACAGATCTCTCGGTGGTCGGCTACGACAACACCGCCATCGCCGCGCTCTCCCACCTCAACCTCACCACCATCGCGCAGGACACCGCAGCGCTCGCCACCCAGACCATCACCACAGTCCATGCCCGCTTGACCGGCACTCCGCCAACCACTCCGGTGGTGATCACACCGACCCTGGTCCCCCGCTGCACAACAGCACCACCGCGTTAGGTAGGCAGGTTGTGCGGGGTGATCGGGTGGATGTTGGAGGGAAGGGAGTGCGGGGCGTCGGGGAGAAGGTGGTGGGCCTGTAGGAGTGCATGGCAGCTGCGGCGGAGGTCTGCGGAGAGGTCGTGGTGCAGGACCAGCGAGAGGGCGCCGCTGCGGAGTAGTGCCCGGTTGTCCGGGTCCAGGTCGTGGGCAATGAAGCAGCGGTAGGGGCGGTTCAAGTCGCTGAGGGCGTTGACGATCGCCTGGTTGCCGCCGCCGATCGAGTAGACAGCGGTGATGGCGGGGTCAGCCGTGAGGGCCTGCAGCGTGAGGGCGTGGGTCGTGGCGTCCAGGCCGTCGGTGTTGTTCAGCTCGACGATCGAGCGGTCGGGGGCGAGCCGGCGGAGGGTGGTACGGAAGCCCTTCTCGCGCTCCTCCTCACCACGGAAGGTCGGTCACCAACGTCACCACCGGGATGCCGGCCGCGACCAGGCGATCGACCGCCTCGACGACCTCGGGCTCGTCCGGCGCCTTGAGGATGACGCCTTGCGAACCGCGCCGGCGTACCAGGTCGAGCGTCTCGACCATCGCGGGCGCCGACGCCGTCTCGTCCAGACTGAACCGGGCCCGGATGACGGCCGGCCGCAGACCCGGCAGCTCACCCTCGAGCGCCGACCTGACGGCACCGGTGAAGCGGGCCGGCGCCTGCATGACGAGGTCGACCACCAACGTGCGGCCACCGAGACGCAACTGGTCCTGTTGCCGCTCCAGTTCACGGACCGCCCGGTCGACCTGACGCTGAGCGCGCGTGCTCACCCCGGCCCGGCCGTTCAGCACCCGATCGACCGTGGTCTCGCTCAGCCCGGCCTGGAGCGCGATGTCGCGGACGCGAAACGCTCGGCTCACTCGGGCTCCACGAATGACGGTTTTTTGACGGGTTTCAGGTGTACCGGTCCCATCATCCACGGACCAGGCTGAAGCCACCACGAGAGGAGCCACCCCGATGACCTGGCTGAACCCCGAAGACGCCCGCCTGCAAGACCTCCTGACGGTCCTCGAAGACCGCACCGACCCCGCCGACTATGCGTTCGCCCGAACGATCGAGCAGCAGGTCCCGCTGTACGACGCCGACCGTCTCCGCAAGGAGGACCCGCTGGAGGTCCAGGCCGAGTTCGCGAAGGCGCTCAGCGACGGCCCCGGCATCGTCGTCCTGAAAGGTGCTTTCGGCAACGATGTGGTGGACGCCACGACCGCCGAGTTCCGGGCGATGATCGACGACCAGCACCGGGCCGGCACCGCGGCCGGCGACCACTTCGCCAAGCCCGGCGCCAACGACCGGGTCTGGAACGCCTTGGAGAAGCTGGCGCTGCGGGCGCCCGAGGTCTTCGCCCGCTACTACTCCAACGATCTGCTCGCGTTGACGGCGAAGGCGTGGCTCGGCCCGGCGTACCAGGTCACTTCGCAGGTGAACGTGGTGAATCCGGGAGGTGAAGGTCAGACGGTGCACCGCGACTACCACCTCGGATTCCAGTCCGACGACGTCGCTGCTCAATACCCTGCTCATGTGCACAAGCTGTCCAGCGTGCTGACGCTGCAGGGGGCGGTCGCGCACTGTGACATGCCGGTGGAGAGCGGGCCGACGCTCTACCTGCCGCACTCGCACAAGTACGAGCTGGGCTACCTGGCCTGGCGGCGGCCCGAGTTCGGCGAGCACTTCGTCGCTCATCACGTGCAGTTACCGCTGGCCAAGGGCGATGCGGTGTTCTTCAACCCGGCGTTGTTCCACGCGGCCGGCAGCAACCACTCCGGCGACATCTTCCGGATGGCGAACCTGCTGCAGATCTCGTCCGCGTTCGGCCGGGCGATGGAGAGCGTCGATCGGGTCCGGATGGCGGTCACCCTCTATCCCGTGCTGCGTACTCTGCGGCACGATGACGCCTTCGATCTGGACAACGTCGTCGCCGCCAGCGCCGAGGGATACGCTTTCCCGACCAACCTGGACCGGGATCAGCCCATCGGCGGTCTCGCTCCCCAGACCCAGGCCGACCTGGTCCGCCAAGCCCTCGCCGAGGACTGGCCCGACACCCGGCTGCAGCAGGCCCTCGACGAACACTCTGTACGCCGCCGTACGGATGACATCTGAGCAAGGGAGTATGCATGGAACCGCTTCGCATCGGAATCCTCGGCGCCGCCCGGATCGCGGGCCGCGCGATCGCCGAACCGGCCCGGCTGACCGGCGCCCGGCTGGTCGCGGTCGCTGCCCGGGATACCGGCCGGGCGGAGGCGTTCGCCGCCGAGCACGGGGTGGAGCGGGTGCTGGCGAGCTACCAGGACGTGATCGACGATCCGGAGGTCGAGGCGATCTACAACCCGCTGGCCAACGGGCTGCACGGTCCGTGGAACCTCCGGGCGATTGCCGCCGGCAAGCATGTACTGACCGAGAAGCCCTCCGCGAGCAATGCGACCGAGGCTGCCCTGGTGCGTGATGCTGCGCGCGAGCGGGGCGTAGTACTGATGGAGGGCTTCCACTACGTGTTCCACCCGGTGACCCGGCGGCTGCACGAGCTACTGGCCAAGGGCGAGCTCGGTGAGCTGCAGCACGTCGAGGCGACCATGGTGATGCCGCCACCGGCCGACGACGACCCGCGTTGGTCTCTGCAGCTCGCCGGTGGGGCAGTGATGGACGTCGGCTGCTATGCGCTGCATGCGCAGCGGATGCTCGCCCCCTGGGGTGGTGGCGCGCCGAAGCTGGCCAGTGCTCGGGCAGGTGAGCGCAAGCGGCTTCCTGGTGTGGATGAGTGGCTCAACGCCGACCTGGTGTTTCCCAACGGGGCTACTGGGGCAGTACGGACCAGCATGGCCGGTGAGGAGCTCGACTTCAGCCTGCGGATCATCGGCACGCGGGGTGAGGCGTTCGCGCCGAGCTTCGTACTGCCGCATCTGGACGACCGGGTCACCGTGAAGACCAAGGAGGACACCTGGGTCGAGCGGCTCGGCACCAAGTCCTCCTACACGTACCAACTGGAGGCGTTCGCCGCACACCTCCGCAACGGCGCTCCACTGATCACCGACGCCGACGACGCCCACGCGACGATGGAACTCATCGACGCCTGCTATCGCGACGCCGGCCTTCAGCCCAGGCCGGTCACCGCTATTTAGACACTCCAGCCACCCACACCCTGGTGATGGACCGGGTGGCCGACAGATCGGTCAGCGGATCTCCTGCGATCAGCAGGAGGTCCGCCCGACGACCTGCCTCGACAACACCTCGGTCTGCCAGCTTGAAGTACTGCGCTGGTCCGGCTGTCGCTGCATTGAGGGCCTCCGCGTTGGTCAGGCCTGCTCGGGTCAGCAACTCGAGTTCCCGGTGCAGGCTGCTGCCGTACTCGACCGGTGGCACACCTGGCTGAGCATTGGCGTCGGTACCGGCGAGGATCGGGACGCCGGCGTCATGCAGCGCACCGACTGTCTCGAGTGCGTCCTCAAGGCGGGTTCCTCTGAGCTTGCTGATGGACTCAGCCATCGTCAGCGTCGGTACAACGACCTGCCCGGCCGCGGCCAGCGCTTCGACCTGGTCGGGACGCAGCGCCTCCCCGAACGGCACATGGGTGACGATGTCCACGCCGATGGCGATCGCCAGGTCGTAGGCGCCGGCCGAGGCGGCATGCGCGATCGTTAGCAACCCGGCCTCGCGAGCAGCCATGACGAGCGCGGCGGCAGCGGCCTGGTCCGGGCCACCCTCTCCCGGTGCTTCGAGGACCAGCTTCAGGTAGTCGGAACCGTCCGCGATCCGGCTGCGAACCATCTCGCCCGCCTGCTCCGGCGTACCGGCGTAGGCACCCTCCGGCATCCCGAACTGCGCATGCCGCCCGCCCCTGCCGATGACCGGCAGCCCCGCGCTCCTGATGTCGGAGACACCGGGCTGTTCACGCAGGGACTGCACGAGCGAGGCCGGCCACGACGCCATGTCGAGCCCGGTCGTCACGCCGTACGACACCAACTTCCCGAGCGTCTCCGGCCCCTTCAGATGCAGATGCGCGTCGATCAGGCCCGGCAGCAGTGTCAGGCCGTCCGCCTCAACCACCTCGTCGGGCTCACCTGCTTCGGCCGCGATCACCCGGCCGTCGATCGTCACGTCCCGCGGCCCGGTCAGCCCGTGCCCGTCGAACACCCGAGCTCCACGAATCAGCGTCTTCGCCATCGGTCCTTCTCCTCCTCGGAACAGGAACAGCTAGCACTTTATAGTACAAGCTGTACCATAAGCTCATGACCAGCCCAACCGACCCCCGGATCGAGCGGACCCGGCAGCACGTGCTCACCTGCGCTCGCGAACTGCTGCTGGCCGAAGGCGCCGAGGCGGTGACCTTCAGCGCATTGGCGCGACAGGCGCGCGTCTCGCGCAACACCCTCTACCGACACTGGGCGACGCCCGAGCAACTACTCGTCGACCTGACGCTCGAGTACTACGTGATGCGCGTCGACGACAACGCGTCCATGACCGTGCCCGAGTTCCTTCATGGCCTGCGCGACAACCTGAGCACCTCGGAGACGGCGTCGATACTGACGGCTCTGATCGCCAGGGCGCACCGCGACGAGAGCACCTCCGAAGCGCTCCAGCACCTCGCCGGCCGGCGCAAGGAGGCGCTCGCCTCGATCACCGGACCGCTCAGCGACGCCCAGTTCGCGGCCCTCATCGGTCCGCTCTTCTACCAGGCCTTCATCGCCCGCGGCCGCCTCGACGACGCCTTCGTCGACGAACTCATCGCACTGACGACGCTTCCGCGATAACGCGCAGATTTGTCTCAATGACGCCTTGACGAGCACTTATGAACAGTGGCTAACTAACTGGAGCCGCCCAGTCATGAGGAGACTCCCGTGCGTCGTCACTCCCTGTCCCTACTGTCCGTCGTCGGTCTGATCGCGCTGGCCGCGCCCTTCGCCTCCTCCGCGGGCACTGCCGCCAGTACGTCGTACGCCGGCCCTCCTGCCGGGCCGGTCTCGCCGCAGCCACGGCAAGTGACCAGCCGGAGTGACGGGTTCGCCCTGACCCCCGTGGTCGGACTGGTTCGGGGCAAGGACTCCGACGCGGACAGCGAACGGGTCGTCCGCCGACTGCTCGACCGGGCCGGTGTGACGGAGGTGAAGACCACCGACGGCACCGACCCCGGTACGCCGACCACCATCTGGCTCGGCGACGGCTCCTTGGACGGGGTCGCCGACAGCTCTGGCCTGCCGGCCGAGGGGTACGTGCTGGCGGCCGGACGCGATCGCGGCGGGCGCAATCACGTAGTACTGGATGGTGTCGACACCGACGGCACGTACTACGCCGCGCAGACGCTCACTCAACTCGTGCAGACGCGGCATATCGGCACCGACTGGATGCCTGGCGTCTCGATCAGGGACTGGCCGACCATGCGCTACCGCGGCTCGATCGAGGGCTTCTACGGCACGCCCTGGTCGCAGGCCGACCGGCTGGATCACGTCGACTACCTCGGCGCACATCGGATGAACACCTACGAGTACGCACCGAAGGACGACCCGTACCACCGGGAGAAGTGGCGCGAGGCCTACCCGGCCGACAAGCTCGCGCAGCTGGGCGAACTCGTGAGCCGTGCCCGGCAGAACAAGGTCGACTTCACCTTCGCGCTCTCCCCCGGGCTCGACATCTGCTACACCTCGGAGTCGGACTTCCAGGCGCTGATCGCGAAGTTCGAGGCGCTCTACGCGCTCGGCGGGCGGTCGTTCAACGTGCCGCTCGACGACATCGACTACAACACCTGGCACTGCGACGCCGACCGGGCGAAGTACGGGACCGGCGGAGCCGCCGCCGGGCGCGCGCAGAGTGAGCTGCTGAACCGTGTCCAGCGCGAATGGGTCGAGACCAAGCCCGATCTCGCACCGTTGCAGATGGTGCCCACGGAGTACTACAACGTCTCGGAATCGCCCTACAAGAAGGCATTGCGGGAGCAGCTCGACTCGGATGTCGTCGTGCACTGGACCGGCGTCGGCGTGGTTCCGCAGACGATCACAGCCGCGCAGGCCGCTGCCGCGAAGGCCGTGTTCGGCCACGACATCCTGATCTGGGACAACTACCCGGTCAACGACTACGCGGCCGGACGCTTGCTGCTCGCTCCGTACAGCGGCCGTGAGCCCGCCCTCGCCAACGACGTCGTCGGCATCATCTCGAACCCGATGAACCAGGCCGCGGTCAGCAAGATCGCGCTCTACTCCTTCGCCGAGCTCGGCTGGAACCCCGCCTCGTACAACGAGCAGGCCTCCTGGCTTCGCGCCCTGGCCGAACGATCCGACGGCGAGCAGCGCACGATCAACGCGCTGAAGGTGTTCGCCGATCTCAACACGTACGACGGCACGCTCCACTCGGCGAGTGCGCCGGTGCTCCAGGCCGCGATCGACACCTTCTGGCAGACCTGGCGCGCAGGCGACCGGGCCGGCGCGATCGCCGTACTCCGGCCCCTCCTGAAGGCCGTCGCCGAGGCGCCGGCGACGATCCGTGCCGGTGTGCCCGACCCGGCCTTCGCCGCCGAGGCGGAGTCGTGGCTCAAGGCAACCGAATTGTGGGGCCAGGCGATGCTGCGTGGACTCGACCTGCTCACCACCCTCGACAACGGGAACGGTGCCCGCGCCTGGACGGCCCGCCAGGAGATCGACGCGCTGGTCACGCAGGCCAAGGCGATCCGGGACAGCCGGCTGCCGCACAGTGGAACGTATCCGCGGATCGGCGAACGCGTGGTCGACGAACTGCTCGCCGAGATCGGGCGGGTCCAGGATCGCTGGCTCGGTGTCGTCCCGGCGCGGGCCGCGTCGACGACGCTCGGCACCTATCAGGACAACGTGCCGGCGCGGATGGTCGACGGCGACCTGAACACGTTCTTCTGGAGCAATGGGACTCCTTCGACGGACTCCGAGGTGCGGGTCGACCTCGGCGAGAGCACGCCGATCGGCGACATCGCCTTGCTGATGGGCAAGCCGGGCAGTACGAGCGACTACATCCAGTCGGGTGCCCTGGAGTATTCGGTTGATGGGACTCACTGGACCGAATTGACCCGCGCCACGACGGCCGAAGTACGGGCTGTCGCGCCGGCCGGGACGAAGGCGCGCTACGTCAGGTACCGGGCGTTGGCGGCGGACGACTTCTGGGTCGTCGTGCGCGAGTTCTCGGTGCAGACGCTCGGCGGCGGTAAGACCTCGATGACAGTCACCGGTACGCCGACGCCGGCCAGCGGTTCGTCGTACCAGGCAGCCGTCGATGGCAACGTCGGGACTGCCTACCTGGCGGGCCATGCTCCGGTGGCCGGGGATGCTCTGGTGGCGACCCTGTCGGCGCCTCGGGCGCTTGCGGCGGTGACTGTGCTCCAGCGGACGGCTGCAGTGGGCTCTGCGGATGTGGAAGTCCGAGTTGGTGGCGCCTGGCGTCAGGTTGGTCGCGTGACCAGGGCCTATACGGAGTTGGTCTTTGGCAGCCTTCAGGCGGAGGCGATTCGCCTTGTGTGGAAGGACGGGAGCGCTACGCCGCAGGTGGCCGAGCTGATCCCGCGCTGGGCGGACGCACCGCCCGTGACGCTCGCCGTCGACGACACCGACGTCGTCCGCGGCCAGGCCACAACCGTCAACGTCACCTTGGCTGCGCCCGTCGACGTCACCGGCACACTCTCCATCGCAGCTCCTGCCGGCTGGTCAGTGCCCGCCAGCCAGCAACTCGAAGTACCACGCGGCTTCACCCGCACTGTCGGTATCAAGCTGACCCCACCCGCCGACGCGCCCCTCACCGCCGTCGCCCTCCCCATCACCTTCAGGATCGGCAGCCAGGCGTACACCACGACGCTGACCGCATCGGTCCGCCCGAAGACCTCCACCACCGACGCCCTGCTGAACCGACCAGCCACTGCATCCAGCGTCGAGCCCGGCACGACCTTCACCCCCAACCTCGCCGTCGACGGCAACCCCACCACCCGCTGGGCCTCCGGCTACGACGACGCATCCTGGCTCCAGATCGACCTAGGCACCAGCACCCGACTCGGCAAGGTAGTCCTCCAATGGGAGGCGGCCTTCGGCTCGGCTTACCGCCTAGAGGTCTCCAACAACGGCACCACCTGGACCACGGCCGCCGACGTCACCGGCGCCGACGGCGGCACCGACACCCTCTGGCTAGACGCCACCGGCCGCTACCTCCGCCTCCAGGGCGTCGACCGCGCCACCACCTACGGCTACTCCCTGTACGACTTCGCCGCCTACCCGATCGTCCCGTGACCGTGTTGCAAGTCCATCCAAACTCCATCTCAACTCACTCTGAGTAGTCACCCACCCACTACATTCACCCCATGCGGCAGACGATCAGAAGCCGAACACGGACCTATTCAGCATCAGCAAATGGCTCGTGTTCCCGGAGCTGTTCCTGTGCCTGAACTACTGACCTCGGTTGGCGTCGGCTTCTGGAATTCCAGCTATGGGCAGGCTAAGAGCTGGAAGCAGTACAACTCGTCGGCCCGGGTGAGGTTCGCAGGACAGAGCTGGTATCTGCCGCAGAGCAGTCCGAAGCCGAAGCCGAGTTGCTACGGCGTGATGGTCCGGTACCACCTGTACATGCGTGGGATCGACGATACGAAGGACACCGGTCAGCTCGCGATCTGCCCGACCCCTGAGTGGTGACTCGAACTGGGGTAGTCACCACTCAGGGGTGTTCTGCTACTCGTGCGTCGGGAAGCCCAGGTTGAGGCCGCCGTGGGAGGGGTCCAGCCAGCGGGAGGTGATGACCTTGCCGCGGGTGAAGAAGTGGACGCCTTCGGTGCCGTGGGCGTGGGTGTCGCCGAAGAGTGAGTTCTTCCAGCCGCCGAACGAGTAGTACGCCATCGGTACCGGGATCGGCACGTTGACGCCGACCATGCCGACCTCGACCTCGGTCTGGTACCGCCGGGCGGCGCCGCCGTCGTTGGTGAAGATCGCGGTGCCGTTGCCGTACGGGTTCGAGTTCACCAGCGCCAGCGCCGCGTCGTACGACGGGACGCGCAGCACCGACAGCACCGGGCCGAAGATCTCGTCGGTGTAGATCGACATGTCCGGAGTGACCTTGTCGAACAGCGTCGGGCCGAGCCAGAAGCCGTCGTCACCGCCGTCGAACGGACCTTCGCGACCGTCGACGGCCAGCTCCGCGCCGGCCTCGACCCCGGCTTCGACGTACCCGACGACCTTGTCGCGGTGCGGTCCGGTGACGAGCGGGCCCATGTCGCTGCCGCGGGTGCCGTCGCCGGTCTTCAGCGTCCCCATCCGCTCGCGGATCTTGGCGATCAGGTCGTCCGCGACGGGCTCGACCGCGACCAGCGCGGAGATCGCCATGCAGCGCTCACCCGCCGAGCCGAAGCCGGCGTTGACCGCGGCGTCGGCGGCGAGGTCGAGATCGGCGTCGGGCAGTACGACCATGTGGTTCTTGGCGCCGCCGAGCGCCTGGACCCGCTTGCCGTTCCTGGTGCCGGTCTCGTAGACGTAGCGCGCGATCGGCGTCGAGCCGACGAACGAGACGGCCTTGACGTCCGGGTGCTCGAGCAGCCGGTCGACGGCCTCCTTGTCACCGTGCACGACGTTCATCACGCCGCCGGGCAGGCCCGCCTCCTTCCAGAGCGCGGCGACCGCGTTGACCGCGGACGGGTCCTTCTCCGACGGTTTGATCACCACGCTGTTGCCGCAGGCGATCGCGATCGGGACGAACCACAGCGGCACCATCGCCGGGAAGTTGAACGGCGAGATGACCGCGACCACGCCGAGCGACTGGCGGATCGAGTAGACGTCGACGTTGGTGGAGACGTTCTCGCTGAAACCGCCCTTGAGCAGGTGCGGGATGCCACACGCGAACTCGACCACCTCCAGCCCGCGGGTGACCTCGCCGAGCGCGTCCGAGAGCACCTTGCCGTGCTCGGCGGTGATCAGCGCGGCGATCTCCTCCTTGCGCGCGTTCAGCAGCTCGCGGAAGGCGAACAGCACCTGGGCGCGCTTGGTGAGCGAGATCGTGCCCCACGCCTTCGACGCGTCGTGGGCGACCTTCACCACCTCGTCGACGGTGGCCGCCGAGGCCAGGTCGAGCTCACCGGTCGCCTCACCGGTGGCCGGGTTGTAGACCTTGCTGGTCCGCTCGGAGACTCCCGTCCACGGGGTTCCGCCGACCAGATGGGTGATTCGCTCAATGCTCACAGCTGCATCCCTCGCTCGTTCGGTAAGTCTGCGTTCTTCATCTGCCGACCTCGCCGGTCCTCATCCGAGCACCTCGCCGGTCCTCATCCGAGCACCTCGGCGGTCGTCATCCGAGCACCTCGTTGCGGGCGACCATCTCGACCTCGACCGGGCGGCCCTCCTGCAGGGACCGGACCCCGGCCGTGCAGACCGCCGCGGCCGCGTACCCGTCCCAGGCGCTCGGGCCGTCGATCTCGCCCTTCGCTGCGGCATCCACCCAGCGCTGGACCTCGATGTCGTACGCGAGCCCGAAGCGGACCCGGAAATCGTCCGGCACCGCGCCACCCCAGTGTCCGGCCTGCTTGGTCAGTACGTCGACCCCGAGACCGATCGTCGCGCTGCCCTTCTCCGCCACGGCCTCGCAGCGCACCTCGTAACCGACCTGGAAGTTCACGAAGACCTCCACATCGGCCATCGCACCGCCGGCCATCTCGAACACGGCCAGTTGCGGATCGAGCACCCCCTCGGCGACCAGGCTGGTCGGCTTGGGCGCGTGCACGGTGATCCGGGTGATCTCGTCGTCGAACAGCCAGCGCGCCACGTCGACCTCGTGCACCAGGGAATCGCGCACGATCATCTCGCTGCGGAACGTCTCCGGGACCGTCTTGTTCCGGTGCACGTTGTGCAGCAGCAGCGTCCGGCCCAGCTCACCCGAATCCAGCAACTGCTTCAACCGCGCGTACTCCGGATCGAAGCGGCGCATGAACCCGACCTGGATCAGCGCCCGGCCAAGCTTGTGCTCCGCCTCGACCACCCGCAACGACGACTCCGCATCCATCGTCAACGGCTTCTCGCACAACACCGGCTTCCCATACTCCAGACAAGCCATCAACTGCTCCCCATGAGCAAACCCAGGCGACGCGATGATCACCGCATCCACCTCAGCATCCCCAACCAACGCCAACGGATCCCCAATCACCCGCACCTCACCACCGCGAGTTCCGGGGGCGGCGGAGGTGCCGGCGGCACCGGGAGTACCGGAGGTGCCGGCTGGCGACCCGCCTGCGTGGGCGGAGCCGGCGCTGCCCGGCGTACCGGGGCCGGCGCTGACCGGAGTACCGCTTAGGGCTGCGGCGAGTGACTCGGCTCGGGCGGTGTCGGGGTCGGAGACCGCGACGAGGCGGGCGCCGGAGGTTCGGTGGGCGACCCGTTCGGCGTGGTCGGCGCCCATTGCTCCGACGCCGATGATGCCGATCCTGAGGTCTTGGGTCATGTGCTCTCCAGAGGGGATTGGATCCTGGCCGGCCCGTCGGCCGGCCGTGCCACCGCACCCGCGTCGATGTCGCGCAGCTCGTGGCTGAGCGCCTCCAGCTCGGAACCACCGGCCATCTCGTTGGTCAGCTGCTCCAGCGTGATGTCGGCGCGATGCGTGTCGAGCGCGACCCGGCCCAGCTTGAGCACGACGAAGTGGTTCCCGACCAGGTACGCGTGGTGCGGGTTGTGGGTGATGAAGACGACGCCGAGCCCGGCGTCGCGCGCCTTCACGATGTACTTGAGCACGACCCCCGACTGCTTGACGCCGAGCGCCGCCGTCGGCTCGTCCAGGATCAGCACCTTGGCGCCGAAGTAGATCGCCCGGGCGATCGCGATGCACTGGCGCTGACCGCCGGACAGCATCCCGACCGGCTGGTCCAGGTTGGGGATCGAGATCCCCATCTTGGTCAGCTCCTCACTCGCGATCCGCATCATCTGGCGGATGTCGAGCCGGCCGAACCCCTTGGTGATCTCGTTGCCGAGGAAGAAGTTCCGCCAGACCGACATCAGCGGCGCCAGCGCCAGGTCCTGGTAGACGGTGGCGATCCCGCTGTCCAGCGACTCCCGCGGCGACTTGAACCGGCGCTCCTCGCCGTTCACCGAGAGCGTGCCGTCGGTGTGCTCGTGCAGGCCGGCGATGATCTTGATCAACGTCGACTTGCCCGCGCCGTTGTCACCGAGCACACAGGTGATCTCGCCCTGCCGGACCGCCAGCGAGACCCCGCGCAACGCGTTCACGTTGCCGTAGCTCTTGCCGACCTCGTCCAGGTGGACCACCGGGGTGGTCGGCCCGGCGGCCGCCTCGGCGTCGAAACTGCTCGTGGTGGTCATCGCGCTTCCGCCTTCTTCTTGACGACGAGGTTCACGATCGTGGCCAGCAGCAACATCACGCCCAGGAACGCCTTGAACCAGTCCGGGTTCCAGCCGGCGTACACGACGCCCAGCTGCACCATGCCGAAGATGAGCGCCCCGACCGCACCGCCGACCACGGAGCCGTAGCCGCCGGTCAGCAGGCAGCCGCCGACCACCGCGGCGATGATGTAGAGGAACTCCTTGCCGACGCCCTCACCGGACTGCACGACGCCGTTCTGCGCGAACAGCAGGTGCATACCGGTGAACCAGGCGAAGAAGCCGACGGCCATGAACAGGCCGATCTTGACCCGCTTCACCGGTACGCCGACCGCCCGGGCCGCGGCGGCGTCGCCACCGACCGCGAAGATCCAGTTGCCGATCCTGGTCTTCAGCAGGAACCAGGCGGCGATCGCGACGAAGACGATCCACCAGACGATGATGATCTTCACCGTGATCCCGCCCAGCTTGAACTGCGACGCGAATACGGCGTGGGCCGAGGAGAACCCGTCCATGTCGCTGATCGAGTTCGACGCCACGGCGCCCGACGTCAGCCGGGTCACCGCGATGTTCAGGCCTTGCAGGATGAAGAAGGTGCCGAGCGTCACCAGGAAGCTCGGCAGCCCGGTCTTCATCAGCAGCCAGCCGTTGAAGGCGCCGATCAGCAAGGCCAACGCCAGCGACACGAACATGGCGAGCCAGACGTTGACGCTGAACTGGTACGCGAAGATGCCCGCGGTCAGGCCGGCGGTGGTCACCGCGACGCCGGCCGACAGGTCGAACTCGCCGCCGACCATCAGCAGCGAGACCGGGACGGCCATGACACCGATCAGGGCGGCCCCGTACAGGATCGTCCCCACGTTGTTGATGTCCCGGAAGGGAGCCGCGGCGATCGCGAAGAAGAGCAGGATCGCCACCGCGCCGACCAGGGAGCCGATCTCCGGGCGGCTCAGCAGGCGGGCGCCCACCGACCGGGTGGAGACCCGGTCGTCGGCCGCCGCCGGCGTCGTGATCGTCGATGCCATGGCCGGGCCTCAGCGCGTCCCGGCCGTGGCGTACTTCGCGACGGCCTCGATGTTCGACTTGTCGATGAACGCCGGGCCGGTGAGCGTGGCCTCGCCACCGCCGATCGTGTCGCCGTTGGTCTTGTTCAGCCAGATCGCGTCGACGGCCAGGTAGCCCTGCAGGTACGGCTGCTGGTCGACGGCGAAGTCGACGGTGCCGTCCTGAACGGCCTTGGCCATCTCCTTGCTCATGTCGAAGCTGCCGATCTTGGCCGACGAGCCGGCGTCCTTGGCCGCCTGGACGGCGGTCAGCGCGACGCCCGCGTTCAGCGCCACGACGTAGTCGGCGCCCTTGTCCTGTTGCAGCTTCGAGGTGATCGTCGCCTGCGTCCCGGGCTGGTCGGCGCCGTCGACGTTGAGGTTCTCGACCGCGCCGAACTTGTCCTTGATGCCCTGGCAGCGTGCCTCGAGGCTGACGTTGCCCTGCTCGTGGATGACGCAGATGACCTTCTTGGCGCCGAGCGTCTTCAGCTTCTCACCGGTCGCCTGACCCGCGATCCGCTCGTCCTGACCGAAGTACCCGATCGCGCCGGAGGTCTTCCAGGTGTCCAGGCCGCCGTTGAGGACGGTCACCGGGATACCCGCCGCCACTGCCTTCTTCACGTTCGGGATAACCGCGTCAGGCTTGTTCAGGGTGACCGCGATGCCGTCGACCTTGGAGTCGATCGCCGTCTGGACCAGGTTGGCCTGGCCGGCGCCGTCGGGGTCGGAGGAGTACTGCAGCTCGATGTTGTCCTTCTGCGCGGCCGCCTCGGCGCCGCGGCGGACGATGTCCCAGAAGGTGTCACCCTGCTTGGAATGGGTGATCAGGGCAACCTTCATCCGTGGCGTGGTCGCCACGTTGCCGGACGAACCGCTCGCCTTCTCCTCCTCCTTCTTGCCGCCGGAGGAACTACAGGCGCCGAGCGCCGCGACGAGCACGAGCGCCGCCCCCGTGGCCACCGCCTTCTTCTGCCACCGAACCATGACTACCAACCAGCCTTTCAGACGTTCCGCGGTAACGCCGCGGCGTACGGGTGTGACCAGAGAGCAATACTCTGCTGGTCGTCATACGGATACACCACCACCCCCGTGGGTCTTGAGATATTCGAGGGTCCGTGTCGCGATCGGCAGCGGTACGTCGGGCGGGCACGGGTACATGTCCTGCTCGACGATCGCGAACAGATCCGCGTCCAGCCCCGCCAGCGCCGCCAGCACCGGCGGCAGCTCGGGCACGCCCAGCGGCGGCTCGCACATCACGCCCCGCCGGACCGCCTCGTCGAACCCGATCCCATCGGCCTCCGCCTGCGCGAGCACCACCGGATCGACCTGCTTCAGGTGCACATAGCCGATCCGCTCCGGGTACTTCCGGATCAGCTCGAGGTTGTCGCCGCCGCAATAACTGATGTGGCCGGTGTCGAGGCACAGGTTGACGTGCTCCCCATCGGTCTCCTCGAGGAAGCGCTCCACCGTCTCCTGGCTGTCCACGTGCCCGTCCGCATGCGGATGGAACTGCGTCTTCAGCCCGTACTCCGCGGCGACCCGCCGGCCGAGCTCGGTCACCTGCTTGCCGTGCCGGGCCTGCCCGTCGCGATCCAGCCGCGGCTCGATCACCTGACCGTCGTCACCACGCCACATCGACGGGATGACCACGAGGTGCTTGGCGCCCATCGCCGCGGCCAGCTCGGCCGCGGCCGAGACGTCACGCCAGGTCGAGTCCCACGAGTCCGGCCGATGCAGGTGCTCGAAGATCGTCCCGGCGGTCACCTCCAGGCCGCGCTTGTCCAGCTCCTCCTTCAGCTGGACGGGATCGGTCGGGAGGTAGCCGGACGGGCCGAGCTCGATCCGCGTGTAGCCGGCCTCGGCGACCTCGTCGAGGAATCGCTGCCAAGGGACCTGCTTCTCGTCGTTCGCGAACCAGACACCCCAGGAGTCGGGCGCGCTGCCGATCTTGACGCTACCCATTGCCGCCTCCCTCGACGGGCGCTTCGACGGGTGCGAGGTACGGCTTCTGTGCCTTCTTGGACTCCTCGTACTTCACGGAGGCCGCGCGGGTCGAGTCGAGGTCGGAGACCTGGCTGACCGGTACGTCCCACCAGGACTCGCTGTCGGGGGCGCCGATCAGCGGGTCGGTCTTCACATGGATCGCGATCGGGCCGTCGGCAGCTTTCGCAGTACCGATCGCCGTCTCCAGCTCGGCGCGACTGTTGACGTCCAGCACCTCGACGCCGAGGCTGCGCACGTTGGCGGCCAGGTCGACCGGCAGGTAGTCCCCGTCCAGCCGGCCGTCGCCGGAGCGGCGGCGATACGCAGTACCGAACCTTTGTGAGCCGAGGGACTCCGACAGCGCGCCGATCGACGCGAAGCCGTGGTTCTGGACCAGGACGACGACGATCTTGATGTTCTCCTGGACCGCGGTGACGAGTTCGCTGGACATCATCAGGTACGACCCGTCGCCGACCAGGACGAAGACATCGCGCTCCGGTGCGCCGAGCCGGACGCCCAGTCCGCCGGCGATCTCGTAGCCCATGCAGGAGTAGCCATATTCGACGTGGTATCCCTTCGGGTCGCGAGTCCGCCAGAGTTTGTGCAGGTCACCCGGCATCGAACCGGCTGCGCACACCACCACATCAGACGCCGCCGACAATTCGTTGACGGCACCGAGGACCTCGCCCTGGGTGAGCAGACCTTCGGCCAGTTTGCTCGTCACCTCCGCGGGCGGGTTGTAGGTGTTGTCCACAATCGCGTCCCACCGGGTTGCGAGCTCGGCGGTCAATGTTCTGTACTGGTCCTCCACCGACCAACCGACGAGCTGGGAAGCCAATGAAACAAGGGCTTCCCGGGCATCGGCGACGACAGGGAGACCAGCATGCTTACCACCGTCGAAACGCGCCACGTTGATGTTGACGAACCGGACGTCCGGGTTCTGGAAGGCGGTCCGCGACGCCGTCGTGAAGTCCGCGAAGCGGGTGCCGACGCCGATCACCAGATCGGCCTCGCGGGCCAGCGTGTTCGCGGCCGTCGTGCCCGTGGACCCGACCGCACCGACCGACTGCCGGTGGTCGTAGCGCAGAGATCCCTTGCCTGCTTGGCTTTCCGCGACCGGGATGCCGGTCTGCTCGGCGAACTCACGCAGGGCGTCCTGGGCGCGGGAGTAGGCGACGCCGCCACCGGCCACGATCAGGGGTTTCTTCGAAGACCGGATGAGTTCTGCCGCTTTGTCGACAATAGATGCCTCAGGCAACGGGCGGACGACGTACCAGGTGCGCTCGGCGAACAGTTCCTCGGGCCAGTCGAACGCTTCTGCCTGCACGTCCTGCGGCAGGGCGATCGTGACCGCGCCGGTCTCCACCGGGTCGGTCAGCACCCGCATCGCGTTGAGCAGCGCCGAAGGTAGTTGCTCAGGGCGCCAGATCCGGTCGAAGTACTTCGAGACGGGCCGGAACGCATCGTTGACGGAGACGTCGCCGGCGGTCGTGCTCTCCAGTTCCTGCAGCACCGGCGTGGCCACCCGGGTGCTGAACACATCCGACGGAAGGAGCAACACAGGCAACCGATTGACGGTCGCCAGGGCCGCCCCGGTGATCATGTTGGTCGAGCCGGGACCGACGCTCGCCGTGCAGGCGTAGGTCTGCAGGCGGTCGCGGGTCCGGGCAAACGCCGATGCGCTGTGCACCATCGCCTGCTCGTTGCGGGCGAGGATGTACGGCAAGGCCGCGGGGTCCTCGAGTTCGGACTGCAGCAACGCCTGTCCGAGACCCGCCACGTTCCCGTGCCCGAAGATCCCGAAGCACCCGGCGAACAACTTCTGCCGCTCGCCGTCGCGCTCCGAGTACTGAACGCTCAGGAACCGCACCAGCGCCTGCGCGACCGTAAGACGCACCGTCATTCCACTCCTCCAAGACCCGTCAACGCCACTCCACCCGTCAACCCACCACCGAACCCGCACGCCACCGCCGCAACCCGCGGCAGCTTGACCGGCGCGATCACTCGTTGCTCCCGAAGGGCAGTCTCGGGTCGACCTTCTCCGTCTTCCAGAGTTCGCGGACCCAGCCGTGGTGGGGGTCGTCGCTGATCAGCCACTCGCGTTCGGTGCCGGGGCCGGCCATCACGTTCAGGTAGTACATGTCATAACCAGGAGGCGCCATCGCAGGACCATGCCAACCGTGTGGCACCAGCACCACATCTCCGCCGCGTACTTCAGCAAGTACGTCGATGGGGCGGTCATCGGTGCCGTAGACCCGCTGGTAACCGATCGGGTCGTTGCCCTTGACAACCTCAGGGGCGGCGTCGGAGAGCTGCAGCTCGAAGTAGTAGATCTCCTCGAGCACACTCTCCTTGCCAGGCTTGTGCTCGTCGTGCTTGTGCGGCGGGTAAGACGACCAGTTCCCGGCCGGGGTGAGCACCTCGCACGCGATGATCGAGTCGGCCTCGAGCACCGCTGGCGTGCCGAAGTTCCGCACTTGCCGGGAGGCGACACCCGCGCCCCGCAGTTCGGTCTCAACCTGCTCGACCCCGATCCGCCGGAACGGATAGTCCGACGCCGCCCGCGCATGCGGAAACGCAATCCGGGCACCTCCGGCGCTGACGACGGCCATCGTCGTACCGCGCGGCACGTAGGCCAGATCGGTCGCCCCCGCGAACACATCAGCCCGTCCACCGAGCGCGACGGTCTCGCCGTCAACGATCACCTCGGCCGACCCCGACAACGGCAGCACAAGCCATTCGGAGTCCCCGGTCTCGATCTCGACGGATTGCCCCGGCCGCAGCGTACCGACGTACAGGCCGGTGTGTTCCCAGTCCTTCTCGCCGGGGCTGACGACCACATCGAAGCCATCCCGCGCGGTAGATCCAGCCGGCCGAAACCACTCAGTCATGCGGCGCCTCCGTGGACTAGGGATGAGGCTTGGTCTACGGCGGCGGCTACGTCGCCGTCGGGTGGGAAGAGGAGGGCTCGGCCTACTACTAGACCTCGGACCGAGGGGAGGCTCAAGGCTTTGCCCCAGGAGGCGTAGGTCTCTTCGGGGGCGACGGTCGGGTCGCCGCCCAGTAGGAGGGTGGGGAGCGTGGTGGCTTCCATCACGCGGGCCAGGTCGTCGACCACGGGGAGTTTGAGCCAGGTGTAGGCGCTGGTGGCGCCGAGGCCGGAGGCGATGTGGATCGACCTGATGACCGAGTCCGGGTCGAGAAGGTTGGTGACGCGGCCGTCGCGGCGTACCGACCAGAACGGTTCGACCATCGCCATCAGTTTGCGTTCGGCGAGCTCGGTCACCGCCTGCGCGCTGCTCTCCAGCGTCGCGACCGTACCGGGGTCGTCGAGGCAGATCCTGGTCAGCATCTTGCCGCCGTCCAGCCTGCGCCCGGCGATGTCATCGGCCGTACCGTAAGCCGTGAACCGGTCGTCCAGCTCGAACGACGCGCCTTGCAGCCCGCCACGGTTCATCGACCCGATCACGACCTTGCCCTCGAGCGCGCCGAGCAACAGCAGGTCCTCGAGGATGTCCGGCGTCGCCAGCACACCGTCGACGCCGGGCCGACGCAGCGCAGTACACAGCCGATCGATCAACGCCGGCCGACTGGCCATCGCCATCCGATCGTCCCGCACCCCGAGCGCACCCCGAGCCGGATGATCAGCCGCCACAATCAGCAGCCGCCCATCCTCCCCCACCAGTTCCCGCCGCCGCCGCTGCTGCCACCCCTCAGCAATCCGCTCCGGATACCGCACCCTGACCTCAGTCGGATTCACACCATCCCCCAACCCGCCCCCACCCCAGCCACTCCGCATGCCGCCGTTCGGAGCTGCGGTCGTACCGCCGTGGTTGGCCGCAGCCGGAGCGGCGGACGTGCCGCCGTGGTTGGCCGCAGCCGGAGCGGCGGACGTGCCGCCGTGGTTGGCCGCAGCCGGAGCGGCGGACGTGCCGCCGTGGGGGTTGGTGGTGGGAGTGCGGTTGGGGGTTGCGTAGAGGCCGGTGGTTTCGAGGTCGTTGTCGGTGGGGGTCGTGGGGTCTCCGGGCGCCGCGGTCTGTGGGTCGTTCTCGGGCGCGGTCATGCGGATTGCTCCAGGAGGGCGAGGACTTCGGCTTCGGTGGGCATGGCGGTGGAGCATTCGAGGCGGGAGGCGACGATGGCGCCGGCGATGTTGGCGAAGCGGATGACCTTCTCGAGCGGCCAGCCGGCGAGTAGGCCGTGGCAGAGGGCGCCGCCGAAGCCGTCGCCGGCGCCTAGGCCGTTGACTACCTCGACCGGGAAGGGCGGGACCTCGACACGTTCGTCGCGGGTGCGGGCCAGGGTGCCCTTCGGGCCTTGCTTGACGACTGCCAGGTCCAGGCCGCGGTCCAGTAGGGCCTGGGCTGCCTTGTCGGGGTCTGTCTCGCCGACGGCAACCTCACACTCTTCTCGGTTGCCCACGGCAACCGTGCAGTGTTGCAACGCGCGCTCGACCTGCTCGTGCGCCTCGCTCGGATCCGCCCAGAACATCGGCCGGTAGTCCAGGTCGAGGACGGTGAACTGCCGACGTTCGCGAGCCTCCCAAGCTCTGAAGTGCGCCGTGCGACTGGGTTCCGCCGACAACCCGGTGACCGTCGACCAGTAGATCGACGCATCACGAATCGCGTCCAGATCGAGCTCGGACGGGTTGATCACCAGATCCGGCGCCTTCGGGAACCGGTAGAAGTACAAGGGAAAATTGTCCGGCGGGAAGATCTCGCAGAACGTGATCGGCGTCGGCAGCCCGTCGACAGGCGTGACAAACCTGTCGTCCACCCCCAGCTCCAGCAGCGTCCGGTGGATGAAGGTGCCGAACGGATCGTTCCCGGTCCGGCTGATCACCGCCGACTTCCGGCCGTGCCGGGCGGCGGCGACGGCAACGTTCGTCGCACTCCCGCCGAGGAACTTGCCGAAGCTCTCGACATCCTCGAGATGCGTCCCCGTCTGCAACGGATACAGGTCGACCCCGATCCGCCCGATGGTCAGTACGTCGTCGCCCATCAGACCGCCTCCGCGATCCGCCGCAGGTGCTCGATACTCGCCCGTACGTCGGCCAGCGGCCCGTCCCCATCAGGCCGCCCGGTCAAAATCGTGTCCTGCTCCAGCACGTACCAGCCGTCATAGCCGGACTTCTCCAGCGCCGACACGATCGTGGCGAGGTCGATGTCGCCGCCACCCAACGGCCGGTACATCCCAGCTCGGACGGCGTCCGTGTAGCTGACCTCGCCCGACTGCACCTTCGCTGCCCAGGCGGCATCGACATCCTTGAGATGCGTGTGCAGGATCCGCGAAGTGTGCTTCAGCGCCAACGCCACCGGGTCGACCCCACCGATCAGCAGGTGCCCGGTGTCGAGCGTGAGCCCGATCGTCGAGCCCGCAAGCACGCGGTCGACATCCGCAGCATTCTCGACCATCGTGCCGACGTGCGGGTGCAGCGTCGCCGTGATCCCCTGCTTGGCAGCCAGCCCGGCCAGCGCGTCGAGGTTGGCCAGCAAGGTGGCCCAGCCGGCGTCGTCGAGTACCGGGCGGTCGTCGTACCCCTCCGCACCGGTCGCGGCCGCAAGTACCAGCGTGCTGGCCCCAGCAGCGACAAACCCTTCCAGAGCACGCGCGACCTCAGGAGCCGGATCGTGCGAAGGGTCATGCAGCACGACCGGCACGAATCCGCCGACCGCCCGCAACCCGAGATCCGCGAGTGCCTTCGCCTTGTCGGCCGGATCATCGGGCAGGAACCCGTCCGGCCCGAACTCGGTCGCCGCGATGCCCACCTCGCGCATCTGCGCCAGCACCGTCTCCGGGTCGTACTGCCAACCCCAGTCCGGGACCTCGCAGAC
This sequence comes from Kribbella sp. NPDC051718, assembly GCF_040681515.1. Classification (NCBI taxonomy): domain Bacteria; kingdom Bacillati; phylum Actinomycetota; class Actinomycetes; order Propionibacteriales; family Kribbellaceae; genus Kribbella; species Kribbella sp. NPDC051718. Next base: position 13,569 of record NZ_JBFAYZ010000016.1, on the reverse strand, counting down.
ACCCCACGAGATGGGTGCTCCGGCGATCCTGGTGGCAACGTCACTCATCGGCCGATCTCCTCCAAGGAAACAACGCGGTTCTCGCGTCGGGACAGTTCGCATGCGTCGGCAATTCGGAAGGCCTGCAAGGCGTCACGGACCGTGCAGGGGACGGCGCGGGTGCCGGCGACCACCTCGGTGAAGGCGGTCAGCTCGGCGACGTACGCCGGCTGGAACCGGTCCATGAACGTCCCGTGCGACTGTCCGCCGGGGAACGTGACACCGGGCTCGGCCGAACGCAACGCGGTGTGCTCGTCAAGGCCGACCGCGATCGAGCCGAGCGAACCGAGCACCTCCATCCGCACGTCGTGGCCGGCCGCGTTGTAGCGGGTGCCGCTCACCGCGACGAAGGTGCTGTCGTCGAGGGTCAGCAACGCGGCCGCGGCGTCGATGTCGCCGTACTCACCGAAGAACGACTCGCCACGGTTGGCGCCGGTGGCGAAGACGCTGGCCACCTCGCGACCGGTGACGAACCGGATGATGTCGAAGTCGTGCACCGTGCAGTCGCGGAAGAAGCCGCCGCTGGTCGGGATGTACTCGCGCGGCGGCGGGAACGCGTCGTTGGTGTTCGCGCGGATGTGGTGGATGAAGCCGAGCTCACCGCTCGCGACCTGCTCCTGCGCCGAGCGGTACCCGGCGTCGAAGCGGCGCTGGAAGCCGATGTGCACCGGCACGTCCGAGCCCTCGACCAGCTCGACGATCCGCTGCGTCTCGCCGAGATCGATGGCGACCGGCTTCTCGCAGAAGGTCGGAATGCCTGCGGCGACGGCCTGGGAGATGAGGGCCGCGTGCGCCGAGGTGGCCGCGGCGATGACGAACCCGTCGATGCCGGCGGCGAGCAGATCGTCCACGGAGGCAGCGAACTCCAGGCCGAGGTCCTTGGCGACCAGCTCCGCCCGGCTGGCGTCGGCGTCGGTGACGACCACCTGCTCCACCGCCGCCAGACTCTTCAGCGTCGCGGCGTGGAACGCCCCGATCCGCCCGGTTCCGACCAACCCGATTCGCATCCTGGCATCCCTCTCGTCAAGGCTCGTGGCTGTCCGCCGGACCAGCCCACCCGCGGTGCTGGTTCGCCCCGTCAGCTTTGCTGGCCGCACCAGGCGTGTCAATACTTTGTAAGCACATTTTCACGTCGGGACATACAAACCTCCTTCCTGTAACATCCGCAGCATGGCCGCCCTCCCGATCCAGATCGATCGGACGAGTCCGGTGCCGCTCTATCACCAGCTCGCCGAGCAGCTGACCGCCGCGATCAGCGACGGCACCCTGCGCCCGGGCGACCCGTTCGAGAACGAGCTGGCGATGTCCGGCCGGCTCAGCCTGTCCCGGCCGACGGTGCGCCGGGCGATCTCCGAGCTGGTCAACAAGGGCCTGCTGGTCCGCCGCCGCGGCATCGGCACGACGGTCGCCAACCAGATGGTGCATCGGCGGGCGGAGCTGACCAGCCTGTACGACGATCTGGTCCGTGAGGGTCGCACTCCGCGTACCGAAGTACTGTCCCTGGTCTGTGCCGCTCAGGACGATCGCGCGGCCGAGGCGCTCAGCCTCCCGACCGGCACCCCGCTGGTCTCCATCGTCAGGCTCCGGTACGCCGGCGACCAACCGCTCGCGATCCTCCGCAACTGGTTGCCCCCGGCAATGGACGACCTGACCACCGAACTCCTCGAAACCGACGGCCTGTACGCCGTACTCCGCGCCCGCGGCATCCGCCCCACCGTCGCCCGCCAACGCATCGGCGCCCGCAACGCCACCGCCGAGGAACGCCGAACCCTGCACATGTCCAAGGCCGAACCCCTCGTCACCATGACCCGCAGCGCCTACGACGCCGACGGCTCCCCCGTAGAATTCGGCGACCACTGCTACCGAGCCGACCAATACTCAGTCGACGTCATCGTCTCCGAACGCTGAGCAATGCCATCATCTGGCCATGACAGATCAACAGCCGGTCGTTCGCCCACTCGCAGTTGACGACGGCAGCTTCCTCAACCCACCGCCGGGAGCGCCCGCCTACTACGGCTTCCGGGTGCTGGACGAGACCGAGGTCGACGGCTTCTGCTTCGGCATGATCACCGACTTCTTGGCAGCCCCCGATACCTACGGCGACGGCTTCGTGGTGGCGCCGGACGACTCGCGAGCCGGCCTGATCTGGCAGTCGGAGACTGCTGTGCACTTCGACGAGGTCAAGCCTCCGAATCACAACAGCTGGGGACTGTTCGGAGTCGGGCTCCCGCTGCCGATGCATACCGTCGAAGATGCCAAGGCCTACCTGGCTGCCCTGCTCCCTGAGCTCAAGCCGCGCTGGGAGAGCTCCCGCCGAACTCCGTCAGCGTGAGCGGATGATTGAGTCTTCGAAGGTTTCGACGTGTAGGGGGATGACTACGAGGGCGACTCGTAGGGCCGGGTTGAGGCGGTTCCAGAGGAGGTCGGGGAGGGATTCCCATTCCTCGTTGACCGCGACGACTATGGGGTAGCCGTCGGTTACTACCTCGGTGGTGCTGCCGGAGTAGGTGTTGACTACGCCTGCGGTCGCCTCTTCCGAGCGGCGGAGGAACAGGGACGGGTGCTGGACCTGGTCCGCGGAGTACGAGCGGGCGGAGCCGACGACGACGTCCATCAGCTCGGGGCCCTCGGTGACGGCGCCGGCGAAGATTCGAGGGGTGCGGATGGGTGGGTCGGGCTCGTAGTCGATGTTGCGGAGTACGACCTGCAGGTCGACGCAGTCGCCGTGCGCGGCGGCGAGCTCGTGGACATGGCTGCCGTTGCCGACGATGACCCAGTCCTCGGTGCGGATCGCCGCCGTGTAGTGCCGCAGCTCGTCCGCCCCGTCGCCCTTGAGGTCCTGCACGGTGATCTCGTACTCCGAAACCACCAGCTCCCGTTGCTGCGAGGCTGGACTCCGCCCGGTCAGCCAGTACGCCGCGAACGGCACACCGTCGACATCCCGCCCGATCGCCACCCCACGCCCCGGATACTCACTACGCCCCACCAGATCCTCAAGCGTCGCCACGCCCGAACTCTAACCCGCGGCAGGTTGTGGCGACCTCGGACACCAAATGGCGACCTTGAACACGTTATTTCATGTTCAAGGTCGCCATTTGGTGTCCGAGGTGCTGAGTCGTGGTCAGGCCTGGTTGTTGAGGAGGGTGCGGACCAGGCGGAGGCCGACGGAGAGGTGGGCCAGTTCTGGGCCCTCCGTCTCGACGATTTCCTCCATCATCGTGGCGGCTCGGGACAGGGCCGTTTCGTTCATGTCCTGCCAGGCGATGACGCGGTCCTCGGGCTCGGCGGCGGCGTCGGTGGCCGCGAGGACCTGAGCGGTCAGCCGTGCGTGGACCGCGTGCAGGTCGTCGCGGAGGGCCGCTCGCGCCATCGTCTGCCAGCGGTCGGTCCGTGGCAGCCCGATGATGCGCTCCAGGAAGAGGCCGAGTTGCAGCCGCTCGCCCAGCGCGAAGTGGACCTTGGCGACCTCCAGTACGTCGAGATCGGCCCGGTCCGCCGTCTCCACGATCCCCAGCGCCGCGTACGCCGGTGGCAGTACCGCGATCCGCGTCGCGAAGTCCTCCGGCACGTCCTTCTCGAGCAGCGCCTGACGCCGCTGCTCGTAGAGAGCCAGCTCGCGACCCCGTAGTACCTCGGGCAGAGCAGCGGTGAGCTTGGCGATCCCCGGGGCGAAGAACTCGATCAGCTCGGCGATGTCCACCGGAGAGCGCCGGTTCGACACCAGCCAGCGCGTCGCCCGCTCCACCAGCGTCCGCGTCTCCAGCCGCATCGCGGTCTGGGTGCCGGCGTCCACGATGTTGTCGAGCTCGGCGTTGCGGGCCAGCAGCTCCGGCTGGGCGAAGATCCGCGACGCGGCCAGGTTGGCCCGTACGACGTCCTCGACCGACCCACCCGTCTCCAGCGACAACCGGTGGTACGCCGTGATGCCGGACGAGTTGATGAACTCGTTCACCACCTGCGTGGTGATGATCTCCCGGCGCAGCTGGTGCGACTTCATCGGCTCGGCGAACCGGTCCTGGATCGCCTTCGGGAAGTACGACACCAGCTTCGCGGCGAGGTAGTCGTCATCGGGCAGCGTCGTCTTGAGCAACTCGGCCTCGAGCACGATCTTCGTGTACGCGATCAGCACCGACAGCTCCGGCGAGGTCAGCCCACGCCCCTCCAGCTTGCGCCGCTTGAACTCCGCGACGCTCGGCAGGAACTCCAGCTCCCGGTTGAGCAGGCCTTGCTTCTCCAGCCGCCGGACCCAGTCCTGGTGGACGTGCAGCAGCGCCGCCGCCTGCGCGGTAGCGTTGGCCAGCCCGATGTTCTGCCGGTAGTTCGACTTGAGCACCAGCGCGGCGACCTCGTCCGTCATCGACGCGATCACGTCGTTGCGCTGCTTCTCGGTCAGGTCCCCGTCGGCGACCACCTTGTCGAGCAGGATCTTGATGTTCACCTCGTGGTCGGAGGTGTCCACGCCGGCCACGTTGTCGATGAAGTCGGTGTTGATCCGGCCGCCGGCGGTCGCGTACTCGATCCGGCCGAGCTGGGTGAAGCCCAGGTTGCCGCCTTCACCGACGGCGCGAGCCCGCAGGTCGGCCCCGTTGATCCGGATCGCGTCGTTGGCCTTGTCGCCGACATCGGCGTGCGTCTCCGAGGCGGCCTTCACGTACGTACCGATGCCGCCGTTCCAGAACAGGTCGACCGGCGCCTTGACGATCGCCTGCATCAACTCGTTCGGCGTCAGCGCGTCCGGGTGACCCTCCAGGCCGAGCGCCGCCCGGACCTCGGCCGAGATCGGGATCGCCTTGTCGGTCCGCGGGTAGACGCCGCCGCCGGCCGAGATCAGGTCGGCGTCGTAGTCCGCCCACGACGACCGCGGCAGGTCGAACAACCGCCGCCGCTCGACAAAGGACGACGCCGCGTCGGGGTTGGGGTCGAGGAAGATGTGCCGGTGGTCGAACGCCGCGACCAGCCGGATGTGCTCCGACAACAGCATCCCGTTGCCGAACACGTCGCCCGACATGTCACCGACGCCGACCACGGTGAAGTCCGCGTTCTGGCAGTCGTGGCCCATCTCACGGAAGTGCCGCTTGACCGACTCCCACGCACCACGCGCGGTGATCCCCATCGCCTTGTGGTCGTACCCGACCGAGCCGCCCGACGCGAACGCGTCACCCAGCCAGAACCCGTACTCCTTGGCGACCCCGTTCGCGATGTCCGAGAACGTCGCCGTCCCCTTGTCCGCGGCAACCACCAGATACGCGTCGTCACCGTCATAACGAACAACGTCAGCCGGCGGAACGATGTCCCCGGCAACAATGTTGTCCGTGATGTCCAGAAGCCCCGAAATAAAGGTCTTGTACGACGCGATCCCCTCGGCCAGCCACGCGTCGCGATCAACAGCCGGATCCGGCAGCTGCTTGGCGTAGAACCCACCCTTCGCACCCACCGGCACGATCACCGAGTTCTTCACCATCTGCGCCTTCACCAGGCCCAGCACCTCGGTCCGGAAGTCCTCCCGCCGGTCCGACCAGCGCAACCCACCACGCGCGACCGCGCCGAAGCGCAGGTGCACACCCTCGACCGGCGGCGAGTACACGAAGATCTCGTACGCCGGCCGCGGCTGCGGCAGGTCCGGGATCGCCTTCGGCTCCAGCTTGAACGAGATGTACGTCCGTGGCGTCCCGTCGGCGGCCGGGAGGAAGTAGTTCGTCCGCAGCGTCGCCTTGATGACGGTCAGGTACGAGCGCAGGATCCGGTCCTCGTCGAGGCTCTTCACCGTGTCGAGCGCGGTACCGATCTCCTTCTGCAGCTGCTCGACCGCGATCATCCGGTTCGGGTCGTCGGCCGCGCCCCGGGACGGGTCGAAGCTCGTCTCGAACAGCTGGACGAGCAGCTTCGCGATGTCCACGTGGTTGAGGAAGGTGTTCTCGATGTAGCTCTGGCTGAACGGCGTGCCGCCCTGCCGGATGTAGCGCTGGTACGCACGCAGGATGGAGACCTGTCGCCAGCTGAGGCTGCCGCGCAGTACCAGGGCGTTGAGCGCGTCGCTCTCCGCCTTGCCTTGCCACACGGCCTGGAAGGTGTCGGAGAAGAGCCCACGCAGCTCTTCCTTCTCCTCGGAGCCCTGCGGCGCCCGGAGCCCGAAGTCATAGATGTACGCCGTACCACTGGGCCGGCGGATCTCGTACGGCCGCTCGTCGATCACCTCGACGCCCATGTGGGTCAGCAGCGGCAGCACCTGCGACAGCGACAGCGACGTACCGGTCCGGTAGACCTTGAACCGGCGCTCGCCCTCCCACTCCTCGTCGATCGGGCTGTACAGCGACATGGCCAGCCCGTCCTGGGGCGGGAGGCCGTCCAGGATCTTCACGTCCCGCACGGCGACCCGGGCGTCGAAGTCTTCCTTGTACGCCTCGGGGAACGCGTTCGCGTACTGACTCGCCAGCTGGGTGACCGCTCCGTCGCCGCCGTCGGCGTGCAGCGCGACGTTGAAGTCGTCCTGCCAGGCACGGGTCGCCTCGACGACCTTCTGCTCGAGGATCTCGGAGTCGAAGTCCCCCACCGTCTCGCCCTGCTTCATCCGGACGACGAAGTGCACCCGGGCGAGCACGGACTCGGTCACGTAGGCGGCGTAGTCGACCGACTCGGCCCCGATCGCGTCCTTGAGGATCTGCTGCATCTTGAGCCGGACCGCCGTGGTGTAGCGGTCACGCGGCAGGTAGACGAGGCAGGACAGGTACCGGTTGTAGACGTCGCGGCGGACGAACAGCTTGACCGCCCGACGCTCCTGCAGGTGCAGTACGGACTGCACGATCGGCAATAGGTCCTCCACCGGCGCCTGCAGCAGCTCGTCGCGCGGGTAGGTCTCCAGTACGTCCAGCAGGCCCTTGCCACTGTGGCTGTTGGGGTCGAAGCCGGTACGGGCGAACAGCTCGATCGCCTTGCGGCGCAGTACCGGGACCTGCATGACGCTCTCGGTGTACGCCGTCGAGGAGAGCAGCCCGATGAACCGGCGCTCAGAGACGGGCTCACCGTTCTCGTCGAACTCCTTGATGCCGACGTAGTCCAGGTAGGACGAGCGGTGCACGGTGGAGCGCGAGTTGGCCTTGGTGAGGATCAGCAGCTTGCGCTCGCGGGCCTTGGCGCTCACCTCGGGCGGCAGCTTGCCGGCGTTCTCGTCGAGCTTCGGGTCCGGTCGCAGGATGCCCAGGCCGGTGCCGGGGATGCCGCGCAGGACGCCCTGCTCGCCGTTCATGGTGAAGCTGTACTCGCGGTACCCGAGAAAGGTGAAGTGCTCGTCGGCGAGCCACTCCAGCAGTTCCTTGGCCTCTTCGACCTCTCCGGCGCCGACCGGCAGCTTGGCCGGGTCGAGCGACTCGGCGATCGAGACGGCCTTCTCGTGCATCTTCGGCCAGTCCTCGACGGCCTCGCGGACGTCGCCGAGGACGCGCTGCAAGGCCTGCTCCAGCTCGCGGTGCTCCGCGGGGTCGGCGATCCGCTCGACCTCGAGGTGCATCCAGCTCTCCCGGACCAGGTCGTGCTCGTCCGCGGCGGCCGCGTCGTCGAGCACCTCCTGCAGGGTGCCGGCCACGTCGCGGCGGACCACGAACTGCGGGTGCACGAGCAGCTGCAGCTCGAGGTTGTGGTCGGTGATCACCATCGACGCGCTGTCCACCAGGAACGGCATGTCATCGATCACGATCTCGACCACGGTCCGGCCGTTCGCCGACCAGCCGTGCTCCTCGAGCGTCGGTGTGAAGACGTGCACCTTCGCGGTGCCCTGTGGCCGGGAGAGCGCAGACTTGTAGTGGTGCTTGGCGGCGCCCAGACAGTCGGTCGGCTGCCGCTCGGCGACGTCCTCGGCAGCGACGTAGCGGTAGTACCGCTCCAGGAAGGTGCGCAACTTCCCCGCGTCGACCTCGTTGCCGTGTGACCCCGCGGTCACCGCCTTGGCGAGCACATCCGCCTTCTGGACGTCCAGCTTGCTCTGCATTCCCCACCGTCTCCACACGTGACAAAAACGACGCTCTGCGCCGAGAGACACGACTCTGTGCCCCTCCTCAGAGATTAGTCCACTTCTGTCACTGGTGTGATGTCGGGACGGTCCTTTCCGATGCCTTACGAATCACGTTTAACAGTCCTCGTCAGCCGTAGCGCGAGGGCCGGGCAGGCCAGTACTGCGCGCCGCGCGTTCGCCTGTTCACCACGGGTGATCTCGCGGTCCCGGATGACCGGGAACCCCCATTCGTCGAGCCAGACGTCGTCGGGCAGGAGGGTTCCGCAGAGGCCGTGGCCGTCGCAGCGGGTCCAGTCGATTTCCAGCTTTTTCACCAGGTACCTCCGGGTACCGGCAGCACGCCCAGGACCGAGCGACCACAGCCGCCGGCCAGGTGCTGCCGGATGTCGTCGTCGAACGCCTCGAGCGCCGAGGCGAGGAAGCGGGCCGATCCGTCCGGGTGCGCACAGGCTCCACGACCCGGTACCAGCCCCAGGTGCCGTTGTGCGTCGTGCCAGCCGGCGGGGTCTCCGTTGACGAGGCGGCCGAAGTCGTCGACCAGGGCGGCCAGTCCGAAGACGCAGGGGCCGCATTGGCCGGCGGACTGGCTCGCTAGCCACTGGGCGACTCGGTGGACCTCGCCTAGCGGGCAGGTGTGCGTACCGAGCGCTAGGACGATGCCTGCGCCGCCAGTCGTCTCGGGTCGACTCAGGTCGCTTGGTAGCCACTTGCCGTGGTACCCGCCGACCAGTACGGGGCCTGGGGAGGCGCCGGCGAAGCGTAGTACGGCCTCTAGCGGAGTACCGGTCGGAGTCTCGACCACCCCTGGGCGCTCTACTGCGCCGTCGATCGTCAGGAGTTGGGTGCCGGGCTCACTGATCAAACCGGTGCTGCTGAACTCGTGGGCGCCGAGCCGGGCCAGTACTGCGAGCTGGGCGAAGGTCTCGACGTTCGAGAGGAAGGTAGGACGGCGGTTGTAGCCCTTCCTGGTCGGCAGCACCTTCCGACCAGGCGGGACCGGTGGACCTCCCTCCAAGACGCTCAACACAGCCCGGGCCTCGCCTGCGACGAAGCGGCCGGGCGTGTCGGACACCTGCACCTCCACGCCGTCCTGCCGCTCTAGGAGTGCAGCCCTAACTGAGGCGGCCGCAGCGGGGTCGTGCACCGCTACTAGAACCAGTGGGGCCTTCAACGCTCGTGCCAGACCGGTAGCGCCGTCTAGTACGAGGTGCGGCGCCATGGTGAGGAGGAGACGGTCCTTGCGACTGACCGGCTCACTCTCGGAGCCGTTGATCACTACAGCCTCGGTCCCCCTGGACGGGAGGTCCGCGAGCTTGATTGCGACCGGGAAGGCTGCTCCCCCGCGACCCCTGAGACCTACGGCCGTCGCTAGTTCGGTGTAGGCCTCCCTACTGAGTTCCGGGAGCGGGCCGTGCACCTGGAGGTGCCGTTGAAGGTCTGTGCGACCGGTGGTCAACCCGGCCAGCAGCCGCGGCTGCCCGATGGCGCGCAGGGACGTAGGGGTCTCTTGCAGGATCGTCATGAGGTCCTCACCAGCCGAACGGTCGTCCTGCTCCGCAGGCGTACGGCGACGGATGCGCCGACAGCTGCCAAGCAGGTGAGAGTGATCGCGAGCATCCACGGCGTACTGCGGTCAGTGCCGGCCAGCAGGCTGTGGCCGACGGCCAGGAGCCAGCCGACCGAGGCCGCGACGTGGATCGAGCGCCAGCGCTTGGTGAAGGCCTCGGAACGGGCAAGCCGTCCCCGGGCGGCACCGACGAGTGCTGCGAGTACCAGGGCGTAGAAGGCGAGCACTCCGACCACCATCGCGAACGGCCGATAGCCGGAGCCGAACGGCCAGACCAGGACGGACACACTGATGTCCACGAAGCTGTCGGCGATCACTGCCACGACATGCGCGAGCAGGAGCAGCAGGCCGGTCACAGCAGCCGACCTGTGGACGTACTGCAGCCAGAACCGTCGCTCCGGCGTTCTGCTCCCTGAGCCCAGTGCGCCGAGGGACGCGGCCAGGGTGAAGAAGATGAGGGCCATCACGCCGGCGGCGCGTGCCAGGTACCACAACGTCATCAGGCGGCCCTGCTCGCGGCGGGCCAGCCCGACAGCTCGGTGACCTCGCCATCGCCGGCTATGAGCCGGGCCGGGTGTCCAGCGAGAGTCAGTCGCCCCAATGCCGCTTCGCCGGTGGCGATCAGGGCGGTGCTGAAGGTGTTGGCTCGTACGGCGGTCGGCGCCCAGACCGATGCCGTGCGCCAGCGTCCGTCGGCGGGTCGGCCGGTGCGGGGGTCGATGACGTGGTGGCCGTGGCCCGTTGGGGTCAGCCAGCTTCTCGCAGTACGGGTGGAGGTGGTCAGGCCGCCATGGGCGAGGGTTACCGCTACACCTTCTTCACCTTCGCGTTCTGCTACTCGGATGACCCAGGGCTCGGCCGGCGTACCGGCTGCACGGAGGTCTCCGCCGATCTCGACCAGTACTGCGCAGCCGTGGCGCTTACTGAGGACCAGGGCCGCCCGGTCTGCGGTCCAGGCCTTCGCGGTGGCGCCGAGGTCGAGGGAGACGCCCTCGGGAACGCCGACCATGGCGATCTTGCGGTTCAACCGGACCTGCTGCCAGCCAGGGGCCGGTACAGCACGTCCTGCCGGCTTGGGGAGGCGAGTGCGGACGGTTTCGATGTCACTGTCGTAGCCAGCGGCGACTACGGCGGCTCCTACTGTCGGGTCGACAGCACCGCCACTGTTGGAGGCCGCGACGAGGCTTACGTCGACCAGGTCGACCAGTAGGCGAGAGACCGGGACCATGGAGCCGGCGCGGGTGTTGACCGCGGACAGCTCGGAGTCGGGTCTGAAACGGCTGGCGGCTTTGTCCACGCGATCCATCAGCGCCTTGAGAGCGCCGGTGGCCGCGCCGAGTACTACGGGATCGTCAACGGTCAGGCGGACGGTGCAGCTCCACGCCTGCCAGGTGCGCGAGGCGGTCATGAGCCGTTGCTCCCGCCTTGGGTGGGAGCGTCCGGCTGGGCAGTACCGAGGCCGCTGCTGCCACTGTCGGAGCTGCTGCCGTTGTCCGAGGAGCTGCCGGAGCCGCTGCCACTGTCGGTGCTGCTGGAGTCGTCGGAGCTGGCGGCCTGGGTGCCGCCGGACGAGTCGGACTGGCGTGCGCTGACGATGCCGACGGCCAGCCCCGTCCCGGTGATCCCGAGGACGACGGTGGCGATGGCGGCCGCGGCGGACCTGCGCAGCCAACGGGTGCGGTCTGAGTGGGGGTCGATCGCTGTGGTGACCATGCCCTCAGCCTTCCGCCGGGGGCCTCAGGCGCACGCCAAGAGAACCTCAAGGCGGAGTCAAGTTCTCCTGAGACCTCCCTGAGAGCGGCTCTCAGCCGCAGCCGCGTACCTCCGGCGGGCAGTCGGTCCGCTGGTGCTTGTCGACCGCGTCGATCACGTCGTCGGCAGCCTGGCCCAACGCGAGCACCCGCTCCCGGCCGAGCACGTCGACGAAGAACTCGCGGACCCGGGCGGCATGCCCCGGCGCGCAGGCCTTGATCGCGGCCAGTCCCTCCTCGGTCAGCACGATCTCCGGGTAGCGGGCCTCGCAGGCCTCCTTGCGGATCAGCCCGCGCTTCTCCATCCGGGTCAGGTGATGCGACATCCGGCTCTTCTCCCACTGGGTCGCCTCACCCAGCTCGTACGCCCGCATCCGGCCGGTCTCGGACTCGGACAGGTTGACCAGGATCTCGAAATCGGACTCGGACAGGCCGAACTCGCGCTGCAGGTGCCGGGCCAGGTGGGTCTCCAGCGTCCGGCGCATCTGCAGATAGCTACGCCAGGCCTTCTGCTCGTCGTCGTCGAGCCACGGTTCGTTCGTCACGATCACCATCCTACTCGACGGGGTTGACACATCAACCTAGCGCGCTATGCTCGGAGCAGGTTGACACATCAACCCACATCTTCGAGGGAGATTTTTCGATGACAGACAAGAAGCTCATCGCCGTGGTCGGGGCTACCGGTTCACAGGGCGGCGGGCTGGTCCAGGCGATCCTGGCCGACCCCGAGCAGCGGTTCGCAGTACGGGCGCTCACCCGGAACGCGCAGTCGGAGAAGTCGAAGGCCCTGGTGGCCGCCGGCGCCGAGGTGGTCGAGGCCGATCTCGACGACGAGACGAGCCTGCGGAAGGCGTTCGACGGCGCGCACGGCACCTTCGTCGTGACGAACTACTGGGTCGAGCGGACGCCGGCCGAGGAGGCCGCCCGGACCCGTGCCGAGATGGAGCTCGAGCAGGCCGACAAGGCCGCCCGCGCCGCCAAGGACGCCGGTGTCGAGCACGTGATCTGGTCGACGCTGGAAGACACCCGCGACCACTTCGGCGAGACCGACCGGGTGCCGAGCCTCGACGACGGCAAGTACAAGGTCCCGCACTTCGACGCCAAGGGCGAGGCCAACGACCTCTTCACCAAGTACGGCGTACCGACCACCTTCCTGCAGACCACCTTCTACTTCGAGGCGATCAAGCAGGGCATGGGCCCGGTCCGCGGCGAGGACGGCAAACTCATCCTCACCCTCCCCATGGCCGACCAGCCCCTCTCCGGCATAGCAGCAGAAGACATCGGCAAAACCGCCCTGGGCATCTTCAAGCGCGGCCCAGAATTCATCGGCCAAACGGTCAGCATCGCCGGCGACCACCTCACCGGCACCCAGTACGCCGCCGCCCTCGCCAAGACCCTCGGCGAAGAAGTCACCTACCAACCCCACACCTGGGACGACTTCCGCGGCTTCACCTTCCCGATGGCCATCGAAATGGCCAACATGTTCCAGTACTACGCAGAAGACTCAGCCCGCTTCACCGGCACCCGCGACCTCGACCTGGTCCGCGAGCTGAACCCGGAGCTTCAGTCCTTCGAAACCTGGCTCGGCCTCAACCAAGCCGAAGTAAAAGCAGCCGCGAACTGACGATCGCTCACTCGCGATCGTCGTCGATCATTCCGGCCGCCAGTGTCCACCCGTCGTGGGCGTCGATCAGCAGGAACGATCCGGTGGTGTTGTTGCTGGAGTACGGGTCGGCGGCGAGTGGTGCGGCGATTTTGAGCTGTACCTTGCCGATGTCGTTGAGTTCGAGCCCGGTGGCCGGCAAAACGCAGAGCGTGCCTGTGCCACTGACATCGAGCGCGCCGTTGATTTTGGTGACGATGGCCTGGGCGGTGGTGGTGGTGTGCTTGATCAGTAGCCGGGCGCCTACGGTCAGTGGGCGTTCCGACAGCCAGCACAGGGTGGCGAGGAGTTCCCGGCGGGTGCCGGGGGAGGAATCGGCCGAGACGATGACCGATCCGCGGGCGACGTCGAGGTCGTCTGCGAGCCGGACGGTGACGGCTTCGCCGGCGACCGCGGACGGCCGTTCGGCGACCGCGGTACCGGTGGCGCTGATGACTGCGCGGTCGATCCCGGCGACCGACGTGCGCCGGCCTGCCGGCAGTACGATCACCTGGTCGCCGACGGACACGGTGCCCGAGGCGACGGTTCCGGTGTAGCCGCGGTA
>NZ_JBFAYZ010000015.1:0-163327 GCF_040681515.1 Kribbella sp. NPDC051718 | reverse complement strand
TTGTTCTTGTTCTTGTTCTTGTTCTTGTTCTTGTTCTTGTTCTTGTTCTTGTTCTTGTTCTTGTTCTTGTTCTTGTTCTTGTTCTTGTTCTTGTTGGGGCGGCGGCGGTCCGGTTGGCCGGTGAGTTGGTTGGCATGTTCGGGTGGGGTGGGCATATCAAGCGTCGGAAAGCCGCCAGGGGTCAGGTGTTGACAGGAGTGGAGGGGCGGCCAAGTATGAGAGCGCTCTCACTCATCCGGTGGTTCACCGTCCCTCGTCGGATGAGCAGTGGGTGCCGCTCGCCCCCAGCGGTGACTGTGTCCTGGTATCGCAGTCTCTTCGTGGTCGTCCGGTGCTCCGCCTTCTCTCGCACGGGACAAACCTGAGGAGGAGTTGTGCGCATCAAACACAAGCTGCTGGCGGTTCTGGCCGCCGCGAGTACCGTTGCCACCGGGCTGGTCGCGAGCGTTGCGATGCCGGCTCAAGCGGTGCCGGCAACCATTCCGTTGAAGATCACCAACAGTTCCGGCCGCGGCGACGCGGTCTACATCTACAACCTCGGTACGAACCTGCAGACCGGCCAGCAGGGCTGGGCCGATGCGGCAGGCAACTTCCACGCCTGGCCGGCCGGCGGCAACCCGCCGACCCCGGCGCCCGACGCCTCCATCGCCGGCCCCGGCAACGGTGGGTCGATCACCATCCGGATGCCGAAGTTCTCGGGCCGGGTCTACTTCTCGTACGGGCAGAAGCTGGTCTTCAAGCTGACCACCGGCGGACTGGTGCAGCCCGCGGTCCAGAACCCGAGCGACCCCAACCGCAACATCCTGTTCAGCTGGACCGAGTACACGCTGAACGACTCCGGCCTGTGGATCAACAGCACCCAGGTCGACATGTTCTCGGTCCCGTACGCGGTCGGCGTCCAGCAGGGCAACGGCAACGTGCTCACCACCGGCCACCTCAAGCCAGGCGGCTACAACAACTTCTTCAACGCGCTCCGCGGCCAACCGGGCGGCTGGGCGAACCTGATCCAGACAGCACCCAACGGCTCGGTACTCCGCGCGCTCGCGCCGACATACGGCGTCGAGACCGGCGCGCTGCCGTCGAACGTGATGGACGACTACGTCAACCGGGTCTGGTCGAAGTACAGCTCGCAGACGCTCACCGTCACCCCGTTCGGCGACCAGCCGAACATCAAGTACTTCGGTCGCGTCTCCGGCAACGTCATGAACTTCACCAACACCTCCGGCCAGGTCGTCACCAGCTTCCAGAAGCCCAACTCGGCCAGCATCTTCGGCTGCGCCGGCCTGCTCGACGCTCCCAACGACCTGGTCCGCGGCCCGATCTCGCGCACCCTGTGCGCCGGCTACAACCGGTCGACGCTGATCAGCAACCCGAACCAGCCCGACCCGAACAACTCGGGCTTCTACCTCGACAACGTCACCAACCACTACTCCCGCAAGATCCACGCGCAGATGGCCGACGGCAAGGCCTACGGCTTCGCCTTCGACGACGTCGGCAACCACGAGGCCCTCGTCCACGACGGCAACCCGCAGCAGGCCTACATCACCCTCGACCCCTTCAACTGATCGAAGAGCAGTAACCAAGAGACCCACCCCGGGTTCCCGCAGCTGCCCGCGGGGAACCCGGGGTGTCCCATGTCTTGACACCAGGTAATGGTTAGTGGCAGCTTACCGTTCGTGGGTACTTACCAAGCCGGCGCCGTCCTCGACGCCCTCGGCGATCCGACCAGGCGCGCGATCCTGGAGACCCTGCGCCGCACCGGGCCCAGTTCGGTCGCCGGCCTGGCCGAGCGCGTCCCGGTCAGCCGCCCCGCCATCTCCCAGCACCTCAAGGTCCTGGGCAAAGCCGGCCTCGTCGACCACGAGGCTCAGGGCACCCGCAACATCTACCGCCTGGACCGCGCCGGCCTCGACGAAGTACGGGACTGGCTCGACCAGTTCTGGGGCGATGCGCTGGACGCGTTCGCGGAGTACGTACGACGGACCGAAGGGGAGCAACGATGAGCATCGCACCGGTGGTGAAGCGGGTGGTCGTCCAGACCACCCAGGAACGCGCTTTCGACTTGTTCACCAAGCATCTCGGCGCCTGGTGGCCGCTGAAGTCCCACTCGATCGGCGAGGACAAAGCGACCACAGTCGAGCTCGAGGGCGCCGTCGGCGGCCGCATCGTCGAGTACGGCGAAGACGGCCCACTCGGCTACTGGGGCACGGTGTCGGACTGGGATCCGCCGAACAGCCTCTCCTTCACCTGGCACCCCGGCAGCGACCCGAAACAGGCCGGCAGCATCACCGTCAGCTTCACCCCACTAGACGACGGCACAGCGGTCGAACTGGTCCACAGCGGCTGGGAGCGCCGCCCCGACGGCGCCGAGGCCCGCGAGGGCTACAACACCGGCTGGGACTACGTGCTCGACTTCTACGTGAGCCACAGCCGATAGTGGGCGGATGGCGAACGCTCCGGTCGACCCCACTGCCCTAGCCGCCTCACTCCGCCCGCACGGCGAGTCCGTGATGCTGCCGCAGGCGGCGTACACAGACCCCGCAGTACTGGCCTGGGAGCGGCGCAACTTCTTCGCCGGCACCTGGACCTGCCTGGGCCGAGCAGAAGAACTAGCAGCCGGTACTACGCACAGCGCGACAACAGTCGGCGACGTCGGCGTCCTCCTAACCTATGCAGACAAGCCGCGCGCATTCGCCAACACCTGCAGGCATCGCGGCCATGAGCTACTCCCGCAAGGCGACTCCAGCGAACGCAGAGCCGTCGTCTGCCCGTACCACGGCTGGTCCTACGACCTGGATGGCGCAGTCAAGGCAGCCCCACGCATGGGCGACACCTTCGACCCCGCGCCGTACGGACTCACTGAGCTACCCACCGAGGTCTGGCAGGGCTGGCTGTTCGTCAACGCGCTCGGTACCGCCCCAGCCTTCAGCGAGCACCTCGGCGGCCTCGCGGACCTCGTCGCGCCGTATCGGCCGGAGGCGTTGACTCTCAAGGCGCGGCACAGCTACGACGTCGCGTCGAACTGGAAGACGATCGTGGAGAACTACCACGAGTGCTACCACTGCCCGCTGATCCACCCGGAGCTCTGCAAGGTCTCGCCCCCGACCTCCGGCGACAACTGGAACCTGCCCGGCGCCTGGGTCGGCGGCCTGATGGACCTCCGCCCCGACGCCGAGACGATGTCCCTCGACGGCAAGTCCCACGGAATCCCCTTGCCCGGCGTCGATCCACGGACCGTCAACTACGTCGGCCTGTTCCCCAACCTGCTCATCTCCCTGCACCCCGACTACGTGATGACCCATCGCCTGGAACCCCGTACTCCGCGCCTGACGGCGATCGAGTGCTCCTGGTACTTCCCGGCGGAGGTGGAGGACCCGTCGTACGCCGTCGA
Organism: Kribbella sp. NPDC051718; assembly: GCF_040681515.1. Taxonomy (NCBI): domain Bacteria; kingdom Bacillati; phylum Actinomycetota; class Actinomycetes; order Propionibacteriales; family Kribbellaceae; genus Kribbella; species Kribbella sp. NPDC051718. The sequence continues at coordinate 159,936 of NZ_JBFAYZ010000015.1, read as the reverse complement.
GTTCTGGGACGTCACCAACCGCGAGGACTGGTCGGCCTGCGAGTCGGTCCAACGCGGCGCCGACTCCCCGCACTTCCGCCCCGGCCCCCTGGCTCCGGCCGAGGACGCCGTCTACCAATGGGTCACCATGCTGGCCAGGGGTTACCTAGGAAAAAGTCTTACCCAGTAAAGAAATCAGTTCGCGACCGTGAACCGGCCACGACGGTGGGCCGGCTGCTCGAGTTCGTCCACCAGCGCGACGGCGTAGTCCTCAGCCGAAACCTCGCCGCCGACCGGCTCATCCAGGCCCAGCTTGAAAACCCCAGTGCGCTCGCCCGGGGCGATTACCGGAGCCGGCGACAGGAGCGTCCAGTCGACGTCCGCGGGCGTCGCACGCAGGGTGTCGAGCACCCCGGCGACGACCAGCGCCTCGGCCTTGTAGATCTCCGGGAAGTCCGGCGAGTCCACCAGCCGCTGACCACCGGCAAGCAGACTGCCCGCCCCACCGACCACCACCAGCCGAGTCCCACCGGCCGCCGCGATCAGCGTGTCGATCGCGTCCACGAAGTCCTGCGGATCCCCGCCAGTGCGGCTCGGCCCCATCGCCGACACCAGCACGTCGACCGAGGACGCGACCTCCTTCACCGACGCGGCATCGTTCGCCGACCCGACCACAGCCCGCACACCGGCCGGCTGAGCCCCACCGGACCGGGTGATGCCGACAACCTCATGCCCACGACCGACCGCCTCGGCAGCGATCCGGCTCCCGATCATCCCGCTGGCGCCATATACCGCGATCTTCACAACAAGTCTCCCAACATCGGCAGCAATCTCTACCCAGCCGACAGTAACCATTGGTAACTGGCTACTTCAACGTGCTATAAGTACCTTGTGGTTACTAATGGAGAGCACCTGGTCGCCAAGTTCTTCGAGCGCGGCAACCTGTTCGATCCGGACTGCCCGACCCGGCTGATCCTGGACCGGATCGGCGACAAGTGGACCGTGCTCGCCGTGCTCCTGCTCAGCAACGGCCCGCTCAGATTCACCGAGCTCCGTGACGGCATCAAAAGGGTCGCGCCCAAGGTGCTGACCCAGACCCTCCGCCGCCTCGAGCGCGACGGCCTGATCACCCGCGAGGTCTTCGCCGAGGTCCCGCCCCGCGTCGTCTACACGCTGACCCCGATGGGCGAGTCCCTGATCGTCCCGATCCGGGCGGTCAGCGACTGGGCCGAGGAGCACGTTCCGGCCATCAGCGCCGCGCAGAACAGTTACGACCTCGACAACGCCTGATCTCGACTCAACCTTTCGCCCCCACCCGGTCATCACAATGCTGACCGAGTACGAAACACCTTCGCTGGGGGCGAGACGATGGATCCAGGGCTGGACGCGGAGTTCGCGGCATTCGTGGACGGGCGGTTCACCGCCCTGCAGAGGTTCGGCTACCTGCTGACCGGCGAGTGGCACCTGGCCGAGGACCTGGTGCAGACCTCGCTCACCAAGGTCTGGTTCCACCGCAAGTCCCTGCGCAGCAGCGCCGCGCTGGAGTCGTACACCCGGACCACGATGGTGAACACGAGCTCCCAATGGTGGCGCCGCAAGTGGAAGGGCGAGACCCCCACCGAGGAACTCCCCGAACCGGCCGCCGCGACCGAGAAGAGCACCACGTCCGAGTTCGGCACGATCGACGACCGCGACCTCCTACTCCGCGCCCTCGCCACGCTCCCCCGACGAACCCGGGCGACGCTCGTCCTGCGGTACTTCGAAGACCTGCCGGAAGCCGAGATCGCCCACATCATGGGCTGCTCGACCGGCACGGTGAAGGCCAACATCTCGCGCGGCCTGGCCAAGCTGCGCGAGCACAGACTCTTCACCGACCCCCTGATCGCCACATCCCCTGACCGCCCCGGCCCGCGAGGAGGGCTGTCCGATGACCGATGAACTCAAGGAACGCTTCCAGCAACTGGTCGCCGACCCGCCGCCACCGACCGCGGTTCCGAGCGAGGCAGTCTTCGCCCGGGTCCGTACGGTCCGCCGCCGCCGTACTACGGGAGTCGCCGTACTCGCCGCCGCAGCGGTAGCCGTCGTCGCGGTCGTCGCCGGCAACCTGACCGACATCCACTCCAACCCGCCGATCTCGAACCCGCCGAGCCCCACGATCACCACCCCGGCGATCGCCCAGATCGGCGCGACCGTCGCCCTCGTCCCGACCCTCAAGGGCCGCACCCTGACGATGAAGGTGACCGTCTCCGGAACCGTCCTCGCTCCCAAGGACCCGGAGAGCGGCGCCGACGCGCCCAAGGACACGAGCTTCGTCAACCTGAGCCTGCGAACCGAGGAAGGCTACGGCGACGGCACCCTACGCGGCGGATCGGACGGCGGCGCCATGACCTGCGACGGCGCCAAGACGCGCAGAACCGGCACCGAGACCTACACGCTGCTGACCGCGCCCCACACCTTCACGAAGGCCGGGACCTTCAAGTTCGTCTACCGGATCCACTACTGCGGCCCGAAGGGTGCCTTCAAGGTCGAGAAGAGCGTGCCGATCGTCGTCAGCTAGGCGTGGTCGGACGTGCCCGTCGTCGCCATCCCGGCGGCCTTGAGGTCGGCACGAAGCTCGCGCGGCAGGGAGAACACCAGGCTCTCCTCCGCCGTCGTGACCTCCTGCACCTCGCCGTACCCACGCTCCGCCAGCCAGCTCAGCACATCGCGCACCAGCAGCTCAGGCACGCTCGCCCCGCTGGTGACGCCGACCGTGTCGACACCCTCCAGCCAGGCCTCGTCGATCTCGGCCGCATAGTCGACCAGGTGACCGGCCTGCGCTCCGTGCTCGAGTGCGACCTCGACCAGCCGGACCGAGTTCGAGGAGTTGCGCGAGCCGACCACGATCATCAGGTCGACGTCCGGCGCCATCTTCTTCACCGCGACCTGGCGGTTCTGGGTGGCGTAGCAGATGTCGTCGCTCGGCGGGTTCTGCAGTTTGGGGAACCGCTCGCGCAACCGGCGTACGGTCTCCATCGTCTCGTCGACCGAGAGCGTGGTCTGGGACAGCCAGACCACCTTCTCCGGGTCGCGGACCTCGATGTTCGGCACGTCGCCCGGGCCGTCCACCAGATGCACGTGCTCGGGCGCCTCACCGGCGGTACCGATCACTTCCTCGTGCCCGTCGTGGCCGATCAGCAGGATGTCGTAGTCGACCGCGGCGAACCGCTTGGCCTCGTGATGCACCTTGGTGACCAGCGGGCAGGTCGCGTCGATCGTCTTGAGCTGTCGCGCGGCCGCCTCCTCGTGCACGATCGGCGCGACGCCGTGTGCCGAGAAGATCACCGTCTCGCCCTCGGGCACCTCGTCGGTCTCGTCGACGAAGATCGCACCGCGCGCCTGCAGCGTGGAGACGACGTGCTTGTTGTGCACGATCTCCTTGCGCACGTAGACCGGCGGCCCGTACAGATCGAGCGCCTTCTCCACTGCCACGACAGCCCGGTCCACTCCGGCGCAGTAGCCTCGCGGGGCCGCGAGCAGCACGCGCTTGGTCTTCACGGCGGTGGGCGTTCCGGTGTTCTCAGGCTGGGCAGTCACGGCCCCCATCGTACGGGGCGTAGCTGAACACCCCACCCGCCGTGGTGGACATCACGATCCGGACAGCAGGCCCCGCTTGAAGCCCTCAGCCACCGCGGCAGCACGGTCGTTGACGCCGAGCTTGAGGTAGAGATTCAGCAGGTGACTCTTCACAGTCGCCTCGCTGATGAACAATTTGACCGCGATCTCGCGGTTCGTGTTGCCCGCCGCAACCAGCTCCAGCACCTCGATCTCACGCTGGGTGAGCGGCCCTGCGACCGGCGTACGGACCCGGCTGACCAGCCTGCTCGCCACACTCGGCGACAACACGGACTCCCCCGCCGCAGCCGCCCGTACTGCGCGCAGCAGCTCATCACGAGGCGCGTCCTTCAACAGATACCCGGTCGCGCCGGCCTCGATCGCCGGTACCACGTACGTGTCGGTGTCATAGGTCGTCAGCACCAGGACCCGCGCCACGCTCCCCTGCTTGGCCAGCTCGGTGATCGCGGTCAGCCCGTCCATCCCCGGCATCCGCAGATCCATCAGGATCACGTCCGGCTGAAGCTCCCTGGCCAGCGCGAGCGCCTCGGCTCCATCAGCGGCCTCACCCAGTACTTCGAAATCGGGGTCGCGCGCGAACATGCCGCTCAACCCGTCGCGCACGACCGGGTGATCGTCCGCGATGAGCAGCTTGATCGGCCCGCTCATCGGTCGCCCCCCGCTACCGGGACGCTCGCGGAGATCGCAGTACCGGCGCCCGGCTCCGACTCGATCTGGAGGGATCCGTCCAGCGCCTCGATCCGCTGCCGCATCGCGATCAACCCGAACCCACCTTCCCCGTCGACCTCACCGGCCACGAATCCCTTGCCATCGTCGCGGACGTCCAAGGCGATCTTGTCCTCCAGGTAGGACAGTGTCAGGCCGACCCGGCTCGCCCGCGCATGCTTGGCGACGTTGGCGAGCGCCTCCTGCGCAGTACGTAGCAAGGCCAGCTCGGCGTCGGGCGGTAGCGGGAGCGTCGTACCGGTCGTAGTGACCTGTACTTCGATGTTGTGCAGTGCTGTCCAGCGTTTGGCGACATCGGCCAAGGCATCGCTGAGGCGGGCGCTGTCGAGTGAGCCGGGGCGGAGCGCGTGCACGGATCGCCTTGCCTCGTTGAGGCTTTCCCTGGCCAAGGTGATCGCCGCCTCGACGTGCCGGCTCGGCTCGTTCTCGGCCGCCTGCAGCTGGGTGATGATCCCGGTCAGGCCCTGCGCGAGGGTGTCGTGGATCTCGCGGGCCATCCGCTGTCGCTCGTCCAGTACGCCGGCCTCGCGGGCCTGCTCGAGCAGTTGCTGGTGGAGTTTCGCGTTCTCGGCCAGCGTCGCCTCGAGCCGGCGGTTCGCCTCGCTGACGTCTTGCAGGGCGTGCTTGCGGGCGTCGTTGCGTTGATCCTGCTGCCGGTTGAGCCAGGCGAACCCGGTCATCGGCAGGATGTTGGCGAGCAGCACGGCGCAGAAGATCGCGAGGCCGGCCGCCGTCGTCTTGTCGACCGTGGAGGCTTGCGCGCTGCCTGCGACAGCCGCCACCGCGGCCACTCCGAGCAACTCCCAGGGCCAGGGCAGGACGCCGAAGGCGTAGAAGTAGGCGGCCGGGCTGAAGAAGCCGAACCAGGGATCGCGGTGGACCAGGATCGCGATGATGACCAGCAGGCCGGCGACGAAGACCAGCATGTGCGGCGTACGGTCCCGCCACTGCGGATGCAGGGTGAAGACGCCCAGCATCCAGAGCGCGGCCAGCGCACAGAGCCCGAGATCGATCGCGAGCGAGCGCGGCTCGGAGTGTTTGATGACCACCGTGCCGAGCATCAGCACGGCCAGCAGGACATAGGGCACGACGGTGACCAACGCTGGCCAGCGACGTTCCTCCACTCTTCGCACCTTACCCGCGGCCGAAGGCACTGCGCAGGTGCTTGCCGTTGACAACAAGCGCGACCCCGAGCAGCAGCAAACCGCAAGCTCCCTGCTCGACCTTCAGCCAGACCGGGAAGTCGCCGGGGATCGCGATGATGACCGCGATCGCCACCAGCATGATCGCCGAGACGAGACGCAGCCGCAGGAACGACCGCCCGTGCCCCCGCGCCGCCCTGGCCGCGAAACTGGTCATCAGCGCGGCACTCCCGACAACGATGACAGTCCGCACCCAGACGGCATCGGTCACGATCGACGCGTGATGCCGCAGAACGACGACCGCCACCATCGTCGCCACACTCAATGCCAGATACCCGCCGATCAACACCCTGACAATCCGGAACGCGGCGTTGTGCCCAGCCGCAAGCTCTGTATTCATACCCCGAGCCTCGCAGCCACCGCAGGCTCAGCGCATCGCCCAAAGCGTTGCATCGCAGGCCAACCGACCGGCTGAGGGTCCGGATCAGCCGATCGGTCGGTTCATTGCCTACAGCAAGTAAAAGGAGTCGCCCGCCCTGTCCGGGCGACTCCTTTCAAGGAGGTGTTCACACCCCCCAAGAATGCGCCTCGTCAACCTTCCACGCAAAGGATTTACGCCGCTCACAGGTTGACCTCGGCCCACGCCCTGATCACGGCGAAGTCCGCCGGTACCAGTCCACGGACGGCCTCGACCCGATGCACCCGGAAAGCACCCAGCCCCGGCCTCGACTCGAGGAACATCCGGTCGTACCGGTTGATCTCGTCGTCGATCCAGACGAACGGCCGGCTGCCGACCCAGCGCGCGACGTGAGGGGTCTTCCACGACCGGCGGCTGCGCCCGGCGCCGTCCCGTGCGTCAGACGGCCAGCGGATGACGGGAAGGTCGTCGGGCAGCCCGATCCTCGGTGCGATGAGCCGATTGGCGCCGTCCTCCCAGGTCGTCGCCCAGACCAGCTCGAAGATGTCTGCCAGCGCAGCCAGCTCGACCCCATGCTGCTGGTTGAGCAGCAACCGCCAAGTCTTCTCGCCCTCCTCGATCTCCTCCAACCGATAACCCGGCGGGATCGTCTTCGCGCGGTACGGGTTGAGGGGGCCGTCGACGTCCAGAAGGAGGTACGGGCGGGGCATGTCACGCAATGTACTGGGGGTTGGCGGGGATTGTCGGTCGGGCACCGTAGAGTCGCCGGGTGGCATTGGAAACCTCGCCGGAAGCGCCTGCAGCCGTTCGCACGATCGCGAACGGCATTGCCGGCTGGATCAACCAGCTCGGCGCCGTCTGGGTCGAGGGGCAGCTGACGGACGTCTCGATCGGGCGCGGGACGACGACCGTGTTCGGCACCTTGCGGGACACCGACGCCGACATCTCGCTGCGCTTCACCTGCAACCGGCGCGTCTTCGAGGCGGTCGACCCGCCCGTCACCGACGGCTCCCGCGTGGTGGTGAACGCCAAGCCCAACTTCTTCGCCCGCCGCGGCACCCTCGCGCTCGCGGTCAGCGAGATCCGGCACGTCGGCATCGGCGAGCTGCTCGCCCGGATCGAGCGGCTGAAGCAGTTGCTCGCCGCCGAAGGGCTCTTCGAGGCGTACCGGAAGAAGAAGCTGCCGTTCCTCCCGCACACGATCGGCCTGATCTGCGGACGCGACTCGGCCGCGGAGCGCGACGTACTGGAGAACGCGAAGCGCCGCTGGCCGGCCGTCGCCTTCCGGATCGAGTACGCGTCGGTGCAAGGACCCGCCGCGGCCGGCGAGGTGATGCAGGCACTCCGCAAGCTCGACGGCGACGAGTCGGTCGAGGTGATCGTGATCGCCCGCGGCGGCGGCTCCCTCGAGGACCTGCTGCCGTTCTCCGACGAGGGTCTGATCCGAGCGGTCTCCCAGGCCAGTACTCCGATCGTCAGCGCCATCGGCCACGAGCCCGATTCGCCGCTGCTCGACCTGGTCGCCGACCTTCGCGCGTCGACCCCGACCGACGCCGCCAAACGGATCGTGCCGGACGTACGGGAAGAGCTCGACGGCGTACGGCTCCTGCGCGAGCGCGGGCTGCGCGCCATCCGCGGCTGGCTCGACCGCGAGACGCACGCGCTGGCCGCCATCCGCAGCCGCCCGTCGCTGGCCGCACCGACGACGGACCTGCAACGCCGAGCGGACGAGATCGCCGCCCTGGTCGACCGCAGCCGCCGCACGCTGACCCATCGGCTCGACCGGGCCGGCGACGACCTGGCTCATCGCCTGGCGAGCGTACGGGCCCTGTCCCCCAAGGCAACTCTCGAGCGCGGCTACTCCGTGCTCCAACTGGCCGACGGCACCGCAGTACGGGAGATCGCCCAGATATCTGCCGGCGATGTCCTCAACGCCCGGGTCAGCGACGGCCGCTTCGACGTAGAGGTAAAGGAAAGCAAATGACCAAGAACGCCGAGCCGGCAGCCCGCCCCGAGCTCTCCTACGAACAGGCCCGCGAGGAACTGGTCGAGGTGGTCCGCAAGCTGGAAGCGGGCGGCACGACCCTCGAAGAGTCCCTGGCGCTGTGGGAACGCGGCGAGACCCTCGCCAGCACCTGCCAGCAATGGCTCGACGGCGCCCGCAAACGCCTCGCCGAAGCCCAGGCGGCGCACGAAGAGAAGTCCAACTAGGCGGTCAGCAAAGCTGTAACCGCAGCGACCAACCCTGCCTGCATCCGCGGCAGGTCAAAGCCTTCTTCGCGGAGGGCTTGGTGGAGGTCGGCGGCTAGTGGCGCGAGGATGACGTGGGCCGTGTAGTCGGCGTCCAGGTCGGGGCGGGCCTCCTCGACCAGTATTGCGATGTGGCGGTGCCACAGGCGGTACGAGCCGATGCGGTACCGCGCGCCGTCTGACGCGTTCTCGCTGTCGGCGAAGAGTTCTACGTGGCGGTCCAGTAGCTCGGTGTAAGCCGTCAGGAAGGCGGTCACCCGGTCGATGGCTGGGGCGCCGGGGCCTAGCGGCGGCGGACCGCTCAGCAACTTGCCCTGCAGCTCGACCTCCCGCTCGTCGAGCAGCGCCACCGCCAACCCAGCCCGGTCGCCGAAGCGCCGGAAGACGGTGCCCTTGCCGACGCCCGCCTCGAGCGCGATCGCGTCCACCGACACGTTCTTCACGCCGTGCTCGGCGAACAGCCGCTCCGCCGCCTCCAGCACCTTCAAGCGGTTGCGCCGGGCGTCGGCGCGCTCCGGGCGCGGCTCACCCACGATCGGCAGACTCTGTTGAGAAACGGACCGTGGTCCGTTATGGTCGTTCATAAGACGGACTGTAGTCCGCTCAAGACCTTGGAGGAAGCACCATGAGCAACACCACCGCCCGGATCGCGGTCGCGTACCACTCCGGCATGGGCCACACCGCTCGGCAGGCCGAGGCTGTCGCGGCGGGCGCGGCCGCAGTACCGGGAGCCGTCGCCGAGCTCGTCCCGCTCGACGAGCTGACCGATGAGGTGTGGGAGCGGCTCGACGCCGCCGACGCGATCATCTTCGGCACACCGACGTACATGGGCAGCCCGAGCGCCGTCTTCAAGGCGTTCGCCGAGGCCAGCGTGAAGGTCTGGGCCGCCGACCTGGGCTGGCGGGACAAGATCGCCGCCGGCTTCACCAACTCGAAGGCGATGTCGGGCGACAAGCTGAACAGCATCGTCGACCTGGCCGTGTTCGCCGCGCAGCACGGGATGATCTGGGTCGGTCTGGACATCTACCCGGGCTGGGCCGAGTCGACCGCTAGCATCGAGGACCTCAACCGGCTCGGCAGCTGGCTGGGCGCGATGGCGCAGTCCGACGCCGACCTGTCCGCGGAGAAGGCGCCGCCGGAGACGGACCTCCGTACCGCCGCAGCCCTCGGCGCCCGGGTCGCCACCGTCACCCTGCGGCACCAGCGCGGTTCGCTGGCGGCCTGATGGCCTGGCTCGTACTGGTCGCGGCGGCCGCGTTCGAGATCGCGTTCGCGTTGAGCCTGAAGCCGAGCGACGGCTTCAGCCGGTTCTGGCCAACGGCCGGCGTGCTCGTCTTCGGCGTCATCTCGGTGGTCCTGCTCTCGAAAACCCTGGACCGCCTACCAGTAGGCACGGCGTACGCCGTCTGGACCGGCCTCGGCTCTCTAGGCGTTGTCACCCTCGGCGTGCTGTTCTTCCACGAACCGATCACCCCCACCCGGCTAGCCTGCATCGCCCTCATCGTGGCGGGCGTAGTCGGCCTCCGCCTCGCCGGCGCCGACTAGACGCGGCGGCGGCGGAGGGAGCGGCGGGTGATTCTGCCTCGGGTGGGGACGGCGGCGGGTGGGACGACCGGGGGCTCGACGCCGAGGGAGTCCGGCTGGGCGACCAGGGACTGGTAGTCGTCCCAGCTGTCCACCCGCAGCGGAATGTTGCCGACGGCATCGACATCGGTGACCGGATGGTTGCCGGTGCCGATCACCGACCAGATGTCCTGGTCGTTGCGCAGCTGCCGCAGCTCGCCGAACAGCTCCCGCCCGAACCAGCACGGATTGCCGCGGCCGTTCTCGTACCGGCTCACCCCGATCGGCGTCGACGGCCCGGCCACCTCCGCGACCAGCGACCAGACAGTGGCCGAGGTCACTCCGGGTTGATCACCGAGCATGATCACCAGGCCGTCGGTACGCCGGTCCACCACGTCCAGCGCGGGCACGATCGACGAACTGCCCGTGTCGGCATGCGGCGACTCGACCACCCGCGCGCCCTCCAGATCGACGCGCTCGCGGACCTGCTCCGAAGCGGTCCCCAGCGTCACGATCAGCTGGTCGAACCCACACTCGCGCGCCGTCTCCAGCGACGCGGCGAGCAGCGTCTCACCCTGGTACGCGAGCAGTTGCTTGGGTACGCCGAGCCGCGGCGACCCCTCGGCGGCGAGCACCAGACCGGTGACGAACATCGCCGCCTCAACCCTCGACCTGGCACAACGAACTCATCCCAGGTCCCTTCGCCGACGCCAATCCGACGATTGCACAACGCGAGGGAACGCTCTGTCAACGGGTGAATAACTTCGGTGAATTCACTTCAAGGTGGCGGCGAACGTTTCAAGTGCTTGATATCCGGCATTTCCGGTGACGATCGTGGTGACCCCGGAGCCGACCAGCAGCAGGGCCTGCTCGCCCTCGCGATCGGTCAGCGTTTTGCGCTGCCACACCACGCCGTCGACGGTGGACGTACCGTCGTCGGCGGTCCGGCCGAGTTTGTCCGCCGGAAAACCTTTGCTGGTCACGTTGGACTGCTCCAGCCCGACGTATTTCTTCTGGTCGGTGACAATTCCGAGGTGCCAGCTGATCGGGCTTTGCTGGGGCGCCCGGAATTCGACGCTGGTCGCCTTCCAGCCGGCCGGCATCGGCTCCGGCCCGCGGATCCAGGAGGCGGCCTTGCGGGCGTCGGCCAGCTGGGCCGTGTACTCGACCTCGCGGACCTTCTCCGCCTTCGGCCGCCAGGTGACGATCATCAGGAACGCGACCACGATGAAGCAGGCCAGCAGTGCCCAGAACATGTTGGTCAGCGTCCGCGCCTTGGCCCGGTCGACCTTGTTCTGCGCACGGTAGGCCAGCGCCTCCTCGCGGGCCAGCGCCTTCTCCGCCTGGGCCAGTGCCTGCTCGCGTGTCGGCCCTTCACTCGTCGAACTCATGGCACCAGTGTCCCCCGAGACCGCCAACTCGCCGACACCGGTCGTTGGCTACGATCCGTGGCATGGACCTGTCCGCTCCCCCTGCCCATCTCGAGGTCGACGAGCACGCCCCCGACCGCAACCTGGCCCTGGAGCTGGTCCGGGTCACCGAGGCGGCCGCGATGGCCGCGGGCCGGTGGGTCGGCCGCGGCGACAAGAACGGCGCCGACGGCGCGGCCGTGAACGCGATGCGGACCCTGATCGGCACCGTCGGGATGAACGGCGTGGTGGTGATCGGCGAGGGCGAGAAGGACAACGCCCCGATGCTCTACAACGGCGAGCAGGTCGGCTCCGGCGATGGCCCGGAGTGCGACGTCGCGGTCGACCCGGTGGACGGTACGACGCTGGTCGCCAAGGGGATGGCGAACGGGATCGCCGTGATGGCGGTGGCGCCGCGCCACACGATGTACGACCCGTCCGCCGTCTTCTACATGGAGAAGCTCGTGGTCGGCCCCGAGGCCGCCGACGTGGTCGACATCCGGCTGCCCGTCGCCGAGAACATCCGCCTGGTCGCGAAGGCGAAGGGCTCGTCGGTCGACGACGTCACCGTCGTCCTGCTCGACCGGCCGCGGCACGACGACCTGGCCACGCAGATCCGGGCGACCGGCGCGCGGATCAAGTTCATCAGCGACGGTGACGTCGCTGGCGCCGTCGAGGCGGCCCGGCCGGACACCGGCCTGGACATGCTGATCGGCATCGGTGGTACGCCGGAAGGCATCATCGCGGCCTGCGCGATGAAATGCATGGGCGGGATGATCCAGGGCAAGCTCTGGCCGAAGGACGACGACGAAAGGCAGAGGGCCCTGGACGCCGGCCACGACCTCGACCGGGTGCTGTCGACCGACGACCTGGTCAGCGGTGACGACTGCTTCTTCGTCGCCACCGGTATCACCGACGGCGAACTGCTCCGCGGTGTCCGCTACCGCAGCTCGATCGCGCGCACCCACTCGCTGGTGATGCGCTCGCGCAGCGGCACGATCCGCAGCATCGAGAGCGAGCACCAGTTGTCCAAGCTGCGCGCGTACTCCGCCATCGACTTCGAGCACGCCCGATGACGGCACCCGTACTCGTCGTCGGCGAGGCGCTGGTCGACATCGTGTCGAGCGGGAACGGCAACGGCTCCGGCCGGAACGGGAAGAACGGGTCGAAGGCGACGCCCGGTGGATCACCGGCCAACGTGGCGGTCGGGTTGGCGCGGCTCGGGTTGCCGACCGAGCTCGTCACCCGCTTCGGCACAGACCCGTACGGCGATCAGCTCGGCGCTCACTTGTTCGGCAACGGAGTCCAGCTCTCCCCCGGCTCGGTCGACCCGACGTTCCGGACCAGTACTGCGACGGCCACGCTCGACGCCGCGGGCGTTGCGTCGTACCGGTTCGACATCACCTGGGAGCCGCCGGCGCTGTCGCTGCGACGCGGCTGCCCTGCCGTGCATACCGGCTCGATCGCGACGGTGCTCGAGCCGGGCGCGGCAGCGATCCGGACGTTCCTCGCCTCATTGGCGGATCAGCCCGTCACAGTGACGCTCGATCCGAACGCGCGCCCGACGATCACTCCGGATCCGGAGAGCACCTGGACCGCCGTCCGGGAGTTGGCGGCGTCGGCGGATCTGGTGAAGCTCAGCGACGAGGACTGCGAGTTCCTGCGACCCGGGATGTCGCCGGACGAGATCGCGGCCGAACTGCTGTCGGTCGACCGGACTCGCTGCGTGGTGATCACCCGCGGCGGGGAAGGCGCGATCGGGATCAGCCGCTCAGCGCGGGTCGAGGTGACCGCGCCGGCGATCAAGGTCGTCGACACCGTCGGCGCCGGCGACTCCTTCATGTCAGCCCTGATCGCCGGCCTGCAAGCACGCGGCCTGCTCGGCGAAGTACGCCTCGAAGGCCTTGACGAACAAACCCTCCACGACGTCGTCGACTACGCGGTGAAGGCCGCCGCGATCACCTGCACCCGCCACGGCGCCGACCCACCAACCGCCGCCGAACACACCGCCACCTGGGGCTGACCCTGACCACCGCAGACACCTGGTCGGCCGAGTTCGAATCCTCCGGCCAGGTCGTCTTCCTCCAACGCCGCGGACGCCTCTGGATCCGCGCGGTAGTCGCGGCCTTCTTCTTCGGCAACTCGCTCTGGTCGCTGATCGCCCACATCCGCGCCGACGACATGGGCGGCATAATCGCCGTACTGCGAATCACCTCGCTCGGCGCCTTCGCCTACTTCCTCGTCCTGACCGGGTGGCAACTCATCACCCGCCGCCCGACGATGACGGTCAGCCGCACGGGCGTCCAGATCGGCAAGACCTCCATCGCCTGGCCGCAGATCGCCCGAATCGACGACCCGCCCATCGGCACCTTCGTCCCCGGCTCCCGCAGCATCCAGCTCCAGCCCGTCGACCGCTACGGCTCCAGAGCCCTGGCCATCACCCACGAGTACGCCCTCGACCTGATAAACCTGGCCGCCTGGCTCCGCACCCTCCACACCCAACAATCCCACCCCACCGACGGCTGACTACTGGAGGTACGAGGCTGGTTGAGGTGGTGCCTCGACCGCCTACGCCGCCGAGTGGTCCTGATCGAACTTGACCACCAGGTTCGTGTCGAGAGCCTGGGCGATCCGCTCGAGCAACGCGAGGGTCGGTACGGTCCCACCGGCCTCGAATCTGGCCAGCGCCGACTGCGTCATCCCCGCGGCCTCCGCCAACCGACTCTGAGTCCACCCACGGCCCTCACGCATTTGCCGCACGGCGGCGCCCAACTCAAACGCGCGCCGAGCAGCGTCGTAAGCCGCTCAGCTCCCGGCTCAGCCATCCGCTCAGCCCGAACCTCGTCCCAGCTCTGCCGCCCTGCCATCTCAAACCTCCTCAGCCGTCGAAACCTCGTGCGACTCCTCGACACACCGCCGATGGCTCGCCGAGCCCGGTCGACCTCGCGAGTCTCTCGCATCCTCGATTTACGGAACACCGTCAGCAGCACGACCCGCCGATCGGTAGCGATCCAGTAGCTGATCCGCATCGCATCCTGTTCAAGCCAGAACCGCAGCTCGCGGAGTTTGCCGTCGAGTTGCTTCGTGTATGGCTCACCGAGCAACGGTCCGTACTCCAGTTCATAGCAGAGATGCTATAACGCTTCGGTCACTCCTGGTAATCGACTGGATGCAGCAGGGAGACCAGGCCGTGCCAGACAGTCCAGAGGACTACCAGGACGCGGCCGAGCACCGGAAGGTGTACCTGCGGGAGAGTTCCGTCGGGATCCACTCCGCGGTGGTCGAGGAGATCAAGCGGCTGGTGTGAGTCAGGTCAGGCCGAGGCGTTTGCTGAGGCGGGGGCCGCGTTTGATCTTGATCTCGCCGAGGATGGCGGTGCCGCGGATGTGGAAGACCTTGGGGGCCGACGGTGGTTCTTCGACGGCGCCGAGGACGGAGTCCTGTTCGCTGACCGAGCCGAGGATCGGGTTGCTGTCGAGGTGCACGATCGCGTTGCGGGGTACGCGGATCTTCACGTCGGCCAGGATCGACTTCACGTCGATGAAGATCTCGTTGTACGGGACGTGCGCCTCCGTGTAGTCCAGCGTGACGTCGCCGAGGACCGCGTTGACCTCCTGGCGCTGCGGTGCGATCCAGTTGCCGATGCGCTTCTGGTCGGACAGGAAGACGTTGATGGTCGGCGCATGCACGGTCATCCCCGCACTCGGCCGGCCGACCGGCGCGACGGCGGCCGCGCCTGCTTCGAGGGTCGGGCCGTTGGGCAGGTCGGAGGCGATCTCGACCAGCTCGCCGTACGTCTTGGCGGAGTACAAGGTCTCCAGCCGGTCCTCGAGCTCGGTGTAGCTCAGCCGGCCCTCACCCGCGGCCTCCCGCAGTACGTCGGCGACCTCTTCCCGCTCGAGATCCGACACCCGTCTGCGCAGCGCCAGCTCATCACCGGTCGGGGCCGCCGCGCTGTCCTGGCGAGGCGTGTCCTGCGGACGGTTCGGCTGGGAGAACTCGTTGTCGGCCACAGCAAAACTCTACGTCCGCACCAGCCGACCCGCAGATAAGGAATGACCCCGGCCGATCCCTGAGGATCCTGTCCCGCTCGACAGGAGGTACTCCGGCTTTGCCTCCCGCTTCCCGCTCAACTTCGCCCCGGACTCCCGGAAATCGGGCACCACCTCCTGTCGAGCGGAACACCATCCACCCGGAGGAAGCGAGGCTGGGCCTGCCGCTCTAGGCTTATGGGGTTCTGAGACCACTTGCCCTGGAGGTACGACCGGTGTCCGCCGACTTCAACTACTCCGAACTGCTCCCGCTGGGTGCCGACGACACGGAGTACCGGCTCCTCACCACCGAAGGGGTGAGCACGTTCACCGCGGGCGGCCGCACCTTCCTGCAGGTGGAGCCGGAGGTGCTGCAGCAGCTCACCGCCGAGGCGATGCACGACATCTCGCACTACCTCCGTACTGCGCACCTCACCCAGCTCCGCCGCATCATCGACGACCCGGAGGCGTCCGGGAACGACCGGTTCGTCGCGCTCGACCTGCTGAAGAACGCGAACATCTCGGCCGGCGGCGTGCTGCCGATGTGCCAGGACACCGGCACCGCGATCGTGATGGGCAAGAAGTCCGAGGGCGTGCTGACCGGCGCGGTCGACGAGGAGTGGATCAGCCGGGGCGTGTACGACGCGTACACCAAGCTCAACCTGCGCTACTCGCAGATGGCGCCGCTGACCATGTGGGACGAGAAGAACACCGGTTCGAACCTGCCGGCCCAGATCGAGCTGTACTCGACGCCCGGCTCGGCCGCCGCGGATCCGGCGTACAAGTTCCTCTTCATGGCCAAGGGCGGCGGCTCTGCGAACAAGTCGTTCCTGTTCCAGGAGACCAAGGCGGTGCTCAACCCGGACGGGATGATGAAGTTCCTGGACGAGAAGATCCGCTCGCTCGGTACCGCCGCCTGCCCGCCGTACCACCTGGCGATCGTCGTCGGCGGCACCTCCGCGGAGTACGCGCTGAAGACGGCGAAGTACGCGTCGGCGCACTACCTCGACGCGCTGCCGACGACCGGATCGCCGCTGGGCAACGGGTTCCGCGATCTGGAGCTGGAGGAGAAGGTCTTCGAGCTGACCCAGGAGTTCGGGATCGGCGCGCAGTTCGGCGGCAAGTACTTCTGCCATGACGTCCGGGTGATCCGGCTGCCGCGGCACGGCGCGTCCTGCCCGGTCGCGATCGCGGTCTCCTGCTCGGCGGACCGGCAGGCGCTGGCGAAGATCACCCCCGAGGGCGTCTTCCTGGAGCAGCTCGAGCGCGACCCGGCCCGCTTCCTGCCGGACACCACTGACGAACACCTGTCGGATGATGCCGAGGTGGTACGGATCGATCTGAACCGGCCGATGGCGGAGATCCGCACCGAACTGTCGAAGCTGCCGGTCAAGACGCGACTGTCGCTGAACGGGCCGCTGGTGGTGGCCCGCGACATCGCGCACGCGAAGATCAAGGAGCGCCTCGACGCGGGCGAGCCGATGCCGCAGTACCTGAAGGACCACGCCGTGTACTACGCCGGCCCCGCGAAGACCCCCGAGGGCTACGCCTCCGGCTCCTTCGGACCGACGACGGCCGGCCGGATGGACGCGTACGTCGATCAGTTCCAGGCGGCCGGCGGCTCCTTCGTGATGCTTGCCAAGGGCAACCGCTCGGCCAAGGTCACGGCAGCGTGCAAGGAGCACGGCGGTTTCTACCTGGGCTCCATCGGTGGCCCCGCCGCCCGCCTCGCCCAGGACTGCATCAAGTCGGTCGACGTAATCGAGTACGCCGAGCTCGGGATGGAAGCCGTCTGGAAGATCGAGGTCGAGGACTTCCCCGCCTTCGTCGTAGTCGATGACAAAGGCAACGACTTCTTCACCGACACCCGCAAGCCGGTCCCCCTCACCGTCCGCCCCCGCAGCTGACATGAGCACCAAGGACGGCCCGGCCCAGATCGGCGACCTACCAACAATCGGCCGCCCAGCCACCAGCGCACTGATGGCAGCCGGAATCACCACCCTGGCACAGGTCGCCACGCTAACCCGCCGCGACCTACTCGCCATGCACGGCGTCGGCCCGAAGGCCGTCCGACTCCTAGAAGCCGCACTGCAGGAGAACGGCCTGTCCTTCGCCGACTGAGCCGGCGGAGGTGCAGATCAGCGGCGCGCTAGCTGGCGTTGGCGGTGGTGGTGGCTGGGTCGGGGAGTTTGATCATCAGGTGCTTGGCGGCGCGGAGCAGGTCTGCTTCGTTGTGGCCGAAGGCCTGGAGGTAGGAGCGCAGGGCGGATCGCACCAGCCGGAGCTCCTCGTCGTTCAGTTCGATGGTGTGCATGTTTTTCACGGTAAACCCGCTGGTCGCAGAAAGCGCCGGTCGTGATCGAGCCGTTGCGTCAGGCGGCCGCGGTCAGCTGGTCGGCCAGCCGGCGATCTCCAGGATCTCGTTGGCGACCTTGGGCAGCTTGCGGTCGTTCACCACGGTGAAGTCCTCGACCTCGGCATGCCCGTCATACTCCACCCGCGCCCGCTCCAGCCGCACCATCTGTACGTCGCAGCCGGTCAGACACCCCTCGTACGACTGCCTCAGATCACGCGTCTCGACAACCCCACTGACGACCACGAACCGCGCCCCGGCTGCTCGGTAGGTCGCCCAGACACCCTCGAGGTTCCGCACCTTCAGCCGATCGTGGAATCCGCGCTGATTCGCCGGCGCCGGCCCGTACTGCGCCAGCGCATCCAGGTCGATCACGGCCGTCGGCAGCAACCGATCGGTGAGGATCCGCCCAATCGCCTGCCCGACAGCCGTCTTGCCGGCTCCCCCGCCACCGTTGATCAACAACGCCCGGCAGCCGGTATCCATGATCGCCATCTGCCCAGATTAGAAGCGATCTCCCCATTTGAGGACGCCCCGGCGCAGTCAGACACCCCGGATCGGAAAGGTTTTGCTGACCGCCGCGGCGAAGTTCGCGCAAGCCGAGAACGAGACCCGGTACGTCCCCGATCCCTTGGACACCGGCGGAGCCGTGACGGTGAACCGACCACTCGACCGTGTCAGCCCGGTACTGGCTGTCCGCCATTGCCCACTGCCTTGCAAGCGCTGCAACTGCACAGAGCACGGGTAGGGCGCACCAGTGATCGTTCCGTTGACGGGCACGCTCGCGCCGGCCGGGACAGCAGCCTTGAGCGGCGCGGCCGCGACGACGCCCAGGCGCCGGGGATAGAACTCCATCCTGGCGATCGGGAACGGATCATTCGGCACGATCAAGCAGTGCAGCTGGCCCACCGAACCGGCCGCGAGAGGCTGGGAGAAGTTGCCCAGGACGTCGCTGATGACCTGCCGGCCCTGTTGCCGTGCGCAGCCGGCGCCGACGCCCACCACGGCCTTCAGCTTGGCGCCGTACGGCTGGTTGGTCGCGTAGTTGATGACCCGCCAGTTGACCGTGTACGGCTTGCCGACCGGTACGACCGCCGGAGTGACCCGGCCGCTCAACCTCGGCTGGTTCGTCCCTTTCACCGCGAGCTTGGGCCCGCTGCTGACCTGCGTGAAGTCGATCAGTTCCCCGTTGGGCTTGAAGCCCGTGCCCATTCCGTAGACGAAGAAGACGCCGTTGGCGGTGGACGGGACATGGATGACGCCGCGCCACTTACCGTGCTGGGTCGTCCCCGAGTACCGCGTCATCGCGGTCGAATAGAGCTCCTGCGCCTGCCCTGCACCACTGTCCCGTCCCAGGCCGGCGCGTAGCTTCAGGTTCGGGTCGGCGGTCGCGGAGTCGTAGCCGCCCTCGGCCTCCACCGTGACCGGCACGGTGTTGAGCCCCGTCACCGCCAGATTCGTCCTGCTCAGCCTGACCGTGGTGATCGTCAGGCCCGAGTCAGCCTTCGCGTGCGCCATCGGGGCGGGGCCGAGCGCCGCACCCACCAGCGACACAGCAAGCAGAACACGCAGCATTTGGTTTCCTCGCATCGCGAAAGTCGTACCCCGCCGGAACGGGAGCACACTACGCCACGGCGCGCTCAACCAGGGCTAGCCGCGTTTGAGGGTGTAGACCGTCGGGCGGAGTTTTCCGAGGAACTGGTACGCCTCCCAGTGCAGGTTTGCCTCGACATGGTGGTAGATGTCCTCGCCGTGCTCGGCGACGACCGCTTTCCTGGTACGCCGGAGTCGCGCCAGCCGCAGGAGCGCCCGGGAGACGGGTTGTGTCCGCTCCTCGGCGTACTCCCGCCACTCCGTGCCGATCACGTCCTTCTCGTCGATCACCAACCCGGCGTCGGCGAAGGCGGTCTCCAGCGTCGTCTCGTTCAGGTTGGCGATGACGTTGCCAAGATGCCGGCTCATCATCTCCGCCTCACCGGTCGTCAGCAGTTCCGTCGCCGTCTGGGTGAAGACGACCATCCGCCCATCGGCATTCAGTACGGATGCAACCCCGCCAAGGCTCCCCGCAGATCCGCCAACTGCGGCACCACCTCACGACACCAGATCAGATCGAACCGCCGCTCACTCCCGGCAAGCTCCTCCATCCCCAGTCGCTCGATGCCGATCCGCTCCCCCAGCCCAGCCGGACCGCCACGCATACACAACCCCAGCCCCCGACCTCGACACGCCGAGGTAAGCGCTTGCCGAGCGGGTTTGGGTGTGCATCGGCGGACCGGCCCGAGCGCCGGACGGACCGCCACACCATCAGACGCCCGCAAACCATCCCGACACGCCGAGCCAGACGTTGCTCCCTCGGGCTTTGATGGGCCGGCGGTCCGCCCGTTGCCCTCGGCCACCAACCTCAGCCATCCCGGTGATCGCGGCCCCGCCGCACAAGCCGCCTCGCCAAGGTGACCCATCGGCCCAGACCCCTCCGCGGGCGGGGCACAGACCGCGCACCACGGCCGTCCTTGCCGGAGCAACCCCTCAACCACGACAGCCTTCGCAGCACACCAGGCCCTCACCCGAGGGCCTGGATCGGTCAGCCGAGGAGTTCTTTGGCTATGTGGGTTACGGCGTGGCCGGTGGGGGCTTCGGGGAGGCGTAGATGTGGGTCTGGGCGCCAGGATTGCCAGTCTTCGGAGAAGGGGGTGGTCCAGGCTTCGATGTCCTGGATGGCGATGTGGGCGCTTGCGGTGATCCGGTCGGCCTCCGCCTGGGTGTAGCGGCCGGCGGCTACGGCGCCCTCCAACTCGTCTTCGTCTTTCCATTCGATCCGGCGGTCAGGGTGGATCCAGAGGTCCAGGACGTAGTCCTCGGAGGTGGTGCGCTTCGCCTCCACATCACGCTGGTGCTCGGACTCAAGGTTCACGTACCAGCCGAGGAACGTCTCGTCGGCGGACCAGAAATGCCACACGGACCAGGGCTTGCCGGTCGGCGAGACCAGCAGGATGCCGGTGCCGTGCCAGATGTCGAGCTTGAGCACCCGGTCCTCGGTGAACATGCCGAACGGACCCGCGTGCCGCATCTCGCGCCCGTCGAGCAGCACGGGCTTGATCACCGGCGTCCCGGGCGCCAGCCAGGCGACCAGCCCGTCCTCGTCGTCCCGCACCACCGTCATCGGCCGCACGTTCGGCAGCTCGCTGAACCGGCCCTGCTCCTCGTAGACCCACTCGATCCTCGTGCCGGGCGCCCAGTACAGCTCGACCCCGGTCGTCGTCTCGGCCGTCACGACCCGGCCGGCCGCGTCATCGAGAGCACGTCGAGCGCCGCGTCGAGCTGTTCCTCGGTCAGGTCGCCGTTGCTGACGTGACCGTTCTCGATCACGACCTCCCGGATCGACTTGCCCTGCTTCAGCGCGCTCTTCGCGACGGCAGCCGCGTTCTCGTAGCCGATGTACTTGTTCAGCGGCGTGACGATCGACGGCGACGACTCGGCCAGTGCGCGGGCATGCTCAACGTGAGCGGTGATGCCGTCCACGCAGCGGTCGGCCAGCAGGCGAGACGTGTTGCTCAGCAGCTGGATCGACTCGAGCAGATTGCGCGCGATCACCGGCAGCATCACGTTCAGCTCGAAGTTGCCCCCGGCCCCGGCCACCGTGATGGTGGTGTCGTTGCCGATCACCTGGGCGGCGACCATCAGCGTCGCCTCACAGATCACCGGGTTGACCTTGCCCGGCATGATGCTCGACCCCGGTTGCAGGTCCGGCAACGCGATCTCGCCAAGTCCCGCGCGCGGCCCAGACCCCATCCAACGCAGGTCATTGCAGATCTTCGTCAGGCTGACCGCGATCGTCTTCAACTGCCCCGACAACTCCACCAAAGCGTCGCGAGCACCCTGCGCCTCGAAATGGTCAGCAGCCTCACGAAGCTCCAGCCCGGTACGCCGATTCAGCTCAGCGATCACCTTCCCCGCAAACCCGGCCGGCGTGTTGATCCCCGTCCCGACAGCGGTCCCACCGAGCGGCAACTCGGTCACCCGCGGCAGCGTCGCCCGAACCCGGTCCGCACCCCGGCTGATCTGCGCCGCATACCCGTTGAACTCCTGCCCCAGCGTCACCGGCGTCGCGTCCATCAAGTGCGTCCGCCCCGACTTCACCACCGACGCGAACTCAGATCCCTTACGAGACAGGGATTCCACCAGGTGCTCCAGCGCCGGCAACAGATCCTGCACGACCCCCGCCGTCGCCGCGACGTGGATCGCCGACGGGAAGGTGTCGTTGCTCGACTGGCTGGCGTTCACGTGATCGTTCGGGTGCACCTCAGCGTCCAAAGAACGGGTCGCGAGCGTGGCCAGCACCTCGTTCACGTTCATGTTCGTCGACGTACCGGACCCGGTCTGGAACACGTCGATCGGGAACTCGGCGTCGAACTCCCCCGCCGTCACCCGGTCCGCCGCCGCGACGATGCCGTCGGCAAGCTTGCCGTCCACCACGCCCAGCTCGGCGTTCACCACCGCGGCCGACGCCTTGATCTGGGCGAGCGCGTGCACGAGAGCCGGCGCCAGCGGCTGGCCGGAGATCGGGAAGTTCTCCACCGCGCGCTGGGTCTGCGCCCGCCACAACGCGTCGCGCGGCACCTTGACC
Source organism: Kribbella sp. NPDC051718 (assembly GCF_040681515.1). Classification (NCBI taxonomy): domain Bacteria; kingdom Bacillati; phylum Actinomycetota; class Actinomycetes; order Propionibacteriales; family Kribbellaceae; genus Kribbella; species Kribbella sp. NPDC051718. The sequence continues at coordinate 137,826 of NZ_JBFAYZ010000015.1, read as the reverse complement.
TCGCCCATCGTGTCGTGCTCGATCCTGAATTCCACGTTGTCTCCCATACCTGCAGAGTACGTGGAGACTAGGAGCCACCCTGATAGACGTAGTACGTCTCGGACCGTCCTTGCAGGGCGACGGGAACGGGCCGCACCACACACTCGCCGAAGACCTCACGCATCGCCGCCTCCAAAGCGGAAGACGCCGACGACGACCACACCGTCAACACCCCACCCGGAGCCAGCCGCCCGCGGCACTCGGCGAGGAATTCACTCTCATAGAGCGCCGAATTCTCGTTGTAGACAAGGAAGTCCGGCCCATTGTCCACATCGAGCAGCAGCCCGTCCAACGACGCCGACGGCTGAGCCAGTACGACGTCGCGTACATCCCCCACCACCACCGAGACCCGCGCGTCGTCGAGCACCGACGGCACCAGCCCCGACCGCATCCACTCGACCACAGCCGGCTCGATCTCAGCCACCAGGACCGTCGACACCCGCGTATCGGTCAACAGGGCACGCACGGTGTACCCGAGCCCCAGCCCGCCCACCAGCACCCGCGCGGGCCGTAGTACGGCATCCAGCGCAGCGGACGCCAGCAACTCCTCGCTGGACGTCTCCACGTCGTCCATCACGAAGACGCCGTTGACCCGCAGTTCCAGCGCCCCGTCCGTACGGCGGCGGAGCAGGAGTTCACCCCGCTCGCTGACCGCCCGTGCCACCTCGCCCACGCTTGAGCTCAGTACCAGCCCTTGTTCTGCGAGTGCGACCACGCGCTGCAGGGGGAGCCGTAGGTGTTGTCGATGTAGTCCAGGCCCCACTTGATCTGGGTGACCGGGTTGGTGCGCCAGTCCTTGCCGTACGCCGCCATCCGGTTGCCGGGCAGCGCTTGCGGAATGCCGTAAGCGCTCGACGAAGGATTGTCGGCGTCGACCCGCCAGCGCGACTCCTTGTTCCACAGGCTCTCCAGGCAGCCGAACTGGCTGTCCTTCCAGCCGTGGTCGGCGAGCAGGTTCTTCGCGATCTGCTTCGGCGTGCCCTCGAACTTCTTCCGCTCTGCGTCGCGGCTGGCGCGCTCCTCGCTGGAGCTGCGCTGCGTCTTCTGGAGCGCCTTGTACCGGGCCATCGCGGTGTTCTTGGCCTTCTGCCGCAGGTCCGACTGGTCCTGCGCGGCCTTGCGGGCCGACTCGACGGCCTCGATCTGGTTGCGGAGCTGAATGACCTCCTGGGCCTGCTCCGCGGGAGTCAGTTCCTTCGGCTTCGGCGACTTGGCCGCCTGGGCGCGCTCACTGTTCAGCACGGCCATCTCGGCGCGCCCGGAGACCGGGTCGGACGCGGTCGCGCTCCCAGGGGAGGCGAAGAGGTCGAGGCCTGCGACAACGGAGACGACGGCGATCCCGGTGACTGCGAGGATCGCGACGGAGCGCTTGGCTTTCATCTGTCCTTCCGAATTACCCGACCCCCGTCGGCTGCAACAGGAACATACTCTGGCCTAATCAGAGCGTGATCACAACAACGTCACAATGAACGGTGCGGCCACATGGCGTGTGGCCGCACCGGGTACCGCGAAAGTCTTACTTTCGTTTTACAGACGGGCTGCTAGAGCTGGACGTCCTCCAGCATCTCGGTCACCAGCGCGGCGATCGGCGAGCGCTCCGACCGGGTCAGCGTGACGTGGGCGAAAAGTGGGTGGCCCTTCAACTTCTCGACCACCGCGACCACGCCGTCGTGCCGGCCGACCCGCAGGTTGTCGCGCTGCGCGACGTCGTGGGTGAGCACCACCCGCGAGTTCGCGCCGATCCGGGACAGCACCGTGAGCAGCACGTTGCGCTCCAGCGACTGGGCCTCGTCGACGATCACGAACGCGTCGTGCAGCGACCGGCCGCGGATGTGGGTCAGCGGCATCACTTCGAGCATGCCGCGGTCCATCACCTCGTCGATCACGTCCGGACTGGTCAGCGCGCCCAGCGTGTCGTGCACCGCCTGCGCCCAGGGCGCCATCTTCTCCGACTCCGAGCCGGGCAGGTAGCCGAGCTCCTGGCCGCCGACCGCGAACAGCGGCCGGAAGACGACGACCTTCTTGTGCTGGCGCCGCTCCATCACCGCTTCGAGCCCGGCGCACAGGGCCAGTGCCGACTTACCGGTACCAGCGCGCCCGCCGAGCGAGATGATCCCGACGTCCGGGTCCAGCAGCAGATCCAGTGCGACCCGCTGCTCGGCCGAACGGCCGCGGAGCCCGAAGGCCTCCCGGTCGCCGCGGACCAGCCGGATCCGCTTGTCCGGCATCACCCGGCCCAGCGCGCTGCCACGCTCCGACAGCAGCACCAGCCCGGTGTGGGTGGGGAAGTCCCGCCCCTCGGGGATGTCCAGTACGCCGTCCTCGTAGAGCGAGTCGACGTCGCTGGTCGGCACCTCGATCTCGTCCATCCCGGTCCAGCCGGACTCCAGCGTCAGCTCGGCGCGGTACTCCTCCGCGTCCAGGCCGCAGGCCGAGGCCTTGACCCGCATCGGCAGGTCCTTGGAGACCAGCGTGACGTCGCGGCCCTCGGCCTGGAAGTTGCAGGCCACCGCGAGGATCCGGCTGTCGTTGTCGCCGAGCCGGAAACCGGCCGGCAGGCTCTCGGGATCGGTGTGATTCAGCTCGACCCGGAGCATTCCACCCTTCTCGCCCACTGGCAGGGGCGCGTCCAATCGTCCGTGCTGGATCCTGAGCTCGTCCATCAACCGCAACGCGGTCCGTGCGAAGTAGCCGAGCTCAGGGTGATGCCGTTTTGCCTCCAGTTCGGTGACGACGACAACCGGGATGACCACCTCGTGCTCGTCGAACCGCAGCATCGCGTGCGGGTCGGAGAGAAGCACGGAGGTGTCCAGCACGAAAGTGCGCTGGTCCGGCGTGGATGAGGGGTTTGACGCCTTGGCGTGGGTGGCAGCCATGTCGCACGTCCTCTCGGACCGCAGCGTGCACCACGCCCGGCCCACCAGTGGTTAGGTGTTGGACCGGGTCCGGACCCGGAGGTCTGGTGCAGACCCCCTCCGTCCCGCAGCACGCGCGGAACCGGAAATCAGTGAGAGTGAGACCGTGGGTCTCGGGCACTCCGTTCGGCGCCTCATGGGGCTACCGCTGAGCAATTACGTCTCATCTGATCGGGCCTCCCGGACAGCCGGCTTCCCCTCCGACCGTCACTAAGGACTGTAGGTCTGTCGCGCAAACGCCGCAGCCCGACACGCCCGGCCACGGGGTTAACGGCTTGTTACACGTTTCCCCCTACCGGGCGACGCCGTTCACCCGGCAGGGTGAGGCTGTGCGAAGGTCCGCCGCCGCACGCTGTTCGCATGCTGAAAACCACGCTCGGTCACGCCACCGCCCTGTGGTCGCTGGCCTCTGGGGTCCTGGGCATCTACTGGGCCGCAGGCGGCTCCGGCTACCCCTTCGCACGAGTCGACGACGACCACGCGACCGCCTCGATCTTGGAAGGCACGCCAGCGAGCGTGGTCGCCCCGGTGATGGCCGTACTCGGCCTCCTCGGGGCAGTGGTCGCACTACTGATGACCCATGCCCGCAGCAACCGCTTACTGCTCCCGTACGCCGTGGTGATGGCCGTCCTGCTGGCGCTCGTCATCCCCGACTACACGCCGCTGGCCATGCTCGCCCTGTCCCCCGCGCTGCTCGTCTTCGCCTTCACCGGCGTGCCCGGCGCACAGGACGGGGTCGGCGACATCCTGTACTGGCACCGGGCGAACATCCTGATCATGTTCGTCGGCGGCCTCCTGTGGGCCGCTACGGCCGTCAGCTACCACCGGCGGCTCCGCAATGCCTGCCAGAGCTGCGGACGCGACGACAGTCCACTCAAGGCCTGGCAGACCCCTGAGGGCGCCCTGCGGTGGGGACGCCGTGCGGTACTCATCGCGGTCGTCGCCAACATCCCCTACGAGTTCACCCGGGTCGCCTGGTACTTCGGCTGGGAACTCGGCATCACCCACGATTTCCACCAGATGATGGCCGACACGCCCGGCATGCTCGAGATGGGCCTCGGGATGGCCGCCATGGGCATCGGCGGCAGCATCCTCACCCACGGCCTCGTGCACCGCTGGGGTGAGGTCTGCCCCCGCTGGATCTGGTTCAAGGCCGGCCGCCGCGTCCCACCCCTGCTAGCCATCGTCCCCGCGTCGATGGTGGCGGTCGTCTTGATCCCCGCCGGCCTGATGAACATCCGCCTCCCCGGCGACAACGCAGGCTCCGAGTGGGGTCTGGCCCTACCCGGCACCCTCTGGGTCGTCTGGGGAGCAGGCCTAGGCGCTGCCACCTACGCCTACTACCTCAGACGCCGTACTACGTGCCGCCGCTGTGGCCGGGGTGCGCCAGAGGCCGCGGTACTCACGTCCCGAAGCGGCGCTCTCGTTGGGCGTAGCTCCGAATAGCGCGCAGGAAGTCGACGTGGCGGAAGTCCGGCCAGAGGGCTTCGCAGAAGTAGAACTCGCTCAGGGCGCTCTGCCAGAGAAGGAAGCCGCCCAGGCGCTGCTCCCCCGACGTCCGGATCACCAGGTCCGGGTCGGGCTGACCCTTGGTGTAGAGGTGCTCGGCGATGTGCTCGACGTCGACCCGCTCGGCCAGCTCCTCGATCGAGATGCCCTTCGCGGCTTCCTCGAGCAGCAGCGACCTGACCGCGTCGGCCAGTTCGCGGCGGCCGCCATAGCCGACGGCCACGTTGACCAGCATGCCGTCGACGTTCTGGGTGGCGGTCTCAGCACCCTTCAGTACTTCGGCTGTCGCCGCCGGCAGCAGGTCGAGCGCGCCGACCGGATGGAGCCGCCACTGGCCGATCGTGGTCAGCTCCTCGACGGTCGACTCGATGATCCGCAGCAGCGGCCCGAGCTCCTCGGCCGGCCGGGTCAGGTTGTCGGTGGACAGCATCCAGACCGTGACGACCTTGACGCCGACCTCGTCGCACCAGTGCAGGAACTCGGTGATCTTGGTCGCACCGGCCTCGTGGCCGCGCGCCACCGGATCGCCCGTCGCCCGGGCCCAGCGCCGGTTGCCGTCGATGATCACGCCGATGTGGCGGGGCATCCGGTCCGGTGACAGCGATCGCGCCAGCCGGCGCTCGTACAGCCCGTAGACCACGTCGCGCAGCTTTGCTTTGCCAGGTGTCCGCATGGGCAGGTGCTCTCCTCAGAAGCTCTCCGGCTTCTGAGGCTAGCCGAGATTTCCGCTTCCGTAGAGTGATCGAACTTTTCCCGGAGTTTGGGCGTCGGACACTCCGGGAACCGGTTCGCTGCGGTGATCTGGCCTACATTTCATGCTGATTGATGACTGAACCTACGGTTGCGTAGGTACGGTTGGGTAAGTAGACCGACGCCCCCATGCGAGAGGACGCCGATGACGGCCAGGACCGCCCCCACTTCGACCAGCGCAGCTCCGCACGAGCACGGGCACACACTGACCGAACGGCTCGCCCCACTGAAGCCGAAGCTGCGCGGCTGGCTGCACGCCGGCACCTTCCCGTTCGCGACCGCGGCCGGCATCGTGCTGATCTGCCTGGCGCCGAGCACGAGCGCTCGCTGGGCCGCCGCCGTCTACACGATGGGCTCGATGCTGCTGTTCGGCATCTCCGCGCTGTACCACCGGTTCTACTGGGGCCCGACCGGCGAGGCGATCCTGCGCCGGCTCGACCACAGCAACATCTTCTTGCTGATCGCCGGCACCTACACCCCACTGGGGGTGGTGCTGCTGCGCGGCGACGACCGGATCCTGCTACTCAGCCTGGCCTGGGGCGGCGCACTGATCGGCATCCTGTTCCGGATCTTCTGGGTCGGCGCCCCGCGCTGGCTCTACACCCCGATCTACCTGGCCCTGGGCTGGGTCGCGATCTTCTGGATGGGCGACTTCTACCACCTGGGCGGCGCGTCCGTGGTGGCACTGCTGGCGGTCGGCGGCGGGCTCTACTCGATCGGCGCGGTCATCTACGGCACCAAGCGGCCGAACCCGTCACCCCTGTGGTTCGGCTTCCACGAGATCTTCCACGCCTGCACGGTCGCGGCCTTCATCTGCCACTACATCGCGGTCAGCATCGCGACGTACCGCAGCTAGGGCCTGGAAAGCCACTCCAGCTCTTCGTCCAGCGGGCCGCAGACCTCGACCAGCGCCTCCCGGAGCAGCTCGAACTTCTCCTCGCCGAGCCGTCGCTTCCACTCCTGCTCGACCCGGTCGATCGACGCCCGGCTGAACTCCATCGCCCGGTCGCCTTCAGCGGTACGCCGGACCAGCCGCACCCGCCGATCCCCGGCCACCCGTTCGGATTCGGCGTACCCGCGTTCCTGCAGGTAGTCGACGTGTTGCCCGAGCCCCTGCTTGGTCATCCCGGCGATCTCGGCCAGGTCGGTGATCCGCGCCCCGCTGTCCGGGATCAGCTCCAGCAACCGGAAGTGGGACACCCGCAACCCGGGGAACTGTTCCTCGCCGTCAACCAGGATCTCCTCGCGCAACCGCTTGAGCGCCAGCCCGAGCAGCCCGGCGATGTGCAGCCCACGGAGTCCCTCAGCATGGCCCGAAAGGGCGTTGACGGAAGTCATAAGGCAACTTTACTATCTCGGTAGTAAGGCTGCTTTACTTCTTTGGCGCGGCGGATCTTTAAGGTGAGCTGAAGACTCGGCGGCAGCATCGAAGCACTACCGAATGCCGGGGGGACCTATGAACACCACCACTGTCAGCGACGGACTGGCCGAGCTCGGCCGGGACGCACCCGACGAGCGCGCGCTCGCCTGCCTCGTCCGCGAGGTGACCGGCCTGCCGGGCGCCGTACCGACCTCGACGCGGGTCGAGCCGGTCGACTACGAGATCGGTACGCCGAGCACCGAGGCCCTACTGCGCGTCCTCGGCACCGCCGAGCTCCACTCCGGCGAGACGGTCGAATGGTCCGTCTTCGTCAAGAAGCTCGCATCGGTCCGGCACTGGCCGATGATCCACCTGGTCCCGGAACCGTTCCGGGAGGCGTTCATCCAGAACCTCCCCTGGCAGCTCGAAGTCAAGGTCCACCACAGCGACATCGCGACCGTGCTCCCGGACGGCCTCCGGCTGCCGATGCTGTACCGCGCCGACGAGTACGACGACGACCGCGCGACCCTGTGGATGGAAAACGTCCACCAGGCCCCCGGCCGCTGGTCGCTGGGCCGTTTCGAACACGCCGCGAACCTGCTCGGCAGGCTGTCGGCCCGCCGCCAGGTCCACCTGGTCGAGCCGCTGTTCCCCCGCGGCAACGTCCACGTCCCGGGAGTCGGTCTCCGGTACTACACCGGCGGCCGCGTCCTGACCAGCGCGATCCCGCTGCTCGCCGACGACCAGACCTGGCAGCACCCGTTGCTGGCCCAGGCGATCTGCTCGACCGGCGACCACGGTCTCCGGGACGAGCTACTCGAGTTGGCGAACCGGCTGCCCGGAGTACTGGATCGCTTGGACACGTTGCCTCAGACGTACCAGCACGGGGACGCGAGTCCGCAGAACCTGCTGGTGCCGGAGGACAAGCAGGACGAGTTCGTCGTGATCGACTGGGGCTTCGACTGCCCGCAGGCGATCGGGTTCGACCTCGGCCAGCTCCTGGTCGGCCTCGCGCACGCCGGCGAGCTCGCGGCGGAGGAGCTGCCGACCATCCATACGGTCATCCTCGCGGCGTTCCTGGAGGGCGTGGCCGCGGAGGGGATGACGGTGTCCGAGGAAGAGGTGCGGTACGGCTACCTCGGCTCGCTGATGGCCCGCGCGACCTTCACGGCACTGCCTTTGGAGCAGCTCGGCAAGACCACTGAGTGCGGGATCGAGCTCTTCGAGCAACGTGTCCGGCTCACCCGCACGCTGGTGAACCTGGTCTCCACCATCAGCTAGGCGTCAGTACGAAAACGCGGATCGCCCGGCCGCTGCGTTCGACGTACGTGTCGTAGGCAGGCCAGACCTTGGTGACGAGTGGCCAGACCCGGTCCCGCTCCGCTCCTTCCGCGAGGACGGCGCGGACCGGGATGTCCCGGTCACCTTCGAGGGAGATGGTCGCCTCGCCGGCGGCGAGTAGGTTGCCCGACCAGGCCGGGTGGTGTTCCTGCCCCCAGTTCGAGGCGGTGACGACGAAGCTGTCACCGTCCGGCGCATAGATCAGCGGCACCGTCCGGGGCAGTCCGGACTTCCGGCCCTTGGTCGTCAGAAGCAAAGTAGGCAAGGCGGATCGGCCGAGAATGGTGATCCGGCTGTTCGTCTTTCGTTGCAGCCAACGGTCTATTGGTACCAAGTTGCGGCCGGCCACCGCGAACCACTGCCGATGCCCTAACGAGCGGATGACATTCGTGTACCAGCCCATGCACGAAGTCTGCCGTCACCGGCAAAGTTGGGTATGCATGGGGTGTGAAAAACATTCGGTTCGTACTACTGGCAGCCGCCGCCGGTCTGATTCTGACCGGATGCGGTGATGACTCCGGCGCGGGCGGCACGCCGTCCGCCTCCAACAACCCGAGCACCCCGATCGCCAGCCTGCCGTCGCCGAGCACCACGACCGGGACCGGCCTCCCGCTGACGGTCAGCCGGACCGGTGGGTTCGCCGGGTTCAACGATCAGGTCGTGGTCGGTACCGACGGCATCGCGAGCGTCAGCTCGATGGGCAAGGCCGGCAAGTGCAAGCTGGAAACCGGCTTCCTCAACACCCTGACCGACGCGGTGAAGCAGGTCGACTGGGCCTCCGTCGGTGTCACCAAGCCCACCATCCGGCACCCGGACGACATGATCATCGCGGTCTCCGCGAGCGGCGGGCTGGCCCGGCTCGACGACCCGAAGCTGAAGCCGCTGGTGGCCCCGGTGGGCACGCTGCTCACCGAAGCCACCAAACCCGGCAATCTGTGCAAGCCGGTCTGACTCAGCTGGTGGTGAGCGCCACGTCGTCGACCACGAAGCTCGTCTGCAACGACGAGTCCTCCTGGCCGAGGAACTTGACGGTGATCGTTTTGCCCTTGTAGGCAAGGACGTTGAACGTCTTCTGGGTGTACGTCGTATTCTTGTTCAGGTTCGAGTACGTCGCCAGCGTGGTCGTCGTCGATCCGTCGACCACCTGCACCTTCACCGTGTCGTACACCGTCGAGCTGGTCGTCTCGGCGGTGTCGATCCGGATCCACAACGACAGCGCCGCCGCGGTCGCGGTCGACGGGATGGCCACCGACTGGCCGATGTTCTCGCTGCTGGTGTTGCCGTTGCCCTGCAGCCAGGCCTTGTAGGTCCCGGCGTGCGCGGGCTTCGAACTGCTGTTGGTGATGACACCGGTGGTACCGGTCCAGTTCACCGCGCCCGACTCGAAGCCCGGGTTCTGGATCAGGTTCGGGCCGGTCGGCGGAACGGTGCCGCCGTAGTCCTTCTGCGCGTAGTTCCAGACCATGTGACCGATCGCGTCGATCTGCCGGTCGAGCGAGGTCAGGTTGAGGTTGTTGATGGTGTCGCAGGAGCGGTGGTAGCAGGCGTCGAACGCGGTGTTCGCCGTACCGCCCCACTTGGTCGCCTGGGCCGACGTCTTGATCTCCTCGGCGCCGGAGAAGGTCCCGGCGGTCGGGATGCCGAGCGACCGGAACGCAGCGTGGTCGGACCGGCCCTGGACGTCGATGTACTCGGTCTGGATGCTCTTGCCGGTGAAGTAGGCCTTCAGGTCGTCGCGGGCGCCGTTGCCGGCCGGGTTGTCGTCGTAGATGAAGTAACCCGGGTTCGGCGACGCGATCATGTCGTAGTTCATGTACAGCTCGACCTTGGCGCGCTCGGCCGACGGCAGGTTGTTGACGTAGTACTTCGACCCGAGCAGGCCGAGCTCCTCAGCTCCCCAGAAGCCGAAGCGCAGTCTGTTCTTGGGTACCTGGCCGCTCGCGGCGTACGCCAGTGCGGTCTCCAGGACACCCGCGCTGCCGCTGCCGTTGTCGTTGATACCCGGGCCGGCGCTGACGCTGTCCAGGTGCGAGCCGGTCATCACGACGTGGTTGGCGTCGCCTTGCGGCCATTCGGCGATCACGTTGTACGACGTACCGGCCGAGGTCGAGAACGACTGCAGCGTGGTGGTGAAGCCGGCCGCGTCGAGCTTCGACTTCACCCAGTTGGCCGAGGCCAGATAGCCGGGGCGGCCGGTGTAGCGGTTGCCGCTGTTCGCGGTGGCGATCGACTGGAGCTGGTCCAGGTGCGCCTTGGTGTTGGTGACGGAGATGTCGGGTGAGTCGACGGCGTTGGCGGCAGATCCCGGGACGAGGATCGCGGTGGCGACGAGAGCGACGCCGAGTACGCCGTACAGGCTTGGTTTCAGGGGGGACTTGAGCATGGGCGGATACTCCTTTGCCTCACAAAGGAACGACCCCGGCGCGGGCCTTGATGAGACCCGCGCCGGAATCAGGTGTCAGCAGGCAGCTGAGCCTGCCGGAACCGAAATGCCGCTGAATGCGGCCTGAACGCCCTTGCACTGAGCGGAACCAGCGCCGTACAGCTCCTTGGCGGAGGTGATCGCGCCGTTGCGGGCGTCCTTGTAGGTCGAGCCCGAGCTGAGCTTGGTGCTCAGCGTGCGGTACCAGACCTTGGCGGCAACATCCCGGCCAACGCCGGCGAACGTGGTGCCGTTGCAGGAGGTGCTGTTGTAGTTGACGCCGTTGATCGTCTTGGCGCCAGTGCCCTCGGAGGCCAGGTAGAACCAGTGGTTCAGCGGGCCGGAGGAGTAGTGCGGGTCGAGCCCGCCGGTGCTGGTCGTCCAGCAGTCCTTGCTGCGACCGTCCTTGGACGGCTTGTCCATGTAACGCAGCGGCGTGCCGTTGCCGTTGATGTTGATCTTCTCGCCGATCAAGTAGTCACCGACGTCGCTGGCGTTGTTGGCGTAGAACTCCACCATGGTGCCGAAGATGTCGCTGGTGGCCTCGTTCAGGCCGCCCGCGTCGCCCGAGTAGTTCAGGTTGGCGGTCGCCTCGGTGACACCGTGGCTCATCTCGTGACCGGCCACGTCGATCGCGGTCAACGGGTGCGTGTTGCCCGACCCGTCGCCGTACGTCATCTGGGTGCCGTCCCAGAACGCGTTCACGTAGCTGTTGCCGTAGTGAACCCGGGAGCGCGCGCCCTGGCCGTTGTTGAAGATGCCGTTCCGGCCGTGCACGTTCTTGTAGTAGTCCCAGGTCAACTGGGAGCCGTAGTGCGCGTCGACGCCGGCGGTCTGCCGGTTCGAAGCGGCACCGGTGCCCCAGATGTTGTCCGCGTCGGTGAAGGTGGTGCCGGCGCCGGACGATCCACCGTTCAGGTCCGTGGTGTAGTTGCCGCCACGGGAGGTGTCCTTCATGACGAAGTTGGGCGCGCTGCCCGACGTACCGATCGTCACGGTACCGGCGTACATGGACTTTCCGGTGCCGGTCTTGACCTCGTCGTCGGAGGCCAGCAACGCGCCGGTGTTCGCGTCGATGAACGAGTGCAGCACCGACGGGGTCTGGTCGGCCTTGACCCCGGTGGTGACGACCTCGTAGGCCAGTACCGGCTTGGCTGGGGTCACGTAGACGACCAGCGTGCCCTGGTTGCCGGTGGCCTTGAAGCCGGCCGCCTTCGCACCCTTGGCCAGCGCCGCGGACTGCGACAGCGTGGGCTTGGTCGACTTGACGCCGACCCCGGTCGCGTTGCGGTTGTAGGTGACGCTGCTGATCGCGCCGGCGCCGGTGCGCTTCACGATCAGGTCGCCGCCGGCCACCTTCAGGCCGTTGAACGTCCGCTCGTACCGGACGAACTCGGTGCCGTCGGCATCTTTCACCACATCCTTGACCTGGAGAACCTCACCCTTGCCCAGCCCGAGCGCGGCCGCGGTCTTCGCGGACAGCGTCTGCTCGGACTGGACGGCGGCCGGCTGGTCGAAGCCGGAAGCGGGCAACGGGGCGGAGCGGACAGACGCGCCGGCCGGCGCGATCGCCAGGCCCGCGGCCGCCAGAACGGCAACTGCCCCTACAGATGTCAATCTCTTCACAACAGCACTCCTCACGGTTTCGTCGCTGAATGGGCGCAGCGATCGTTTTCGCTTGGTACACGTGCTTCGCGGCAGGGATCACTCCCGCACAACGGGAGGAAAGCGGGGTCGGACCGGGGGAGGATCAGAGCGGCGTCCTCCCCCGGGCCGATGACTCGGGACCAGCAGAGTGCTGACTAGCCGATCAGCGACACGTCGTCGACGACGAAGCTGGTCTGCAGCGAGGAGTCCTCGTTCTCGAGGAACTTCACGGTGACCGTCTTGCCGGAGTAGGCGCCGACGTTGAAGGTCTTCTGCGTGTACGTCGTGTTCTTGTTCAGGTTCGAGTACGTGGCCAGCGTCGTGGTGGTCGAGCCGTCCACGATCTGTACCTGGAGCTTGTCGTACACCGTCGAGGTGGTGGTCTCAGCGGTGTCGATCCGCAGCCACAGCGACAGCTGCGCCGAGGAGTTGCCGGCCGGAATGGCGACCGACTGGCCGATGTTCTGCGTGGACGTGGTGCCCTTGTTGCCGAGAACGGCCTTCCAGGTACCGCCGTGAGCCGGCTTGGTGCCACCGTTGACGATGACACCGGCGGTACCGGTCCAGCTGGCGGTGCCGGACTCGAAGCCACCGTTCACGAGGCGCTCGGAGCCGGTCGGCGGGATGACCGCGCCACAGGTCTCGGCACCGGCCGGGACCGTGATGCCGTTGAACGCGGCCTGGATGCCGAGGCACTGCAACGAGTTGGCGCCGTACAGGGCCTTGGCGACGGAGATCGCGCCTTCACGGGCGTCCTTGTAGGTGCTGCCGGAGGTCAGCTTGGTGGTCAGGGTCTGGTACCAGACCTTGGCCGCCACCTCGCGGGTGACACCGGTGACGGTCCCGCCGTCGCAGGTGGTGCTGTTGTACGAGACGCCGTTGATCGTCTTGGCGCCGGAGCCCTCGGAGGCCAGGTAGAACCAGTGGTTCAGCGGGCCGGACGAGTAGTGCGGGTCGAGCCCACCGGTGCTGGTCGTCCAGCAGTCCTTGCTGGCACCGTCCTTCGACGGCTTGTCCATGTAACGCAGCGGCGTGCCGTTGCCGTTGATGTTGATCTTCTCGCCGATGAGGTAGTCACCGACGTCGGACGCGTTGTTGGCATAGAACTCGACCGAGGTGCCGAAGATGTCGGAGGTGGCCTCGTTCAGGCCGCCCGCGTCGCCCGAGTAGTTCAGGTTGGCGGTCGCCTCGGTGACACCGTGGCTCATCTCGTGGCCGGCCACGTCGATGGAGGTCAGCGGCCGGGTGTTGCCCGAACCGTCGCCGTAGGTCATCTGGGTGCCGTCCCAGAACGCGTTCACGTACGCGTTGCCGTAGTGGACGCGGGACCGCGAACCCTGGCCGTTGTTGAAGATGCCGTTGCGGCCGTAGACGTTCTTGTAGTAGTCCCAGGTCAGCTGCGTGCCGTAGTGGGCGTCGACGCCGGCGGTCTGCCGGTTCGCGGTGGTGCCGCTGCCCCAGGTGTCGTCGGGGTCGGTGAAGGTGGTGCCGTTGCCCGAGGTCGCACCGTTGAGGTCCGTGGTCCAGTTGCCACCACGGCCGGTGTCGGTCATCGAGTAGTTGCCCGAGCTGCCGGACGTGCCGATGGTGACGGTGCCGGAGTACATCGAGTTACCGGTACCGGTCTTCACCTCGTCGTCCTGGTCCAGCACCGCGCCGGTCTTGGCGTCGATGAAGGAGTGCAGGACCGACGGCGTCTGGTCGGCCTTGACCCCGCTGGTGACGACCTCGTAGGCCAGCACCGGCTTGGTCGGCGTGACGAAGACGACCAGCGTCCCCTTGTTGCTGGTGGCCTTGAAATCGACGGACTTCGACCCCTTGGCCAGGGCGGCGGCCTGCGACAGCGTCGGCTTGGTCGAGGCGACCCCGACGGCCTTCGCGCCACGGTTGTAGGTGACGTGGCTGATCGCGGAGCCGTCGCGCTTCACGATCAGGTCGCCGCCGACCACCTTGAGGCCGTTGAAGGTCCGGTCGTACCGGACGTACTCGGTGCCGTCGGCGTCCTTGACGACGTCGCGAACCTTGAGAACCTCACCGCCGGCCAGGCCGAGAGCGGTGGCGGTCTGCGCGGTCAGCGCGGACTCTGCCTGGACAGCGGCCGGCTGGTTGAAGCCGGATGCCGGAAGCGGGGCCGTACGGTTGGCGGCTCCTGCGGGCGACATCGCCAGCCCCGCGGCTGCGACGATGACCACCGCCCCTGCTGATGTCAGTCGTTTCAAGACAACATCTCCTCACGGTGTGGTCGCTGTTTGGGCGCAACGACCAATTTCATTTGGGCGGACCGGATGTTGACCCAGCAGTGCCACTGCCTACTTGTGACACTGTGTGTCAGCACATGCGAGTTCTGTTACATCCGACTGAGGGAGGACTCTGTCCTCCGCCGGAGCAGGAGTCAAGCGATTCTGCCGAAATGACAGGGAAAACCCGCACTTCTGCAAGGGTTCACCGAGTGGCGTTCAACTCACGCCGAAGGTCTTCCGGCAACACAACAGGCAGCCGACAGGTAAACCGCTGACACACGAACGCAGCCGCCTGCCCGCCCACCAGCCCCCGCCCCTCAAGCAACGGCACTACGGACCCGACCAGACCACTAGCCACAGCGGTCCCCCAAGGCGACTCCCTCACCGCCACCCGCAAGAGCCCGGCGAAGTCGCCCTCCTCGCCTTCCCTTCCATCGACGCCGCGGATGATGGCGATCTCCAGGGGGCCTGCGGCGATCGTTTCCGCCACCGCAAGTGCCCGGCCCGCGAAGCGGGGCGCCCTGCCCGCGATGGCTGCGGACAGTTGGAGTGCTTGCTGGGCGGCGGCTTCGTAGCGGGCCGATCCGGTCACCGAAGCCAGCGTGGTGAAGGCTTCGGCCGCGAGGGAGACTCCGGAAGGGCTGGCATTGTCGGTGGCGTCCTGCGGGCGCCAGACCAGCGTCTCCGCATCAGCGGCCGTGTCGTAGAAGATGCCATCGGCAACAAACTGCTCAAGCACCCGGTCCAGCAGGGTTTGCGCGAGCTCCAGCCACGATGGATTCCCCGTGACGCCCAGCAAGGTCAGACACGCCTGCGCATACGCCGCATAGTCCTCCAGCACCCCGTGCGCCGACCCCGCCACCCCATCACGCGACGTCCGCCGCAGGATTCCGGCCTGGTCCAGATGCACGTCCCGGACCAATTCAGCCGCGGCGAGAGCAGCCTCGACATACACCGGCCTCCCCAGTACGACGCCCGCCCGCGCAAGCCCAGTGATCGCCAGCCCGTTCCACGCCGCCACCACCTTGTCGTCGCGGCCGGGATACGTCCGCCCGCGCCGCGCGTCCCGTAGTACCGCCTGCACCTTCTGCCACCGACCCAGATCGTCCGGGTCCTGCCGGAGCTGCAGTACAGACGTTCCCTGCTCGAAGGTGCCCGTGACATCGCAGAGGTCGATCACCCAGTCGGCGTCCCCACCGAGCAACTCCCGCAGCTCGGCGGGCGACCATACGTAGTACCGGCCCTCCTCCCCCTCGGTGTCAGCGTCGAGCGCCGAAGCGAACCCACCCTCCGGCGTACGCAACTCAGCAAGCAGGAAGTGAGCCGTCTCGACAGCGATCCGCTCGGCCAGCGGCTCCTCCGTGATCGCCCACCATTGCGTGTAGACGTCCAGCAGCAGCGCGTTGTCGTAGAGCATCTTCTCGAAGTGCGGGACGACCCACTGCCCATCGACGCTGTACCGCGCGAACCCACCGGCCAGCTGGTCGTACATCCCACCTCGCGCCATCCGCTCACACGTCCGCGCGACCATCTCCAGCGCCTCCGTGGAACCGGTCCGCCGATGATTGCGCAACAAGAAGTCGAGCACCATCGACGGCGGAAACTTCGGCGCCCGCCCGAACCCCGCATCCACCGGATCGAAATCCACCTTCAGCAACGCGACCGCACGCTCCAGCGTGGCCTCGTCGAGCGCCCCCTCAGCCACCGCCCCACGCGCCCCAAGCTGCTCGACCACCGACCGCCCGACCTTGTCGATGTCCGCCCGCTTGGTCTGCCACGCATTGACCAACGACTCCAGCACCTGCCGGAAGGTCGCCATCCCATGCCGCGGCTCACTCGGAAAGTACGTCCCACAGAAGAACGGCTCGGCCCCCGGCGTCAGAAACACCGACATCGGCCACCCACCCTGCCCGGTCATCGCGACAGTCGCCTGCATGTAGATCGCATCCACATCCGGCCGCTCTTCCCGATCCACCTTCACACAAACGAAGTTCTCGTTCAGATAAGCAGCCGTCACCTCGTCCTCGAACGACTCATGCGCCATCACATGACACCAGTGACAAGCCGAATACCCCACCGACAAGAACACCGGCACGTCCCGCTCCCGAGCCTCCTCGAACACCCCCTCAGACCACTCCCGCCAGTGCACAGGGTTGTCAGCATGCTGCCACAGATAGGGCGAAGTGGACTTGGCGAGCTCGTTGGAGGCCATGCCCCCACACTAGGTGGATGCACACCCAGATCACCGCGGAGCAGTACGACTCCTGGTCCGCCGAGCAGTGCGCTGGCATCGAGGTCGTCGACGGGATGGTCGTTGTCGCCCCAAGCACTTCCATCCGGCACAACCGGCTGGCGCGGCTCCTGGCGAACGGGCTGGACCTGGCGGCCGGGCCGGACTGGAACGCGGACACGGACTTCGATGTCCGGCTCCAGGACGTCCCACTGACCAACAGGCGCCCAGACGTTGTCGTCTATCGGGCCGACACGATCGATATCGCACCCACCCGGCCGGAACATGTATTGCTTGTCGTCGAGGTGGTGTCGCCCGGCTCGGAGACCACCGACCGAATCGTCAAGATGGATCAGTACGCCAAGGCCGGCATCGCCTTCTACTGGCGGGTCGAGCAGGCTGCGACCGGTGTCCCGCTGGTGTACACGTACGTGCTCGATCCGGCTACCGGTTCGTACCGCGATGGCGACGTCTTCACTGACGTCGTCAAGGCGGCGGTGCCATTCGAGGTGGAAATCGACCTCGGCACCCTCTGACCTACCAGCGGTTCAGATGGTCTGGGCCAGGGCGATGGAGAGGCCTATGGCAACGGCCATGATGAAGAGTTCGCCGGCTATCAGTTGCCAGAAGCGGCTGCCGGTGGCGTCGATGTCGCCGATGGTGTGGCGGCGGTGGAACCAGCCGCCGATGATCAGGATGAGGAAGGCGACGGTTTTGGCCAGGAGGAGGGCGCCATAGGCGTCTGAGGTTAGGACGTCGAGGACTTTGTCGAAGCCGCCGCCCTTGGCTGCTAGGCGGCCGGCGGCGCTGATCAGGCCGCTGAGTAGGACGGCGATCGAGGACAGCAGGGCTACCTGGCTGAAGCGTTCCAGGACTAGTGGGAGGCCGGCGCGGCTGGCTCGGCCGTAGCGGACCAGGCCCGCGAGGCCGCCTACCCAAGTGGTTGCGGCGATCACGTGGATGACGAGGGCCGCGCCCGCGAGGACGACGTACGACTCGTTGCGGGGGAAGGCGGTCAGTGCGTTGGGGACCAGGGCGGCGATCGCGACCAGTACGCCGAGGCCTGCGCCCGATGCGGTCTCGGCGCGGCGGATGCCGACTGCGAGCGCGACGACGAGGATGCCGGTGATCAGCAGCGATTTCACCTCGGGGACGGCGAGCGCGTCGTCCAACCGCAGGCGCAGCAAGTTGATTGGGGTGGCCAGCAGGATCGCCGCGGTGAGGATCGCGCCGGCGAAGGAGCTGACGGCCCAGATGATCGCGGCGTTGCTGGCGTCCCGGATCGCCCGCCTGCCTTGCATTCCGAGCGGGCCACCGTCAGTACGAAGCAACACGACCGCGGCCAGCAGCGCGCCAGCGCAGCCGACGGTCGCCATCGTGGCGAGCAACCGGAAGAACGGCAGCAGCCACTCGACCAGGAGTCCTGGACCGCCGAGCCCGTCATCGGCGGTTTTCGGTTCGCTGCCGGCGGAGTACAGGGCGATCACCATCGTCACGGCCGCGACGCCGACCGCGAGCGTGCCTCCCGCGACCAGCCGGCCGCCAGGCACGCGATGCCGGGCGACGCGCGTGGCGCGGGTCGTCGTCACCGAGCGTTCCCGCCCTCGGCACCATGGATGGACACGCGCACACTATAGGTGAGCTATCTAACAGAGTCCCCGCATGACACCATCTCGTGACCAGCCAGGTCCAAACGGTTGCCCAGCCGTGACTTTCGGCGATCGCGGCGCCCCGCCGGCACCCCGCGAAGCAGCCAACCCGTTGCCAGAGGCATCTACCCGCGAAGCCCCTTACCCGGCGTTACCGATCGGCTGCGGCGCGCCTACTTATCCGGCGTCTCGGCCGCAGCATTCGTCGTCGTCGTCGCCGCCGGCCCGGCAGCGCCACCCGGGGCCACTGAGTTGCCCGTGGTCGGCGGGACGTCGGACGGTGCTCGGTCGCGCGCACCCGCGTCCGGGTCGAAGTCGATCCGCTTCAGCTGCTTGCCCATGTTGCGCCAGAGCAGGACGGTGGCGCCACCAAGTACCAGGACGATCAGCAGCGCGACCCAGCCGGGCTTGACCGAGTTCGGATCGATCTCGGTCATCGGCGGGCTGATGGTCAGAAGTCGGGTCATCGCTGTCACCTCTGTAGTCTCTCACCGGCTGTCCCCGCCCTCAGCGCAACCCCGCGAAGAGGTCGTCCTCGGGCAGTTCGGAGTCCACCAGACTGCGCGCCAGCTCGTAGTCCTCGGTCGGCCAGGCCTGCTGGTGCACCTCCAACGGTACGGTGAACCAGCCGCCGTCGGGGTCGATCTGGGTCGCGTGCGCGAGCAGGGCGCGGTCGCGGATCTCGAAGTACTCGGCGCACTCGACCCGGGTGGTGATCCGCTTCTCGTTCTCCGGGTCCGGCTTCCAGTCCTTCAGCCGGTCGGCGTACGGCGACTCGAGGCCGCGCGCGACCATCGCGTCGTGCAGCGCCTTCATCCGCTCGCGGTGAAAGGTGTGGTGGTAGTAGAGCTTCAGCGGCTGGTACGGCGTACCGAGCTCTGGGTACGCGTCCGGGTCGCCGGCCGCCTCGAACGCCGCGACCGTGATCTGGTGGCACATCACGTGGTCGGGGTGCGGGTAGCCACCGTTCTCGTCGTACGTCGTGACGACCTGCGGCCGGAACTCGCGGATCAGCTTCACCAGCGGGGCCGCGGCGTCCTCGACCTTGAGCGACGCGAAGCAGCCCTCCGGCAGCGGCGGCAGCGGGTCGCCCTCGGGGAAGCCCGAGTCGACCCAGCCCAGCCACTCCTGCCTGATGCCGAGGATCTCGCGGGCCGCGTCCATCTCCTGGCGGCGGATCTCGGTGATGTTCGCCAGGACCTCCGGCCGATCCATCTTGGGGTTGAGGATCGAGCCGCGTTCCCCGCCGGTACAGGTCGCGACCATCACGTCGACGCCCTCGGCGACGTACTTGGCGGTCGATGCGGCGCCCTTGCTGGACTCGTCATCAGGGTGTGCGTGGACATGCAGTAGGCGAAGATCTTCAGTCACAAGACACAATGGTCCTCCAAGCCCGAGGAGAACCAGTGACCGACCCACGACCTGCCGGTACGAGCGCCGGTACCACCGCCGGTACGACCGCCAGTTCGAGCGCGGATGCCGCCGTCGGTACGAGCGCCGTTCTGGATGCCAGGTACGGCCGGACAGGTCGCAGCCGCCGGCGTCTGGTGATCGGCGGCGTGGCCGTGGTCGCCGTGATCGGGCTGGTGTGGTTGCTGTGGGCCGCGTTCATCGCGTCGAACCCGCCGGTGTCGTCGCGGATGATCGGTTTCAAGATCGAGTCGGCGACCACGGCGACCGCGACGTTCCAGGTCGACCGGAGCAAATCGGTCGAGGCGCAGTGCCGGTTGCAGGCCAAAGCGGCCGACTTCTCCATCGTCGGCGAGCTGACCGTGACGGTCGCGCCGGACTCCGCCCGGCAGCAGACGATCGACGCCACCCTGACGACGCAGCGGGCCGCGACCGCCGTCGTACTGGTCGGTTGCACGACCGCTGACGCACATCGGCCGAATTAATTCGTATACCCGTTTCCCAGGCGAGGTAAACGGTTGCCTCGGTAGCTACGGTAAGCGCTTGCCAAGTGTTTGGGAAAGCGAAGAACTGTGGGGTTCTGAGCGCTGTCTTGCTACGCTCAGTGGATTGGTCGCCGTCGACGACGGCGGCCTCAGCCTTTTCTCACCCCATCCCATCGACAAAGGAGCAGCCATGACGCAGAAGATCGACGAGGACAGCGTTGTCTGGCTGACCCAGGATGGTTACGACCAGCTGAAGGCCGAACTGGAGGAGCTGAAGGGTCCGGGCCGGACCGAGATCACCCAGCGGATCAGCGACGCCCGCGACGAAGGCGACCTGAAGGAGAACGGCGGGTACCACGCCGCCAAGGACGAGCAGGGCAAGATGGAGGCTCGGATCCGGCAGCTCGAGGACATGCTGCGCCGCGCCCGGGTCGGCGAGACCCCGAAGGCCGGCGGCAAGGTCGAGCCCGGGATGAAGGTCTCGATCAAGTTCGCCGGTGACGACGACGTCGAGACGTTCCTGCTCGGCTCCCGCGAACTGCTCGCCCTGGACTCCTCGGTGGACATCGACGTCTACTCGCCGCAGTCCCCCCTCGGCTCAGCCATCCTGGGCAAGAAAAAGGGCGAAAAGGCCACCTACGAAGCCCCCAACGGCAAGCCGGTCACGGTAGAAATCGTCGCGGCCGTCCCCTTCAAGGGCTGACCCACATGTAGTGGGCTTGAACACCCAGCGGCGACCTTGAACAGGTTATTTCTTGTTCAAGGTCGCCGCTTCATGTTCGAGGTCGCCAGTTCTGGCGGGTCAGTGGCCGGTTGCGCGGCGGTACTTGTTGACTGCGAGTGGGGCGAAGACGGCGATGATGGCGGTGCACCAGATCAGGGAGAGCCAGACCGGGTGCTGGGCCGGGAAGCCGTCGGGGCTGGCGAAGGGGCTGGGGTTGCCGAAGAGGTGACGGCAGGCGGCGACGATCGAGGAGATCGGGTTCCATTCGGCGACCGGTTGCAGGCCGCTGGGGAGGTTGGGGGTGGGGACGAAGGCGTTCGACAAGAACGTCAGGGGGAAGAGCCAGATCAGGCCGGCTGACGCAGCGACCTCGGGACCGCCGACCGACAGGCCGATCAAGGCGCCCACCCAGAGCATGGCGAAGGCGAACAGCAGCAGGATCGCGAACGCCGCCAGGGCGTTGCCGATGCCGTTGTGCCAGCGCCAGCCGACGATGAAGCCGCAGATCACCATGATCAGCATGACGAACGCGTTGAAGACGACGTCGCCGATCACCCGCCCGGCGATCACCCCCGAGCGCGCCATCGGCAGCGACCGGAACCGGTCGATCAGCCCCTTCGACATGTCGTCGGCCAGCCCGACGCTCGCCGACGCGACCGCGAACGCCATCGTCTGGGCGAAGATCCCGGACATCAGGAACTCGCGATACGCCCGCGCGCCCGGGAAGCCGGGGATCGGGATCGCGTTGCCGAAGACGTACGCGAACAGCAGCACGAACATGATCGGCTGGATCGTCGCGTAGATCAGCATGTCCGGCGTCCGCGGGATCCGCTTCAGGCTGCGCCAGGCGAGGATGCCCGCGTCCGTCACCGCCCGGCCGATCGGGCTCACCTTCACCGGCGTACCGGTCGTGCTCATGCCTTCACCTTCTTCGGATCGGTACTACCGACCGCCTCGTCCGTTGGCCGGCCGTCCTCTTCGGTCGCGTGCCCGGTCAGGCTGAGGAACACGTCATCCAGCGTCGGCCGGCGCAATCCGATGTCGGCGATCCGGATCCCGGCGCCGTCGAGCGTGCGGATCACCCCGACCAGTGCCTCCGAACCACCCGGCGCCGGCATCGTCAGCCGCTTGCTGTGCTTGTCGAGCGTGGTCGACTCCGGATCGGTGATCTCCAGCGCCGCGGTCAGCAGCTCGAGCGCCCGGTAGGTCTCGTCCGGCTCGTGCACGACGACCTCGATCCGCTCGCCGCCCACCTTCGCCTTCAGCTCGTCGGCGGTCCCGCGGGCGATCACCGAGCCTTGGTCGACGACCGCGATGCTGTCGGCCAGTTCGTCGGCCTCTTCCAGGTACTGCGTGGTCAGCAGGATCGTCACTCCTTCGCTGACCCGGTCGCGGATGATCTGCCACAAGTCGAGCCGGCTGCGCGGATCGAGCCCGGTCGTGGGCTCATCCAGGAACAGCACCTTCGGATGCGCGATCAGCGAACCGGCCAGGTCCAGCCGGCGGCGCATCCCGCCGGAGTACGTCTTCAGGATCCGGTCGGCCGCCTCGGTCAGGTCGAAGATGTCGAGCAGCTCCTCGGCCCGTTGCTTGGCCTGCTGGCTGCTCAGCCGGTACAGCCGGCCGAACATCCACAGGTTCTCCCGGCCGGTGAGCAGCTCGTCGACCGCGGCGTACTGACCCGAGAGCCCGACCAGGCCGCGGACGGTGTCGGCCTCCTTGACCACGTCATGACCGAGCACCCGCGCGCTGCCCGCGTCCGGCCGCATCAGGGTGGTCAGCACGCGAACCGTCGTGGTCTTGCCCGCGCCGTTCGGGCCGAGCAGCCCGAGCACGCTGCCTTCGGGGACCTCGAGGTCGATGCCGTCGAGCGCTTTGACCGTGTTCTTGCGGGACTTGAACGTCTTCACGAGGCCTGTCGCCTCGATTGCAGCCATCGCAGCCGCTCCTTCCCAAATGTGATGCAGGTCATCCTGTCGGAGCTCGCCGACAAAATTCGAGGGGTTTAGCGCCTGACATAACCTTGAGTCGAGCAGGCTCAACTTTGTTGACATTGAGTCGACAAGGCTCAAGTCTGCGTTCTACCGTCGCCAGATGAGCTCGAGTCCAGGCATCCTCAGCCACCCCGACTTCCGCCGCCTCTGGATCGCGGACCTGCTGAGCCAGCTCGGCAGCCGCCTCGGCATGATGGCCGCTCCCCTGCTGGCCGTCCTCACCCTGGACGCCTCCACGCTGCAGGTGTCGCTCCTGCGCACCAGCGAGACGGCCGCCTGGCTACTACTCGGGCTGTTCGCCGGTGCCTGGGTCGACCGCGTCCGCTGCCTGCCAGTGCTCGTTGCTGCGGATCTGGGGCGGGCAGTGCTGCTCGGGTCGATTCCGGTCGCCGCCTGGTTCGGAGTACTGACTCTCACTCAGCTGTACGTCGTACTGGCGCTGGCCGGGCTGTTGACCGTGCTGTTCGACGTGGCGCACAGCTCTTATCCCCCGCGGTTGCTCGCGCCGGAGCAACTGCTGCCGGGCAATGCGAAGCTGGCCGCCAACCATTCGGTCGCTGCCGTGGTGGGAGCGGGTGCGGGCGGGTTCCTCGTCCAGTGGCTGAGTGCGGCCGTCACGCTCGGGCTCGATGCGCTCAGCTTCGTCTGGTCGGCGATCTGGCTCCGCTCGATCCGTACGCCGGAATCGCGGCCGGTGCCGCCCGAGCGGCCGAACCTGCGGCGGGAGATCGGCGAGGGGCTGCGGTACGTGTTCACGCATCCCCTGCTGCGGCCGATCGCGCTGAACCAGACCACGACGATGCTGTTCCAGGCGGCCAGCGGCGCGGTGATGATCGTGTTCCTGGTCCGGGAGATCCATCTGTCGCCCAGCCTGATCGGCCTACTCAGCATGACCGGCCTACTGGGCGCACTGGCCGCCTCCTGGTTCACCGAACGCCTCAGCACCCGAATCGGCGACGCCCGGGCGCTAGTACTCGGCTCAGTAGCAATAGGAGTCGCCTTCACCCTGCAGGCGCTGACCACCCCCGGCTGGGGGCTGGCCTGGTACGTCCTAGGCACTCTCCTGGCCGCCATCGGCATCATCGTCAGCTACATCCTGGCGATCAGCGCCCGCCAACGCCTCTGCCCACCCGACCTCCAAGGCCGGGTAAGCGCCACCATGTCCTTCGTCAGCTGGGGCGCCGCCCCCATAGGCAGCCTGCTCGGAGGCCTGACAGCCACAGCCATCGGCCTCCGCCCCACCCTCCTCCTAGCCGGCATAGCCACGTTGCTCGGCTCAAGCTGGCTGCTTCCGCTACGCAACCTCCGCTCGTTCCCAGCGCCCGTCCACGCCGACAGCTAGCTCCCCCACCGCGTTGTCCCGCCCGGAGGGCGGGGCCACGCGGGTTAGTCGGAGGTGATTTGGGCGGAGCCGACTAGGACCTCTACGTCTAGGGCGGCTCTGCCTCGGCCTATTTCTACGTCTTTGGATTGGCCGGAGACTGCGCCGGTCCAGGAGACCCGGCCCAGCTGGGCTTCGGTGTGGACGCGGACGTCGGAGCCTCGGCGGAGGGTGACGTTGGCGGAGCCGGACTCGACGCGGACGCGGGAGCGGCCCTTGGTGATCTGGGCGTCGAGGGTGGCGGTGCCGGCCTGGACGAGGAGGTCGATCGGGCCGTCGACGTCGGTGACCTTCGCAGTACCGGCGGTGACGCGGACCCTGGACAGGCCGGGGAGGCGTTCGGCGGTGACGCTGCCGCCGGTCACCTCGATCTCCACCTGGAGCATCGGGTTGACCCGGATGGACAGCTCCTTGGCGAAGCCGTTCACGTGCGACTTGAGGTCCGTCGGGTTGCGCAACATGCTCAGCCCGTCGATCGAGACACCCATGTCGCCTTCGCTGTTGATCGCCAGCGTGTCCCCGTCGCGCTTGATCACGTGCGGCCCGTCAACGGCAACCCCGGTCACCGCAGGCTCCCCGATCAACCGCACTCGCCGCCCGATCGCCCGGATAGTCACCCGCCGCACGCCCGAAGGCACCACAAGATCACTGTGCAAAGCCTCTTCCTCAACCACCGGCTCAGCAGTAGGCGCATGCACCGGCTCAGCTGCGGGCGCGGGCTCGGGCTCGGGCGCCTCCGGTACTGCGGCGGCGTCGTCCACCACACTCTCCTCGCCCTCGGAGGCAGTGGCCGGCTCGGCCGCGTGCTTCGGGGCGCCATTGGGGGTGGGAGTGTCGACAACCTCGGCCCACACAGACGGCGAAGGCGAGTCATCCGCAGCCGCCTCATGGGCGGAGGCCGGTGAATCGGCGGGCGCTGAGTCGGCAGGCGCTGTCGAGGTGGGGGCTGTCGAGGTGGGGGCTGCTGGGTCGGTGGGGAGGGCAGCGATCAGGGTCGCGGCTTCTTCGGTGGTGAGGTGGCCGGCGGCGACTCGGTCGAGGATGGTTCGGACCCGTCGGTCGTAGTCGCTCTGATTGCTCTGATCGCTCATGTACCCCAGTCCAGCACCCGGAAGGTCCGAAACCAATCGGGGATCGCCCCCAACTCCCCCGCCCGGGCCCTGAGCGGGGTGCCGATCGAGGTCAGGAGGCCGGGCGGAAGCTGTCCGTGATGGTGCGCAACATGGTCTGACTGGCCGCCCACTGACCGTCTGGGGTGGACCAATAGATCCCGTACGCCTGGTGCGGGCTGGTGACGACCCCGCGGTTCAGTACGTGCTGCCGCCCGTCTCGAACCGCATAGGTGAACTCCCAGTCAGCAGCCTTCTCGAAGTAGTCGACCGCCTCGAGCCGGATCCGCCGGTACTCCGGATAGCCGTCGCGCCGTGCCTCCTCCTGCTGACGCCAGTCGGCCACCGGATCGGCCTTCGGCCGGTCGGTCTGGTCGATGAGGAGAAAGCGCGATCCCCCGGGCTCGCGGAAGTACACGCGTCCGCCCTCGCGTCGCACAGTCCAGTTGCGCGGTACCGCCACCGAGAAGCCCGTCGAATCCTTGTGCCGCTCATAGCCGGCCGGTACCGCCGCCCCGGCGCTCGGCTGAGTCGTCGGCTGGGTGGTCGGCTGAGTCGTCGGCTGGGCGGTACGGCTGGGCGGAACCGAAGATGCCGAGGGCGCACTGCTCTGCGGTTTGCTGCTCTTCGTGGAGGCTGTCGGCGTACTACGTGGCACCGACGTGCTGCCAACCACCGTCGGCGACGCGCCCGGCTTCTGGCTCTGCCCAGGGTCGTCGTCCGGCCCGAACACGGCCCACGCTCCAAGCCCGGCCGCTATCACCACACAAACCGCCAACGCCATCAGCGCCTTGGTTCCCCGCCGGCCCGACGACTCCGTGCGGACAGCCGGGGCGGCCGGGGGCGTGGCAGCCAGGGCAGCAGCCGGTGCGGCAGTGGACGCGGCAGCCGGTGGGGCAGGGGTCGCGCCAGCCGGCTCAGCAGCTGGGGTGGCAGGCGGCGGGGCCGGGGGCACGGCGGGCGGCGAGGTAGACGCCGGCGCGACTGGTGAGCTGGGCGTGGAAGCTCCGGCGGACGCCGGTGACTCCGAGACAGCTGGCACAGAAAGCACACGAGTCGCCTGCCCGTGGTCAGACGCCGCCGCCGACTGCCGAGGAGCAGCGACCGCAGGATCAGCGGCTGCAGGAGCATCGGCCGCACGGGCATCGGCTGCTGGAGCAGCGGAGGTAGTACCTGCGGGTGGCGGAGCAGCGGCCATAGGACCTGCGGCTAGAGAAGCAACCGGTGTAGGAGCAACCGGGGTGGGAGCAACCGGGGTGGGAGCAACCGGGGTGGGAGCAGCCGGGGTGGGGGGTGGTTTGGGGGTGAGGGTGGGGGGCTTGGGGAGTGGCGTGGCGGCTTGTAGGAGCAGGCGGCGGGCCGTGGGGGCGTCTATCCGCTCGGCTGGGTCCTTGCGTAGTAGGCCTTCCAGAGCCGGCCAGAGCGGTCCGGCCAACTTCGGCGGGTCCGGGGGCTCGGTCACTGCGGCGGTCAGGGTGGTCAGTGGAGTGTCGCGGTCATGGGGTGGGCGACCCTCGACTGCCGTGTAGAGGGTGGCGCCTAGCGACCACAGGTCCGACTCAGGGCCAGCACCTCGTGCCTGCACCCGCTCGGGCGCGATGTACGCCGGAGAGCCCACCAACGTCCCCGACTGGGTGAGGGCCGTTTCACCCTCCAGGGTCGCGATGCCGAAGTCGGTCAGGACGACTCGGCCGTCGTCAGCGAGCAGCACGTTGCTCGGCTTCACATCGCGATGCAGTACTCCGGCCGGATGCGCCGCCTCCAGTGCACCGAGCACCTGCAGCCCGATCTTCGCCACCTGCCGGAACGGTAACGGTCCGTCCTGCCGGACAGCGTCAGCCAACGTCCGGGACTTGACGAACTCCATCACGATCCACGGCCGCCCCTCCTCCTCCACCACGTCGTAGACGGCGACGACGTTCGGGTCACTGAGTCTGGCGGCCGAGCGGGCCTCCCGGAGGGTCCGGCGACGGAGGATGGCGCGTTGCTCATCGGCGAGTCCGGGCGGCAGCACAATCTCCTTGACCGCCACCTCGCGGCCGAGAACCTCGTCCCGGGCATGCCAGACCACACCCATACCGCCTCGACCCAAGATGCCGAGCAGCCGGTACCGCCCAGCCAGCAGACGACCTTCCGGCTCTTCAGTGCGCATCCGCTACCGGTGCCCAGCCCGACCGAGCACAACCAACAGGCATCGAGCACAGCAGTGCGGGCCCCGGCGGAGTAGCCCGGAACCCGCGCTGCGGTACTGCCCATATGTGGTTCAGGCGGCCGGAGTCATCTCCTCGTCCGCCAGTTCTTTCTGTACTGCGTCCAGCTCGGCCAACTCAGCAGCCTCAGCCGCCCGCCGGGCCCCCAGCCCGCGCAGACCGAGGAACCCGATCAGCGTGCCGAGGATCGTGATCCCCGTGACGACGACCAGCGCCGGCTTGTACGCCGAGAGCATCCCGCTCGGCACCGTGACGCCGTGCGACTGGCTGCCGATCACCGCGGTGGTGATGGCCAGCACGATCGCCCCGCCGACCTGCGCCGACGTGTTGAACAGACCCGACGCGAGCCCCTGCTCGTTGTCGCCGACCCCGTTGGTCGCCTGCATGTTCAGCGCCGGGAAGGTGATCGCGAAGCCCAGGCCGATCAGCACGATCGTCGGCAGCACGGTGGCCACGTAGTCCGACGACGGCCCGATCCGCAGGAACAGCGCGTACCCGACGACGAAGAGCAGCATGCCCGCCGCGACCATCCGCTCGGTACCGATCCGGTCGGCCACCTTGCCGGCGTTCGGTGAGAGGAAGGCGACGATCAGGCCGGCCGGCAGGAAGCCCAGGGCCGTCTCCAGCGACGACCAGCCGAGCAGGTTCTGCAGGTACAGCGTGCCGATGAACTGGAAGGAGACGTACGCCCCGAACACCGTCATGATCGCGAGGTTCGCGTTCCGCAGGTTGGCCTGCTTGAAGATGCCGAGCCGGACCAGCGGGTGCTTGGTCTTCAGCTCGATCAACACGAATGACGCCAGCAGAACAGCGGAGAGCACGAACAGCCCGATGGTGCGGAAGGAAACCCAGCCCGCCCCTTCGGCGCCGACGACGGCGAAGACCAGCGACAACATGCCCGCAGTGACGGTGACGGCACCAGGTACGTCGTACCCGCCGGCGCTCTCGTCCCGCGGGCTGTTCGGGATCAGCTTGAGCGCGAACAGCAGCACGATCAGCGCGACCGGGCCAGGCATCAGGAAGGTCCAGCGCCAGCCGACCTCGGTCAGCAGGCCACCGAGGATCAGGCCCATCGAGAAGCCGCTGGCGGCGCAGGTGGTGAAGACACTGAGGGCGCGGTTGCGATCCGGGCCCTCGTGGAAGGTGGTGGTGATGATCGAGAGCGCGGCCGGCGCGGTGAACGCGGCGGCGATGCCCTTCACGAACCGCGCGGCGATGAGCAGTTCGGGGTTGGTGGCCAGTGAGCTCAGCATCGAGACCACGGCGAAGACGGCGAGCGCGACCAGGAAGACCCGGCGACGGCCGAGCAGGTCGGCGGTACGGCCACCGAGCAGCAGGAACCCGCCGTACCCGAGCACGTAGCCGGTGACGACCCACTGCAGGGAGGAGAGCGAGACGCCGAGGTCGGCGCCGATGGAGGGCAGCGACATACCGACCATGGACACGTCCAGGCCGTCGAGGAAGATCACGCCGCAGACCACGAGGAGTGCGCCCCAGAGGCGCGCGTCCCAGGTCAGGCGATCCGGAGTGGTGGTGTGCGTTGTTGTTTGTGTCACGAGAAGAGAGCATTGCATGCACTTGCATCTAATGTCTACTCATTAATTGCGCTTGCATTGAATGCAGTTGCATGATAACGTCGCCTCCATGACCGAGACGAAGGTCAGCGCTGAGACTGGTGAAGTCAGCGCCGATGTCCGCATTTGGCGCGAGCTGCTAGCTCGACACGCCGATATCGGCTGTGCGCTCGATCGCGAACTGCAGCAGCACGGGCTGGGCATGAGCGAGTACGAGGTGCTCGAGCGGCTGGCCGAGCTCCCAGAGCAGTCCGCGAAGGTCCAGACGATCGCCAAGTCGGTCCACCTGAGCCAGAGCGCGTTGTCCCGCGTGATCGGCCGGCTGGAGACCGCCGGCCTGGTCGAGCGGTTGATGTGCCACGAGGACCGCCGCGCGGTCAACGTGAAGCTCACGGACGAAGGCCTGCTCCGGCAGACCGAGGCAGCACCCACGCACCGCCGAGTGCTGGCCGAGCGCCTGCACTCCCCGCTGCTCAAGTCGTGCGACCCGCTCTAACTACTCCCGCAGTGTCATTCCCGTAGGGCGCCCTCCAACATCCCCGCGATGAAGTGGCGCTGCAGGAACGCATAGACGAGCACGACCGGCGTACCGACGATGACCGCGCCCGCTGCGAGCAGCGTGAACCCGGACGTGTACTGCCCGGAGAAGAACGCCAACCCCAGCGGCGCGGTCCGCAGCGACTCGCTCGTCACCATCACCAGCGGGATCAGGAACTCGTTCCACGTCCACATGAACACCAGCACGATCAACGTCACCAGGGCAGGACGCGCGGGCGGCACCAGTACCGCCCACAGCGTCCGCCAATGCCCCGCACCGTCGAGCCGCGCCGCCTCCACCAGGGACCGGCTCGACGACCGGAAGTACGCCCGCATCCAAAAGGTGCCGAAGGCAACCGATTGCGCGACCTGTGGCAGCGCGACGGCCCAGAACGTGTCGGTCAACCCGAGCGTGCGCAGATCGAAGTACAGCGGAACCACGATCGCCTCGGTCGGCATCATGATGCCGAGCAGGAACAGGTAGAACAGCACCCCGGCGCCGCGGAACCGCATCGTGCCGAACGCATAGCCGCTCAAGATCGACAGCAGGACGCTCACCAGCACGACGAAGACCGACACCAGCACGCTGGTCCGCAGGTAGCTGCCGAAGTGGCCGATCTCCCAGGCCTTCCCGAAGTTCGCAAAGCCGCTGGACCCACCACCGCCGTCGTCCGGCCCCAGAGCTGACACCACGATCGTCACAATCGGCCCGAGC
The DNA here is from genome assembly GCF_040681515.1 of Kribbella sp. NPDC051718. Lineage (NCBI taxonomy): Bacteria > Bacillati > Actinomycetota > Actinomycetes > Propionibacteriales > Kribbellaceae > Kribbella > Kribbella sp. NPDC051718. The sequence goes on along the minus strand of NZ_JBFAYZ010000015.1, from coordinate 107,585 downwards.
GCGAACAGCCCGAAGACCGTCAGCAGCAGGTAGTTGCCGACCCGCTCGGCCAGCGGCGCCCTCACTCCGTACTCCGATCCGCCAACCGATTGACCCCCAGCGTGATCACGAAGATCAGCACCGTCAGGCACACCCCTACCGCTGCCGCCGAACCGACCTGCCCCAGCTCGAACGCCCGGTGATACACCTCGTACGACGGAACGCTGGTCGAGTTCCCCGGTCCCCCACTCGTCGTCACGTAGACGAGGTCGAAGGTCCGCAACGCCGCGATTACCGTCAACGTCACCGCGACCGCGATCTCACCCCGTACCGCCGGCAGCACCACCGCGAAGAACTCGGCCACTGCCCCCGCCCCGTCCAGCCGCGCCGCCTCATACCGCTCAGCCGGAATCCGCGCCATCCCCGCCAGCAACAGCACCGTCACCAACCCGGTCTCGAACCACGTCCCGATCACCCCGACGGCCGGCAACGCGAACGTATAGTCCCCCAGCCACCCGCGGGCAACCGAGTCGAGCCCGACAAAGCGCAGTACGTCGTTCAGTGGCCCGTCCGGCGCGTAGATGTGCCGCCACGACACCGCGACGACAACCATCGCGATCACCTGCGGCAGGAACACGATGGTCCGGAAGAACCCGAGCCCGCGAACACGAGCCCGCTGCAGCACCGACGCCAGCGCCAGCCCGATCACCACCGGAAGTACCGAATAGAAGACGATCAGCACCAGCGCGTGCCCGAAGGCTGCGCGCAGCCCGCCGTCCGCGATCACGTCCGCGTAGTTGCTCAGGCCAACGAATTTCCCGAGCGTGATCCCGTCCCACTCGAACAAGGACAGATGCACGGCCCGCGCGAGCGGATAGAGCAGGAACGCCGCATAGACGAGAAAAGCGGGCAGGATGTAGAGGTAGCCGATCTTGCGCGGCTCGCCAGGAGGTGAACTCACTTGCCGGCGAACTTGCTGTAGTCGGCCTCGAGCTTGTCGACGAACTGCGCCGGAGTCGCCTTCTTCGCCAGCAGGTCCTGCAGTGCCGCCCCGAGCGTGTCGTACATCGTCGGCGTCGCGTAGTCGAGATACGGGACGAGCCCTTCCTTGCCGACCGCCGTCCCGAAGGCATTGAAGATGTCAGCCGCGAGCCCAGCAGGTGCCTGCTGCGCCGACGTATCCGCGATCGGCAAGTTGCCCGTGCTGGTCAGCACCTTCATCGCATCCGGGCTGGTGATGAAGTTGATGTACGCCGCCGCCGCATCCGGGTTCTTCGCCTTGTTCGTAACGGCAAACGGCAACCCCGTACCACCGGTCACGACCGGCTTCTCGTCGGCCGCCGCACCCGGCGGGAGCATGAAGCCGACCTTGTCGCCGAGCGCCTTCTGCAGATCGGCCTGCAACCAGGTACCGGCGATCAGGAAGACACCCTTGCCCTTGCCGAAGTCCTGCCAGGCCGGGTCGTACCCCTGCCCGTTGAAGCCCTGGTTGAAGTAGCCCTTGTCGACCCACGACACCAGCGTCTCGGCGGCCTTGGTGTTCTCCGCCGTCTTCCACGAGGCCCCCGCGCGCCCGAAGGCGAGCGTGGTGATCTGCTCGGCCGGCACGTTCTTGTCCTGCACCGTGCCGAAGACGTGGATGGCCGGCCACTTGTCGAGGTTGCCGAACTGCATCGGCACCTCGCCGGCCGCCTTCGCCTTGCCCAGCGCGTCCTCGAAGTCGGCCCAGGTCTTGGGCGGCTCCACCCCGAGCGCGGCCAGCTTGGTCATGTTGTAGTAGATGCCGACGACCTCGCCGACCTGCGGCATCCCGTAGAGGTTGCCCTCGCCGAAGGTCTTGCCGTCCGCCGAGTACCGCGAATACTGCAGTACCGAGGCCGGATACCGGCTCTTCCAGCTGTACGCCTCCGCCCACTTGTCCAGCGGCACGAGCTGTCCGGCCTTGACGAACTCGCCCATGTCCGAGCGGCCGTTGTTCGCCTGGACGACGTCCGGCGCGTCGTTACCGGTCAGCGCGAGCCGCAACGTGGTCTTGAGATCGTCGAAGGACCGCGAGACCCGCTTGAGCTTGATGTTCGGGTACTTCGCCTGGAACTGCTTGTTGAGCTCGGCCATCTGGGCCGCCTGCCCACCGCGCACCTCCTGGTCCCAGACGGTCAGCGACACGTCCCCCAGCGCGCCCGCGTCGGTCTTCACCGAGCTCGGCGCGCTCGCACCGCCACTCGGGTTGTCGGAGCCCGGAGTACAGGCTGCCGTGAGCAACAAAGCTGCTGTAGCCAGTGCGATGACCTTCACCGGGGGCTCCTTCTAGTTGAGCGTGTACGTGTATCCGTTGGTGCTCAAGCTCGCCAGTACCCGCTCGCGGTGGTCCTCACCGCGGGTCTCGAGCTGCAACGCGACCTCGACCTCGTCCAGGCTGAGCGTTTCCGAGATGCGCTCGTGCAGCACCTCGATGATGTTGGCGTCCACCTCGGCGAGCCGGCCGAGCAACGTCGCCAGCCCGCCTGGGGTATCGGGGATGCGGACCCGCAAGGACAGGTAGCGGCCGGCGGCCGCCATGCCGTGCCGGATCACCCGCATCAACAGCAACGGGTCGATGTTGCCGCCGGACAGCACCACCACGAGCGGCGGCTTGAACCGCTTGGGGTCGTCCAGTACCGCGGCCACGGCGGCAGCACCGGCCGGCTCGACGACCAGCTTGGCGCGCTCGAGCACCAGCAGGAGTGCCTTCGACAACGAGTCCTCATCGACAGTCAGTACGCCGCTCACGTACTGCTGGATCGCCGCGAACGGGACGGTCCCCGGCAGCCCGACGGCGATCCCGTCGGCCATGGTCGCCATCTTGTCGAGCTGCACCGGCATACCGGCTGCAAGCGAGGCCGGGTACGCCGCTGCGCCCTTCGCCTGGACGCCGACGACCTCGATCGGCATCCCATCGCGCTGCATCGCGAGCGCGATCCCCGCGATCAGGCCGCCGCCTCCCGTCGGTACGACGACCGTCCGCACCTGCGGGCACTGTTCGACGATCTCCAGCCCGGTGGTCGCCTGCCCGGCGACGATGTCGCGGTGGTCGAACGGGTGGATCAGGATCGCACCGGTCTCCGCCTCGAACGCCCGCGCCGCGATCAGGCAGTCGTCGATCGAGGTGCCGACGAAGCGGATCTCCGCGCCGTACGCCCGGGTGGCCTTCTCCTTGGGGATCGGTGCGCCGTGCGGCATGAACACCGTCGCCTTGATGCCGAGCAACTGGGCCGCGAGCGCGACGCCCTGCGCGTGGTTGCCCGCGCTGGCCGCGACGACGCCGAGCGCCCGCTCCTTCTTGGACAGCCGCGCCATCCGGACGTACGCGCCGCGCAGTTTGAACGACCCGGTCCGCTGCAGGTTCTCGCACTTGAGGAACACGTCGCCGCCGACCAGGTCGCTCAACCACCGCGAGTACTCCAACGGGGTCGGGGCCACCACGTCGTGCAGCAGATCCGCTGCCCTGGCAATCTCAGCCGCAGTGATGCTCACCCTTCCCACACTAGATGCGACAGAGCGTCCGGGGTGCTTATTTACCGGGCTGGGCCGCGTCTTGTAGTTGCTTGAGGCGGGCGACCAGGCCGGAGCGGACCGGGCGGTCGAGCTCGTCCTCCCAGGGTGGGACACCACGGGTGCCGCGGCGGAAGGCGTAGTAGGCGAGGGCGTCGGTGAGGGCGCGCTCGCGGAGGTAGAACATCGCCATCGTGGCGTTGCGCCCGCCGCCGGGCAGCCGGCCGAAGGAGGCGTTGGCGACGAAGATGCCGAAGCCCTGGAAGACCGCGAGCAGATCGGTCAGCGACTCCTGGTCGGGCCGGTCGGCCGTGATCCGGCCACCGCCGATCAGCAGCTCGTGACCGATCTCGTGGGCGAAGTTCGCGACCAGCACGGACGGCTCACCGAGCAGCCGCGCGCTGGTGTAGACGGTGTTCCGGTTGCGCCCCGGCACCCACAGGCCGAACCGCAGCCTGGTCGCGCCGGCCAGCTCCCGCTGTGCCCTGGTCCGGATCGACGCCGGGTCGAGGTCGTCCAGGTCGAACCGCACCACGAGCCGGCCGGGTGGTACGCCCATCCGCTCCCGGACCTTCTCGAACAACCTCCTGGCGGCCGCCTCCGAACCGTCGTAGGTGGCAGGGACGAAGGTGGACGGCCGCACGATCGGACGGTTGAAGACGTCGGACCCGATCTGCTCGATGAACCACTCCATCGAGTCCTCGATCCACTGATCCTGCCCGCCGGGCAGGTCTTCCAGCGGCACTCTCAGCTGCTCCAGCAAGGCCAGCTGATCCTTGATCCGGCGCATCCGCGCTCTGAAAGCTCTGAACATCCTGATCGGACGCACGCCGTGCCTGATCGGTTGCAGCCAGCTACTGCCGGGCGTTAAATCAGTGGGCCGTTCAGCACCCGCCAGCTACGCTGCGGACGGTGACAGGAGGTGCTGTGAAAGTCACGGCCGTAGTGGTGCATCCGGACGACGAATCCCTGCTGGTGCTGCCTTCCGGACTCCCACGGGTATCAATCGCGGACGAGTTCTGGTTCCCCGATGTCGACGCTCCGGTCCGGGCGTTGCGCTCCGAGCTGGGGATCGAGGCGTGCGTGCTGACCTGCCTCGACGCCCGGCCGGGTGAGACCTCGTACCTGATGGTGAGTGTGGGCTCGGTTCCCGCCGACGCTTCCTGGGTGTCGTCCTTCGACGACCCGCTGGTCTCAGTTGCCCGCGAGCAGCTCGCCTTGCCACCGGACTCCCCGGTCACGCCGGCCTGGACCAGACCCGGCTGGTACGCCGAGGCGCTGCCGTGGATCGACGAGCAACTAGCCGCGGCCGGCACTCCGCGGACGGGCATACCGGCCCAAGTGCGGTCGTGGGGTTTGTCGAACGTCCTGCGGCTGCCGACGAGCAAGGGCGACGTGTACTTCAAGGCGCTCGCGCATTCGAGCACGATCCGCCCGGCTCGCCCCGACGCGTTGCCGCTGTTGTTCGCGCATGAGCCGGTGCTGTTGCAGCGGCTCTCCGAGGCGCGGCCGGGCGAGGTCCCGGCACCGCTGGCGATCGACGAGCAGCGCGCTTGGATGCTGCTCCCAGATCTAGGTCCGCCGTTGGCTCGCGAACCCGAGGTGGCGGTGTGGATCGAGTCGTTGCGCGGGCATGCACGGTTGCAGCGCAGCTTCGCGGATCAGCCGGACCGGTTGCTGTCCTTCACCTGTGTCGATCGCCGGCTCGCGGTGCTCGACGGCGCCATCGACCAGCTCTTCGGGCCCAACCCGGCGACCGAGCAGCTCGAGCGGGCTGAGCGTGTGAAGCTGCCGCGGCGGGCGGACGAGTTGCGGGCGGCTATTGCTGAGCTGTCGGCTATCGGCGTACCGGAGACGTTGCTGCACGGGGATCTGCATCCGCGCAACCTCGCCGTACGAGACGGCAAGGTGCTCGCGTTCGACTGGACCGACGCGGCGGTGTCGCATCCGTTCCTCGACCTGGTGACGTTCGTCGAGAAGCGGTCGCCGCTGTCGACCGACCAGCGGGTGAAGGACGCCTACCTCGCCGAGTGGGAGGCCTACGCCTCACCGGAGGCGTTGCGTCGGGCGCTCAAGTTGGCCGAGGAGTTGGGCGCGCTCCACCAGACCATGACCTCGCTGTACCTACCCGACCACCTGTCCGGTCCGAGCGCCGAGGCCATGGTCCGTGGTGCGACGTGGTGGCTGCGCGGATTGATCAGCTGATCGCTTCGGGAGCTTTCTCGGTGGCGAGCGCGTCCAGCCAGATGACGACGGCCTCGGCGCCGGGGTCGACGGTGCCGAGCGCACGGTCGCCGAGATAGCTCGAGCGGCCACGTCGCGCCTGGATGTCGGCCGTCCTGTCGGTACCGTTGCGTGCAGCAACTACTGCGTCGGCCAGTACGCCGGTACGCAGCGCGGCCGCCGCTGGGATCAACGCGTCGAGCATGGTGCGGTCGCCGAGTGCGGCGCCACCGAGTTCGGCGACGGCGCCGACGCCTTGCTCGAAGGCCTCAGGCCAGGAACGGCCCGCGGTGAGGGCGGTTGCGGTTCGCAGTACAAGGGCCGCGTAGAGCGGACCGGAGGTACCGCCGACGGTCCGGCGGATGGTGGCCGCGATCCCCCGGAGGGTGGACGCGTGATCGGTGCCGTCGTAGTCGGGCTTGGCGGCGAGGACGGCTTGTGCGCCGCGGGCGAGGCTGATCCCGAGGTCGCCGTCGCCGACGAGCTGGTCGAGATCGGTGAGCTGCTGCTCGACGGCGATCAAAGCGTTGCAGACGACCGTGACCGAACGCCAGAGCGACTCATCGACAGCCGGCTTCAGTTCGCCTGGTTCCGAAGGAACCGGACGTGTTTCAGGGTTTGACGAGAGTCGGCCGAGATGCGCCGCCGGCCAGGCTGCGGTCTGCGTAGGGGAATCCAGCAGAGCCAGCGCCTGGTCGCCTACCCGGGCCACGGACAAGGAGCAGCCGGCCATTTCGAGGGCGGTGAGGAAGGTGCCTACCCAGAGGCGTTCCAGAACGATGCCGCGGGCGGCCAGGTGGTCGACGGCTCGGTGGGCGATGATGCCCAGCTCCATCGCCGGTGTGCCGCCGAGGTTGTTGACCAGCAGGACGACGCGATCGCCCTCGGCCAGTTCGAGATCGGCGCTCAGCCGGCCGAGCAGGCGGTCGACGATCTCGTCGGCGGTCGGGATCTGGCCGCGCTCGACCCCTGGTTCGCCGTGGATGCCGAGACCCCACTCGATCTCGTCCGGGCCGAGGTCGAGGCCGGGCTTGCCGGCCGTGGGCACCGTGCAACCGGTCAACGCGACCCCCATCGTCGCCACCGAACCGGCTGCCGCCCGGGCGAGCCGGGCGACGTCGTCGAGCGACTGGCCGGCTTCGGCCGCCGCACCGGCGATCTTGTGCACGAGGACCGTACCGGCGAGACCGCGCCGCCCCGCGTTCTCATCGCTGTCCGCGAGCGCGGCGTCATCCGCGACCACGACGACCTCGACCGGGATCCCTTCACCGCGGGCGATCTCCGCGGCGAGCCCGAAGTTCAGCCGGTCCCCCGTGTAGTTCTTCACGATCAGCAGCACACCCGCCGGACCGCCGACAGCGCGGATCGCGGTCAGGACGGCATCCGCCGACGGCGAGCTGAAGACGTCACCGGCCACGGCTGCCGTCAGCATCCCGCGACCGACATACCCGGCGTGCGCCGGCTCGTGGCCGGCCCCGCCACCGGAGATCAGCGCGACCTGCCCGGCAGCCTTCAACTCCCCGGCATCGGCACGGGCCGCTACGCCGTCCCCCAGGAGCACCAGCGCGGGATTGGCGAGCGCGAACCCGCGCAGCATCTCGGGAACCACATCGACCGGTGCGTTGATGAGCTTCTTCACGGCGGCAACCCTCTCGGCTTGTGAACTGCATTCGATAATGTCGAATGGATTTCACACCATAGGTCGCGTTCATCTGCCTGTAAAGATCAGCCGATCGTCAGGCGGGAACGGGCCAGCGCGGAGCGCCCAGCTCCCGCGAGATGTTGCGGGCCGCCTCACGGACAGCGGTGAAGCTCGACTCCGCCGGCGGCCAGTCGGCGGCCGGGAGGACGATGCCGATGGCACCGACCGCCACTCCGGACGCATCGAAGATCGGCGCCGCGATCCCCGCCTCGCCGAGGACCGCTTCTTCCCGCTCGGTGGCCAGCGCCTCCTTGGCGACCTCGGCCAGCTGCGCGCGCAGTACGGCCGGATCGACCAGCGTCTCCGACGTCATGCTGCGCAGCTTGCCGCCGGTCAGCTCGTCCACCTGCTCCGGCAGGAAGGCGAGCAGCGCCTTGCCCAGCGCGCTTGCATGGGCAGGGATGACGATGCCGACCTCGGGCATCTGGCGACTGCCGTCGGGCCTGGGTTCGTGGTGGATGATCACCACCTCGTCGAAGGTGAGCACCCCGGTCCGGACCGCGTGCCCGCTGCGCCGGGCGAGCTCCTCCGACCAGGTCACCGCACGGGAGCGGAGCTCCAGGGTGTCCAGGTAGACGTTGCCGAGCTTGAGCACCGCCGGGCCGAGCTGGTACCGGTTCGAGTCACGATCCTGCACCACCATGCCGTGCGCCTGCAGCGTCTTGAGGATCCCGTGCACGGTCGACGGCGGCAGGTCGAGCCGGCTCGCGACCTCCGACAGGCTCAGCCGGCGGGCACCCTGCAGCACTCCGAGGATCCGGATCGCCCGGTCGACGGACTGGATCATCCCAGTTCCCCTCAGTGGATCGAACACATCTTTACAGCAGTGAACCACAGGCGTATGTTCCGAGAACCATTCGACAATGCCGAATGAGTTTCAGATCCCCATCCTGTACTCCGGAACCTCCCGGAAGGACTTCCCATGGACGAAAACTCCCTGCCCCAGCGCCTGGCCGGCGAACTGATCGGTACCGCGATCCTGGTGTTCGTCGGGGTCGGCGCCGTCCCCGCGACGCTGATCGTGAACGGCTCGGCACCGTTCACGATGGCCGACCTCGGGATGATCTCGCTCGCCTTCGCGGCCGCGGTGGTCGCCACCGTGTACGCGCTCGGCCCGATCTCCGGCAACCACATCAACCCCGCCGTCACGGTCGGCCTGGCCGCGACGGGCAAGTTCCCGTGGCCCCTGGTGCCGGCGTACGTCGGCGCCCAACTGGCCGGAGCCGTCGTCGGCGCGGCCGCGATTCTCGGCGTACTCGGGTCCAAGGCGAGCGACCTCGGGCTCGGCATCGCGACCTACGGCACGGGTGTCGGCAACGTCCAGGCGTTCACGGCCGAGTTCGTCGGGACCTTCATCCTGGTCCTCACGGTCTTCGGGGCGACGCATCGCAAGGCTGCCCCCGGGTTCGCCGGGCTCGCCATCGGGCTGGTCGTCTTCGGCGCGATCATCCCGGTCGCCCCGATCACCGGCGCCTCGATCAACCCGGCCCGTACGGTCGGGCCGATGCTGATCCAGCAGCTTGCCGGCGGCCAGGTGCACTTCGCCCAGCTCCCCGTCTACCTGCTCGCCGAGCTCAGCGCCGGAGTACTGGCCGGGCTCACCTTCGCCGCGCTGTCCCGCACGAGGGCAGCGAGGCGCGAGGAGGTACAGGTATGAGCGACCGCATCACGGCGGAACTGCTCGCCCGCTGGGTGCACGAGTTCAGCGGGCTGGTCGGCGTTCATCACGACCGGCTCAACGCACTCGATGCGGCGATCGGCGACGCCGACCACGGCACCAATCTCGACCGTGGCTTCACCGTGGTCGCGGCCGGCCTGCCGGCCGCACCGCAACTGCCGGGCGAGCTGTTGAGCCACGTCGGCCAGACCGTCGTGAGCAATGTCGGTGGCGCCGCTGGTCCGCTCTTCGGCACTTTCTTCCTCCGCCTTGGTGATGCCGTCGGCAACGATCCGGACCTGGACGCACGCCGATTCGTACTCGGCTTGCGGGCCGGTGTGGCCGGAGTCGTCGCCCGCGGTCGCGCCGAGGCCGGCGACAAGACCCTGTACGACGTACTCGCACCGGCGGTCGACGCGATCGACGCCGCGGCCTCCGCACAGTACGACCTGCCTGATGTCTTCCACGCCGGCCTGCTCGCCGCTTCGGCCGGCCGCGATTCGACCGTCGACATGCTTGCTCGCAAAGGCCGTGCCAGCTATCTGGGCGAACGCAGCGTCGGTCACCTGGATCCGGGCGCCGCCTCGGCCTGCTTGCTCTTCACGGCAGCCACGCTGGCCCTTACTTGAGCAGGAGCTTTCCCAGGCGACGGGAGGCGACGTACATCCCCGCGGTGCCCATCACCGCGAGGTACAAGGCGTTGATGAGCAGGGTCCAGCTGACCGCGCCAGTGGTGAGCGCACGTTCGAGCGCGACGCCTTGGTAGAGCGGGGTGATCTCGACGAGCCAGCGGATGTAGCCCGGGTAGGTCTCGACCGGGTAGAAGGTCGCCGAGAACAGGAACATCGGCATCGTCGCGAGCTGGACGAACTCGAAGTCCTGCCAGCTCCGCATGAACGTCGTCAGCGCCATCCCGGCGCCCGCGAACGCATAGCCGAGCAGCACCGAGACCGGCAGCGCGAGCAACGCCCACCACGACCGGATCAGCCCGAGCACGAGCATCACCAGGATGAACATCGCCGAGTAGCAGGCACCCCGGAGCAAGGCCCAGGTGACTTCACCGGTCGCGACGTCCCACGGTCTGAGCGGGGTCGCGAGCATCGAGTCGTAGAGCCGGGCGTACTTCATCCGGAAGAAGATGTTGTACGTCGAGTCGAAGATGGCGCCGTTCATCGCGGAACTGGCCAGCATCGCCGGCGCGACGAACGCGGCGTACCCGATCTTTGTGCCGTCGGCGAGGGTGAAGTCGCCGACCAGCTGGGCGACACCGATGCCGATCGAGAGCAGGTAGAAGACCGGCTCGAAGAAACCGGAGAGGAAGACGACCCAGGATCGCCGGTAGACCAGGAAGTTGCGCTCGACCAAGGTGCGGCCGTTGCCGGGCTTGATCGGCAGCGGGACGACCCGGGCGGTCAGAGTGGCCATCAGCTGATCAACCTCCGGGTCAGGGTGCGCACGGCGAGCCAGCTGCCGATGGTGAACCACGCCAGCAGATAGGCGACGTTGCCGAGCGCGGGCAGTAGCTCGACCGTGCCCAGGCTGAGGTCACGCGACAGCTCGACGCCGTGCCACAACGGGCTCAGGTACGCGAGCCACTCGATCCAGTTCGGCAGCTGGGAGACCGGGAAGAAAGCGCCCGAGAACAGGAACGCCGGGATGACGCCGAACCGGAAGACCATCGCGAAGCCCGAGTCGTTGTCGAGCGTCGCAGCGTATGCGCAGACCGGCGCCGACACGGCCAGCCCGACCAGGAGAGCGACCGGCAAGCCGAGCACTCCCCAGCCTGTCTTCAACCCACCGAAGGCAGCGATGACTGCGACGAACACCGCGCACGTCGTGACCACCCGGAAGGCAATGAATGCCAACTGCCCGTACATCACGTCGGCCGGCCGCAGCGGCGTCGCGATCATCGAGAAGTAGGTCTTATGCCACCTGATCCCGCCCATCACCGGATAGGTCGACTCGGCCACGCCGATCTGCAACGCGGTCGCCGCGAGCAGTCCGGGCGCGATGAACTGCAGATAGCTGACCCCGCCGAGCGCGCCGGTCCCGTTGTCGTCGACGAACGAGCCGAGCCCGATCCCCATCGCGGCCAGGTAGAGCAGCGGCAGCAGGAAGCTGCTGACCAGGCTGCCCTTCCAGGTGCGCTTGTAGACCGTCAGCCAGTAGTCGAACTGGCGACGGCCGTTCTCCACCACGAGCACGGTCATCTCAGTCGACCAACGTCCGGCCGGTGAGCCGCAGGAACACGTCCTCCAGCGTTGACCGGCGGACCAGTACCGCGGCCGGCTGCAACCCGCGCTCGTGCACGGCCGCGACCGCACCCTCCCCGTCATCGGTGTAGAGCAACAGACGGTCAGGCAGTACTTCGATCCGCTGCGCGAGGTCCTCCACCTTGCCTGCGAGCGCATCGTGATCCGCCATCATCACCTCGGGCCCGAACCGCAACTCGGTCACCTCACGGGTCGAGTAGTCCCGGATCAGCTCGGCCGGCGACCCCTCGGCCGCGATCTTGCCCGCGTCCATCACGACCAGCCGGTCGCACAATTGCTCGGCCTCGTCCATGTAGTGCGTGGTGATGATGAGCGTGACGCCGTCCTGCTTGAGCCGGAACAGCTTGTCCCAGAGCAGGTGCCGCGCTTGCGGGTCGAGCCCGGTCGTCGGCTCGTCGAGCAGCAGCAGATCGGGCTTGCTCACCAGGGACCGGGCGATCGTCAGCCGCCGCTTCATCCCACCCGACAGCTCGTCGACCTTGACCTTGGCCTTCTCGGTCAGCGCGACGAACTCGAGCAGCTCGTCGGCCCGGTCCCGGCACTCGGCGCGACTCAGCCCGAAGTACCGGCCGTAGACGGTCAGGTTCTCGTGCACGGACAGCTCGACGTCGAGCGTGTCGTCCTGCGGGCACACGCCCAGCCGGGCCCGGATCGCCGGTCCCTCGGTCCCCGGATCCATCCCGAGGATCCGCAGCTCCCCGCCGCTGACCGGAGACACCGCCCCGATCATCCGCATCGTCGACGACTTGCCCGCGCCGTTCGGCCCGAGAAACCCGAAGGCCTCCCCTTTCCAGACGTCCAGGTCGATCCCCGCGACGGCCTCGAAATCCCCATAGGACTTCCGCAACCCCCGCGCCCGCACCAACGACTCCCGCTGTTCCTCCACACCAAGACCCTAAACCGGCCCGCCGACAATGCTCTTGTGGATTTGGGCAATCACCCGGCGGGTTCGGACCGGAGGTAGGCCAGGACCGCGAGCACCCGGCGGTGATCGTCGGCCGTCTGCTGCAGTTCGAGCTTGCGGAAGATCGCCCGGACGTGCGCCTCGACCGTCTTCGGGCTGAGCACGAGCGTGTCGGTGATCGACTGGTTGGAACGGCCCTGGGCCATCAGGGCGAGCACGTCGCGCTCACGTTCGGTGAGCTGGTCGATCGGATTGTGCTTGCGCCGCCGGTCGAGCAGTTGCCGCACCACCGCCGGGTCGATCAGCAGCTCACCGCGGGCCACCCGGCGGACCGCCTCGGCGAACTCCGTCAGCTCTGCAACCCGGTCCTTCAGCAGATAACCCGCCGCAGTCGCCCCCGAGGACAGCAGCGACATCGCGTACTGCGGTTCGACGTACTGCGACAGCACCAGTACGCCGGTACCCGGGTGCCGCTCGCGAATACTCTGCGCAGCCACCAGCCCCTCGGTCGAGTACCCCGGTGGCATCCGGATGTCGACGATCACCACGTCCGGCAACTCACGATCCACACACCGCTGCAACTCATCGGCATCCGCGACCTGTCCCGCGACCTCGAAGCCCGCATCCACCAGTACGCGAGCCAGCCCCTCCCGGAACAGCAGCGAGTCGTCCGCGATCACGACACGCATGGGAACTCCGCAACTACCCGCGTACCGCAACCAGGCGCGCTCTCCACTCGCAGTACGCCATCGACCGACGCCACCCGGTCCGCCAGCCCGCCCAACCCCGACCCAGCAGCCGGGTCGGCACCACCAACTCCGTCGTCGGCGACCTCGACGACCAGCCGACCACCGGTCTCCGCTAGCGACACCACGACCTCACTAGCCATCGCATGCTTGGCCGCATTGGCCAGCGCCTCGGACACCACGAAGTACGCCGCCGTCTCGACCGCTGCCGGATACCGCCGCTCAGACACTCCAACCAACCGCACCGGTACTGCGGAACGCTCCGCCAACGTCTGGAGGCAAGACCCCAACCCGTTCTCCCCGAGCATCGACGGATGAATGCCCCGGGCAAGCTCCCGTAGCTCGGCAAGCGCCACTGTCAGACCATCAGCGATCGCAGCCACCGACTGCCGCACGGCCGGGTCGCTGGAGCTCGCCGCCGCCAGTCGAGCGTCCAAGGTGAGCGTGACCAGCCGCTGCTGCGCACCGTCGTGCAGATCCCGCTCCAGCCGTCGCCGCTCACCATCAGTCGCCGCAACGATCCGTGAGCGCGACGCCCGGACCTCCTCCAACTGCGCGGTCAACTCGGCCTGCAGGCGCTCGTTGTCGACCGCCAGCCGGGTCACCGCGCCTACCGAGTTCAGTAGCGCGCCATCGTCGAGCAGAGCTGAGTCATGCACCACCACAGCCAACGGCTTGCCTTCGCTCTCCAAGTAGGTCGTCCGCCGAGTCCCCTCGGACGCTGGCTCCAGCGTGCACCCATCGGCGGTCACGTAGCGCTCGCCGTCCCATCGGCCGACCACCAGGGTCGGATCGCCGAGTGCCTTCCCGACGGCACGCTCGAGCAGTTCCGGCGATGGCTGACCGGCAAGCTCCAGTACCAGCCCACTGACCTTCGCCTTGCGGCTCCAGAGCCACCACAGGCTGAGCAGGTAGGCGACGGGGTGGGCCAGACCGGCATACATGGCGATTTGGTAGAGCGGGTCGACGAAGCCCGGGTACTGGTCGTAGAGCTTGAAGGAGAAGTAGATGATCTGCGTAGTCATTGCTAAGAGCAATGGAATCGCAGCGAGGAGCACCACGCCGGTGATTCGCTTGCGGGCGCGGCTCGCCCGGACCCAGCGCAGTACACAGACCGCGGCCAGCAGCAGGAGCATCGGTGCCAGGAAGTAGACCCGGTTGGGCAAGATCTCGTAGATGTGCCGCAGGCCGAGCAGGGGGTCGTCGATCTCCAGCAGGTTGAGGCCGCTCGGGCAGTCGGTGCAGCCGTAGGCGTTCGGCTGGAGCCAGGCCATCGGAATCACTGTCCAGCAGACCAGCGCGATCACAGTGGCGAGCACGAAAGCGCGCTCCCAGCGGCGCTTCAGCCGGCCGTCGGGGAAGGCCAGCAACAGCAGCGCCAGGGCGGGGATGATCGCCAGGTCCAGCGCCATCGCAGTCGTCCACACCGCCGGGATCCGGGACGACTGCAACGGCAGCATCGTGTAGGCGAGCCCGGTCAGTCCCAGCAGCAGCCCGATCCGGACCCCAGCCCGCCGCTGCAGCGCGATCAGCCCGGCCATCACATACAGCCAGGGGATCGCGCTGAACTGCCAGCCGATCGCATCCGCGGTCAGCGCGAGCCAGCCGTACGCCAGCGTGGCGGCGATCCCCGCGACGACGATCATCCCGGCTCCCCGAGTACGGCGGAGATCGTTGCCCCGGACAACTCGACCTTCGGGACGAAGCCCCGGGCCGCGGCGGCGGTCAACCGGGCGCCGTAGTCGGACGCCGCCCGGATCGAGGTCAGTACCACGGCCGGCGGATCGGGCTCGGCGGCGAGCAGGCGGGCCACCTCGAAGCCGTCCATGTCGGGCAACTGCAGATCCAGCAGGACGACGTCCGGACGCAGCTCCCGGACAGCAGCGATCGCCGCAGCCCCGTCGCCGGCCTCGCCCACCACCTGCAGGCCCTGGGATTCGAGCATCCGGCGTGCCGAACTGCGGAAGAGCACATAGTCGTCCACGATCAGGATTCGCGCCCGCACTCCTGAATGGTCGGAGTCCGCCGGGTGATCCGTCAATCGGTGCCAGCCCTCACTCCCAGTGTGGTGCGGGCGTGGATGTGCTCGGCGGCAGCGGCTGATGAGCTGGTAGGCGAGGGGAAGGGGCCTGCTATGAGGATTGCGAGTGCCGTGGCCGTCGTCGCCAGCCTGACGCTGGCACTGAGCCCGGTCGTCACCACCGCGGCGGTGCCGGTGGTGAAAGGGACGCCGGTACCGGCACTCACCTTGTCGCCGTGCCCGGACGAGCCGACGTTCAAGTGCGGGACGCTGCCGGTCCCGCTGAACCGGCGGCATCCGGACGGGCGGACGATTCCGCTGCACGTAGAGGTCTTCCCCCACACCGGGCCGATCGCCGACGGCGCCGTCTTCACCAGCGAGGGCGGTCCCGGCGCCTCGATCACGGTCGGCGGGCAGCACTACCAAGGCCCCACTCTCCTGGCAGAGGTCAGCAAGACTCGCGACGTTGCCTTCATCGACCAGCGCGGTGTAGGACTGTCCGCAGCGATCAACTGCGATGCCTGGCAGCACGGTGGGCCGTTCTACGCCTCCGCTGCCCAGTGCCACGACCAGCTGGGTGACACCGCGAACTTCTACAGCACCATCGATGTCGCCGACGACCTCGAGGACGTCCGGCGCGCCCTGGGCTACGGCAAGATCGACCTGCTCGGTCCTTCGTACGCAGGCAACGACATGCTCACCTACACGGCCCGCTGGACCGGCAACGTCCGGTCGATCGTGATCGGCTCTCCTGCGGCGACAGTGGGCACCGATCCGTTCTATGCCTATCCACCGAAGGCCTGGGCCGGCATGCTCACCACACTCTGCCGCCGCACGCCTGCCTGCGACGCTGCGAACCCAGACCCAGCAGAAACCCTGTACTGGCTGGCCGCCCGGCTACGGAGCAAGCCGCTGAAGGGCACCGGCATCGACTCGCACGGCGAGCCACACAAGCTCACTGTGACCGAGAACCTGCTGGCCAACGGCATCATCTTCTACGCCGACTATGTGGGCCCGTCCGAGGTCATCCAAGCAGCTACGGCTTTGCGCAAGGGGGATCCGGTACCGCTCCTCAGGCTGGCCGCCAACGTCGACCCGGCCAACGGCCCACACGACAGCGGTTCTCCACGCGAGGAGTCGCGGGGCCACTGGCTGGCGAGGACGTGTGTGGATCAGCCGGTCCAGTGGGACAAGGGCGCGCCCGCTGCGACGCGGCAACGGCAGTACTCGGCGGCGTACAGAGCAGAGCCGGCCATGTATGGGCCAATCAGCAAGGGGGCTTGGGCGACGCCCGGGTACGCCGGATACCAACCGCTGCCGTGTATCGCGTCCACATGGGAGGATCGGCCGAACTTCCCGGTCGGCACCAAGATCACCGGTGTCCCCGCTCTGGTGATGGCCGGCGAACTCGACTTCGGCCTCCCGCCGTCCGTCGTGCGGCTGGCGGCCGACTCCCTGGTCGGCGCCCAGCAGCTCACGGTCGCCGGCTCGGGCCACATCCCCTGGCTCTGGTCCGATTGCGCGGCCGACGTCATGCAGCGGTTCATCCTCACGCATGAGCTCGGCGATGCGTCCTGCGCCCGGGCGCCGGAGTCGCCGGTCTGGCTGCCCGGCAGCTTCCCGGTCACCACCGCCGCCGCTCCGCCGGCTCGGCAAACACATGGCCTGGCCGCCTCGACCGACCTGCGCAGGGCGGCGACGGTGATCGGGTGGACCTTGATGGACGGCCTCCAGGAGATGGCCTCGATCCAGGGCGTGACCTCGGCCGGTCTGCGGGGCGGTGCGGTGACCTACGAGGACGGGCAGGATCCGCCGTTCCGTTTCGACCGGGCCCGGTTCACGCGTGATCTCTCGGTCACCGGTGCACTCGCCTGGGAGGGCAAGGATGTCGATGGCGAGTTCACGGTCAAGCTGCCGAACGGCTCGACCGCGACCGGCACGGTACACGGTCCGTACCGGATCTACGGCGCCGCGCTGACCATCACCTTGCTGGGCCGGAGCTTCTCAGTTCCGTCCCACTGAGTCGTCCTAGCCGCGGCCGGCGTACGGCATGCCGGCGGCCATCACCATCAGGGTCGGGACGGCGACGTCGGTCGGGAGCTGGGCGATCTGGACCACGAAGTCGGCGACGACCTTGGGATCGAAGGTGGGCTCGACCTCGATCGAGCCGTTGGGCTGCAGGACGCCGGCACCCATCTTGGCGGTCATCGAGGTGGCCGCGTTGCCGATGTCGATCTGGCCGCAGGTGATCCCGTGCGGGCGGCCCTCCAGCTCCAGCGCCTTCGTCAGCCCGCTGATCGCGTGCTTGGACGCCGTGTACGCGATCGCCTGCGGGCGCGGGACGTGGGCCGAGATCGACCCGTTGTTGATGATCCGCCCACCCGACGGCTCCTGCCGCAACATCAGTGCGAAGGCGGCCTGCGCACACAGGAACGACCCGGTCAGGTTGGTGTCGACGACCCGCCGCCAGTCCTCCTCCGTCACATCCTGTACTGCGGCCGCCGGCGCCCCGGTCCCCGCGTTGTTCACCAGCAGGTCGATCCGCTCCAGCCCACCGAAGAAGGCCGACACCGCGGCGCCGTCGCAGACGTCCAGTACTGCGGTCCGTACCTCTCCCACACCCGCCGGGCCGACGGCAGTCCCAGCGGCGTCGGCCGTCTCCTGGAGTTTCGCCTCGGTGCGCCCGGTCACCGTCACCTGGAAGCCGGCTGCCGCGAGTGCCAGAGCCATCTCCCGCCCGAGCCCCGAACCCCCGCCGGTCACCACTGCCACCTGCTGCATGCCGTCCTCCACACCTGTCGCCGGATGGCCTCATTCTCACTGGTTACCTCTGTGTGACCACTCGATGACCGGAAGTTAACAACTTGCGACTTCCCAATCGGATCCGGAAACTCATTTGCGTGTATCACGCAAGCATGTATATGCTTGCACCATGCATGTAAATGAGGGATGGGTGCCGGAGACGCCGGTGGAGGGCGTTCTGCACGCCTTCACCCGGATCGGCCGCCGGTTGAAGTCGAAGCAAGCCGGCGACACGATCGACCACAGCGCCCACCTGGTGCTGTTCGTGCTGCGGTGCAACGGGGCACTGCGGCTCTCCGACCTGGCGGCCAAGATGGAGATCGACGCCTCCACCGCCAGCCGCCATGTCCGGGCGCTCGAGCAGGCGGGACTGCTCCAGCGCTCGGCCGATCCCGACGACGGCCGGGCCTTCCGGGTCGAGCTGACCGAGCAGGGCATCGCCGAGTGGGAGGCCGCGGCCAAGCGCCGGATGCAGCTGCTCTCCCAGGCGATGGACGGCTGGACGCAGTCGGACATCGAGACCTTCGAGAAGTTGATGACCAGATTTGCCGACGGGGTGATCAACCTCGTCGACGAGCGCGACGCCGGCAAGGCATGGGCCGACAAGGGGTGGGCCGCTGCGGCCGCCGCGCACCGTAACGACGTACAGAACGTGGAGAACAATCAATGAGCACGACTGAGCCCGCGGTCGCGGCGCCTGATGGCAATGCACCGAACTATCTGTCTCACCGCAACATCCTGGTGATTCTGGGCGGCCTGATGGCCGGCATGTTCCTGGCCGCACTCGACCAGAGCATCGTCGGTACCGCGCTGCCGCAGATCGTCAGCGAGTTCAACAGCCTGGACAAGCTGTCCTGGGTGGTCACGGCCTACCTGCTGACCTCGACCGCCTCCACTCCGCTGTGGGGCAAGATCTCCGACCTCTACGGCCGCCGCCCGCTGTTCATCGCGGCGATCCTCACCTTCCTCGGCGGCTCGGTGCTGTCCGCGCTGTCGCAGAACATCGAGCAGCTGATCGGCTTCCGCGCCGTCCAGGGTCTGGGCGCCGGCGGTCTGATGTCGCTCGCCTTCGCCACCATCGGCGACGTGATCCCGCCGCGTGAGCGCGGTAAGTACATGGGGTACTTCGGTGCCGTCTTCGGCCTCTCCTCGGTGGCCGGCCCGCTGCTCGGCGGTCTGCTCACCGACGGTCCCGGCTGGCGCTGGATCTTCTGGATCAACCTGCCGATCGGCCTGGTCGCCCTGGGCATCGTCGCCGCCGTCCTGAAGCTGCCGCACGTGAAGCGCAGCCACAAGATCGACTACCTCGGCGCCTCGATCGTGACCGGCGCGGTGACCGCGCTGCTGCTGGCCGTCTCCTGGTCCGGCCCGTCGAACGGCTGGGGCAACGGCACCACGCTCGCCCTGCTGATCGGTGCGGTCGTGCTGGCCGTCGCCTTCGTCCTGGTCGAGCTGCGGGTCTCCGAGCCGATCATCCCGATGGACCTGTTCAAGGGCCGGATCTTCTCCGGATACGCCGGCTACGCCTTCCTGCTCGGCTTCGCGATGTTCGGCGCGCTGATCTTCCTGCCGCTGTACCTGCAGGCCGTCAAGGACCTGTCCCCGACCCGGTCGGGTCTGGCGCTGCTGCCGATGATCGTCGGTATCTTCTCCGCCTCGATCCCGAGCGGCCAGCTGATGAGCAAGACCGGCCGGTACAAGATCTACCCGATCATCTCGGCGGTCCTGGTCGGCGGCGCGATGGTGCTGCTGTCCACGATCGGCATGAACACGCCGTACTGGCACCTGGCGATCTACATGTTCGTGATGGGCGCCGGGCTGGGCCTGTCGATGCAGATCACCGTCACCGCGGCACAGAACAGCGTGCCCCGGCAGCACATGGGCACCGCGACCTCGACGATGACCTTCTTCCGCTCGATGGGTGGAGCGATCGGTACGGCCGTCTACGGCGCGGTACTGACCAGCCGGCTGAAGGACCACCTGCACGACATCGTGCCGGCCGCTCAGCAGAACATGGTCGAGCCGCTGTCCAAGGCAGCCAACAGCGTGCCGGTGCTGCACGCCCTGCAGGAGCCGATGAAGGGCTGGGCCCTGAACGGTCTGGTCAGCGCGATGGACGACGTGTTCCTGGTCTCGCTGCCCTTCCTGGCGATCGCCCTGGTGATCGCGATCATCACGCCGGAGCAGCGCCTGGCCGGCCGCACCGACGGCGCCCCGAAGCCCGAGGACGAAAACCTCGAAGCCTCAGCCGCCGCCGCAATGCACTGAGCACCAGCTCACCTTCCACAACCGCCGACGCCGGCCGTCCCCGCAGGGGCGGCCGGCGTCGGTGGACTCGACCTCCGCGCACACTGCCTGACCTTCTGCCAGGCCGTCACCAGCCACCACACCGGCGAGGACGACGGCGCATTCACGGTGCTGGCCGAGCACTATCCAGAGCTTCGGCCGGTGCTGGCTGAGCTCAAGCAGGATCATTACCTGGTCGCCAGTGCACTGCGCCGGATCGAGGTGCTCGACCAGCTCGAGCCGGCCGCGCAGGAGCAGGAGCTCGCGACGGTGGCGGCACTGCTCGAGACCCACTTCACCTACGAGGAGCGCAAGTTGCTCGACGCGTTCAACGGGTTGAGCGGGCTCACGCCGGCCGATCATTACCGGCTGGCGCTGCCGTTCCGGCGTACCGGCGTTAGCTAGTCGGTTCGGGTTTGGGGGTTGGGGGGCGGCGGCGTGGGATCGGGCGGGGTGGTTCCGGGTCCACGTCGTGGCCGGCCAGGTGGTTGACGATGGTGCTGAGGACGGCGGCAGTCGGGACGGCCAGCAGGGCGCCGACGATTCCGGCGATGATCACGCCGGTGGCGATCGAGAGGATGACCGCCAGTGGGTGGACGTTGACCGCGCGGCCGAGCAGGAACGGCTGCAGGACGTGCGCCTCCAGCTGCTGGACGGCGATCACGACACCGAGCATGACGATCGCCACGATCGGTCCCTTGGCGACCAGCGCGACCAGGACGGCGACGATGCCGCTGACGAGGGCGCCGACCACCGGCACGAACGCGCCGACGAAGACCAGGATGCCGATCGCGCTCACCAGCGGCAGCCCGAGGATCGCGGCGCCGAGCGAGATACCGACCGCGTCGACCGCGGCCACGATGATGGTCGCCCGGACGAACGCGGTCAGCGAGACCCACGCCTTGCGACCGGACGAGTCGGCCTTCTCGCGCGCGTGCCGCGGGAACAGCCGGACCACCCAGGCCCAGATCTGCGGGCCCTGGTACAGGAAGAAGAACAGGCAGAACAGCGCGATGAACAAGCCGGCCACGACATGCGTGGCGGTGGTCCCGACCTCGGCTGCCCGCTGACCGATCCCGCCTCCGTTCATCACAGTTTCGCGGAGCTTGTTCAGCGAGTCGGTGATGTCCTTCTCGGTCAGCCCGAAGTTGAGCCGGAGCAGATCGCGCAGCTGCTGCCAGCCTTCGCCTACCTGGCTGGACAACTGATCGAACTGGCCCGCGATCTGCGTCCCGACCAGAGTCAGCAGCCCCGCGACCAGCACGATCGTGCCGATCACGGTGATCCCGGCGGCGGCTCCGCGCGGCAGCTTGAGCCGGCTGAGCGCGTTGGTCACCGGCACGAGCAGCGCGGTGAGCAGGATGCCGACGGTCACAGGTACGACGACCTCGGACAGGTACCGCATCCCGTACGCGATCACGAGCACAGCCGCGACGATCACCAGGAACCGCCACGACCAAGCACTCGCGATCTGCATCCCCGGCGTCACCCCGGTGTCGATCGTCCCCTTGCTGGAGGCCACCGTCAGATGCTGCTCATCATCCGGCACCACCGTCGCACTGACCTTGTCGGCCACGGAATTGTCCGCCACCGGACTCTCTTCGTCGCGCCCAACCTCGGGGACGTCGGTCGAGTCGTCCCGCCCTACCGGCTCGTCCGGCTTGCTCATGACACCTCCGGGGTCTCAAGTCTCACTGAGACTAGTGCCCGGCTTCGGCGGTTCCATGAATATGGGCGGCCAGTCCTTCGGCCGCCTTCGGATCGAGCTCGGCAAGCAATCCCACACCCGCCAGCACATAGTCGGAGTCGACGCACGTGCGCGCAGCGGTCGGTACCAGCCAGCCCTCCTCCTGCGCCCCGACCGAGATCCCACCGAGGATCCGCGCCGCGACCTCCGGCCCGTTGTGCCGCAGCACTCCCCCGGACCCGACGAGCAGATCGACCTCGCGCAGATCCTTCCCGGACCGCTCGATCACCCGTCCACCCGGCCCGAAGACGATCCGCTGCCGTCCCGCATGCCGCCGGAGCGCCACCGTGGCCGCCACCCGGGCAAGCGTCTCGTCGTACGACGCCTCGACCGCATCACCCGGCAGGAACGACGGGTCCTCATGCCGACGCACAGACGCCGCCTCGAGCGCAGTACCGGCCTCGAGCAACCCCGACTCCACACCGGCGCCGACGACCGGTACTGCGCTCCAGCGCATCCCCAGATCGCCTTCGACCGTGCGCGTCACCGGATGCGTCGCGACCACCTCTCGCCCGAGGTTCGCGTCCTCGGGATCGAGCTCGATCACCGAGTGCACATCCGTCGTCGCCCCACCGATGTCGACGACGGCGACGTCGCCGTGCAAAGCGGCGAGCACCTCGACTCCGCGGAGTACGACATCCGGCGTCGCCGCCCGGACCATCTTGGCGAACTCCGGATCGCGGGACAGATTCTTGCCACCGATCACATGGGCGAGGAACATCTCCCGGATCGCCGCCCGCGCACTGTCCGGCGCGAACACCCCGATCTCCGGCACGACATTGTCCGCGATCACATGCGGAACATTCGCCTCCGACAACAACTCACGAATCGCCGGCTGCGCATCAACGTTGCCCGCAGCAACCACCGGCCGCCGCCACTTGTACTTCGCCAGCACCGCGGCCGCGTTGGTGATCACCGCCGAGTTGCCGCCGTCGGTACCACCCAACAGCAGCACCACGTCCGGCCGCTCGGCCCTGAGCGCCTTGAGCGAGGTTGCCGTGAGCCCACCGTTGACGACGGCAACCACCCGGCCGCCGCTCGACAACGCGACCCGCCGGCCCGCTTCCGCGGTGACGAGCTCCTCGTTGCCGACGACACCGATGCGCAGGCCGCCGCCCGCGCTCGAACAGGCCAGTACCTCCGCCGCGGCGACACCGGAGTCCGCCGCCAGCAACGCGGTACGGCAGGCGTGCCAGCCGTCCATCACGTCGCTGTCGACGGTGGTGCGGTGTTCGGCCCGGGCGACCAGGTCACCCGAGCCGGCGTCCACCGCGATCGCCTTGGTGAAGGTCGACCCGAAGTCGACCGCCACCCACAGGCTCATGACATCGCGCGGTCGAGGTCCTGGAGCAGGTCGTCGATCGTCTCGATGCCGACACTGAGCCGGATCAGGTCGGCCGGCACCTCCAGCGGCGTACCGGCGACCGAGGCGTGCGTCATCTTGCCCGGGTGCTCGATCAGCGACTCGACCCCGCCGAGCGACTCACCCAGCGTGAAGACCTCGGCCTTGTTGCAGATGTCCAGCGCGTGCTGCTCGCCACCGGTGACCCGGAACGACACGATGCCGCCGAACCGCTTCATCTGCTTGGCCGCGGTCTCGTGGCCGGGGTGGCCGTCGACGCCCGGGTAGAGCACCGAGGTGACGCCGTTGTGCCGCTGCAGGAAGTCGACGACCTTCTCCGCGTTGTCGCTGTGCCGGTCCATCCGGACCCCGAGGGTCTTGATGCCACGCAGGACCAGGAACGAGTCGAACGGGCTCGCGACGGCGCCGATCGCGTTCTGGTGGAAGGCGATCTTCTCGGCCAGTTCGGCGTCGCGGACGATCAGCGCGCCGCCGATCACGTCGGAGTGCCCGCCCATGTACTTCGTGGTCGAGTGCACCACCACATCGGCACCGAGCTCCAGCGGCTGCTGCAGGTACGGCGAGGCGAAGGTGTTGTCGACGACCAGGACG
Source organism: Kribbella sp. NPDC051718 (assembly GCF_040681515.1). Lineage (NCBI taxonomy): Bacteria > Bacillati > Actinomycetota > Actinomycetes > Propionibacteriales > Kribbellaceae > Kribbella > Kribbella sp. NPDC051718. The sequence continues at coordinate 83,761 of NZ_JBFAYZ010000015.1, read as the reverse complement.
GCGCCGGCGTCGTGCGCAATCTGCGCGACGATCGCGATGTCGGCGACGTTCAGCAGCGGGTTGGTCGGCGTCTCCAGCCAGACCACCTTGGTCTTGCCCGGGCGGATCGCGGCCCGGATCGCCTCCGGGTGCGTCACGGCCGCCGGGGTCATCTCGACGCCCCAGGCGCCGAGCACCTTGGAGAACAGCCGGAAGGTGCCGCCGTACGCGTCGTCGGGGAAGACGACGTGGTCGCCCGGTACGCACAGCGACCGGATCAGGGTGTCCTCGGCCGCCAGCCCGCTCGCGAACGCGAAGCCGCGGGTGCCCGCCTCGATCGCCGCCAGACACTCCTCCAGCGCCGTCCGGGTCGGGTTGGCCGACCGGGAGTACTCGTAACCGTTGCGCAGCCCGCCGACACCGTCCTGCTTGTAGGTGCTGGTCGCGTAGATCGGCGGTACCACCGCGCCGGTGGTCGGGTCGGGCTCGTTTCCGGCGTGGATCGCAAGCGTCTCGAAGCCGTAGGAGTGTTCAGAGTTCACCGGACCAGCGTACGGCCTGGTCCCATCCACCCTTGAATCCCGTCCCAGCCACGAGACAGGCCTCGTGGTGGGCCTGTGGACAACGATCGGTGGGTGCACCTGGGATGGGCCTAGAGTTTCGCTGGCTGACGACAGACGGAAGGAATCCGCCGGATGAAGACGCAGGACAGGTCGCTGGACGAGGACAGCCTGGCGATGGCCGACCTCGCCGAGATCACCGACTGGACCCCGATCGCCGGACCCGACGACGACGAGTCGGGCGAGGCAGTGGTCCGCGCGCTGGTCCACCGGGTGATGGCGTCGACCCCCTGGAAGCCGTGGCCGCTGGAGCCGGGCGAGACGATCGACGACGAGATGATCTCCTGGGGATTCACCACCGGCCGCGGCATCACGATGGTCGTCTTCGCCGGGCTGGCCTTCCCGGACTGTCCGGACAGCGGCTGGTCGGCGTACGAGATCGGTCCCGACGACCTGGCCGCGGCCGAGGCCGGGCTGGATGAGCATTGGCCGGATCACCTCACGTTGGCGATCAAGCACTGGGGTCTGCCCGACTACGTCAACGACGACAGCGCCGAGGGCTTCGACGACGAGTGGGAGCCGGGCGCCGGTGCGGGCTTCCGGCATCTGGCGGTCTGGGTGCGGCCGGGAGCGCAGTACCGGCTGTACAGCACCAGGCCGGGTAAGGATCCCCTGGTGACTGCGGTCGGGGTCAACTACGCCGTCTACATCGACTAGGAGCTCCGATGAGCCTCTCGAACCCGTCCCCGCGCCGGATGACCCGGCGAGGCACCCGGACGCTCAAGGCCGCGTACGCCCAGGCGCAACGCGACGTGAAGCGGATGGACCCGGCCGTGCTGGCCGCCGTCGGCCGTTCGAAGATGAACAGCCAGGACCTCAAGCACCTGGCCCACGCCAACATCAACGGCCTGTACGGCTCGAACCACGAGCGCTTCGCCCAGCAACTCAACGCGCACGCCGCGGCCCAGGTCCAGGCGACGTCTCCGGCGTCCCAGCGCACCCGCAACCCGTTCAAGCAACTCTCGAACTGGAATCAGAACCGCAAGGACATCCGCCACGGCAAGCAGACCCTCCAGATGGCCTACGCCCAGGCCAAGAGCGAGGTGAAGCGGATCGACCCGGCCGTCCGGCAAGGCATCGGCCACTCCCGGGTCAGCAAACGGGACCTGGCCGACCTCTCGATCGCCCAACTGGACGCACCTGTGCGCGCAGGCATCAACCGGGCCGCGCAACACCACCAAACGCAGGCGCGCATTGCCGCATCCATCGCCGCCACCGCCGCTGCCGCACCCCGCCAATCCGCGGGCCAGCGAGTCGCGAACGCGGTGAACACAGCCTCCCGCTGGAAGAACGCGGTCCGCGACGGCGCGAACGGCGCGATCGCCAAGGCAGAGAAGTTCCGCGCCGACTACAACGAACGCCGCCAAAACCCCACCGGCCGCAGTGCCCCCGCCCAGACCGCCCCGACCGCCGCGGCCCAGAATGCTCCGCAACCTGCGAACCTGGCCGCCGACAAGGCCGCCCAAGCCAAGGCCGTCCACGCCGGCCTCAACAACACCATGCCAACGCCTGAAGCAACCGCCCAAGCCCCCGAAGCGACTGCCCAGGCGGCTGAAACCGGCACCGGCCGCCACCGCGCACCAGAAGCAGCCGCCGCCTTCGACGGCATAGCCCCCGCCAACGGCGCCGTAGCCCCCAAAACTGCGGCCCAACAAGCAACCGCCGGCCAAGGCGAAGCCGTCCCCGCCCACAACAAACACCGCAAACCCGAAGGCCAAGAACGCTAGACCCGCCCGCGCGTTGTCAGTTGGTTTTGCGGGAGAGCACCGCGGCGGCTGCGTCGAGGAGGATGGATTTCAGTTCGGCGTCCGAGACGTCGCGCTCGTCCAGGCCGGTTGAGAGGACCGCGCCGACCACCTCGACCGCAGCAGCCGCCAGCACTCGGTCGGTGGGGGTTGGGTCGGGGCCGGCCAGCCAGAGTTGGAAGGCGCGGCTCTGGGCGATGAGGTCGTCCAACTGGTCGTCGAAGGCGGCCAGTACGGCGGTGATGTCGCGCAGTACGGTCGGGCCGGTGCTGCGGTGCTTGATGACGACGTCGAGGTACGCAGCGAGCAGTTCGCGCTCGCGCTCCGGCGACCACGGCTGCTCGCCGACCTGCGCGAAGACGGTTTTGATGTCGTCGAAGAAGGTACCGATGATCGCCTGCAGGAGATCCTGTTTCGACGAGTAGTGGTAGTACAGCGACGCCTTGGTGATGCCGACCTGTTCGGCGATCTCCCGCAGGCTGGTCTTCTCGTAGCCGCGGCTCGAGAACAGCTCGAGCGCCGCCCGGTGGATCTCCGCCTTGGTGTCGCGAGCCCTGTCGCGCGCTCCGCTCTCATGCTGCACGTGACCACCCTCTCACTTCTCTTACCTACCATGCGGCAGGTAGCCTCGCCGCCAGGGTGGTCGCGTCAAGAGCACGGACGGTACGCCGCTGAGCCCCGCCACCCTCACGTCGTACGCCGAAAAGCCGGCCAACACGACGACCCTGCTCGGCGGAGTCAGTGCGAGCTACACCGACATCCGCGACGCGAACAGCCGCGATCTCAAGGTCATCTTCCCCGTCGCGGGCGGGCTGATCGCGATCATCCTGGCCCTCCTGCTGCGCAGCCTGCTGTCGCCGCTGGTCCTGATGCTCGCGGTGGTGCTGACCTCTTTGTCGTTGCCATCGGCACCGACTACGACATCCTGATGATCGCGCGACTACGCGAGGAGGCCGAACGCGGTACCGATTCACGCGAAGCTGATCCTCGCCACGCCGGCTCAAAGACGTACCGACCGAGAGGACCGAGGATCGCACTCTCGAGACAGTGGGCTCCACAGGCTGAGGGGTCCTGTGGTGTGCGGCTGCCGGGCCCCTGGTCCGGCAGCCGCAGCTTACTTCGCCGCTGCTTCGGTCTTGAGCTTGACCGTGAAGAGCGGAAGCAGGATGTGGACCAGCGGTCCGATCGCCAGCGCATAGGCGACGGTCCCGATGCCGACCACGCCACCGAGCAGCCAGCCGACCGCGAGCACGGTGACCTCGATGCTCGTCCGGACCAGCCGCACGCTCTTCCCTGTACGCCGGACAAGTCCGGTCATCATGCCGTCGCGCGGGCCGGGGCCGAGCTGGGCGCCGATGTAGAGCGCACCCGCCAGGGCGTTCACCACGATGCCGGCCACCATGAACAGGATCCGCAGCCACAGCTGGTCCGGCCGATCCACCAGAGCGATGGTCAGGTCGACGGCCAGGCCGATCACGATGGCGTTGCTGATCGTGCCGAGACCGGGCCACTGCCGCAGCGGGATCCAGGCCAGCAACACGATGAAGCTGACCACGATCGCGATCGTGCCGAAGCTGAGGTTGACGTGCTTGGTGAGGCCGGAGTGCAGGACGTCCCAAGGGTCGAGGCCGAGGTTGCCCTGGACCATCAGGCCCATCGAACCGCCGTACAGGAGCAGCCCGAGGTACAGCTGGACCAGGCGGCGCGGGAGGTGACCGGCCTTGAGTTGCTCGATCGGGTTCAGCGCGGCCAGCTGGCGGCCTCGGACTGGTTTGGCGGCAGGGGCTTCCGAAGTGGCGGTCACAGGAACCAGTTTGCGGCCGATTGGCTTGGTGTTCGATAGCCACTTGGGCAATAGTGGACTGCATGACAGGGCAACAGCTCCCCGCAAGCACTCTGGCCGGCCTGCTCGGTACCTGGTCGGACGACTCTGGACCGGCGTACCGGAGCCTGGCCGAGCGGCTGCGGTTGCTGATCGCGGACGGGCGGATCATGCCCGGCGCGCGGGTGCCGTCGGAGCGCGAACTGACCGACGCGCTGGGGGTGAGCCGGACGACTGTCGCTTCGGCGTACCGGGAACTGCGCGACCGCGGCTATCTGGTGAGCAGGCGGGGTTCGGGGAGCGTCACCTCGCTGCCGTCGAAGGTCGAGCCGGAGCTCGGGCGCCATCACGCGCCGTGGATCGACACGGTCGGGCTCTACGACTTCACTTGCGCGGCCTCGCCGTCCGTACCGGGGATCAACAGCGCGGTCGCCGAGGCTGTCGAGGATCTGCCGCTGCACCTGACGACGCCCGGGTACCACCCGCAGGGACTGCCCGAGTTGCGGGAGGAGATCGCCGCGTCGTACCGGGCCCGCGGGCTGCCGACGACGGCGGACCAGATCATCGTGACGGCCGGTGCGCTGGCCGCGACCGCGATCGCGATCCGGGCGATGACGCAGATCGGCGACCGGGTGCTGACCGAGAGCCCGACGCATCCCAACTCGGTCGACACGATCCGGCGGAGTGGGTGCCGGGTGGTCGGCGTACCGATGGGTCCTGACGGCTGGGACCTTCCGTTGCTGGAGGCAACGATTCGGCAGTCGGCGCCGCGGGCCGCGTGGATGGTGGTGGACTTCCAGAATCCGACCGGGCGGTTGATGTCTGCGGCGGATCGGCAACGGCTTGCCCGGGCGTTCGCGCGGGCCAGGACGACCGCGATCATCGACGAGACGCTGTACGAGCTGCCGCTGGACGGGCAGGAGATGCCGCCGCCGTTCGCGTCGTTCGATCCGCAGGGGGTGATCACGCTGGGGTCGGTGAGCAAGTCGTTCTGGGGCGGTCTGCGGATCGGGTGGCTGCGGGTGCCGGAGACGCTGGTCGCCCGGATCCTCGATGCGCGGGCGTCGCTGGACCTGGGGGCGCCGGTGCTCGAGCAGCTGGTCGTGACTCGGCTGCTGCGTTCGTACAGGTCGGTACTCCCCGAGCGGCGGGCCGCGTTGGCGCTGCGGCGGGACACGCTCGCCTCGGCGCTTCGTACCGAGCTGCCGTCCTGGCGGTTCACCTTGCCCGGGGGTGGGCTGTCGATGTGGTGCGAGCTGCCCGAGCCGGTGGGGTCGAGCCTGGTGGGGGTGGCCCAGCGGAACGGAGTACTGCTGGTGGCTGGGTCGCGGTTCTCGCCGGATGGTGGGTTGGAGTCGTTCTTGCGGCTGCCGTACACGCTGGATCCGGATACGCTCCGTGACGCTGTTTCGCGGTTGGCGGCGTCGTACGAGTCATTGACGGCGGGACCACCGCTCCGGCGTGCCGCCGCGATGATCGCTTGACGTAAACGCCCCGTAATCGGACCGGGGAAGGTTCACTCCCGGCGTCGCGTTGAGACACTATGAGAGTCACTCTGCGAGAGGCGTGAGATGTCGTTCTTCAACCGCAACACAGCCCTGGTCGAGCCCGAGCGCGCGCTGCCCGGCCGCCCAGAGCCCACCTTCGCCGTACCGGCGGACAACATCGTGCTCGGTACGCCGCAGACCGCACCCGCTCCCGAGGGTTTCGAGGAAGTCTGGTTCGGCACCGGTTGTTTCTGGGGTACCGAGGAGATCTTCTGGCAGCAGCCCGGGGTCTACACGACCGCGGTCGGCTACGCCGGCGGCTACACCCCCAACCCGACGTACGAAGAGGTCTGCTCCGGCCGCACCGGCCAGACCGAGGCGGTCCGCGTGGTCTACGACCCCACCAAGACCACCTTCACCAACCTACTGAAGGTCTTCTGGGAGACCCACGACCCGACACAGGGCATGCGCCAGGGCAACGACCTCGGCTCCCAGTACCGCTCAGCGATCTACTACACCACCGATGCCCAGAAGGCCGAGGCAGAACGCACCCGCGACCTCTACGCCCCGGTCATCAAGCCCCTCGGCTACGGCGACATCACCACCGAGATCGCCCCCCTCAACTCCCACTACTACGCCGAGGGCTACCACCAGCAGTACCTGGCCAAAAACCCCAACGGCTACCGCTGCCACAGCAACACCGGCGCCAAGTTCCCCGCCGACGCATAGCGGATGAAGTGAGGTCGGTCCCGAGGAATCCTCGGGACCGACTTGTATTGCTGGCTAGTCGAAGGCGATGGTGACCTCTTCGGTCACCGAACCGTCCGGGTTCTGCACGGTTCGGCGGGTTGCACCAGGCGGCAGGACGCCGACGCCGCCATCAGGCGGAGCGACCGGGATCATCACTGGGTTTCCGTCTTCATCGAGCACCACCCGGCCGTTCTCGTCGGCGAGCGGGCTTCGTGCGTCCTGATCCGAGGACACGCCAACCACCTCCACCTGAGACACGACCGGCTGGCCAAGTATCGCCAGGATGCCGGCGTCGATCCAGGTCTCGGCAGACGGGGCTCCGCGAAATGTCGAGAGTTGGGGGTCGGTCTCGATGTAGCTTCGAGAGGGCCGATCGGCGGCTGCTCCGACGTTAGGGATGTCTGATGAAGTACGTCGTACTGATCCACTCCAACCCGCAGCCGTGGGGCCATCCGACCGGCGATACCGTGGCCGAGCATCAGGCCCTTCCGAAGGCCGAGCGTGAGCGGTTGAACTCGGAGTTCGAGAAACTCCTGGGCGACCTTCAGGCCAGTGGCGAACTGCTCGGCGGCGAGGCGCTGGGCGATCCGGCCAAGTCCCGTCTCTATCGCTACTCGGGTCGCCGCCCGGTCGTCACCGACGGCCCGTACTCCGAGGCGAAGGAACACCTGGCCGGCTTCTTCCTCATCGACGTCGACACCCCGGAACGCGCCGACGCCGTAGCCCAGACCTTCGCAGGTCCCGGCGAAACCATCGAGCTCCGCCAGATCCACATCTTCTGAAAACCCGACCCCGCTTACCCCAGACGTCGTACGCCTGTCCGTCAGTGACAGGTGTACGACGTCGAGGTCGTGCTCGCGGCTGTAGCTGTCCTGCGGCGCGGCGGACGTTCAGGGGCGTGGAGGGGTGCAGATGGAGGAGTTTCGCGCGCGGTCGGGGTGGGGCGAATGGTGAGCGAACAGCCGTTCTTCGTGAGCTTCACCTGCAGCTCGACCCGCCATCCCGGCGTGGCCAGGTTCGAGCGGATGGGCGAGCAGTGGGTGCTCGTCGGGGCGTCGCGGCAGCGGCCTGAGAGCAATCCGGTTGCTGCTGAACGGCGTACACAGTCGGGTGGGTTCGCCTGCGCGTCGACGTACACCGGCTGTCCGAGCTGCGGGGCCGACAGCTTCGTCCAGTGTGGCGGCTGCCAGAGCATGGGCTGCTGGGACAACAGCTGGCCGGACTTCAACTGCCCGACCTGCGGCAACCGCGGCCCGGTGACCGGCGAGATCAAGTCCGTATCGACGACCGGCAGCAGCTGAGGAGCGGGCGATGGGATTCGACCTGGAACGCGGCCAGTTCGGCGCATACACGGTGAACCAGGACACCTTGGCCAAGGGCGGGGTGGGTTCGATCCACCGTACCGACGATCCGCGCTTCGTCTTCAAGCGCTACTTCAACCCGGCCAAGGCGCCGAGCCTGGCGCAACTCGATCCGCTGGTGAAGGTGGGCCGAGAGGTACTGGTCACCCGCGGGAAGCGCCCCGGCGACACCCCGGAGTCCTCGGTGAACTGGCCGGTCGACTACGTACTCGACCGGTCCGGCGCTGTCAGCGCCGTCGTACTGCCCGCGATCCCCGGCGAGTTGTTCAACGCCGACCTGGGCAACGTCCGCACCCTCGACTTCCTGATCATGTCCCGGGCCCGGCCGCCGCAGGCCAAGGAACGGATGGCGCTGCTGCTCCGGATGGCCGAGATCCTGGCGTTCGTCGACGCGCAGCAGCTCGTCCACGGCGATCTCAACGCCAAGAACCTCGCCTGGACGCTGACCCCGGAACCGATCATGTACCTGATCGACTGCGACGGAATGGTGCTGCGGGATCCGCCACCCCAGGTCGGCGTCGCGGCGGCCGGCTGGACCGATCCGCGGGTGGTGACCAGGGCGATCAAGGCGCACGACCACTACAGCGACCGGTACTGCCTCGCGCTAGCGATGTACCGCGGCCTGCTGCTCACCCCGGGCCGCCTCGACCGGGCTGCCGACGGTACCTGGCCGGAACCCGGCAACATCCCGGCCCAGCTCGACAAAGAGGTCGCCGCCCTCATCCGGCGCGGCCTGTCACCGCTGGATCCTGGTGTTCGGCCGCAGCCCAAGGAGTGGGTCGATGCGTTGCTCCGTGCCTATGTGCCGGGTGGGAACTTCGACCTGAAGGCGCTGCGAGCAATCGACGCCATCACGAAGCCCAAGTCGAAGCCGACCCCGTTCGTCCCGTTGCCGAAGACCACCTGGGATCCGGCGCCACCGACTCCCCCGGTCCGGCAGCCGCCACCTCAGCCCGCGCCACGTCCTCCGCAGCCAACTCCGACGCAGCCTCAGCCGTGGTCACCACCACCGGTCACTCCCCGGCCTTGGTCGCCGGCGCCGCCACCCTCCCCGTACCAACGCCCGGTCGCTACTGGCCCTTACTACGGCCAGTACGAAGTCGTCTCCGGTCCCACCGGCGGCGTGGCCAGACGAGCTCTGGCCGGCGGAGTGGCCTGGTACCTGAAGGGTGTGCTCGCGGTTTTGCTGGCTTCGCCGGTGGCGCTGGTCTATTGCGTCATCGGGCTCCTGCAACTGATGCGGGTCGATTCCCGGTACCCCGGAGTGACGCGAGCACGGATCAGCCTCGGGGTCTACGGCGGATTCGCGGCGCTCTTCGTCCTGAGCTATTTGTCGACCGTTTGAGAAAGAGAACACCATGAATGAAAACTCGGAGTCCTACACAATCTTTCCGATCTTCCTGCTCGTGGACGTCAGCGCGTCCATGGCGGGCGGACCGATCGAGGCCCTGAACGCCGCCATGCCCGAGGTCCAGAAGGCGATGCTCTCGGATCCGACCGTCGGCGAGATCGCGCGGGTCGCGCTGGTGACGTTCTCGGACGTCGCCCGGACCGTCGTGCCGCTCTGCGATCTGGCAGAGGCGAGTATCCCCGAGGTCATGGTCGAGAGCGGCACGAACTTCGCGGCCGGCTTCCGCGAGGCCAAGTCGGCGATCGACAGCGGTCTGCGCTCACTGCCGAAGGGGACGCCGTTCTACCGGCCGGTGGTGTTCTTCATGAGCGACGGTGAGCACATCGCCCGGGAGGACTACCGGCAGGCTTTGGCGGAGTTGAAGGACCCGAACTGGAAGCTCGCCCCGGAGGTGGTCTCCTTCGGTCTGGGCGACGCCAGGAAGGAGACCCTGCAGGAGATCGCGACCCGCTTCGCCTTCATGTCGAAGGACGTCAACCCGGCCGCCGCGGTCAAGGAGATCATCAACGCGCTGATCAGCAGCATCCGTACCACCTCGCGAAGCTTCCACGATCCGAACCAGGCCGACGGCCTGCACATCGACGCGCCGAGCGACCTCTTCACGCCGCTACCGAAGATGTCGCTGTGACCGCCGGCCAGGACGAGCGGATCGAGTCGGCGCCCGAACCGCTGGATCAACCGGACATCGCGCCGTCGATCGAGGCGACAGAATCGCCGGCGCCGCCCGACCCTGAGCCTGAACCCTCTGACCTACCCACGTCCGCACCGGTCATCGGCAAGGTGCGACCGCTCCCCCCGCTCCACGTCCGAGTCGGGGTGACCCATCGCACGCCGACGGTGGCTCTCGACGGCCTGAGCGTCGGCCCCTTCCATGTCGCGGCGGCATCCCAGGCCGGCACCGCCCATCTCATCAAGGGCGAGCCGCGCCAAGACTCGTACGACTTCGTCCTCACACCCACCGGCCGGCTGGTCGTGGCGATCGTCGACGGCCTCGGCTCGCGCCCGGCGTCGCAGGTCGGAGCCCGGATCTTCTGCGAGCAGGTGACGACGCTCGCCGGTACGACGGACTGCACCGCAACGGAGTACCTCGTCCAGGCAGCCGCCCAAACCGGCGCAACCGCAGAGGACACCTACGGCCTCCACAACGACGACATCTCCTTCGTAGGAGCCGTCGCCGTCTTCACCGAGGACACCATCGACATCGCGCGCGTCGGCGACGTCTCCGCGTTCGCCCTGACCGCCGACGGTTCCTTCACCGAACTGTTCCACCACGACGAAGCAGCCCTGAACATCGTGCCCGCCCAGCTACCGAGCACCCACGCCCCCGTACCCGAGGAGACCCACACCAGCGGCGACACCCAGATCGTCTTAACCACCGACGGCCTGGCAACAGACCTCCGCAACTCCGCCAAACTCCGCGATTGGCTCGCCCACGAATGGCGCCTCCCCCTAGGCCCCTACGCCATGGCCAACACCCTCCGCTACCGCCGCCAAGGCTCCCACGACGACCGAACCGCGGTAGTCGTGTGGACTCCCGCCGACACGACCACCGACCGCCCGACTGACGAGCAGCCCTGCACAGATACCGCAGATGACCCAGCTGACGGCACGTCCGCAGATCACAAGGTCGTCCCTGACTAGAGCGGGTTGATGCCGAGGGCTGTGAAGCGTTCGGTTAGGTCGTCAATCCAGGCAGGCGGGGTTCGGTGATCCGGTAGGGGGACGCCGGCTTCGCTGCGCCAGAGGGCGTCGCTGAGGATGGTACGGAGGTGCCAGGCCATCACTCGCGCCATAGACAGCTCGCGGCCGGTGATCTGGTCGTAGTGGCGCCGGGTGGCGGTCAGTAGCTCTACGCTCGGTCCCGTACCAGGCAAGCAACGCAGGTCGTACTCCGCCTCCGCGAGGCCCGCAGTCTCGAAGTCGACCACTGCGCGGAGTTGGCCGTCCTCCCAGATCTGATTGCCGCCGTGCAGATCGCCATGCACCAGCACGCTCGGCCCCGGTGTCGCCAGTACTTCGTCCGCCCAGTCGCACCACCGAATGACAGTAGGCCGCTGCTCCGGGCGAACCCACTTCCCGAACCGCGCACGCAGTACGTCCGCCGAAACTGGTTGCAGCGACGCCGGAGGAAGATCGCCAACCCGACCTACCGAACCGTGCAGCTCACTCAAGAACCGGGCGAGCTGCCGACCGGCCTGATCCAGGTCGAGCGAGTCCACCACATCGAACAACGCTCGTCCCGGCACCAACCTGGTCACCAAGAGCACCGGATCGGCGCTCTTGGCAACGACCTCCGGCAGATACGGAATCGCCAAGGCATCCAGCATCGCGATCTCATGCGCCAGCCGGAGCGCCGCTACTTCCGGCCACGCGTACTTCACGACGTACTGATCACCCACGACCGCACTCGCCGACCACCACACCGGGTCGCCCTCATCCCGTGATTCGCGCACCGCGATCGGGTACTCCGCCAACCCGGGCGCGACCTCCCTCAACGCCTCAGCGAGCATCACAGGCGACTCCAACCACCTCATGCTCGCCGAGGCTACTGCCGGGAGAGGCCTTTCAGCCCATCGTTTTCTGGCCGTCGATGGTTTCGCGGATGATGTCGGCGTGGCCGGCGTGTTGGGCGGTTTCGGCGGTGATGTGGAGGAAGACGCGGCGGACCGTCCAGAAGACACCCGGCGGCTGCCAGGGTGCGGCCGGGAGTTCGTAGCTGGCGTTGAGGTCGAGGGTGCGGACGAGATCGTCCGTGGCAGCCGCGACCTTCTCGTACTCGGCCAGTACGTCGGCCAGCGTCTGCCCCTCGGCCAGCCGGAACTGGTTCTCCCACTCGGCGATCATCTCCGGCGTGAACTCGACCTCCGCCGGTACCTCCTTGCCACCACCGTTCCGCGCGAAGTCGGCCCAGTTCTGCTCGACCGCCGTCACGTGCTTGATCAACCCACCGACGGTCAACTCGCTGACCGTACTGCGGGTGTTCGCCTGCTCGTCGGTCAGCCCCTCGGCGGTGTGCCGCAGGAAGTACCGATGCTTACCGAGAAAGTCCAGAATGTCGTCCCGCTCACCGGTCACGATCCGCTCCTTCGTAGTCATACCTCCACCCTAGGGACGGTAGCGGTCAGCTTCTGACCTCTACTCCATCCAGTTCAGCCAGATCCTCGATACATTGCGCTCGTGGACGAGTACGGGTATCCGGAGGCGGCGGCCGACGGCTTCACCATGGGCATGTACGTGAGCTACGACGACTGCGGAGACGCCTGGGTGACAGCCCCCGACAAAAGCGTCGGAACACTGGTCTGGGAGACCGGATCGCCCTCGTACTTCAAAGAACTGATCGCCCCCGACCCGAACGGCCGCTGGGGCACCTACGCAGTCCAACTACCCCTGCCACTGACCACCGACGCAGAGGCCGAGGCGTACCTGAGAGCCCTCCTCCCCGACCTCCGCCCCCGCTGGCAATCCTGGAAAGCCAACCGATAGCCCATAGCCAGCTGGCATCATGCGCGACATGGCTCTCTACATGCGTGCTGTCATCGGCAGCTGGCCGAATCCGCCTTTCGCTGACCTCGTGAGCTTTGTTGGCGAGCAAGGTGACGGGCTTGTCGTCGTTTCGACGGACGACGCCGGCTGGCCGGATTTCCAGGTGCACGATGCGGACGGGGCAACCGTGCTGGCTGCGGACCTGACGCTCGGGGAGGATGTACGCGAGGAGCTATCCGAGCTAGTTGAGTTCCTGGACGACCACGATGGCTTGCCCACAGCACGCGCGACAGTGGAGTCGCACCTGGCTAGCGCGACTGCTGTGGTGGGCCTGCAGATACTGCCGTCCCGGTACGACGAATCGGTGGGCGCCGCCAACCAGGTCATCACCTTCCTCGAGAGATGGCCTGGCGTCCTGACCCAGGTCGACTCAGTCGGCTGGTACGACGGCGACCAGCTCATCCTGCCGGAACGGGGTTAGCCGCGATCAGGTCAGCGGGAGCCGAGCCATATCAAGCGGTTGGTGAAGGCACCTCTTTCTGTTGCTTTGGCTTCGCGGATCTGTTCCAGCGTTGGGCGGTCGGTGCCGAGGTCGGCGGCCAGGGCGTAGACGACTTCCAGTACGTCCGCCAGTTCCTCGACAGCTGCGGTGGAGTCGGCGGTCAGGAACTCGTCGACCTCTTCGAGCAGCTTGTCGCGGAGTCGTTGGCGGTACTCGGCCGGCGCGGCGACGTACGTGATCGGGTCTTCGCCGTTGGCGCGGATGAGGTCCGGGATGCGATCTCTGACCAGCTTGCCGTCGGCGCTCATATACCCGGCTCCGGCTTGGGGAAGCCGGTCCAGCGGTGGGTCGCGGGGAGGTGGCGCATGTCGTTGTAGATAAGGGCTGTGGCCGGGCGACCGGGGCTGTAGCGGAGGACGGTGAGGGCGGCGTTGCAATGGTTGAGGGTGAGCCAACGCCAGCCGGGTGCACCCAAGGCCTGGGTGACGAGGTACCCGACCAGGAAGTTGTGAGTGATGAGCAGCTCATGCTGATCCTCAGGCCCGTCGGCCGGACCAGTGAAGAGATCAAGTGCCTGGCGTGCCAGCGGAGGGCCGTCCTGCAGCTCATCAGGCGTGAACTGCGCCAGCACGTTGCGCACAAAGTCGGCGTACTCAGCCGGTACTTCGCCAGCCGCGGGCGCCGCCGGCAGGTAGTCGCCGGCCGCCTGCGAAACCTCCGGCGGAACCCCCGCCCGCAACTGCCCACCAACCACCCCAGCCGTCTCCACCGCCCGGGCCAACGGACTGTGATGAAACCCCGAGAACGGCACGTCCCGCAGCCGCTTCCCAAGCAACTCCGCCTGCCGACGCCCCTTCCCCGTCAACCCACTCTGATCTGCCACCGCCTCCCCATGCCGAGCAAGATACAGATACCGAGTAGCAGCCATTCCGATCTCCTCCAGCTGGGTACGAGGATCGCTCCATCGATCCTCACACGACCAGACGACGAGAACGCAGAGCTGGTTGACTCTGTGTTTCGACACAAGCACGCCAGGACGAGATCGACGTCGAACAAGCACGGCTAACGCATCAAGCTGACCCCGGCCGACGCCGGACGCGAGCCCGGCGCGGACGCGAGCCCAGCGTGGACGGGAGCCCAGCGCGGGCGCGAGCCCTGCGTCGAGGCCAGCCGGCGCGGATGCGAGCCGGGCGCGGATGCGAGTCCGGTGAGGGCGCGAGCACACCGGCGGGTTGAACCCAACGACTTGGCGTCCACCGCATCAGACCGACCACCGTCGTGGTCGCACCGCGCGACGCAGGAGCGCCTGCACGGGTGGGCGGGAGCACCCAGAGCGGAAGCGACGAAGGAGCGAGCGGCGGCGGGCGCGTGGGGTTATTGGATTCGGCCGTCTTGGAGGTGGATTACTCGGTCGCAGCGGGTGGCGACGTCGGGTTCGTGGGTGGCGATGATGACTGTCATGCCTCGGGAGTCGCGGAGAGCTAAGAGCAGGTCGATGATTTCGGTGGTGCGGGCTGAGTCGAGGTTGCCGGTTGGTTCGTCGGCCAATAGGAGGCGCGGGCTGGCGACGAGGGCGCGGGCGATGGCGACGCGTTGTTGTTGGCCGCCGGAAAGCTGGGACGGCAGGGCGGTGCGGCGGTCGCCGATGCCTACGACGTCCAGCAGTTCGCGAGCGCGGGCTCGCTTGTCGAAGTCGACGCGGAAAGGCAGGAGAGGCGCAGCGACGTTGTCCTCCGCGGTCAGAGCAGGCAGCAAGTGATAGCGCTGGAAGACGAAACCAACAGACCGCCGGTACGCCGCAAGCCCACGCCTCCCAAGCGTCGTCACCTCGGAGCCGTCCACCTGTACCGACCCGCCGTCGGCGTGTTCGATCGCGCCGATCAAATGCAGCAACGTCGACTTCCCCGACCCACTCGGCCCAGTCAAAGCGACCACACTCCCCGGCTCGATCCGCACCGACACCTCATCGACCGCCACCAGCCGATTGGTCCCCGCGCCGAACCCCTTCACGAGCCCACTGACCTCCACCACCGAACCACCAGGAACGGCATCATCCACAGCGTTCACTCCTCAGCCAGCAACGCGGCCAGCGGTAGCCGCCGCAGCAACAGGGCCGGTACGACCGCACACAACCCAGCCAACAGAACCGCCCCACCCGCGGTCGCCGCCGCGACGGCAACCAACCCCGCCGAGACGCCACCGACAAACAACCCGACACCCATCAACCCCAACCCCGCCCCAACGACCGCACCACCCACCCCGATCCCGAGCCCCTCGTAAACGACCAACCGCAGCAACGCCGAGTCAGTCCACCCCGCCGCCCACAACGCAGCGATCTCCCCCGCCCGCTCGCGCACATTGAGATAAAGAACATCAGCCACAGCAACAACCCCAAGCAACACCGTCGCAGCAGTAGCCGCCAGATCCACCGGCCTGACCTGCAACGTGACCGCGTCGCCAAGCATCGAGCCGACGACCTGATTGCGGTAGACGACAAGCACCGCCGCCAGCAACGTCACCGCCGCAACCCCAACAGTCAAAGCCAAAACAGCAAGCAGCGAACGCATCGGCACCCGCGCCAAGTTCGAAAGCGCAGTCCCAAACACAGTCCGATGATGCCGACCCCGGCGTACAGACCGAACAGCAGGCATGACCGCCTCAGCCGGAGTCGCCCGGATCGCCGACAGCGTAGGCAGAGCCGCCGCGACCAGCGCCAGCCCAAGCCCGATCGGCACAGCCAACGCCGCCCGCCACCAAGGCACAGCAAGCCCGGCCAACTGCGCAAGCGGCGTCGAGAGAGCGGCAGCCAGCACTCCACCCGCCAACCCGATCACCGCCACCTCACCCAGCAGCCCCACGGCCAACCGCCCCGGAGGCCAGCCAAGACAGGCCATACTGCCAGCTCCCGCCGCCGCGACCGCACAGACGCAGCCACCGCATTCCCAAGAAACACAGCACATTCGGCAAGAATCAGCACGGAAAGCAGCAAGCTCTTCCGATCCGCCGCCGCGAGGATCGTCACCGCCACCCCCTTCCGCGACCACTTCTCGACCAGCGCGAGCTCCGGACGCCCGTACTTCCCCGCCGGCAACGTCACGGCCTGCAGCGACGGCGAAGATCCGATCGTGATGTCGACATCAAGCCCCGTCGCAGCAGCGATGTCAGCCGCCACCAAACGAACCCGCTCCTGACTCAACTCATCCATCCCGCCGACGCCCGCCACCCGAACCCGGATCGCGCTCAGCGGTGCGAACGAGTCGGCCAGCGGGATCCGGTCGAGTGCCGCAAGATTGGTCAGGATGAGCGGTGGCGTCGACAGGTACCCGGTCGGACTGCTGGTCGGCAGCAGCGGCCGATCGCCCAGCAGTTTCCGGGACCGCTCGTCCGCTCCTTCGAGCCCCGGTGCTTGATAGGTCTCGAGCGGCACCTCCGACAACGGGGAGAAGCCCGCCAGCCGGCCCGGGTCGAAGCGACCGACCACGTCGCCGATGGGCAGGGACATCCCGATCAACTGTGGCGTGTTCGATGGCCCGAGCGGCCGGAACCCGGTGTCGAAGACGAACGCCGGCGGTTGGTCGTACTGAGCTCCGTCACTCGTCCAGGTGTGCGGGTCAATCGCGATCGCCTGCGGTGTCAGCCGCCCAGCCGAGTCCACCCGGTACGCCGGTGCGCCCGGCCGGTACGGCTCCGAGAGACGCGCCTGCGTCCTGCTCAGATCCGGCGCAGCACTGGATCGGATCGGAGCACCAACCGGCGTACCCGACGTGCGGGCGAGCAGCGGTAGCGCGTCGGCGTACTCGTGTCCCACCAGGGCAGACGCCGCGCCAGGCGCGAGCCGCTCGACACCGACCTGGACCTGCTCGTCGACGTACGACTTGTCCGCCATCATCGTCGGCACACTCAGGTAGCGATCATCGATGCCCTGCTTGGGATGATTCTGGCCGGCCACCGCCGGCTGGTCCCGGGCCGACAGGTACCGGCCGCCGATCATCGCTTTGTCCAGCCCGACCAGCGCGGCCTCGGCCGGTGGGTCGATCGCCGCGGCCAGCATCATCACCTTCCAGCTGACCTTCACCACCAGCCGGTCGGTACTGGTCCGCGGCAGGGCGAGCACATCGGAGTACCGGCCGTTCGTGGACCGTTGCCAGATCATCAGCCCGGTCCGCTCCAGCGGGGTGGTGCCGTTCGCGTTCTCGACGATCATCGCGTCCGCGCACAGCGGCGTCTGCCGGCCGGCCGCGGAGACCTCGAGAACGCTGAAACCACAGTTGACGAAAGGCGAGCGCGGCAGCGCGGTCCCGTTGGCGAAGACCGGGCCCGGCGGCTGCAGCCCGACGATGATCTTCTCGCGATACAAGGCGTTCCGGCTCAGATAGACGTACTGCGGTGCGTCATCGATCACCGTGAGGCCACGGTCCGCGATCCACGACGGCGTCAGCCGGAACACCTGCTGCTCCGCCGCCGGATCGACCTGATCGGTGAGATCCACCGACTGTTCCACCATGGCGTAGGTGAAGCCGAGCATCGCGATCGGCGCCGCGACCTCGACGTTCCGCACCGCTCGGACCTGATCCAGCTGCGCCGTCGTGATCCCGCCGAAAACGCCCGACAAGTAGTTCGGCCGTACCAGGTTGCGTTCCTGCTCGAGCTCGGACCGAGCACCCTTCGGCCGCACCAGTACGTCGTACGCCGACCGGTAGTTGGCCTCCACCGTCCCCGTCGTCCGCAACTGCGACGTCTCAGCCGCCCCGCTCAGCACCACGAACCCACTCGTCGCCGCCATCACCGCCACCAGCAACGCGACGGTACGCCGAAGCCGCCCCCTCAACTGAGCAAGCACAAACCCCAACATCAAGCCTCCCCGGCCGGCTACCCAGCTCGCATCATGCCGCCACACCAGGTCACCTGACCCATAGGGCATCTACTGTGCCTGCACGGCGGCGTCGATCCGCGGTGCTGCCTGGTGAGGGGTGGGCGAGATGGACATGGACCGGAGGCGGTTGCTCGCGCTGGGGGCCGGGGCGGCTGTGGCTGCTGGTGTCACCGGGTCGGCGACCACGGCACAAGCAACTAGCGCAGGCGGCGGCGTACCGTCGGATGCTGCGCTGGCCCGCAAGCTGGGGCTGCGGAGCAAGTACGCGAAAGGCCAGCACTACGTCATCGGCGGTCACGGTGAACCGCTGGTACTGCTGCCCGGCTGGCCGCAGACCTGGTGGTCGTTCAACAAAATCCTGCCCGCACTGGCGAAGCGCTACACGGTGATCGCCGTCGACCTGCGCGGCATGGGCGGATCAGCCAAGCCCGCCGACGGCTACGACAAGAAGACGATGGCAGCCGATGTCCATGCGCTGGTCCGCCACCTCGGCTACGACTCGGTCAACATCGCCGGACACGACATCGGCGCGATGGTCGCGCACAGCTTCGCCGTCAACCACCGTGCGGCGACCCGCAAGCTCGTACTGATGGATGTCGGCCACCCCGACCCGTCGCTGTACGACCTGCCGCTGCTGGTCCGCCCCGGGCAGGGCTTCAGCCTGTGGTGGTTCGCGTTCAACCAGGTGCAGAGTCTGCCCGAGAAGCTGATCACCGGCCGGTCGCGGCACATCGTCGACTACTTCATGGACGCTTTCCCGCCCGACCCGTCCGCCATCGACGAGCTGTCCCGGCGGGTCTACGCCCACGCGTACGCCGGTCCGGACGCGATCCGGGCCGGCAACGCGTGGTACCAGGGCTTCCATCAGGACGTCGTCGACTTCGCCGGCTACGGCAAGATCACCGCGCCGTTCCTCGGGCTGACCTCGGAGTACAGCTACGAGTCCAACCTGGCCGTCTGGTCCGGCCAGGGCACCGACGTACGGGTCCACAAGGTCCCCGGCACCGGGCACTTCCTCGCCGAGGAGAACCCGCAGGCCGTGATCAGCGAGCTGACCGCCTTCCTCGGCTAGCCGACGGCCAAGGCGTCCAACAGCCCTGGGAAGGCCTTGTCGAGATCGTCGCGACGAAGTGCGTTGAGGCGGGACGTGCCGACGTAGTACTGCCGGATCAGTCCCGCCTCGCGCAGCACCTTGAAGTGATGCGTCGCCGTCGACTTGTGCACCGCGATGTCGAAGTCACCGCACTTGATGTCGTGCCCCGCGGCGTCGAGCTGCTGGACGATGCTCCGGCGGACCGGGTCGACGATCGCCTCCAGCACCTGCTGAAGCTCGAACTCGGACACCTCGGGATGCTGCGGCGCACGTGCCATGAGCCTGATAGTACGACACTCGCCATAGTTTGACAGTAGTCATACTTCGAGGTTGAGTGAGCGCATGACGATGACCGTGCGGTTCCATGAAACAGGCGGGGCGGACGTTCTACGCCTGCACGACCTCGACCCGGGCGAGCCGGGCACCGGCGAGGTGCTGCTGAGGATCGACGCGATCGGCCTCAACCGCGCGGACATCCTGTTCCGCAGCGGCAACTACATCGAGTCGGTCAAGCAGTTCCCGGCCGGCCTCGGCAGCGAGGCGGCGGGCGTGATCGAAGCACTCGGCCCCGGCGTCACCGGCTTCACCGTCGGCCAACCGGTCAGCGTCATCCCCAACTTCTCCCAGAACGACTACCCCCTGTACGCCGAACGCGCACTGGCCCCCGTCACCGCCCTCATCCCCCGCCCCGACTCCGACGACGCCGTGTCGGGCGCGGCCGTCTGGATGCCCTATCTGACCGCCTATGGCGCCATGGTCGAGATCGCCCACGTCCGCCCCGGCGACGTCGTGGTCATCAACGCCGCCTCCAGCAGCGTCGGCCTAGCCGCAATCCACACCGCCAACCGCCTAGGCGCAACCCCCATCGCCATCACCCGAACCACCCCCAAACGCCAACGCCTCCTCGACGAAGGCGCCGCCGAGGTCATCGTCTCCACCGAGGACGATGTCGCGAACCGCATCCTCAACCTCACAAACCACCGCGGCGCCGAGTACATCTTCGACGCCGTGGCCGGCCCCGGAGTCACCGACCTGGCCCGAGCCGTCGCCCCCGACGGCACCCTCTTCCTCTGGGGAGCAGCCAGCGGCCACCCAACGCCGTACCCGGGCTTCGACCTCGGCATGCCGGCTCTCAACCTCCGCACCTACACCGTCCACGAGATCACCCGAAACCCGGAACGCCTACGCCGCGCAACAGCCTTCGTCACCAGCGGCCTCCGCACCGGCGCCTTCAAACCCACCGTCGACCGCCTCTTCACCCTCGACAACATCATCGAGGCCCACGAACACCTCGAATCCAACACCCACATCGGCAAACTAGTCGTCACCGTCTCGCACTGATCTGGTCAGCTACGCCGCCCGCGAGTGCCTTGCAGACGCAATGCACTCAGAGCACATAGCTCGCGATCATCTGGCCGAGCTGCCGGATGTCCGAGGTCCCCTTGAACTCGAGGCGAACCTTGCCCAGCCCGCTGAACCACAGGTCCAGCTCGGCGTCAAGGTCGAAGGTGCCGGCGGTCTCGACCGAAAACGCCTGGATCTTCTTGTAGGGCAGCGAGGTGAAGTCCCGCTTCCGTCCGGTCATCCCCTGCACGTTCACGGCGATCAGACGCTTGTCGGTGAACACGACGAAGTCCCGGACCGCCTTGAAGCACGACACCAGCTGTTCGCCTGGGATCAGCAAGGGAGCCACCATCGGACCGAGGTCGCCGGTCGCGGCCGGACTGAGCTTGAAAACAGAACCGTTCGAGAAGTCGATCATCCCGCCAGGCAATCACAGGCGGGTCTTGTACTTCGCTCACCTCGCGGTGGCGTCTCGCACTGATTCGCGGACGGGGATTGTCCGGGTCGTGCTCTAACGTGCGAGGTATGACCGAGGATGCTTTGGTGCTGGAGGACGTTCAGCTGCGCGGAGCCTTCCTGCGCAAGGTGCGGCTGATCGGCGCGGAGCTCTGCGACGTCGAGATCACTGGCGACATCCAGAACCTGACCGTCAACGGAGTCGAGGTCGCAGGGCTGATCGAGGCCGAGCTCGATCGGCGCGACCCCGACCGGCCCAAGATGCGCCCGACCGACTCCGACGGGGTACGCGCCGCCTGGGAGCTGCTCGAGCAACGCTGGGGCGAGACCGTTGCCAAGGCGCGGGCTCTCCCACCGGAGCTGTTGCACGAGAGCGTCGACGGCGAGTGGTCGTTCATCGAGACGCTTCGCCACCTCTCCTTCGCCACCGACGCCTGGATCCGCCGCGTGATCCTCGGCGACCCCACCCCTTGGCACCCACTGGACCTGCCCTGGGACGAGATGGCCGACACCCCCGGCATCCCGCGCGACCGCGCCGCCCGCCCGTCCCTCGACGAAGCGCTGGCCCTCCGCGAGGACCGAATGGCCGGCCTCCGCCAGTACGTCGACCAACTCACCGACGAGCAACTAGCCGGCGACACCACACCGATCAGCACATCCCAAGGCTGGCCCCGGCCGATCAGCTACCCGGTGCGCGAGGTCCTGCTGCTCCTCCTCAACGAGGAGTACATGCACCGCCTGTACGCCGAACGCGACCTGGCCGTCCTCGCCGCCCGCTGAGAAATGTCGATCGGGTCCGGCATGCTTCGACCTATGGGCATGGACCAGCTACTGCATTCGTTTCTGGAAGCGCAACGAGCCCGGGTGTTCGAGGTTGTCGAAGGACTCAGCACTGAGCAGCTCACGAGGTCCGTGCTGCCGTCGGGGTGGACGGTGCTCGGGATGATCGAGCATCTCGGGGGCGCCGAGCGGCACTGGTTCCAGCAGGTCGCGCTGGGCGCTGCGGATCCGCTGCCCTGGCCGGACGACCCGGCTGACGCGGACAACTCGGGCGACTCGGGCGACGACGACGCGTTCACCAGCGGGCGCTCCCCCGAGGCGGTCTTCGGGTTCTATCGCGATCAGATCGCCCGCGCGAACGAAGTACTGGCGACGGTCCCCTGGGACACGCCGCCGGTCGGTGATCACGGCCAGGGGGACACCAGCCAGATCACCGACCTGCGTTTCATCGTGCTGCACCTGATCGAGGAGACCGCCCGCCACCTCGGCCACCTCGACGCCGCCCGCGAGCTGATCGACGGGAGGACCGCCCTGGGCCAGGACCCGCTATGACGCCAGCCGGTCGGGCGACAGGTTCAAGCGACGCAGCAGCTGGGCGTTGAGCGCGACGACGATCGTCGACAGCGACATCAGTACCGCGCCTGCCGCGGGCGACAGGACGATCCCGGCGAAGGCCAGGACTCCGGCCGCCAGCGGTACCGCGATGATGTTGTATCCGGTCGCCCAGACCAGGTTCTGCCACATCTTCCGGTAGCTCGCCTTCGACAGGTCGATCACCGACAACACCGCCCGCGGATCGTCAGCAGCCAGCACGACGCCCGCCGACTCGATCGCGACATCCGTACCGGCGCCGATCGCGATCCCGACCTCGGCCCGAGCCAGCGCCGGCGCATCGTTCACGCCGTCACCGACCATCGCCACCTTCAACCCGCGCGCCTGCAACTCAGCCACCTTGGCGTCCTTGTCATGCGGCAGTACCTCCGAGAACACCTCGTCGATCCCCAACTCAGCCGCCACCGCGTCGGCCACCTGATGCGCGTCCCCAGTGATCATCGCGACCTTCACCCCACGCTTGTGGAGCGCATCGACAGCCTGCCGCGACTCGTGCCGGACCTCATCCTCCAACGCGACCGCCCCCAGCACCTGACCATCCCGAACCACCTGCAGAACCGCCGCCCCACGCGCCTTCCACTCGCCGATCGCCGCATCCAACTCAGGAGGAACCTGTACTCCGGACTCGCGCAGCAAAGCCGGCCCGCCGACCGATACGTGAGCGCCGTCGACAACCGCCTCGACCCCACGCCCGGTCAGCGACCTGAAATCGGACGCCTTCAAGCTCTCCGCACCAGCCTCCGCTGCCGCCCGCACGATCGCCTTCGCCAACGGGTGCTCACTATCCGACTCGACCGCCGCCGCAATCGCCAGCAACTCGTTGTCAGCAACGGAGACCGTCGCGACGCCCGTGACAGCCGGCTCACCCTTGGTCAGCGTCCCGGTCTTGTCGAACAGGACCACGTCGATCGTCCGCATCCGCTCCAGCGCCAACCGATTCTTGACCAGGACGCCGGCCTTCGCCGCGCGCTCGGTCGAGATCGCGATCACCAGCGGGATGGCGAGCCCGAGGGCGTGCGGGCAGGCGATCACCAGCACCGTGACGGTCCGGGTGACCGCCTCGTCCACCTTGCCCAGCAGGCTCCAGACCAGGAAGGTGATGACGCCTGCGCTGGAGGCGAAGTAGAACAGGAACGCGGCCGCGCGATCGGCGAGCGCCTGAGCTCGGGACGAGGACGCTTGCGCTTCGGCGACCAGACGCTGAATGCCTGCCAGGGCGGTGTTTTCGCCGACGGCGGTGATCTCGACCCGCAGGGCGCTGTCGGTGGCGACCGTACCGGCGACGACCTGGTCGCCGACGGCGCGTGGTACCGGGCGGGATTCGCCGGTGATCATCGATTCGTCGACCTCGGCCTGGCCGTCCACCACCTGCCCGTCGGCGGGCACCCGGCCGCCGGAGCGGACCAGGACGACGTCACCCTCGGAGAGGTTGCTCAGGGCAACTTCGACCACGCCGTCGGCGGTGACCTTCTCGGCGGTGTCGGGCAGCAGCGCGGCCAGCGCGTCGAGCGCACCGGAGGCGGCGCCGAGCGCCCGCATCTCCAGCCAGTGCCCGAGCAGCATGATCACGATCAGCAGCGCGAGCTCCCACCAGAAGTCCAGGTCGAACCCACCGATCCCGAGCGTCGTCACCCACGACGCCACGAACGCGACCGAGATCGCCATCGAGATCAGCAACATCATCCCCGGCTGCCGGGACCTGATCTCGCTCCATCCACCCCGCAGGAACGGCTGCCCGCCGTACAGGAAGATGACCGTGCCGACGATCGGCGCGATCAGCTCCGATCCCGCGAAGTCCGGCCGGTTGTAGCCCAGCAGGTCCGCGAACATCTCACTGAAGAACACCACCGGCACAGCCAGCCCCAGACTGACCCAGAACCGATCCTTGAACTGCGCCGCATGATCCCCATGCCCGGCGTGCCCGCCGTGCTCATGCTGCCCCGCGTGCTCGTGGCTCATCTTGACCTCCATCGGTTCTCCAGCACCTCTCAACCATACCCCCATGGGGTATGAACGCGGCAACCCACCACCCCACCGGCCTATTCCCGCTCACGGCAAATTGGCTGGAGATCCACCCCCACCACCCGCGAGACTGACCGGATGGAAGCGGTAGAGATAGCCCGGCAACTGGTCAACGAGCGTTACCCACAGGCACGCGCCGCCTGGCTCGGCGGAAGTGTTGCCCGAGGCACCGCGACCGCGACCTCGGACCTCGACGTCACCGTCCTCCTGCCCGGCCCGCCCGCGCCCCTGCGCGAATCCCTCCGGTACGCCGACTGGCCGGTCGAACTCTTCGTCCACACCGAGGAATCCCTCGACCACTACTGCGAAAAGGACCGCCAGCGCCGCCAACCGTCGATGATGCGCCTGATCGGCGAGACGATCATCCTGCTCGACACCGACGGCTCCGGCGCCGCGTTCCAAGCCGGCGGCAACGCCCAACTCCTGGCCGGCCCACCGCCCCTGCCGCCCCAGGACATCGACATGCTCAGGTACAAGATCACCGATCTGCTCGAAGACCTGATCGGTGCCGACAGCAACGACGTTCGGACCGTCGTCGCCTCCGTCCTCTGGCAGGACGCCGCCACTCTCCTCTTGACCGGCGCCGGCCACTGGAGCGGCACCGGCAAGGGCCTCCTCCGCGAACTGGCCAACTACGACGCAACCCAGACCACCGACTACGCAACGGCCCTACCCGCAGCTGTCCGCGCCGCCACCACCGGCGACCCGAAAGCGCTGATCGCCACCACCGACACCATCCTCAACCTCTACGGCGGCCGCCTCTTCGACGGCTATCGCCTATCCGGCGACTAATCCAGGCAACCCCGAAGGCTGATCTGGGCAGAACCTACCGACGACAGGACCCGTCGGCCGCGGCGATCGTCGAAGCATGAACCAACTAGCCACAGTGATCGGTGCGACCGGAGCCCAAGGCGGCGCCGTCGTCAAAGCATTGCTCGACCAGGACCGGTACTCCGTCCGCGCGGTGACCCGCCACCCGGACAGCGAGGCAGCGACCCGGCTCCGCAGCCAAGGCGCGGAGGTGGTCGCCGCCGACCTCGACGATCCCGACAGCCTGGTCAAGGCGTTCGACGGTGCCCAACTGGCCTTCTGCGTCACCAATTTCTGGGAACACCTCGACCCTGCTCGCGAGACCCGGCACGGCCGCAACCTCGCCGAAGCCGTCGGCCGGGCAGGCGTCGACCACGCGATCTGGTCGACCCTGGACGACACCCGCCGTCGCGTGCCGCTGGACGACGACCGGATCCCGACGCTGCTCGACCGCTACAAGGTCCCGCACTGCGACGCCAAGGCCGACGCGGATCGCTTCTTCGCGTCCTCCGGCGTCGCGACGACGTACCTGGTCCTGCCGTACTACTGGGAGAACCTGATGGATCCCCGCTCCCTCCAGCGCAACGCGGACGGCGTACTGACCTACCCTCTCCCGCTCGGCGACGCGCGGCTGCCGGGCATCGCGGTCGACGACATCGGGCGGATCGTGCAGGTGATCTTCGACCGCGGCCCGAACGACGGCGAAGTACTCCGAGTCTCCGGCGACCAACTCACCCCGGCCGAAATGGCGGCCGCGATGAGCACCGCCTTCGGCGAACCCGTCCGGTACGTCGATCTGCCGCCGGACACCTTGCGCAGTTGGGGATTCGCCGGCGAGGACGGCGCGAACACGATGCTCTACAAGCGCCTCTTCAACACCGAGTACTGCGCCGAACGAACTCCAGCCTCAACCCGGAATCTCCTGCCCGAACTGCTCGACTTCACCAAGTGGCTGACAGCCACATCGCGCGCTGAAGTCGGCGAGGACCTCGTCGATCACGTGTTGGGCGTTGGCGGCGATGCCTGGGTTCGTGTCGCGGTAGTACGGGAGTTGGATCAGAGCCATCGACAACGCCCGGCCGCGACCGCGTACCCACGCCTCGTCGTCAACACCCAGTGCCTCGCGGTAGGCAGCGCGTCCAACCGCAGGAAGCAGATTCCACGCCGGGATCAGGTCGCAGGCCGGATCACCGATCCCCGCGGTGGCGAAGTCGAGCACCGCCGCCAGCCTTCCGCCATCGGTCACCAACAGGTTGGACGGCATCAGATCGGCATGCACCCAGCACGGCGAGTTCGCCGGGGCCGCAGCCAACGCAGACTCCCAAGCAGCCGACGCGGTCGCCGTATCGATCCACCCATCGAGCTGCAAGAGCGCCTTCCGCGTCTCCTCGTCCTGCGACGACAACGCCCCGCCCCGGTACGCCGCCGGCCCGTCAGGAATCTCGATCGCCCGGAACGCACGCACAAAGGAAGCCAGATCCCCGGCCAGCCCGACCGGATCCCGTACCTCCCCAGCAACCGCGATGGCCCCCGGAATCCACTCCTGCACCAGCCAGGGCCATGGGTACCCGTCAGCCGGCTCCCCCAACGCGACCGGCGTCGGGATCCGCACCGGCAGCAACGGCGCGAGCCTGGTCAACCACTCGAACTCCTTCTCGATGTCAGACACCCCACCCGCGATCCGCGGCAACCGCACAGTCAGCGAATCCCCCAGCCGGTACATCGCATTGACCGTCCCGCTCGACGGGATCTCGGCGACCGGCAAGCCGACCCACTGCGGGAACTGGCCCGCCACCAGTCGCAGTACCAGCTCGCCGTCGATCAACGCCTCGTTCGCATGCATCCGGCCCATACCGTCATCCAAGCCCAGCCGGCGCGAATCTCAGAACGAGTTTCGCCGCCGCATCCGCCGCGGCCGCCCGTCCGGGTCGTAGACATGGTCGTAGAGCGGTCGCGCCCACACCCTCGCCAGCCGCCCGACCGGCACCGGATCATGCCGCCGAAGCTGCCCCGCCGGCCGCGGCCCAGCCTCTCCACCCGCGTGCCAGGAGTCCAACGCCTGCGCCGCCTCCCGCCACTGCTCAAAACCCTTTACCGGGTCAAGTTCGGGCTCGACCCCCAGATGCTCCGACCACAGCTCGGCCCGTACCGACCGCGCCAGCCCGTCGCCGACCACGGCACACGTCAGCTCGCTGTCATTCGTCCACGAGCGCCGGTTGAAGTTGTCCGACCCACACGTCAACCACTCGTCATCCACCACGCAGACCTTCGCGTGCACGTAGATCGGCGTACCGGCCGCGTTCTCCAGGTCGTACACGGCGAACCGATCCGGCGCCACGGAGTGCAACAGGTCGAGCGCCTGCAGTTGCCCGTACCGCGCCGGCGGTCCGCTGATCCGCCCGTCCGCATCCGGGTACCGCGGCACGACCGCGATCACCCGCAATTCCGGCGACCGCTCCAGCGCCTCACACAAGCCCTCGGCCACCACCGACGACCACAGGTATTGGTCCTCCAGATAGATCAGCCGCCGCGCCCGCCCGAACGCCTTCCGATAAGCCCGCGCGATGCTGTACTCCCCCTTCGGCGCAAACCGGAACGGCGGATGCTTGTGCCCGAACGTCCGCAACACCTGGACCGCGTGCGGCCCGGCCGCCGGCGGATCCGGAAACCTCTCCGGCAGCTTCGACGGATGCCGCGGCATCTCCGCCTTCCGCTGCACGAACATCCGGTACGGCGTACGCCGATCGAGCGGGTGCGGATCGTCCCAGCGCTCGACGAAAGTACGCAGTACGTCCCCGACCACCGGCCCGCGAAGCTCGAGCGTCGCGTCGTGCCAGGGCGTCTGCTTCCCGTACCGGGGATCCATCGGCGCCTGCTGCGGATCACCCAGATGCTGAGCGTCATCGCGCCGCTGGTGACTCAGATCGATCCCACCCACATACGCGACATCCTTCGCCGCCGCACCCCGATGACGGATCACGAACAGCTTCTGGTGGTGCGAAGCCAGCCGCCGCACCCGCTGATCCAGCAACACCTCAGCCCCGGCCTCATTCAGCTCGGTGCCAAGCCGCTGGTTCTCCTGAGCATTGAACTGCACATGATCCGAGTGCGACCGCCACAACAACCCCCGGACCTCGACCCCGGACTTCGCCAGATCGCAGAGCACCTCCCCGATCGACGGCCCATCCTCGTAGAGCACCTCGTCCGCATCCCCACGCCAATCGGTGAAGTACACCCGATCGCCCACACTCAGCGCACACAGCTCGTCATACAGCCGCTGGAAGTAGACGGCGCCGTGGACGAGCATCCGAACCGAGTTCCCCTCAGTCCACGCGCCCTCGAGATCGGTGGCCGGGTTGCCCCGCTCCTCAGCCGTCAGAAACCAGTCACTCATCCACTCCCAGTACCCCGGCCAGCCCAGTCCGAACTCCACGCACTGCTCGAGACCACTGGACGGTGACGACGAGTAAGTAGGTGACGACACCGACGGGCGCCACCCAGATCCGGTAGAAGGGGAAGTTGCCGGTGGCCGCGGTGATGAAGAAGACGGTGGCGATGGTGGTGCATCCGACGACGGCCCCTCGGCGGTGGGAGTCGCGGGCTGTGCTGGGGAGTGGGCCCAACTGGCGGTCCAGCGCGGCGGCGACTGCGGAGAGCGCGGCAGTAGCGGTCAGGGCGACGATCACCATGCCGGGTGGGCCGGCCAGGAAGGCGGCGAAGACGTTGGCGCCGGCGAAGAGGGCGACGATCAGGAGAGTCAGGAAGGCGCCGATTCCGAGGTGACGGAGTTGGCGGCCGCGAAGGTCGACGGCTTCGGCCGAGCGGACGATGCCGGCGGGGCCGGTGAGGCGGCGGAGTACGAAGTACAGGCCGGTGAGGGTGAGAGCTGCGGTGAGAGCGAAGATGATCGTCAGGACCGTCGAGCGGGTCGGCGAGATGAACTGGTGCAGCTGGCCGTCGCCGAAGTCGCAGGTGGCGTGCGGGGGCAGCCACGAGCTGGTGATTCGCAGGCCGTTGCCCTCGGCGAGTGGGAAGGCCTGGGCACAGTCGCGATCGGGGTCGTACCAGCTCGGCATCGACGCCGAGACCGCCAGACTCCAGCCGAGCATCGAGACCAGCCCGAGCGCCAGCACGCTCCCGGCCCGCCGCATCAGCACGGTGCCTGCCCAATGGTCGAGCCGGCGATCGGGATGCAGTCGAGGAGCATCTGCTCGGGGTCTCCTGTACTTGACGACGTGATCTGGTTGACCAGTAGACGCACCGATTGGCGACCGAGTTCGCGTCGCGGGACCTCGAACCCGCTCAGCTCCGGGTGGCCCACTGGCTGGCCGAGCACCGCGAGCGACAACTCCTCTGGCACCCGGATACCGCGCACCGCGTCCATCAAGGCGGCCGAGAGCGACCCGGTGTCGGTCTCCTCGACGACGACGGCCGTCACGCCCTCGCCGCGCCAGCGCTCGACCAGGGCCGGGACCTCGGCGTCGGCGGCGCGCGCGACGATCCGGCGTACCGGCAACCCAGCCGAGGAAGCGGCGGTCAGGACGCCTCGCTCGCGGTCGGTGGAGGAGAGGGCGTCGTCGATCGAGCGGAGGTAGCGGATCTCCTGGTGGCCGGCAGCGACCAGGCGGTTGATGACGGCGGCGGAGGCGGCGACGTAGTCCACGCCGACGTACGGGATCCGGCCGGACAACTCGTCGCGCCGGCCGATGTAGACGAGCGGGAAGCCGCCGCCGAGCAGCCAGTCGATCGGCTCCTCCGGCACCTGCCGGCCGAAGAACAGACAGCCGTCAGCGATCCGAGTGCGGCGGATCGCCGTCTTGTCGTCCGACCGCGCTTCGAGGCCGCCGGTGCCGGTGAAGAGGATCAGGTCCTGGCCCTGGGCAGCGGCCTCTTCCTCGATGCCGGCCAGGATCGGGTAGTAGAAACCGTCCACCGCGGTCGGGAAGGCCGACGCGAACGTGTACACCCCGATCATGTGGTTGCGCGACGACGCCAACCGGGTGGCGACCGGGTCGGGCACGTAGCCGAGTGTCTCCGCCGCCTTCAGCACCCGGCGCCGGGTGGATTCCGCCAGCCGCATGCCGTCCGTGTTTCCGGACAGGATCAGCGAGACCGTCGTCTGCGAAACCCCCGCAGCGGCGGCGATATCCGCCTGTCGCGGCGCCCTTGCCATAGACCTCACCTTAGCTAATACGGATTAGCTTATTGACTGACCCGATCGACGAATCCCACACTCGGCAGCAACCCCGCCCCCGACAGTGTGAGGAATCAAGGATGACGAACCTACCTCCCGTCAGCCGCCGGACCCTACTCCGCGGCACCGCCGGTCTCGGGCTCGGCCTCGCGGCCGGCGTGCCGCTGACCGGGACCGCACAAGCCGCGCCCGGCGGATTCCCCAACTACAGCTACGTCCGGGTCGCGTTCAACAAGGCCAACCTGCGCTACAACCCCACCGGCGAACTGATCTTCCCCAGCGTCCGCGGCACCGTCGGCCGGATCAGCAACGCCCTCGGCCGCTTCTACCTGTACTACGCCCCGCACGACGCCCCCGGCGGCCTTTGCCTCGCCTACTCCAACTCGCTCGGCGGCCCGTACACGGAGTACGCCACCAACCCGATCATCAGCCGCACCTGGTCGCCCAACTACAACGTCTCCCACGTCTCCTCACCGCACGCCCTGTGGAACGACGACGTCAACGAGATGTGGATGTACTTCCACGGCGAGAACACCACCACCCGCCTAGCCCGCTCGACCGACGGCATCCACTTCACCTACGACAAGGTCGTGCTCTCCACCTCGATGCTCCCGGCCGGCACGACGGAGACCTCGTACGCCCGGGTGTTCCGCCACGACCTGCCGTCGAAGAACGCCCGGTACGTGATGGTCTTCATGATCAACACGACCGCGAACCGCCGCTCGATCGGCTGGGGCTGGTCGAGCGACGCCCGCAACTGGACCTTCTCGCAGACCCCGCTGATCAACCCGCAGGACGTCGGCGCGCTCAACATCGGCGCCCCGACAGTTGCCGAGCGCAACGGTTCCACGTACGTCATCTACCACACGAACATCGAGGCCGGCGGGTCGATGCGGATCACCGAGGTGGGCAACAACTTCGACAAGCGCAACCACCTCGGCGTCTTCCACTCGCCACTCACCGGCGCACCGGACAACGGACGGTGCGCAGCACCCGCGTTCGGCTCGGACAACGGCGTGGAGTACATGATCTACGAAGCCGGCGAACGCCTCGCCGGCTCCATCGCCATCGCCCGAGCCGTCTGAACCCTAAGCAGGCTTGATGTTCTGATTCAGATGGAACACGTTGCCCGGGTCGAACTCACCCTTGACCCGGGCAAGCCGCTCGTAGTTGTCCTTCCCGTAGCCGGCCACCACCCGATCCTGCCCCTCGTCCCCGATGAAGTTCAGGTAGACCGCACCGGTCGCCCAGGGCTTCATGTCGGTACAGAGGTTCCGCGCCCACTCGATCCCCCGCTGGTCGTCGGCAGCATCCGCCCAGAGCCCGAACGGATGGATCACCCAGGCCGCGTCCCGATGCGGCAACGGCCACTTGCCGGCGTCACGGGCCACCGCACCGCCCCACGGCACCAGAATCTGTTGCGAAGGCGACGGATGCAGCATGCCTGCCGCGCCACCGACGAAAGCGGCGATGGCCTCGTCGGGCAGCTCACTCAGATGCTCCGCCGACCAGTAGTTCCGGAAGCCCGGCGGATCGTCCAGAGCCGACTGGATCGCCGAGTAGGGCATCTCCGCGATCATCACTCCCTCGGGCGAGAGGTCCATCATCGGCTGGAAGATCGCCCGCGTCTCCTCCTCGGTCCCGGCATAGAACGCGGCCGCCCCGACCAGCCGCTCGCCTTGCAGGTGTAGCGGAACGAAGTCCTCCGGCGGCCCGGTCAAGTAGATGACGCCACCACCCAGTTCGTCCGGTACTCCCGCCTCGATCAGATCGCGGTACCGGCGGATCACCTCCGGCCCTGCGTCAGCGGGCCAGAACAGCATCGCCAGCGTCATCGACGTCAGCGGCCGCAGCTTGAACGTCAGTGACGTCGCCACCCCGAAGTTGCCGCCGCCACCATGCAGAGCCCAGAACAACTCGGTGTTCCGGGTCTCGTCGGCGATCACCAACTGCCCATCGGCGGTGATCAACTCGACCGATACCAGACTGTCGCACGCCAACCCGAACTTGCGCTCGAGCCAGCCGGACCCGCCGCCAAGCGTCAGCCCGGCCACCCCCGTCGTCGACACCCTGCCACCGGTCGTCGCCAGCCAGTACTGCTGGCAGGCGCCATCAAGATCCGCCCAGGTCGCACCGCCGGCGACCCGTGCCAGCTTGGCCTCCGGATCGACCTGTACGGACCGCATCTTGCGCAGGTCGACGACGATGCCCCCGTCCGTCACCCCTGCACCCGCAACGCTGTGACCACCCCCTCGTACCGCGATCTCCAAGCCCTCCGAGACCCCGTACCGCACCGCCGCGGCGACATCGGCCGCCGACTCGCACTGCGCGATCACCCCCGGCCGCTTGTCGATCATCGCGTTGAACACCGACCGGAGCTCGTCGTACGACGAGTCCCCCGGCCGGATCATCTCTCCCCCGAAACCGTCCGGCCGCCCCCGATGAGAACCCGGCGAACGCGCCATCGTGTCGGACATGGGAACTCCCCCTTGCCTAGCTGTTCCCCAGTTGACACCCCGATGCTGCGCCCGCTCCCCAAAGCCGGTCAACGCTTCACCGCTTACCGAAAGCTGACGCGAATCCCTTGTCTACCAAGGGTTTCCACCCGACTACAGCCCGGAATCCCGACACGGAAATCGCTTGCCGATAAGATCGGGGAATGACCGTCACCGATGCGCAGACCGCGGCAGTGCTGGGTGGGCCCGGCCAGGTCCTCTCCGATGCCGACGTCACCGCCTTCATCCACGAGCAACTGGCCGGCGCCGGGCTCGACGGCCGGAGCGTCTGCGTCATCGTCCCGGACGCCACCCGCAGTTGCCCCTTGCCACTCCTCCTGGGCGCGGTCCACGGCGCCCTGACCGGCAAGGTCTCCCGGCTGACCGTGCTCGTTGCCCTCGGCACCCACGCCGAGATGTCCGCCGATGAGCTGCGCACGCATCTCGGCGGCGACTACGACGTCCTCAACCACGAGTGGTGGAAGGAAGAGACCTTCGCCGACCTCGGCACGATCAGCGCGGACAAGGTCTTCGAGATCTCCGGCGGCCTCCTGCACGAGGCTGTCCCGGTCCGCCTCAACCGCGCGGTCGTCGAGCACGACGTCGCCCTCGTCGTCGGCCCGGTCTTCCCACACGAGGTGGTCGGCTTCTCCGGCGGCAACAAGTACTTCTTCCCGGGCGTCGCCGGCCAGGAAGTCATCGACCTCTCGCACTGGCTCGGCGCGCTGATCACGAGCGCGGGCATCATCGGTACGCCGGGCATCACCCCGGTACGCGCCCTGATCGACGAGGCCGCCGCGCTCATCCCCGCCGACAAGCTCGCGATCAGCGTCGTCGCGCAGTCGGGTACGAACGGCCTGCACGCAGTGGCCTTCGGAGACACCGCATCCTCCTGGCGAGCAGCCGCTTCGGTGTCCGCACAGACCCACGTCCGCTACCTCGACAAGCCGGTACGCCGGGTCGTCTCGCTGATGCCGTCGCGCTATCAGGACATCTGGACCGCCGCGAAGGGCTTCTACAAGGTCGAGCCGATCGTGGCCGACGGTGGCGAGGTCATCCTGTACGCCCCGCACGTAACCCAGCTGGCCGCGATGCACCCGGAGATCGAGCAGATCGGGTACCACTGCCGCGACTACTTCCTCGGCCAGTGGGATTCGTTCCGCTCGATGCATTGGGGAGTACTCGCGCACTCGACGCATCTCCGGGGCGCGGGGACCTGGAATCCGGTCGACGGGGAGCGGTGCCGGGTCGACGTGACGCTGGCGACGGGCATATCTGAGGAGGTCGTCCGGGGGGCCAATCTCGGGTACCTCGATCCGGCGGGGTTCGAGCTTGCGCAGTACGAGAACGACCCGGACACCTTGGTCATCCCGAATGCCGGTGAGATCCTCCATCGCCTCCGCTGACACAGACCTGACTGACGGGTAACCTTCGCTCCTATGGAACAGGTCGAGGTCGCGATCATCGGGTCCGGATTCGCCGGAATCTGTATGGGCATCAAGCTCCGTCAGGCGGGCTGCGAGAACTTCGTCATCCTGGAGCAGGCCGACCGCCTCGGCGGCACTTGGCGCGACAACACCTATCCGGGCTGCGCGTGCGACGTACCGTCGTACCTGTACTCCTTCTCGTTCGAGCAGAATCCGCGCTGGACCCGGATGTTCGCGCCCTGGGACGAGATCCTCGCCTACCTCGAGCACTGCGCGGAGAAGTACGGGATCGCGGACAAGATCCGGTACGGCTCGGACGTCACCGAGGCGGCGTACGACGAAGCCATCGGGCACTGGACCGTCACGGTCAACGGCACCGAGACGCTGCAGGCACAGGCGCTGGTGAGCGGCGTGGGCAACCTGCACAAGCCGAAGTTCCCGGAGATCGCCGGGCTCGATTCCTTTGCCGGCAAGGCGTTCCACTCGTCGCAGTGGGATCACGAGCACGACCTGACCGGGAAGCGGGTGGCCGTCATCGGCACCGGCGCCTCGGCGATCCAGTTCGTGCCTCGCGTTGCCGAGAAGGCGGCTCAGGTGGATCTGTACCAGCGGACGCCGCCGTGGATCACGTCCAAGCCAGACCGCGCGATCGGGTCGCTGGAGCGGTCGCTGCACGCGCGGTTCCCGGCCGGGCAGCGGGCGATCCGCGACATCATCTTCTGGGGGCTGGAGGCGCGCGGACTCGGCTTCGCCGGTAATCCCCGGCTGATGAAGGGACTCGAGCTGCAGGCCAAGCGGCAGCTCCGCAAGCAGATCAGCGATCCGGTACTCCGGGAGAAGCTGACGCCCGACTACCAGATCGGCTGCAAGCGGGTCCTCATTTCGAACGACTACTACCCGGCGCTCGCTCGGGACAATGTCAACGTGGTGACCGATGGAATCGCCCGGGTGACGCCGACCGGCGTGGTCACCACGGACGGGGTCGAGCGGGAGTGCGACACGATCGTGTTCGGGACCGGGTTCGAGGTGTCCGGGAACCTGACCCGGATCAGCATCCTCGGACGGGACGGCGTCGACCTAGGCGACGCGTGGAAACAAAACGGCATCGGCGCCCACCTCGGCATCACCGTGGCCGGCTACCCGAACCTTTTCCTGTTGGTCGGCCCAAACACCGCACTCGGACACTCCTCGATGGTCTTCATGATCGAGGCCCAGGTCCGCTACGTGATGCAGGCGCTAGACCTCCTGCGCCGCCGCAACGCCACCTCGGTCGAGGTCCGCGAGGACGTCCAGGAGCGCTTCGTCACCGACGTCCAGCACGACCTCGACGGCAGCGTCTGGCAAGGCGGCTGCACCAGCTGGTACCTAGACGCCCAAGGCCGCAACTCCACCATCTGGCCCGACTTCACCCTCACCTACTGGCGCCGCACCCGCCGCCTCAACGCGGCCGACTACGTCATCACCCACTGACCCCGCCAAGCCCACCACTAGCGAGCTCGGACACCACCCGGTGAGCTCGCACCCCAAGCGGCAGGCTCGGGCTCCAAGCGGTGGGCTTGAACACCACGTGGTGGGCTTGAACACGTTATTACTTGTTCACGGTCGCCATATGGTGTTCAAGGTCGCCAGAACTGGCCGGTGGAGGCGGCGGTCAGGGGAGTTTCGGGGGCGTCCCGGACTACTGGAGTAGGAGAGGGCCGGAGTCGGCGTACGACTATAGGTGGAGAGCAAGACAGGTCTTTGGGCCGACGTTTTCCCGCCGTTTCCGGAGGACTCTAGAAGCATGAACCTCCTCCAGATCCTCAGCACAGTCGTCATCGTCGGCGGTGTCGTGATCACCGCCCTGATCGCCATCATCCCCACGGTCGTCGACCGCTGACCCCAGCCCCGCACTCGAGCCGGGCGTGCTTCCACCCCAACCCCCAACGCCCCGGTAGCCGGCCAGGCGCCCCACCTACCGAGCGCTCGAGTGCGGCCGCCCCACCCGAAGAACCTCGGGGGGTTCGTCGAGTGGAGCAAGCACCAGCACGAAACAGAACCGCCGACGCTGGCCGTCGGCGGTTCTGTTTATTGCTTGGGGCAACAGAAGTATGAGTGGAACAAGGGGTTCTGATACCTCGGGAGTACTCGAAGACCGCCCTGCGGACCGATGGCTGGGAGCGGTTTCCGAAGGATTCTTGAGGTATGGAAATTCTTCAGATACTCGGGTCAGCAGCGATCGTGCTGGGCATCTTGCTCACGGTCCTGATCGCCATCGTTCCCACCGTGGTGGACAGATAGGAGTCAGCTGACGGAGAGGTGACCGAGCAGGTCCTGCCGGGTGAGTACGCCGACCGGCTTGCCGTCGTCCAGGACCATCAGGGCGTCCCGGCCTTCGAGCAACTCGACCGCCTGCGTCACCGACTCGCCCGCACCCAGCGACGGTAGCGCCGGGTCCATGTGCAGTTCGACGATGTCCGCGAGCCGCGCCTTACCGGAGTACAGGGCGTCCATCAGCGTCCGCTCCGACACCGAACCAGCCACCTCGGCCGCCATGATCGGCGGCTCCGCCCGGACGACCGGCATCTGCGATACGCCGTACTCCCGCAGAATCTCGACCGCCTCGGCGATCGTCTCGTGCGGGTGCGTGTGCACCAGCGGGGGCAAACTGCCGTCCTTGCGCGCGAGCACCTCGCCCAGCGTCGCCCCCTGCCGCTCGTGCGCCAGAAACCCGTACTGCGCCAGCCACTCGTCGTTGAAGACCTTCGTCAGATATCCACGCCCGCCATCCGGCAGCAGCACCACGATGACCGCGTCCGGGTCGTCGATCTCCTTGGCCAGCCGGATCGCCGCCGCGGCCGCCATCCCAGCGGACCCACCGACGAGCATCGCCTCCTCGCGCGCCAACCGCCGCGTCACCGCGAACGAGTCGGCGTCGGAGACCTCGATGATCCGGTCGCAGATGTCGCGGTCGTACGTCTCCGGCCAGAAGTCCTCACCGACACCCTCGACCAGGTACGGCCGGCCGGACCCACCGGAGTACACAGAACCCTCCGGGTCCGCCCCGATGATCTGCACGCGCCCGCCGGAGACCTCCTTGAGGTACTTCCCGGTGCCGCTGATCGTGCCGCCTGTACCGACGCCTGCCACGAAGTGGGTGATCTTGCCGTCCGTCTGCTCCCAGAGCTCCGGCCCGGTCGACTCGTAGTGCGAGATCGGGTTGTTCACGTTGGCGTACTGGTTCGGCTTCCAGGCGCCCTCGATCTCGCGGACCAGCCGGTCGGAGACGTTGTAGTACGAGTCCGGGTGCTCCGGCGCGACCGCGGTCGGGCAGACCACCACCTCGGCGCCGTACGCCTTGAGCACGTTGCGCTTGTCCTCGCTGACCTTGTCCGGGCAGACGAAGACGCACTTGTAGCCCTTGGCCTGAGCAACCATCGCCAGCCCGACACCGGTGTTGCCCGAGGTCGGCTCGACGATCGTGCCGCCCGGCTTGAGCTCGCCGGAGGCCTCGGCCGCCTCGATCATCCGCTTGGCGATCCGGTCCTTCACGGACCCGCCCGGGTTGAAGTACTCGACCTTCGCGAGCACCAACGGCCGAGCGCCGTCGGTGGTCTTCGAAAGCCGCACGAGCGGCGTGTTGCCGACCAGGTCCAGGAGAGATTCTGAGTAGCGCACGGATCTCACTGTATGGGACGAGCGCGTCGATCGACTATTTCGCTTGCGTGGGGGTCACAGCGTGTAATCCTGGGCACATGACAAAAGCCCGGGCCGCCAAGAAACTGGCCCAGGCCGCAGCCTTCGGTGGTGGGGGACTCGGACTGATAGGGGCGACGCTGTACGGCGTACTGACCGCGGAAGCGCGGTACGCCAAGCACGTCATCGGTCCGATGAAGGCTCACCCGGCCAAGGGCGACGGCCTGTACGGTCGGTACCCAGGTCGTCCGATCACGCTCGCGATGATCGGCGACTCCAGTGCAGCCGGATACGGCACCTCCTCGCCCGACGAGACTCCCGGCGTACTGCTCGCCTGCGGTCTCGCCGAGCTGGCGAAGCGCCCGGTCCGGCTCGTCGACGTGTCGCGAACGGGGGCCAAATCCGTCGACCTGGCCGGCCAGGTCGACAACGCCCTGCTCGCCGGCCCGCACGTGGCGGCGATCCTGATCGGTGTCAACGACGTGAAGGCGCAGGTGCCGCCGTCGACCTCGGTCCGGCTGCTCGAAGCCGCCGTACGCCGGCTGCGCGCGGCGAACTGCGAGGTCGTCGTGGGCACCTGCCCCGACCTCGGCGTCGTCCGGCCGATCATGCCGCCACTGCGCCAGGTCGCCCGCTCATGGAGCCAGCGCCTGGCCGCCGCGCAGACCATCAGTGTGGTCGAGGCCGGTGGCCGCACGGTGTCGATGGGCTCCCTGCTTAGCGAGGCCTTCCGCACCAACCCGTCGATGTGGGGGCCGGACAACTTCCACCCGTCCGTCACTGGGTATGCCGCTGCCTCAGCCGCGCTACTGCCGTCGGTCGCCGCCGCGATGGGGATCGGGCCGGAGTCGTACGTCTATCCGGAGCAGTTCCGGGGCGAAGCGGTGCTGCCGATCGCGGAGGCCGCAGTACAGGCCGCCCGGACAGCAGGCACCGAGGTCGCCCCCACCGAGGTCGCCGGCCACGAGGGTGGTCCGCGCGGTCGCTGGGCCGAACTCCGGCATCGCCGCCGCCATCCCGAGGTCGAGGTCGAGCGGGTCGAGGAAGCCGCCGCGGGCACCGCGGGCGCAGTACCCGTTGGGAAATAGAGCGTCCGCTGAGCGTTGACTTTCATGAAGAAGGGCTTGCACGCAACGTCTTCCTGATGCACAGTCGAATGACTACGCGATACCCCGGATGAAACGGGAGGCGAAGATGGGCTTGAACCACTCCGAGGAGACGCACCAACGTCTGGTGGAGAAGGTGCCCAGGTGCACTGGACGTGAGATGGCCGAGTGGTTCAGGTTGATGAACGACGGACCGTCGTTCCTGCGCTTCGACGACAGGGTGAGATGGCTTTCCAGCGAGTACGCCCTCGCACACGGGCACGCCACAGCCATCGTCCATGAGTACGACCTCGCCAAGGCGCACAGGCGAATGGGCTGACGAGCCGAACAGGAGACCGAATTTAGCCGAGGACCTGCCCTTTCAGGTGGAGGGGCAGGTCCTCGTTGCACGACGAAGGCCCGGCTCCTCCACCTGAAGGAACCGGGCCTAGTCCGGTAGTGCTAGTTGTTACCGCGGAGGATCGCGAGGATCTTCAGCAGGTTGATGTACAGCCAGACCAGCGTGACGGTCAGGGCGAACGCGGCCCGCCAGGCCTCTTGCTGCGGGGCTCCGGCGCGGACACCCTGCTCGACCAGGTCGAAGTCGAGAATCAGGTTGAACACCGCCAGACCGACGCCGAGCACGGCGAACAGCAGGCCCATCGCGCCGAACCCGCCGATGCCGGTGTGGAAGCCGAACAGGCTGGCGACGAAGTTGACCAGCAGCACGCCGGCGAAGGCCATCGTGCCGATGACGACCATCTTGGTGAACCGTGGCGTCACCTTGATCGCGAAGTACTTGTACGTCGCCAATGTCAGCGCGAACGTCACCATGGTCGCCAGGACGGCTTGCACGATGACATCGGAGCTACCGACGTAGCCGGCGATGAACTTGCTGAAGATCCCGAGGAACGCGCCCTCGACCGCGGCGTAGGCGAGCACCAGCGCCGGGTTGATCTTGCGCGAGAACGACAGCACCATCGCGAGCGCGAAGCCCAGCAGCGCCGACGCGATGAACACCGGCGACACCAGCCGGTCCGGAATCACGTTCCAGGCCACCGCCGCACCAGCGATGACGACACCCAGCGTGATGGTGGTCTTGACGATGACGTCGTCCAAGGTCATCGGACGGCTGTTGGCGGGGGCACCTTGGTACTGCTGGCCCGGCATTCCGGGTCCGCCGTACTGGCCGGGCTGACCCGGCTGACCGTACGGAGCTGCCCCGGGATAGGCCTGGCCTTGGCCAGGCGCAAACGCACTCGACCGGTTCAGGACCGGGTTACTGCTCTGCATGTCATCCTCCTGATAACCCACTGTGGGTCGTACCTGGATACTACGGGCCCACCCTTAACAACGCCTGAGGATCAACCAGGTGTTCCCCAAGCGATATCCCCACCCTCAAGCGGTTGCACAACCCAACCGTTCAGGCGGCCGCGACCTTCTCCCCGAGCATCCGCAGCCGCTCGGCAGCCGACGGCGGCCACCCGGCCAACAGCCAGCGGAGCCGGTACTGCCACCCGCTGGGCATCTTTTCCGCAAGGTGACTGGTCAGCCATGCCACCACCCGGTCCCGGCCGACGACCTCGACCAGCGCCGGGTCAGCCCGACGGAAGAACCTGCGAACCAGGACGAACGACGCCAGGAGATGCCCCAGCAGAAACGCCACGGGCAGGATCAGGAAGGCTCCGAACCAGCCCAGCCACCAGTTGTCCGTCACCCGGTTCGACACGACACCGCCGACCAGGCCGAGCACCGCGACCAATCCCCACTCGATCGATCTGCGCCTCTTCGCCCAGCGGTCCACCCGCAGGCGCGCGTGCACAAGCAGCTGCGTGATCAGCACTTCTTGCTCTTCCACGGAGTGGACCTCACCCACGTGGTCGTGCACCGTGAGGATCGCGGCGCCCGCCGGATTCAGCGTCAGCCGGATGCAGTCCTCGCCGGCGACCCCTTCGACCCAGTTGATCGTCGGCATCGGGTAGCCGACTCGGCCGGCCAACTCGCCCACGCGGAGGAACATCTCTTGCTCGTTCACCCGGCGAATGATGGCGTACGGCGGCCGGTCGGGGCTAGTGGGTTGCGCCGGGGCGTACCGGGGGTGGACGCGGTGCGGCGTCGTACCTGTATGGGCAAGTACGACGCCGGGACCGGTGGCCACCCAGGATGTGGTTCTTCCCGCAGGCCAGTTCAGGGGTTACTTCAGGGGTTACGCAGAGTGCTCTCCTGCGACGCGAGGGCCGCGCCGACCTGGTCGGCGAGAGCGACGGCCACCAGGCGCTGCTCGAGGTCGGGGCGCGAGATCCGGCTCGCCGCCGTCAGCAGGAACCGGCCTTGGACGGCGCCGGCGTGCTGGACGACCAGCTCGATCTCGGCATCGGTCGGCAACCCGTCGCGCTCGACCTTGATCAGCCGATCCCGCCGGGACACCGAGCCGTCCGGGTTCAGCTGCGGCGAGTGCTCACGCTTGCCACCGGCAAGGAACCGGCAGCCGTCGATACGGAGTACCGCGGTGAGCTCGGTCCGCACCTGGTCGATCACCTCAGCCGTCGACCCACCGGCCGCGATCGCCTGCGAGGTGGTCATGACGCCCGCCAGATACCCGGTCTGCCGACTGGCACGAGCTTGTTGCCGCCGGCCCCAGATCGCGATCTCGGTCACCGCCGCACCGATCACCACCAGCAGGATCGTGGTCTCGATATCGTCCTGGTTCTCGATCGTCAGCCGGTTGT
The DNA here is from genome assembly GCF_040681515.1 of Kribbella sp. NPDC051718. Lineage (NCBI taxonomy): Bacteria > Bacillati > Actinomycetota > Actinomycetes > Propionibacteriales > Kribbellaceae > Kribbella > Kribbella sp. NPDC051718. The sequence goes on along the minus strand of NZ_JBFAYZ010000015.1, from coordinate 42,006 downwards.
AAGGCACCGTCAAGAAGAAGTCGAACCAGACCGCACTGGACACCGCCGCCACAACCCCCGCCGGCCGCACCCCGAACGACGCCACCGCCACGATCACCAACACCAGCAACAACGCCGCATTGGCATTATCAAAACTGTGCCTGAACGGCGCAACCGCCGCACAAACGATCAATGGCGCAAACACCGCGCCCGTCAGCACCGGATTCCGGTAACTCTCCACATACCCATTGATACGCCCCGTCCCCCAACATTCCAACGCTTCTCACCAGACTCTGACAAACTCACCAGATGTTCAGCACCCCGTTCCAGGACGGCCGTCCGTAACGCCCGCATCGACCCAACCGATACGTTCAGTGAGGATCGGCAAACACCGGGGGCGGTCCCAGACGTGGGACGGGGTTGTTCGGGGTGGATCGGCTCTTGGCTAGCACTGGTACTCGACTGGCAGCAGTTGTCCTCTTAGCCGCATCGGCAGGATGTGTGGTCAACAACCCCACCGTTCAGGCGCCCGCTTCTTCTGCGCCGCCAGCATCCGCGACCTCGGCTCCCGCAAGTGCGCCAGTTCCGCCCGCCAGCAAACCCGCCAGTACGGCGTTGAAGCCGGCGTTCTCCGGCCCTGGCACCTACTCGTTCAGCTTCCAGGGCGTTCGGGGAACCATCCAGGTGCCGACTCCCCGGACCGATCCGCGCCTCCAGCCGTACGGTGACTATCGACGTCTGGCGAAGGCTCCTGTCGTTACCTATCTGATCGCAACCGTCGACAACCAGTCCGACGACACGATCGACATGTACCAGGTCATCGTCATCACCAACGACGGCCGTCAGATCGAGGCGACCTCCGTCAGCGACTTCGTCGACCGATGGCGAAACGCGTTCGCAGGCGAGGACGGCGACGCCGCGAAGTACAGCCGAGGGGTTGAGTTGTCCAACGACAGCCGGTTCTATCTGCTCCCCGGCGCGAGGGGTACCGCGATCCTCGCGACGAAGGACACCATCCCGAGCGTCAAGCGCGTCTTCGTCTACCCGGCGGGCGCATTCGACCGAGTCGAGGCCCACCGCACCCGCTAGCGTGGCCGAATGGGAATTTCGGAGGTCGAACCCGTTGAGCGCTCCCACCCGCTGCAAGCCGCGGATGAGCGGGCGGCTCTGAACAGCATGCTCGACTTTCTCCGGGCTACGGTCGTGAACAAGGTCGCCGGTCTCACCGACGAGCAGGCGTCCACCCACTCCGTGCCGGCCTCGGCGCTCACCCCCGCCGGCCTGGTGAAGCACCTGACCGGCACCGAACGCTTCTGGTTCGCCATCGACTTCGCCGCCCAGGACATCGAATGGCCCTGGCCCGACGACAACCCCCACGGCGCCTTCGCCCTCTCCCCCGACGACACACTCGCGTCCTTGGTCGCCGCGTACCAAGCCGAATGCGCCCGCTCCCGCGCCGTAGTAGCCGCCGCCCCCTCCTTGGACGACCTGGCCCAAGGCAAAGACATGACCTTCAACCTCCGCTACGCCCTGACCCACATGATCGAAGAAACCGCCCGCCACCTAGGCCACCTAGACCTCCTCCGAGAATCCCTCGACGGCACCACCGGCCAGTAAGGTCCCCCGCATGACCGACCGAGTCAAACTCGAGAAGATGGTGGACGCGTTCTTCGGAGCGTTCACGTCCGGCGAGGGGGTCGCCGAGCGTCTCGACGTACTGCGGCAACTGCTCATCCCCCAAGCCGTGATCGTACGGACCTGCGGCGGGGAGCCGGCCGTCTACGGAGTCGAGGACTTCATCGCCCCGCGCCAGGTGCTGCTCGAGGGCGGCACGCTGACCGACTTCCGCGAATGGGCGGTTGGCGGAAGTACAGAGATCTGGGGCGACATCGCCCACTGGTGGGGCACCTACGCCAAGGCAGGCACCCAGAACGACGTCCCCTTCACCGCCCGCGGCAAGAAAACCATTCAATTCATCCGTACCACCGAAGGCTGGCGAATCTCCGCCGCAGCCTGGGACGACGAACGCCCCGGCCTCACCACCGCCTAGTCGAACGGCCCCCGCGTCCCACTCACCTCATGCTTGAACACCTGGACGTCCAGCAGGTCAAAGTGCTCCGCCGGCGCCGGCGCAACCTTCCGCCACGCATCCAGCACCTCATGCGATTCCCAATACTCAAAGAGATTGACCCGCCCCGGCTCCACCGAATCCGCCGAGATCGACACATCCAGACACCCCGGATACTCCCGAGCCCGCTCGACAATCACCCGATGCGCCGCAACAGCCCGCTCTCGAACCGCCGGATCGACATACACCTTGCCCGCCACAATCACCTTCACATCCCACTCCCGTCGTCACCAGTACGACGTACAGACCAGGCCGAACCGGACACCCCCGACCCAAATACCGCCACCAACTGCGGATTCCTGTCCCGCTGGACAGGAGGTACTCACATTCCCTGGCGCCGCCCCGCCCGCCACCGGCCCTCCGAGCCGCCGATTCGCCAGTACCTCCTGTCGAGCGGGACACAACGCCGGGGACTAGGCCGGGTTGATCTGGTAGACCTGCGCAGATGACGAAGCTTCCGGAATTCGTTGTGCAGGAGGCGGTTGAACCTGAGCGACTAGCTCAGCTGACGGAGTTGTTCACCTCAGCCTGGTGGATGACCAACCGCAGCCCGAACGATGTCACGCAGATGCTGCAGGAGTCCGACCTGGTCCTGTCCTTGATCCACACTCCAACCGACCAACTAGTCGGCTTCACCAGAATCCTCACCGACTACACCTACGTGGCGCTCGTCCTAGACGTAGTAGTCAGCAACCACTTCCGCGGCTCCGGCCTAGGCACCACCCTCATGGATTCCGTCATCTGTCACCCGCGACTAGCCGACGTACAAAGCATCGAACTCGTCTGCCAACCCGGCCTCATCCCGTTCTACCGCCGCTGGGGCTTCACCACCGAGGTAGGCCACTCACAACTGATGCGCCGAACCACAGACCCACGCCTCACCTCAAAGCGCGACTAGTTGCGTCAGGCCGGCGTGAGGAGGCAAAACTCATTGCCTTCCGGGTCGGCGAGGACCGTCCACGGGACATCCCCCTCGCCCAGGTCGACGGCGGTAGCGCCGAGAGCCCGCAGCCTGGCCGCCTCTGCCTCCAGGTCATCACCTGGGTAGGGGCGGAGGTCGAGATGGACCCGATTCCACACAGTCTTCACGTCGGGCGTGCGAATGAACTCCAGATAGGGCCCGACCCCCTTGGCGGAGCGCAGTACCGCGCTGTGGTCGGTAACTTCGAGCAGGCTCCAGTCCATCGCCTCGCCCCAGAAGCGGCCCATGGCTCGCGGATCCACGCAGTCCACCACGACCGCCGCGATCGGCCCAGTGTCCCGGTAGACCGCGCGAGGCTCCAACACACAGAACTCGTTGCCCTCCGGGTCAGCCATAACCGTCCACGGCACGTCCCCCTGCCCTACGTCAGCGAGTGCCGCGCCCAGCCCCTTGAGGCGCCCGACCAACTCCTCCTGATGATCCGCAGAGGTAGTAGCAAGGTCGACGTGCACGCGGTTCTTAACCGTCTTGGCTTCCGAGGAGACGACCAGATCCACGCAGACGGCCACAGGATCCGGATAAACAAACCCCTCCGGCTCAAGATTCGTCACCCCAGGCCCCTCACTGGAAACCTCCCAGCCAAGCGCCTCCGCCCAAAACCCGCCCAACGCGACGTCATCCCGAGCCTTCATATTGACCTGCACAAGCCGCGTAACCATGCCACCGATGCTAACGGCGGGCCAGGGCCGCTGTACCCGGGACGGGATTCGAACCCGTATGCCTTTCGGCTGCGAGGTTTAAGTTCGACCTGCCCCCATACCGGACGGTCCGCAGCCGTTCACCTGAGTCGCGGGGACCTAGCTCAGTACCACTCCGACCAGAGGTGAACCGGAGCGAACTGCAACCGCGTCGCCCCCTCGGTGCGAACTCGGAGCATCCTCCGTCGTCAGAGCTAGGCGGAGATCCATGCTGGCACGTCGTAACCCTTCGGTTACCCCGATTGGTGCACTGTGCTGCCCGCTCTGCAGGTCTCCCGTGACTGCCAGTCGGCTCCAGTTGAGGTCTTCCGGCGTTGGACACCTGGGCTTTGACAACTATGTGTCAACATAGATTGCATAGACATTCAGGAGGAGGGGCATGGACCCATCGGTTGCTCTCGTAACATGCGAACAGGCCGTTCGGCAATTGATGACCACGACCTACCCCCAGGCATTCGGCAAAAATTGGTTAGCCCATGTATCCAAGCCCGGATCGATTGAGAAATGGGAAGGTCGACACACAGAGGAGGAGGAGGCCAAAAGGGCGAAGCGAGGCGTCATCAGCGTAGATGATTCACTGCTCGCTTACGCTGAATTCTACGAGTTGTTCGATATTGCTTGGAAGTATTGGGATCCATTGCAGCCCGCACTTGGTAAAAGAGCCGAAACCGGCGCGCTACTGAAGCGATTCGGCGACCTTCGGAATACAGTAGCTCACAGCCGAGCCCTTCTCGAATTCGAAGCTGATCTACTAGCTGGCATTGCGGGCGAAATTCGAAACCGGGTGACCATATATATGAGTACGCGCGACCCACTCGATAACTACTACCCACGCATTGAGAGCGTGGTGGATAGTTTTGGTAATATATCTCCCGATTCATCTGGGCTGAGCAGTTCATTAGAGACCGGCTTGACGCTTAACATGGGAGATCTTGTCACGTTCATGTGCCGAGGCATTGACCCGCAAGGCCGAGAATTGGAGTGGTGGCTAGACAACTGGTATACCAACAATCTTCTTGATGAGGCACGCGGAGATGACGTCAGGTTGTCTTGGACAGTAAGCGAAAACGAAGTCGGCCCGAGGGCGATGGTGCGCATCTCTATGAAGGCCTCGGGAGCTAAGTACCTTCGCGATTTCACCCGGGATGGTAGCCGCTTATTCGGCTACCGAGTTCTTCCCCCGGATATGCCTACGCCGCCCGAGTGAGCGTAGACGCACGCGCGGGCAGTCCTGCCCCATCGTCCCGATAACTGCCGACCTTAGGTTTGGTTCGGTGCGGGTCAAGGGTCGAGCTTGCTCGATCGCGAAGCGACGCCGGAGGCGCCCTTGACGCGGGCCGAGCCGGACCGTCCCTCCCATGATTGCTAGTGGGGCGATGCGGTAGCCAAGGCGAGACGGTAGGCCGCCTGGACCATGGCGGCGGGGTGGCGGCTTTTGGGGAGCAGGAACCAACGCCAGGGTGTCGGATCGTTGATGGCGAGTTCTACTGTCTGCGACCGACACCCTTTTGCACGTGCGCGCCAAGCCAACGGGGATGGGGGCGACGAGCCCTTAGGCGAGGAGCCGGAGGCTGCCCCGCTCCCCCGGTCCTGTTGTGGTGGCGGTGCGCTTTCGGGCCCTGGAGGGCCCGTCTTGAAGACGTAGAGAAACTTGTCAGGCTCCAGTGAACCAGACAAGTGAGCCAGCCGAGTATGCCGTGGACAGAGACCGTGAAGTGCTGCCAGGGTGTAGGCCATCCTCGGTCTGGGACTGAGGGGTCATAAGCCGTTCGACCACACCGGTGGTTATCACTTAATTCAGAGGCAGATAGGATTTACGGGAATGTCGGAGCAACAAGCCTGGCGCGACCACCTCCCGCTACTCCTGAGCATCACTCTTCCACTGCTGTCAGTGCTGCAGGTCGCGGCTTTGACTGGATACGATCTGAATCTCACCGCCGCGATCCTTAGTTCAAGCGCCGGAAACACCGTGGGGACCTTGATCCGGGCTCTTTTATTCGCCCTGCCTCTATGTTTCTTAATTTTTGGATTCGGACTTTCTGCCGGAGCGATCTCCGTGCGCCTGGTGTTCGGCCGGGAGATCTGGCGGCAGCGACCCAAGTGGATAGACACTCCCAGGCAATACTTGCCGATCTGGGCGGGGTTGACCATCGTTACTATTATGCTCGCTCCGTGGACCTACTTACTCATGGGCATTGCAACCTTCTTCATCCTCTTTCTGCTTTTCGCAATCGGCCTGCTGGTCTATCGAGCCTACCTAGGAGGTCAGGCAGCTACGCGCCCGCAGTCGACAACAGGCGATCAGTTGCCTCATCGGCAGTACGTTCAGGCATTTGCCGTTGCCTACTTCCTGTCCATATGGCTGATGGCTGGCGGCAATTGGGCGCCATATGAGGCGCTCGCGAACCCCTCGAACCCTGGATTCACAGGACGAGTTATGGGCACAGAAGGGGATCAGATTGTAGTTTTAACATCGGGTAGACGTCATACGATCACTCGACTGCCCATAGGCGCCACGAAGCGAACGCTGTGCATGCCAACGAGAGCAAATGAAGGGTCAGGTAATTTCTCGTTACTGCCAAAGACGTGGGGTCAACAAAACGACTACGCACGAAGCCTGCCTCAACTACTCACCAAGACACCAAAACACAGTCTTTCGGATTGTCCCACTAGGAACGCGCCGTAGGACTTGGAATGTGCCTCATCGGACGAGGATCAGCGAGAGCACTCGCTGACATCCAACCCCAACGACGGCAAGCGATCCGAGGTGTGCTAGAACAGTAGCCGTGGAGCTTCTTCATCAGGGCAAGGTTCGTGATGTGTACAGCGATCGGCCTGGGGAGGTGATCCTCGTTGCGACTGATCGGGTGTCGGTCTATGACGTGGTGTTGCCTACGCCGATCCCCGACAAGGGCAAGCTGCTGACGAGTCTGTCGTTGTGGTGGTTTGAGCAGCTCAAGGACGTGATGCCGAACCATGTGATCTCGGCTACCGACGTACCGGCTGAGTTCGAGGGTCGGGCTGTGCGGGTGCAGCAGGTCGACATCGTTCAGGTTGAGTGCATCGCTCGTGGATACCTTGCTGGGCTTGGGTGGGAGGCCTATCAGGAGAGCGGGAAGATCTCTGGGGTGACGATTTCCCCGGGATTGCGGGAGGGCGACAAGTTGCCGCAGCCGGTGTTTACGCCGACTACGAAGACGGCGCCTGAGGATGGGCATGACGAGCCGATGACCTTCGAGGAGGTCTCGGAGGCTGTTGGGCCTGAGCTGGCGAAGACGCTTGAGGCTAAGACGCTTGAGCTGTTCACGCGGGCTACCGAGATCACCTCCGGCCGCGGGGTGCACCTGGCTGACACCAAGTTCGAGTTTGGGTTGGCGAAGGACGGGACGCTTGTGCTGGCGGATGAGGTTCTGACTTCGGACTCGTCGCGGTACTGGCGTGATGAGGACTGGAAGCCTGGGCAGCGGCAGGTGTCGTACGACAAGCAGTTCGTACGCGACTGGGCGCGAGACTTGGGGACCTGGGACAAGACTCCTCCGGGCCCGGAGATCCCGGCCGAGGTTGTCGATGAGACTCGGGCTCGCTACGTGGCGATGTACGAGCGCATCACCGGGCTGAAGTGGGACTGACCGTGGCGACGTGGGAAGAGATCCAAGAGGCCCGCTTGACCGAGGTACTGGAGCTTCAGAAGGTCCACCACCGGCTGCTGGCAGCCAAGGAACAGGGCGTCGAGCCTGAGCCGGCGGATGTTGAGGTCGCCCGGTCTGTTGCCGCGACAGGGTTGAGCATCGACCGGGTCAACGCGCGGGACGATTACTAGACCTTCGCGCGTGATTCCGCCTATGCTGGCGGTGTTCTAGAACACCAATTGAAGAGTCTGAGGTTTTGTCATGCCCCCGAAGTTGGTGCGTCCCGCGCCGCCGTACCTGCAGATTGCCGACACGATCCGAACCCGGATCTCCAACGGTGAACTGCAGTCCGGCGATCGCGTGCCGTCCGTACGAGCGCTGATGCGCGACTACGGCGTGGCGATCGCGACGGCACAGCGAGCATTGACCAGCTTGCGGGCCGAGGGGTACATCCGGCCCGAACGTGGCGTCGGGAGCATCGTCACGACCGAGGACGAACGCGGCCGGGCAGCGAACGACCGGGTCGACAAGTCCCGGCGTACCGGCAAGGTCTATCCCACCGGCCAGTACGCCAAGATCACCCACGCAGCCCTCGACAAGGCCAGCGAACAGGTGGCAGACGCGCTCGGACTCGAGATCGGAAGCGCCGTGATCCGTCGCGTGCGGGTCACCTATCGCGCCGACGACAAGCCAGTCTCCGCGTCGACTTCTTATTTCAAAGGCGAACTGGCCGAACTCGCTCCACAGTTGCTGAGCACCGATCGGATCCGCGAAGGAACTTTCGCGTACGTCGCCAGCACTCTCAAGCGGACCATCGACGCCTGGCAAGACCAGTTCGAGCCCGCCGCAGCGACCGCCGACCAGGCGGCTGAGCTCGGCCTCGACGAAGGCGACCTCATCCTCGTCGGACGCAACTGGATCTATGACGACACCGGCGACGTCCTCGAGTACGGCGAGAGCATCACCTACGGCCGCGTCACCTATCGCGGCCGCCTCGGCGACTAAACCCCACCCCGCACCGCTGACCAGCTGATCACAACAGGCTTGTGCATCTTGATTCAAGTGTTCTAGTCTCTGAACTAGAACACTTCGATCTTTGGAGCAGCGATGAGCGACGTGGATCGCACGAAACCTCTTGTTCTCGGCTACGTCCGACAGCACCTACTGATGACTGAAGACGAGCTGGTCAGCGTCAAGGAACGACTCGCCTACTACGCCGCCTCCGAAGGCTTCGCCTTGGGAACAGTCTTCGTGGAACAGCGGGAGTCCGCACCCGCTGCCTTTGAAGCTCTGATCCGAGCGATCGACCAGAGCCAGGCCACGGCCGTCGTACTACCGAGCATGCTGCACTTCGCCGTCCTCGGAGCTCCGCTCGCCGTCAAGCTCACCTTCGAGCGCGCGACCGGCGCCCAGGTATTCGTCGCCTCCCCCGTCGACGCGACTCCATAGGCCGGCGGGTGGACGTACCAGCCCTGCCCCTGCGTCCACCTGCCGCTCCAGTTGCCCATAGCAACCGAATCAGATGAGGCACCCATGTCCGACATCCAAAGACTCAAGGCTCAGCTCTACCAACTCACGACGGAAGCCCAGCAGGGCGCCGGAAGCCTCGGTGGCTTCAGGCAGAAGTTCGGTCAAACTGGAGCGCAAGTCCAGGCTCTGATCGCCGGCTCGGCGACTGGGGCCGACCGCGACATCTCTCAACTCCTCGACGCGGCCGGACGCTCCCTCGAACAAGCCGTGGAATCCCTCCAGATCGCCGCCCAAGGCTGCCGTAGCTATGCCGACCAGATCTAGGCGCCAGAGGCACGGCGATGCCCTCCGAACTCCAGCGAGTCGCCCAGGCCCTGCTAGCCACTCTCGACGAGACACCTCGCGTCGCCGAATACCTACGGGGAATGGCTCAGAGCTGCAGGGAGAACGCCAGCTATGTGGGTCACATGTCCAACCACCCGGCAGCTCGGCTGGCAGCTGTACAGCTGGACGAGGCAGCTCGCCGGTGCGAGGACGCAGCTCAGTACCTGGCTCAGGTACCGCCGAAGGCACGCGGCTGGGCCGAGCAGATGGTCTCCGAGAACCGTACCGGCAGGTCATCAGGAGGACCGAGCGAAACCACACCACGTGGCAATCAGACGCACTCTCCGACCGATTCCACTGACGCTCAGCGTGATCAACCTCGCCGCCTGACCGGAGGGGAGTTGCTCGCGTCCCTCCCGATCCAACGTGTGATCCCGAACCGCCGGCAGAAGACAAGAGGTGCCTGGCAGGACGGGAGCGGCGTCGTACAGAACTTGATCAGCGGCCGGCACGAGGAAGAATTCGAGGCAGCTTTGAGCCACGCGAAGCGACTCGGTCTGATCCCCGACCACGGGACCTTGGCTACGGCCGCCGACGTCGAACTGAAGTTCGCCATGAAGATGCGACGTGAAGGAATCAAGCAGGCAGCCATCGCCGTGAACAAGATCCCGTGTCCCGGTCGACTCGGCTGCAACCAACTCCTCAAGCGCTTCCTGCCACCCGGCGCTGAGTTGATCGTCCATGGACCAGATAATTTCGAGAAGACCTACAGAGGAGAGTCGGATCCATCATGACCGCGACGGCCGAGGCCTACTTTCGACACGAGCACGACGAGCAGCCTGTCCGGATCTCGACTGAGGCCGATGTTGATCGACTCATCGACGACCTTCTCGGCGAGGAGTACGAGAACTCGGTGGCCACTGTGTACGTCGATGGCCGGCTGAACTCCGCTGGGGTGCCTGACCATGAACTTCTCATCGGCATCGACAACGCGGGCGGCATCCTCGGCGGCCTGCGCTACATGAGTGCGTCAGGCACGTACTACGGAGCTGGCCAGCCAGCCGATCACGACGAACTGGTGTACTACTACGCCGGACAGGACCGGGAGTTCCCTGTCGACTCGCAGCTGCCTGTCGATGAGATTCGAGCCGCAGTCAAAGAGTTCCTCTCGGGAGGCGGCGAACCTCCGCCTTCGGTTGAGTGGAAGCCCTGGCCAGAGGATCTTGCCTGAGCTTTCCCGGGAGGCGAACGTGGTTGGCGACGAGCGCACAGACACCAATTATTTGTGTGCCCGGGACGGGATTCGAACCCGTATGCCTTTCGGCTGCGAGGTTTAAGCTCGCTGCGTCTGCCGTTCCGCCACCCGGGCCTGCGGCCAAAGGAGCACCTTACAAGTAGATCCTGGTCACGGACACAGGGTAAGCGGGTGAGAGTCGGTTGGTATGTGCGGACATCCCCTAGAGGAGATGCTGAGCCGATGGGCGACGACGGTTCATCGGTCCGGACCTTCAGACACCGGGGTGGGTGGGCGGGGAAGCCAGAGCCGCCTGACCCCACACCCCAACCCGACGATGGCGGTTCGGAGTACGGGGTGGATTACAGGTAGACCTTGCGGGGGTAGATGGCGTGGGCGCCGGCTACTCGGTCTAGGAAGAGGGCTCCGGAGCAGTGGTCGATTTCGTGTTGTAGGGCTCGGGCTTCGAAGGCGTCTGTGGTGATGGTCAGGGGGTCGGTGGTGCCGGGGAGGGTGCCGGTGAGGGTTAGGCGGGTGGCTCGTTTTACGTCGCCGGTCAGGTCGGGGACGGACATGCAGCCTTCGCGGGCCTTTTCCTGGCGGGTGGCTTCGACGATTACCGCGTTGCAGAGGACGAAGACGCCGTGGCAGGTGCGGGTTTTGGGGTGGCCGGTGACGTCCAGGGCGAACATCTGGGCTGCGATGCCTACCTGAGGGGCGGCTAGGCCTACGCAGCCGGGGGAGACTCGCATGGTGGCTACCAGGTCGGCGGCCAGGGCCAGCATCACTGGGTCTAGGGGGTCGACCAAAGCGCCTTCGGTGGCCAGGACGGGGTGGGGGGCTCGGACGACCTCCAGTACGTCGCCAGTGAGGCCTAGTTGGGCGGGGCTCCAGCTGGCGACGGTTTGATTCAAATGCGCAGTCACCGGGGAGCTCACAGATCGTCGCTTTCGGCTGGGCGCAGTGTGACTCCGACGCCTAGTTCCTCGGCGGTGATCTCCAGGGCTCGCTGCAGCATGCCGAGCTCGGCGCCGGCGGGCAGTTCCACCTCGGCGGTCAGGACGTACAGGGAGCCGCTCAGGCGCGTGGTCTGGTCGGTGATCGTGCCGCCGACGCTGGCGATCATCCGGGTCACGGCGGAGACGATTCCGGGGCGGTCGGCGCCATGCACGCTCAAGATGAAAGGGGCACCGATCGGGGCGTGGGCGTGTTCGGGGCCCATCTCACGCACCGTGATGACGAGTTCGCCGCGCAGCGGCTCCAAGGCCTCGCGTACCTCCGGGAACGATCCGGAGCAGACGATCATCATCGCGAAGTGACCGCGCAGGAGCGTCATCGTCGAGTCCTCGAGATTGACGCCGGTCTGGGCGAGGGCCTCGGTGACGTCGGCGATGATGCCCGGGCGGTCCGGGCCGATGACGGTGACTGCGAGCTGACTCATGGGCGGAAACTTACCCGGACCAAAGTCTTTACCCGGTCAAACTTCGGTATGCGGACGCCACCGACGACCGCGAAGCGCGGCAAAACACCGTTAGATTCGACCCATGGCGGGTTCAGACGGTCCGAAGCGCAGCGCCCGGGACTGGGTGGTCGACAGTCTGAGCTTCGTCCTCGCGATCCTGATCAGCCTGGTCGCCTACGACAGCGGCCGGAAGGACCCGATCCCCGAGTGGCTGCACGACGTGGACTTCATCCTCGGCCTGGGATTGTGCCTGACGCTGTGGTTCCGGCGGCGCTGGCCGGTCCAGCTGGCGGTCGTCGCGGCCGCGATCTCGACCTTCTCCGACGCCGCCGCGGGCGCGACCCTGATGATCATCCTCACGGTGGCGATCTACCGGCCGTTCCGGACGACGCTGGTGATCTTCGGCGTCAACACGGTCAGCCTGGCCATCTACATCGCGATCCGGCACAAGCCCGAGTCCATCCAGGTGACTGCCGGCTGGGCGATCCTGATCTACTGCGCCCTGGCCGGCTGGGGCCTGTACCTCCGTTCCCGCCGCCAGCTCCTCCAGACCCTCCGCGACCGAGCGGACCGCGCCGAGGCGATGGCCCTCCTCCAGGCCGAGCGCGGCCAGCTGAGAGCCCGCGAGGAGATCGCCCGCGAGATGCACGACGTACTCGGCCACCGTCTCTCCCTGCTCAGCGTCCACGCCGGCGCGCTCGCCTACCGCCCGGACGCCAGCACGCAAGAGGTCTCCAGCGCCGCCGAGATCATCCGGGCCAGCGCGCACCAAGCGCTCCAGGACCTGAGAGAAGTCATCGGCGTACTACGAGCCCCGGTCGGCGAACTCCCCCAACCAACCTTCGCCGACCTCCCGGCCCTGGTCGACGACTCAAGAGAAGCAGGCCTCCCCGTAGACCTGGAATTCGATGCCCCCGGCAACCTCCCCGAGCACGTCGGCAGAACGGCGTACCGGATCGTCCAGGAGGGTCTCACCAACGCCCTCAAGCACGCCCCAGGCGAACCGGTGAGGATCAAGGTGATCGGCGCCCCAGGCAACGGCCTGACAGTCGAGCTCCACAACCCCGCCGGCCAAACACGCAAAGGCGACGGCCAGGGCCTGATCGGCTTGTCCGAGCGCGCCCAACTGGTCGACGGCCGGCTCGAACACGGCCGTACCCCCGACGGCGAATTCCGCCTCGCCGCTTGGCTACCGTGGCCCGCATGACCATTCGGGTGCTGATCGTGGATGACGACCCGCTGCTGCGCGCCGGCCTGCAGCTGATGCTCGGCGGCGCGCCGGACATCCGGGTGGTCGGCGAGGCCGGCGACGGCAGCGGCGTACAGAGCCTGATCGACAAGCTCTCCCCCGACGTCGTGCTGATGGACATCCGGATGCCGAACATGGACGGCCTGACTGCGACCGAGTCCATCCGCAGGCGCCCGGGCGCGCCCGAGGTCGTCATCCTGACCACGTTCGACGCCGACGAACACGTACTCCGCGCGCTCCGCGCGGGCGCCGCCGGCTTCATCCTCAAGGACACCCCGCCGGCCGAGATCGTCGAATCCGTACGCCGGATCGCCAGCGGCCAACCAGTCCTCTCACCGGGCGTCACGAAGCGCCTGATCACCCGCGTCGCCGCCTCCGGCCAGGACCAGCGCAGGAGCAAGGCGGCCGACCGCCTCAAGGACCTCAACGACCGCGAACGCGACATCGCCGTCGCCGTCGGCGAGGGCAAGTCGAACGCCGAGATCAGCGCGACCCTCTACCTCAGCATCCCGACGGTGAAGACGCACGTCTCCCGCATCCTCACCAAGCTCGACCTGAACAACCGGGTCCAGATCGCCCTCCTCGTCCACGACGCCGGCCTCCTCGACGACACCCGCTGATCACCGAGCTTTCACTCGCGCGGGCAACCACGCCAGCCTGATTCGCATTAGCCTCTAGGGGTTTCGTCCGCCCTTGGAAGGTTTCAAATGCGCCTGCTCGTCGGTGGTCTAGCTCTAGCCCTGCTCCTCCCCGCCCTCCCGGCTCAGGCGGTCGAGACGCAAGTCGTAGACCCGGCCGCGTACGTCGACCCGCTGGTCGGCTCAGCCAGAGACGGAACAACCTGGCCAGGAGCCGTCCGCCCGTTCGGCATGATCTCGTGGAGCCCGACGAGCACCCGCGGCGACCAGACCAGCACGGGAGCCGCCAACGGCTACCAGTACGACGTGACGCGGGTGCGCGGCTTCTCCCTCACCCACGTCAGCGGCGCCGGCTGCAACCCGGGCGCGGCCGGCGACATCCCGATCATGCCGTACGTCGGTACCGTCGACACCTCGCCGACCGCGGACACCAAGGACGCGAAGTACGCCAGCGACTTCAGTCACGCCGACGAAATCGCCAAGCCCGGCCGGTTCACCGTCAAGCTCGCGAACGGCGTCAAGTCCGACCTGGCCGTCACCACCCGGGCCGGCGTCGGCGACTTCACCTTCCCGACAGAAGGCCAGCCGAACCTGCTGTTCCGTACGTCGAACTCGCTCAACGGCAGCCAGGACGCCGAGATCACCATCGACGCGGCCAACCGCAAGGTGACCGGCTCCGTCCTGACCGGTGCCTTCTGCGGACGCCGCGCCAACGGTGGTACGAACAACCGGAAGACCTACTACCGCCTCTACTTCACCGCCTCCTTCGACCAGCCGGTCGTTGCCACCGGCACCTGGAAGGACGGCACGATCACCTCGGGCGGCACCCAGACCGCCGGCGGCGAGGGCTACGCGACCGGCGCCGACCGCGCGGGCAAGGGCTCGGGCGGCTACGTCAGCTTCACCCCTGGCGCCAAGGTAAGGATGCGGATCGGCATCTCCTATGTGAGCGCGCAAGGCGCAGACCAGAACCTAGCCGCCGAGATCCGCCCGGACGCGACCGTCAACCGGATCGCCAACGATGGTTACAAAGACTGGAAGAACGAGCTGCAGAACGTCCGGATCACCGGCGGCAGCGAGGCCCAGCGCAGCACCTTCTACACGGCCCTGTACCACGTACTCCTGCAGCCGAACGTGTTCAACGACGTCGATGGCAAGTACCTCGGCAGCGACCAGCAGATCCACGAGCTAGCGCCGGGCCAGCAGGCGCAGTACGGGACCTTCTCCGGCTGGGATCAGTACCGGGCGCACATCCAGCTGCTCGCGTTGCTGAAGCCGGAGATCGCGGGTGACTTCGCGCAGTCGATGTACCAGTTCGCCCAGCAGAACAAGGGGATCTGGGATCGCTGGCTGCACAACAACGGCCCGACGCACGTGATGACGGGCGACCCGGCCGCGCCGACGCTGGCGACCTTCGCGGCGATGGGCGTCACGAACTTCGATGCCGAGGGCGCGTATGACTCGCTCGTCCACCAAGCAACGGTGCAGAACGCCGATGCCGAGAACGACGGCGGTTGCCCAGGGCAGTGCACCGGGCAACGGCCGGCACTCAACACCTACCTGGCAAAACACTATGCGCCGCAGGACGCCTGCCACTGCTGGGGTGGCGCCGCGGAGACTCTGGAGAACTCGCTGGCCGACTTCTCCCTCGCCCAGTGGGGATCGCGACTGGGCAAGCCGACCGCAGACCTGCAAGACCGCGGCACTTGGTGGAAGAACACGTACGACCCGGCAGTCGGTTACCAGCGCGCCCGCAAGGCGGATGGGACCTGGCAGCCCGGGTTCACGCCGTCCACCGACGTGGGGTTCGCGCAGGGTTCCAGCGCGACGTACACGTGGATGGTGCCGCAGGATGTCTCCGGCCTCGGCGCGATGATGGGCGGTGACGCGGTCACCAGGCTCGACGGCTTCTTCCACGACGCCGCCGGCAACTGGGCGGTCAAGGGTGGCAGCGCGCTCAGGTACGACCCGACCAACGAGCCGGGTCTGCACACACCGTGGCTCTACAACGGGCTCGGGGTCGCCTGGAAGACGCAGGCGACGACGCGGGAGATCGTGGACACTGTCTATGGCACCGGGCCGTCTGGCCTGCCGGGTAACGACGATCTCGGGACGCTCTCGGCCTGGTACGTGTTCGCCGCGATCGGCCTGTTCCCGCAGGCGCCCGGCCGGGCCGAGTTGCTGGTCGGGAGTCCGTTGTTCCCCAAGGTGGAGTTGAAGCGCAGCAACGGCGTACGGCTGACCATCGAGGCGCCGCAGACCTCAGACACCAACCAGTACGTCGATGCGCTGGACCTCAACGGCAAGCCGCGGACCGAGTCCTGGCTGCCGGAGTCGTTCATCACCAGCGGCGGCCGGATCAACGTGCAGATGGGAGCGACGCCCACAAGCTGGGGCACCGCTCCCATCGATCACCACTGAGCAGGATCAGCTGTCAGTCGCCCGGCGGAACTCCTCGTTGGGCGTCTGCAGGCTGCCGAGGCTGGTGACCTCGCGCCGGAAGAACAGCGCGAGGGTCCAGTCCAGGATGACCCGGGCCTTGCGGTTGAAGGTAGGCACGCGGGACACGTGGTACGTCCGGTGCAGGAACCAGGCAGGCCAGCCCTTGACCTTCACGCCGTACAGCTGGGCGACACCCTTGTGCAGGCCGAGGCTCGCCACCGAGCCGACGTACTTGTGCTTGTAGTCCTGCGGCGGCTGACCGTCGACGACGCGGAGGATGTTCGCCGCGAGGCGGTTGGCCTGCCGGACGGCGTGCTGCGCGTTCGGGGCGCAGTACGCGCCGGTCTCCGACGTCAGATCCGGTACGGCGGCGTTGTCGCCGGCCGACCACGCGTCGCTGACCCCTTCGATCCGGAGGTTGGCCAGGCACTTCACGCGACCGCGCTCGTCCAGCGGGAAGCCGGTCTGAGCCAGCGCCGGGTTGGCCTTCACGCCGGCCGTCCAGACGATCGTGTCGGAGTCGAACTCCTCGCCGTCGCTCAGTACGACGTGGCCCTTCTCGCAGGACTCCAGCCGGGTCTCGAGCTTGATGTCCATGTTGCGCTTGCGCAGCTGCTCCACCGTGTACTGCCCCAGCTCGGGGCCGACCTCGGGCAGGATCCGGTTGGTGGCCTCGACGAGCACCCAGCGCATGTCGTCGGGCGTGATGTTGTCGTAGTACCGGGTGGCGTAGCGGGCCATGTCCTCGAGCTCGGCGAACGCCTCGATCCCGGCGTACCCGCCGCCGACGAAGACGAAGGTGAGCGCGGACTTGCGCAGCGCCGGATCGGGCTGCGACGAGGCGATGTCGAGCCGGTCGAGCACCTTGTTGCGCAGGGCGATCGCCTCTTCGACGTTCTTGAACCCGGTGGCCTCCTCGGCCAGCCCCGGGATCGGCAGCGTCCGGGCGATCGAGCCGATCGCGATCACGATCTGGTCGTAGGCGAGCTCGTAGTCGGGGCCCTCCTCGGGCATCACCTGGGCGACCTTGCGCTCGTGGTCGACGCCGACCACGCGGCCGGTGACCACCCGGCAGCCCTTCAGCGTCTTGCGCAGCGGCACCACCACGTGCCGCGGCTCCACCGAGCCGGCCGCCGCCTCGGGCAGGAACGGCTGGTACGTCATCACCGAACGGGGGTCGACCACGGTGACCCGGATCTTGCCCCGGCGGGCGGCCTTGCGCAGGCCGTACGCCGTGTACATCCCGACGTAACCGCCTCCGACGACGAGGATGTGCGGTACCTGGGCTGCCATGCCTTTCACTCTCCCTGAGTGCGATTCGAACTTCATGTCCACTTCAGGATACCCAGCTCGTGAAAACTTTCACAAGCCATCTTCCGGGTGATCTCAACCACCGGAAGTCCCCCATCGGAGGGACTTTCGTCCTCTATCCTGCGTCCTGCCCCCGCCCGGACCTAGCGCTGACCCCTCCGGTAACACAACCGCAAGTTCACAAACCCGCGATCGCCTTCGCCCTGGTCAGCACCGCGTCCGTCATGGGTTCGGTGAGTTTGCCGGTGAAGGTGTTCTGCTGGCTGGGGTGGAAGCAGCCGAGGACGGTGACTTCGCCGTACGGACCTGGCACTACGTACTCGACCGCGTGCCCGAACTTCGGGCGCGGGGCGGGGACCACCCCGCCGACGGCCTGCAGCGCATTGAGCAGGACGTCGAAGCCGAACTTGCCGAGGCAGACGATCGCGCGGGTCGTCGGGAGGACCAGCTCCAGCTCGGCGTGGAACCACGGCGCGCAGGTGTCGCGTTCCTCCGGGGTCGGCTTGTTGGCGGGTGGGGCGCAGCGGACGGCGGCCATCATCCGGGCTCCGATCAGGCGCAGGCCGTCGCCGGCGTGCTCGCTGGTCGGTTGGTTGGCGAGCCCGACGCGGTAGAGGGAGGCGAACAGCCAGTCGCCCGAGCGGTCGCCGGTGAAGACGCGGCCGGTGCGGTTGCCGCCGTGGGCGGCTGGAGCCAGGCCGGCGATGAGGATGCGAGGCGACGGGTCACCCCAGCCGGCGATCGGGCGACCCCAGTACGGCTGGTCGGCGAAGGACTTTCGCTTGCCGAGGGCAACATCTTCGCGCCACTCGACCAACCGGGTACACGCACGGCAGACGGACACCCTGGCGTCGAGTTCCGCCAGGTCGTCCGTCTGCGCGAGCTTGAGGACTTCTGCCGCGTCGCGAGCGACCGGAGTACCGGCTGCCGCTGGGTCCTCGGGCCAGCCGGTGCCCGGTGGTACCGGACTGTCGAACAGCTCCCCGGTCAACGGGTGCGGCAGCTTCATGCCCTCAGCGTAGAACCGATCAGCTGACCAACTCTTCGAGCAGCGGGTCCGGCGCGGCCTTCGTGATCCGGCGAGTGGTCGGGATGGCGAGGGCCAGCAGGACCGCGGCCGCCGAGAAAGCCGCCAGCAGGTAGAACGTGTCGGTGAAGCCGGACTCGGCGGGCAGGCCGGAGGGCTGGAGGTGGCCGGTGATGACGGAGCTGGCCACCGCCGTACCGATCGATCCGCCGATGGTGCGGATGTTGGCGTTCATCCCGGTGGCGGCGCCGGTCTGCTCACGCGGGACGTTCTGCACGATCAGGCTGGTCATCGACGCGTACGCCAGACCGAGTCCGATCCCGAAGAGCGCCGTCGAAAGCGCGAGCTGCCACGGCGAGTCATGCAGCCGCGCGAACAGCAGCGCCGCGATCAGACTCATTGCGGAGCCAGAGACGACCTGTGCCTTCGCCCCGAACCGCGGCGCCAACGGCCCGCTCAGCGAGCCGGCGACGGCCATGGTGACCAGCATCGGCAGCATCAGGAGTCCGGCCTGCGTCACGCTCGAGCCGAATCCGAAGCCCGCCGCCTTGGGGATCTGTACGAACTGCGGCACGAACGCGTAGACCGCGAACATCGCCGCGCCAAAGAGCAACGCCACGAGGTTGGTCGTCCAGACGGCCGGCAACCGCATCATTCTCATGTCGATCAGCGGGTTCTTCGAGCGGAGCTCGACGGTGATCCAGCCGACCAGGAGGACGGCGGCCACGGCGAAGAGGCCGACGGTACGGGCCGAGCCCCAGCCCCAGGAGCGGCCGGTGCTCAACGGGAGCAGAAGCGCGATCAGCCAGCCGGAGAGGAGGAGGGCGGCGAGCCAGTCGATTCGGCCGGGGACGCGATTCGGCGACTCGGGGACGTACCGGCGTACCAGCACTGCCGCGGTAGTGACGACGACGAGCGGGATCCAGAACAGCCAGCGCCAGCTGAGCGCCTGGACGATCGGGCCGGCCAGTACGATCCCGAGCCCACCACCGGCCGCGATCACCGCCGACACCAGGCCGACCACGGACGGGACGCGCTCGGTCGGGAACTCGTCACGGATGATGCCGAACGACAGCGGGAAGACCGCGCCACCGAGACCTTGTACGGCCCGGGCCGCGATCAGTACGCCGATATTGGGCGCGATCGCCGCGAGCAGACAGCCGACCGCGAGGGCGACCAAGGCGATCAGCAGCGTGCGCTCCTTGCCGACCATGTCTCCGACCCGGCCGAGCAGCGGGGTCGAGATGGAGACCGAGAGGAGAAGCGCGGTGAATACCCAGGTCACGAGGGCTGGTGTGGTGTGCAGGTCGTGCTGGATGAGCGGCAGCGCCGGGGTGACCAGCGACTGCAGCATAGAGAAAGCAGCCACGACAGACGCCAGCACGGCCAGCGTCGTTCGCGGTGAGTTATGCCTGATTCTGGGCATGCAGAAGTCCTTCAAGAGAAGTGTGGTTGTGCCCCGATCTGCTAAAGTCGAGGTATGCCTCCACTATAGCGGAGGAGTGCCTCCGTTTCTAGTGGATAGGGTGGTTGGGGTGACTGAGACCACAAGTGCGCGCGGGAGTCTGGGCGTCGCCATCAAGCGCCCGCACCGGGCTGATGCCCGCCGCAACTTCGACGCCCTGCTGGCAGCCGCCCGGGACGCCTTCGCCGAGCACGGCTCCGGGGCGTCGCTGGAAGACATCGCCCGGCGGGCCGGCGTCGGCATCGGGACGCTCTACCGGAACTTCCCGACCCGGCAGGATCTGTTCGACGCCGTCTACTTCGGCGAGATCGAGGAGCTCTGCCAGGCCGCGGACGAGGTCGCCGACCTGCCGCCGTGGGAGGCGTTCGAGACCTGGCTGCAGCGCTTCGTCGGGTACGCCGCGACCAAGCGGGCCATCTACGAGGAACTGAACCGCGACTCGGACCTGTTCCGCACCGCCCGCGAGGCGATGTACGACGCCGGCCAGCCCCTCTTCGACCAGGCCCAGCAGTCCGGCGCCATCCGCCCCGACACCAACTTCGACGACGTCCTCCGCATGGTCAGCGGCCTCACCGCCGCCGGCTTCGTCGACGACGCCCAACGCACCCGAGTCCTGAACCTAGCCCTAGACGGCCTCCACCCCCGCTAGTGCCAACCATCGGAGTAGTAGCCGCAGCAACAGGTGCTGCGGCAGGCGGGTGCTCAGGTCGTCCAGTGGGAACTGAAGGAGCCGCGCGCGGAGAGCGGCGGCCGGCAGTTGCCGTGGGACGAGATCGTCAGGCTCGCTCTACTGGCGAGCGAGGGCTAGGGCGACTCCGTCGAGGATGTCGTGTTCTGAGACGAGGACGCCGTCGTAGTCGAGGCGGTCGTGGAGTCTTTGCAGGATGAGGGCGCCGGCGCCGATGACGTCTACTCGGCCGGGGTGGATGGCCGGTACTTCGGCGCGGTCCATGCGAGTGGAGCCCATCAGCCACGAGGTGGTGTCGAGGAGGAGGTCGGACGCGATCCGGGCGTGGTGGATCACGCCTGGGTCGTACTCGGTGAGTTTGAGGGCGACTGCCGCGACCGTGGTGACCGTGCCGGCGACGCCGATCAGGCAGCGGGCCTGGGACAGCGGGACGACGGTTGAGTCGAGCAGCGCGTCGACATCCTTCGTCGCAGCAGCCATCTCCTCGACGGTTGCGGGGTCGGAGTGGAGGTGGCGTTCGGTCATCCGCACCGAGCCCATGTCGAGCGATTCCGAGGCCAGTACGCCGTCAGCGTCGCCCAGCACCAGCTCGGTCGACCCGCCACCGATGTCGGCCACCAGATAAGGCCCCGGCACCTCCAAAGCGGCCAGTCCGCTCGTCGCGCCCTGGAAGCTCAAGACGGCCTCTTCAGCGCCCGAGATGATGTCCGGCACCACACCGAGCCGCTCGGACACCCCAGCGAAGAACTCGTCTCGGTTGCTCACGTCCCGAGCCGCCGACGTCGCCACAAAACGAACCCGATCCACCTCGGCAGCGCGCACGATTTCCGCGTACTCCGCACAAGCCGCAAAGGTCCGCACCAACGCATCAGCAGCAAACACCCCGGTCGAGTCGACCCCCTGCCCCAGCCGCACGACCCGCATCTGCCGGTCGACCTCGACCAACTCGCCATCGGCGTAGTCGGCGATCAAGAGCCGGATCGAGTTCGTCCCACAGTCGATCGCAGCAACCCGCACCGACTCACCAGCCCCGTCCGATTCAGGCGACCCGCCAAGCACATAACCCTCAGCGCCCGAATCAGACACAAGGCCCCCGCCGGCCCCAATCGGGCAGCATCGCCAAAGCCTCGTCGCCCAGCGGATTCACCCCAGGCCCAGCCGCCAGCGAGTGCCCGACCAGCACATGCAAGCACTTCACCCGGGTAGGCATCCCACCAGCGCTGATCCCCGCAACTTCCGGTACGTCGCCAAGCAACGCGCGTCGCCGCAGGTAGTCCTCATGCGCCAACCGATAACGAGCAGCCAGTTCCTCGTCCGTCGCCAGCCGATCCGTCATCTCCTTCATCACGCCCTCCGCCTCGAGCCGCCCGATCGCCGAGGCGAGTCGCGGACACGTGACGTAGTACGTGGTCGGAAACGGCGTGCCGTCGGGCAGCCGCGGCTCGGTCTCAACCACATCGGGCAGCCCGCAGACACAGCGATGCGCGATCGAACGGATCCCGCGGGCGGGGCGGCCGAGTTGTTCGCTGACGGCCGTAACGTCCTCGGGTGTAACGCTCACCTGCTGCCTTTCGGTGGTGCGGTCAGTACCGGTTTGGGGGTCGGCTTCGGCGCGGCCGGCTTGGCCGGCGCGGGCGGATGGCCGGCGCCCTCCACGCTCCCCCAGAGCTTCGTGTACCAGGTCGGCTTCTGCGGATCGGCATGCGGATCAGCCGGTCCAGCGGGCTCGGGCGGTGCGCCGACTGGCTTGCCGTCCGCTCCGATCACCCTGTACCCCACCTCGCCCGGCATCACCCAGCCGAGCCGCTGCCGGGCCTGCGCCTTGACGTAGGCGTCGTCGTTCCAGCGCTCGACCTCGTCGCCGAGCTGGTCGACGCGCTTCTCGCGGTCCTTGATCTCCTGCTGCAACGCGGTGATCTGCTGGTGCTGGTCGAACCAGACCCGCAGGCTCTGCGCGTAGGAGACGATCAGCGCACCGAGCACGAGCAGCACGACGGCTGCCCGGCCGGTGAGGTTGCGCGAACCCCTGGTGCGAGGCGTGCCCGCGCCAGGGGTTCCCGTCGTACGACGTTTCGGCGGCTGGTTGCCGTCCCGGCGGGCAGGCGGGCGCGACTGGCTACGACTCGTCGGTCGCGAGCCTGGGCGCGCACCTGGATCCCGGCGGGAGGACATTTCCCAAGCCTACGTCGGTCAGCCCTTGAATCGCGGGAAGGCCGAGCGACCGGCGTACCGGGCCGCGTCGTCGAGCTCTTCCTCGATCCGGAGCAGCTGGTTGTACTTCGCCGTACGGTCGGACCGGGCCGGCGCACCGGACTTGATCTGGCCGCAGTTGGTCGCCACCGCGAGGTCGGCGATCGTGGTGTCCTCGGTCTCGCCGGAACGGTGGCTCATCATGCAGGCGAACCCGTTGCGGTGAGCCAGGTCGACGGCGTCCAGCGTCTCGGTCAGCGAGCCGATCTGGTTCACCTTGACCAGCAGGGCGTTGGCGGCCTTCTCGTCGATACCGCGCTGCAGCCGCTCGACCTGGGTGACGAACAGGTCGTCGCCGACCACCTGGATCTTGTCGCCGAGCTGGGCGCTGAGGTTCTTCCAGCCGTCCCAGTCCTCTTCGTTCAGCGGGTCCTCGATCGACACGATCGGGTACGCCGCCACCAGGTCCGCGTAGTACGCGATCATCTCGTCGGCCGACTTCTTGCCGCCCTCGAACGCGTACACGCCGTCGGTGTAGAACTCGCTCGCCGCCACGTCCATGGCCAGCGCGATGTCCTCGCCCGGCTTGAAGCCGGCCCGCTCGATCGCGACCAGGATCAGGTCCAGCGCGTCGCGGTTGCTCGGCAGGTTCGGGGCGAAGCCGCCCTCGTCGCCGAGGCCGGTGGACAGGCCCTTCTCCTTCAGTACGGCCTTCAGCGCGTGGTAGACGGTCGCACCCTGCATCAGGGCGTCGGAGTACGTCGACGCGCCGATCGGGGCGATCATGAACTCCTGCACGTCGACATTGCTGTCCGCGTGCGAGCCGCCGTTGAGGATGTTCATCATCGGCACCGGGAGCACGTGCGCGTTCGGGCCGCCGACGTAGCGGTACAGGTCCAGGCCGGCGCTCTCAGCGGCGGCCTTGGCGACCGCGAGGCTGACGCCGAGGATGGCGTTCGCGCCCAGCTTGGACTTGTTCGGCGTACCGTCCAGGTCGATCAGGGCCTGGTCGATCAGCCGCTGCTCGTGGACGTCGTAGCCGACGATCTCCTTGTCGATGTCCTCCAGGATGGCCGTGATGGCCTTCTGGACACCCTTGCCGCCGTAACGGGACTTGTCCCCGTCACGCAGCTCGACGGCCTCGAACTGGCCGGTGGAAGCTCCCGACGGCACTGCCGCCCGGGAGACGGTGTCGTCGTCGAGGAGAACCTCGACCTCGACAGTGGGGTTACCGCGCGAGTCAAGAATCTCGCGGGCGCCGACGGCCTCGATGGTGGCCACATCTACTCCCTTGTTCACACCTGATGTCAGCCCGAGCCTAGCGGCCAGACCAGTCGGCCCCGTGGACCGCGTCCGCCTCCAGCACTTGGGAGATCGCCCGCGGCGGCACTTCGCGGACCAGCAGAACGCCGTTGGGGGCTTCGAAAACAGGGCCGTCGAGCTGGGCCGGGTCGATGCCGAGCAGCACGTCGACCCTGGATCGCCTGCCCACAGGGCTGTTCGGGCTGGGCGCGAGGTGGACATGAGTACGCCGGCCCGGCTGCAGACCGTCTCGCAGAATCACGTCCAGAACGCCCAGATTGGTGCCGTGCCACAGCTCGTCGACGGGATGGACCCGTCGCCAACTGTTCTCCAAAGCTTCACGGGTGACCGGCATCCCCTGCGCGGAGTGGCCCTGGCAGGCGCGGATTCGCTCGCCGTCCACCTGCAGCCGCGCCTTGTCGTTCTGCTCGACGGCGGACGCGAGCGCAGTACGGTCCATTTTGAGGAGTTTGCAGACGTCTTCGATCAAGGCCCAGCCGTCGGGGCTCATTGCCAGTCCCCGGTCACCGGCGGTGTGTCTGAGCAGTCGGGACAACTGCCTGCTTGCCTGGCTCACGTGACGAAGCGTGTCAGCAGGGCACGGAGTGTGTCGAGGCGATTGTCGGGTGGGCGGTTCGGGCGGGTGACGAGGTAGTAACGGACCGGTGGGAGGTCCTTGACCGGGATGGTTCGGACGGTGGCCGGCGTACGGACGAAGCCGTTGACGACTGCCGGGCCGACTCCCAGGCGGACGAAGTGGACCAGCAAGGCCCAGCCTTCGGCCTCCACCGCGACGGTCCAGTCGACGCCGGCATCGAGTAAGCCGCGCTCGAGTTGCTGGCGATGCGGGCGGGTCTTCGGCGGTACGACGAGCGCCTCGCCCTGCAGATCCTTCAACCGGACCGTACGCCGGTCCGCGAGGCGGTGGTCGGGTCGGACCGCGAGCACTTGCGGGTACTGCGCGAGCGGCTCGCAGTCGAGGTCGTCCGGCGGGATGGCGAGCGCCGTCACCCCGAAGTCGGCACTGCCGTCGCGGATTGCGGCGACTGTGGCGTCAGAGTCCGTCGTCATCAGGCGCAGCCCGGGCTCGCGTGCGAGGTACCGGCGGAGGACATCGCCGATGACATACAGGTATGCGCCCGAGCCGGCCGCGAGAACGAGCGGCCGCGGCGGCAACACGTCAAGCGAGTCGAGGAAGGCGGCGGCGCGGGCGCGGGTGTCGTTGGCAAAGGCGGCGAGCTGGTCGCCCGTCGCCGTCAGCAACAGGTTGCGACCTTGGCGCTCGTAGAGCTGTTTACCCAACGTCTGCTCGAGTTTCCGAACCCTCGCATGCAACGCCGGCTGACTCACATGCAGCTCATCGGCCGCGTGCGTGAAGTTCCGATGCTTGGCGAAAACGGCGAACGCTTCCAGGTCCTCGGCCACCAACCGATCCAGAATCATCACCTCAAACTATAGCTCCAGCGTCTATTAATAGTTCTGTCGACATAGTCCACCAACGCACCATCAATCCATGAACAGATTGGGAATCGACATCGGCCGCGTCATCATCAACAGCCCACCCGGCCAGGACACCGCCTTCTTCGGCGGCTCCCCCGAAGCGGCCCTCCACACCCCCGCCGTCCCCGGCGCCTTCGAATCGATCCCCCGCCTCGTGGACCTCTTCAACGGCCAAGCCTGGCTCATCTCCAAATGCGGCCCGAGAATCCAGCAACGCTCCCTAGCCTGGCTCCACCACCACAACTTCTTCACCCACACCGGCATCCCAGAAGCCAACGTCCGCTTCTGCCTCCGCCGCCCCGACAAAGCCATCCACTGCGCCGACCTGTCCATCACCCACTTCATCGACGACAAACCCGACGTCCACGCAGCCCTCGACGGCCTGGTCCCCCACCGCTACCTCTTCGGCCCCCAAAAAGCCATCCCCCACGACCTGACCCACACCCCCACCTGGCCATCAGCCGAAACAGCCATCCGCCACCGACCTCGATCGTCAGGCAATGGCGCCCCAATCCCACCAGCGGTAGGATCGCCGCATGGGTGAACCGGCACACACCGACAAGATGAGCGTCACCATCCCGTCCGACCTGGCCGCTGAGCTCAGGGCACGGGCGGGCCGGGGCAACGTGTCTGCCTATGTCACGGATGCCCTGATTCGCCAGCTGGAGCACGACCGGCTCGGCGACCTGCTGGCGGAGCTGGCCGATGAACACGGGCCGGTGACCGAAGAAGAACTGGCGCAGGCTCGCGCCGAGTGGCCCGACCGGTGAGCTCTCGCAAGCGCGTCCGCTCCAGCGGACAGGGAACGCTCGTCCTGGACAATGAAGGACTTTCGCGAGCTGCCACCGACCGGGCGATGTACGTCCGGCTGCAAGCCGCCTACCTCGACGGCCGTCGGGTCGTCACCTCCGCGGCGATCCTCGCCGAAGCTCTTCGCGGGACCGCACGCGATGCCGGGGTCTATCGGGTTCTCGGCGGGATCGTGGTGGAGCCGGTGACGCAGCAGATCGGCGAGCTGGCGGGGAAACTGATCGGCGCCGCAGGGCTGGGATCCGGCCACGCGGTGGATGCGATCCTCGTCGCCACAGCACTCGGCGAGCCCGGTCCGATCGTCATCGCGACCTCAGACCTCGGCGACCTGAACGCCTTGGCCGGCGATCAGCCTCACATCTCAGTCGTCGCCGCGGACAAACTCTGAGTTCATTTGCCGGTGAACCAGCGTCGTGCGTCGGTGAGGCCGAGATGGTTGCCGTCGTCGGTGGTCAGGCCGGTTTGTACGTTGGTTGCGACGCGCCAGGCGAAGTACGAGGCCTGGACGGCTTGGCGGAAGCGCCAGAACGCCGGTAGGCCGGTGTCCAGCTCGGTCGCCAGCTCCGGTAGCACAGCCAGATAGGCGGGGACGACGTGTTCGTCCGTACCGACGTACATGACGGCCGAGGCGACGTCGTACAGCAGTGGGGCGGTCATGAAGCTGCCCCAGTCGATCAGAGCGATCTCGCCGTCTGGCTGACGGAGGAACGCCTCCGTCGCCGGGTCGCCGTGGAGGCCGGCCCAGGTCAGGTTGTTCAGTACCCGTACGCCGTCCAGGGCGGCTTCCACCGCAGGCCGGATCCACGGTTCGAGATCGAGGTACGCGTCGAAGTCCGTGAGCAGCTCGAACCACTTCTCCAGATCACCGGCCGGAGCCTGGGAGATCTGGTGCACCCGTGCGAGCGTCGTACCGACGGCTTGCTGGTCTTCCGGGGCGGCTAGCAGCGGGATACCGCCGACATACTCCAGTACTGCGAGTTGCCGGTCGCCCCAGCGCTCCACCAGACGGCCGTCGTGGCTGGGAATCGGCGCCCCGGTGATGAGACCACCACGGGCGAGGCGGGCGGCTAGTTCGAGCCCAGGCTCGAACCGGGAGTCTTCTCCGGGCACGGACTTCGCGACGTACCGGACGCCGTTGGAGGTGACCAGCCAGGTCTGGGAGTTCATCCCACCGCTGAGCGTCTCCAGGTTGGCTGCGGTCAACTGCCAGGACTGCGCCAGGATGTCGGTGAGCTCCACCTGCGTCACCCTGTCAGGCGGGCCGAGCATGCGTCGAAGGAATTAACGGGCTTCGGCGGTCCGTACTTGGTCGGCGAGTCGGTGGGTGGCGGTTCGGAGGGCTTGTTCGGGGTCTACGCCCAGGGCGCGGGCCTCGCGGACCAAATCCAGCAACTCGGCTCCGATGCGCACACCGTCATCGACACCTGTTGCCGCATCTGCTGCGAGTGGGGCATCCGTGGGCAGCACCTTGGCGGCGCGTCCCAGGACCTTGTCGGCAAGGGCCAGGGCCGGGAGGGCTAAGGGGATGCCTTCCAGGACTGAGGTGCGTTGTTTTTCGGCGGCTTTGATTGACTCCCAGTTCGCCTCGACGGCGGCGGAGTCGGTGGCGGTGACGTCGGCGAAGACGTGGGGGTGGCGGCGGATGAGTTTTTCCACCAGGCCGCCGGCTACGTCGTCGATGGAGAAGCCGTCGTCTTCTTCAGCTACTTCCTCGGCGATTCGGGCGTGGAAGGCTACCTGGAGCAGGAGGTCGCCTAGTTCTTCGCGGAGGTGGATGTAGTCGCCGGAGTCGATCGCTTCGAGGGTTTCGTAGGTTTCCTCGAGGAGGTAGCGGGCGAGGCTTTCGTGGGTTTGCTCCTGGTCCCAGGGGCAGTTGCGGCGCAGGCGGTCCATTACGCGGACCAGGTCGATCAGGCGGGCGCCTGGTACGTCGTACGAGCCGTGGACGATCTCGACCTCGTACGGAGGGCGCTCATCGCGGCTCAGCGTGTCGGCGATCAGGCGCAGCAGCGCGGGCTCGCCGTCCTCGCCGACCAGCCAGGCGACGCGGTCGCCCGCCGAGGCGGCATCGACAAGCCAGGCCCACTGCTCAGCGACGTCACCGAGCACATGCTGGACGACCAGGCCGGAGCCGATCAGCGCCTGGACGTCAGGCCGGGACGGCCCGGCCGAGGCGCCGATCGCGGAGGCGTCGGTGAAGACCTGCCAGCCGGCCCGGGTCAGCAACCCGGGCGCGACCCGTGGACTGGTCAGGACGACCTTGATGGAACCGGGCAAAAGGACTCAGCCCTGCGGCTCGGCCGGCGGCTGCTCGCCCTGGGGCGCGGTCGGTGTCGGCTTGCTCTGCTCGGACAGCTTCGACAGCGATCCCGAGCCCTCCATGAGCTGGGTGCCGTCCCAGGTGCCGTAGCGAGGGGCGATGTCGACGGTGATGTTCTTCGACGCCTCCTCGACCAGCTTGGCGCCCTCGGTGCTCTGCTGCTGCGCGTTCGGGTCGGTGACCGAGCCCGTCCCACCGGCCAGCTTGATCTGCCCGACCACTGCACGGGCCGCGGCCCGCAGGAAGTCGGCGGTGACCGGGTTCGCCGCGAACTTCGGGTACAGCGACTGGTCGACGACCACCTTCATGGCCGGTTCGATCTCGGCGTCGCTGACCTTGATCGAGCGCTGGTCGAGCACCTGCGCGGCCACCTCGTTGTTCACCAGGATCTTCAGCACGGCGGCCGGGGCGATCTGCTGCTGCCCGCCGACCGCGCTCTGGATCGCGGCGGTGCTCTTGTCCAGGTCGGAGACGCTGATCTCCTGGTCGCCGATCGTCGCCGCCGCGCCCGGGTGCGTGCCCGCGGCACAGCCGCCGAGCAGCAGGACCGAGGCCAGGCCTGCGCCGACTACCTGCGCCGCGCGAAGCCGTCGCGAAGTGCTCACCGAATCTCCTCGAATCTTCCAGTTCATGGTCAGACCGCTGCGCCGACCGGCTCGGCGATCACGTCGTCGATCAGTCTCGCGCACCATTGCAGCAGCTCCTGGTCGCGAAGCGGCTGACCGGCGACCGGCCGGGTGGCAGGTCTCGGCACCAGGATCGTACGCAGTTGCGGCTTGACCAGACTCTTCGGGTACAGCCTGTTCAGCCGGAGCACCTTCGAATCGGGCAGCTCGACCGGCCCGAACCGGATCAGATTGCCCTGCAGGGTGACGTCGTGCAGCCCCGCCCGGCGGGCGTGGTTGCGGAACTTCGCCACCTCGATCAGGTTCAGCACCGGCTGCGGGATGTCGCCGTACCGGTCGTGCAGTTCCTCGACCAGCTCCGCGATGCCGTCCTCGTCCCGGACGGCGGCCAGCCGCTGGTACATCTCCAGCCGCAGCCGCTGCGACGGTACGTAGTCGTGCGGCAGGTGCGCGTCGATCGGCAGCTCGATCTTGACCTCGGGCTCGTCGGCCTGGGTGTCACCCCGGTACTCCGCGACCGCCTCGCCCACCAGCCGGACGTACAGGTCGAACCCGACATCGGCGATGTGCCCGGACTGTTCGCCACCGAGCAGGTTGCCGGCGCCGCGGATCTCGAGGTCCTTCATCGCCACCTGCATACCGGCGCCGAGGTCGGCGTGCTGGGCGATCGTGGCCAGCCGGTCGTGGGCCGTCTCGGTGAGCGGCTTCTCCGGCGGGAAGAAGAAGTACGCGTACGCCCGCTCGCGGCCACGGCCGACCCGGCCGCGCAGCTGGTGCAGCTGCGAGAGCCCGAGCAGGTCGGAGCGCTCGACGATCAGGGTGTTCGCGTTGGAGATGTCGATACCCGACTCGACGATCGTCGTACAGACGATGACGTCGGACTCCTTCTCCCAGAAGCCCTGGATGACCTGCTCGAGCTGGTGCTCGGGCATCTGGCCGTGCGCGACGGTGACGCGCGCCTCGGGGACCAGCTGACGGATCCGGGCGGCCGCCTTCTCGATCGTGTTGACCCGGTTGTGGACGAAGAAGACCTGGCCCTCGCGGAGCAGCTCGCGCCGGATCGCGGCGGTCACCTGGCCCTCTTCGTACGCGCCGACGAACGTCAGGACCGGGTGCCGTTCCTCCGGCGGGGTGGCGATCGTGGACATCTCGCGGATGCCGGTGATCGACATCTCCAGCGTCCGCGGGATCGGCGTCGCCGACATGGTCAGTACGTCGACCGCCGTCCGCAACTGCTTGAGCTGCTCCTTGTGCTCGACCCCGAAGCGCTGCTCCTCGTCGACCACGACCAGCCCGAGATCCTTGAACGCGACCTCGCCGCCGAGCAGCCGGTGCGTACCGATCACCACGTCGACCGATCCATCAGCAAGCCCGTCAAGCGTCGCCTTGGACTCCTTGTCGGTCTGGAACCGCGACAGCGGCGCCACATTGACCGGGAACGCCGCATACCGCTCGGCGAAGGTCGCGTAGTGCTGCTGGACGAGCAGCGTGGTCGGCACCAGTACGGCGACCTGCTTGCCGTCCTGCACCGCCTTGAAGGCAGCCCGTACGGCGATCTCGGTCTTGCCGTAGCCGACGTCGCCACAGACGATCCGGTCCATCGGAGTGACGCGTTCCATGTCGTGCTTGACGTCGTCGATGGTGGCCAGCTGGTCCGGCGTCTCCACGAACGGGAACGCGTCCTCCAGCTCACGCTGCCACGGAGTGTCCTTG
The DNA here is from genome assembly GCF_040681515.1 of Kribbella sp. NPDC051718. Classification (NCBI taxonomy): domain Bacteria; kingdom Bacillati; phylum Actinomycetota; class Actinomycetes; order Propionibacteriales; family Kribbellaceae; genus Kribbella; species Kribbella sp. NPDC051718. The sequence continues at coordinate 10,819 of NZ_JBFAYZ010000015.1, read as the reverse complement.
GCGAACGCGTGCCCCTTGGTCGCCTGGCGCGCGGCGTACAGCTTGATCAGCTCGCCGGCGATCTGGCGGACCGCCTTGCGTGCGCGGCCCTTGCGCTTGGCCCAGTCGCCGCCGCCCATCTTGTCGAGCGTGGGCTGCTCGCCGCCGACGTACCGGGTGACCTGGTCGAGCTGGTCCGTCGGCACGTACAGCCGGTCGCCGGGTTGGCCGCGCTTGCTCGGCGCGAATTCGATGACAATGTACTCGCGGGTGGCCTTCTGGGCCCCGGTACCGACGGTGCGCTGGAGCATTTCGGCGTACCGGCCGACGCCGTGCTGTTCGTGCACCACGTAGTCGCCCGGCGCGAGCTCCAGCGGGTCGACCGTCTTCTTGCGGCGGCTCGGCATCCGTTGCTGGGAACGCCGTTCGGCCGCCGATCGCTGGCCGGCCAGGTCGTTCTCGGTGAGTACCGCAAACTTGATGCCCTCAGCAATGAAACCGCGGTCGAGGGCGCCTTGCGAGATCTGCACGACGCCAGTCGGCGGGATGCCGTCGATGCTGTCGACGGTCCGCGCGGGCAGCTCGGCCTCGGAGAACACCTCGGCCAGCCGCTGGGCCGGACCATGACCTTCGGTGACGCAGACGACCCGCCAGCCGTCCCGCAGCCAGCCGCGCACATCCTCAACGGCAGCAGCGGTTTCACCGCGATACGGGGTGACCTCGTGCGCCGCGACGATCCGGCTGCGGACCGCGCCGGCGTCCGGGTCGATGTCGAAGGCGACGCGCTCACCCATCGAGTCGCGCAACTCCGGTGCATCGGTCGGCGCGATGGCGAACGGCGACATGCTCCACCAGGCAAGGCCCTTGGCGAGCGCGTGCGACCGGACATCGGCCAGCGACATGTACGCCGCCGCGCCGAGGTCGATCGGAGCGTCGCCACCACCGGCGGCCGCAGCCCAGGACGCGTCGAGGAACTCCTGGCTGGTCGCGACCAGGTCGTGCGCCCGCGCCCGGACCCGCTCGGGATCGCTGACGACGACATGCGTGCCGGCCGGCATCAGGTCGACGAGCAGCTCCATGTCGTCGACGAGGACGGGCGCGAGCGACTCCATCCCCTCGACCGCATGTCCTTCGGCGAGCTTCTCGAACAGCTCGGACAGCTCCGGGTGCTCCTTGGCCAGTACTGCGGCCCGCGCGCGCACCTCGTCGGTCAGCAGCAGCTCACGGCAGGGCGGGGCCCACAGGCCGTGCTGGGCGATCTCCAGGGACCGCTGGTCGGCGACTGCGAAGTACCGGATCTCTTCGACGTCGTCGCCGAAGAAGTCGACCCGCAGCGGGTGCTCCTCGGTCGGCGGGAAGACGTCGATGATGCCGCCACGGACAGCGAACTCGCCTCGGCGCTCGACCAGGTCCACACGGTTGTACGCCGCTGCCGCCAGCCGCTCGGTGACGTCCTCGAGCTCGACCGAGTCGCCGACGTGCAGCTGGACCGGGCGGAGATCGGCCAGCCCGGCGACCTGGGGCTGCAGGACGGACCGTACGGGCGCGACGAGGATCTTGATCGGGCCGGTGGTCTCGTCGGACGGGTCGGGGTGGGCGAGCCTGCGGAGCACCGCGAGGCGGCGGCCGACCGTGTCGGAACGCGGCGACAGGCGCTCGTGCGGGAGCGTCTCCCAGGCCGGGTAGTAGGCGACGGTGCCGGGCTCGACCAGGCACTGCAGCGCCTCGGTGAGCTCCTCGGCCTCGCGGAAGGTGGCGGTCACTGCCAGAACGGGACGATCCGCTCCCTGGGCGGCCGCGAGGGCAGCCATCAGCACCGGGCGGATCGGTCCGGGTGCGCTCAGGTCGAGCGTCGTGACGCCGTCGTTCTTGGCGTCGCGAACGGCCTCGGCTACTACCGGATCGGTGATCAGGGTGTCGACCAGGCCGGCCAGTTTCACGAGTTGTACTTCCCTTGGGTCACTTCTAGGCCATCCGTCATCAAAGACTCGACGGCGTCAGCGGTCCGGTCGACCGCGAACGGGAGGTCCTTGCGTTCGGTTGAGGAGAATTCGTTGAGCACGAAGTCGGCTGGGCTCTGCCGGCCGGGCGGACGCCCGACGCCGAACCGCACTCGATAGTAGTCACCCGTGCCAACCGACTTGCGGATCGACTTGAGGCCGTTGTGGCCGTTGTCGCCGCCACCGAACTTGGCCCTCAGCACGCCGAAGTCGATGTCGAGCTCGTCATGCAGCACGATCATGGATTTCGGCTCGACCTTGAAGAACTTCAGCAGGCCGGAGACCGGGCCGCCGGACTCGTTCATGTACGACCGGGGCTTGGCCAGGATCGTCCGGATGCCGCTGATCCGGGCCTCCACCACCTCGGCCTTGGCCTGCTTGTGCTGTTTCCAGTTGCCGCCGACCCGGGAGACCAGCTCGTCGGCGACCATCTGGCCGACGTTGTGCCTGGTTTTGACATAGGAAGGGCCGGGATTCCCCAGCCCGACGACCAACCACACGTCGTCCGCCACGAATCCCGGCCCTTCCTGTTGAAGCTGTTGTACTGCGGCGGGCTACGCCTCGGCGGCGACCGGCTCGTCGCGCTCGATGCCGGCCTCGGCCTCGGCGGTCGCCATCTCGGCGTCGGCCTGCTCGGCGGTCTGCGCCGCGGTGATGTTGACGATCAGGGTTTCCGGCTCGACGGCCAGCGTCGTACCGGCCGGGAGCTTCAGGTCGGAGGCGTGGATCTGGGCGCCGGCGTCCAGGCCCTCGATCGACACGGTGACGCCGTCGGGGATGTGGGTGGCCTCGGCCTCGACCAGGATGGTCGCGTTCTCGAGCACGACCAGGGTCTCGCTGACCGCGTCGCCCTCGAGGTGCACCGAGATCTCGACCTGGACCTTCTCACCGCGCTTCACGATGACCAGGTCGACGTGCTCGATGGTGTTCTTGATCGGGTCGCGCTGGACCTGCTTCGGCAGCGCGAGCAGGCTCTCCGAGCCCTCGACCTCGATCAGCAGCAGGGCGTTGGCGGTCTTCAGCGCCAGCATGGTGTCGTGACCGGGCAGCGTGATGTGCACCGGGTCCGTGCCGTGGCCGTACAGAACGGCGGGCACCTTGTGGTCCCGGCGGATACGGCGGGCAGCACCCTTGCCGAACTCCGTGCGCGACTCGGCTTGGATCTTGACCTCGGCCACGAGATGAACTCCTCAAGTGCGTTGCGGTGATTAATCGTCGGTGGTGTTACAAAGTTGCTAGAGCCTCAGCGGGCACGTCTTGACTCCCGTACAGGCGTCAGGCAACGAACCACCGCGTCGATCACGGAGCCGCTCCCGACAGTTCGCGGGTGAGCGCGACTGTGTCCGGGGGGCGTCCCTCGCCGAGGCAACCAAAACAGTTTACCCACGACTCAGCCCAGACAGGAAATCCGTTCTGGGGGTGACTTTCTTCCCCGTCGCTCGTGACGACTTTCGGGCGTCGTCCGGCGCAGTTTCCAGCAGGCTTACTGAAAACGATTGTCAGATCAGTTAAGTTCCTCGGGTGACCGCCACTCACCCACGCTTCCGTGCTGCCCTGCTCGCTTCGCTGACCACCGTCGTCGCTTTCTGCGTCGTGCTGCTGCCCCTGCGCTCGTATGCCGGGGCCGCGCCGGAGGTGTTGCGGGCGGTCCATACGGACGCTCTGCACACGACGTACGACGGATCGGTACTGCGGCTGAGCACCCGGATCGGCCTGGGCGAGTACCGCGAGGCGGACCCCGCGAACCTGATCTTCAACCTCGAGGACAAGGCGTCCGCCCGGGTCGAACTCCCCGACCTCCCCGCCTTCGCCTTCCTCGGCAAACCCGGCGACCCGGTCTGGATAGCCCCCGAATCCCAGGACCCCGACCTGATCTGGCCCGGCTGGGACACCGAAACCATCCCACCCGGCGCCCTAGCCGGCGACGCGGTCGACCTCACCCTTCTCTCGGCATCCGGCCCCGGAAACGTAGAAGTCTTCTTCAACTACAACGACTTCACCGGTACCGCCGAACGCCTCTTCTCCGCCGCCGACCCCACCCTCCGAACCCTCCACCAACCAGTAGGCCGCCACGTCCACGCCAACTGGTCCTTCACCGCCCTAGGCACCTACCACCTCACCTTCCAAGCAACCGCCACCACCACAACCGGCAGTCCCCTGGCCTCCACCCCCACCACCTACACCTTCGTAGTAGGCCCCTACACCCCACCCGGCACCCCTGGCACGCCCACCACCCCACCAGCCACCCCGCCCACCAACCCAACTCCGTCCAACACCCCCACCCACTCACCAACCGACCCAAGCCACCCGACCCCTACCAGCCCAGGCCACCCCACCCCCACCGTCCCCACCCCGACGCCCACCACTCCAACCACTCCGGCGCCAACCTCCAACCGAACCACCACACCCCCACCCAACCCACCCCCGAACCCCACCCCCACCGCCGCGCCCACCGCGCCCACCGCGCCCTCCACGCCCCCGCGCTCTACTTCTTCTTTCGGCGGCCAAGAAGAGCACTCGACGAGCGATTCCCCGCCGAACTCCACCGACTCCCCCCGACCCGCCACCCTCCCGCCCTGCCCCACCACCGCCACCAACCCGACAACAACTTCCGGCAACCCAACGACCGGCCAGACAAACCCACCCGGCACAACCAACCCCACAAACCCCTCAACCACGTCACCCACCACACCGACGACCCCCGCCAACCCCACCAAAACCACCCTCGACAACGGCCACGCCGACTACGCAGTACGCCTCGAAAACGGCGCCCTGAAATCCCGCGTGAAAGACGGCACCAAACCCGGCACCCCCATCTGGCGCGACCCCAGCTCGGTAACCATCAAACTCACCCCAGCCTCCGCCACCCACGCCCCCGGCGGCTCCTTCAACTTCCTCGGCCCAGCCGGCTCCCCCCTCTGGCAGATCCCGCAAACCCAGAAGGACGGCGTCATCTGGCTCGGCTGGAACACCGAGGAACTCACCAGCTCCCAGCTCTCCACCCCCATCGACTGGCGCCTGACCAAGGTCACCGGCCCCGGCACCCTCGCCGTCTTCGAGTTCGACTCCTTCGGCCAACCCAAAATCATCTTCAACAGCCGAGACGGCCTCCCCGACACCTACAAGATCCCCCTGGGCACCCACGCCCACGGCAACTGGTCCTTCACCAAACCAGGCAGCTACCAAGCCACCTTCACCCACACCGCCACCCTCACCACCGGCCCCCGCTCCACCACCACCTCCACCCTCACCTTCGTAGTAGTAGCCCCCACCTCGTCCAACGCCTCCAACGGCGCCCACCCAGCCGCCGCCCACAACCCGAGCACGGCCGGGATGAGCAGCGGGACTTCAGTGCAGGCGGCGAACGCGGTGCTTGCGGCCGTATCGCCAGTGCGAGCGAAGGCGGCGGTTGCTGCGGACTCCGTGCCGCGCGCAGGTCTGGCGGACTGCAAGTTGGCTTCGACTGGCGCGGAGATTGGCCCCGCGTGGATCGGTGCCGGGGCGACCTTGCTGGTGATCGGGGCCGTGACCGTGGTTGCTACTCGGCGTCGTAGGGGTGACGCGTGAGGCGGGTTGGCGCGGCGGCGGTGGCGTTCGTCGTACTGGCGGCTGCTGGGTGCGCGGGGAGTACGGCTGAGGCCGGCGGCAAGGTCAACGTAGTTGCTACGACTGAGATTTTGGCTGATTTGGTGCAGCGGGTGGGTGGGGATCGGGTGTCCGCCAGCTCGCTGGTGCCGGCCGGTGGGGATCCGCATTCGTATGAGCCGACGCCTGCGGACGCCAAGCGGGTCGCCAAGGCCGACGCCACCTTCACCAATCATCTGCTTCTAGAGCCGCAGTCGCTGATCAAGACGATCGATGCGAATGCTCCGAAGGATGCACCCAACGTCTCGCTCGCGGAGGCCGCCGAGTCGTACGGCGCGCACGTGATCCCGCTCGTCGAGGACATCGGGCTCGACGTGCTCTGGCTCGGCCTGCGGGTCCGTGGGTCCGGCAAAGCGCGCGGCGCCACCCGAACATCAGCGGTCCAGCTCACCGCCACCAAGATCGACGGTCCGGGCAAGCTCGTCGCGTACCTGACCGAGTCCCTCGGCCAACCCGACCTGTACTTCGACTCGACCAACCCAACCGACAGTACGACGCTCCCGCCCGCCGCCCATACCCATCTCAACTGGGCGTTCACGAAACCCGGCGTCTACCGCCTCACCCTCGAAGGCCGGCTCGACACCGGCACCGGCCAACCGTCGATACCACTCGGCAAGGGCACCTTCACCTTCGCGGTCGGAGTCGAGCCGCACCAGGTCAAGCCGGCCGACGGCGGCAAGGCGACGGTGCTCGACGACGGGCACACAGATCTCACCGTCGACCTCGACAGCGGCCAGGTCTACGCGTACTCCGATGCGCAGCGCGTCGGCGCGGCGCAATCCGTAGTACCGGCCGGGCGGGTCGTCATCGACGTACCGGGGAAGGCGCTCGAGACGGTGCCGGATGATCCGCGGTTCGCGTTCCTCGGCAAGGCGGGGGCGCAGGTCCACCAGCTCCCGCAGGCGGTGCTTGGCAAGCATGTGCACGGCGAGATCGACCCGCATCTGTGGGAGGACGTCGCCAACGCCAAGGCCTACGTGCAGTTGATTCGCGACACGTTGATCAATGTCGACCCACAGTCGGCGAGTACCTACCGAACCAACACCGATACCTATCTGCGTGAGCTCGACGAACTCGACGACTACGTACGGTCGCAGCTGGCGAAGATCCCGGCCGACCGACGGCAGTTGATCACCACGCACGACGCGTTCGGATACCTGGCTTCGGCGTACCAGCTGAAGGTCGCCGGGTTCGTCGTACCGAATCCGGCGCAGGAACCGAGCGTCGATCAGGTCCGCAAGCTGTCCGAGACGATCCGCAACCTGAAGGTGCCGGCCGTCTTCACCGAGCCGAACCTGGCGCAGCGCGCGTCCGTGCTGACGCAGGTCGCCCGCGACAACGGCGTCCGGGTGTGCTCGATCTACGGGGATTCGTTCGACGAACACGCCCGGTCCTACGTCGCGATGATGCGGCACAACGCCGACGAGCTGCTGCTCTGCCTGGGGGAATCTCGATGACACCGCTGTTTTTGTTGCCAATAGCAATCACTGCGGTGCCCGCCCCGCCGACCGCTCAGGTGGTGATCGCGGCCGGCCATGTCGATCTCGGCCCGCGGTTCGTGGACGGGAAGTGGACGATCCAGGTACGTGACGACACCGGCGATCCGGTCGTCTGGCGGCCGCTGGAGAACGTCGTCGTGCAGGCGACGGACCAGGCCGAACTTTCAGTGCCTGCCGATCCGGCCTACGAGTTCTTGGGCAAGGCCGGCGCGAAGGTCTGGGTGATTCCGCAGGTGCAGAAGGCCGGCGTCGTCTGGCCCGGCTGGAACACGCAGGACCCCGAGGTCGCACAGCGGGTCGACCGCGAGGTCACTTGGTCGCTCGACGGTGTCGACGGTCCGGGCACGTTCACGCTCTTCCTCAACTCGGACTTCGGCAAGCCCGCCCCGGTCTTCGACAGCCGCAAGCCGTTCCCGCAGGAGACCGGCATCGACGTCAACACCCACGTCCACGGCAACTGGACCTTCTCCGCCCCGGGCACCTACCTCCTGGACATCACCATGACGGCCAAACTCACCGACGGCACGACAGTCACCGACCACCGCCCGCTCCGCCTGCATGCGGGCTCTGGCAACCCGCGCGACGCCTTCAAGGCGACAGCACAGCAACCAGTTGTCGATCCGGCCCCATCGGGTTCAGACGGCGGCGGACGCGGGCTGGACATTGTTGTGGTTGGGTCCGCCGTTCTGGTGGCGGTTGGTCTTGGCTTCGCAGTACTTCGCGTCGTACGCCGTAAGCGGTCCGCCGCATGAACGTCCTCCAGATCGAAGGAGTCGCAGTCGAACTCGGCGGTCGGCTCGTCCTGCACGACGTGGAGCTGAAGGTCGACGCCAAGGAGCAGGTCGGACTGATCGGACCCAACGGCGCAGGCAAGACCACACTGCTCCGTTCGCTGCTCGGATTGCTGCCGATCAGCCAGGGGGTCATCTTGATCGACGGCAGGACGCCCCGGGAAGCGCGCGGAAGCATCGGGTACGTCCCACAGCGGCACGAGTTCGTCTGGGACTACCCGGTAGATGTCCGTACCGCCGCGATGACCGGCCGTACCCACCGCATCGGCTGGCTGCGACGGCCAGGCCGAGCCGACAAAGCAGCCGTGGACGAGGCGCTGGAGCGGGTCGACCTGGTCGATCTGCAGCGGAGGCCGATCGGGGAGTTGTCCGGAGGGCAGCGGCAACGCGTGCTGGTCGCCCGGGCGCTGGCCCTCAATCCGAAGCTGCTGTTGCTGGATGAGCCGTTCACCGGGCTCGACGTGCCGACGCAGGAGATTCTCACCCGGCTGTTCCGTACGTTGACCAGCGAAGGCACCGCCATTCTGATGACCACGCACGACCTCCCGGCCGCAGCTGACACCTGCAGCAGACTTTGCCTGCTCAACGAGACGGTGATCGCCGACGGCCCGCCTGAAGACCTGAGAGACCCAGCCGTGTGGCTGCGCGCCTTCGGAGTCGCCCGCTCAGAGCAGTTGCTGCACACGCTCGGGGTGGCCCGATGATCGAGTTCTTCACCGAGCCGTGGCAGCACGTGTTCATGCAGCGCGCCTTCCTCGTCGTCCTGATGTCAGGCGTCGTCTGCGGCGTCATCGGCAGCCACGTCGCGCTCCGCGGGATGGCGTTCATCGGTGACGCGGTCGCGCACGCGGTCTTCCCCGGCATCGCGATCGCGTTCGTCCTGCACACCAGCCTGGTCGTCGGCGGCATCGTCGCCGGCCTGATCACCGCGCTCTCCGTCGCCGTCTTCTCGCAGAACAGAAGGCTCAAGGAAGACACCGTGATCGGCGTCTTCTTCGCGGCCGCGTTCGGGCTCGGCATCGTGGTGATGAGCACCGCGCCCGGGTACGGCGGTTCGCTGGAGTCGTTCCTCTTCGGATCAGTACTGGGCATCAGCAACAAAGACGTCGTCACGGTCGCGATCGCCGGCGCCGTCCTGCTGCTGATCAGCGGCGCACTGCACAAGGAGTTCGTCACCGTCGGCCTCGATCGCGAGACGGCCCGCTCGGTCGGCCTGCCGATCTTCTGGCTCGACATGGCGCTGTACGCGATGGTGACGATCGCGATCGTCATCTCGATCCAGGCGGTCGGCAACATCCTGGTCCTCGCGCTCCTGATCACCCCCGCCGCCTGCGCCCGCCTGCTGACCGACCGGATCGGCCGGATGATGCTGATCGCGCCGCTGATCGGCGCCTTCTCCGGCCTGGTCGGGCTCTACCTCTCCTACGCGTTCAACCTCGCCGCCGGCGGGTTGATCGTGCTGACGGCGACCGCCGTCTTCATCGCCTGCTGGGTGTTCGCGCCCCGGCACGGCCTACTCAAATTTGCCCAAGTAAGAAAGGAAAGTCATGCGCACAATTAACCGCGTCGCGCTGCCCGCTGTGGCGGTGCTCGCGCTGACCGGCCTGTCCCTGCCGGCCGATGCCACCCCGAGGGTGACCCTCGACCAGGGTCACGTCGACGTAATCGGCATCGCCTTCGAGGACGGCGCGTTCAACCTGCACATCCACGACGAGGAGCATGGCGTCGAGTACGCACCCTCCGAGGTCGACCTGGTCGCCAAGCCCGGCTCGGAGATCGCAGTACCCGACAACCCGCAGTACCGATTCCTCGGTACTCCGGGCAGCCGCGCCTGGGTCCTGCCGCAAGTACAGGACGCCGACCTGCTCTGGCCGGGTATCGGCGCCGAGGAGATCGAGCCCGGTGTCTTCAAGGACGACGCGTTGAAGGTCGACGTCATCGGCGTCACCGGCCCGGCCGACCTGAGCGTCTTCACCACCGACGCCTTCGGTTCGCCGACCGTCCTGGTCGACAGCGGCAACGGCCTGCCGGACCGGATCAACACCGGCGCCGGCGGTCACCTGCACGCCAACTGGGCGTTCGAGGCGGCCGGTACGTACAAGGTGAAGGTCAAGGTCTGTGGCACGCTCGCCGCCACCGGCAAGACCGTCTCCGCTGTCGCCACCTACACCTTCAAGGTGAACCAGTGAAGGCCCGGGTGCTCGCAGGCGCCGGTACTGCCGCGCTGATCGCCATGCTCCAGGTACTGCCCGCACATGCCCTCACCACCATCTCCGCCGGGCACGTGGACGCAGTAGATGTCGACTGGACCGGCTCTGCCCTCACGCTCGACCTGCGCGACGGCACAGTCACCCCCAACGTCGACCGCAACCCGGCTGACGTAGTACTGAACGCAGTGTCGGCCAGTAAGACGACAGTGCCGTCCGGATCGGCGTACAGCTTCCTCGGTACGCCGGGTAGCGCCGTCTGGATCCTGCCGCAGACCCAGGTGAGCAACATCGTCTGGCCGGGCTTCAACACCGAGGGCGTACCCAGTGGCGCGCTGCAGGGCAACACGCTCAACGTGAAGCTGATCTCGGTCAGCGGACCCGCCGACGTGAGCGTCTACACCACCAGCTCGCTCGGCAGCCCGACCATCTGGTTCGACAGCGGCAACGGTCTCCCGGACACCCGGGCGATCGCCATCAACACGCACGCCCACGCCAACTGGGCGTTCGAGGCAGCCGGCACCTACACCGTCGTCTTCGAAGCCACCGGTACCACCGCCGCCGGCGCCGCGGTCACCACCGGCCAGAAGACCTACACCTTCACCGTCCAGCCGTAACCCGAACCGTCGTGGGGGGGGGGGGGGGGGGGCCCCGCCCCCGGCTTAGGGGGGTGGGGGTGGGTTTTGTGTTTTTGTTTG
>NZ_JBFAYZ010000014.1:127633-189046 GCF_040681515.1 Kribbella sp. NPDC051718 | reverse complement strand
TGTCAACCCGGACTCCGGGCGACTGTGGATAACTGGGTCATCCGGCCAGCGAACTCATCATGCACATCCAGCGGATGCACACCCATGTGGATAACGTCCCCGCTCGACTGGGCTGAACGGATACGCTCAAGCAGGAAGGACAGGGTGGCGGCGGGGTGCGGCGCCGCCCTCGTGGGGTCCGCAGCTCAGGCGTTGGCTGTGACCCAGTCGAGGAATGTGGCGGTGGTGCGCCAGTCGGTGCGGATCTGGTCGGCGAGGGCCGGGGTGTGGATGATCGGCTCGAAGCCGTAGGACTTGCCCAACGTCATCGACTTGTGCCGGAGCAGCTCGATCCGGGGATGGTCGGCGGTGTAGCCGCGAGGTGTCGTCTTGAGTTTGTCGCCGCCGAGCGTCCAGCCGGCTGCCTGCAACTCGGCCAGCAGCTTCTCGAGCTCCTTGCCCCGCCGGTCCTCGTCGATCGCGGTACGAACCCTCGCGAGCCGATCGGCCGACGCCTCATAGAAGCCGGCACCGACGCGAACCCCAGGCGCGGCCACCTGGACGTAGTACCCGGTGGACGGGCCGAGCGCGATGAAGGCGCCCTGCGCCGTCTTGTACGGCGTCTTGTCCTTGGCGAACCGGACGTCCCGGTACGGCCGGAAGATCTTGGCCGCCCCGAACTCCTCCTCCAGCGTCGCGAGCAACGCCACCATCGGCGCCCGCACAGACTCCTCGTAGACGTGCTTGTTGGCCGTCCAGAACGTCTTACTGTTGTCCATCTCGAGATCGTCGTAGAAGTCCAGCGCCGCCGCCGGGAAACCGGTGAAACTCATCTCGCCACCATAGTTCGCCCGCCGCATCCACCCACCGCCCAGGTCTCGCTCGCGAACCCAGCCGCCGCCTGAGAGTCCATTCGTGCGCCGGCTCTACGCTGGGCCGTATGCGAATCGCGGTCATCGGAGGTACGGGGCACATCGGCAGCTACCTGGTTCCGGAGTTGGTGCAGGCGGGGCATCAGGTCGTCGTGCTCAGCCGCGGCGAGCGTACGCCGTACCGGGCGAGCTCGGCCTGGAATCGGGTCGAACGCGTCCAGGTCGACCGTGATGCCGAGGATGCGGCGGGGACCTTCGGGGAACGGGTTCGCGCGCTCGAGGCCGACGCCGTGGTGGATCTGATCTGCTTCACCGAGGAGAGCGCCCGGCAGTTGGGTGAGGCGCTGCGGGGTCAGGTCCGGCATCTGTTGCACTGCGGGACCATCTGGGTGCACGGACCGAGTGCGCTCGTGCCGACCCCGGAAGAGGCGGTGACGGTTCCCTTCGGCGAGTACGGGATCGCGAAGGCCGCGATCGAGGGCTATCTGCTCGGCAGCGACGGACTGCCCGCAACCGTGATCCGGCCCGGGCACATCACTGGCCCCGGGTGGGCGCCGATCAATCCGGCCGGCCACCTCGACCTCGGCGTCTTCGAAACCCTTGCCAACGGCAACGAACTGGCGCTGCCCAACCTCGGGCTGGAGACGGTGCAACATGTGCACGCGGCCGACGTCGCCGACGTCTTCCTCGCAGCGCTGGCCAATCGGTCGGTGGCGATCGGCGAGAGCTTCCACGCCGTCTCCTCCGGTGCGATGACGCTGCGCGGGTACGCCGAGAGGGTCGCCCGCTGGTTCGGCCAGGAACCGCGGCTGACCTTCCTGCCTTGGGAGGAGTGGCGCAAGACGGTCTCCGACCGCGACGCCGCGATCACCCTCGACCACCTCAGCCACAGCCCCCATTGCTCGATGGACAAGGCCGCCCGCTTGCTCGGCTTCAGACCCTCGTACTCCGCTCTGGCTGCCACCCTGGACGCCGTCGCCTGGCTGGTGGACAACGGCAAACTCACGATCGACGCTGTCCCGATCGGCAGGAGGTAGTCGGTGGATCGATCAGCCGTCACGCTCAGGTAGGCGACCAGCGGGCACGAATTGGGGACTACCTCCTGTCGAGCGGGACGGGTGGCCCGCGGAGTTCGGCGACCAGTTCGCGGAGCGCGGTGCTGCGGGAGAGGGGTGGGGTGGTGAGGTAGCCGATGGTGCGGCGTGGGGCGGTGGGGCCGAGGGGTTCGACGGTGACTTCGGGGGCGCGGTCGGCGGCGGTGGTTTCGGGGACGACGGCCATGCCGAGGCCGTGGGCGACCATCGAGAGCAGGACGGTGTCGTCGGCCACGTTGATGGTGGCTGGGGGCAACCAATCCTGCGCGCGGAACCAGGCTTGGGTTTCGGTCGAGCAGTTCTCGGTCCAGTCGATCAGCGGGAGGGATCGCGGATCGGGGGACCGAGTCGGGTGGATCAGCACGTAGGGCTCGTCGAGGAGTTCGCCGCCGACCAAGCCGGCCGATGCCGGGAGCCGGTGCGGGAGGTTCACGATGGCGAGGTCGGCGCGCCCCTCGACCACCTCGGTCGCCGTACCGCCGCCGACATCCCGCACGATCGACACATCGTACGAAAGTTGTGGATGTCGAGCGGTGAGCCGGGTCAACGCCGGTGGGAGCAGTTGCGCGGCGGCGCTGCGGAAGGCGGCGATCCGCAGACGGGTGTCGAGCTCGCCGCCGGAAGCCGCGCGCGCGTCAGCGCGGAGTACGTCCATCAGGCGGAGTACGCCGCGGCCGTGCAGGACCGCACGCTCGCCCGCCGGGGTCGGGCGGGCGCCGTGCCGGCCGCGGTCGAAGAGGACGGTGCCGAGCTTGCGTTCGGTCATCCGGACCGAGTGCGAAACGGCCGACTGGGTCAGGTCCAGGGTCGCTGCCGCAGCCGAGAAACTGCCGGTACGTTCGACGGCGTCGAGTACCCGTAGTTCGGCGGCGGTGAGATCCACCCCAGCAGCCTAGCCGCTTCCATGAACAGCGCTCATGGAAGCGGCCCGTTGCAACAAGATGCAACTCTGCAAAGCGGCGCGATTCCGGCCCTACGGTGGAACCTCCATCGAGAGAACGGAACCATTCCATGCGCGCCATCCAGGTCAGCCGGTACGGCGGGCCCGAGGTCCTCGAACACGTCGAGGTCCCCGCGCCGGTCCCGGCCGCGGGCGAACTCCTGGTCGAGGTCGACGCCGCCGGAGTGAACTATGCCGACACCCACCGCACCGACGGCTCCTACACGACCATCACCCGGCTGCCCTTCGTCCCCGGCTCCGAGGTCATCGGCCGGACCAGGGACGGTCGTCGTGTCCTCGCCCCGACCTTCGACGGCGGCGGGTACGCCGAGCTGGCCGTCGTACCCGAGGCTGACGCCGTGGATGTCCCCGGCCCGGTCGGTGACGCCGAGGCGCTCGCCCTCCTCGTCCAAGGCCTCACCGCCTGGCACCTCCTCCGCAACAGTGCTCGCTTGTCACGCGGTGAATCTGTCGTGGTGAACGCCGCCGCCGGTGGAGTCGGTACGTTGGCCATCCAGCTCGCCCGGCTGTTCGGCGCCGGCCGGGTGATCGCGGTCGCGTCGACGGACGAGAAACGCAAGCTGGCGCTCTCGCTCGGCGCCGATGTCGCGATCGGCAGCGATCCCGAGGGGTACGCGGGCAGGGTTGTTGCCGCCAACAACGATCAACCGGTCGACGTGATCCTGGAGTCGACCGGTGGCTCGACCTTCAACGCCGCGCTCGGCGCACTCGGAGGCTTCGGCCGGCTGGTCACGTACGGAAACGCCGCCCGCGAAGGCCGGCGCCCGCTACTCGACCCGGCGCTGCTGGCCGACCACAACCTCACCGTCGCCGGCTTCTGGCTCCGTCCCGCGCTCCAGCTTCCCGGTATGTACCGAGAACCCCTCGCCGAACTCTTCAACCTGGTCGCCACCAGCAAACTCGGGCCGGTAGTAGCCGAGTACCCGCTCGCGGAGGCCCGCCAAGCCCACACAGACCTCCTCTCCCGCCGCACCACCGGCAAGCTGGTACTCCCCACCGGCAAGCTGGTACTCCGTCCCTAGTACTTCGGAGGGCCTCAGAGACTGGCGAAGAACGCACGGATGTCGGCGACCAGCAGATCAGGTACTTCGAGCGCGGCGAAGTGACCGCCGCGCGGGTACTCGGTCCAGCGCACGATGTTGTTCGTCCGCTCGGCGATGTGCCGCAACGGAATGAAGTTGTCCTCCGGGAAGTCGGCGAACCCAGTCGGCGCGGTGGACACCGGCAACGGCTGCCCCCAGTAGGCCGCGTGACTGCGCTCGTAATAAATCCGCCCAGCCGACCCCGCCGTCCTGGTGAACCAGTAGAGCGACACGTTGGTGAGCAAGTGATCCCGGTCGATCGCCCCGTCCCCCGACCACTCCTCGAACTTCTCCGCGATCCACGCCAACTGCCCGACCGGCGAATCCGTCAAGGCATAAGCAACCGTCTGCGGCCGCGTCGACTGCAGATCCGCATACCCCTGCGACTCCTTCAACCACCCCTCGAACCGCCGCCACGACGCCACCGTCCGCTCCCGCTCCCGCGGCGACAGCCCCGCCAACTCAGCCTCGGTCGGCTCCGAAGTCGCCCCCGCCCCCGGAATCAAATTCAAGTGCACCCCGATCACCCGCTCGGGATACAGCCGCCCGATCTCCCGAGAGATCCCCGCGCCCCAATCCCCACCCTGTACTCCGAACCGCTCATACCCCAGCCGCGTCATCAACTCAGCAAACGCCCGAGCCACCCGAACCTGCTCCCACCCCGTCTCCGTCGTCGGCCCCGACAAGGTGAACCCAGGAATACTCGGCATCACCAGATGAAACGCCGGCCCACCGCCATACCTCCGCGGATCCGTCAGCGGCCCCACAATCTCCTGAAACTCAACAATCGACCCAGGCCACCCATGCGTGATCAGCAACGGCACCGCATCCACCTCAGCCGACCGCACATGAGCAAAATGCACCCGAGCCCCATCAATAGTGGTCGTGAACTGCTCCCACTCATTGATCCGCGCCTCGGCGGCCCGCCAGTCATATTCATGCCGCCAGTACGCCGCAAGCTCCCGCAGATACTCCCCCGGCACCCCATACGCCCACCCGACGCCAGGCAACTCCTCAGGCCAGCGAGTCAGGTCAAGCCGAGCGTGCAGCTCCTCGAGCTCAGCCTGCGGGACGTCTACCCGAAACGGTTCGATGCTCATGAGAGCAGCCTTCAGTACGGCGTACCGGCCCGCAGCTGAATTAAGCGGTGACGCGGTCGCGGACTACCTTGACGGTTAGGGCGGCGGCTAGGCAGAGGCCGCCGGCTACCAGGATCAGGGTGACCAGGGTGCCTGCGTTGTTCAGGCGGCCGTCGCAGGCCATCGGAGTGATGCCGGCGGCTGGTTGGAAGACCGAGCCGCAGTCGGTGCCGACGGTGGAGACCGAGTGGAAGCCCAGGCCTACGCCGGCCAGTAGGAGGACTACGCCGGCGGCGATCAGGACCTTGTTGAGCGCGGTCATGCCTGCACCGCTGCCTGTTCCGACGGGCATGCCGACGGCACGACCCGACTGCCCCGTTGCACTTCGTTCACTCCTGACTTCGACCGACACCTCTCTGAACTTACGGTCCCGGGGCGCGCTAACCACGCCTGGACTGCCGTCAGCAGCGATTCTTCACACAGTCCTTACTCAGGACATACCTGCACGTGACGATGGTCTCAGAGGGTGCGACAGCCGGTGACACTGGCATCACTGTGCCAGTAACTGGACGACTGTCCAGAACCCGGAACGCGCTCTCCGGATACCGGAGAGCGCATTGCCGGGAGGGGGTCAGAAGCCGCCCGAGGTGGTCCCGCCGCTGCCCGCCGCGGGGGTCGTGAACGAGAGGTTCGGGTCTGGGCCCCACTGGTCGGCGGTCGCCGGATAGTTCGCTTCCTGGCGTTTGATGCACTTCCATTCAACGGTCGTGCTGGGCGGCAGGTTACTGATGGTGCCGGTCCAGGTCGGATATGCGGTCGGCGCCAGCTTGACCGCGCTCGCCACCGACCAGGCCCCGAGCTGCGGCGCGCTGCCGACGACATAGACGGACTGTCCCGTCGTGGTCGTCCCTCCAGAGCAGCTGAAGGTCTTCGAAACGACCGCTTGACCGAGGGTGAAGACGAACGACTTCGCCGTACTGACCGCCAGCGACGCCGACTTGGCGACGACCAGGTTGCCGCCGGCGTTGTACCAACCGCTCGCCGCCGCGTCGAAGGCCGCCTTGTTCGCGTACTGCGTCAGCGCGGCCCCGTTGAGAGTCACACCCGACGCCTGCGTATCAGCCACCACCTCGACCACGTTCTGCCGAGACGACGGTGCCCCGGTGTACGTCCCGGAGGAAGCCGCGATCCCGACCGTCGCCGTGTTCCCCGACCGCGACTGCGTCAGGTCGGTCGTCCGCTTCGCGCCGGTCTGGTACCCGATGGTCGCCCCGTCGTCCTCAGCCAAAGTGAACGACGAGGCGATCGTGTCCGAGTAGACCCGGGCGACCAACTCGTTGCGAGTCGTACCGTCCGCCCGCTTGCCGACCACGTTCATCGTCTGGTCGTCGACGTACATCTTCGGGATGATCGCGCCGGCCCGGGCGTACGCGGGCAGTTGGAACTTGCCGTTGCGCCACAGCGGCACATCGGTCAGGTTCTGCCCAGTGCTGACCGTCTTGGTGTTGGTGTAGTAGTCGAACCAGGTACCAGCCGGCAGGTAGACGTCCCGCTTGCGCTGGTTCGCCCCGGCCGCGACGCCGACCAGCAGGTCCTTGCCGATCAGTTTCTCGTGGCCGACCTCCCGCACGTTCGGGTCGTTCTGGTACTGGTAGACCAGCGGCGGGATGAGCGGTTCGCCGGTCGTGCTGGCCCGGTGCGCGAGCGAGTAGTAGTACGGCGTGAGCTCGTACCGCTGACGCAGGTTGGCCAGGTTGCTCGGTACGTCGCCGATCGAGTCGGGTGACGTCTCGGCGCAGTTGCAGAGGTTCTCGGTGTGCGGCCGGATCGGGACGTCGAACCAGGACGAGTTCGCGAACCACTGGGTGTAGAGCTCGTTCAGATCGCTGTCCAGCATCTCCCGCCGGAAGCCGCCGATGTCGGAGCCGAAGTAGTCGATGCCCGACATGGACATCTGCATCTGGACGTTCTGCTGCGACGCGAGCGCCGTCAGCTTGGAGCCGATGTCGCCGGACCACATCGCGGTTCCGGTGCGCTGGATGCCGCCGGCCGCAGATCGGGCCAGCATGAACGGCCGCTGCTGTACTGCGTTGTCCGTGTATCCCTTCGCAATCCCCTTAGCCCACTCCAGGTTGTAGAGGTTGTGGTAGTCCGAGTGAGCGTGTTTGCCCGCAAGCAGACCGGACGTCCAGTCACCCGCGTCGTACATCTCCGGCTCACCCAGATCGAGCCAATGACCCATCACCCCGTCGTTGATCAGCGGCTGCCGCTGGGTGTTGTGCCATTGCGCGCTCGCGGCCGGCTGAGTCCAGTCGATCATCCCGCCGCGACCCCACCAGTCGTTCCCGGTCAGGTACGCCGGGCTGCAACTCGAACAGCCCGCCCGGATCAGGTAGCCCGACGACGCCATCGACGTGTGCTCGGGCAGGTTCTTGCCGACGTACGACTCCTCGATCGTCATCACGCCGACGCCGTTGGTGTTCTTGTACGCCGCCAGCTTGGTCGCCGCATTGGGGAAGTTGACCGGATCCCACTCCAGCGTGCCCATCCGGGTGTTGTCGGAGCCGGCCGTCACGCCACCGAACCAGTTGACGTCGAGCATCACGCCGTCGGTCGGGAACTTGTTCGCGCGCAGACCGGACAGCGTGGTGTCGATCTCGTTCCAGTTGTCGTAGCCGTACTCCGACATCCACAGGCCGAACGCCTTCTTCGGCGGCACCGGCGGACGCCCGGTCAGCTCGAGATAGTCCTTGCGGAGATCGGGCAGATCGGGTCCGCTCATCACGTACCAGCGCAACTGATCGCCGAAGGTGTCCATCGTCCACGGGTCGCCGGTCAGGTTCCAGTCCTGCTTGTAGACCTGGTCGACGAACATCCCGTAGTTGGTGGTGTTGGCGCCGATCGCGAACAGCACCGGGATCTGCGCGTTGCCGACCGGCCCGTTGTCCGTGTCGTAGAGCATCGCGTTGCCGTACGTACCGCTGGTCCGCTGCCGGCCGACCCAGTCGCCGTCGGCGCTGCCACCCATGAAGAACTGCTCGCCGAGCCCGTACGCGTTCTGCATGGACGACTTGGTGAAGCTCAGCCCCTTCCACGCCTGACTGAGGTTGCGCGGGCAGGTCGTGTTGAGCAGGAGTTGCGGGGTGCGCGCGGTGTCGTAGACGGTCGCGCACAACGTCGTCGTGTTGACATCGACCTTGATCCCCGGCGTCGTCAGCACCCCGCCAACCTGGTTGAGGCTGGTCGGCCCGGGATAGTTCGTCTTGGAGATCTGATCGGTGGTGAAGATCGGCGAGCCGGTACCAGGCCCGGCCCCCGCTCCCATCTCGAAATGCACCAGATCGTCGTCGAGAAACTCCACCACCAAGTAGTTGCCCCCGGCAGTGAACTGCACCCTCTGTACTGCCGCCTGAGCCGCCTGTACCGGCAGCACAACCAGCATCGGCACCAGCAGCACCAACCCCAGCAGCCGCGCGAGCACGCTCGCCCTGCCCCTCATGGTCGCGCCACCGAGATGTTGTCGAGGTTGATGCCGCCCGATCCGTAGACCACCTTCACCACCCGTTTGCCTGCGGTGAGACTGGTAGTCAGCGTGGCCGTCCCCCAGGTGTCCCAGTTGCCGGTGGTCGGCAGGTTGACCGAGCCGACGCTGACACCGTCGACCTGGATCGTCCGGGTCGCCGTGGTCGCCGCGCCGTTGGCGTACCGGAGCTTGATCACGTGGCTGCCGGTGACCGCCGCGTTGGTGTCGACCTGCACGGCATCTCCGGCTGTCTCGAAGCCGTCGACGAAGCCGGTGCCGGTGTATCCGGGGTGATCCGTGTTCACCGTCGTACCGGTGTTGGTCCCGAACTCGGCCTCATAGCCGGCCTTGTCGACGCCGTTCAGCACCACGCTGCGGGTCGCTGCGCTCGAGGTGGTTTTGACCAGCGTGAGCTGCTGCACCGGATCCCAGAACCAGCCCTCAGCGGCGGCTTGCAGAGCAGCCAGCGTCGCGTGGGCGGTCATCGTCGACCCGTCCTTGGTGACGCTGGTCGGCTTGCTCGACGCCACCTGCAGCGTGCTCTTCGTGGCCAGCGGCGGAACGCTCACCGTCACCTGATGACCGGCGAAGTTCTCCGTCGAGGTCACCGTGCGGGTCTGGTTCGCCGAGTCCTCGAAGTATCCATAGCTGGAAGAACCGGACGGGTAGATGCGGAAGGCAAGGTTCGTGTAGGTGTCGACGCTGTTGCCGATGTTGCCGCCCAGCTCGTAGTTCGCGTTCAGGTTGAGCGGGACGATCGCGCCGGCCTTGGCGTAGACGGGTATCGTGCCGGTGTCGGCGTTGTAGACCTTCGTACCGGCACCTTGCGCCCGGCCGCCGTTCCAGAAGTCGTACCACTCACCCGCGGGTAGGTAGACGTTCTTACTGGTCGCGCCCTGGGTCGTGATCGGTGCCACGAGCAACTGGCGACCGAACATGTACTGCTGATCCTGCGCCGCCGCCGTCGTGTCCCCGGGGAAGGCGAGACTCATCGACTGCATCATCGGGAGGCCTGTGGTGGAGGCGTTCTTGGCTTCGGTGTAAAGGTACGGGATCAGGTTCATCCGGGTGTTCGCGAACTTGCGGAACTTCGGGACGACGGTCGAGTCACCGGATCGCGCCTGCACGTTCCAGGGAGTACGAGCCTCCGAGACACCCGGGTTCGACTTCTCCGAGTGGTACTGCATGATCGGCGAGAACGTCGACTGAGCGGCCGCCCGGAGGTAGAGCTCGCTGCTCGGGAACGTCCCGGTGAATCCGGCCATGTCCCACGACCAGAACGGGATGCCCGATGCGCCCGCGCTCTGACCGGCCCGGACCGCCTGCTGGAACGCGTCGAAGGTGGACGCCTGGTCGCCGGCCCAGAAGATCGAGTTGGCCTGCGCTCCCGAAGTACCGCCGCGGCTGAACAAGGTGCCCTGGGCACCCTTCTTGGTGGTGACGAAGTCGTTGTACGCCCGGGTGTACTCGTTCGGGTAGGCGTTGTGCAGCTCGTCGCCCTTGCGACCGGATCCACTCGTCACGTTGCGGCCGAAGACCGCCTCGCTGCCGTCCGTCTTGAGGCCGTCGATGCCGACGTCGTCGAACAGGTAGGAGCGCTTGCTCATCCACCAGTTGGTGGCGGCCGTCTTGGTGAAGTCGGGCACCGTGCTGTTGCCGAACCACTGCCCGGAAGGAATCCGGTACGGGCCGCCCGCGCCATCGCCGAGAACGTAGCCCTGGGCAACGGCATAGTCACGGTCGTTGACGTGTTGCTGGGGTGCGGTCGGCGGGTTGGTGTCGAAGTCCTGCTTCAGCACCGGGATCTGCCAGAGCACCATCTTGACGCCCTGGTTGTGCGCGGCCGTCACCATTGCCTTCGGATCGGTCCATTCACCGCCGGCGGGGAAGGTCAGGTCGGCGTAGGTGAGCGCCTGGTTGCCCGGCTTCGGCGTGTACGTCGCGCCGTGCCACAGGTAGAAGGTCGCCTCGTCGCTCCACTGCTCGAGCACCATCGCGGTGTGCGGGATCTGGTTCGACGTCATGTTGGCGAGCTCGGTGTTGACCTCGGCCTGGGTGTTCCACTCGTTCGCGGAGCCCCAGAGCCCGAACGACCACTTCGGCGGCAGCTTGGGTCGCGCGGTCGTCGCGGTGTACTGGTCGAGCATCTCGGCCCGCGTGCCGGTGAAGAAGTAGTAGTCGACCGTCGAGTTGAAGGCGCCACCGGTGTCTACGGTGAACCCGGCCATGTCAGTGAGGTGGGTGCCGAGGTTGAACACGGAGTACCGGGTGCTGGGCACGTAGATGCCGTAGCCGGCGGTGTTGGTGACGAATGGGACGCTGAGGTACGTACGGGCTGTGGGGCCCTGGTCCTGGTACTGGTTGTAGACGTAGTTGTGGACGTCCTTGCCGCGCTGGTCCAGCGCGTCGTACCGCTCGCCGAGTCCTTCGAAGCGTTCGCCGGCCGGTGAGAGCCAGTGGTCCTCAACCTTCGTCACCGTCGTACTGCCGTCGCTCGCCCAGCCCGTGTTGCGGAAGGTGGCTGGGTCGTACTGCCTGGCGATGAGCGTCGTGCCGTCGCCCTTGTAGACGGCGACCCGGTACGGCGACTTCTGGATCTTGAGCACGACCTTGGTGGTGGCGATCTGGAGGGTGCCCGCGCTGTCGGTCACCGTGTACGCCGATGAGCCCGTGATGTTGAGGCCGCTGCCGGTCGGGGCGACTTGCACGTGGAAGCGGTCGATCGCCGGGAACGCGAACCGCACCTTCGGGGTGAAGCTGCCCGCGGTGTCGCCGGTCGTGACGTCGACGCTGGTGCCGTTGTTGACGAAGCCGGAGACGTTGCCCGTGCCGGAGTACGACGTCACGGCGAAGGAGAACGGGCCGGTGGTCTTCTGGTTGGCGCCGTCGACGTCGGCGTTGACCGTGTAGGTGATCTGGTCACCGCGCGCGAAGGTGCCGAGCGCGACCTTCCAGTACGTGTTGTTGCCGCTGTTGTAGTCGAAGGCACCGCCGATCGGGGTCTGGTTGACGCCGTTCTTGGTCCAGGTGATCCAGACGGTCTGGCCAGACGAGATCGGCCAGGTGGTGGCCTTGATCTGGACCGCCTCACCGGCCATCGGGTCGCGCGGGGCGCGTTCGGTCAGGGCGGTGTTGTAGAGCTCGTCGGCGCCGTACGGGGCGTGGAAGACGCCGGTCAGCGTGCCGGCGAAGGCGGGGGCCGGGGACAACTGGAAGATGACCGCTGCGAGCACCAGGAGCGCAGCAATCCACCGCCTTCGCGGCTTGTTGAGGGCATGGGTCATGGACAGGCCTCACTTCACAAGAAGAAAGAACAGATCAGGCGGAACGTTTGGTCAGCGACGGGCGGTCGGCCTCGTCCGGGCGGAGGTTGGGCTGAAAGAGCTCGCCCAGGAAAAGGCCTGCGGCGCCCTGCGCCCAGGCTTCGTCGTCCCAGTCGTCGACGACCACGTCCAGCTCGCGCTGGAGTCCGTCGAACACAGCATGTTTCAAGGCTTCCTCGAAGCCAGGAAGGAACAGATCGCTCGCCCGCGTACCCTCACCGGCGAGCACGATCAGCTTCGGATTCAGCAGGTTGACGAGATTGCCGACGGCCGTCCCCAGAGTGCGGCCGACTTGATCGAAAACGTCCTTCACAGCCAGGTCCCCGCCGCGAGCAAGCTCGGCGGCCTCCTCGATGGTGGTGCATCCCGCGGCCGCGACGATCGCCGGTTCGCCGATCAGAGCCTCCAAGCAACCACGCCCGCCACAGTCACAAAGCGGGCCATCGGCAACGACCTTCGTATGCCCGAACTCACCCGCGCCACCCCCGGCGCCGCGGTACAGCCGCCCGTCGAGCACCATCCCGAGCCCGACACCACGCCCGATGCTGACCACGGCCACATCGGACACACCCCGTCCGGCCCCGAACCACTGCTCGTTGGCGACCAAGGTGTTGACGTCGTTGTCCACCACCACGGGCAGCCCAGTGCGCTCGGTCAGCAACCCAGCCAAATCGACATCACGCCAATCGGCGTACGTCGCGTGCCGAACAACCCCACTGGCCCGATCGATCACTCCAGCAAGCCCAACGCCGACCCCGTACACGGGTCCGGCCTGGGCCTTCAGCTTTCTGACTACAGCGGCCACAGTCCGTACGACAGTCGCGACGTCGTCCTCACCCAGGCTCGCGGTCGCCCGCTCGACGATCCCCGCATTGAGGTCGGTCAGTACGGCGATCACTCGCGTCTCGGTGACCTTGATGCCGATCACGTACCCCGCGTCCGGCTTCAGCCCGAGCAGCACCGGCCGCCGTCCGCCCCCAGAGGACGCCGTCTCCCGCTCCTCGATCACCCCCGAGCCGATCAGCTCGGCCACGATCTCGGACACCGTCGGCAGGCTCAGCCCGGTCCGCTTGGCCAGCTCCGTCCGCGACACCAGCCCACCGCGCAGCTCCCCCAGCACCAGCGACGAGTTGATCTCCCGGATCAGCTCCTTGCTCCCCACCCGCACCGGCTGCACCCGCCTCACCCGCCTTACTAAGGTCACCGAAGGAAGTCCCCGGAAGCTAACCCGGCCACACCGGCCAGGTCAACAGCTCGGGGACTCCGTCAGTGAGCCGAAGGCGTGGAGAGTTGGGTGAGGATGCTCGCTTCGAGCTCTTGAACACGTCGTACCTGTGGGGTGCCGGTGCCGTACTGGCGCGAGCGGAGGCGAGTGGCATCCGCGGCAACCTGCCGGGCCTGTTCGAGATCCGACCTCCGATGGGTTCCGGCCAGCGCCCTGCCCAGCAACTCCTCCGCGCGACCCGGGTCACTCGCACCGGCGGCCGCCTGGTCGGCGAGTACCCGCAGCAGGATCCAGGTCGCCTCGTCGCAACGCTGCAGGGCGATCAGCGCATGCGCCCGGATCATCTGCCCGTTGAGGGTGCTCTCGTGCAGCGGTCCGAGCACGGTCTCCCGGACCCGAACGACGTCGGTCGCCAGCTGCAGCGCCTGCTCGGCGTCCCCACCGACGTGCCCGCCGTCGACCAGGGCCAGCAGCAGCAACGCCTTGTTGGCCAGGGCAACGATCGTTCGCGGGTGCTCTTCGCCGTATTCGGCGGCCCGCTCGGTGAGTTCCCGTTCGACGATCTGGTCCGCACGGTTCAGGTCGTTCAACTCACCCCGATCACGCAGCGCGACCGCGAGATTCAGTCTTGCCAGCCGGCTCAGCCAGGCGGACGGACCGTCGACTCTCTCCCGGTGAGCGAGTTCTTCCTCGTACAGGCTTATCCCCTCGGGATCACCGGACTTGCGGACGAACTGGGCCCGTACCAGCGAACTGCGGCGGGTCAGATAGGCCTCCGGTCCCAGGCACCGCTCACAGGTCGCGGCGAGCTCAGCGAAGCGGGCCGCTGTCGTGGCGGCGTCGTGGTTCTTCGCCTCGTGATAGATCACCATGTACTTCGCCTCGAGGGTGACCAGCGCCGTGTCGCCGAACTGTCGGCCGGCGGTGCTGCAGATGGCCCGGAGCTCGGGCATGGCGGCCGCCGGATCGACCGGGAGGACGACCCGCAACACCTCCAGCCGGGCCAGTAACGCTTCTTCGGCGGGCGTGAAGGGCCGCGCGCCGGGGGCGGAGCCGCGGGCGGGAATCGTCATATCGCTTCCTCGGATCGGTCGGCGTCGAGTCGGTCCCCGGGAAGGGGCGGCGGTACCAGTCGGACCGCCTGCCCGGGAACCGGGGATCTCTCCTCCCGCAACTGCTGAATGGCGAGCGCGAGCACCCATTGCAGTCGTGGCGAGAGATCCTCGTTGGTGGTGGACCAGATCTGCATCAGGTCCGAGATGGCGCCGATCACCTTCCAGGTCTGCCCTTCCAGGCCGTGCTCGTCAAGGTCGAGTGCGGCGATGGCGGCCCGAACCGACCCGACGGCTCCGACCACCGAGCCCGGCCTGTTCTCGCGCACGACGAAGCCGACGGCCGCACGGACGATGTCGACGCCCAGGACGGTCAGCTCGGCCCGCGGCGCGGGTTGCCCGTGGCTGCGCAGATTGCACCGGACGACCGCCTGGGCCAGCGACTCCGGCAGCGCGACGTCGTCGCGCGCGGCCAGATACCGGTACTCCTCGGCCCAGCGGGCCGAGATCTGCACCAGCGTCTCCAGCCGTTTGCGCGGTCCGAGCCGGAGCCGCTGCGTCTGAGTGATCCAGCCGTCCAGCCAGGGCTGGAAGAACCAGGACTTCGCCTGGTCGATGACCGCCTTGGTCCCGTGCCGTTCGACCTCGATACAGGCCCGCTGAACGGCCGGCCCGAACTGGTTGTAGAAGGCTTGCTGCCCCTTGCCCGAGGTCGCGATCAGCTCCTCCTTCCGCGGGTACCGTTCCTCGGTCCAGGCTGCGGCCGCCTCGTAGAAGGCGATCCGCGTCTCGCGAACCCGTGGGTCCAGTTTCCTGAACTCGTCGATCCACGCCATCAGGTTCATCCTGTCTGCCGATTCCGCCGGCGGTAGGTGGTTTCCGCGAAGTCGTCACGGTCGCGGAATGCGCCGGCCGCCGGTTCCACGAACCCGTCCCACTGCCCTACTGCGTCAACGCCGCCGGCCACGAAGCCGATCGCCACGGACTCGGTGAACTCCGCTCGATGGTCGCGGGATCGCGCGCATTGTCTTGTTCAGACGGACAGGACGTCGAAGGGGTGTGGGATGAAGACCAACAAGCGAGGCCGCCGCCACTGGCCGATCTGCCGGGTCACCGGCAAACAGCGCCTGGACGAACCCAAGGACGTGAAGAACGTTCTGCACGCCGCCAGGACATCGCGAAGCAGAGCGGCCCTGAAAGGTTCACGGTCCGTCAGGAACGTGGTGAGCGGCTACGAATGTGACGCCTGTGGCGGCTACCACCTGACCAGCCGGCCCCGGCCGGCTTGGACCTCGGTACGCCGTCCGACCCCGCTGACCGTGGCTCCGTTCATGGGGTCGGGTCTCACATGACCAGCATCGAATCCGCCCATCAGCCGAAGGGGCACAAGACCATGAAGGACGAACACCGAGGCGGTGGAGCAGCGCGGTACCGGCTGCTCGACCGGTTCCGCGACTCCCTGGCCGGACGGCGGGACGGCAAACGTGACGCAGCGGTTCCGTCGTACCGGAGTCCCCATCCCGAAGGACAGCCGACCGACTGGCTGGCCAAGAACCAGCACCAGTTGCTCGCGGGCTGCCAGCGCGAGTACAGCATGGCCCATCTCGCCGTCGACGAACTGGCCGTGCAGCTGACCCGTGCTCGCACGGATGCCGCTCAGGCCCGGACCGAACTGACCGACGCGACCGTCCGCTGGCAGGGCGCCTCGGACGAACCTTCGCCGGAGACGCTCCAGCGCCGCGGTCCCGCCGAACTCCAGGACAGCGAGCACACTGTCGACGCCCGGCGACGTACCGAGCATCGCCGGCAATTGGCGAAGCTCGAGAGCAACTGCGAGACGGCGCGTGCCAAGGTCGCCGTAGCGGAAGCCACCGCGGCCGCCCTGACCAAGCGGATCGAGCAGCGGTTCGGACAGGCCGTCGATCGTTCCCGCGAACTGCTGGAGCTGCACGAGCAGCGAGCCGCCCAGTACCGCAGGTCCTACTACCGGGCACTGAGGCTGTCGGAGCCCGCGGCCGAACAGGACCATCCGCTCAGCACCACACCGCCGCTGCGACTTCCGCAGTGGACCGACGAGCCATGCCCCTGGCTCCCGGTCGAGCAGCTCGAGGCCACCTCCACCATCACCACCGTAAGGAGTATCAGATGAGCAGAGTGGGCGGGCGCCTCTCCGGGCTTCTCGGCAAGTTGGCACCTGGTCGCAAGCCCAGGCCGATCGCGAATCACAACGGTCTGGTCATCGACCTCGGCGACTGGAACGCCACCGGCGAGGTACTGACCGACATCC
The DNA here is from genome assembly GCF_040681515.1 of Kribbella sp. NPDC051718. Lineage (NCBI taxonomy): Bacteria > Bacillati > Actinomycetota > Actinomycetes > Propionibacteriales > Kribbellaceae > Kribbella > Kribbella sp. NPDC051718. The sequence continues at coordinate 172,569 of NZ_JBFAYZ010000014.1, read as the reverse complement.
GCCGGATCGACTCGTTGTCCGCGCTGGATCACCCGTTGCCCGGACCGGCGCCGGTCCAATCCGCCTGTGAGGACGAGGTCACCCGGACCATCGATCAGCTCGCCGCGCGGGACGCGCTGGACGCCGGGACCGACGACGTCCTCGACGACGACATCGAGACCCAGGGGCCGATCTGGCACGCGCACGTCCACCAGCAGGCGGCGGAGCGAACCCGGCGGACCGCTCAGTTGTACAGCGTCGCCTTCCAGAACTTCGTCAACGAACAGCACAACCTCGCGCGGCTGACCGAGCTGGAGGCCGACGCCGTCCGGGGCGAACAGCAGGCGAGCCGCGAACTTCTGGGCGAGGCCGCACTGCCGCCCCTGGGCATGCCCGCTGTCCGGAACTTGCCAGAACCGGCCGGCCCCATTCCTGACACCGATCTCAACCGCCTGCTGGCATCGGCCGACGTCGACACCGTCGTTCCGGCGGTAGTCCCGGCGGACCGTGGTGACGCAACCGCGCCGGATGACGGCGGCCGTGCGGAGGATGCGACGACTCAGCTGCCGAACCCGGTCCGGATCCACGGTGGCAGGGCCCGCGGCTGGCAGAACCCACGTGCGGCGTACGAATCGCCGCAGCGACACCTCCTCGTCCTCGGCGTCGCGGTGCTCGCCCTGGCTCTGGTCGCCTCAGCCGATCTGGGGATGATCAAGGGAACCATCGACCGGCTGCTCGGGCTGGAGCCGCGATGGTCCTGGTTGATCGCCGGCGGTCTCACCATCGCCGCGCTCAACCTGCCGATGATCGCCGGCAAGTTGTGTCGCCGCGGACAGGCGACCGGGCACACCGCCGCGCCGATCCAGTGGACGTTGCTGGCCGCGTGGGTCCTGATCGGCGCTTCGCTGCTGGTGATGCGCTGGTTCGCAGCCGACCTGCTGCCCAGCGATACCGGATTCGAGGGTCAAGGCGCAGCCACTGACGAAACCGGCACGGACCGGCTCGTCGCCATCGTGCTGGCCGCCGTCTACCTGGGCACCGGCGTCCTCGCCTGGGCCGAGGGGTACCTGCTGACGAACGACGCGGCCGCGACCCGCCGGGCCGCCGCCCGGAAGGCCGACCGGCTGGCCAGGAAACGCGCCAAGTCCGAGGCACTGCTCACGCGTCTGGCCCAGACTGTCGCCCTTCACGGCCACGAGCTTGCGACCCGGCAGGACGCCGAACAGACCGCCCATGATGCCGTCGACGGGCTGATCGAGCACCTGAAGGCACGCGCCCGGGTACGGTCCGCACACCATCTCGCCGATCCAGCCGCCACCGGCATCACTCGGCTGCGTCCCCGGACTCGCGATCAGGCAGTTGGTGACGCATGAGGGCCGCACTGCGGTTGATCGCCATCCTCCTCGCTCTCCTCGTCGGGTTGACCGGATGCGGTGGGGGCGACGACAAGTTGCCGGCAGCAGCCGACGCCACGAGCTCAATCAGTGGCGACGGCGCCAGCGGCCCAGCCTGCTCCCCCGCGAAGTCTCCACACACGCTGGTCCTGGTGGTGGGTATCCACCAGAACCAGCCCGCCCCCGGCGTACCCGATGCGCTCGAATGCCTGCTGCGCGGCGCCGTCGAGAACGGGACGAGGCTGGCTGTGGTGGCTGTCGACGGCAGCCCCGCGCTGATGCCGATGCCCAGCACTTTCGAGATCAGCACTGCCAACGAACTGCGGCGCAAGGACGACATCAAGCGTGCGCTGAGCACCGTCGTCGGCAGCGTGCGATCAGCCCGCGCGGACAGCGATGGCTCCGATCTCTTCGCGGGGATCAAGATCGCCGCTGATTTCGTTCGCGCCAACGGCGCCGCGGACGGGCAGATCGTGGTGATCGACTCCGGCCTGTCCGACACCGGGGTGATCGACATGACCCGCGCCGGCATGCTCGCGATCGACCCGTCCGAGCTCGGCGATTCGATCGCCGCTGATCTGGATGGCCTTCATCTCAAGGGCGTCCAGGTCACCCTGGTCGGCTTCGGATACACCAGACCGCCACAGGAACCGCTCCCCGCCGGCCAGTCCGAGGCGGTCTCCACGCTCTGGACGAAACTCCTCACGACCGCAGGCGCGACGGTCGTCCCGCTGCCGGCGCCTCGTACCGGCAATCCACCCAGCACCTCCTTCACCACCCGGCCGGTCAAGGTGGTGAAGCCGACTCCGCCACCACCTCCGCCTCCGTGCGCGAGAACGACGGTGGTCTACGACGATGCGTCACCTGTCGGCTTCGACCCCAAGTCGAACGATTTTCGCGACCGGGACGCGGCTCTGGAAGTACTGCGTGGCGTGGCCGTGTGGGCACTGGGCGGTCCGTACCGCCGCGTCGTCGTCACCGGCACGACGGCCGACGTCGACACGGTCGCCAAGCGGGTGCTGCGCTCGAAAGGCCGCGCCGAGACGGTCAAGAAGGAACTCGTCCTCCTGCGGGTCGACCCGTCGATGATCTCCACCCGTGGCGTCGGTACGAACTTCCCCGAGTACATCGACGACCGGAAACCTGGTGGCGGGCTCGACCCGGTGCTCGCGGTCAAGAACCGCACGGTCCGCATCACCCTCATCGAGACCCGCCCCGATTGCCCGAAGGCCGGTCGCTGACATGGATGCGATCTCCGCGCTGGTAGCGGCATTGCTGCCGTTGGCCATGTTGATCGGTATCTACCTGTTCATCGCACGACGCCTGGGAATGCCACGCTTCCGGGTCGGTAAGGCGATGCTCACTGCCCGCAGCGCAACCGGGCCACTGATCGGGCTGTGGCTGATCCTGCTGGCCGCGACCTGGACGCTGATGGACCTGGCGACGCGGTTGCCGGCCGATCAGGCCTCCCGGACGATCACGGCGTCGGCCGTGGTCACGGTGATCGGGATCGCGGTGATCGGGCTGGTGGTTCTGCAGCGAGTGACGGTCTTCGTACTGTCGGTGCTGGGGATCTTCGCACAGGTGGCCGGTATCGCCCGGGAGTTCGGGGTGACCGCGGCGGCTCTCTGTCTGGTCTCGGCCGCGCTCGTGACCTGGCTGTTCGGCCTGACCCGGGGGTTGCTGTCTCGGGGCTGACCGGATCCGGACTCTTGACAGGCTCTCGCCGGAGGCTTACTTTTTGGCTAAATTTAGTGGCGAAGTAAGTCGGGAGCAGATGTGGCGAGTGGACAGGGTCCGATTCCCAGGGGCGATCTGGTGCCGTCGGGGATCGTCGGGTTGCTGGGAACCCAGGGGCCGACCTCGCGGACCGAGATCGCCAAGGGGCTCGGGTTGAGCCCGGCGACGGTTACTCAGGTGACCAAGGACCTGATCGCCCGCGGGCTGATCGAGGAGCTGGAGTCGGTACCGTCCAAAGGCGGCCGTCCGGCGCGGCTGCTCGGGCTGGTCACCGACGCGGGGGTCGCGCTCGGCGCCAAGGTGACCGCCGATCACGTCGCGGTGGTGACCGTCGAACTGGACGGGACCGTCCGCTCGTCGACCGAGCTCGAGTACGACCCCACCGCCGTGGACGCGATCGAGCGGCTGGGACAGATCCTGGCCAAGCAGGTGGCCGAGCTCGACGACCGGCTGCTCGGCGTGGGCGTCGGCGTACCGGGGGCTGTGGACTCGCAGGCGTCGGGGATCGTGGACGCACCGACGCTCGGTTGGCGGGCGGCGCAGGTCGGGCCGGTGCTGCGGACAGCGATCGGGACGCCGGTGCTCGTCGACAACGACGTGAACACGCTGGCCGCCGCCGAGCGGTTGTACGGGATCGGGCGTGACCATTCGTCGTACCTGGTCGTCACGATCGGGCGCGGTATCGGCTGCGGCATCGTCGTCGACGGTGGCATCTACCGAGGCGCCAACGGAGGCGCCGGCGAGATCGGGCACATCCCGGTCTGGTCACCCGGTAGCGAGCAACCGCCTTGCACCTGTGGCTCGACCGGTTGCCTCGAGGCGTACATCGGCGCGGAAGGCATCGCCCGGACCGCCCGCGCCCGCAAGGCGATCGGCCCGCGCGGCACCCTCGCCACCTTGTTGCGGGCAGCAACGACCGGCGATGACGCCGCACAGCAGATCTTCGAGGAAGCCGGCGGGATGCTCGGTCGAGCGCTCGCCGGCGTGATCCACACGGTCGACCCCGAGGTCGTCGTGCTGATGGGTGAGGGAGTGGACGGATGGGAGTTCTGGCAGACCGGGTTCGAGCCGTCGTTCCGGCGATCGTTGCTACCGGCCCGGCGCGCGGTACCAGTGGTGGTGGAGCCGTGGACGGAGGACCAGTGGGCCCGCGGCGCCGCGTCGCTGGTCCTGAGCTCCCCGTTCGACTCGGCCGGGAACGGCGGCGAGCAAAGCCGCCTCGTCCGCGCCCGGCTGGAAACGCGATGAAGCGGAAGAATCTCGGCTGGGTCCTTTTCTTCCTGTTGCCCAGCACGATCCCGCTCTTCGTCTTCACGCTGGTGCCGATGGTCTCCTCGCTGTGGGTGAGCCTGCACAAGTGGAACCTGATCTCGCCGATGGAGTGGGTCGGCCTCGGCAACTACACGAACCTGCTGACCGACGAGAACACCCGCCGGGTCTTCCTGCACACCTTGATCTACGTCGCCGGCTACCTCCCGATCGTGTACGCCGGTGGGCTCGGCCTCGCACTAGCGCTCAACCAGAAGCTCAAGGGCCGCTCGTTCCTGCGGGCGACCTACTTCCTCCCCGTCGTCACCAGCTGGGTCGTCGTCGCGCTGGTCTGGAAGTGGCTGCTCAACCCGACGAACGGCCTGGTCAACCAGGTGCTCGGCGCCGTCGGCCTCCCGGAACCCGGCTGGTGGACCGACCCGCACTGGGCGCTTCCCGCCGTCATCCTCAGCTCGGCCTGGAAGGACCTCGGCTTCGTGATGGTCATCCTGCTCGCTGGTCTGCAGGCCATCCCGTCCGACCTCTACGAGGCCGCGAAGGTGGACGGCTCGAGCGCCTGGCAGCGCTTCTGGCGGGTCACTCTCCCGCTGCTCTCCCCGTCGACCTTCTTCGTGGTGGTGATCTCCCTGATCAACGGTTTCCAGGTCTTCGACCAGGTCTACGTGATGACCGGTGGCGGCCCGCAGGGCTCCAGTCAGGTGGTGGTCGGGCAGATCTACGACCTGACCTTCCGGTACGGACGCGCTGGTGAAGCGTCCGCACTGTCCTGGATCCTGTTCGCCGTCATCCTGCTGATCACCGTCTTCCAGATCCGCGGCCAGCGCCGGTGGGTGCACTATGCGTGACACCAGATCCCTCCCCGCGAAGATCGCCCTGTACGCCGCCGTGCTGGCCGGTGCCGCGATCATGTTGTTCCCGTTCCTCTGGACGGTGATCACGTCGATCACCCCGGAGGGCTCACTGGCCGACGGCCCCAAGCTGGTCGTCGACAACCCGACGCTCAACGCGTACCGGACGCTGGTCGACGCGATCCCGATCTGGCGGATCATCGTCAACTCGCTCGGCATCGCGATCGCGTCGACGGTGCTCCAGCTGATCACCGGTTCGATGGCGGCGTACGGGTTCGCCCGGTTGCACTTCCCGCTGAAGAACGTCGTGTTCGGCTTCTACCTGGCGACGCTGATGGTGCCGCTGCAGGTGCTCGTCGTACCGCTGTTCATCGAGATGAAGACCTTCAACCTGCAGGACACGTACTTCGCCCTGCTGGCGCCCACGATCGCGTCGGCGTTCGGGGTGTTCCTGCTCCGCCAGGCCGTCACCGCCGTACCGATGGAGCTGGACGAGGCGGCCACCATCGACGGCGCCGGCCATCTGCGGATCTTCACCACGATCGTGTTGCCGCTGATCCGGCCCGCGCTCGCGACCGTCGCCGTGTTCGCGTTCATGGGCAGCTGGAACAGCTTCCTCTGGCCGCTGGTGGTGATCAGGTCGCCGGAGTTCATGACACTGCCGCTCGGCCTGTCCACCCTGCAGGGCCAGTTCACCACTCAGTGGGACGTCGTGATGGCGGGCTCCGTCGTCTCGATCGTCCCGATCGCCATCGTGTACCTGCTCGCGCAGCGCCACATCATCGCCGGTGTCGCCCACACCGGCATCAAGTAAAGAGAGTAAAGGAAACCGCCATGCGCCATCTCAAGACCGTCGGGCTCGGACTGACCGCCGCCCTCGCACTCACGCTGACAGCCTGCGGGCAGGGCTCCGCGACCAAGGACGCCGCCGCACCGGAGGGCAAGAGCGTCGTCCGGTACATGAACTTCTCCTCCAACGACGGCCACGAGAAGGACCTGACGGCGATCGTCAACGCCTTCCAGACGGCCAACCCGAACATCACCGTCCAGGTCGAGACGGTTCCCTACGCGGACTACTTCACGAAGCTGCAGACCTCGGTTGCTGGTGGCACCGCGGCCGACGCTTTCGAACTCAACTACGAGAACTTCGTCACGTACGCGAAGAACGGCTCGCTGGCCGAGCTCAAGGACGTGGACACGGCGGCGTACAAGAAGTCGCTGGTCGACGCGTTCGACGACGGCGGGAAGCAGTACGGCGTACCGGAGTCGTTCTCCAACGTCGTGCTGTTCTACAACAAGGCGCTGTTCAAGAAGGCCGGCGTGGCCGAGCCGACGGACGCGTGGACGTGGAAGGACGAGCAGGCCGCCGCGGCGAAGCTGACGGACAAGGGCGCGAAGGTCTGGGGTGACTACCAGCCGGTCTCGTACAACGAGTTCTACAAGGTGCTCGCGCAGAACGGCGGCGAGTTCCTGAACGCCGACCGGACCGAGGCCACCTTCAACTCCCCGGCCGGTGTCGAGGCGGCCAAGTTCCTGATCGACAAGGTCGGCAAGACGATGCCGACCGAGGCCGACGGCGCCGGTACGCCGGACTTCGACTCGAAGCTGTTCAAGTCGGGCAAGCTCGCGATGTGGCACACCGGGATCTGGATGTTCAGCGCGATGGCCGAGGCGCCGTTCGACTGGGACGTCGTGGTCGAGCCGGGCAACACCAAGAAGGCGTCCGCGATGTTCGTGAACGGGCTGGTCGTGTCGGCCGCCTCGAAGAACGCCGACGCCGCGCAGAAGTGGGTCACCTTCCTGGCCTCCTCGGACGACACCACGAAGACCCGGCTCGCGACCTCGTGGGAGCTGCCGCCGGTCGCTGACGAGGCCAAGCTCGCGCCGTACCTCGACCAGAAGAAGCCCGCCAACCGCAAGGCCGTGTTCTCCGCACTGGAGGCGACCGTACTGCCGCCGGTGATCGAGCGTCAGCAGGAGATGCAGGATCTGGTCACCGCTGAGCTGACGTCCGCCGCGGCCGGTCGCAAGCCGGTCGAGAAGGCCCTCGCGGATGCCCAGACCAAGGTCAACGGCCTGCTCAAGAAGTGAAGGAACCGATGATCTCTCCCGCCCCTGACCTGCAAGAGCTGACCCGGCTGCGGGCGCTCGCCGAGCACAGTCACGCCGTCATCACTCAGCACCAGGATGCCGGCGGTGCCTATCCCGCTTCGCCGACGTTCTCGGCGTACAAGGGGTATGCGTGGCTGCGCGACGGCTCGTTCACCGCGGAGGGTATCTCCCGGTACGGCGATGTCGCGTCCGCCGGCCGGTTCCACGACTGGGTCGATGGCGTACTGCGGCGTCGCCGCGGGCAGGTGGACGACCTGCGCGCGGCACTCGCCCGGGGTGAGGTGCCGTCGAACGAGGCGATGCTGCCGACGCGGTTCACCTTCGACGGTGAGGACGGGTCGGATCCCTGGTGGGACTTCCAGACCGATGGCTACGGGATGTGGCTGTGGTCGGTGGTCACTCACGCGGCGCGGCATGGGCTCGATCTGGCGCGGTGGCGGGAGGGGATCGATGTCGCGGTCGACTACCTGGTCGCGTTTTGGGATCGGCCTTGTTACGACTGGTGGGAGGAGCACGTCGAGCACCGGCACGTGTCGACGCTCGGCGCGATCCATGGTGGATTGGTTGCCGTCGGCACCTGCTCGTCGTTGCGGTCGGCGCCCTGGTCGGCGGCGGCGTTGAAGGTCGCCGCCGACATCCGTTCGCTGGTGACGGCGGAGGGGATCGTCGACGGTCATCTGGTGAAGTGGCTCGGCAGTTCGGCGGTCGACGGCTCGCTGCCGGCGTGCATCGTGCCGTTCGGTCTGGTCTCACCCGACGACTCGCTGGCGGCCATGACGCGGGCGGCCGTTGCCAAGGATCTGGACTTCGACGGTGGGGTGCATCGCTTCACCGCCGACGTCTTCTACGGCGGCGGGCAGTGGATCCTGCTGTCCGCCCTCCTCGGCTGGAACCTAGCCGCTGCGGGCGACACCGCTGGCGCCTTGAAGCACCTCCGCTGGATAGCCGACCAGGTAGACGAACACGGCGACCTTCCCGAACAAGTCCCGCATCACTTGTTGCACCCCGGCTCCCGCAACGAGTGGGTAGCCCGCTGGGGAACGGTCGCCAGCCCGCTGCTCTGGTCCCACGGCATGTACCTGATCCTCGCCGACGAACTCGGCTTCACCATCGCTGACTACCTCGAAAGCAAGGACGCCTGATGCTCACCCACCGTCCGCACGGCATCGAACACCCCTACGCCACCTCCCCCGACCAACGCATCCCCGTCCAACCCCTCGCTGGCCAACAGGTCCATCTCGGCGTCGTTGTGTCCCCCGACATCACCCGGGTGGTGTGCGAGTGGGGCTCCACCGAACTGGTCCTGTCACCAACCGAGGCGAACGCCGCTGACGCGGCGGCGCTCGCGGGAGGCGAAGGCCATCTGGCAGAAGCTCAGGCCGGCGCGCTGGGCGGCGACGGCGGCTGGTCGGTAGTCACGCCACCGCTGACTGCCCCGGTCAAGTACCGCTTCCACGCTTTTGGTGACACTGAACAGAGCACGGAGTGGTTTGAGGTTTCGCCGGCGACTTGGGGGTCGGACGGTGGAGTGCTGCGGGGCGGTGGGGATCGGGTGAGTGGGGTTGAGTGGCTGACGTCCTCGCAAGGGGTGCACCGGGCTCGGTTCAGTCTGCCGCTTGCTGATGGCGAGCACCTCGTGGGGTTCGGGGAGCGGTATGACTCCTTGGATCAGCGGGGGAAGCAGTTGGATGCGGTGGTGTTCGAGCAGTACAAATCGCAGGGGGTGCATGGACGGACGTACCTGCCGATGCCGTTTGCGCATGTGGTGGGTGGGGCCGGGTGGGGGTTCCATGTGCGGACCTCGCGGCGGACCTGGTACTCGACGGAGGGCGACAAGCTCGTGGTCGAGGTTGCTCTGGGCGACGAGGCGGTGGTTGACCTGGGGATCTATGAGGGGTCGGCCGACGTAGTACTGAAGCAGTTTTTGGATGAGGTGGGGCGGGCTGAGGAGCTGCCGGAGTGGGTGTTCCGGTTGTGGGCTTCGGGGAACGAGTGGAATACCCAGGAGCTGGTGATGGCGCGGATGGATGCGCATCGAGATCTGTCCATCCCGGTGGGGGCGGTGGTGATCGAGGCCTGGAGTGATGAGGAGGGCATCACCATCTGGCGGGATGCCCGGTATGAGGTGAACGCGGATGGGAAAGCACACAGCGCCGGAGACTTCGAGTATCGGGCGGATGGGGCCTGGCCTGATCCGAAGGCGATGATCGATGAGCTGCACGACCGTGGGATCAAGGTGATCCTGTGGCAGATTCCGTTGCAGAAGACAGAGTTCAGCACTGGCCAGGTCGCGGCCGACGCGGAAGCGATGGTCCGCGACGGGCACGCAGTACTGGAGGCGGACGGTACGGCGTACCACAACCGCGGCTGGTGGTTCCCCCAAGCGCTGATGCCCGACCTCTCCACCCAGCGCACCCGCGACTGGTGGACCGAGAAGCGGCGCTATCTCGTCGACGACCTCGACGTGGACGGCTTCAAGACCGACGGTGGCGAGCATGCTTGGGGACACGATCTCCAGTACGCGGACGGCAAGCGGGGCGACGAGGGCAACAACCTCTTCCCGGTGCACTACGCCCGCGCCTTCGGTGATCTCCTCCGCTCGGTGGGCAAGGCACCGGTCACCTTCTCGCGCGCCGGGTTCACCGGATCGCAGGCGCACGGCATCTTCTGGGCCGGCGACGAGGACTCTACCTGGGAAGCATTCCGCGCCTCGGTGACGGCCGGGCTCTCCGCCGCTTCCTGCGGAATCGTCTACTGGGGCTGGGATCTAGCCGGCTTCTCCGGCCCGGTCCCCGACGCCGAGCTGTACCTCCGTGCCGCCGCAGCCTCGGTCTTCATGCCGATCATGCAGTACCACTCGGAGTTCAACCACCACCAACTCCCGCTCCGCGACCGCACCCCGTGGCACGTCGCCGAAACCACAGGCGACGAGCGCATCGTCCCGCTCTTCCGCCAGTACGCCGAACTCCGCGAACGCCTGGTCCCGTACCTGACCGAACAGGCGGCCCACACCATCACCACCGACCGCCCCCTCATGCGCCCCCTCTTCTTCGACCACCCCACCGACGAGGAGATCTGGAACCACCCCCATCAATACCTCCTCGGCAACGACCTCCTCATCAACCCGGTCCTCGAGCCGGGCGCAACCACCTGGACGACGTACCTCCCGGAAGGCGACTGGATCGACGCCTGGACGGGCGCCCCAGTCCAACCCGGCCTGGTCACCCGCGACGTCCCCCTGGAGCTCGTCCCCGTCTACTGCAAGGCAGACCGCTGGCCCACCCTCGCCGCCATCTTCAGCTGATCCGCGCGCGGGCAGGGCCGCTCATGCGTCAGGGTTCTGCCCCAGCGTGGTGATGAGGTCCTTGAGGGTCCGTAGCCGGGGCAGCCGGGACCGCATTGCTTCTCGGCTTGCAACTCCAGGTCCATGTCCAGGTCGTTCTGGCTGGATCGCGAGAGCGTCCAGCCGAGCGGGGCGGACAGGGACGGCTGGGTGCTCTGGCTGATGGCGTAGACGAGGTTGGGTAGGTCCGAGCGAAGCGTGGCGCACGCGGACGACTCTGTGCAGAGCTGGGCGATCGCGGCTGCCCGGGCTTCCCGGAGCAGCGCCCGGTCGTTCGTGCCGTCCTCCTTGGCCGAGATGAGTTTGGTTGCCGGTGGCACCAACAACTCCGGTACGGCCGGCAGGTTCGTCCCGGGCTTGAAGGTGTTGCCGATGCCGTCGACCGGGTCGTCGTTGCCGACGCTGTAGTCCTTGCCGGTGCCGTTCTCGATGTAGACGACGAGCGGCACGATGACCTCACCGGTGCCATCGGCAAGCACCTTGTCGTTGTGCGAGCGGACGACAGCACCCCACGACGGCGCGAGGTCGACGATCGTGCCGATCCCCGTGTTGTCCGTGTACCCGCCATCCACCAACTGCGCCGCCTTGAGATCACCACAACGGCCCACGACCCCCGACGGCGTCACATACGGGAAGCGAGACGCCAGCAGTCCAGCAGTCAGTGCTTGCGGGTTGCCGAGACAGCCCGAGTCGGAGCGTTCCGCAGTACGGCCGTACTCCGCGAAGAGGTCATAGTCGTGCGCCCCGGCCACCCCGGCTCCACAGACCGGTGCGCCATCCGCAGTACGGGCTCCGTCGCTCAGATCGACCTGACTCACCAGCGCCCGGCACCCATCGCGAACCGCCGAGGTCGTCAGAATGAGCTGCCCGGTCATCGCCCCGTCGGCCTTACCGTCGTCCGGCAGGAAGTGCCGGCGCAGCTCAGGAACCTTCCGCTCCCAAGCCGTCTCCATCAACCCCGCCCGATCCAGCGGCTGCCGCGACGGCGTCCGGTACTCCGCGGCCGCATCGAACCGCAGCCCCGCCATACTCGCCAGCAGATCACTGGACATCAGCGAGATCGTGGCCGCGCCGAGCGCCTCATGCCCCGCCATCGCCTTGACCGCCCCCAACGGCTTGTCCGTGTACCGCGCAACGGTCAGGCCGAACGCGCCGCCACTAGCCCCACCCGAGAACAGCACCGAATTCTTGGCGCACCCAGTCCCCGACGTACTGAGCCTCTCAAGAGCAGAAGCAGTCCAGTACGTCGCCCTGATGCCACCGCCCTCCGCGGCAACCATCATCATCGGCCGCAACTTGAGCGCACCATCCAACGGCGCAGTGCACCCCGGCTGAGCCACCCACGCATCGAACACTTCCTGCATGCTCGGCCGATCAGGCAGCGCAGCAGTGGCCGTCAATGGATGCACCTCGGTCTTGCCACCGATCAGCGCGGTCGCCACCATCGCGAAGACCAGCAGGCTGATGATCGGCGTCGCGCGCAGTCGCAACCACTTGGTCTGGAAGATCTCCGGCGGCTGCCGTTCCTGCGCATAGGCAACGATCACCCCGATCAGAATCACCAAGGTCGCCAACGCGAGCAACGTCGACGCCAGTACGCCGAGCACGTCAGCGAACCGACGAGGGAACGACCCCAGCAGCAGAATCGCCGCACTGGCGCCAAGCACGAACCCAGCCCGGACCTTGCTCCGCGGCGCCACGTCGACCGCGGTCGTGCCGCTCGGATTCACGCCAGGCGTCGCGATCCGCCCATACCAACCGAGCACGCCCTTCGTCCCCGATTGCCCCCAGCTCTTGATTGCCTTGAGCACCGGCCAGGAGACGAGCCAGGTCCCGACGGCCAGCACCACACCGGTCACGAGCGCCACCGCCGGATGCACGGCGTACGACGAATCGAAGAGCCCGACCGCATCGCCGGCCGCCAGAGCAGCAAAGGCACGAACCATTCCCAGACCGCCCAACGACACGGCGGTCACCGAAATCATGTCGCCGGCGATCATCACGTCCCGCGGGAACCAGCTGCCGACCGGCCGCAACGCCTTCGGATGCACGCCGGACTTGTCCCGCAGCAGGTGCGACAACCCCAGCACCAGCAGGGGAATCAGGCAGAACACGACCAGCCGCCGCTTGAACACCTCGCCTTGGCCGGACACCGCGACCACGACTGCGATCACCGGCAGCAGGATCGGCCCGATGACCCAGAGCATCAGGTTCTGGCGTCGCTTCTTCCCGTCCTGGCTGTAGAACGGCCAGTGGTAGCTATCGCCCGAGACTCGCCGGACGGCCCAGTCGGCACGGAGTCGTCCGAGCAGGAAGATCGCGGGCAGCAGCACCGTGTAATACAGGAAAGCGGCGATGAGCGCCTGGCCGACGCCGGTACCGTTGTCGAGCCATCGGCGCTGGACATCTGGGAGCTGGTCGAGCACGTCGGTACCGGGCACGATCGCGAGCAGGCCGAGCGGCAGGAACGCGAGCAGGCTGAAGCGCTGGATCCACAATGCCCGGCGGATCCGCGGCACTGCGGCCTTGATCGTCTGCCAGTGATCGCGGACCAGGAAGAAGAGGACGGCGAGGAAAGCCAGCCATTTCAGCTCCGTGATCACCGCAAGGACGACCGCGGAGGCGGCCGGCACGCAGTCGCCCGCGTCGCAGCGCTGGCTGCCGAGCCAGTACGTGAGGATGTTCTCCACCACGTCGAGCCCAGCCAGTACCAGCACCGGCCCCGTGGCGACGAACCGTCGCAGCGCGGGCACGTAGATGGCGATGAAGACGAGGTCGAGCACCAGATAGATGGCCAGCAAGGGCAACCAGTCGTTCAGCTGCTCGCCGGTCAGTTTGAGGTGCCAGAGGTCGTACTGCTTGACGGCCAGTGGCCCGCTCATCCCGTTGAACGACCACGACGAGCCGCCCTCGGCGAGGAACCCCCGCGCCAGCAGGCTGACCTCGTTCATCATCAGCCAGACCGCCGTCAGCCCGGCCAGGACCGCCCCCACCCACCGGAAGTCAGCGGGTTCCGGTGTTTCCCCTGCTGCTTCTGCTTCCCCCACCGCTGTCATTGCCCATTCGCCCCCACGGCCGGCACGATTACATCTAGTTACATTGCTGCACACTCCGCTGTCACCGACAAGGGCTCGTGCTGGAAAGATCCGGACAACTGCTTGCTCCCGGAGGACTGGTCGTGGTCTCTTTTTGCGATCGAGTCGCATATGATGCCACCGTGACCTTGACCTTGAGAGCCGCCGTCGCGGCGGACGGACCGGTGCTCACCCAGCTGACGAGAACCTCGGCGGCCTACGACGGTGAGCACCGGGCGATGGTCACGGAGCAGACGATCGACGCCGCCTACCTGGCGAAGAACCCGGCCCGGGTGGGGTGACTTGGTCGCAGCCGTGTCTGGTGCTGGAGTTGTCGTGAAAGATTGCCCGAATGTCGGACAATTTGAGAGGTGGGGTCGGTTTGCGGCGGGTTGGGCCCTAGGCTCTGGGCGTCCGAGTTTGCGAGCGAGAGGCTGATCCGTGACCGATCCGATGGCGCTGGAGAACAGCTACGGCGCGCACAACTACCACCCGCTGCCCGTCACCATCGCGACAGCGGACGGTGTCTGGGTGACCGACACATCCGGCGAGCGGTACCTGGACTGCCTGGCCGGCTACTCCGCACTCAACTTCGGGCATCGGCATCCGGCGCTGATCGCCGCGGCGACCGAGCAGCTGGGGCGAGTCACGTTGACCAGCCGGGCCTTCCACCACGACCAGCTCGGGCCGTTCTGCGCCGAGCTGGCCGCGTTGTCCGGCAAGGACGCGGTACTTCCGATGAACTCGGGCGCCGAGGCGGTCGAGACGGCGCTCAAACTGGCCCGCCGGTGGGGATACCTGGTCAAGGGCGTGCCCGACGGCAAGGCGACGATCATCGTTGCTGATGGCAACTTCCATGGCCGGACGATCAGCATCATCAGCTTCTCCGGCGATGCCGAGGCGCATGACAGCTACGGGCCGTACACGCCTGGCTTCCGGTCGGTCCCGTACGGCGACGCGGCGGCGCTCGAGGCCGCCATCGACGAGACGACGGTCGCCGTGCTGATCGAGCCGGTGCAGGGTGAGGCAGGCGTCGTCGTACCGCCTTCGGGGTATCTGGCGGCGGTTCGCGAGGTGTGTAGCAACCAGGTGCTGATGATGGCCGACGAGATCCAGTCGGGGCTCGGGCGGGCCGGGGCGACCTTCGCGAGTTCGCGGGCGGGCGTCGTACCGGATGTATATGTGCTCGGGAAGGCGCTCGGCGGCGGCATCATGCCGTTGTCGGCGGTCGTGACCGATCGCGCGGTGATGGATGTGATCACGCCGGGCACGCATGGCAGTACGTTCGGCGGGAACCCGCTCGCGGTGGCGATCGGGCGCGCAGTGGTCAAGCTGCTCGAGCCGGGTGACTTGCAGGCGCAAGCGCTGGCGATGGAGCCGGAGCTGCGCGAGCGACTGGAGCCGCTGCGGGCGCAGGGGCTGGCCGACCTGCGGGTCCACGGATTGTGGGCGGGGTTGGATCTTGATCCGGCGCTCGGGAGCGGGCGGGAGTTGTGCGAGAAGCTTGCCGAGTACGGCGTACTGGCGAAGGACACGCATGGCTCGACGATCCGATTGTCGCCGCCGTTGGTGATCACGACCGGCGAGCTGGACTGGATGACCGAGCGGCTCTCGCTGGCGCTCAAGGCACTCGCGAGCTGAGACGGGCGGACAGATGATCGAGGTGCGCCGAGCTGCGGCGACTGATGGTGAAGCGGTCGGGATCGTGCATGCGGCCTCTTGGGAGGCGGCTTATGCGCCGTTCTTCGATGAGTCGTTCGCGGTGGAGCAGGTCGAAGCCAGGCTAGCGCGGTGGCATGACCGGGTTGCTTCGCCGGAAGGGCTGGTGATGGTCGCCGCCGTCGACGGGCGCGTCTTGGCGTTCTCCTGGTCGGTGCCGTCGTCGAGCCGGGCGGGCTTCGCGGAGATCAACAGCTTCTACGGGCATCCGGATGGCTGGGGCACCGGAGTGGCGGCCGCACTGATGAGCGAGACGGTGCGGCGGTTGCGGGCCGACGGTTTCGATGGCATTCATCTGTGGACACTGCGCGACACACCCCAGTCCCGCCGGTTCTACACGAAATCGGGCTTCATTGAGACGGGCGCGACCACCACCCGCGACTTCGGTGACGGCGAGGCGATCGCCCAGGTCGAGTACGAGCTGAAGCTCGGCTAACTCACCCGCACCTCGACCAGCACCTCGCCGAGATCGACGAACAGTCCGGATTGATTCTGGTCCCACTCCGATCGTGAGATCGCGGTGAGCGTGCCGCTGCACCGGCCCCGAACCGTCATCAGATTCACCGCACGACCAGGCCCGGCGACCAGCTCGACCGCGACGCTCGCCTCGCCGGGGAAGTCGATCACGGTGGCGCGTGGCACTGGGCGGCGGTCGCCGTCGATGCGGAGGACTACGTCGACGAGCGGGAGGAAGGTCCGGTCGAGGCCCGGGAAGTCGGAGAAGGTGGCGTCCTGGTCGAGGTCGGCGACGGTGAGCCGCCAGCCGGCCAGGTCGTCGACGAGTTGCCGGGTGGAGCCTGCTCCGTTGCGCCAGGGGACGGCGGTGACGGTATCGGGCGTCAGGATCCGGGCCACGTGATGCTCCTCTCGGTGATGGTCAGGAGACGGAGCGATAGCCTACAGTGGACGTATGAAGAGTTCTGCAGATGTGCAAACTCCCGCGCTGATCGACAGCTGCAACGTCAGGCTGGTCGATCCGGAGCGGGTGGCGGCCGTCCACGCCAGGATGCCTTCTGAGGCGGATGTCGTCGATACGGCCGATGTGTTCGGGCTGCTCGGCGATCCGCGGCGGTTGAAGCTGCTGGTCGCGCTGCTGGACGGCGAACTGTGCGTCTGCGATCTCGCCGCGGTGACGGGGATGAGCGAGTCCGCCACCTCGCACGCGTTGCGCTTGCTGCGGGCGCACCGGGTTGTCTCCGTGCGCCGGGACGGCCGGATGGCGTACTACCGCCTCGACGACGCCCACGTCCGGATGCTGGTAGATCTCGCGGTCGCCCACACCGAACACACCGACGCCATCCACCCGGAGCGCACCCAATGACCACCGACCACGACACGGCGGCCGGGCACGGGCATGGGCACGGGCATGGGGTTGGTGCGGATGCGGATCGGAAGTTGCTGGGTGGGGCGCTGGCGCTGATTTTGGCGTTTATGGCAGCTGAGGTGATCGTGGGGTTTGCGGCTGGGTCGCTGGCCTTGATCACCGACGCGGCGCACATGCTCACCGATGCGGCCGCCATCGCGCTGGCGCTGATCGCCATCCGGCTCTCGGCGCGGCCGCCGGCCGGCGGCTACACGTACGGGCTCAAGCGGGTCGAGATCCTGTCGGCGCAGGCCAACGGCATCACCTTGCTGCTGCTCGCCGCCTTCTTCGTGTACGAGTCGGTCAACCGGATGATCCACCCGCCCGAGGTCCAAGGCGCGCTCGTCCTGATCACCGGCGTCGTCGGCATCGTGGTGAACCTGATCGCCACCTGGCTGATCAGCAAGGCGAACCGCTCCAGCCTGAACGTCGAGGGCGCGTTTCAGCACATCCTCAACGACCTCTTCGCCTTCGTCGCGACCGCGATCGCCGGGCTCGTCGTCCTGCTCACCGGCTTCGCCCGGGCCGACGCGATCGCCGCCCTGATCGTCGCCGCGCTGATGCTCAAGGCGGGCATCGGCCTGGTCCGCGACTCGGGTCGCATCTTCCTCGAGGCCGCCCCCGCCGGCATCGACCCGGCTGTTGTTGGCGCCGAGCTGTGCGCAGTACCGGGTGTGGTCGAGGTGCACGACCTGCACGTCTGGGAGATCACGTCCGGCGAGCCGGCCGCATCGGCGCACATCCTGGTCAGCGAAGGCCTCG
Organism: Kribbella sp. NPDC051718; assembly: GCF_040681515.1. Lineage (NCBI taxonomy): Bacteria > Bacillati > Actinomycetota > Actinomycetes > Propionibacteriales > Kribbellaceae > Kribbella > Kribbella sp. NPDC051718. The sequence continues at coordinate 154,966 of NZ_JBFAYZ010000014.1, read as the reverse complement.
ACTGCCACCTGATCCGCGGCCAGATCGAGACGCTGCTCGCCGACCGCCATCACCTGACCCACTCGACGCTCCAGGTCGACCACGCGTCAGGCGACGTACAGGATGCTCACTGCAGCGACGCGCACGGCGTCGTCCATCGGCCAGTGGAAGTCACAGCCGCTGGAACAGCACCTGACCCGGCCAGACCGACTCACTGACCGGTACGCCGAAAGGCTCCGCGCGAGTGAACCCCTGCTTCTCGTAGTACCGGATCAGTGCCCCATCACCACCACCGAAACAATCGACCCGAAGCAACTCGACGCCGAGACCGCGCGCGAGCACCCGCGCATGATCCAGCAACTCCGTGCCGATGCCACTGCCCTGCAGCGCGCGATCCGTCACCAGCAGGCGGATGTAGAGCTCCGGCTCGGTCGCCGGCGGGACGTACGACATCGCATCCCCGACGGCCAGCGCACCGACCACTCGTCCATCGAGCTCGGCCACCCACAGCCCATCACCCGACGCGAAGTCCTCGATCTGCGCGACCCGCCGCGGATTGGTCGAGTGCGCCTCGGTCCCCCACTGATCGGTTCGCCCGGCGGCGACCAGCCACTCGGTCGCCTTGTCGAGCAACCCGAGAACCGCCGGCACGTCACTGAGCTCAGCCCGCCGAATCTTCACTTCTCCATCTAACCAAGACCGAGGCGATAGGCGTAGGCGACTGCCTGAGCCCGGTCGCGCAATCCCGCCTTGGCGAAGAGGTGGTTGATGTGGGTCTTGACCGTGGCCTCGCTGACCACCAGGCGGCGGGCGATCTCGGTGTTCGACAGTCCGGCCGCGATCAGCCGCAAGACCTGCAGCTCGCGCGGGGTGAGACCATCGGACTCCTGCGGCACCGGTACGGCGGTCGTTGCCTCGATCAACCGTCGCTGCACCTCACCGTCGATGATCGACTGCCCGGCCGCGGCCGCATGCAACGCGCGCCCGATCGACTCCGCATCAGCGTCCTTGGTGAGGAATCCCCGCGCACCGGCCTTGAGCGCGCCGAGCACCGAATCGTCATCGCTGTACGTCGTCAGCACGACCACCTCAGTGCCCGGATACTCCGTACGCACCCGCCGCGTCGCCTCCGCCCCATCGCAGCGCGGCATCCGCAGATCCACCAGCAGAACATCTGGCTTGTACTCCGCAACGAGCTCAACCGCCTCGATCCCGTCCGACCCGGCAGCGACGACATCGATCCCCGGCAGCAACCGCAGCAGCGTCACCAGCCCGTCGCGCACCACCGTCTGATCATCGGCGACCACCACCCGCAACTCGCTCATCCCGGTATCACCAACTCATCCCGCCACCCGCTCATCCCGGTATCATCAATTCGACCCGCCACCCGTCATCCGTCGGCCCGACCTCGAGGCTGCCACCGATCAACTCGGCCCGCTCGCGCATCCCGAGCAAACCGTAGCCCCCGCTGACGGCCCGGGCCGGCGGCTTGCCGGGGTGGTCGTCGACCGTGAGGACGGTGCGGGCGTCGGCGTACCGGAGTACGACATTGATCGGCGCTCCCGGCGCATGCTTGCGGGTGTTCGTCAGGGCCTCCTGCAACGCGCGATACAGCGCAGCCATCGCCTCGGGCGCCAACTCCCGCGACTGCCCCTCGAGGTCGAACGTCGCCTCGCTCCCCGTCTCCAGCCGGTACGCGGTGACGAGATCGGCCATCGCCCGGGCGTCAGGCACCGAATCCTCCCGCAACGTCGCCACCGCTCGACGAGCCTCGGCCAACCCGTCGGCAGCCAGCCCTTGCGCGCGAGTCAACTGCTCGATCGCCTCCTGGGATGCGCCATCCCGCACCAGCATCAACCGCGCTCCTTGCAGGTTGAGCGACAAGCCGGCCAGCGAATGCGCCAGTACGTCGTGCACGTCGCGAGCGATCCTTGCGCGCTCGGCCAACGCGGCGGCGCGACTGTGCTCCTCGATCGCAGCCTGCTTGCGGGCGAGCGATACCTGCAGCTCATCCAACTGCTCTTCCCGGGCGCGACGATTGGTGGAGGCCAGCAGCAGGGCGACCACGCCGACCGCGATACCGATCGCCCCGCTGACCGGTCCCGTCGCGAGGAGCGGCAGGCTGGCGCCGAGGATGCCGAGCACGACGACGACGGTCTCGCCGCGCCCCGGTCGGTGATACCGCACGGCAGCTCGGACCGCCCAGAATGGCAGGACGATCAGCACACTGTTCGGCAGTGCGTACCAGAGCAGCGACCCGACCACCACGAAGACGAGCAGCCCGATGGTGCGTTCGGACGACTTCTCGCCATACCCGATGATCACCAAGTTGCCGATGACAACGACCGCTGCCAGCGCCAAGATGAGGGCCCAGGGCAACTTCCGGTCCTCCGGCGAGTCCCAGGCGACGGTCACCGCCACGATCACCAGTACCGCCGGTACCAGCCGCAGCAACCTGGTCAGGCCGGGCGACCCCCAGAGGTCGACAACCCGCTGCCACCCGGCAGAGACCGACCCCCGAACGCCCACTGAGCGTTCGGGGGTCGACCGGTTCGGGATGGCCATGGGCAACATCATGCCTGTTCGGCTGCCAGCGGGATGTGCAGGCGCTGGGCGCGGAGGTAGACGGCGACGTTCTGGGCGGCGATGCTCAGGCCGAAGGTCAGCAGCAGGGCGGCTGTGGTGAGCGAGCCGTTGAGGCCCATCGCCGCACCGGCGAAGCCTGCGCCGACGCGGATGCCGATGGTCAGCAGCCACAGCCCCAAGGTCGCGGCGGTGCCCTTCTGGTGCAGGCCGCCGTCGCGGACCGTCAGCTGGGTGCTGGCACCGCGGGCGAAGCCGATCAGGATCAGCACGGCGACGTCGAAGACGAAGAAGGCGAGCTCGCCGGCCGACGCGGTATTGAAGGCGTCGCGGGCCGAGAGCAGGCCGACGATCACGAGGACCAGCGGCATCACCACCAGCGACCGCTGGGTCACCATCGAGCCGCGCAGCTGACGGCCCATCACGCGGACCACGACCAAGGCCCCGATCAGGATGCCCAGCAGGAGGTTGACCGACATTGCACTGTCCTTCCGACGATGGCCGGTGGGATCCGGCGCCTATCTGTTCTGGATGTCTCCAGAGTCGTCGGAATCGGTCGCCGCTACGTCGGCCTGCAGGTGTGATCCGGATGGATCTCCGGTCTCCACCCATGGGTTGAGAGTCGCTTAGCTTTTACGGCTGCGGTAGGCGGCGGAGGCCATCCGGTCGTTGCAGAGTTCGCAGCAGTAGCGGCGGCGGTTGGCCTTGGTGCGGTCGACGTAGACGCAGCGACACGGGTCGCCGGCACAGGTCCGGAGCCGGTCGGCGGCACCATCCGCGACCGCTCTCGCCAGAGCGTCCGCCGCTGAGATCGCCAACCGCGCGACTGGGTCAGCGCCGCCTGTCGCCGCGAGGCGTGGACCGGCGATCAGGCGCGGCTGGGCGCCATACGCGGTGAAAACGTCGTTCAGTACGCCGTACTGCGCGTGCGGGTCGGCCTCGGCGAAGACCTCGTAGAGGCGGTTCCGCACCGCGCGCACCGACTCGAGGTCGGCCTCGGTCAGGCCGGGATCGGCGAGCTCGTGGTGGGCGGCGAGGCGAGTGACGAGCGGGATGGTCAGCCGGTCGGGTGGATCCTCGAGCAGGTCGTAGGTGTTGCAGAGGTCCAGCACGAACCCCAGCCAGGGGTCGGTCGCCGGCACGCTGCTCATTCCGCACATCCTCCACCGTCTTGACCGTCCGGCCCAGCCGCTCTACGGTCGTCAGTTGTTAAGAGAGTTTATCAACTGATGGATTGTGAGGGTGGGCGATGAGAAGACTCGCGGTGGCCACGATGATCGGGGCTCTGCTACTGGGGGTGGCGGCAGCCGGGGCGTCGTCGGCGGTGACGGATTCGAGCAAGCCGCAGCCGGTGGTGGTGACGGACATCCAGATCCCGGTGCACGGGCAGGCGCCGGTCACGGCGTACCTGGTCAGGCCGGTGGCGAAGAAGCATCAGAGCCTGGCGGGGGCGCTCTACCTGCACTGGTTCGAGCCGCCGAGCTCGACGCAGAACCGGACCGAGTTCCTGTCCGAGGCGATCGCATTGGCGAGCAGGGGCGCGGTGGCGATCCTGCCGCAGCTCACGTTCCCGTGGGCCGGCGATCCGATTGGCGACCAGTCGGACCGGGTGAAGGTGACGAATCAGCTCGCGGCGGTCGAAGCGGCGTACCAGGCACTGCTTACCCAAGACGGGGTCGACTCACGGCGTACCGCCGTCATCGGACACGACTACGGCGCGATGTACGCGTCGCTGATCGGCAAACGCGCCCACGCGATGGTCTTCATGGCGGGCGATGCCACCTGGGCCAACTGGTTCGACACCTACTGGCTGGGACTGGAGCCCGACCAGGCCGTTGCCTACCGCAAGGTTTTCGCCGGCCTCGATCCGGTCGACAATGTCGCGCGCGCTCACGACGTCTACTTCCAGTGGGCCGGCCGCGACATCTTCGTCACGCCGGAGGTACGGGGCGCCTTCAGCGCGGCGAAACCGGGCGCGAAGGTCAGCCTCTACGAGAAGTCCGACCACTTCCTCACCCAGCAGGCCAAGGACGACCGGCTCGCCTGGGTCGGCTCGGAGCTCGGCCTGCGCTGATGGCGGGTTTCCGACATGTCGTGGCAGGCAGTCGGCCCAACCCCTACCGTGACTAAAAGAAAGGTCCTTGCGTATTAGATCGGAGTGGCCATGAACCGACGGCTCGGCAGTTTGCTCGCGGGTGCCATCACTACGGGGTTACTCCTCACCGGGGCCGGGATGGTGGTTGTCCAAGCCGGCCAGTCGGCTCAGGCGGCGGTACAGGCTGCTTGTACTGCGCCCGCGTGGGCCGAAGGGGTTGCCTACGCCGTCGGTTCGAAGGTGACGTACCAGAACAGGACCTACCAGGCCCGGCAGGCGCACACCGCGCCGCCGGGCTCTGGCTGGAACCCGGTCGCGGCAGCCTCCCTCTGGCTCGATCTGGGCGCCTGTGATGGTGCGCCACCGACCACTCCGCCGACCACGCCACCTACGACTCCGCCCACCACCCCGCCCACAACGCCACCTACTACGCCGCCGACCACTCCGCCCACAACGCCACCTACTACGCCGCCGCCCGGGTCGACGACCTGTCCGGTGAAGTCGCGGCCGGCCGGGAAGGTGCTGCACGGGTACTGGGAGAACTGGGACGGCTCGTCCAACGGCGTCCACCCGCCGTTCGGCTGGACGCCGATCACGGACTCGCGGATCGCACAGCACGGGTACAACGTGATCAACGCGGCGTTCCCGGTGATCCTGTCCGACGGCACGGTGAAGTGGGAAGACGGCATGGACGCGGGCGTGAAGGTCGCCACCCCTGCTGAGATGTGCGCGGCGAAGGCAGCCGGTCAGACGATCCTGATGTCGATCGGTGGCGCTGCTGCCGGTATCGACCTGAGCTCGTCCGCCGTCGCCGACAAGTTCGTGGCGACTGTGGTGCCGCTGCTGAAGAAGTACAACTTCGACGGTATCGACATCGACATCGAGACCGGCCTCACCGGCAGCGGCAACATCAACCAACTGTCCACCTCGCAGGCCAACCTGATCCGGATCATCGACGGCGTGCTGGCGCAGATGCCGTCGAACTTCGGGCTGACGATGGCGCCGGAGACGGCGTACGTGACCGGTGGCAGCGTCACCTACGGGTCGATCTGGGGTTCGTACCTGCCGATCATCAAGAAGTACGCCGACAACGGCCGGCTGTGGTGGCTGAACATGCAGTACTACAACGGCAGCATGTACGGCTGCTCGGGCGACTCGTACTCCGCGGGAACCGTGCAGGGCTTCGTCGCGCAGACGACCTGCCTCAACACGGGGCTGGTCATTCAGGGCGTCACGATCCGCGTGCCTTATGACAAGCAGGTGCCTGGGTTGCCGGCGCAGAACGGTGCGGGTGGCGGGTACATGGCGCCGTCGCTCGTCTCGCAGGCGTGGAACGGTTTCAACGGCCAGCTCAAGGGTCTGATGACCTGGTCGATCAACTGGGACGGCTCGAAGAGCTGGACCTTCGGCGACAACGTGAAGTCGCTTCAAGGTCGCTGAGGTTTGTCGAGGGCCCGCGCCGGTGGTCGGCGCGGGCCCTCTGTCTCTGGGCGAGTAACACCTTTTTTAGGCGAGTGACACCAGCTCGAGGTAGTCGTCGGTCCAGAGATCCTCGGTGGCATCCGGCAGAATCAGCACGCGATCCGGCCGGAGCGCCTCGATGGCGCCCTCGTCGTGGGTGACCATGATGATGGCGCCGGGATAGTTGCCTACGGCACCGAGTACTTCTTTGCGTGAAGCCGGGTCCAGGTTGTTGGTCGGCTCGTCGAGGAGCAGGACGTTGGCACCCGAGTGGACCAGGCCGGCCAGGGCCAACCGGGTCTTCTCGCCGCCGGACAGTACGCCGGCCGGCTTGTCCGCGTCGTCTCCGGTGAAGAGGAACGAGCCGAGGACGTTGCGTACCTCGCCATCGGTCAGCCCCGGGGCGACTGTTGAGAGGTTCTGCCGGACGGTGCCGGCCAGGTCGAGCGTGTCGTGTTCCTGGGCGAAGTAGCCGAGTCGTAGCCCATGACCGTGCACCACCTGGCCGCTGTCGGGTTGTTCGCGGCCGGCCAGGATTCGGAGCAGGGTGGTTTTGCCTGCGCCGTTGAGGCCGAGGATGACCAGACGACTGCCCCGGTCGACGGCCAGGTCGACGCCGTTGAGCACCTGCAATGCGCCGTACGACTTGGTCAGCCCGCTGGCCGTGAGTGGGGTGCGGCCGGAGGGTGCGGGGTCGGGTAGGCGGATTTTGGCTACTCGGGCTGTTCGGCGTACCGGCTCGAGGTCGGTGAGGAGCTTCTCGGCCCGCCTGGCCATGTTCTTCGCGGCCATCGCGGTCGATGCGCCGGCGCGCATCTTGTCGGCCTGGGCGTTGAGGACGGCGGCTTTGCGCTCGGCGGTGTGGCGTTCCCTGGTACGGCGGCGCTCGTCGAGCTCCAGCTGGGTCAGGTACTTCTTCCAGCCGGTGTTGTGGATGTCGATCGTCGTCCGCTGCGGGTCCAGGTGGAACACGCGGTTGACCGTCGCGGCGAGCAGGTCGCGGTCGTGACTGATCACGACGAGCCCACCGGAGTACCCGAGCAGAAACGACCGCAGCCACCCCACCGAATCGGCATCCAGGTGGTTGGTCGGCTCATCCAGCAACAAGGTCTCATGCTCAGCAAACAAAATCCGAGCCAACTCAACCCGCCGCCGCTGCCCACCCGACAACTCCCCGACCGGCTGCTCAAGCGCCCGGATCGGCAACCCGACCCCCGCCGCAAGCCTCGCCGCCTCCGCCTCGGCCGCATAACCCCCAGCCGCCTGAAACTGCGCCTCAGCGCGCGCATACGCCCCCATCGCCCGCTCCTGCTCGTCCCCGACGGCCGTGCTCATCACCGCTTCGGCCTTCCGCAGCCTCTGCACCGCAACGTCAAGCCCACGCGCAGACAGAATGCGCGCCGTCACGCTGATGGCGGGGTCGGCAGCCCGCGGATCCTGCGGCAAGTACCCAACGGACCCAGTGGCCGCGATGCTCCCAGCCGCCGCCCGCTCCTCACCCGCGAGCGCCTTCATCAACGTCGTCTTACCGGCACCGTTACGCCCGACCAGACCGACCCGATCCCCCGGACTGACATGAAACGAAAGGCCGGCGAGCAGCAACTGGGCGCCGACACGAATATCTACACCGCGAACGGTGATCATAATGGTTACTTTCTGTGATGACTGCTGGACAGACTCCTGACGTGAAAGCGAGTCCGCAGCTAGACACAGAGGCAAGTAGCCATGACTCCAGAATAGGCCGCCCCCCTCCAACCGTCAGCCGATTTTCCGTCCCCCAACCGAGACCGACCCACCACCTCCGCCCCACAGGCAGACGCGGCGACCCCCCGGGAAGTCACGAGCCCCCGGCTCCCCCCATCTCGACCAACGCCACCCACCTGCCTCGACCGACGGCAACCCACCCGCGGAGCCCACCCACCAGCCCGCAAACCCCCAAACATCAGCCGACCTCAAACTCAGGCCCACCGAACCCGGCCCACGCCACGCCCACCGCGCCCGACCTCACGCCCACCGAACCCAACCCACCCCACATCCACCGCGCCCGACCTCACGCCCACCAAACCCAACTCAGGCTGCACCGACCGCGTCCGACCTCAGGCCACCGCACCCCCGGGCCGGTCGCCCCAGGGGTCGAGAACGGCTGCTTCTTCAGGGGTGGTCCACGGAGCGTTGGTGAGTCCGTGCCGTGCACGGGTGGCTGTCTGTTCGGGCCCGGCGGGTGGAGTTCCGATGCCTCCGGGGTTGCCACCCCAGGGGTCCAACGCCGCCGTTTCCTCGGCGGTGATCCAGGCAGCATCATCGTCGTAGGGCCAGTTCGGCCCCGGTACTTGAGCAGACCCCGGGGCCGGCACAGAAACCTCAGACCGCACAGGTGCAGTTGCCGCCCTGCTATCGGCACCCCCATCCGCCACCGCCTCACTCAGTGAATGCCGGGTGTCAGCGCCCATCCGGGAGTCAGCGCCGATCCAGGGGTCTCCGCTCGTCCAGGGGGCGGCCTCCATCCTGGGGTCAGCGCCCATCCAGGGGTCAGCGCTCGTCCCGGGGGAAGCGCTCGTCCAGGGGGCGGTGTCTGTCGCGGCGGGCGACGGAGGCCAGGGGTCAGCGTTTGTCGTGGTGGGTGGCGCGGCTGCGGTGGGTGGTGGCCAGGGGTGGGTGGCCGACGTCGCGGGTGCGGTGGCGGCGGTGGTGCTGGGCTGGTCGAGTCTTCGCCCAGTACGTGGTGGTGGGTCGGCCCAGGTGGGGCGGGTGACATGGACCTGGTTGTCGACGATCCTGATCGTCCAATGGCCGTCGTGCAGCGAGGTGTGGTCGACGCGGCAGAGCAAGACCATGTTCGCGAGACTGGTGACACCACCGTCGAACCAACTCACCAGATGGTGAGCGTCGCAGTAGATCGGTGGGGCGTGGCAGATCACGCAGCCTCGGTCACGCTGGTTCAAGGCATTGCGCAGACCGGTGGTGACGTACCGGAATTCGCGGCCGACGTCGAGGGGCTGGCTGTCGGAGCCGAGGACGATGGGGATGATTCCGGCGTCGCAGGCGAGACGGCGGATCGCGGCGGCGGACAGGCCGTCGCCGTAGGTCAGGTCACCGGTCGCCTGCCGGCCCGCCTCCAGCAGGTCGTTCAGGTTGATCGTGACCGCGATGTGGGGCTTGATCCCACCCCGGGTCGGCAAATCACCAGACGCCAGGGCGATATCAAGAGCATCGACCAAGGCGTCGGCCTGACGTTTGCCGCGTGACCGGGGGTCGTGTTCACCGTCTTCGGTCTTGTGCGGCTTCGCGCCTGCCTGCAGAACCGTCTGCAACTTCTCGGCGTTCTCACCCGCCAGATAGCCACCGAACTTCACGCCGTGTTCGGCCTTCTTGATCCAGACCTCTTCGCGGGCGCGGGCGGCGTCTTCGCGGGGTTCGGGTCCGTCGGTGTCGAGGATGTTGCGGACCTGCTCACCCATCCTGCGCAGGTCGCCAGGTTTCATGTGGCGGGCAGCCTGCACCATCTGCTCTGCCGCCGCGTCCAACTCCTCGACCGGGACGTCCGCCGACTTGGGGAGCTTCTCCAGCGCGGACACGATCGCGTCGGCCTGCGCCGACGACAGCACCACCGCGCCGCCGTCCCCTCCGTGGCCGTCGCCGTTGTCGTCGTTGTCGGTGGGGTTGCCGGGGGTGGGGAGGGCGGCGGCGACGGTCGGGTACTTCGGTAGCGCGGTCGCCAGCCGGACGCGGCGGCGGGCCTCGGCGGGGTCGAGGCGGTAGCGCTTCTCGAGCAGCCGGGCGGTGTCGTGGGCGCCGATCTCCTGGGCGTAGTCGATCTCGTCCAGGCGCTGGAGGATCTGGTTGCGGCGGGCCAGCAGTTTCTCGATCGCGTCCTCGATGACGTCGCAGGCGGACAGCAGTTCGCTGCCGCTCATCGTCACCACCGCGCGATCGTCCATACCTCAAAGGCTAGCCGCCGCCACCGACGGTTTTGAGCCGGAAAGCCCTTATCCACAAGGTAGATTCCTCACCACTTCAAACAAGCCGAAAGCCTGTAGGTTGTTTGGGCAGTGCACCTCGTTCAAGGTAGGTGTCGGCATCCTCGCCACGCGGGCTCGGTCGTCACCAACCCAACGCCCACCTGCAATCCCCCTACACCCACCCAACCGCCGCTCCCGGCACTTGCCGAACCACAGCAGCAGTCGGGACGGTCTGTTGCTTTTGGCTGTTGCTCTTGGCTGTTGCTCTTGGCTGTTGCTCTTGGCTGTTGCTCTTGGCTGTTGCTCTTGGCTGTTGCTCTTGGCAAATGGTTGTTCTAGGGGTTTTTGGCGGGGAGGTCTATCAGGAAGCGGGCGCCGCCTTGGGGGCGGGCGGTGGCTTGGATTGTGCCGTGGTGCCATTCGACGTGGCGGGCGACGATGGCCAGGCCCAGGCCGGTGCCGGTGCGGTGGGGGTTGGGGGGTGTGCCGGGGGTGCCTCGGCCGAAGCGTTCGAAGATTCTTTCTCGGTCTGCTTCGGGGACGCCGGGGCCGGCGTCGTCCACGTAGATGAGTACGCCTTTGCCGCCGGCCTGGACCAGGACGCCTTTGCAGCCGCCGGCGTGTTGTTCGGCGTTGTCCACCAGGTTGGCGATGACTCGTTCCAGGCGGCGTTTGTCCGCCTCCATCGTCAGGTCGGCGGCGTCGGGGGCTACCTCGGTGATCTCGCGGCCGGCGGTGGCGTCGGCGGCGGCGCGGACGAGGTCGCCGATCCGGACCAGCTCGCGGCTGCCCTGGTCGCCGCCGTCGTCGCGGGAGATCTCGAGCAGGTCGACGACCAGTTGGCGGAAGCGGTCGAGGTCGTCGCCTAGCAGTTCGACCGGCTCGCGGACGGACGCCGGTAGCTCAGCGCGATGGTTCTGGATCAGCTGCATCGAGTTCATCATCGTCATCAGCGGGGTGCGCAGCTCGTGGCTGACGTCGCCGGCGAAGCGGGCGTCGGCGATCACCCGTTTCTCCAGCGCGGCCGCCGTCTGATTGAAGGATCGGGCCAGGCCGCCGAGGTCCGGATCGTTCTCCGCCTCGAGCCGGGCATCGAGCCGCCCGCGCGCGACAGCAGCCGCAACCTGAGTCAGCTTGGCCAATGGTCGCAGCGCCACCGTGCTGGCGAGCCGCCCGACCGCCAGCCCGAGCAGCGCGGTCACGATCGCCGCCAAGATCAGAGTGAGCTTCAGCGTCCGCAGCGTGTTGTCGAGCCGGTTCAGCGGATGCAGTTCGAAGAAGGCCTCCCCCGGACGCCCCACCGGCACCCCGACGGCGAGCACCTCGTCGCCGCCGACCACGAGCCGCCGGTCCACCTTGACCCCGCCCTGGGCGCTCTCCAGCATGTCGGCCGGTATGTCGCTAGCCTTCGCCGACACCGTGTACCAGGCGCCGTCGTACCGCATCAGCATCGCGGCCGTGTCCGTCGACGGCAGCGCCTCCACCAGGTTCATCACCATCGACGGCGACTGCGGTACGACCGTCCCGCAAGCGGGCTCCTGGCCCAGCCGGCGTACCGGTCCGCAGGACGATGTCAGGCCGTAGAGCCCGTAGTGCAAGGTGTTCGCGTTGTCGGTCGTCTCGACGATCGCCGACGAGATCCGCTGATTGGTCAGATAGTTGGAGACCACGCTCCAGGTGACCAGCGCCAGTACGCCGGACAGCCCGAGCGCAAGCAACCCGTACGCGAGCATGACCCGGTCGCGCAGGCCGAACCGCCGCCGCAACGTCAGCTCACCAGTCGATAGCCGAGACCCCGGGCAGTGACGAGGTGCTTGGGGGTGGCCGGGTCTCGCTCGATCTTCAGCCGTAGCCGCCGGATGTGTACGTCGACGATCCGGCTGTCCCCGAAGTACCCATAGCCCCAGACCTTCGACAGCAGATGCTCACGGCTGCACACCTTGCCCTGCAGGCTGGCCAGCTCGACCAGCAGCTTGAACTCGGTCCGGGTCAGCGGCAGCACGCACCCGTCTCGCACCACCTCGGCGGCCGGTACGTCGATCTCGAGGTCGCCGATGACGAACTGCTCCAGTACCGGCGTACCGTTCGGCTCGACCCGGCGCAGCAGCGCCCTGATCCGTGCCGACAACTCTTTGGCTACAAGCGGCTTCGTAACGTAGTCGTCCGCGCCCGCCTCCAGCCCGGCGACGATGTCGTGGCTGTCGGTCCGGGCCGTCACCATGATCACCGGTACGTCGCTGGTCCGCCGGATCTCCCGGCAGACCGTGAATCCGTCCCGGTCCGGCAGCATCAAGTCGAGCAGGACCACGTCCGGGGGCTCGTGCCTCAGCGCGGTCAACGCGTCCAGCCCGTTGGCCGCCTCGGACACCTCGTAGCCCTCGTCCTCGAGGGCGAGCCGCAGTACCCGCCGGATCCGCGGTTCGTCGTCAACCAGTAACAAGCTGTGTGCCACGGGACCAGTGTCGCTCGACAAGGGGCTGTCTCCCAATGGGCCGCCTGTCTGCAGATGACGGCTGTCACGACTTCGTCATAGAAGCGCCTGGCAGGAGATGACAAGACGTTGACGGTTCAGTGACCCGGGTGTCTGGACGGGTCCGCGGTTCTAGCTTCGGCCCTATCCAGTCTCGGAGGAGGAAGTAATGGCCAGTTCCGGAAGACGGCTCGCGGCGGTGGCGATCGTCGCCGTCACGAGTCTCACGCTGGCAGCGTGCAATGCCGACCAGGGAACCACAACCGCGGGCGGCGGCACCAATTCAGGCGGTACGCCGGTGACCGGCGGCACCCTGAACATGCTGGGCAAGGGCGATGTCGACTACATGGACCCGAACGTCAGCTACTACTCGGTCGGCTACACCAACCTGCGGATGTGGAGCCGCCAGCTCTTCACCTACCCGGCCGATCCCGGGGGCAAGAACACCACACCGGTCGCCGACCTGGCCACCGACCTGCCGACCGTCGCGAACGGCGGGATCAGCGCGGACGGCAAGACGTACACGATCAAGATCCGCACCGGCGCCAAGTGGAACACCAGCCCGGCCCGCCAGGTGACCGCGGCCGACATGGTCCGCGGCGTCAAGCGGACCGCGAACCCGGTCCAGCCGTTCGGCGGCATCCCGGACTTCTACGGCCTGATCGACGGCTACTCGAAGTTCGCCGACGGGTTCGCCAAGGTCGCCAAGACCCCGGCCGCGATCCAGGCGTACATCGACAAGACGCCGCTGCCCGGCGTGGTCGCCAAGGACGAGACCACCGTCGTGTTCAAGCTGACCCGCCCCGCCTCGTACTTCGTCGGCATGCTGACGCTGTCCGCCTTCTCCCCCGCCCCGGTCGAGTCGCTCAAGTACCTGCCCGCCAGCACCGAACTCGGCAACAACTTCCCCTCCGACGGCCCGTACAAGGTCGACTCGTGGGTGCCGACCAAGTCGGTCAACTACTCCCGCAACCCCGCCTGGGATCCGGCCACCGACCCGGTCCGCAAGGCGTACGTCGACAAGATCGTCGTCAACGAGACAGTCAGCCAGGACTCGGTCCAGCAGCAACTGCAGACCGGTACGCCGACAGCCGACATGGAGTGGGACGTCGCCCCACCGCCGTCGCAGCTGCCCGCACTGCAGGCCAAGAAGGACCAGAACCTGACCATCGGCGACACCGCGGGCAGCAACCCGTACGTCATCTACAACACCGTCTCGCCGAACAACAACAGGGCGCTGGCCAACCCCAAGGTGCGGCAGGCCCTCAGCTACGCGATCAACCGCGACCACATCCTGCAGGTGCTCGGCGGCAAGACGCTCAACCCGCCGCTGACCCACGTGCTGCCGGACGTCATCGTCGGCTCCAAGCAGATCGATCCGTACCCGTACGACCCGGACAAGGCCAAGCAGTTGCTGGCCGAGGCGGGCTTCCCGCACCTGACGCTGAAGTTCCTCTACCGCAACGCGACCGAGGGCAGCAGCAAGACGTTCCAGACCGTCCAGCAGGACCTGTCCAAGGCCGGCATCACCGTCACCGGCGTACCGTCGCCGAACGCGGACTTCTACGTGAAATACCTGCAGGTGCCGACCGTCGCCCAGCGCGGCGTCTGGGACCTGTCGCTGGCCGGCTGGGGAGCCGACTGGTACGGCAACGCGGCACTCTCCTTCTTCAACCCGCTCTTCTCGGGTGCACCCTCCTACCCACCGGTGGGCAGCAACTTCGGGCTCTACAACGACGCCGAGACCAATACCCTGATCCAGCAGGCCATCGCCGCGCCGACCGAGGATGCGGCAGCCGACCTCTGGGCCAAGGCAGACGCCCGGGTGATGGAGCAGGCGGCCTTCTACCCGCTGACCAACAACAAGCAGGCGAACTACCACGCCGAGCAGGTGCACAACGCCGTCTACGTCCCGTCGCTGCAGAACTACGACCCGACGAACGTATGGCTGGCCAAGGACAAGCAGGGCTGACCAGTGCCCACCACTGAGGCTTTGCTGCAGGTACGAGATCTCAGGGTCTCGTTCGACACCCCGGACGGTACCGTCCGCGCCGTCCGGGGGCTGTCCTTCGACGTCGAGCGCGGCCGAACTCTCGCGGTCGTCGGCGAGTCCGGCTCAGGCAAGAGCGTCTCGACCCAGACCATCACCGGCCTGACCCGGGGCGCCCAGGTCTCCGGTACTGCGTACTTCGACGGCACCGACCTGATCACCGCCGACGCCGGCACCCTCCGGCGCTTGCGCGGCGCCAAGATCGGGATGATCTTCCAGGACCCGCTGTCGAGCCTGCATCCGCAGTACCGGATCGGCTGGCAGATCGTCGAGATGATCCAGGCGCACGACAAGCACATCTCCAAGCAGGCGGCCCGTCGCCGGGCCGCCGAGCTGCTCACCCTGGTCGGCATCCCCCGGGCGGCCGAGCGGATCGACGACTACCCGCACCAGTTCTCCGGCGGGATGCGGCAGCGGGTGATGATCGCGATGGCGATGGCACTCGACCCGGCGCTGCTGATCGCGGATGAGCCGACGACGGCGCTCGACGTGACCGTCCAGGCGCAGGTGCTGAGCGTGATGCGCAAGCTGCAGGAGGAGTTCGGCACCGCGATCATCCTGATCACGCACGACCTGGGCGTGGTCGCGGAGATGTCGGACGAGGTGATCGTGATGTACGCCGGGGCGGTGATGGAGCGGGCGCCCCGCCGGGACATCTTCTATCGCAACCATCACCCTTATACCCAAGGGCTGCTGGCCTCGCTGCCGGCCCAGACCGGGAAGCGGCTGACGCCCATCCAGGGCACGCCGCCGAGCCTGATCAACCTGCCGGTGGGTTGCCCGTTCGCCAACCGGTGCACGCACGTCTTCGATCGTTGCCGGTTGGAGACGCCGCCGCTCACCGACGTACAGGGTGATCCACGGCATCAGTCGGCCTGCTGGCTCGACCATGACATCACCAAGGCGGTGGCCTGATGACCGAAACCCTAGTAGAGCAGGCGGAAACCCTGCTCAAAGTGCAGGACGTCCGCAAGGAGTTCCCCACTCAGAGCAAGGAGGTGGTCAGAGCCGTCGACGGCGTCTCGCTGGAGGTCCGCAAGGGCGAGACGCTCGGACTGGTCGGCGAGACCGGCTGCGGCAAGTCGACGCTGGCCCGCTGCATCGCACACCTGTACGACGTGACGTCGGGCTCGGTCTGGTTCGACGGCCGGGACATCACCGGCCTGACGCGTCGCCAGATGCGGCCGTTGCGGCGGGAGGTCCAGATGATCTTCCAGGACCCGTACGGTTCGCTGAACCCGCGCCGCCGGGTCGGCTCGATCATCGGCGACCCGTTCGCCATCCACGGCATCGCGTCGGGGGCCGAGCGCAAGCGCAAGGTCCAGGATCTGATGGCACTGGTCGGACTGAATCCCGAGCACTACAACAGGTTCCCGGCCGACTTCTCCGGTGGCCAGCGGCAACGGATCGGAGTGGCCAGGGCCCTCGCGTTGCGGCCGAAGCTGGTGATCTGCGACGAGCCGGTGTCGGCGCTGGACGTGTCGATCCAGGCGCAGATCATCAACCTGCTGGCCGATCTGCAGCACGAGTTCGACCTCACGTACGTGTTCATCTCGCACGACCTGTCGGTGGTCCAGCATGTGAGTGACCGGATCGCGGTGATGTACCTGGGCAAGATCGTCGAGGTCGCACCGACCAGCGACCTGTTCCAGGAGACCAGGCACCCGTACACCCGGGCGTTGCTGTCGGCGCTGCCGGTCGCGGATCCGGACACCTCGGACAGCCGGGAGCAGATCATCCTGATGGGTGACATCCCGTCGGCGACGAACCCGCCACCGGGCTGCCGGTTCCATACCCGGTGCCCGAAGGCCCGAGTGCAGTGCGCCGAAGCCGAGCCGGGGTTGGATCCCGCCAAATTCGACCAACACAGTGATGACGATCCGGCGCACCGGACGGCTTGCTTCTTCCCGTTGCGGGTCGGCGAGGACCTGTCGGCCGCCGTACCGGAGTTGAAGGCGTCATGACCGCCGCAGTGGAGGTGATCCGGGCACCAGCGGCTGCGATCGAGGGGCGTAGTCCGCTGGTGCTGGCGGTCGCGCGGCTGCGTAAGGACAAGGTGGCGATGATCTCGCTGGCGGTGATCGTACTGATCATCCTGATGGCGATCTTCGCGCCGGTGTTCGCCTCGATCACCGGGCATCCGCCGAACGAGCAGTACCGCGACATCGGGCTGACGCCGGACGGGTTGCCCAAGGGGCCGAACGGGATGTTCTGGCTCGGCACGGATGACCTCGGCCGGGACATCTTGGTCCGGATCGCCTACGGGGCCAGGGTTTCGTTGCTGGTCGGCGTACTGGCGACGGCGATCACGGTCGTGATCGGCGTCGTGCTCGGCCTGGCGGCCGGGTTCCTCGGCGGGATCGTCGACACCATCCTGGCCCGGCTGATCGACGTGGTGCTGTCGGTGCCGTTCCTGCTGGTGGCGATCGCGCTGGTGTCGGTGACCGGCCCCAGCCTCACGGTGACGGTGTGCGTGATCGGCTTCTTCAGTTGGGCGTCGGTGGCGAGGATCGTGCGTGGGCAGGTGTTGTCGCTGCGCGAACGCGAGTTCGTCGAGGCGGCCCGCTCGCTCGGCGCCGGCGACACCCGGATCATGTTCGTCGACGTGCTGCCCAACGTGCTCGCGCCGGTGATCGTCTACACGACCCTGCTGATCCCGGTCGTGATCGTCACCCAGGCGACGCTGTCGTTCCTCGGTCTCGGACTGCCGCCGCCAACGGCGGACTGGGGCGGGATGATCAGCGCCTCGCAGAACTACTACACGACCGCCTGGTGGTTCATCTTCTTCCCCGGGATCGCGCTGCTCGTCACGACGCTCGCCTTCAACCTGTTCGGCGACGGCGTACGGGACGCGTTCGATCCACGGGCCGACCGGTTGCGCTGAAGGGAGTCTGCGATGGCGCTGTTCCTGATCCGCCGGATCGGTCACGGCATCCTGGTGCTCTGGCTGATCTCACTGGCCGTCTTCGGCCTGTTCTTCGTTGCCCCCAGCAACGTCGCGCAGACGCTGGCCGGCCGGCAGGCGACGCCGGAGACGATCGAGTTGATCAAGCACCGGCTCGGCCTCGACCTGCCGGTCTGGAAGCAGTACCTGCACTTCGTCGAGAACGCGGTGCAGGGCAATCTGGGCTACGACTACTACCACCAAGTCGCGGTGACCTCGATCATCGGGCAGGCGCTGCCGATCACGGTGTCACTCGCGCTCGGCGCGGCCGTCCTGTGGCTGCTGCTCGGGGTGTTCAACGGAGTGATCTCCGCGGTGCATCCCCGGTCGCTCGCGGATCGCGGCCTGACCCTGTTCTCGTTGTTCTTCTACTCCTTCCCGTCGTTCCTGCTCGGCCTGCTGCTCCTATACTTCCTGTACTTCCAGTTGACCCTGGCCGGGTACAAGTGGTTCCCGGCCGGTGGCTACAGCAGCATCACCCAAGGCATCGGGCCCTGGTTCCAGCACATGTTGCTGCCGTGGGTCGCGCTCGCGTTGCTGCTCGCGGCGACGTACACGCGACTGACCCGCGGCGCGATGCTCGACGTCCTGGGTGAGGACTACATCCGTACCGCGCGGTCGAAAGGTATCCGCGAGCGCCGGGTGATCGTCCGGCACGGCCTGCGCAGTGCGCTGACGCCGGTCGTCACCCAGTTCGGCATCGACCTCGGTCAGCTGATCGGTGGGGTGGTCGTGATCGAGACGGTGTTCAGCCTGCCGGGTCTGGGCCAGACGGCGATCACCGCGATCAACCAGCAGGACCTGCCGGTGATCATCGGGATCGTCCTGTTCGCGTCCGCGGCCGTCGTGGTCTCGAACATCCTGGTCGACATCGCCTACGCCGTCCTCGACCCGAGGGTGAGGTTGCACTAATGAGCGCGGTATTTGGCTGGGGACTGTCCGGTCACGCGTTTGAAGGCGTTGCTGAAGGCGCTCTCGGACCCGTAGCCGAACTCGCCGGCGACGGAGAAGACAGTGCGGTCGGTCGAGCGCAGGACCCGGCCGGCCGCCTGGATCCGCCAGCGGGCGAGGTAGTCGAGGGGAGACATCCCGACCAGGGTCTTGAAGCGGAGCGCGAAGGTACTGCGGGACATGCCGACCTTCTCCGCCAGCTCGGCCACGGTCCACCGGCGGGCTGGTTCACGGTGCAGCAACTCCAGCGCCGGGCCGATGCTCGGGTCGGCGAGCGCGCCCAGCCAGCCCGACGGACGGTTGTCGGAGGCAATCATCGCCCGGAGCGCCTGGACGAACAGTACCTTGGTGAGCTGGTCGCGCACGTTGGCGGCACCGGGTTCGGCGTGCGCGAACTCCTCGCCGAGAAGCTCAAGCAGTGGGCGGAGAGCGGCAGCGGGCTTGCTGTCGGCGGGGATCCGGACGGTGGCGGGTAGATGGTCCAGCAACAGCGCCGCGGTGGTCTCGTCGAAGTTGACCGCGCCGCCGACGATGACCGTCTGATCCGGAGCGCCCTCGGTGGTGTGGTAGCGGACGGTGTCCGGGTAGCCGCCGTTCTCGAAGACGGCGACCCCGTCCACCGGCTCGAGGTCGGGATCGGAGGTTGCACCGAAGGCCCGGGCGCTGGCCACCAGGTAGCAGTCACCAGTTGCCAGCTGCAACGGTTCGCAGCCCTCCGCGGTGATCCAGCAACTACCCTGCAGGACGGCGCCGACCTTGATGTCGGCGTACCCACCGAACTCGAGCGCCCAGTCGCCGGCCGCCTCGAACCGGGACGGCAGAGCGGCCTCGATGTTGAGCAAGGCAAGCATCTCCGACAACGGGTCCATCCCGGTGCCTCCTCTCGCCCTCAGACGATCGATCAAGTAGTCCGGACGCCTACTCATGGAGTATCCCCTGTCGTCCTCCTAGCGTGGTGAGTAGACCACGAAAGGAAATTGCAATGAAGTTCGCTCAGCTTGGTGCGACTGGTTTGTACGTGTCCCGGATCGCGCTGGGTGCCATGTCCTTCGGCGGCGCGGGCAGGCCGCCGTGGAACCTCGTCGGCGGGCTCGACGACGTCGCCGCGGGGCCGCTGGTCAACACGGCTCTCGACGCGGGCGTGAACCTGATCGACACCGCGAACATGTACGCCGACGGCGAGTCGGAGGAGATCCTCGGCCGGGTCATCAAGTCCCGCCGCGACGAGGTCATCCTGGCGACCAAGCTGTCCGCCCGGATGGGACCGGGGCCGAACGACGTGGGCCTGTCGCGGTACCACGTGATGAATGCGCTGGAGGCCAGCCTGCGCAGGCTCGGCACCGATCACATCGACCTCTACCAGATCCACAACATCGACCCGATCACGCCGGTCGAGGAGACGCTGCGGGCGCTCGACGACGCAGTACGGGCTGGGAAGGTCCGGTACCTCGGTGCGTCCAACCTGGCTGCGTGGCAGCTCGCCCGGGCGCTCGGCAAGTCGGATCAGCTCGGGTTGTCGCGGTTCGTCGCGTCGCAGTCGTACTACTCGCTGGCCGGTCGCGACATCGAGGCCGAGTTGGTACCGCTGCTGACCGAGGAGAAGGTCGGGTTGCTCGTCTGGAGCCCGCTGGCTGGTGGGTTCCTGTCCGGCAAGGTCGACCGCAACGGCAGTAGCGACGCTGATGCGCGGCACGCGAAGACCGGGTTCCCGCCGGTGGATGCTGAGGCCGGCTACGACATCGTCGACGTACTGCGGAGGGTCGCGGAGCGGCGCGAGGCGACGGTGGCTCAGACGGCGCTGGCCTGGGTGCTCGCCCAGCCTGCGGTGACCAGTGTGATCGCGGGCGCCAAGCGGCTTGATCAGCTGACCGGCAATCTGGCGGCGGTGGATCTCGAGCTGACCGCGGAGGATCTGGCCGAGCTGGAGGAGGTCAGCCGACCGGCCGCGCGCTACCCGAACTGGCTACAGGCCGACCAGACCTGGCGCCACCCTGCCGCTTGATGTGGGTGGGTGATGGGCGAGATATGGGCAGGTGTCACCGATGAGGTGAGCTGAGCGTCCGCCGTACAAAAGAATCGCCGGGTTCCGTCTGGGGCCCGGATCGATTCTTTCCAGGGGGAAACTGAATGACGCTCTCAGCGGAGCAGGTCGAGGAACTGCGCAAACTCGTCGACGGCCGGGTGATCGGCCCGGAGGACCCGGACTGGGACGACGAGCGCGGCGCGTGGCATCTGCAGCTCGACCAGCGGCCGGCCGTGGTCGTACACGTCACCGGCGAGGATGACATCGTCGACGCGATCCGGTTCGCGCGCCGGCACGGGTTCGCGGTCGCGGCCCAGCCGAGCGGGCATGGCGCGACAGCCGCGATCAACGACACGATCCTGCTGCGGACCGGCGCCCTCACGTCGATCGACGTCGACCTCGCCGCCGGTGTCGTACGGGCCGGGGCGGGCGTTCGCTGGCGGGATCTCAATGTGGCGCTCACCGGTACCGGGCTGAGCAGCCTGCCGGGGAGCAACGGGGACACGACCGTTGTCGGCTACGCGCTCGGTGGCGGGCTGAGCTGGTTCGGGCGGAAGTACGGGCAAGCGGCCAACAATTTGCGGTCGTTCGAGCTGATCAACGCCGATGGCGACGCCCAGCGAGTCACGCGCGAGTCGGATCCGGAGCTGTTCTGGGCGCTGCGTGGTGGTGGCGGTGAGTTCGGCATCGTCGTGTCGGTCGAGTTGGAGCTGCTGCTGGCGCCGCAGATCTACGGCGGCCGGATGGTGTGGCCGGTCGAGCACACTCGCGACGTACTGCGGGCGTTCAGCGAGATCACCGCGAACGCTCCGGACGAGTTGACGCTGTGGGCCTGGCTGATGAATCTGCCGGATCTGCCGTTCATTCCGGAGCCGCTGCGGGGGCGGTGGGTGACGGCGGTCGACGCTGCCTATCTCGGGTCCGCGGACGAGGCGGAGAAGCTGCTCGCGCCCACCTTGCTGAAACTCCTCACCTCAGCCTGAGAAGTTGTCGAAGCGCCTTTCAGCTAGCTACAGCGGTGGGTTCTCGGAGGTGGGAAAGCAGTTCGGCCAGCCGGCGTTGAGCGCGGGCGGTGCGGCTTTTGACGGTGCCGAGGGCCAGGCTGAGCTCAGCGGCGATCTCCGTCTGCGTGTAGCCCTGGTAGTAGGCAAGCTCCAGCACCTCGCGCTCCTCAGCCCGCAGCTGCGAGACGGCGGACCGCACCTCCCACGACCGCCAGATCCGCTCCATCGACGGCCCCTCGTCCGACAGTTCGCGGACAACCGCCAGCGACACTTGACCCGCAGTACGCCGCTCCCGCCGATACACGTCAACGGCAGCCCGCCGCGTGATCGCATACAGCCAAGGCTTCAACTCACGCTCAGGGTCAAACCCGTCAGCCGCCCGCCAAGCCTGCACAAAAGCACGCTGGACCGCATCAGCCGCCTGCTCGCGATTCCCCAGCAAGCTGACAGCAGTCACGAACATCGGCCCGGCGTACTGCTCGTACATCTCGTGCAGCGCCGCATCCTCGCCGCGCTGGAACCGCGCCCCCAAAGACTCTTCGTCCCCCGGTGTCATCCGTTACCCCTCCTCTGGTCTCCTCTCCAGAGTTCGGGTGCGACACCTACTTGGGCATCGGTAAGCCCTACCTATCAACCTGCCCAGAGCTGCCCATTTGGGCGGCCGGCGGCAGCCGCGCGGCATCGGCAACCGGCCACTCCAGCGGCGACTCCCCCAGCCCGGCCAGCTCGCTCAACTGCAGTACGCACCAAGGCGACAAATCGGTCCGTACGCCGAGGTCGCCCCACTCAACCCACTCGTACGCCGCAACCTCGGCCGAATCGACCACCGGCTCCCCGGCGCACGTCACCCGAAACACCGGGCACAGCTCGTTCTCGACCATCCCGTCCGCCATCACAGCGCGATACCGGAACTCAGGAAGTACCAACTCCACCGACGAAGCCACCAGCCCGAGCTCATCGGCCAGCCGGCGCCGTACGGCGGACTCCATCGATTCGCCCGGCAGCGGATGCCCACAGCAACTGTTGGTCCAGACACCCGGCCAAGTGCGCTTGCCGAACGCGCGCTGGGTCAGCAGCAACCGCCCGCGCTCGTCGAAGACATAGCTGGAGAACGCGAGGTGCAGCGGGGTCGCGGTGTGATGCACCGTCGCCTTGGCCTCGGTCCCGACCGCACGGCCGGAATCATCGACCAGGACCACCATTTCCGTCTCCACCCACCGAGCCTAACGGTTCCAAGATGGGCAATGACTACCGATGCTCTGCCCCGTGTCGCCCACCTACAAAAGAGGGGTGAACGCAGACGGAGAAACTCAGTGGGCGATCGAGCCGGTGCAGTACGCCGCGAACTCCCCGACGACTGCCGCGCTCTACCGCGTACAGGTCAACGACAAGTCGCTGTTCGTGAAAGTCCTCCGGTCGTACCGGCTCTGGCCTGCGCTCGAGCAGCTGCCCGGCGAGTTCCGGACGATGGCGTTGGCAGGCGACCTCTGGCGTTATGAGGCCGACGTCTACCTGAACGGCCTCGCCGACTCCCTGCCGACCGGAATGCGGCTGCCCACGGTCCACTCCGTCAATCTCCTGGACGACGACCACCTGGTCATGGTGCTCGAAGACGTCCGTACGACGGACTCGCCTTGGACCCCCGAACGCTACGGCCGGGCCGCCGAGCTACTCGGCCGTCTGAACGTCAGGCTGACCCGCAACGACGCCCTCCCCTCAGCCGCCGACCGTTCGCCAGGCCGGATCACCAGGCTGATGGTCAACGGCTTCGTCGAGCAATTCGCCCTGCCTCCGCTGCTCGACCCGGCGACCTGGCAGCACCCGCTGCTAGCCGGCTCCGATCTCCATGGCGACCTGATGGAGCTGGCCGCGCACATCCCGCAACTGCTGCACGACCTGGCGCAACGCCCGCAACTCATGAGCCACGGCGACGCCTGCCCGCAGAACCTGCTCGTACCGGCCGACGCGCCCGACACGTTCGTCGGCATCGACTGGTCGATGACCGGATTGGTTGCCGCCGGCGACGATCTCGGCCAGCTGCTGATCGGTCGCGCGCACTCCGGCGAGCTGTCCGTCGCCGAGCTGGCCGACCTGCACGAACTGGTGATCACCCGGTACCACGACGGCCTGGTCGCGGAAGGGCGCGACAACATCAGCCTGGACGACGTACGAGCCGGTGTGGACGGTGCGCTGATCCTGCGGAACGCGTTCATGTCGCTCCCGCTCGACCGGCTGCACGAACCGGCGACCGACGAACTGAAGCAACTCATGAACCGGCGACTGGAATTAACTCGGTACCTGGTCGAGCTCGGCGCTGTTAGCCTGAGCAGGTGATCAAGCGACCCGCGCAGCAGTATCGACCGGCTCTGGGACGAGCCGGCCGGCTGTCGTAGTTCGCTCCACCCCAGAGCCTCCGAGGCAGGAACCATCATGGTTCCTGCCTCTTTCCGTTGCCGGAGGCGCTGAACCGGGTGTCTCTGTTCCCCGAGAGGATCCACAATGACCGAAGTACCGGCCGTGCTCGAGCGGCTGCGGCGGACCACCGACACCATCATCGGTGAGCAGGACCTGATCGACCGGCTCGCATCCGGCCACAAGCTGCGGATCAAGTACGGCGTCGACTGCACCGCGCCCGACCTGCATCTCGGCCATGCCGTCAACCTGTGGATGATGCGCCAACTGCAGGACCTCGGCCACCGGGTGGTCTTCCTGCTCGGCGACCTGACCACCCGGATCGGCGACCCGACCGGGCGTTCGGAGACGCGGCCGATGCTGACACCCGAGCAGATCGAGGTGAACGCGGCTTCGTTCCTCAAGCAGGTGTCGCTGGTGCTACGGACGGAGCCGGAGGTCTTCGAAGTACGGAGGAACTCCGAGTGGTACGGATCGATGGAGGTCGCGACGCTGCTCGGGTTGTTCAGCCAGGTGACGCAGGCGCAGTTGATGGCGCGGGACATGTTCCGCGACCGGGTGGCCGCTGGGCGGGAGATCGCGCTGCATGAGCTGATCTACCCGGTGCTGCAGGGCTACGACAGCTTCGCGATGGACAGCGATCTCACCATCGTCGGATCCGACCAGCTCTTCAACGAGCAGCTCGGGCGGCACTTTCAGCAACGGCTCGGCGCGCCTCCGCAGGCCGTCGTGATCACCACGATCACGCCCGGGATCGACGGCGGGCCGAAGCAGTCCAAGTCGCTGAACAACTACATCGGGCTGACGGACTCACCGAAGGAGAAGTTCGGCAAGCTGATGAGCCTGACGGACACGCTCGTCCAGACGTACGCGCACGTCTACAGCGAGCTTCCGCTGGAGGTCGTCGCGGCACTCGGCGAGGCCGCGGCGCATGGTGGTCCACCCGCACGCGACGCCAAGCTCAAGCTGGCCGCGGCGGTCGTCACTCGCTACCACGGTGCGAACGTCGCAAAGGCCGAGCGGGCGGCGTTCACCGAGCAGTTCAGTCATCGCAGTATCCCGGCCGAGCTACCGGAGGTCGCAGTGAAGACCTCCCAGCCGACCATCCTGGAGTTGCTGCAGGCGGCGCGTCCTGAGCTGAGCAACTCCGAACTCCGCCGGCTGATCCGCCAGGGAGCAGTCTCGATCGACGACCAGAAAGTGCTCAGCCATGACCAACATCTCCTCCTCACCGACCCCGTCACCCTCCGCTCCGGTTCCCGGACCTTCCACCGCGTCGTCGCCGACGTCTGAGACGAAAACCGTCGAGGCGCTGGTCAGCCTCGGCAGCCGGTACCTGGGCCAGGTACCGCTGTTCGAGGCGGACCGGCCGTGGTGGTCCGAGGTCGCGGCGACGACTCGGTATCTCGACGAGCTGCTCGGCGTACCGACGTTCGTCCTGCGTCTCGTCCACGCTGACAACGCAGAACTCGGGCATGGCGGCCGGGTCGTCTTCCATGTCCAGGCCGCTGGGGAGCCTCGGGCCGGCGTACTCGATCCGACGCCTCGAGCGGATTGGCCCGACATCATCGCGCCGCAGCCGTTGCGGGCGACGTGGGCCGAGGTCGACGGCCCGCAACGGCTGGTGGACTGGGCGACCGGGATCGTCGGGGCGACGGGCAAGCCGGTCGAGTACAAGACCTGGAATCTGTCCTGTTTGATCCAACTGCCGGATGCCGGCGCTTGGGCGAAGGCGACCAGCCGCTTCTGCAGCGTCGATGCGGACGTGATCAACCACGTCCATCAGTACGACGACGCGCTCGCGCCCACGCGCCTGGCATCGACTGCTGGGAGCCCGACCCGGCCACCGTCCAGGACATCGTCAGCCGCTGGGTCGCAGTACAAGCCGCGATCGCTCACGACGACCTCCGCGTCCCCAAGCTTCTCCCCGCGGACCTACCAGCCGAACTGGACCGCTTGCTGGCAGGTGAGGTCGGCGAACGCCTAACGCCTACCGAGCTGGCTCAGGCCCGCATACTCGGCGACCTACTCCCCGGCCTCATCGCCGAGCTGAATGCCGCTGGCCTCCCGAACACCCTGGTCCACGGCGACTTCCACCCCGGCAACTGGCGCTCCGACGGTACGAACCGCGTCATCGTCGACTGGGCCGACAGCTACCTAGGCCACCCCGCCGCCGACCTCCAACGCCTGGTCAACTGGCTCCCACCGGAGAAGCGCCCGCTCGCCACCGAGACCTGGGCCACCGCCTGGCAAACCGCCCTACCATCCAGCGACCCGTTGCGTGCCCTCAAACCGATGACCGTCCTCATCCACCTGCTAGGCGCCACCACCTACCAACGCTTCCTCGACAACATCGAGCCCAACGAACGCATCTACCACGAGGACGACCCCACGAACGAGGTCCGCGCAGCCGTCTTGGCGGCCGCGGATACCGGGCACTGACGGCACCGTTGCTACTGGATGCATCACGCCAACGGCGCCAAACCCCAGCAGCGAACCCACCTGTCCCACCGCGACAAAGCGCATCACCCGGACCGCCACGCACACACAACCCCCGCGAACCGTCCCGACACGCCGAGGTAATCGGTTGCCCACAGAGTTAGGCATGCACCCCCGCCCACTAGTTGCTACGAGCAACCATCCCCAGGTCTCCATCTCGAGGGTTAACCCCTGAGATGGTGGGTTGCCACATCGGAACCTGACGAGGCAACCCACCACCTGCGGGGTTAACCCCGCAGCGAACCGACCAGCCCGCCGACACCATCCCCGCGAACCGGCCAACCTTGCGATCACCACCCCGGCACCAGGCCGGCCATGCGATCGTTCCCCGGAGCACGGCCAGCCTTGCGACCATCACCCCGCGACACGACCCGCCTTGCCATCGCTCCCCGCGACACAGCCAGCCTTGCCATCACCACCCCGCGACACGCCCCGCCTTGCCATCGCTCCCCGCGACACGCCCCGCCTTGCCGTCGTTCCCCGCAACACGACCCGCCTTGCCATCACCACCCGCGACACGTCCCGCCTTGGCAAGGTGCTCCTTGGGTCCAGACCCCTCCGCGGGATCCCGATAGCTGCGTCTTTCCCTGGTCGAGACAGTGCGGGTCAAGAGTCGAACTTGTTCGATCCCGAAGGGACGCGAAGCGCTCTTGACGCGCACTGTCTCGACCAGGACACTCCCGCAGCGGGAGCCCGCACACCACAGTCCCTCACCCCATCAACCACACAACAACAGCCCCTCACCCGCAAGCACACCGGCCGCACCGCAGCACCCGCCAAACCGGCTATACCGCGGAGCCGGCCATACCGCGGTGCGGCCACACCGGCTGTGCCGGCTGTGCCGGGTGCTGGCTGTGCGGGGTGCTGGCTGTGCCGGGGTGCCGGGGGCTGGCTGTGCCGGGG
>NZ_JBFAYZ010000014.1:0-127535 GCF_040681515.1 Kribbella sp. NPDC051718 | reverse complement strand
GGTGCCGGCTGTGCGGGGTGCTGGCTGTGCGGGGTGCTGGCTGTGCCGGGGTGCCGGGGTGCCGGGGGCTGGCTGTGCCGGGGTGCCGGCTGTGCGGAGTGCTGGCTGTGCGGGGTGCTGGCTGTGCCGGGGTGCCGGGGTGCCGGGGGCTGGCTGTGCCGGGGTGCCGGCTGTGCCGGAGTGCTGGCTGTGCGGGGGCTGGCTGTGCCGGGGTGCCGGCTGTGCGGAGTGCTGGCTGTGCGGGGGCTGGCTGTGCCGGGGTGCCGGCTGTGCGGGGTGCTGGCTGTGCCGGGGTGCTGGCTGTGCCGGTGCCGGCTAGGGCTGGAAGCGGGCGGCGGCCCAGGCGAGGATTTCGGGTTTGGCGGCGGCCATTACGCCGTTGTGGTCGATGCCCGGGTAGATCTTGTAGGTGAGGTTGTTGCCCTTGGCCTGTAGTTTGTCGGCCGTCACCGTGGTGGCAGCCGCGTAGACGACGGTGTCGGACGTACCCTGGGCCAGGAGGATCGGGCGGTCGTGGTGTTTGATCGGGATCTCGGCGTCCGCTACCAGCAGTTCGAGGAGCTGGGTCGCCTCCTCGGTGGTGACGTCGTAGAGGTCCTGGCTCTTCTTGCCCGCCGCCAGCTGGGCGATGGCTGTGTAGCAGTCGGTGGTGATCGCCTTCTCGTACAGGGATTTGCCGAAGGCGGTCAGGTACCGATCGGGGTCGAAGGTGTGTGGGTGGGAGGCCTTTGTGCCGGCCAGGATGAGGATGATGAACGGGTTCGCAGGGGTGTCCGGGGTGAAGGGTCGGACGGCGTCGAAGGTCATTTGCCATTGGGAGATCGGCGCCGTGGAGATCGTGCCGCGGTAGTCCAGTTCCGGTGCGTACTTGTCTTCCAGCGTTCCTGCGAAGAGTACGGCCTGCGCACCCTGCGACTGGCCGGATGCGATCCACTTGCGGCCGAGGGACTTGTCCGCTTGACGGCCGGCGCGGACGACGTCGATCAGCCCGTAGGCCTCGGACTTGCCGTTGAGGTAGGGGTGCGTGCCCGGCGTACCGAAGCCTTCGTAGTCGGAGGCGACGATGGCGTAGCCGGCGGCGAGCCAGCTGGTCAGGTAGTCGATGTCGCGTTGCGATCGGCCGCTGACCGAGTTCGCGCAGTTGTCGGCGATACCGACTGTGCCGTGCGCCCAGCTGAGCACCGGCCAGCCACCCTTGGGCGCCTTGCCCGGCGGCACGAACAGCGCGCCCGAAACAACAGTCGGGCGACCGTCGAAGCCGGTCGAGGTGTAGTGCAGCCGTTGGGCCTTCGCCGCCCCCGGCAGCTTCAAGCTGTCGGGCAACTGCTCGATCCTCACCACCTTGCCCGGCTTCACGTGCGCGTCAGCGGTCGATGCCAGGCCGGCGACCACTACGGCGGACAGCAAGACGGCGCCGGCGATACGCAGCAGCCGTCCGGGTTGGAGATTCATTCCTTGGTACTTCCGATCAGCCAGGCCGAGGACGCATAGGCGACACCCTCGGCGGTTTGATGAGCTTGCAGATCCGCACGCAACGCGGCCAGCGCGTCCGTGCGCGTCTCGTCGTCGAGGCCGACGAGCAACCACCCCAGGACGCCGAGCACGAACCGCTCGGCGGTGGGAGCATCGCGGCCGAAGTACATCGGCTCGTCAACCGCCTCGAAGGTCGGCTCGGCGAACCCGGCCGCCTTCAGATCGCGGGCGACCATCAACGGATCGGCCTGCGCGAACGGTCCGGGCGCACCCGGTGGCGGCGACGGCAACTCACGTCCGGCCGCCAGCGCTGTCGTGAAGGCCGCGAACCATTCGTTCTCCGGTGCGGATCGCCAACTGAGCAAGGCGAGTCGTCCACCCGGCCGCGTCGCGCGACCGATGTTGGTGAAGGCGGCGACCTGGTCGGCGAAGAACATCGTCCCGGTCCGGCTCAGTACGACGTCGAACTCGGCGTCCGGGAACGGGTAGACCTGGGCGTCGGCCTGCAGATAGGCCAGGTTGCGAGGCCCGGCCGCATTGCGAGGCCCGGCCGCATTGCGAGGTTCAGCCGCCGACTGCGAGGCGATCGCGAGCATCGGCGACGAGAGGTCGACGCCGAGCGCAGTACCAGAGCCCGCCAACCGTGCGGCGGCCTCGGTGATGCTGCCGGTGCCGCAGCCGAGGTCTAGCACTTGGTCGCCGTCGCGGATGGCAGCCAGGTCCAACAGTGCGTCGTCGTAGCGGTGCAGGGCGTGCTCGAAGAGGTTGGCTTCTTCGGCCCAGAACACGCCCTCGGCGGTGTCCCAGGCCTGCAGTTGATCGGCATTCGCCGGATCGATCTGGAGGGTCATGCTGATTTCCTTTCCATCAGTGCTCCAGTACGCCGGGAATCGGGTTCGGGATCACCCCTTTGTCTGGCACTGTGGTCGGGGATGGATGCGATCTTGAAGTGCTGCTTGAACGGCGACCGCTCGCGCGCCGATCACCCTGGTGTGCCGTTGACTCCCGCGGAGCTCGCGCAGTCCGCGTACGACGCTGCGAAGGCCGGTGCCGACGCGGTGCATTTCCACCCGCGCGATGCGCAGGGGCGGGAGAGCTTGCGCTGGTCCGATGTGGGGCCGGCCGTGGCCGCAGTACGGGATTGGTGTCCTGAGCTGCCGCTGGGGGTGTCGACCCGGGAGGAGATCGAGCCGGACCTCGACACCCGGCTGGCCTTGCTCGGTGAGTGGGACGCCGGGCCGGATTTCGCGAGCGTCAACTGGCACGAGGAAGGTGCCGAGCAGATCGCCAGACTGCTGCTCGAGCGAGGGATCGGGGTCGAGGCCGGGCTCTTCACGCCGGACGCGGCCCGGAAGTTCCTGAGCTGGCGCGGACCGGTCGTCCGCGTACTCGTCGAGGCACTACCGGGAATCTCGCCCGGTACGGATGGAATCGCGGCCGCCCAGGCCGTGCTCGACGTCCTGCCGACCGGGGTCGAACTGGTGGTGCATGGCGAAGGCGAGTGGGCTTGGCCGGTACTGGAGTGGGCGCGCCGGCAGGGGTACGGACTGCGCGCCGGCTTCGAGGACATGCTGACCGGCCCGAGTGGAGAGAGCGTCACCGACAACGGACAACTGGTCAGCTACCTGAGGGAGAACCGATGACGATCCTGGTAACCGGCGCGACGGGCAATGCGGGTGGAGCGGTCGTGCGTGCACTGGCTGCGCAGGGCATCCCGGCGAAGGCGCTCGTGCGCAAGCCGGTCGAGTTGCCGGCCGGAGTCGAGGCAGTGGTCGGCGATCTCAACCGGCCGGACACCTTCGCCGACGCGCTCGACGGCGTCAGCGGGCTGTTCCTGCTCGCTGGGTACGACCGGATGAAGGAGTTGCTGGCGAACGCAGTACAGGCCGGCGTACGCCGGGCCGCCCTGCTGTCGAGTAGCTCGATCGTCGGGACGCGAACGGACAACGCGATCGCGGAGTACCACGCCGAGGCCGAGGCCGCCGTCGAGCAGTCGGGGCTGGAGTGGACGTTCCTGCGGCCGAACGCGTTCATGTCGAACACGCTGCGCTGGCTCCCCCAACTCCAGGCGGGTGACGTCGTCCGGCTGCAGTTCCCCGACGTGCCGATCTCGACGATCCACCCGGACGACATCGCCGACGCCGCGGTCACCGCGCTGACGAAGGACGGGCACGCGGGAGCGGCGTACCGGCTGAGTGGGCCGGTGGCGCTGAAGCCGGCCGAGCAGCTGGCGATCGTGGCCGAGGCGATCGGGCGGCCCTTGCAGGCGTACGAGGTGAGTGCAGCCGAGACGCATGACGAGGTGTTCGGGTCGATGCCGGCGAAGTACGCGGAGGCGATCGAGTCGTTCTATCGCGACGGGATCATCGACGAGACGACCGTGACGGACACCGTCGAGCAGGTGACGGGGCATGCTCCCCGGACGCTGCAGGAGTGGGCCCGGGAGAACGCGGCGTTGTTCGGCTAGGTCACGACGCGGTCGAGTGAACTGACGGTCACCTCGTAGCCCTGGTTGACGACCAGGGCGAGCGCGACGCCGGTACAGCGATGGCACCAGCGCACCTCGTGGTTGGGCCAGCGCGCGATCACGTCGGCGTCGTGGCCGTGGCACTCGGCGCAGTCGTCTCTGGAATGCGGGTAGTGCGCAACGGAAGGGGCGGAGCTCTCGGCACCAAGCGTGGCCGGCTTCGTCATACCCCTAGCGTGCTCTTACTTTCGCTGAGCACGCAAATGGTCGGCGCCACTTTTCCGTCGCGCAAGCCTTAGGATTGCGGAAAGTATTCGGTTCGCTACCTTTCGCTAGGGATTTGCCGGGGTATCACCGGGTGTTTGCGGATCTGGCGTGCCTGCGGGCGGCTCCGGAGTCGGCGTTGGCGTGTCCGTCGGCTCGGGCGTCGGCGTGGGGGTCGGCTCCGGCGTCGGGGTCGGCGTCGGCGTGGCTGTCGGGCTCGACGTGGTGCGCGGCGGTACCTGTGGGTCGGGGAACTTGGGCGGGGCCGAGGTCGGCTTCTTGGTCGGTCCGACGACCGGCGGCTTGCTGCTCGGCGGTACGACCGGCGCCGTCGGCGGATCGACCGGCGTCGGCACCAAGGGCGGCTTGACCGTCGTGGTCGGCAGTGGGACCTTCACCGGTGCCGTCGGCGGCGGCAGTGTCGTCGTGGGCGGAGGGTTCACCTCGTCCGTCTGTGTGGTGGCCGGCGGCGGGATCACGCCTTCGGTGTCCGGCACGGTGACGGCGGACTGACTGTAGGTCTGCATCCAGCGCAGTACCGTCGAGACGTAGTCCATCGAGTGGTTGTAGCGCAGTACGGCCTGGACGAGCCCCTGCGGGTCCTTCAGGTTCGCCCCGCCGGCGCAGAGGTAGTCCCCCGCCGCCCGGGCCGCATCGAAGACGTTGTGCGGATCCTTGACGCCATCACCGTTGCCATCGGCACCGAATGACTTCCAGGTGCCCGGGATGAACTGCATCGGCCCGACGGCACGGTCCCAGTGCGAGTCACCGTCGTACAGACCCTGATCGGTGTCCGCGATCGCCGCCATCCCGGGACCGCCATCGAGCACCGGGCCGAGGATCTTGCCGCGGGTCAAGCCGTTCGCGTCGACGCGGCCGCCGCTCGCGTGAGCCGACTCCACCTTGCCGATCCCGGCCAGCAGCGGCCAGGTGATGCCGCAACCCGGCACGGCCATAGCCAGGTCGTTGGCCGCCTTCTGGTACGCCGCAAGCACGGTGCCCGGGATCCCTGAGGTGTTGCCGACTACAGCAGCAGGGGGTACGGCTGGTTGGCCTTCCGTAGTACCGGTGACCGGTACCTGGATCTGCGACGGCTGCTCGGTGGGGATGCTGCCGTCGACTCCGGTCCCGCTCGGCAACTGAGCGGCCAGGTCGTCGAAGACGGAGTCCGGGCGCGGCCCGATCGCCCGGGCGTCGACGACGAACTGGTTGGCCGCTCCTTCGCCGCCGAGCGCGATGACCAGCACCATCGCGCCGACCGGCGCGACGCACGCCCAGCCCGCGATGACCTTGATCCGCCAGGCGTCCCCCGCGGTGAACTTCTTCATCCGAACCGGCCCTCCACGTAGTCGGCCGTTCGCGAGTCCACCGGGTTCGAGAAGATCATTGCCGTCGGCCCCGATTCGACGATCACCCCGGGCGTGCCCTGCTCGGCCAGGAAGAACGCACAGGTCTGGGACACCCGGGCCGCCTGCTGCATGTTGTGCGTGACGATCACGATCGTCACCTCCCGGCGCAGGTCGTGGATCGTCTCCTCGATCCGCCGGGTGGAGGTCGGGTCGAGCGCCGAGCACGGCTCGTCCATCAGCAGGACGTCGGGCCGGACAGCGAGCGACCTGGCGATGCACAGCCGCTGCTGCTGACCACCCGACAGCGCGCCACCGGGCTGGCCGAGCCGGTCCTTGACCTCTTTCCAGAGGCCGGCCTTGGTCAGGCACTCCTCGATCAGCGTCGTGCGCGCGTTGCCCTGCACCCGGGTGCCGGTCAGCTTGAGGCCGGCGGTGACGTTCTCCGCGATGCTCATCGCGGGGAACGGGTTCGGCTTCTGGAAGACCATGCCGATCCGCTTCCGGGTGTCGGTGATCCGCCGCTGCGGCTCGTAGATGTCCTCCTCGTCCAGCAGCACGCGGCCGGCCAACGACGCGCTCGGTACCAGCTCATGCATCCGGTTGAGGATGCGCAGGAAGGTCGACTTGCCACAGCCGGACGGGCCGATCAGGGCAGTGACCTGACCGGAGTCCATCCGCAGCGAGATGTCCTCGAGCACCTTGTGACTGCCGAACCAGGCGGCCACCCGATCGCTCTCGAGCACACTGCCGCCACTGACAGGTGGCAGGACAGTGGTCTCGTCGTTCGCGGCGGTGGGGACGGCTGGCAGTACCGAAGTCATCTAGGAGTTCCTTCCGAGCTTGTACTTCTCACAGGCGGATGCGGCCGGGCGTCGTCAGAGGTTGCGACGGCGGCCCCTGGCGAAGAGCCCGGCCAGGCCGCGGCGTACCGGATGATCTGGCTGCGCGATGATCCGGATCCCCGGCGAAGCGACGCCGGCCGCGAGCCCGGCGACGAGCAGGGCCGGGATCCCCCAGGCCAGCCAGCCCAGCGATTCCCCTTGCGTAGCTTGCGAAACCGGCTTGATGCTGCCGCTGGCCAGCGGCGGCGCCTTGGTCGGATTCGTCGTCGGAGCGCCAGGCGTGGTCGGCGCGTTGGTCGGCGTCGGCTGGGTGCTGTTGTCGTTGCTCGGGTTGTCGGTGTTGTTGCTGGGCGCCGTCGGCTGGTTGTTGTTGCCGTTCTGGTTCGGCGCCTGCGACTGCGGCGGACTCGTCGCCGGTGTGGTGGGCGGGTTCGGCACCGGGTCGTCCGGCGGTACCGGCGGCTTCCCGGTCTGATTCCGCACCGCCAGGGCGACGGCTGCCGCCTGGTCCTGCATCGGGCCGGTCAGCGCGAGATATCCGGCCGGCAGCTCACCGTTCTCCTGCCCGTAGAGCTGTCCCTTGTCCGCCATCCACTGGAGCGTGTCGGCGTACCGGGTCGCCTCGGTGGGCTTCAGCGTCGCGGTCGGTACTTCGGCGTAGCTGATCATCGTGCCTGGATAGCCGCGCTTGTCCATCTTGGCCGGGTCGATCCGCCAGACGCCGGTCGCCTTGTCGGCGATCGCCCCGTCCAGCGCGTACGACATGCTGTCGGTGCTCGGCGCGACGAACTCGCCTGCCGAGTTCTGCAGCTTGACGCTGGACATACCGGACTTCTCCAGCTCCGAGGTGCTCGTCAACGCGAGCAGGTTGCGGAAGCCGGTGTTCTGGGCCAGTTCCCGCTTCGGCACGATCGGGCCACCGGTGGTCGGCTGCGACGGCGCCTGGCTCAACGGCCATGCGGTCATCAGCACGTCGGCCGCCTGCGACCAGGAGTTCGACGCCTGCGACCACAACTCCTGCGGAGCGAAGAACGAGTAGACGCCCTGGCCGTCCGGCAGCTTCCAGCCGTCGTTGAGCTGGTAGTCGTCGCGCGGCATCTGCCAGCCCTTGTAGGTCTTGTTGACCGTCATCCCCCACTGATCGGCCTTGCCCTGCACAAAGGCACGGGCGGCGGGATCGGCCCAGATCCATCGGGTCAGCGCCAGCATGACGTCGGTCTTGAACGGCGGGAGAACCATCTGGGTGCCTAGCGGGTTGGTCAGCCCGGCCCAGTTCACGGCGTCCGGGTTCAGCTGCTGGAACTCGGGATCGTTGAGCAGGTTCGACGGATTGCTGCCCGCGTTCGGATTCACCGGGTCGGTACCGCCGACGCGGTACTTCCCCGGATACGACTGGGTCAGCAGTTTGGCCACCAGCCGCTGGTTCAGCTTGATCTCCGGAACCTGTCCACCACCGACCGCCTCCGACCGGTCCCAGTTGAAGCCGATCGCGAAGCCGGAGATACCGACCGGCGCGTAGCCGGGCTTGCGTTTCTCGGCCACTCGCTCGTCCGTAGCCGACGGCTCGGTCACGATCGCGCTGTCGGACTCGTAGCCGGAAGCGGCGAGCGGATCGGTCTGGCTGAGCTGCCGACGTGCTTCGGGCTCCCAGCCGCGGGTGAAGTCGAGGCTCGACGGGCTGGACTTCGCGCAGCGGGCGGGCACCCAGCGACGCATCGCCTCGGCCATCAACTCGGACCCGATGAACTTGGCCGAGTCGCTGCGATCCAGGCACAGCGACCCGGGCGGCGCGAACGACAACTTGAAGACGTAACGCTGGTACCAGTTCGCCAGCAGCGGCCAGTAGTTCACCTGCGCGTCGGTCTTGAACTCCGCGTCGGCGTCGCAATAGGCACGCTCGGTCTCGCCGATGACACTGATCGGCAGACACGGGTGCTGGGTGATCGGTACGACGACCAGCGAACAGGGCACGTTCTGCGTGCAACCCAGCGATGCGTTCTCGGCCTTGGTGTTCGCCCAGGTCTGTACCTCGCCGGTACCGTCCGGCCGGGTGATCCCGATCCGCTGGTTGGCCGTACCGGGGGTGTAGTCGTCGATGGTGGACGTCGGCAGCGCGTCCGCGAGCCCGACTCCCATCCACCCGACGACGTCCGGCTCGAGTTCTGGGTTGTGAGCGGTGTGGTACGTCCCGTCCTTCTTCCGGAACGGAAGGGTGTAGACGGTGCCGGTCTCGTTGCCGGGGAACAGCTGCCACGGCGAGGTCTCCTTCGGGGCATAGCTGCTGGCCCGGTAGAGGCCGGGCCAGTTCCCGTTCTGGTCGCTCATCCAGCAGTCTTCCCGCTTCGGCGCGAAGCCCCGGCACTGCATGACGGCGACCGGGAAGGTCGTCGGCAGGGTGGTGATGCTCGGCGTCATGCCGGTCCAGGAGACGTTCAGCATCTGCCGGGTCAGGCCCCCGGTCCGCGATACCGAGACGGTGGTGTTGCCGCGGGTCAGCGTCACCTTCGTACTCGACGGATCCGCCACCACGGCTTCGTCAACCGGTGCCGGTGGAGTCTCCGGGTCGTCGGCCGCGACGACGGCCCGCGTCCCGGTTTCGCGAGGCGGGGCAGCCAGTGCCGAGCTCCCGGACAGGGCGACCATGATCGCGACCAGGACGAGCGCAGCTCCCCTGCTGCGTCGGCGGCGGATCAGCCTCACGTTGACCTCCAGATGTTCAGCGTCCGGGCGGACGACACAGTCGATCGTCGCCGGGCCCCGGTGCCCGGACCCCTCGACGGGGTGAACTGGACATGAACCGATCGAACGGCAGTGGGCCGGGGAACTGGTCCCCGGCCCACTGGGTGTTCGGACTACGAGGTCAGACGCGGCCGCACTGGCCGAGGGCGAGCTCGAGGAAGCCGTTCGCCTTGATGATGTCGCCGGCCGTGGTGGTGGCCGGGTTCGTGTCGGAGCGGGTGCAGATGAACGGCACGCCGCCGGTGGAGGTGGTGCCGGAGCCGTTGCCGAACAGGGCCGACAGGTACGACGGGATCACGCCGCCGACGGCCTTGACGACCTGGTACAGGGTGCGGTCGTAGGCAGCCGAATCCGGGGCCGGGATGGCACCGAGGTAGTTGCCGGTCTTCTGGGCGGGAGTGAGCAGGCCGTAGCGACCGACCGAGAACGGGGCGATCGAGTTGGCGGTACCGGTCAGCGGGGCCGGGTCGTGCTCCTGGATCGGCGCACCGGCGTAGACGTCCTTGACGCAGGACGGCAGCGTGGTGGCGCTGATGCCGACCTGGGTGGCCCAGAAGTTCCGGGTACCGGAGTTGATCTGCGGGATCAGCGGCTTGATCGTGGTGCCGACCGGGATGGCCGGGTTGATCGTGTTCCAGTCGGTGATCGTGCAGTTGTAGATGCCGGTCAGCTGGGCGTCGGTCAGCGAGGTGACCGAGCTGGTGCTGGTGTTGGCGGCCCAGCGGAGCTGGTCGGTGGCGAACTTCAGGAAGCGCGAGTCGGCGCAGTCCGAAGCACCCTTGGGACGCGACGAGCGGGCGACGTCGATGTTCGTGCTGCCGCACAGCGCGGTGATGCCGGCGCCGGAGCCGTTCGGCCGGGGAATCGTGACGCCCGGACGGATGGTGATGTTGGCGGTGCCGGTCGCGTTGAACGACGCCATCCGGCGGGCCGGGGTCGGGGTCTTGCTGTTGTACAGCGCCGACAGGTCGTTCAGCACGAACTCGGAGGTGTCCGAGCCGACCTGCACGACGTCGTCGGCGTCCGGAGCGAACGAGGGGTCAGCGGAAGCCGACAGGGCGGAGGTGGCGACCAGCGCGACCGCGGCAGCGGCGATGGCGGCGGTACGGACGGTACGGGTGAAACGCATCTCGGGAGTTTCCTTCCTCACCTGCGTTTACGCGATCTGGAGGACCGCGGTGCCGCGTCTGACGGCAACGAGTCCAATTCATCGTGGCAACGCCACCGTGGCCCGGCCGCCAGATGAACCACACATGGCCTCGCGGCTAGCCAAAAACGGCGCCACTTTCCCAAACCCCAACCCCACAAGAAAAAAACAAACGCCCGGATGAGAAGAAATGCGGGCTTGTTTTTGGTGGGCTCGGACACCAATGCTGTCCTCGCCAACACGTGAGCCGCCGGTTTCATCCACACCCGATGCTGCCGGCGGAGGGGTTGCGAGCTGCTGCGATGCAGCCGGCGTAGCGAAGCGGAGCAGGCGTTGCGAGCCGTCCGCCTTTGCCACCAGCAGCTTCACGCCCAGGGCGACCACCATGCTTTTCGGCGAAGGCGCCCGCGGAGCGCAGCGGAGCAGGCGCCCCGAGCCGCCGCGATGCAGCCGGCGTAGCGAAGCGGAGCAGGCGTTGCGAGCTGGAGGCGCGGACTGGGGTTAATTGAGGCTGGTTTGGGCGTATTGGTTTGAGTGGGTTAGGACGTTGTGGGCGTATTCGGCGGAGTGGTTGTAGGTGGTGATAGCGGTCCACCAGCCGGTGGCGGTGGTCATCGTCTGGGTTGAGGCGCAGAGGTAGGTCGCGGCAGTGGCTGCGGCGTCGTCGAGGTCGTGGGGGCGGGCTACGCCGTCGTTGTCCGCGTCTACGGCCCAGCGTCGCCAGGTACTTGGCAAGAACTGCATCGGGCCGACAGCTCTGTCCCAGCGGGTATCGCCGTCGTACTGGCCGCCGTCGGTGTCAGCAATCGCTTGTACGCCGGGCCTGCCGTCGAGGGGCGGCCCGATGATCGCGGGGCTGCTCGTGCCGTCAGCGGCGAGAGTCGCGCCGTTGAAGCGACCGTGGGCCGACTCGACTGAGCCGATCGCGGCGAGGGTCACCCAGCTCAGGCCGCAGGAGCCGTACGTCTCGCCCAGCGCATAGGCGGCAAGGGCGCGTGGCTCGATGGAGACCTTGCTGCTCAGACGATTCGCCCAGGAGCGATAGCGGCCGGCAGCGCCCCAGGTGTCCGCTTTCAGCTGCGGACCGGCGGCGGGCAGAGGTACCGGTGGAGGTGGGTCCGGGGGCACTCCACCCGAGACCACGAGAGCGTCGGTGGTGGTGCGCCCGGGGTTCGGGCGCACCACCACTGCGAAGGTCACCGCGATGAGGAGAACGGCGATGACGCCGATCAGCACCGCTCTGCTTCTCACGATGGCAGGGTCAGCAAGGCTTGCTGAGGCCCCAGGCGGCGGTGTTCAGGGTGTCCTGGGTGCCGGTCAGGCCGGTGGCCGGGGAGTACGCGTCCTTGCCGAAGTCGACGTCCTTGTCGTCCGCGGTACCGCCGATGCCGTCCGTGCCGACGCCGAAGAACGCGGGGAAGTTGCCATCGGCATCCATCAGGTCAGTGACGGCGTTGTCGGGGTC
Source organism: Kribbella sp. NPDC051718 (assembly GCF_040681515.1). Classification (NCBI taxonomy): domain Bacteria; kingdom Bacillati; phylum Actinomycetota; class Actinomycetes; order Propionibacteriales; family Kribbellaceae; genus Kribbella; species Kribbella sp. NPDC051718. The sequence goes on along the minus strand of NZ_JBFAYZ010000014.1, from coordinate 115,789 downwards.
GGTGTCGAAGTTGCCGACCAGGTGGCCGATCTCGCGCGACACCAGGTTGCCGAGCGCCTGGCCGACGAACGCGACCCGGTTGCTCGCCGGGGTGAGGTAGGAGTTGAAGCTGTACGGTCCGTCCGGCTGCGAGACGAGATCGAGCTGTACCAGCGCGGTCTCCTCGTGCGCGAAGTTGCCCGGGTCGACCGACTGCGACGTACCGATGGTGCCGAGGCCGGACTCGGCCGGCGTACCGCCGACGACGACCCGCGAGACGTTCGCGGCGCCGAAGGTGTCGGCGTCGTCACGGCTGTTCTTGAGGTTGACCGCGACGTTGGGGTTGAGGCCCTTGTTGATCAGGTCGGTCTTGACGTTCTCCTTGACGACCGCGACGACCTTGCTGATCACGGCCGACTCGTCGGCGGCGGTCAGGCCCCAGCTGGGCAGGAAGGTCGACAGCCCGGACAGCTGGCTGACACCGGTACCCCCGAGCGGCGCGGTGTCGACCTCGCCACCGTTGAAGTCCAGGAAGAACGTCTGCGGCCCGACCGGGTCGGTCTGCGTGCCCGGACGCGAGGTGACGAGGTTGAGGTCGTACGCGCCGAAGCCGTCGGTGACGGTCACGGTGTACCAACCGGCCTTGCCCGCAACGTAGGAGAAGTCGACGTCACCACGCGGCAGCGGCGACACGGCCGGCACCGAGAAGGTGGCGCTGAGGTCGGTACTGATCGCGACGCTGTTGTTCGGCTGGATCACGGTGAGCCGCTTGCCGGAGTCGGCCAGGCTCCCACCGAGTACGTCGCCCTTGTTCAGGTAGACGCCGTAGTAGTCCTTGTCGACCGGGGCAGCCGCGATCAAAACCTGGTACGCACCCGTGTCCGGGTCACCGGGCCCGCTCGCCGAGTTGTTCGGGTCGGCCGGGAAGTCGTTCACGGCGCTCTTGCCGGTCACCAGGACGTAGTAGTCGCCACCAGCAGTGAGCCGGTACGCGAGCTTGCCCTGCAGTCCGAAGCCACCGTCGTCGTCCGAGGCCAGCAGTTGACCGGCCGCGTTGTAGACGGCGACGACCGTGTTCGTGCTGGCCAGCGAGCCGTCGGTGCTGACGGTCAGCGTCTGCCCCGCGACGCCGGTCACCTTGTAGAAGTCGAAGTCACCGGTCTTGTCGCCGAGGACGCCGTGCGGGCCGTCGCCGAGCTGGCCGGTGGCGGTGATCGCCTTGCGGCCGCCGGTGCCGATGCCGGTCGCCGTGGCGAGCGGGATCGAGCCGTTGTCCTCGTCACCGGCGGCGATCGCGACCGGAGCCGGGGACAGCGTGCCGTGCACGGTAGCCGTGCCGGTCTTGCCGTAGCCGGTACCGAGCGCGCCCAGGTTCTGCTGCTTGGCAACGGTGTCGTTCTGGCCGGCCGCGGTGGCCGCCTCGTTCTCGTGGTAGTTCAATCCGCTCGTCGTGGACGCGGAGGCGCCCTGCACCGAGACGGCGACCGCGACGACGACTGCCGACGTGGCCAGCAGCGTGCGCCTGATCCTTGGGTTCATGCTGAGTTTCCTCCCAGAAAGCTCAACGGCCGCGAACGGAATTGCGCACGGCCGGCACCACCCCCGAGCGGGTCCGCCCCCAGCAAACCCGTTCCAAATGCTAGAGAGGAAACAGTCGTAGAAGCCTTGAAAACAAGGTTGTTCAGACAATGGGAATGACCAGTTAAACAAGATTCGGCAACAGTCCTGCCACCTGTTCGAACACCCGCCACAGCAAGGCGAGAACGATCGGCGCGCCGAGCAGGTACGACTCCCATTTCCCGACCCGGCTGCGGAACCACACGATCGCCGCGACCGCCACGATCAGCGCCTCCAGCCAGAGCACCAACGGGAGTACGCCGGAAAGGTCGGTCCCCAACGCCTGCTGACTCTGCGGCACCCGCGAGATCCGCTGCCCCGGATCGGGCTGCACCTGCCCCTCGAACAACTCCGCATCCAGATAGACCGTTGCTGACGGCAACGGAGTGCCTTCGGCGGTGACCAGCGTCAGCCGCGAAGCACCGTTCGCAGGTGCGGCCGGCAGCGGATCGCCGGCCCGCCGTACGCCGATCACGCGGTACCCGAACTGCCCCTGGCCGGTCACGACGTCGATCCGCGAACCGGCGGCCAGCTTCGGCACCGAACGGAAGGGCGCTCCGAAGGTCAGCCCCCGCCCGTAGATCACCGAAACCCCAGCCTGCCCAGGCAATGCAGTGTCCGACCGATGCCCCGGCCCGTCCTGCAGAATCGCGCCGGTGGTTCCTTCCTTGATCACCTGACGAATGCCCAGCCCCGGAATGTCCAGGACTGCAACCGGATCACCAGGTACCACCCCAGGACCCAGCGGCGCGGTCGCCTCGGCGAGCTCACCGCGGATCTTGTCGTACGCCACGTCCTGCGCCCGGTTGTACTGCAACGCACCGAGCATCAGAACGTAGATCAGGAAGGCCGCGATCCCCAGCGCGAACAACCGCAACGCGTCGGAGACGAGTTGCGGCCGGAGCTCGATCTCGTTCTTGACCCGAGCCCGGGCCCGGGCCTGCAGGCTGATGGTGGTCAATTGCCTGCCCGCTTCTTCTGCAGGTAACGCGAGACGATCGTCGGGATCAGCAGCAACAGCAGTACTTCGGCAGCGGTCAGCAACCCGAGATTGCGCAGCATGTTGCCGCCGCCCCGGTTGGAGTTCAGCTCCGTGACGCTGCCGGTCGGCTCATACGCGCCGTTGTTGGTGCCGCCCGCCTGGATGACCTGGCCGGTCTCCGGGTCGATCGACGTCTTCGGTGCGCCCGGCGTCGGCTGGCCGGTGCTCGGATCGATCCCCGGGTTGTTGGTGTTGTTGTTGGTCTGCCCGGGATTGTTCGTGTTGCCGTTGTTGTTATTGCTGCCTGGGTTGTTGGTGTTGTTCCCGTTGTTGTTGTTCCCGTTGTTGTTGTTCTGCCCAGGGCTGTTCGGGTTGGTGGTGTTCTGCCCGCCGGGGTTGTTCGGGTTGGCAGGCGCGTTCACGCAGACGCCGTTCTGAGCCGGCCCGGCACCGTCCTTGTCGCACGGCAGCGGCTGCGGCGCGACCTCGGCGAGGACGTTGCGGTTCAGGTTCTTGCCGTCGAAGGTCGGGTTGCCGCACTTCTTGATGTCGGTCGACGTCGACGGGCTGCCCGGGATCTTGGCCACCTGCCCGAACGCGGACTGCACCAGGTTCAGCGGCAGCGGCGAGTAGCCCAGCGGCGCTGCCTTCTGCTGTCCCTTGCAGAGGAAGTACGACGCGAAGTCGGCCAGCGTCTGGCCCTTGTCGGCACTCAGGTTCGAGGTCGGCAGGATCATGTACGAGTACGACGACAGCGGGTACGTCCGCGGGTCGGTGTGGTTGTACACGCCGGTGAGCTTCTGGGTCAGGTACAGCAGGCCCGGCTTGGTCTCGATCTGCGCCCGGGTCAAAGCGACAGCCGTGTTGTACGCCGTCGGCAGCGTGTAGTAGCCCGCCGCGTTCTCGACCTTCGCGACCGGGTAGTCCTTGCCCAGCGCGTACGAGTACTCGACGTACCCGATCGCGCCGTCGGCGTAGTTCGCCGAGATGTAGCCCGCCATCTGGCTCGAGCCACCCTGGGCCTTCACCGCGGGGAAGTTCGTCGTCGGGTAGTACGAGGTCTGGCCGCATCTGCGGCCCTGTGTCGACTGGCAGAAGCTGTCCCAGACGGCCTTGTGCTGGGTGTTCATCCAGAGCGTGAACTGGGCCGTCGTGCCCGAGCCGTCCGAGCGCACCACCGGGATGACCTTCTTGTTCGGCAGCGCCTTGCCGTTGTTGTCCCGGGTCACCTGCGGGTCGTTCCAGTTGGTGATCTTGCCGGTGAAGATCTTGGTGATCGTGTCGCCGGACAGTCGCAGGTCGCGGTAGAGCTTGCCGGCGACCTTGATCTGGTACATGAACGCCGTACCACCGGCCACGATCGGCATGTACGCGTACGGCCGCCCGGCGGACGTGTCGAGGTTGCCGGTGAACGGATCCTTGCCCTGGTACGGGATCTCGCTGATCGCGAAGTCGACCAGCTTGTTGGCGTAGTCGAGCCGGCCGCGCGACGAGCCGCCACCGCCGTACTCGACTCGCATGCCGAGCGGCTCGACATCGCGGATCCACTGGTCGAGCGCGTTCTGCGACCAGGTGGAGCCGGTGCCGTAGATGGGGGCATAGGCGGTGCTGCCGGCGTTGGCGGGCGCAGTACCGGCAAGCGCTGCCGCGCAGGTCAGCAGCGATGCGAGCACAAGTGCCCCGAGCTTGCGGAGCCGACTCCCGGCGCGGAGGGTCGGTCGTCGCATGAGTGTGTCCTCTCAGAGGTGGATCAGCGGGTTCCGGACCGGCCACGGCCGGCCATCCAGCGGGAGAAGGCGAACAGCAGCAGGACGAGCAGGAGCAGCAGGGCGGCGGCTCCGAAGGCTCGGCTGATGTAGTTGTCCTCGGGCGATTGCGACATCTTGAAGGTGAACAACGGCAGCGAGGTCATGGGACCGGAGAACGGATTCAGATTCAGGTACGTCGTGAAGCCGGCGGTCAGCAGGACAGGTGAGGTCTCACCGATGCCACGGGCCGTGCCGAGCACCAGCGCGGTCGCGAGACCGGGGCGCGCAGTCGGCAGGACGACCGACCAGACCGTGCGCCACTGGGTCGCGCCCAGCGCCAGGGAGGCTTCGCGCAATCCGCTCGGGACCAGGCGCAGTACGACCTCGGCGGAGCGGGCGATGATCGGCAGCATCATCACCGACAACGCCATCGCGGCGACGAAGCCGGAGAGGCGGAAGCCGAGTCCGATCAGCAGTACGACGTACGCGAACAAGCCGGCCACGATCGAGGGCAGCGCGGTCATCGCCTCGACCACCGAGCGGACGAGCTTCGAGGCGCGGCCGCCGACCTCGGTCAGGTAGACAGCACACAGGACGCCGAGTGGCAGGGTGACCGCGATCGCCATCGAGATCTGGATCAGCGTGCCGGCCAGCGCATGGAGGGCGCCACCCGTCGACAACGGTTCCAGCGGGCCTGCAGTACTAAGGTCTTGGGTGAAGAAGTTCCAGTGCACCAAGGCCTTGCTGCCGCGGATCAAGGTGTAACCGACGACGCTGGTCAGCGCGATCCCGACCAGGCCGGCGGCGCTGTGCGCGATGATCACGGCGAAGCGGTCGGCCAGCACGACGCGGCCGCGGCGCAGGCCGGTGATCAGGGCGTAGAAGCCGGTGAACGACAGCCACCAGCAGACGATGAAGCCGAGCGTTCCCTCGGTCGGCAGGATGCGGTCGTACAGCACCCAGGTCAGACTGAGTCCAGCGACCACCGAGCCCAGCAGGCAGGCGCGATCCTCGATGTCGACCACCCGGAGCCTGCGTCGCTCGGGCTGTGGTCGCACCTCGGCCTGTACTTCGGTTGCCGCGGGCCGGTCGATGGTGGCGGTCACGTCAGATCTCCGTTCCGGCGCCGCTGCGGCTGCGGGAGACGACGAAGCCCGCGACCAGGTTGACGATCAGGGTGATGACGAACAGCACCAGGCCGGCGGCCATCAGCGCGTTGAGCTGGGAACCGGACGCCTCGCCGTACCGGAGCGCGATCATCGACGAGATGGTGATCGAGCCGGACTGCAGGACGTGCCAGTTGATCTCGAACAGCGGCGACACGATCATCACCACCGCGATCGTCTCGCCGAGCGCGCGGCCGAGGCCGAGCATGGTGCCGCCGATGATGCCGCCGCGGCCGAACGGGAGTACCACGGCGCGGACGACGCCCCAGCTGGTCGAGCCGAGGGCCAGCGCGGCCTCGCGTTCGCCCATCGGGGTCTGGTCGAAGACCTCGCGCATCACCGCGCAGGCGATCGGCATCACCATCATCGCGACGACGACACCGGCGATGAACGCCGATGACGCGTAGGTCGCGCCGTCGAAGATCGCCGCGTCCGGGTCGGTGTCGACCTTGAAGACCGGGATCCAGCCGAACCAGTCGGTGATCCAGCGGGACAGGTGGATGATCCGCGGCTGGAGCAGGAAGAAGCCCCACAGGCCGTAGACGATCGAGGGCACGGCGACCATCAGGTCGACCAGCGCGACCAGCGACTTCTTCAGGCCTTTCGGCGCCCATTCGGTGATGAACAGCGCGGTCGCGAGGGCGACCGGGAACGAGATCAGGATCGCGATGGTGGCGATCACGATGGTGCCGAACAGGACGGCGGCGACGCCGATCTGGTTCGCCTCGGGATTCCAGGCCTGCTCGGTGAAGAATTTCCAGCCGTAGGTCTGCAGGGTCGGTTTCGCCTGGTACGCAAGGAAGATTCCGATCCCGCCGGTGATCAGCAGCACCAGCCCACCGCCACCCCGGGCGATCCACCGGAAGATCAAGTCGGACGGGGCCAACGAAGAGCGAAGGCGCCGCGGAGCCGGCGGCCCGGCGATGGTTGGGATGTCGCCGGGCGGCGGAGTTGCGGTGGTCATCGGGTGGGCTCGCGGTGGCCGGCCATGGTGATCTCGGCTTCTTCGACCGCCTGGGTCAAACGATGGAATGCCCGGCGTGCGTCGATCCTGCGGGCGAACACCCCTGGACAGCGCACGTCCGGGCCGCCGTCCGTGCTGAGCTCCCAGCGCCAACGCCCCTCCGCGTCACGCCGAAGCTTCGGTTCCGACTCCCGGACCAGCCGCCGTACCGCCGCCAGCTCGTCCCGCGGCGACATCGTTGTAGTGCGCCCCATGGCGAGCGGCCGGTTGTTCCCCGACAGCAGCCGCCACCCGCGATCACCCCCTCGCGGACTCTCGAGGAACTGCATCCGCACCCCCACCCTTCTCCCCTTCTGCTCTCTCCCCCAGACAGATCAGATCTGGAGAGTCACCGTCCGGAGACAACGTGTGGTGAACCACGCCGAAGCGGTGAATGAACAGGCCTGCGACTCAGTCGCAGGTAGGAGAAATGGATTGCCTACGCGGGAGCAAGTGCCGCGATGTATTCGGCGCCCATGCAAACCGTGCCGAATTTGGGGAAGACGTAGGAGATGGCGAAATCGTGCGCGGCGGCGTCGAGGCCGGTCATCGCGTCGGTGACGTAGATGGTGTCGTAGTCGTGTTCGTCGGCGGCCCGGCCGGTGGACTCGACGCCGAAATTGGTGGCGATGCCGGCGAGTACAACGGTTTTGATGCTGTGTTCGCGCAGTAGGTCGTCGAGGCCGGTCCGGTGGAATGCGCCGACCGTGCGCTTGACGATCTCGATATCACCCGGCTCCGGGGTGAGGGCGAAGCCGCTGCCTTCGGGCTGGACGTCGACGCCGGGTCGTTCCACCCGGACGTTGACGACCAGCCCGCCGGCGGCTCTGGTGGCCTTGGCTAGAGCGGAGCTGCGTTCCAGTACCTCCGGGCCGGTCAGCGGCGCGGTGTCCAGCGCGACGATTCGTGGCATCAGGTCGATCAGGAGCAACGCCGTGGTACGGGGCTCTAGTTCAAGTGTGGTCACGTTTTCGGAGACTACGACATGGTCGAGGCCAGGGTGTCGGCGAAGGCGGTGTCCTTCTCGGTGGCGGAGAAGCCGAAGCGCCAGGTGCCGCCGCCGTACGAGCCGGGCTGCCAGGTACGGCCGCCTGGTTGCCAGAGGGGTTGCCAGGCGATGGCCGCGTTCGCCGGGTCGTACCAGTGGTTGTCGGCTGACCAGGCTGAGCCCTGTTTGTAGGCCGAGACGACGCTCAGCCCGGGGCTTGTTGCCATCGACCATTTGGGGAGGCCGGGGTAGTCGCCGTTGCGGGCGAAGCCGGTGGGGTCGCCTTGGTCGGCTAGTGCGGAGTCGATGTTGAAGGAGACCTCCCAGAGGGGGGCGGTCGGTGGCTGGCTGACGTTCCAGTGCAAGGTGGTGTCGAAGGTTTTGGTTTCGAAGGCGAACGACCACTCGGCCGTGATCGGCTCATCACCGAGTGGGATGCCCTTGAGGGCAAGGGTGTCGCCGTCCGCTTGTACTTGCGCCGCCGGACCGGTGAGGTCGGTCGCGCCGAAATTGCCTACCCCGAGATAGGGCGCGGTCGCCCGTGACGACGAATCCAAGGCGGGCTTGTACTGCGCTTGCCCCGCCGGATCCACGTCCAGCGCTGTCAGGACCGCCCGCGGAGTCGTCTGCACCGTGGCTCGGTAGTACTTCGTGCTGACCACCGTTCCCTTCGTGACCTGCGTCTTGCTGAAGTCGAGCGGCGCGACGAACAGCCCGCCCTTGCCCCAACCGGCGCCCGTCACATACCAGTCGTCCCCGTCCTGGACGACCTCCGCCGCGTGCGACTGGATCGTCCCGACCAGCTGGTCGATCGTGAAGTGCAGCGGATCCTTGCTCTTGTAGACCTTCGTCGACTCGTAGCCGCCGTCGCAGCAGACGAACAGGTACCAGTCCTTGCCACGCTGGACGACGAACGGCGACTCGGTCGGCCCACCGAACGTCCCGGTCTGCGGGTGTTCGAAGGCTGTGTGTCGCTCGCCCCAGTGCTTGAGATCCGTGCTGGTGCGGTAGGCGACGATGTGGTTGCCGCCGCTCGGCGTCGAGTTGGCGGTGTAGTACATCACCCATTGATTGCCGACCCTGTGCACCATCGGATCGCGGCCGTCGAAGCCGTCGGTGAACAACGGGTTCGCCGGATTCTTGGTCCAGTGCACCAGATCGGTCGAGGTCGCCAACGACAGCCGGTACGCCGTATGGTCGGCCGTCCCGCCCGCGTAGAACATGTAGTAGGTGCCTCGGTCGTACATCACGTACGGCGCCCAGATGTGGGTTTCGCCGATTGCCGGTTCAGCGAACAGCGCCGGTGGCTGCTTGGTCCACGGACCGGTCGGCGACGGCGCGGTCGCGTGGCCGAAGCTCTTCTCGTCGAGCGGGTCGGCAGGCTCGGCGTGGGTGATCGCGTAGACGTGCCAGGTGCCGGTCCTGCGGTCCTGGACCATCGTGTGGTCGTTGTAGTACCAGGGACTGGACTCACCGACGCTCGGGTCGTAGACCTTCACGAACTTCCCCGCCGCCACTACCTTCTCGGTCTTGCTGAAGGACTCGTGTTTGATCACGGACAGCTCCAGATCGAGGAGGTCGAGGCCGGCGAGGTAGCCGGTGGCCGCCGGGTTCTTGCCGGTCAGCGCGACGGTCAGCTGATGCTTGCCTTGGGCAAGTTGCTTGGTGCCGAGGTCGACCTTTGCCGTGCTGACACCGGCCGCGGCATAGCCGTCGAAGGCGGCCTGCTTGGCGCCGTCGATGCTGAGGTCGACGATGCCGTAGTCGGCGGCCTTCGTGAGCACTGTCGAGACGGTGTAATTACCGGTGGTCGGGACGGAGAAGGGCAGGACTGCCTGGTCGCCTGCCTTCGTCCCGTGGATCCAGAGTTGCGCGCCCGCCGACCAGTTGACGCCACAGCAGCTGCCCTGCGGGTCGACCGGCACCGTGGCGGCGTCAGCCGGGAGCATGGACTCGCCTTCGATCCGGATCGTGCTGCCTGAGGTCGCCTGTGCCTTCGCGGACTTCGGACCGGTGTTGCCCGCGAGATCGACCGCTGCGACGCGATACGTCCAGGTCTCCTCCAAGCCGATCCCCTTGTGCACGAAGCCAGGCACTCGGCTCGTGCCGACCAGCTTCTCGGGTTCGTTCGGCCTGGCCGCGTAGATGGTGTACTTCGCGATGCCACTCTCGTCGGCCGGTTCGGACCAGTTGAGGGCGATGGCGTTGTCGGCGCGGCTCTTGGCGGTCAGGCTCTGCACTTGGCCGGGGGCGCGGCGGTCGGAGTACGGTCTCACTAGCGACTGCACGACGTAGGTCGCCGCGGTCCAGACGGTCGTGGGCCTGAGTTCGATGGTCAGCTTGGTGCGGCCGGCGGTGACTGCTGCGGGCAACTGGTAGTTGTCGTCGAGCCAGCGTTGCTTGGTGTTGCCGAGGGGTTGCGACCAGGTGCCGACTTCCTGGCCGTCGACGAACACCTTCGCCGATTGGCCGGGGGTGTTCTGGTCGCTGGTACGACGTAGCGTCACGCCGCGGTTGATCGGGTCGACCTTGGCGGTGAAGCGGATCGGTGTCGAGGTCGAGCTGACCTGGTCGGTGATGGCGATGTCGTCGTGGTCGCCTTCGTAGACGCTCGTCAGGTCGGAGTGGGTCGCGCCGGCATCGATGCGGTCGGTTTCACGGGCGCTGAACTGCTGCTTTGCTGCGGAGTACAGGAAGGCGGTTGAGCCGTAGATCGCGGGGACGTCGTCCTGCTGGCCGTGTTCGATGCCGAAGGTCAGTTGGTTCTGGAAAGCGATCGAGTCGGTGATGTGCAGGCGGAAGGCGCTGTCGCACTCGTTCTTACACTCCCCTGCCTGGACCTCGTGGCCGGAGTTGCCGTGGAAGGGCGTGGAGTAGGTGCCCTGGTTGAAGTACCAGCCGGACTCGTAGTAGTCCTCAGTGCCGGTGCCGTGGATGGCGGGGGTGCGCTCGCCGTCGACGTAGACGCGCTCGTCGCCCTCGAGGTAGCCGCGGGTGTTGCCGTCCGCCTGCAGGCCTTCCATCGTGTGCGAGACGCCGACGAACTTGCCGCGGCCGGTGGTGTCCGCGATCAGCCAGTCGCTGCCCATGGCGGGCTGTGCCTTCTGGGAGATGGCGGTGAAGTAGCCGGTCTTGCCGGTGAGGAGGTCGGCAGCCGCCTTGGCGTTGCGTGCCGAGGTGACTTCGGCCTGACCTCCGGACAGCTTGTACTGCGTGGTGTTGACGAGCTTGACGGTGGCGCGGGCGAGGTAGGGCATCGGCCACCAGGATTGGTACCAGCCGTCGGGGTCCATCGCGAAGAAGAGGGAGCGGACGTCGTTCTCACCCAGTCCGGAGCCGAAGAATTCGCCGATTGGTGCGTCGACGCGCTGCTGGCCGTCTACGGTGACCTGGATCCGCACGCCTGACAGGAGGGCGTCCGACGGTTTCACGCGTTCGGCGTCGGCGGGCGTTGCGGCGTACGGCATCGAGTGGGAGCCTTCCCAGTTCTGTTTGGTGATCTGGTAGGCGTGGGCCTGCTCGTCGGCGAGGTGCTGCGGGCCGACGTCGAGGGTGTCGGTGCGCTTGACTGTCTGGTTCATGACCGAGTCTGCCCAGTAGGTGAACTCGTTGAAGTCGAGCTCGGACGAGATGAACTCGTTGCGGATCTCGATCTGGGATTTGCCCGCGGTCACGCTAGCGGGGAGGTCGACTACCTGGTCGGCCCACTGGGCGCCCTGGGCCGGTAGCGGCGTCCACTCACCGGACTGGACGCCGTCGACGAAGACCTTGGCCCGCTGATTGCCGATCCGCAGGTCCATCCGGCGGATCAGCTTGACCCCGGTGTTGGCGGGGTCGATCTCGAGGGTGAACTTGCTGCCGCCGAGGAAGGCGCGGCCGTCGTCGGCGAACGTCTTCAGGTCGAGGCCGACGATCTGCGGGAGCTTCAGCTTGAGGGCGCTGAGCTCGCCGGGGCCCTGGGTGTCCGCGAGAGTGAGTTGTTTGCCGGGGGCAAGATTTACCGTGGTCTTCGTGGTTCTTGCCTGCGGTTGGGCCGGCTTGGGGTCTTTGGTGCCGGACGCGTTGAGGAGGGCGACGACGTCTTCGGCCTTGTCGGTCGGGTCGAAGGTGGTCACGCCGGTCGCGTCGGGGAATTCGCGGTAGTCGACGTGATAGAAGAGCGGGTTGTTCTGGACGGTTACCCGCATCGACTTCTGGTACGGCATCGGGACGCGGATGTAGACGCCGCCGCTGGTCTGGAGCGCGTTGGCGACGAGCGGGTAGACGAAGGGGGCGCCGAGTTTGCCGTCGACGACGTCCTGCAAGCTGGCGTCGAGGACCTTCTTGCCGTCCGCCTCGACGGTGACGGTGCCGGTCTTGCGGACGTCGCCCTCGTCGCGGGTGAACCAGATCGAGGCGATCTCGCCGGGGCCGTCGTCCTCGGCGATCACGCAGCCTTGTGGGGTCGTCCTCAGGCAGGAGTAGGTGCCGTCGAAGCCGTCGTTGTTGGTGCCGTCGCGGCCGAAGCTGGAGAACTGCTTGGTACGGACGCCGGTCGGCAGCTCGGGGAGGCGGTCGAGGTGGCGGTAGACGTCCCAGCCGACGGGGCTGTTGTCGCTGGCGTTGGCGTTGTCGTTGGTTGGTGCGGGGGCGTACGTGGTACCGGCTGCTGTTGGAAGGGTCGCCGGGAGGACGAGAACGACGCCGAGAAGGGCGGCCACGGCGCGTCGCAGTGAGCTGGTCATGGGCGGACCTCACGATCTGGGAAATCGATTTCTCAGATGTCTACCACCGATTCGGAGCGGTTGAGAAGGGCTCGGCGGGAATGGGAACCGGGTTCCAGCGGTTGGCCACCCGATGGACGACCGGGTTGCCCGTGGCAGCAGACTGGTCTCGCACTCAGACTTCCAGCACTCACTCGCAGGAGACCTCCATGAGTACTGCTCCAGCCCAGATCGCCGTCACCGGGCTCGCGGTGATGGGCCGCAACCTGGCCCGGAACCTGGCCCGCAACGGCTTCCGCGTCGCCGTCCACAACCGGTCGCAGGGCCGGACGGACGCGCTGATCAAGGAGTTCGGCCACGAGGGTGAGTTCACCCCGGCCGCCGACCTGCCCGAGCTGGTCGCCTCGCTGGAGCAGCCGCGCAAGATCATCATCATGGTCAAGGCCGGCGAGCCCACCGACGCGGTGATCGACGAGCTCGTGCCGCTGCTCGACCAGGGCGACATCGTGATCGATGCCGGCAACGCGCACTTCGCCGACACCCGGCGGCGCGAGGACGCGCTGAAGGCCAAGGGGCTGCACTTCGTCGGCGCCGGCGTGTCCGGCGGCGAGGAAGGTGCGCTGAACGGTCCGAGCATCATGCCGGGCGGTTCGGTCGAGTCGTACGAGTCGCTCGGCCCGATCCTGACCAAGATCTCGGCGCAGGTGAACGGCGAGGCATGCTGCGTGCACGTCGGGCCGGACGGCGCGGGTCACTTCGTCAAGATGTTGCACAACGGCATCGAGTACGCCGACATGCAGCTGATCGCTGAGGCGTACGACCTGCTGCGCAGCGTGCTGGGGCTGAGCGCTCCGGAGATCGCTGACGTGTTCCGGGACTGGAACACGGGCGACCTGGAGTCGTTCCTGATCGAGATCACCGCGGAGGTGCTGAGCCAGGTCGACGAGTCGACCGGTGGGCCGTTCGTGGATGTGGTGCTGGACCAGGCGGAGCAGAAGGGCACTGGGCGCTGGACCGTGCAGGTCGCGCTGGACCTGGGGATTCCGGTGAGCGGGATGGCGGAGGCTGTGTTTGCCCGGTCGCTGTCCGGCGACACCGTGCGGCGGTCGGCGGCTGCCGGCGTACTGGCTGGGCCTTCGGAGGGTTCCGTCTCGGTTGATCGGGATGCGTTCATCGATGACGTGCGGCACGCGCTGTACTCGTCGAAGCTGGTTGCCTACGCGCAGGGGTTCGACGCGATCCGGGCGGCTTCGGATCAGTACGGGTGGAACATCGACCTGGGCGCGATGGCGAAGATCTGGCGGGGCGGGTGCATCATCCGGGCGCGCTTCCTGGACCGGATCAAGGAGGCGTACGACCGGGACGCGGCACTGCCGTCGCTGCTGGTCGACGACTACTTCAAGGAAGCCGTTGTGAGCGGGCAGGACGCTTGGCGTCGGGTTGTCGCCACGGCGGCCACCGCTGGCGTGCCTGCTCCGGGCTTCTCCGCCGCTCTGTCGTACTACGACGGGCTGCGGGCCGAGCGGCTGCCTGCTTCGTTGATCCAGGGACTGCGGGATCTGTTCGGGGCGCACACGTATCACCGGGTCGACCGCGAGGGTGCTTTCCACCTCGACTGGTCCGGTGACCGCAAGGAGCACACGGCCTGATCGGTTGCGGCGTGGCGATTGGCGCTGGGGGTCGAACGTATGTTCTAATGTGCTCTCAGCGCCAGCCCGCTTCGGCGGGGACATGTCACCCAGGGAGATCGCCGCAACGATGACTGTAGACACCTTCGCAGCAGAAGCACAGACCGACGCCGTCGACACTCCCGAGGCGGCGCTCGACTCTTCGACTGCCACCGACTCGGCCTCGACCACCGACGCTTCGGTCGACAGCCCGGCCACCTCCGAGGACGCGGAGACCACCGCGCCCCTCGCCGAGAAGCCGAAGAAGGCGCCGGCCAAGAAGGCGGCCCCGAAGAAGACCAAGACCCTCGAGCTCACCCTGACCGTCACCGGCACCGCCGACGGCGAGTGGAAGGCCGAGCTCAAGCAGGGCAACAGCTACATCGCCAAGAACCTCCTGGTCGCAGCCGCCGCCGTCTCGCGCGCGGCCAAGGAACTGCACGAGGACCTCTCCGGCCCGATCGACGAGGTCATCGACGCCGCCCGCGAGCAACAAGCCGCCAAGGTCGCAGCCCTCGAAGCCGAGCTGGAAGCAGCCCGCAAGGCCCTCGCCGAGCTCGACGACTAGCTCCGTACTTGCCTGCTGGCTCATCACCAGCAGGCACCACCCGTCACCCCCACCGGCTCGCCCCGGCCGGGGGTGACGGGTACAACCCAAACCGTCCGGCGCGAGCACTCCCCACGCCGACGCCACGCTCGCTCCTTCGTCGCTCACACGGCGCTTAGCTCCCACCCACCCTGGGCGCAGGCTCCTGCGTCGCCGGCTTGTTCGACTACGAGCTGGTCGTCGCCGAGGCCCGACCCTCTGGCCGACCGGCGAACGGCGGGAACGGCTGACGTCTGGCGCAGGAAGTCCCACGCCGACGCCACGCTCGCTCCTTCGTCGCTCACACGGCGCTTAGCTCCCACCCACCCTGGGCGCAGGCTCCTGCGTCGCCTGCGTGTTGAGTACAAGCTGGTTGTCGCGGAGCCCGTGCCCGCGGCAACGGCGAATGGCTGGTTGGCACGGAGACCCGTGCCCGCGGCAACGGCGAATGGCTGGTTGGCACGGAGACCCGTGCCCGCGGCGACGGCGGATGACTGGTTGTCGCGGAGGCTCGTGCCTGCGGCGACGATGGATGGCTGGTTGGCACGGGTGATGTCCCCGCGCAGGAGTCCCCGAGCTGCGGACTGAAGGGGTGGCGGTGCTGGTGAGGTGCTGGAGCTGGAGCTGGCAACTGCCTGGAGTCGTCTCGCGGTAAGCGTCGGAGAGCGCGGCGGGACTGAAGGCCTGCTGGTGCTGGGTGCTAGTGGCTGGTGGAGGTTGCGGGGCGGCGGGCTTGGGGTGGGGTTGGTGGAGTTGGTTGTTGGGGTGTTGTGGTGGGGGAGATGACTCGCCTGGTGGTTGGTACCTTCCCTGTGCCGATCGTTGGGTGGTTTCTCCAGGGACTGCATCAGAGGCGTCCGGTGCAGGTTGCTGGGGAAGGTGTGAGGAGGTGCCGGGTTGGGTGACTGCGGTGGAACGCAGTCACCCGGCCCGGCACTCTCGCCAGCGATGCGAGGTGGTTTTGGCTGTGACCGAGTCGGCACGCCGTGGTGGTGGGCGTGGGGGGTTCGGGCGTCGTAGGTTGTTTGCCTGGGCCGGTCCTGTCGGGCCCTGACCGCTCCGAACAGAAGGGGTCAGATGAGCACATTCCAAGACCTGGGATCGTTGTTGCTCATTCGTGGTGCCGATGAGCTGGGGCATGCGGGTGGCACGTTGTACGTGCATCTGCATCGGGTCGCCAAGCGACTCCGCTCGCTCGGAGGGTCCGAGACGCTCGTACTGGCGGGGCTGGCGCATGCGGCGTACGGGACGGATGGGTTTCCGACGCATCTGTTCGACTGGCAGGAGGAACGGCCGGTCCTCGAGGCGGTGATCGGGCCGGAGGCGGAGTTGCTCGTCTATCGGTACGGGTCGTGCGAGCGCGAGACGACCTGGCGCGATCTCGCCGAGCACAGCACGGTGACGGATCGCTTCACCGGTACGTCGGAGGAGCTGACCTCCGCGGAGCTCCGCGACTTCATCGATCTCACCATCGTCAACGAGCTGGACGTCCTCGACCACGCCCCGGACCTCAAGCCCAAACTGCACGCGTTCCTCACCGAACAGATCCCGCGCTGGCAGTCCCTCGCCTCCCCCGCAGTGCTGGCCGACGCCCACCGCGCCCTGGCCCTCTAGCTACAAAGCTATTCGGCCTGGGAGAAGGCGCGGATGGTGGTGATGACGAGGGCCAGCAGGGTGGCGGCGATGGTGATCGCCACGCAGAGCCAGAGCGGCAGGCCGGTCAGCAGGACCGTGGCGGCGAAGGTCAGCGGAGCCACGTAGAAGCCGGCCAGCCGCGGGTGGTTCCTGATCCACCGCAGTACTACCGGAATCGGCATCCCGATCGGCGCCAGGAGCAGGCCGGCTACCAAGGCGACCTGCCAGCCTCGGGCGTTGAGCACCAACGCCCCGACCAGAAGCCAGCAGAACGGGGCGAAGGCCAGCAGCCACCAGGGCGGTTGCCAGGCGTCCGGCGTGTACGAGTCGTCGGTGTCCGGGTCCGCCGGGTTCCGGGCGGGGTCGTCCTGCGTCACGCCCATCGCCCCCTCTGTCGGCTGGGCCCAACAGTTCGAGTCTGGCACCAGCAGAAGGGATTGCTGGAAAACGGCCCGTTGCCGACGCATGATCGGAACATGGCCCGCTACGAAGTGATCGCCCGCGCCACCATCGATCGACGCCAGTCCACGTCCGCCTACTTCACCCTGGCCATGCTGTCCGGTCGCCTCGACAAAGGCATGCACCTGCGACGCATCGAGGACCTGCCCGACGGCAAGGTCGCGCTCGTCCTGCAGCACAACTTCAGCCCGCGGAAGACCGACGAGGCGGCGCTGATGGCGAACCGGACGCTCGCCCAGCTCGGCATCCCGGCCAGCCAGGTCCTGCAACTCGACCTGCTCCGGCTGTCCCGCAAGGGCCCGACCCTGGTCCGCTCCTGGACCGGCCCCGGCAACCCGCCCGGTCCCGGCTTCAGCGGGGACCGCGAGCCTCGCAAACCACTGCCCACTCCGCCGCACTTGAACGCCTCACTCGATCTCCCCAACGACTGACAACAGGACGTACCGGCCCCACCCCGTGATAGGCACGGGGTGGCCGACCGGTTCGTTCGGTACTCCGCGGCTGCCGCCGGACGGGGCGACTGGCCACGGCACTCAGTCGATCAGGGCGTGAACACCTCGAAGGCCGCCGCGTACGTCGTACCGAGCCTGGTGCCGTGCCCGCGGCCGATCCCCTCGAGGAACTCCTCCGCGTCGAAGTGCGGCCAGTTGAGCCCCTCGATGTACGCCTTGTGCGCCTTCAGCGAGTCGACCCCGACCGCGAAGGTATCGGTCGTGTCGATGGCGTGCTTGCTGTCCGGTGAGCCGGCCGCCCACACCTGCCGGACACCGCCCCAGCGCTCGCCGTCATCAGGGAAGATCCACCGGTTGGCGGCGTCCCGGACCGCGTCGAGGGTGGCCCGGCCGGTGTTGATGTGGTCGGCCTGGTTCAGCATCGCGTCGCCGTCCCAGGTGTCCCGGAAGTTGTTCGTGATGACGATCTCGGGCTGGTGCCGCCGGATCGCGCCGGCGATCAGTCGGCGCAGCGCGACGCCGTACTCGATCGTGCCGTCGGGCTGGCCGAGGAACTCGACCACCGGGACGCCGACGATGCGCGCCGACTCGATCTGCTCGGCCTCCCGCAGCGGGCCGCTCTCGGCCGGGGCGATGCCGTCGATGCCCGCCTCGCCGGAGGTGAGCAGGACGTAGACGATCTCCTTACCCTGGCCGGTCCAGCGCGCGATCGCGGCCGCGGCGCCGAATTCGAGGTCGTCGGGGTGGGCGACGACCGCCAGGGCCTTGGTCCAGTCCTCGGGCAACGCTTCGAGCGGTTCCGGTGCAGTCATACCGGAAGGCTACGGCCGCGACGGTTCGTCCGGGACCTGGTTTGCCCCGGAATACCGGCGATCCGGCCCTGAAGTTCTAGGCGCCGAAGACCTGTCGGGTGTAGGGATTCGCGAACGTGCGCCGCGGGTCGAGCCGGTCACGGACGGCGAGGAAGTCGTCGAACCGCGGGTACCGCTCGCGGAAGTCGGCCGCCTCGAGCGTGTGCAGCTTGCCCCAGTGCGGCCGGCCGCCGAAGGCTCCGACGATCTGCTCGAAGGCGTCGAAGTACTTGTCGTGCGCGAGCCGGTGGTACTGGTGGATCGCGATGTACCCGGTGTCGCGCCCGTACGCCGTCGACAGCCAGATGTCGTCGGCCGCCGCGACCCGGACCTCGATCGGGAACGGCAGCCGCTCCCCCGACCGCTCGATCCAGGAACGCAACTGCCGCACGACCTCGACCACATGCTCACGCGGTACGGCGTACTCCGATTCGCGGAACACCACGTTGCGCTCCGAACAGAACACCTTGTACGACGAGTCGACGTACTCCCGTGCCGACAGCGCCCGCGACGCGAGCTGATTGATCCGCGGCACCAGCCCAGGACGGCGTACCGACAGGCGGTTGGTCCACTCGAAGACGCGGTTGGACAGCAACTCGTCGTCGACCCAGCCACGCACCCGGCCGACCGGTGACGCGCCGATGCCGGGACCGACCCGGTTGTTGCGCTTGGTCAGCGCGACGTCGGTGTGCGGGAACCAGTAGAACTCGAAGTGATCGTTGCCATCGGCAAGCTCATCGAAACCACCCAGTACTTCGCCCAGCGGCAGCGGCATCTCCTGCGCACGCAGCAAAAAGGCCGGCACCGTCTGCAGCGTGAGCGACGTGATCACACCGAGCGCGCCGACCGAGACCCGAGCGGCGTTGAACACGTCCTGGTTCTCGTCGGCCGAGCAATGCAGCACCGAGCCGTCAGCCGTGACGAGCTCGAGCCCGACGATCTGCGTCGCGATCCCGCCGAGCTTCGCGCCGGTGCCGTGGGTGCCGGTGGAGATCGCACCGGAGATGGTCTGCTTGTCGATGTCGCCGAGGTTCGCCATCGCCAGGTCGAACGACGCGAGCCCGGCGTTCAGCTTGGCCAGGCCGGTGCCGGCGCCGAGCGTCACCCGGCCGGACGAGGCGTCGGCGCTGGTGATCGAGGACAGCCCGTCGAGCCGGACCGCCACCTGCTCGGGCACTGAGCAGCCCGTGAACGAGTGGCCGGAGCCGACCGCCTTGAGCTGCTTGCCCTGCTCGGCCGCCGTCTTGACCATCGCCGCGACCTCGTCGACCGACGACGGCCGCAGGGTCTCCACGCCGGTCGCCGACTCGGTACCGGCCCAGTTCCGCCAGGTGGTGCTCATCCGAAGTTCTTCCCCTCACCCCGGTAGGTGACGAGCTCGGTCAGCTCGTTGCCGTCGATCGCGTGCAGTACGTCGAATCGTTCCAGCATCTCGCCTGCCTTGGCGTAGCGCATCCAGACCCGGTCGCCGATCCGCAGCCCGCGCGCGTTCTCGCCCACGACCGGCGTCTGTACTTCGCCGGCGCCTTCGGTACCGAGCAGGCTCAGCCCGAGTGGCCAGCTCGGCGAGGGCAGCCGCGACTTCTTGGCCGGGCCGGACGCGACATAGCCGCCTCCGAACAGGGTCGCGATCCGCGACGTCGGGCGGCGGACCACGCCGAGCGCGTAGACGACCGCGTGTTCCGGCTGGAAGACGTCGTACTTGTCGAAGAGCGTGGGTCCGTAGAGGCCGGAGCCCGCGGTGACCTCGGTGACCGAGGGGTCGGCGCTGCTGATCTCGAGGCTTCCGGTACCGCCTGAGTTGACCAGCCGCAACGGCGCGACCTGCTTGAGGGCGTCGACGATCAGGCCGCGGCGGTCGGACAACTCGCGCGCCGAGAGCTTCTTGACCAGCCGGACGGCCGGTGACGTGTCCGGCAGGCCGGCGATCTGCGCTTCGTAGAACATCACGCCGACCAGCTCGAAGGCGTCGTCCGCAACGACCCGGCGAGCGAGTTCGAGCGCCTGCTCGGGAGTACGCAGCGGCGAGCGGCGTACGCCGAGGTGCTGGCCGAGGATCCGCAGGGACGCGTCGACGTCGAGGCAGACCCGGATCCGTTCGCCGCCACCGGTCACCGACTTGATGTAGGCGAGCTGCTCGAAGTCGTCGATCATCAGCGTGATCCGCGACGCCAGCTCTGCATCGGCGGCCAGCTCCCGCAGCGCAGCACGATGCACGGTCGGGTAGCCCATCAGGATGTCGTCGACGCCGTCCTGCGCCAGCCAGATCGCCTCCGGCAGCGAGTAGCTCATCACGCCGTGGAACCCGGGCCGGTCGAGCGCTGCCTTGATGAGCGCCCGGGAGCGCACGGACTTGGACGCTACGCGGATCGGCGTACCGGCGGCTCGGCGGACCAGATCGTCCGCGTTCCGGCGGAACGCGGCCAGGTCGACCACCGCGTACGGCGGCTCCAGCTCAGCCGTCAGCCGCGTATACCTGTCGAAGTCAGCCATGTCAGGAGTTTAGATCCAAAAAATACTGAAAGGTAGTACATCTTTACGGCAAATCGATCACAGCCTGCAGAGCCGGTACTACCGTCCGCGCCCAGGAAGCCTGACCGGCGGGACTGGCGGACGTCTGGGCCAATAAGGCCACGGTAGAGCCCTTGAGCGTGGAAACCTCCACAAACGCCTCGGCAGCTTCGTAGGAACGGACCGCGGCGACCGCATCTGGGGAGGACCAGAGCTGTTTGACCTGGAGGCCGCCCTTGGTGCCGCAGGCGGTCATACGGGCTTGGTAGCCGGTGTAGTACGCCTTGGCTCGGGCGGAGTCCGCGAAGCGGAGCACCAGGACCGTGGCCGGTTTGGCGGTTGCTGTGCGGTAGGTGCCCTGCAGTGCGTGCGTCGGGACGGGTAGTGAGTCGGTGGGAAGCGGGTTGCCGCAGCCGACGGGGAGGGCTTCGTAGGCAGCTTGCTGAGGGGCACGGCGGCGGGTCCAGGTGTCGTTGCCCAGGAAGCCGGCCTCTGCGCCGCCGGGGTCGGTATAGGTCTTCCAGCCTTTGCCTAGCTTGGCGGGGGCCGGGAGGTTCTTGGACGAGACAGGTCCGGCCGCTGCGGGTGGAGGCGCTGTCGCTTGCTCCGGGAGAGCGGGGGGCTCGGCGGCGTTGGTAGGTGGGGTGGTGTTCAGTGTGTTGGTCGGCACCGGCACTGTGCCGCCGCTCGCCGAGGTGGGTGTCGGCGCGGGCGAGGCGGCCGGCTCGGCGCTGCAGCCGCCCAAGAGGACTGCAGCGCTGAGGGCCAGAGCTACTGCGGATTTCACTTGGGCTCGAAGTGCTGGTAGTCGGGCTGACGCCAGCCGGCGCCCCAGAAGAAGCCTGCAGCGCGCAGTGCCTTGGTCGGTGCGCTGGTGCTGAACAGCATCCCGGCCCGGACGACCGACCGGTTGCGATACGCCAGGCCGTTCGACGGGTACCAGACGTTGTTCGCCGCGAGGTACGGGTTCTCCACGGTGTTGATGTCGATCGCGTAGCCGTAGGAGTGTGGCGAGAGGGCATACGGGTTGCCGGTGACCTGGCGGCAGTTGAAGACCGAGGTGTTGTCCGCCACCATCGACCGGATGTCGCTGCCGCCGTACAGGTCGACGCGCTGCATCCGTCGGATCGGGAACTTGGCGTTGAAGCTGGCGGTCCAGACGGTGATCATCTTGGCCACGGCCGCGTCCCGGACGATCAGCTCACCGCGATGCACGAGACCGTCGAAACCCCAGTAATTCAAGGTCAACAGACGCAGTTGCGACGGCTTCACCGGGCATCCGGCCCGGTAGGTCTTGTTGACGTAGCCGGCCCCGACGAGGGCGACCTTCGCGTTCACCAGCGCCTTGATCGTGATCACGGCATACCCGGAGGCTTCGACAGCGGCTGCCGGGACGCCGAGCGTGATCACCCGGACGGTCTTGGTCGCAGGCAGGTTGTCCGGCACCGGTACTGCGAACGTCCCGTTGGCCGCGATCCACGCACTCGTCAGGGTCCGCCACGCGCCGCCGTACCGGTCCTGCAGGCCGACCAGCTTCTTGCCGGGCTCGGGCGGGGTCAGCTTGCCGGTCATCTTCACGCCGGTCAGCACGGTGTACGCCGCGGCGGGCTTGTTCATCACGAGCGTGCGGTTGAGCACGGTGAGCGTGCGGTCCGGGGAGAGGCCGAGGGTGCCCGGGTTCTTGTTGCCGATCACGACGCGGAAGGTCGCGGCGCCGGGGGTCGGCAAGGTGTACAGGAACTTGTAGGCGCCGTTGGCGATCGTGCGGGTCGAGCCGCGGAGCACCCAGGTGGTGCCCTGCTTCTGCCAGAGGGTCAGGTACCAGTTCGCCAGGCCGCTCTCCATCCGGCCCGCGAGCGTGATCGGGCGGTCCTCCCAGGTATTGGCCGGCTGGGTCAGCGTGATCGGCGTGGCCACCGCAGGAGTCGGCGGCGGGGTCGTAACTGGTGTCGTAGTTGGTGTCGCACTTGGTGTTGTGGTTGGAGTTGTAGTTGGTGTCTCAGCCGGAGCCGGCGTCGGAGTCTCCGCAGCCGTCGCGACCGCCGGTAGCAGTGCGAGACACAGCACCGCCGTGAAGGCGGCCGATCCCAAGGCACGAGCCTTCATGGGCCAGTCCTCCCCAGTTCGGGAGAGCCACCCCAGCTCTCCTCTCACCTACTAAGAGGCTTCTACCCAGGAAGACGTCACACTCTGCCCAAAATGTTCGACTATTCGTGCAATCTCTTGACGGCGGCGTCGATCCGCTCATCGGTACCGGTCAGCGCGACCCGGATGTGCCGCTCACCCGCCGTGCCGTAGAAGGCACCCGGCGCGACGAGGATGCCGCGCTCGGACAGCGCCTCCACCGAGCCATAGGCGTCGTACGCCGGATTGCTCGCCCACAAGTAGAGGCCGCCCTCCGACAAGGTGATCTCCCAACCCGCAGCGGTCAACGCATCACGCAGTACTGTCCGGCGGCGGATGTACCGGGCGCGCTGCTCGTCTACATGCGTGTCGTCGGCGAAAGCGGCAGCCATAGCGGCCTGGATCGGCGCCGGGACCATCAGGCCCGCATGCTTGCGCACCGCCAGCAGCTCGGCGACTACTGCCTCGTCGCCCGCTACGAAGCCAGCACGGTAGCCAGCGAGGTTGGAGCGCTTGGACAGCGAGTGCACTGCTAGCAGGTTGTCGAAGGTGCCGCCGCAGACGTCCGGGTGCAGCACCGACACAGGAGTCGCGTCCCAGCCGAACTCCATGTAGCACTCGTCGCTGACCAGCAGTACGTCGTTGGCCCGGGCCCACTCGACCGCTGCGCGCAGCTCGTCGGCTGAGGTGATCTGGCCGGACGGGTTGCGCGGTGAGTTGAGGTAGGCGACTCGTACTGGGCCGTCGTACTGGGTGGGGTCGGCCACCGGGATGCTGGTCGCCCGAGCGAGCGCTGCACCGGCCTCGTAGGTCGGGTAGGCGAGGTCTGGGATCAGTACCGTGTCGCCGGCGCCGATGCCGAGCAGAGTCGGCAGCAGCATGATCAGCTCCTTGGTGCCGATCACCGGGAGGATGCCGTGCTGCGGGTCGACGTTCGGTACATCCAGCCGACGGGCCAGCCAGTCGACGGCCGCCTGGCGCGCAGTACCGATCCCGATGGTCGTCGGGTACGCCGGCGCGTCGGCCGCGTCCGCCAGGGCCTTCTTCACCAGCTCCGGTACCGGGTCGACCGGGCTACCGATCGACAGATCCACGATCCCGTCCGGATGAGCCGCCGCCTTCTGCTTGAAGGGGGCGAGCTTGTCCCAGGGAAAGTCCGGCAGACGACTGGAGGTGGATGCGAAGGTCACCCCTGCATTGTCTCCTGCGCCGCTTCCGGCCGGTCAGCGACCGCCCGCTCTGTGGAACCTTCGACGAGGAAGCCAACGGCATTCGTGACCACAGTGGGGTCACGGAGGACCCGGTTGTGGCCGAGGCCGTCGGTGAGCTGGAGTTTGGCGTCGGGCCAGACGTTGACGAGGGCGGCGCTGCCGTCGGCCGAGGTTTCACGGTCCGAGCGGTCGTGGATCACCAGCAACGCGGGCAGTTCGCGCTCCTCGGCCAGCGCGTCGACGATCAGCGGGACGGTATAGCTCTCCATCGGGCCGAACCTGCGACCGAACCGGCGCAGGAAGCCGGCCCTGATCCGCGGACCGAAGCCGAGGTGGGCCTCGTACTGCGCCAGCCCCTCGCGGAAGTCGGTCGCCGTCGCGAGGAACACGATCCGCCGGGCGCCGAATCCGTTCCGCAACGCCAACGTCACCGCGGCCGCGCCCAGCGAATGCGCGATCACCCCGTACGCCGGCCCGTAGGCGGCGACGACTGCCTCGAACGCATCGGACAGCTCGGGCAGCGTGGACCGCTGACCGCCCTCCCGACCTGGCTCGGACTCCCCGTGGCTCGGCGCATCGAAGGTGATCACGCGGAAACCCGCTTCGACCAACGGTGGTACGAAGGCGGCCAGTTGAAGCCCCCAACCACCCCAGCCATGGACGAGATAGATCGTCGGTCCGTCACCCCAGCTGCGCCCACGCACCAGACCGTTCTCGAACGGCAACTCCAAAGCGACGGACTCCGGCAACTCCACCCGCAACCGCTTGGCCTTCTCGGAGGCCTGTGGAAGGCGGAACCAGATCGTGTCCAGCAGTTTGGCGCCGGCCGCCGGGGCGACCCACTCGAGCAGCCGGAAGACTCGCTGCTGTCTTTCAAGAGTCCGACCGTTCGTGCTTTTCTTTGCCGACATGCGTACTCCTCAGGGGAAGGATTCAGATCTTGGCCGCCCGGAGCAGCGCCTCGAAAGCGGCGCGGGCCCGATCCTCGGCCTGGGGGTCGGCCAGCAACCGGCTGGCCAGGTGGTACGACATCAGCACACCGCGGATGTCGAAGGCGTACTGCTCCGGATCCGCGTCGGCGCGGAACTGCCCCTCGCTGATCCCGGTCCGGAAGACGGTGGTGATCGTGTCGACGTAGTCACGCTCGATCTGCACCACCCGATCCCGCACCGGGCCAGGCGGAGCGTCGTCCAGCTCGGCCGACACGCTCGTGAAGAAACATCCACCGGGCAAGGCGAGATCGCCGTTGTCCCAGCGCAGTTTGCGATCGAACAGCTCCCGCAGCCGCGGCTCGCCGCGCGGCATCTTCAGCGCCGGCCGCAGCACCCGCTCGGCGAACAGTTCGCCGGCCCAGTCGATCACCGCGACCTGCAACTGCTCCTTGGACCGGAAGTGCCCGAACAGCCCACTCTTGGACAGCCCGGTCTTGTCCGCGAGCAGCCCGATGGTGAGCGCGCCGAGCCCGACCAGGCTGACCTGGCGGGCCGCCTCGTCCAGCACCGCGGCGCGCGTCTCTTCACCTTTGCTCACGGGATCAATAAAAGCACGGTCGTTCGCGGGTGGGCAAGCGGATTCAGCAGGACCGGCCCGGGTCGACCTTCCGGTGAATCGCGTCGCCGATCTCCTTGAGCTGCGCCAACTGCTCGGGAGTCAGCGCATCGATCACGTACTCCCGCACAGCAGCCACATGCCCGGGCGCCGCCGCGACGACCTGCTCCCACCCGGCGTCGGTGAGCTCGGCGACCGTGATCCGGCCATCCTCGACGTCTGGCCTGCGTACGACGAAGCCGCGCTTCTCGAGTCGCTTCACCACATGCGACAACCTGGACAGCGACCCGTTGGCGAAGCCGGCCAGCTCACTCATCCGGCGCGAACGATCCGGCGATTCGGACAGTCCCGCCATCACCAGATACTCGAAATGGGTCAGCCCCGAGTCGCGCTGCAACTGATAGTCGAGCGCGCCCGGCAGCTTGAACATCAGCGCGGCCAGCGACATCCAGGCCGCAAGTTCATCCGGCGCGAGCCAGCGCACCCCGTCGTCCTCCCCGGTCATGTCACCACTCTACCCGAATTGGTTGACGCTTCAACTCATCGCGACTAGGGTTGATGCGTCAACTAACACTTCGAGAGCGGATCGTCACTGATGAATGTGTTTCTCTGGATCGTCGCCGGTGTCCTCGCGGCGTTCTTCCTGGCCGCGGGTTTCACCAAGCTGAGCCAGTCGAAGGCCAAGCTCAACGAGAACCCGCAGATGGCCTGGACCAAGGACTTCTCCGCGGGCACGCTCAAGCTGATCGGCGGCGCCGAGGCGCTCGGCGCCCTCGGCCTGATCCTGCCGGGCGCCTTCGACATCGCCCCGGTGCTCGTCCCGCTGGCCGCGTCCGGCCTGGCGATCATCATGATCGGCGCGATCATCACCCACGCCCGGCGCAAGGAGTACCCCCAGCTCGGCATCAACGCCACGGTGCTGATCCTGGCCCTACTGGTCGCCATCTTCCGCTTCGGCCCGAACAGCTTCTGACCCCAGCCACATCTGGTGACCTTGAACACCATCCGGTGACCTCGGACAAGTTATTACTTGTTCAAGGTCGCCGCTTGGTGTTCAAGCCCACCAGGGGTGGGCTTGCCCGGGGTGGCTGTGGGCGAGGTGAGCGGGTTAGAGGTAGAGGCCGGTCTGGCCGTCCTCGAGGCGGCCGGCGGCCACCGCGTGCAGGTCGCGTTCGCGGAGCAGGACGTAGTCGTCGCCGCGGACCTCGACCTCGGCCCGGTCCTCGGGGTCGAACAGCACCCGGTCGTCGACCTCGACGGTGCGGACGTTGGCGCCGATCGCGACCACCTTGGCCCAGGCCAGCCGGCGGCCCATCTGCGCGGTCGCCGGGATCAGGATGCCGGCCGAGGACTTGCGCTCACCTTCGGCCTCGGTCGAGACCAGCACCCGGTCGTGCAGCATCCGGATCGGCAGCTTGTCGTCGGCCAGCCGCTTGCGAGCCGTCACCGGCGACCCACCAGCTTGCGGATCATGATCAGCATGCCGAGGACACCCACCGCCGCGGCACCCACGGCGACCAGCTTCTGGGTGCGCAACTGCCCGCGCTCGTCGAACACCTGGGCCCTGGCCTGTTCGACCTGCCGCTTGGCGACGTTCTTCGGGTGCGCCCGGTCGACCAGCTCATCGACGGTCGAGGCCAGTCGGGCGCGGGTGGCGGCGATGTCCGCCTCGATCTGCTCGGTGGTCCGACCCTTCGTCTCCGGCACCTGGGGCTCCCTTCACAGTGTTTGATCACATCCTTGCAGGTCACGACTGGAGATCCACGACCACCTTGATGTCGCCGGGCTCCTTGACCAGTGCGCGCGGCCACTCCGACAGCGGCACCGACCGCGTGATGAGTCGCTCCAGCCAGGCCGGGTCCGCGGCCAGCAGGACATCCACGGCGTCGGCATAGTGCCGCTTGGCCGCATTGACCGTCCCGACCAGCGCAGCGTTCCGTACTACGAGTTGCCGCGTCAGCGCATCGAGTTGGACATCGATGGACGCCGGCCCCGGCGAGATCCCGGTCAAACACATGACCCCGGCCGGCGGCAGCAGCTTCGCGCAGTCGAACACGAGCTGCCCGGCCCCGGTCGCCTCGACCACCACATCCGGCGCCACTGTCAGGTCGGAGAGATCGGTGAGGTACTCCGCGCCGAGATCCCGCACCAGCTGTGGCTTGGGGCCGTCAGTGGCGAGATCGAGTACATGCACGGTGTACCCGCGCTGGCTGGCGATCAGTGCGGCCAGTAGCCCGATCGGACCGGCTCCTGTGACCAGTACGTGCTCCGGGCCGTACCAGGAGCGGGCACCGACTTGGTCGATCTGGTCCCAGGCCTTGGTCAAGATGCTGGCGGGCTCGACCAGTACGCCGAGGCTTCCGAGTTGCTTTGGGACCGGGACGGCGTAGTACGGGTCTACTCGCCAGCGCTCGGCGCCGTAGCCGTCCATCTCCTTGATGCCGCGCTCGGTGTAGCGGCCGTTGCGGCAGAAGTCCCACTCGCCACGTGCGCAGGCTGGGCAGGGCACTGGGTCGGGGCGGCGGACTATGCCAGCCACTAGGTCGCCAGCGGCGAAGCCTGAGCCCGCTGGCGCCTCTAGGACTCGACCGAGCGACTCGTGCCCGATCACCAGCCTGTCGGCGCCGGGACGGCCAGTGCCGAAGAGACCGCTGCACAGCTCGATGTCGGTCCCGCAGATCCCAGCGAGCAATCCCTCGACCAGTACCGAGCCATCGGACTCGGGGGGCTCCCGCACCTCGCCGACCGACGCAGAGTCAGCCTTGCCCGGCACTACCGTCATCGCCCGCATAGGAACACTCTGCCGCATTCAGGCGAGTCGAGTGATGTCGACGGTGACATCGATTGCCGCGGCGGCTCCTCCCGAGTAGATGCCCTTCAGCGGCGACACGTCCCCGTAGTCACGACCAGTGGCGACCCACACGTGCCGGTGGGCGATCGGGATGTCGTTGGTCGGGTCGTACCCCCACCAGCCACCCGTCCACGCCTCGATCCACGCATGGCTCTCACCGACCACCGTCTCCCCCACAGCCGCATCAACCTTGGTGTGCAGATAGCCAGAGACATACCGAGCCGGTACGCCGACAGCGCGGAGCATCGCCAGCGTCAGGTGCGCGTAGTCCTGGCAGACCCCTTCACCGGCCTGCCACGCGTCCACTGCCGACGAGTGCACTCCAGTGGTCCCGCGCTGGTAGGTCATGGTGCCGTGAACCCACTTGGAGATCGCCAGGACGGTCTCTGCCGGGCTCAGGTCCTTGCGGAGGTCCCTGGCGATTGCGGCCAGCTCCTTGTTCTTGGGGACGTACTCCGCGAACTCCAGGTACTCGCCGTACCGGTCGAGGCTCTGGGGCGAGCGGACGTCCGCCCACGTCGCCTCCTCTTCCGGGGTTGGCTGGGCTGTGGTCTCGACGACAGAGGCCGCGATGACCTTCAGCTCGGTGTGGGGAGCGTGCAGGTCGAAGGAGTTGACCTCGGTGCCCCAGTAGTCGGTGTAGCGGGAGGAACGGGTGGCAGGGACTGTCTCCAGCCGGGCGACCATGAGGTTCTGCCGGTCGTCGCTGCGTGGGGTGAGCCGTGCCTCGTTGTAGGACTGCGTGACGGCAGTCGCGTAGCGGTAGCCAGTCGTGTGGACGACCCGGAGACGCCACTTCACAGGTTCACCTCCGCGTTGTTCCACTCCACCCAAGGCACCGCGTGGAAGTACTGCTGCGACACGGCCTCGCCGACCTCGCGCACGGTTGCCTGCAGAGCCTGCAGCCTTCCAGTGAGGTCGTCGAGCAGCTCAGCCGGTCGCAGGAACTCCAGGTCGCTCCGAGCCTTGCCGAGCAACCTGCTGGCCTCTGCGCTCGCGCCGATGCGAGCAGACTCGCCGTGCTCCAGCTCCTCCAGGCAGGACTCGGCCTTGCTCAGCGCATGGAACACCGAGCGCGGGAAGAGCCGGTCCATCAGCAGGAACTGGACTACCCGGGATGCGTCGAGAGCGCCCCGGTAGGTGCGCAGGTACGTGTCGTGGGCGCCTGCTGAGCGCAGTACTGTCACCCACCCCGGCGAGGTCGGCTTGTCGCCCACCCGGGACATCAGGAGCCGCACGATCATGTCGACGCGCTCGACCGACCGGCCGAGCACCAGGAAGCGCCAGCCGTCGTCTCTGCTCATCGTGGAGTCCGCGAGGCCCGCGAACATCGCAGCGCGGTCCTCTACGAAGGTGAAGAACTCATGCGGGCCGACTCGGCGAGCAGCGCGCTGGCGCTCGGGTACTGCGTTCCACATCGAGTTGATGCAGTGCCAGAGCTCACTGGAGACCACCTCACGCGCCACCCGGGTGTTCTCGCGGGCACTGGAGATGGACGAGACGATCGAGCCGGAGCGGTCCGGGGACATCGCCACCAGCTCGGTCAGCGTCCACACGTCCAGGGTCGTCCCTTTGGGCGGTTCGATGCCCAGGACCGCCAGCAGCCTGCGACTGGCCGTGTCGGCGTCCACGGTCGCGTCCTCGAGCAGTTGGTGCACCGACACGTCGAGGATCCGGGCCGTGTCGTCCGCGCGTTCGACGTACCGGCCGATCCAGTACAGCGACTCGGCATTGCGTGCGAGCATCGTCAGCACCTCCCCATCACTGTTGCTGCTGTTGGGCGACGTTGAGCTCGGGGCCCTGCTCCGGAGTACTGGCCTCGTCCGAGCGCAGACCGGCCGCGGCCAGGCCACGGCCGCGCAGCTCGGCGTTATCGTCGGACGCCCTGGGCGCCAGCACCCAGGTGTCCTTGGAGCCGCCGCCCTGGGACGAGTTCACGACCAGGCTGCCCTCCGGGATCGCCACCCGGGTCAGGCCGCCGGGCAGGACGAACACGGACTCGCCGTCGTTCACAGCGAAGGGCCTCAAGTCCACATGTCTGGGCTGCAGCCGCTCACCGACCTTGGTCGGCACAGTGGACAGCTGTACTACGGGCTGCGCGATCCACCCCCGTGGGTTGCTCCGGATCCGGCGGCGCTGCGCGGCAAGCTCCTTGGCCGACGCATCCGGGCCGAACACGATCCCGTAGCCGCCCGAGCCCTCCACCGGCTTGGTGACCAGCTCGTCCAGCCGGTCGAGCACTTCGTCGTGCTCGGCCGGCAGCCAGCAGCGGAAGGTGTCGACGTTCGGCAGCAGCGGGATCTCGCCCAGGTAGTACTTCAGGATCTCGGGCAGGTAGGTGTATACCAGCTTGTCGTCGCCGACGCCGTTGCCGATCGCATTGGCGACCACCACGTTGCCGGCCCGCGCCGCGTTCACCAGGCCCGCGACACCGAGCACTGAGTCAGGTACGAAGTGCACCGGGTCCAGGAACTCGTCGTCGATCCGCCGGTAGATCACATCCACCCGCTGCTCGCCCTCGGTAGTCCGCAGGTAGATGACGTTGTTGCGGGCGAACAGGTCCCGGCCCTCGACCAGTTCGACACCCATCTGCCGGGCCAGGAGCGAGTGCTCGAAGTACGCCGAGTTGTAGACGCCGGGGGTCAAGACGACCACGTTCGGGTCCGTAGTACCGGCTGGTGCCGCTGCACGGAGGGAGCGGAGCAGGTGGACGGCGTAGTCGCCTACTGCGCGCACCCGATGCTTGGCGAAGAGGTCTGGGAACACCCGGGCCATGGTCCGGCGGTTCTCCATCACATAGGACACCCCGGACGGGCTGCGCAGGTTGTCCTCCAGCACCCGGAAGTCGCCCTGCTCGTCCCGTACTACGCCGATGCCCGCCACATGGATACGCACACCGTTGGGTGGGGCTATGCCCGCCGCCTGACGGTGGAAGTGCTCGCAGGAGGTGATGAGCCGGCGCGGCAGTACGCCGTCCGCCACGATCTCCTGGGCGCCGTAGATGTCCGCAAGGAACGCCTCCAGCGCCCGGACCCGCCGCACGATGCCCCGCTCCAACCGGGCCCACTCCGACGCAGTGATGACCCGTGGGACCAGGTCGAGCGGGAACGGCCGCTCCTCCCCCGACAGCGAGAAGGTGATGCCCTGGTCGACCAGCGCCCGGTCGAGCGCCTCGGACCGCGCGGTCAGGTCCGCAGGCTGCAGCGGCGTCAGCGACTCGTGCAACCGCCGGTACGCCGGCCGCACCTCCTCGCCGGCGTCGAACATCTCGTCGTACGCGTCGGCATGCGGCCGCCCCGGATCGAGGTAGCCGTCGAACAACTGTGGGCCAGCGGGGCGGATCGATGCGCGGCTCATCTCCGAATCTTCACCCACGGATGCCCACCTCGCACCTGGATCCCAGGTCAGTTTTCCCGCACGTAACAAGCGAACCGCATCCGTGTAACACAAGCGCTTGCTCGGGGCGGGAGCCGCTGAAGCGGTTGTCGGCGGCGTACGGCAGAATGTCGGACAATCACCTGATCCTGGGAGGGGCACTTCATGTCCGATCGTCTGGCCGTCGGCGACGCAGCACCCGATTTCACCCTCCCGGACGCGGACGGCAACGACGTCTCGCTGGCCTCGCTGCGCGGCAAGAGCGTGATCGTGTACTTCTACCCGGCGGCGATGACGCCGGGCTGCACCAAGCAGGCCTGCGACTTCCGCGACTCGCTCGACTCGCTGCAGGCGCACGGGTACGCCGTCCTCGGCATCTCCCCGGACAAGCCGGCCAAGCTGGCGAAGTTCCGCGAGCGCGACGGCGTCACCTTCCCGCTGCTCAGCGACCCGGACAAAGAGGTGCTGACGGCGTACGGCGCCTTCGGCGAGAAGACGATGTACGGCAAGAAGGTGACCGGGGTGATCCGGTCGACCTTCGTCGTCGACGCCGACGGCAAGATCGCGGTCGCGCAGTACAACGTGAAGGCCACCGGCCACGTGGCGAAGTTGCGCCGCGATCTCGGCCTCGACTGATTGTCAGGACATTTCGCGAAGGTAAACCCGCAACCGTTTCATAACGGTGGTCCAGGGAAAGGCCGTTCGACCAAGCGGGTCGGTGTGATTTGGATCACATCAGGTTCTCACCTGTTCGCAGCGGAAACACTACGTTCCGTCATAATAACCGACCTCTGAGGGACGAGCAGTACTGCGGACATGCTCCGCGTCCAGTTGCAACCCTCCATCTGCTGCGTGGACATCGGCCGCGCTCTTCGCCCTGACCAGTGCAAACCGGGTAATCTGCGCGCGCAGTCTGCCTCTGGGAGGGAGGGACCTGCCGCGATGGGAAAACACTCCTCTGCGGTGACGAAAAGTAACACC
Source organism: Kribbella sp. NPDC051718 (assembly GCF_040681515.1). Lineage (NCBI taxonomy): Bacteria > Bacillati > Actinomycetota > Actinomycetes > Propionibacteriales > Kribbellaceae > Kribbella > Kribbella sp. NPDC051718. The sequence goes on along the minus strand of NZ_JBFAYZ010000014.1, from coordinate 83,352 downwards.
AACAACAATCGGCGTCCGCTGTACCTGACGGCCGCCGGGCTACTGGTGCTGTCGTTGGGCGCCGTGTTTGTGGTCCGCTCCTTCGGATCGGAATCGGGCGCCGACGGGTTCCTGGGTGGAAAGTCGTGCAACAACAAGACCCAGATCCGGCTCAGCACCACGCCCGAGATCCAGCCCCTGCTGGAAACGGCGGCGAAGGCCGTGGCGGACCGCAAGGACGACAGCACCGCCTGTCTGCAGTTCACCATCACCGCGGCCCCGTCGGCCACGGTGGCCAGGAACATCGCCAACAACGCGGAGGGCCGACCTGATCTGTGGGTGCCGGACTCCTCGCTGTGGGTGTCCCAGGCCGATGACGGCCAGCAGGTGCCGACGATCGCCGTACCGTCCGTGGCGACCTCACCGCTGGTACTGGTCGGCCGCTCGGACAACTTCGCCGACGTCTCGTCCTGGCTCGGCACGTTCTCCAAGACCAGGCCGGCACTACTCGATCCGTTGAGCCAGTCGCCCGGTGCGCTGGCCCTGCTCGCCATCCAGGCGGAGCGGGCGCGGACATCGGCCACCGAGAACCAGGTGGGCGGAGTGATCGTGCCGCTGGCCCAGCAGCTCGGGTCGATGGCCAAGCCGTACACCGACGTCAACGGGCTGCTCGGCCGGGCCGGACAACCGGACAGCCAGATCGTCGTACCGGCCTCGGAGCAGAGCTTCGTCAAGTACCAGGACGAACACCCCGACTCCGAGTTGAAGGCGGTCGTGCCGCGGACCGGCACACTGCTGCTCGACTACCCGATCGTGGTCACCTCGTCGTCCAACGACCAGGTGTACTCCGACGCGGGCAAGGCGCTCGGCGAGGAGCTGATCAACAACGCGGTCGCCCAGGCACGGGACGACCTCGGGTTCCGCGACGCGCTGGTCAGTGATCTGGGTGGCGGCCGGGGTGTCGGCGCGGTCAGCCGGCTGCCTGTCCCGTCCACGGCGGCGATCAACAAGTCACTGAGCGACTGGACCCGGCTGTCGTTGTCGGCCCACTCGCTCGCGGTGATCGACGTGTCCGGATCGATGGCCGAGAAGGTCGGCAACAAGACCCGGATGCAGCTCACGATCGAAGCCGCGGTCGGCGGCCTGAAGCTGTTCCCGGACAACGCCGCGCTCGGCCTGTGGACGTTCTCCACGAAGATCGGCAAGGACCACGTCGCCGACTTCAGGGAGCTCGTCCCGATCGCCAAGCTGTCCGAGGCCCAGCGGCAGCGGATCACCACCGCGCTGGCGCCGCAACAGGCGATCAAGGGCGGCGGTACAGGTCTGTACGACACCGCGATCGCCGCCGTCCAGGCGGTCCGCAGTGGCTACGACTCGAGTGCTGTGAACGCCGTCCTGCTCTTCACCGACGGCAAGAACGACGACCCGGGCAGCCACTCGCTGGCCCAGACCGTCGCCACTCTGAAGGCGCTGAAGGACCCGGCTCGCCCGGTCCGCATCATCGCCCTCGGGATGGGCCCGGACGCCGACCTGAACGAGCTTCAGGCACTGGCCACCGCCACCGGCGGCCAGGCGTTCGTCGCTAAGGACCCCCAGGACCTGCGGACCGTGTTCATCAACGCCCTGCAGAGCCGCTGACGATCGGCGTCCCCCTAAGATGTCACCAGGGGGACGCCGATCCTCCAGCCAGAGTGGTGGAATGGCAGACACGCCGGCTTTAGGTGCCGGTGCCCTCGGGCGTGCGGGTTCAAGTCCCGCCTCTGGCACACCCCTTCCCGCGTTGTGAGGTATAGCCACGCGGGGCGGTGGGGTGCAGACTTTCTGAACGCCGTGAATTAAAGGCGTTGTCCGGCCTGTTCCGGATCGACAGAAAGGTCCCCCTGCCATGGCCATTTCCCCTGGACGCAGACGCCTCCGGGTGTCTGCGGCGACCCTGCTGGTTGCCGCGCTCATCCCGCTAGGCCTGTCGTCGACCTCAGTCGCTGCACCGTCGCGTACGACGGCAGCGGCAGAGGCCGCAACTGTGCAGCCGCTGGCAGGACCCGCCGGTGAGGCCGCGCGCACGCCGTACATGGGTTGGAGCAGTTACAGCATGCAGGTCTACTCCAACAACGGCGGGACCTGGATCAACGCCGCACAGCTCAAGGCACAGTCCGACGCGATGCACGAGAAGCTGCAGCCGTACGGGTTCAAGTACATCAACATCGATGCCGGCTGGAACGACGGTGTCGATGCCTACGGCCGCCCGAAGCCCAGCACGACGCTGTTTCCGAACGGGTTCTCCGAAGTCATCGACTACATCCACGCCAACGGCCAGAAGGCCGGGATCTACAGCATCCCCGGCATCTCGCCTGCCCTCGAACAGGCCAACCTCCCGGTCTTCGGGCACCCGGAGTGCCGGACTGGTGACCTCGCACTCCAGCCACTGCAGCAGGCCGACTACTGGGGCTTCGGGCATCGCATCGACATGTCCAAACCCTGCGCACAGCTCTATCTCAACTCGATCGCCGATCTGTACGCCGAGTGGGGCATCGACTTCCTCAAGTTCGACAGCGTCACCCCGGGCTCCGGGCACAACGACCTCTCGCTCGACGCGCGCGCCGAGGTGGCCGGCTGGTCGCAGGCGTTGACCCCGCACGGGATCTGGTTCGAACTGTCATGGGCGCTCGACATCAACTATGCCGACTACTGGAAGCAGTACGCGAACGGCTGGCGGATCGACTGGGACGTCGAGTGCTACTGCCCCGGGCAGGCCCTTACCGCCTGGCCGAACATCAGCAGGCTGTTCCCGAAGCTCGCCGATTGGTGGCGACACGGCGGCCCCGGCGGCTGGAACGACCTCGACTCGCTGAACGTCGGCAATGGCGCGATGGATGGCCTGACCCAGGACGAACGGCGGACGGCGGCGACGCTGTGGGCTGTGTCGGCGGCGCCGTTCTACGTCGGCAACGACCTCACGCAACTCGACCAGTTCGGCCTGAGCCTGCTGACGAACACAGAGGTAATCGCGGTCAACCAGGCCGGCCGCCCAGCACAGCCGGTGTCGACCGCGACCGATCAGCAGGTCTGGTACTCGCTCAACGCGGACAGCAGCTACACCGTTGCCTTGTTCAACCTCGGCGGTTCACAGTCCACGGTCACCGCGAACTGGTCCGACCTCGGCCTGACCGGTGGGGCGCAGGTGCGTGACCTGTGGGCCAAGCAGGACCTCGGCAGCTTTGCGTCAGGGTTCACGGCGACCGCAGTACCTGCGCACGGCGTACGGCTGCTGAAGGTGACGCCGCAGGCAGGCTCAACGATCAGCGTGAACGACGACGACCAGCGGGTCGGGTACGCCGGAACCTGGCCGCGCAACGGTGGCCGTGAGGTCACGACGATCACGGACTCGCTGGCACTCACGGTCGCGGACACCACGGCCGGCGGCACGGCGCCCGCGGCCGGCGTCCGTACCACCGAGGTGAACAACGACAACCCGGCGATCAACTACACGGGCACGTGGAACCGTAGTTGGAGCCGCGGACTCGGCGACTACCAGGACGATGTCCAGTACGCGGAGGCGAACGGCGACGCATTCTCGTACACCTTCACCGGGACCGGCGTCGACTACGTCACCGAGAAGCACGCGTCACAAGGTGACGTGGACATCTACGTCGACGGCGTCTTCAAACAGACCGTCAGCACGTACCAAGCCAGCGGCCGTAGCGCGCAACAGGTCGTCTACGGCATCTCCGGACTCACCAACGGGATCCATACGATCCGGGGCGTGAAGAAGACCGGCCAGTTCATGCTGCTCGACAAGTTCAACGTCCGCACACCGGGCGGTGTCCGCACCATCTCACTCAACAACAACGACGCACAGATCACCTACACCGGGTCGTGGGGCAACAGCACCGGCCGCGGCTTCGGCGACTACCGCGACGATGTCCAGTACGCCGAAGCGAACGGCGACGCATTCAGCTCGACGTTCGTCGGAACGGGCGTCGACTACGTGACCGAGACGCATGCGTCACAGGGCGAGGTCGACATCTACATCGACGGCACCTTCAAGCAGACCGTCAACGCCAGCCAGGCCAGCGGCCGTGGTGCGCAGCAGGTCGTCTACAGCATCTCCGGGCTGGCGAACGGCACGCACACGATCCGCGGGGTGAAGAAGTCCGGTCAATTCATGCTGGTCGACCGACTCGACGTACGACAGCCGAGTCTTCTCACGCCGGACACTGCGGTCTTCGACAAGAAGACATCCGCTCAGGCGGACGTCGTCGTACAGCTCGGCCGGCCAACGAGCGACCTGACCTCGATCCAGCGAGGCGGCACGACGCTGGTCAACGGCACCGACTACACGACATCCGGTGCTGCGGTCACGATCAAGAAGAGCTATCTCGCGGCCCAACCCATCGGCTACAGCAGCCTGAACTTCACCTTCAGAAGCGATTACCACAACGACATCCACGCAGCGACCGCGAACGGCGCATCCCTCGAGTTCGCCTTCAAGGGCACGAGCGTCACCTGGCTCACGGCCGTAGCCCCCGACCAAGGCGAAGCCGACGTGTACGTCGACAACGTCCTCATCCAGCGGGTGAACCTGCAGAACGCGTCCCGCGGCACTCTGCAAACCGTGTTCACCCGATCCGCCCTCACCAACACCGACCACACACTGCGCATCGTGAAGGTCTCCGGCACCGTCCTCCGCAACGACGTGATCCGCTACACGACCGCGTAGCCCCACCCGGGTGGTCTGGGATCTCCAACCGACCCAGACCACCCCTCGGACCTTGCACTGCAACTTCCTGGGAGGTGAGTGCATCTAGCAGGTGTCCTTAGGGGGCCATCGTCAAGCTTCTTCACACCATCCACGTCAGCAGACCGCTTCGAACAGCGGTCGCAGTACTCGCAGTGTCCGCAGTACCGGTGGGAGCGGTCGCTGTTCCGGCGACAGCCGGCAGTGGTCAGAACCGTGGCACAATCGGGCTCGTGTCGGGCGGGCCCGACGGGGGAAGTGGGGGCAGTGCTCCGTTCCCGGGTACGGAGAAAGAACTCGGCCTGTCAGCGGATGGGCGCTACGTCGTGTTCTCCTCGTACGCGACCGACCTCGTGCCCAACGACCTCAACGCCAGCGCGACGTCTTCGTCAGGGACACGCTGACCGGCCGTACGACGCTTGTCTCGGTCGGAGCCGATGGAGGCCAGGGCAACCGCGAGAGCGGGCAAGGGTCGATCTCGGCCGACGGCCGGTTCGTCGCCTTCAACTCCCACGCCACCAACCTGTTGCCCGATGACACCAACGACTGCCCGGACGTCTTCCTCCGCGATCTGCTGACCGGGCGGACGACGCTGGTGTCCGTCGGTCGCCAGGGCCAGGCGGACCGTGGCGCGCACCAGCCGGAGATCTCCGCCGACGGTCGCCAGGTGGCGTTCACCTCCGAATCGACGAACCTGATCGCCGGCGACACCAACGACATCGCCGATGTCTTCGTCAGGGATCTCGGCGCCCGACGGACCGAGCGCGTATCGCTGACCGTCAACGGACGTCAGTCGGCCGACTCCTCCAGCCAACCCGCGATCTCCGCGGACGGACGCGTCGTCACCTACACCAAGGGCACGACGAAGATCGCCGTACGAGACCGTCGGGCGAACACCACCCGAGTGATTTCGCAGGGTGTGCCGGTCTATCCCAGCTCCGACGTCTTCGAGGCCGGGAAGCCGTCCATCTCCAACGACGGCCGCTTCGTGGTCTTCACCATCGTCGGCTACTTGCCGGAAATGGACCCGGTGCCGAACGTCTGGCTGCGCGATCTTCGGACCGACCCCCTCGAACACATCTCCGTCAGCCACCTGGGGCAGCCGGCCGACAACATCAGCGGCAGCTACCGTACCGACGTCTCCGCCGACGGCCGGTACGTCACCTACGGGTCGACAGCCCGCCTGACCCGTCTGGACCACGGAGAACTCAGCGACGTCTACCGACTCGACCGCAAGACCGGCTCCCTCGACTGGATCACTGCCAATCAGGAGCAAATGCAAATCGACAACAACAACGGAAGCTTCGCCCCAGCAATCTCCGACGACGGCCGCCACGTCGCCTTCGACTCCGACGCCAAAACCCTGCTCCCCGGCAGCGGCCCCGGCTTCGACACATACCTGTGGAGCTCCACCCACCCCAGGTGAACTGAGTGGATGCCGGCGACGAGCACGGTCTGGTCAACAAGGACCTGTTGTACGTCGCCGCCATCGACCAACTGGCCGTTGCTTTGCGAACTAATCCTCGTGACCGGTGACCGACACCGACACGACCTCGAAGCTAGGTACGGTGGTGTTGCCGCCGATCTGGGTGTCGTAGCTGTAGGAGCCCAGCACCAGCACCTTCGCGGTGAAGAAGTCGCCTTCGACCACGTCGTCCAGCTTCGTTGATCCGGTCTCCTGCTGGAAGACGGTGTTCTCCGGGTACTCGTAGGACTCGCTGTGCCGTCTCGAGTCGGCGTCCGCCCGGAACCCGTCCTCGCCGGTCGCCGCGTCGAACTGGGTGACTACCCCGTAGACGAGGATCGTCTCCCCGACATGATCGTCAGGACTCTTGACGAGTTTGGCCCACTGCCGTGAGGTCAGCTTCCGGTAGACGACCGGCTCCGGCTTGGGTGGCGCGACAGTGGTCTTGGCCGGGACCGGCTTGGCAGGAGTCGGCTTGGCCGACGCCTTCGGTGTCGACGGCGCCTTCGTCGTCGCGACCGGGGCAGGAGCCGAACTGTCGTCCTTGGGCGGCACGCTCGCGACGGCAGCGGGTTTGGAGTCCTTCCCGGCATTCGGGTCCGTGCCCTTGTCGCTGAAGGCTCCACCGATCAGACCGATGAGAATCACGACCCCGACCGAGCCGGCTGCGACGATGTTGCGCGTCTTGTGCTGCTTTGGCGGCGGTACCGGCCGCTGGTACGGCGCCGGCCCTTGCTGGTACGGCTGCTGTTGGTACTGCGGCGGTTGGTATTGCGGTTGCTGGGACGGCGGCTGCTGTTGAGGCGGCTGTGGCACCTGCGGATACTGCTCGGACATAACTGTTCCCCGATCCCCGAAGCCCCCCTCGGGATGTGGTGTGGTGATGCTGTGGTGTGGCTGGTGCTAGCTCACGATGCCGTGGGCGGTGTTCCATTTCTTGGCGCCTTGGTAGGCGTCGATCATTCCCCAGACCCAGACGGCGGGGAGCAGGACGAAGCCGATGACGACCAGGCAGAGGACCGCGGCGACGCAGTAGGCGGCGAAGATCGCGATGCCCAGGCCTACGTTGCCGTTGATCAGGGTGCCGAGGCCGGGAAGGAAGAAGGACGCCAATAGCGCCAGTCCCGGGTTCTTGGGCGCCACCTGTTGCGGGTAGCCGACGCCGTACGGCTGCGGATAGCCGGGCTGCTGCGGATAGCCGGGCTGCTGCGGTGCCGGCAGGTTTCCGTACTGCGGTTGCTGCCCGTACTGCGGCTGCGGTGCGGGCTGGTCCGGGTGCTGCCACTCCGGATACTGCTGAGACATGGTTCTCCCCTCATCCCCGAGCCCCCCTCGGGATGAGAGTCACCGTAACGCTCTGTGTTGGATCTGCCTAGAGGCTGGCGTGGATCGTTCGAAACCGTGACCGTCGGTCAGATCGAGGCGAGGTAGGCCGCGCCTCGGGGGGAGAGTTCGTAGCCGGTTTCGAGGCTGTAGGTGAGGCCTAGGTTTTTGAGTTTGCGGACGTCCAGTTTGAAGGTGGGGGTGTCCCGGCCGAGGGCTGCTGCCAGGTCGGCGGCTCGGACGGTGGGGTTGGCCTGGATCTGCTGGAGGACGGCGGTGGTCCACGCGCCGTGGCGGCTCAGGGTGTCCAGTTTGGCCAGGCGGGCGCGGAGGTCTTCCAGGTCTTCGGGGGTCAGGTCCGCGGTGGCGGCCAGTTCCTCGCGGGGGTCTGGGCCTTCGACCAGGTGGAACTTGATCAGGAAGGTGGGCCAGTCCTCGGTGCCGCGGAGGCGGCGGCGGACGTCTCGGGCGTTCTGCCGGTCGGCGGCGAAGATGTCGTCGTCGTAGTCGGAGATCAGGTCCGGGTTGACCTGGCGGACGCTGTCGATCTCGATCCGGCCGGCGTTGGTCCGGTAGATGCGGCCCTCGACCACGCGGGGCTCGGCCCAGCGCCGGTACGCCGCGGTGATCTTGCCGGCCTCGACGCCGTCACGGTCTGATCCAGCGAACAACATGTCAGGCCTCCAGTGCTTTCGCCACGATCGGGGCGAGCTCGCGCAACGCCTTGCCACGATGGCTGATCGCGTCCTTCTCCTCGATCGACAGCTCGGCCGTCGTCCGGTCGTACCCCTCGGCGGCGAACAGCACGTCGTAGCCGAAGCCGCCGGTGCCGCGCAGTTCGCGGATCACGTGGCCGGGCATCTCGCCGCGGACGATCACGTCCTCGGCGCCCTCCCGGACGAAGGCGACGGCCGCCACGAAGTACGCGGTACGCCGCTCGTCCGGTACGTCCTCCAGCTGGCCGAGCAGCAGCACGTTGTTGGCGTGATTGTCCTTGGCCGGCCCCGACCAGCGCGCGGACAGTACGCCGGGCATGCCGTTCAGCGCGTCGACGCAGATGCCGCTGTCGTCCGCGATCGACGGCAGCCCCGTCGCGGCCAGCGCGGCACGCGCCTTCAGCAACGCGTTGCCCTCGAAGGTCGGCTCGGTCTCGGCCGGCTCCTCGTACGCCGGTACGTCGCCGAGCCCGAGCACCTCGATGCCGGGGACGATCGGCGCCAGGATGCGCTGGAGCTCGGCGAGCTTCTTCTTGTTGTTCGAGGCAAGGAGCACCTTGGTCACGCCAACGCCTCCAACTGCAGCTTGGTGAGCTCGGCGCATCCGGTCGTACCGAGGTCGAGCAGGCTGTTCAGCTCGTCACGGTCGAACGGCGCGCCCTCGGCGGTGCCCTGCACCTCGATGAACTTGCCGTCGCCGGTGAGCACCAGGTTCATGTCGGTCTCGGCCCGGACGTCCTCCTCGTAGCAGAGGTCGAGCATCGGGGCGCCGTCGATGATGCCGACCGAGACGGCGGAGACCGAGCCGGTCAGCGGCTCGCCCTTGAGCGCCTTGCGGTCGCGCAGGAAGGAGACCGCGTCGGCCAGTGCGACGTACGCGCCGGTGATCGCGGCCGTGCGGGTGCCGCCGTCGGCCTGCAGGACGTCGCAGTCGAGCAGGATGGTGTTCTCACCGAGGGCCTTGTAGTCGATCACGGCACGCAGCGAGCGGCCGATCAGCCGGGAGATCTCGTGCGTGCGGCCGCCGATCCGGCCCTTCACGGACTCGCGGTCGGAGCGCGTGTTGGTCGAGCGCGGGAGCATCGCGTACTCCGCGCTCACCCAACCGAGGCCGGACCCCTTGCGCCAGCGCGGCACGCCTTCGGTCACGCTGGCCGCGCAGAGCACCCGGGTCCGGCCGAACTCCACCAGCACCGACCCCTCGGCATGGTCGAGCCACTTCCGCGTCAGGGTCACCGGCCGGAGCTGATCAGGAGTACGTCTATCGATACGAGCCATGCCGGAAACCCTATGCCTGAACCCGCTGCACCTCCGCATCGGCGGTCGGGCGGGCTGTGGATAACCCCGCGGGGCGGAATTGGGTCAGCGCCATGCGGGCGGCCCAGGGGGTTAGGTCGCCGGCTCGGCGGCCTAGCCAGGGGACTCCTTCGCGGAGCATCCAGAGGGCGTCTGCCCATTTGGAGGGGGTGTCGCCGGCGCAGTCGAGGGCGGGGGGCTCTGCGATGGGGAGGCCTTGGCGGTGGAGTTCGTCGGCGAAGGCCCGGGCCAGCCGGCGGTGGCCGCGTTCGCCCGGGTGGAGACGGTCGACGCTCCAGAAGTCGCGCCGGTAGACCTCGGGGTAGTCGGCCATGTCGATCCGGATCCCACCGAAACGCAGGTACAACTCGTCGTACACGGAGTTGACCTGCTCGATCCGGTTCCACAGTGGCCGGCGCAACCAGGCCGGCAGGCCGAACACCTGACCGTGGTCGTGGAAACGCACGGTCAGCAGCGTCGCGCCGCGCCCGGTCAGCTGCTCCGCGCAGTACTGCAGACAGTCGCGGATCTGGCCGGCGTCGAAGGTGGACCGCAGCGTGTCGTTCACGCCGACGATCAGGGAGGCGAGGTCGATCGGGCCCGAGCCCGTCGACGGGAGTTGGTCGGTCGCCACCTTCGGCGCGGTGGCGCCGCTGGTCGCGAAGTTGGAGAACGTCACACGGTGGGAGCTGCCCAGGGAGTCGGCGAGCAGCGAGGCCCAGCCCCGCCACCCCTCCCCCGAGCGCGCACCGGCACCGGCCAGGTCGGTCGTGCTGCCGTTCATCGGATCCCCGACACCAACGGTGGTCGAGTCGCCGAGTGCCACATAGTGGAGGGTCACATTCCGTCATGGTGACGGGGCTGTCCGATGTCTGCGCAGACCTGAGATGACCGCTTGGTTGACACCTCGGAATCAGAGGGGTGTTGAAGATCGGAACTGTTCAGACATAGGGTTTAACAATCACCTATGTGCAGGAGTCGCCCGCATGACTACAGAAGACCTCCGGTTCGGCGTGGTGGGGCTCGGCGCCCGGAGCCGCCTGGCCAAGCATGCCCAGCTACCCGGCGAGGGATCCCGGATCGTCGCCGTCTGCGACCCCGTCGAGGCGCAGCAGCAGGCCGCGCTCGCGGAGTACCCGCAGGCCCAGGCGTACGCCGACCATACGGAACTGCTCGACCTGAAGCTGGACGGCGTGTTCCTGACCACACCCGACGACCTGCACGAGGACCCGGCGATCGACTTCCTCCGGGCCGGCGTCGCGGTCTTCGTCGAGAAGCCGCTGGCCATCACCACCTCCGGCTGCGACCGGGTGCTGCAAGCGGCGTACGAGACCGGCACCCGGCTGTATGTCGGGCACAACATGCGCCACATGCCGGTCGTCCTGACGATGCGCGACCTGATCCAGCAGGGCGCGATCGGTGAGGTCAAGGCGATCTGGTGCCGGCACTTCGTCGGCCACGGCGGCGACTTCTACTTCAAGGACTGGCACGCCGACCGCAGGCGCAGTACCAGCCTGCTGCTGCAGAAGGGTGCCCACGACATCGACGTGATGCACTGGCTGGCCGGCGGCTACACCACCCGGGCGAACGCGCTCGGCGGCCTCACCCTGTACGGCGGCATCACGGATCGCCAGGACCGTTCCGGCCAACGGTTCTCGGAGTTCGTGTCCGAGGACAACTGGCCGCCGCTGTCGCAGAAGGGGATGGCGCCGGTGATGGACGTCGAGGACCTCTCGATGGCGAATCTCCAACTGGACAACGGTGTGCTGATGTCCTACGAGCAGTGCCACTACACGCCGGACTACTGGCGCAACTACACCGTGATCGGCACGGCCGGCCGGCTGGAGAACTTCGGCGACGGCCCGGGCGATCTCGTCAAGGTGTGGAACAGCAGGCGTTCCGGCTATCGCGCTGACGCCGACATCGTGGTCGAGATCCCCGATGCTGAGGGCGGTCACGCGGGCGCCGATCCACGCCTGGTGGCAGAGTTCGTCAACTTCGTCCGCGAAGGCGGCGCGACGCTGACCTCACCTGTCGCGGCCCGGGCAGCGGTCGCGGCCGGCTACGCGGCCACCACATCCCTGCGCAGCAACGGCACGCCGATCGACGTACCGCCGCTGGACCAGTCCCTGATCGACTACTTCGAACGGGGCCAGACCCGCTAGCTCAGCTGGCGAGAAACTCCTGCAGTACTTGACGAAGCGCGTCCGGCCGCTCGCGCCACAGCGAGTGGCCGGCCCCTTCGATCAGCCGGAACTCACGGTTCGGGAGATGCTTCGCAAGCTCCTGTACTGCGCTCGCCGGCCGCGGATCACCGTCGCCGTGAACCAGCCAGACCGGCATCGTCAACCCAGCCACGCGAGCGGCCAGCTGTTCGTCAGGCCAGGAGTTGACCTCCTCGCTGAGCGCCCGATTGGCGGCGAAGTTGATCGAATACGGCACCGCTGCATCCTCCATCGCCCACTGCCAGGCATGCTCGCGATCGGCGTGATCGGTGAACCAGGACAGCGCCCGGAACTCCGTCTCCTCCGCCGGCGTCCGGCCTGGCCGGAAGGACTCCAGGCGCTCGAGTTGCGCAGGCGTCATGCGCTGATCGCGCACTTCGAAGTACGGCGTATGCCAGTCGCCGATGCCGACCCCGCTGAAGTGGCCGACCTTGGCCACGTGCTGCGGGTAGGCAGCCGCATAGGTCAGCGCGAGCTTCGCGCCGAACGAGTGGCCGAGAACAACGATCTGCTCATGACCCCAGTGCTCACGCAACTCCTCGATATCGTCCTGGAGCCGTTGCATGGTTTGGTTCCCGGACGGATCGGAGCCACCGCAACCACGTTGATCGAAGCGATGAACCACCGTCAGGTCGTCGAGCATGGCGGTCCAGGGCTCGAGGTAGTCCCACAGCCCTGGCCCCCCGTGCAGCAGTACCACCGGCGGCGCGGCCGTCGGAGTACCGGTGGTCCAGGTGCGCAGACGGATCCCGTCAGACAGGGTGACGAACTCCATCAGATGTCGAAGGTGGCGTTCGGGGTGGCTACCAGGACTTCTCCCGGGTAGGTGCGGCGGGCCCCTATCCCCTGGGTCTCACGATCGAACCAGGGCGGGACGTGGGTGATGACGAGGCGTTTGACCCCGGCTTTCTTGGCGTGTTCGCCCGCGTCGGCAGGCGTGAGGTGGAGGTCGGGCGGGTTGTTCGGGTCGTCGTCGCGCAGCGCGGCCTCACACAACAGCAGGTCGGCGCCACGGGCCAGCTCGATCAGCCCTTCGTTCGGGCCGGTGTCGCCGGTGTAGACCAGGGACTTGTTGCCGTGCTCAACCCGGATCGCGTACGCCGGTACCGGGTGCACCATCGCCGTGGTGCGGACGGTGAACGGGCCGATCTGCTGGATCTCCTGCCAGGTATGGAACTCCAGCTCCTCTTCCATCCCCGGATCGAGCGGCAGGTCGTAGGCAAGCGCCATCCGCGCGGCCGCGCCGGGCGGGCCGTAGACAGGGATCCTGGGGAACGGCGAGGACGGCGAGTACTTCGCCGCGACGTACAGGCCGCAGAGATCCATGCAGTGGTCGGGATGGAGGTGGGACAAGGCGATCGCGCCGATCTGCGGCACGGACAGGTGGCGTTGCAGCGCGCCGAGCGCGCCGCTGCCGAGATCGAGAATGAGGTTGAACCCGTCGGCGGTGACCAGATAGCTCGAAGCAGGCGAGTCCGGCCCGGGGACGGACCCGGAGCAGCCGAGCACAATGAGCTTCATATCTTGAACATTACCGGCGGGTTGCCGACTTCGCAGAGCGACCAGAGCGTCGCCGAGGGCAACCAAATCCTCCCGGCATCGTCAGCGGACCCAGGCGAACTGGTCCACGCCGGAGATCACCGGGCCGAGGAAGCGGGAGCCGATCGCGGCGAACTCGTCCGGGCTGCCGGTGGTGACGAACCGGTGCCGGGGCGCGGGCAGGTCGTCGGCACGCAGCAGACCCTGCTTGGTCAGTACGCCGTAGACGTCCTTGGCGCACTCCTCCGCACTGCTGACGAGGGACACGTTGTCACCCATCACGTACGAGATGACGCCGGTCAGCAACGGGTAGTGGGTGCAGCCGAGGATGAGCGTGTCGACGCCCGCCTCGACCAGCGGGTCGAGGTATTCGTGGGCCGCCGCGAGCAGCTCCGGCCCGGACGTGACCCCGGCCTCGACGAACTCGACGAAGCTCGGGCAGGCCTGCGTCATCAGTTGCACCTGCGGTGCGGCGGCGAACGCATCCTCGTACGCGAGTGAGGTTGCCGTTGCCTGCGTGCAGATCACGCCGACGCGCTGGCTTCTCGTCGCCGCGACGGCGCGTCTGGCCGCGGGGAGGATCACCTCGACGACCGGTACGTCGTACCGCTCGCGGGCGTCCCTGAGCATCGCGGCGCTGGCCGAGTTGCAGGCGATCACGAGCATCTTCACGCCGGCCTCGACCAGGTGGTCCAGGCATTCCAGCGCGTACTCGCGGACCTCGGCGATCGGCTTCGGGCCGTACGGCTGACGCGCGGTGTCACCCAGGTACAGGATCGGTTCGTGCGGCAACTGATCGAGCACCGACCTGGTCACCGTGAGCCCGCCGAAGCCTGAGTCGAAGATGCCGATCGGTGCGTCTGCCACGTCGTGAACTCTAGCTCTCGCAGACCGGAATGCCGTTACCGGGCAGAGCTGAAGTAAGCCTTACCTAGCTTCGCGCGACGACACGCCGGAGTTATCCACATCTTTACTCTCAGGAATTGCAAAGTGACGTGACCCAGGCCACTCTTAGCGGATGTGTTTCCAACCGCCCCCAGCGATGCCATGAACCTGGTGGTCCAGATCGCGGTGGCTTACACCACCACCGGTGCACCGAATCCGCACCCCAGCAACGCCGCGGTGGCAGGCTCTGCCGCCGGTCCGGCTGTGGAGACGAGCACGTCCAGCACCAGCGCCGGCGCGGATGTCGCGTCGGCGATCGGCCCGACGGGCCTGCTGCTGCTGATCGCGCTCGCCGCCTTCGCCCTGTACCTCGTCTCGTTGTCCCTGCACCCGAACGCCAAATGCAATCGCTGCAAGGGCGCGGGCCGGCACAAGGGCTACTTCTTCAGCTACGCCCAACGCCCCTGCAGCAGCTGCAAGGGCCGCGGCGTCCATCCCCGGCTTGGCCGCAAGGTGCTCTTCAAGTCGTCAACGTAAGACCCGGCGCACACCGCCCGCCCGCGGTGCGCGGCTAGGCCCAGAGCTGGCCTTCGAGGCGGTCCTCGGCCTCGTCGATGGTGCCTTCGTAGGCGCCGGTCGACAGGTACTTCCAGCCGCCGTCGGCGACGACGAAGGCGATGTCGGCCTTTTCGCCGGCCTGGACGCACTTGGCGGCCTGGCCGAGCGCGGCGTGCAGGATCGCGCCGGTGGAGATACCGGCGAAGATCCCTTCGTTGTCGAGCAGTTCGCGGACCCGGCGGACCGCGTCGCGCGGGCCGACCGAAAACCGGGCGTCGATCAGCGACGCGTCGTACAGCTCGGGGACGAAGCCCTCGTCCAGGTTGCGCAGGCCGTAGACCAGTTCGCCGTACCGCGGCTCGGCAGCCACGATCCGTACTTCGGGCTTGTGCTCACGGAAGAACCGGCCGGCGCCCATCAGCGTGCCGGTGGTGCCGAGCCCGGCGACGAAATGCGTCACCGACGGCAGGTCGGCGAGGATCTCGCGCGCGGTGCCGTCGTAGTGTGCGGCCGCGTTCGACGGGTTGCCGTACTGGTAGAGCATCACCCAGTCCGGGTGCTCCTCGGCCACCTGCTTGGCGACCCGGACAGCCTCGTTGGACCCGCCCGCGGCGGGCGAGGAGATGATCTCGACGCCCCACATCCGCAGGATCTGCCGGCGCTCCTCGGAGGTGTTCTCCGGCATCACGCAGACCATCCGGTACCCGCGCAGCTTGGCCGCCATCGCCAGCGAGATGCCGGTGTTGCCCGAGGTCGGCTCGAGGATCGTGTTGCCCGGCCGGAGCCGGCCGTCCTTCTCCGCGTCGAGCAGCATCCGCAGCGCCGCCCGGTCCTTGATGGAGCCGGTCGGGTTGTGGTCCTCCAGCTTGGCCCACAGCCGGACGTCACCGGACGGAGAGAGCTTCGGCAGGCCGACCAGCGGCGTACCGCCGACCGAGTCGAGCAGGCTGTCGAAACGCACGATCAGCCGCCGGCGACCGCGGGCAGCACGACGACGACGTCGCCGTCCTTGACACCGGTGGACAGGCCGCCGGTGAAGCGCACGTCCTCGTCGTTGACGTAGACGTTGACGAACCGGCGCAGCTCCTCCGGCTCACCCTCCACGATCCGCTCCTTCAGGCCCGGGTGGGTGCCGTTCACGTTGTCGATGAACTCGGCCAGCGTGCTGCCGTCCCCGTTCACCGCCTTCTCGCCCCCGGTGTAGGTGCGCAGAATGGTCGGGACGCGAAGCTCGATCGCCATCTCAGTTGTCTCCTTGGTTGCTGTAGGCCGCGACGACCTCGACTTCTTCTTCGGTCACCGCGCCGTCGATGATCCGGTACGACCGGAACTCCACCGGCCCGTCGTACGAGGCCTCGTCCGCACCGTCCCGGGTGGAGACGAGCACGTAGTGCGCGCCCGGCTCCTGGGCCAGGTTGATGTCCGTCCGGGACGGGTAGGCCTCGGTGGCCGTGTGCGAGTGGTAGATCACCACCGGCTCCTCGTCGCGCTCATCCATCTCCTTGTAGAGCCGGAACAGATCGCCCGAGTCGAACTCGTAGAACGTCGGCGACATCGCCGCGTTCAGCATCGGGATGAACCGGGCCGGCAGGTCCGAGCCGATCGGTCCGGCGACCACCCCGCACGCCTCGTCCGGGTGGTCGCGACGCGCGTGCGCCACGATCTCGTCGTACGTGGCCTGATCGATGGTGAGCACGGCTCCACGGTAATGGCCCGGCAAACCCGACCTCGCCAGCAGAAGCCTCTGTCCACATGATGGATGGTTTCGGAGAGTAGTCGGCAGAGCATAATGAGTCACCATGAGGGGACTGCGGAAGTACTGGGGTTGGCTCTTGTTCGTCGCACTCATCACCACCGCCTGGACCTGGCGGCTGGGTCCAGGGGTGCTCGTCGCAGGATGGCTGTTGGTGACCGGCTATTTCCTGTTCCAGACACCGGTCTGGTGCGCTGCCGATGGCCGGCAGGGACCGTGCCGGAACAATGCCTCGGGCATCCTGATGGGGTGCAAGCTGCGTCAGCACAAGTGGCAGAAGCTCAAGCTCGCCGTAGTACCGAAGAGGTGGCGTGAACTCAACAAGGGCCTCTGGGTGAACGGCACCAAAGCCCTCGCCACCATCACGACCATCGTCGGCATCATCTCCGGAATCGTCAGCACGATCCTCTCGGTCGCCGCCGCTTGACGTCACCCGGGCAGGATCCTGCCTGAGTTCGGGGAGGAAATCAGTCCCGATCCGGACTGTTCTCCTCCCCGGCCTGCGCGGCTGCTGCTACCAGCGGGCGTGGATCTGGGGGCGGATCAGCTCGTCGTACACGGTTTGGACGACCTTGAGCTCGCCGGTGCTGAGCGGGGCCAGGGTGGCGGCGCCGATGTTGCCGGCTACCTGCTCGGGGTTGCGGGCGCCGGGGATGACGACCGAGACGCCGGGCTGGTCGAGGATCCAGCGGAGGGCGAACTGGGCCATCGTGGCACCTTCGGGGACGAGCGGGATGAGGCGCTTGACGGCCTCGAGGCCGGTGGCGAAGTCGACGCCGGAGAAGGTCTCGCCGACGTCGAACGCCTCACCCTTGCGGTTGTAGTTGCGGTGGTCGTCCGCGCCGAAGGTGGTGTTCTCGTCGTACTTCCCCGAGAGCAGGCCGCTGGCGAGCGGCACCCGGGCGATGATCCCGACGCCGGCCTGCTCGGCGGCCGGCAGCACCTGGTCGAGCGGCTTGAGGCGGAACGCGTTGAGGATGATCTGCACCGACGCGACATTCGGCCGGGCGATCGCGGTCAGCGCCTCCTCGCACGTCTCCACACTCACCCCGTACGCCGAGATGCGACCTTCCTGCACCAACGTGTCGAGCGCGTCGAACACCGCGTCGGTCGAGTAGACGGCAGTCGGCGGACAGTGCAGCTGGACCAGGTCGATGGTGTCGACGCCGAGGTTCTCCCGGGACCGGTCGTTCCAGGCGCGGAAGGCGTCGAGGTTGTAGTTCTCCGGCTTCTGCTCGACCCGGCGACCCATCTTGCTGGCAACAGTCAGCTCCGGGTGCTCCTTCAGCACCTTCCCGACCAGCCGCTCGCTCCGCCCATCCCCATACACATCAGCCGTGTCGATGAAGGTCACCCCACCCTCGACCGCCGAGTGCAGCACCGCCAGCGCGTCACTCTCCTCGACATCACCCCAGTCGGCACCCAACTGCCAGGCCCCCAGCCCGACCACACCAACCGAACGACCCGTACGCCCCAAAGTCCGCTTCTCCATACAACCCACCCTATGCTCCGCCGGACTACGCCCGGCGGAGCAGGCGACGGTGACCAGGCGCCGTTTGCAGGTGCGGTTCCGGGAAGGCGAGGTGTCGTCAGTCGCCCGCCGGAGGTGGAGCAAGATCGAGCCGAGGACGGGTTGCTGTTCCGGGCAGCGACCTCATCGGCCCGCGGCCGGGCGTCGGGCTTCGCCCGGCGGAGTTGGGGTCAGGCCTTCTCCAGAGCGACTGTGAGCTCGTCGCCTTCGGCGATGTCGAGGGTTGCGGCAAGGGTTTCTGCCATCAACACCGCGCGGTGCTCCTCTACCGCCGCTCTGGTGGGGGCGTCGGCTGTCAGGGTGAGGGTGATGTGGTCGGTGATGTCCAGGGCGGCGTCGCGGCGGGCTTGTTGGATTTGGCGGATTATGTCTCGGGCTAGGCCTTCGCGGTGTAGTTCGGGGGTGATTTCGAGGTCCAGCATCACGAAACCGCCGTTGGCGAGCAGGCCGCTTGCTTGCTGGGCGTGGGCGGCGCCGTCGGCCAGGACGGTTTCCAGGGTGTACTCGCCGTCCTCCAGGGTGATGCCTCCGGCAACCACCGCGCCGTCGGGAGTGACCGACCAGTCGCCGGTCTTCGATGCTTTGATGACCGCCTGTACCTCGCGGCCCAGGCGCGGGCCGGCGGCGCGGGCGTTCACGGTCAGCTTCTGGGAGACGGGGGCGTCCACCTCGTCCAGCTCGGTCAGGACGACCTGCTGGACGTTGACCTCGGCGCGGAGGATCGGCAGCAGGTCTTCGAGGGACTTGGCGTCGGGGGTGGCCACCGTGAGGGTGCGCAGGGGTTGGCGGCCGCGGATGCCCTCAGCCTTGCGGAGGGCGGAGGCGACCGAGCAGACCTCGCGTACGCGCTCCATCCGGGTGACCAGGCCGGTGTCTTCGGGGAGGTCGGCGGTCGAGGGCCAGTCGGTGAGGTGGACCGAGCGGTCGCCGGTCAGGCCGCGCCAGACTTCTTCGGCGGTGAGCGGGAGCAGGGGTGCGACCGTGCGGGTGACGACCTCGAGGGCGGTGTAGAGAGTGTTCAGGGCATCTTGGAAGGTGGCGCCCTGCTCGTCCCAGAAGCGTTCGCGGGAGCGGCGGATGTACCAGTTCGTCAGCACCTCGAGGTAGCTGACCACCGACTCGCAGGCCGAGGCGATGTCGTAGCGGTCCAGTTGCTCGGTCACGTCAGCTACGAAGACCCGCAGGCGCGCGAGCAGATAGCGATCCAGCTCCACCTCCGACGAGGTCGACCAGGTGGCGGTCGCGGATGCCGCGTTGGCGTAGAGTGCGAAGAAGTACCAGGCGTTCCAGAGCGGGATCATCACCTGCCGGACGCCGCCGCGGATGCCGGCCTCGGTGACGACCAGGTTGCCGCCGCGCAGGATCGGCGAGGACATCAGGAACCAGCGCATCGCGTCCGCGCCGTCGCGATCGAAGACCTCGCGTACGTCGGGATAGTTCCGCAACGACTTGCTCATCTTCTGTCCGTCGCTGCCCAGCACGATCCCGTGCGACAGGCACGACGAGAACGCCGGCCGGTCGAACAGCGCGGTCGCCAGGATGTGCATCGTGTAGAACCAGCCCCGCGTCTGCCCGATGTACTCGACGATGAAGTCGCCCGGGAAGTGATGCTCGAACCAGTCCGTGTTCTCGAACGGGTAGTGCACCTGCGCGAAACTCATCGACCCCGAGTCGAACCACACGTCCAGCACGTCGGCCACCCGCCGCATCGTCGACCGGCCGGTCGGGTCGTCCGGATTCGGCCGGGTGAGCTCATCGACGTACGGGCGATGCAGGTCCGGTACGGCGACGCCGAAGTCCCGCTCCAACTCCTCGACCGACCCGTAGACGTCGATCCGCGGGTACGACGGATCGTCGGACCGCCACACCGGGATCGGCGAACCCCAGAAGCGGTTGCGGCTGATCGACCAGTCCCGAGCGTTCGACAGCCACTTGCCGAACTGTCCGTGCTTGACGTGCTCCGGCACCCAGGTGATCTGCTCGTTCAGCTCGACCATCCGGTCCCGGATCCGGGTCACCTCGACGAACCAGCTCGACACCGCCTTGTAGATCAGCGGATTCCGGCACCGCCAGCAGTGCGGATAGCTGTGCACGTAGCTGTCCTCGCGAACCAGCGCGCCGGCCGCCTGCAGATCACGGATGATCGGCCGGTTCGCGTCGAAGACATGCTGCCCAACATAGGGCGGCACGACGGACGTGAAATGCGCCCCGTCGTCAACGGTCAGCAAGGTCGGGATCCCGACCGCGTCGCAGGCGAGCTGGTCCTCCTCGCCGTACGCCGGCGCCATGTGCACGACACCGGTGCCGTTCTCGGTGGTCACGTGGTCGGCAGCAATCACCTGGAACGCATTCGCCGTGCCCCACCGATCGACGTCAGTGAAGAAGTCGAACAACGGCGTATACCGAAGGCCGATCAATTCAGCGCCTTTGAACCGCCGGACCACCTCGTCGTACCCGTACGCCGCCAGCCGTGCCTCGGCCAGGATCGTCGGCCGGCCGTCGGCATCGTGGACCACCACATAGTCGACATCCGGAGCAACCGCCATCGCCAGGTTGCTCGGCAAGGTCCACGGCGTCGTCGTCCAGGCCAGCAGCCGCTCCCCCGTCTCCAGCACCACCGCGACCGTCACCGACGGGTCCTGCCGCGGCTGATAGACGTCGTCGTCCATCCGCAGCTCATGATTCGACAGCGGCGTCTCGTCGTTCCAGCAATACGGCAGGACGCGGAGCCCCTCGTACACCAGGCCCTTGTCGTACAGCGTCTTGAAGGCCCAGATCACCGACTCCATGTAGTCGCGATTGAGCGTCTTGTAGTCGTTCCCGAAGTCGACCCAGCGCGCCTGCCGGGTGACATAGGCCTGCCACTCGTCGGTGTACTTCAGCACCGACTCCCGGCACGCGGCGTTGAACTTCTCGATCCCCAACTCGAGGATCTCGGCCTTCGTCTTCAGCCCGAGCACCCGCTGAGCCTCCAACTCCGCCGGCAACCCATGCGTGTCCCACCCGAACCGCCGCTCGACCCGATGCCCGCGCATCGTCTGGTACCGCGGCACGACATCCTTCACGTACCCCGTCAGCAGATGCCCGTAGTGCGGCAACCCGTTCGCAAACGGCGGCCCGTCATAGAAGACGAACTCGTTCTCCCCGTCGATCCCAGCCGCCCGTTGCTCCACCGACGCAATGAACGTCCCGTCCGTCTCCCAGTACTCGAGCACCTCACGCTCGATCTGCGGAAACTCCGGACTCGCGGTCAGTCGGGTCTTGCCGGCCTTGGGGTAGCTCATCGCCCGATCGTATGCGGCTCGGCACGGCCCGCGCTCGGCGATTACCGGGTGCTGTGGACAACCCTCAGCGGATGTTGTGCAACAAAGCCGACTGGAGGTAGCCGAGCCAGTCGTAGAGGTCGTAGGTGAGGCGGCGGGGGTCGTCGTCGGGGAGTTTCTCCCAGACGCCGTAGTCGTCCTCTTCCTTGATGTCGAGGCGGGTGCCGATGGCGAGGCGGAGGTCGTTGAGGGCGCGGAGCCAGGCCAGTTGGGTGTCGCCTACGAGGGTGATGCCGTCCTCGGGTGAGTTCTCCAGGGCGGTGAGGACCAGTTTGGCGTCGGAGACCTTGCTGTCGCGCAGGCCCCGCTCGGTGAAGCGGCGGAACTCGGCTGAGGCCTGGTCGTCGGACTTGTACGCGTCCGGCAGCAGGCGTTGCAGTACTACGTCCTCCGGTGGTGAGGTCGGCCCGTCATTGTCGAGCAGCGCGGCCAGCGGGTCGCTCGACTCGGCGGCGCGCGGTGGCATCCCGTCGTACAGGAGCTCGACCAGGTTGCGGAGCAGGTTCGCCAGGATGTCCGCCTCGTGGTCGGCGAAGGTGACGATCACGGTCTTCTTGCGCTTGCGGAATCTCGTCACGACTTCTCACAGGTGGCCCACAGGCCGTACTGGTGCATTGCCTCGACGTCGCGTTCCATCGCCTCGCGGTTGCCGTTCGAGACGGCCGACTTGCCCTCTTCGTGGACCTGCATCATCAGCTTCTCCGCCTTGGCCTTGGAGTAGCCGAAATGGGTCTGGAAGACGAACGTGACGTAGTCCATCAGGTTGACCGGATCGTTCCAGACGATGGTCACCCACGGTGGACTCAACTCGATCGCCTCATCGATCTCGGGGCTCGCGAGTTCACTCGGTGCGGTGGTCACTAGGCCATTCTCTCCATCATCGGTTCGGGCGGCGCAATAGGCTGCCCTTGTGAACGCTACGACAGCGCTGCTGACGGACCACTACGAGCTGACCATGCTGCAGGCCAGTCTGGCCGACGGCACGGCGCACCGCCGCTCGGTTTTCGAGCTGTTCGCCCGCCGCCTGCCCGACGGACGCCGGTACGGCGTGGTCGCGGGCGTGAACCGGCTCCTGGACGCGCTGGAGCGGTTCCGGTTCGACGAGCAGACGATCGCCTTCCTGGCCGATCGTGGCATCGTCGACCAGGCTACCCGCGACTGGCTGGCCGGGTACCGGTTCAGCGGCGACATCTCCGGGTACGCCGACGGCGAAATCTTCTTCCCGGGCTCGCCGGTCCTGGTGGTGGAGTCGAGTTTCGCCGAGGCCGTGCTGCTGGAAACCGTCTTCCTGTCGATCCTGAACCACGACTCGGCGGTCGCCTCGGCGGCGTCGAGGATGACCTGGTGGGCCGGCGGCCGGCCCTGTATCGAGATGGGCTCGCGGCGAACTCACGAGGAGGCTGCGGTCGCGTCCGCGCTCGCGGCGTACATCGCGGGCTTCGCCACCACCTCGAATCTGGAGGCAGCCCGCCGCTTCGGTATCCCCAGCGCCGGGACCGCGGCCCACTCGTTCACCCTGCTGCACGACACCGAGCGGGACGCGTTCGTCTCCCAGGTCGATGCCCTCGGCAAGGGAACGACGCTGCTCATCGACACCTACGACCTGACCGAGGCGGTCAAGACCGCGATCGAGGTGACCGGCACCGAGCTGGGCGCAGTACGGCTGGACTCCGGTGACCTGCCGTCGCTGGCCGGGCAGGTGCGGGAGCAGCTCGACGCACTGGGCGCCACCAAGACCCGGGTGATCGTGACGAGCGACCTGGACGAGTACCAGATCGCCGCCCTCGCCCCGGCCGCCGTCGACGGATACGGCGTCGGTACGTCGCTGGTGACCGGCAGCGGCTACCCGACCTGCGGTTTCGTCTACAAGCTGGTCGCCCGCGAGGACGCGGACGGTGCCATGAAGCCGGTGGCGAAGAAGAGCCCGGACAAGATCTCGATCGGCGGCCGCAAGTACGCGATGCGCCGGCGATCGGCCGCCGGGGTGGCCGAGGTCGAGCTGATCGGCGTCGGCGAGCCGCCGGTGGACGACGGTGACGACCGCGAGCTGCTGAAGCCGCTGGTCGAGGCCGGCAAGATCGTCGGCCGCACCACACCGGCCGAGTCGCAGGCGCACCACCTCAAGGTCCGCGACGAGCTCCCCCGCAGCGCCAGCCAGCTCAGCCGCGGCGAGCCCGCCATCCCGACGGAGTACATCGGCGACCTCAAGGCGCGCAACCCGTTCGCCCCGCGGAGCAACATATGAGTACTACCGAAGCCCAGCCCCCACGCTGGGATCCGGACGAGCCGGCCAGCGGCGGGGACATCCTGCTCGCCTTGCGCTTCGCCGACCGGGCCGCCCGCAAGGCGATCGGCGAGGAACTGGCCGGCACTGGCGTCCATACCGGCCAGGAGATCGTGCTGGCCAAGCTCCTCCACCACGGCTCGCTGCCGGTCGCCCAACTCGCCAAGGTCCTCGACGTCGAGGTCCCGACCGCGACGCGCGCTACTCAACGCATGGAAGCTGCTGGTCTCGTCCGCCGCCTCAAGAACGACGCCGACGCCCGCAAGGTCAGCATCGAGCTCACCGAGCACGGCACCGAGGTGGCCCACACCGTCGCCCGGCTCCACACCCAGGCCGGCGACCGAGCCCTCCAAGGCATCACCCCCGAAGACCGCCGCCTCCTCCGCAACCTCCTCTGGACGATCACCGGCAACATCGAAGACCTCCCCGGCTGAGCCCACCACTGGTGGGCTTGAACACCTAACGGCGACCTTGAACAGGTAATAACGTGTTCAAGGTCGCCGTTAGGTGTTCAAGGTCGCCGCAACTCTCAGCGGCCGGCGCCGAGGGATTCGGCGTCGCCGGAGAGCTTCTGGGCGAGCCAGACCGGGATGATCGAGATGACGATCATGGCAGCGGCGATGACGTTGACGATCGGGGCCTGGTTGGGGCGGAAGAGGTTGTTGAAGATCCAGATCGGCAGCGTCTGTTGCTGGGCGCCTGCGGTGAAGGTCGTCACGATGATCTCGTCGAAGGAGAGCGCGAAGGCGAGCAGAGCGCCGGCCAGCAGGGCGGAGCGGAGGAGCGGGAAGGTGATCAGGCGGAAGGTCGTGAAGGCCGAGGCACCCAGGTCGGCCGAGGCCTGCTCCAGTTGTACGCCGGTACGCCGAAGCCGCGCGATCACGTTGTTGAACACGGTCACGATGCAGAACGTCGCATGCGCCACCACGATCGTCACGAACCCCAGCTCCAACCCCAGAATCGTCCGGAACGCGTTGTTCAAAGCGATCCCCGTGACGATCCCCGGCAACGCGATCGGCAGGATCACCAGCAGCGACACCGCGTCCCGCCCGTAGAAACTGAACCGCTGCAAGGCAAACGCGATCATCGTCCCCAGCACCAGCGCGATCCCCGTCGCCGCGATCCCCACCCGCACACTCACCCAGAGCGCATCCAGTGCGCCCTGACTCTCCGCCGCCCGCTTCCACCACTCCAGCGTGAGATCGCGCGGCGGCCAGGCAAACGTCTTGTTCACGTTGAACGAGTTGATCACCACCAGCGCGAGCGGCACATAGATCACACCCAGGATCAACGCGGTCAACACCCGCAGCAGAAGCCGAGTCGGCCGGGACAACGTCATAGCGACTCCATCGCGCCAGTACGCCGTACAGCCGCCAGATACACCAACATGACCACAACCGGCACCGTCGCCACCGCGGCCGCGAACGGAAGGTTGTTCGCGGCACCCACATTGTCGTACACCACATTGCCCAGCAGCTGATTCGTACCGCCGACGATCCGTACCGCGATGTAGTCGCCCAGCGTCAACGAGAACGTGAAGATCGACCCCGCCACCACCGCCGGGAAGATCACCGGCAGCACGATCCGGCGGACCGTCTCACCGGTCTTGCCACCGAGATCAGCCGATGCCTCCAGCAACGAGTTGGGCAGCCGCTCCAACCCGGCGAAGATCGGCAGGATCATGTATGGCAGCCACAGATAGGCCAGCGTCACGATCGTCGCCGTCAGCCCGTATCCAGGTGACGAGAGCCCGACCAGCCCGGCCAGCGACGACACCAGCCCACCTTCGGAGAACATCCCGCGCCACGCATACGCCTTCACCAGATAGCTTGCCCACAACGGCATCAGGACCGCGACGAGCAGCACCCGCCGCAACCCCGGCCGTGCCACTTTCGACATGTAGAGCGCGATCGGGAACGCCACCACCGCGTCCACCACGGTCACCAGCACCGCGACCGCGATCGTCCGCAGCGCGATCGTCCGGTACACCTCGACCGTGAACAGGGTCCGGAAGCTGTCCAGCGACCAGTCCCGCTCGACCAGTCCGGTGAAACTGTTCTGCGACCACAACGCGGTCACGAACAAGGCGGCGAGTGCGCCGAGGTAGGCGACGCCGAGCCAAAGCATCGGCGGGCCCAGTAGCAGGCCCAGCCGAAGCTTCGGGTGGCGGTGGAGGACGCTCATCCCTTGATCTGCGTCCAGGCCTGCGTCCACTTGCCGTAGTCGGTGCACTTGACGTCGGTACGGCCGTCCAGGCACTGCTCGATCGGCGTGGTCCAGTACCAGATCTTCTCGGAGTACGCCGCGTCGCCGGCATGGAAGGTCGCGCAGTGCTTCTTGTCCGCGGTCACGTCACACGCCTTGCCGTTCGACGGCGACTCCCCGAAGTACTCGGCAACAGCCGCGTTCGCCTCCGGGCTGATGATGTGGTCCATCCACAGGTACCCGCAGTTCTTGTTCTTCGAGGTCGCGCTGAGCATCCAGGTGTCCGACCAGCCGGTGACGCCTTCCGAAGGCACCGTCACCTGAACAGGTACCTTCTCGCCGGTGGCGACATTCGCGATCACCTGCCAGGTGGTGCCGATCACGGAGTTCCCACTCGTGAACGCCTGCACCTCCTTCAGATAATCCGACCAGTACTCCGAGACCATCGTCTTCTGCTGCTTCAGCAGTTCGACGACCGCCTGCAGTTGCGTGTCATCCAGCGCATACGGATTCTTGATCCCCAGATCTGGCTTCTTCGCCATCAGGTACATCGCGGCGTCGGCGATGTAGATCGGCGAGTCGTACGCCGTCACCTTGCCCTTGTACGGCGAATCGGCCTCGAACACCGCACTCCAGCTGGTCGGCGGGGTCGTCACCTTGTCGGTCCGCCACATCAGCAGGTTCGCACCGTAGCCGTGCGGGATGCCGTACATCTGCCCCTTGACCGAGTTCCACGGCCGGTCCTTCAGGAACGGGTAGACATCCTTGTAGTTCGGCACCAGATCGGTGTTGACCGGCTCGACCTGACCACCCGCGATCAGCCGCAGCGACGCGTCGCCGGAGGCGGAGACCACGTCGTACTGGCCGGTCTTCATCAGGCTGACGGCCTCGTCGGAGGTGCCGAAGGTCTTGACGGTCACCTGGCAGCCGGTCTTCTTCTCGAACGAGCTGACCCAGTCGACCTTGGGATCGTTCGAGCCGTCCTCGGCGTAGCCGGGCCAGGCGAGCACGCTCAGCTTGCCCCCGCCGGTGCCGAGCTTGTCCAGTTTCGGCAGGTCCGGCGCGGTGAAGCCGGCATTGCCCTGACCACCGCTGCCGGAGCTGTCGTCCGACGTACCGCAGGATGCTGCCACCAGCGTGAGGGCGCTGAGCCCCACGAGCAGAGTGAGTTTCTTCATCGAGGCTCCCGGATAGAGGTCATCTCACACGCCGCCGATGGCGACGGTGTGTTCACGGCGCCAGCTGAGCCGGACGGCATCCCCCCGGCGGCCCAGGCTGTCCTCGGCGGAATCCTGCGTGTTCTGCTCCAGAACCAGCAGCGTTCCGCCCGCGTCGAGGTCGACGACCGACTGCGTCGCCGACCCCAGATAGACGACCTCACGAACCACCCCGGTCGCCGTACAGCTACCAGCCTCGATACCAGCTGAGGCAGGCAGCATCCTGATCTTCTCGGGCCGGACGGTATAGGTGCCCACGGAACCGATCACCTCCGCCGCCACCTCACCCTCCAGCAGGTTCGACGTACCGACGAACCCGGCGACGAACGCCGTCGCGGGGTGTTCGTAGAGCTCGGCCGGTGTGGCGAGCTGTTCGATCCGGCCACCGTTGAAGACGGCGATCCGGTCGCTCATCGTGAGCGCTTCCTCCTGGTCGTGGGTGACGAACACGAAGGTGATGCCGATGTCCCGCTGCATCGCCTTCAGCTCGATCTGCATCTCCCGGCGCAGCTTCAGGTCGAGCGCGCCGAGCGGTTCGTCCAGCAGCAGCACCTTCGGCCGGTTGACCAGCGCCCGCGCGAGCGCGACTCGTTGCCGTTGGCCACCGGACAGCTGATGCGGGCGCCGTTCGGCAAACCCCTGCAGGCGTACTGTTTCCAACGCCTCGACCGCCCTCCGACGGCGCTCGCGACGCTCGACCCGCTTCACCCGCAGCCCGTACTCGACGTTCTGCAGCACGCTCATGTGCGGGAACAGCGCATAGTCCTGGAAGACCGTGTTCACATCCCGCGCGTACGGCGCGAGCGCGGTGACATCGACCCCGCCGAGCAGCACCTGCCCGGACGTCGGCGTTTCGAAGCCGGCCACCATCCGCAGTACGGTCGTCTTGCCGGAGCCGGACGGACCGAGCATCGAGAAGAACTCGCCCTCGGCGAGATCGAGGTCGATCCCGTCGACGGCGGCGACGTCGCCGAAGGTCTTGGTCAGGCCGCGCAAGCTGATCGCGGTCCTGGTCTCGGTCAGCGTCATCTCAGATCGCCGACATCACGTGCTTGACCCGGGTGTAGTCCTCCAAGCCGTACATCGACAGGTCCTTGCCGTGGCCTGAGTGCTTGAACCCGCCGTGCGGCATCTCGGCCACCAACGGGATGTGCGTGTTGATCCAGACGCAGCCGAAGTCGAGCGCGGCCGACATCCTGAGCGCCCGGCTGTGGTCGGTGGTGAAGACGCTCGAAGCCAGCCCGTACTGCACACCGTTGGCCATCCGCAGCGCGTCGGCCTCGTCGGCGAAGGTCTGCACGGTGATCACCGGCCCGAACACCTCGTCCTGGATCATCTCGTCGTCCTGCCGCAACCCGGTCACGATCGTCGCGTCATGGAAGAACCCGTCGGCCAGCGCGCCACCCGACCGCTCACCACCCAGAACTACGGACGCATGCGCGGGCTTGCGCGCCAGGAATCCCCGGACCCGTTCGAGCTGCATCGCGTTGTTCAGCGGGCCGAACAGCGCATCCTCGTCATCGGCCAACCCCGGTTTGGCGTTGTCTCTCGCCCAACTCGACAAAGCGTCCACAAAGGCATCGTGTCGACTTTCGTGCACGAGCACGCGGCAGGCAGCCGTACAGTCCTGGCCGGCGTTGAAGTAGCCGCCGACTCCGATCGCCTCGGCTGCCGCGGCGAGGTCCGCATCCTCGAAGACGACGGCCGGTGCTTTGCCGCCCAGCTCCAGGTGGGTGCGTTTGAGGTCGAGCGCTGCCGTGCTGGCAACCTGCGTGCCGGCGCGGGTCGAGCCGGTGATGCTGACGAGCTCCGGTGTCGGATGCTCGACCAGTGCCTGGCCGGTGTCGCGGTCGCCGCAGACGACGTTGAGTACGCCGGGTGGCAGGACCTCCGCCGCCAGCTCGGCAAGCATCACGGTTGTCACCGGTGTCGTCTCGGCCGGTTTGAGAACGACGGTGTTGCCGGCGGCAAGGGCCGGCGCGAACTTCCAGATCGCCATCATCATCGGGTAGTTCCACGGCGTGATCTGCCCGACGACGCCGATCGGCTCGCGGCGTACATAGGAGGTATGACCGGCTAGGTACTCACCGGCCGACTTGCCCTCCAGCATGCGCGCGGCACCGGCGAAGAACCGCAGCTGGTCGATCAGTACCGCGAGTTCTTCGGTGCGGGTCAGCTCGAGCGGCTTGCCGGTGTTCTGCGACTCGGCAGAGACGATGTCGTCGCCACGAGCCTCGATCAGATCGGCCAGCTTCAGCAGACCGCGCTGCCGCTCCGATGGCGTGGCGGCGGCCCACCCGGGCGCCGCATCGGCGGCAGCGCGATAAGCCAGGTCGATGTCCTCTGCACCAGACAGCGGCGCCGTCCCGAACGCCTTGCCGGTCGCTGGATCGACCAGCTCACTGGTGGCGCCTGAGAGCGCGTCCTGGGGTGTTCCGTTGATCAGATTACGAACGATTCGCATGAACGCTCCTCCGACTCAGGGCGCTAAACATATGAAATCAGATGTTAAAGTTCAAGCGATCGGCTTGAATACTCCGGAAACGTGTCGGAGCTGTGTGTCAACTTCCGACTCAGGACGCTAAGGAGGTGGGGGCGTGGCGCGGTTCTATGGGAGTGGGGCGGCGGCGGTGTTCGCGCCGTTGGAGTCGCTGAGCCGGTCCGAGCTGGTCGCGCGGCGGCTGACCGATGCGATCGCGCTCGGTCTGCTGCCCGACGCCGAGCAGCTCCCCGGCGAGGCCGACCTGGCCGGCATCTTCGGCGTCTCGACCACGACCATCCGCGAAGCGCTCTCCTCGCTCCGGCTAAGAGGCTTGATCGACACCCGGCGCGGCCGGGGCGGCGGCAGCTTCGTCCGGGCCCAGGGCACGATCTCCACCGAGATCGTCCGCGACCGGCTGGACGAGCTGAGCCTCGCCGACCTGCGCGACCTCGGCGACCACTACTCCGCCATCGCCGGTACGGCCGCCCGGCTCGCGGCTGAGCGCGCGACCCCCGAGGACGTCGACCGGCTGACCGGAGTCTGCGACGCCTTGGAGCACGCCGAGGGCGCCGGCGCCAGACGTCGGGCCGATGCGCAGTTCCACATCGAAGTTGCCGCAACGGCGCAATCAACCCGGCTCTACCGGGCAGAGGTCAGCCTGCAGGCCGAGGTCGGAACCCTGCTCTGGCTCGCTTTCGGCGACGACGAGAGCCACCGGCTGACCGTTCAGAGCTGCCGCGAAGTAGTTGCCGCGATCGACCGTGGTGACAGCGAGGCCGCCCGGGCCGCGGCCGAAGAACGGGTGGCGGACTCGACGGCACGACTGATCGACCTCAGACTAGTGCCCTGAGTTGGACGCTCGTGCTTCAGCTCCGGTGTCCAGGTGCGTGCATCGCGGTGCTGGAGGAGCGTCCTCGATGCGGAGCATCGTGGACGCTTCGCCAGTGCCGCGAGGTGCGTGCCTGGGCGCCGGAGCTGTGCACGAGCGTCCAACTCAGGGCACTCACCTTGGAAGACTGACCGTGAGGTTTGGAGGACGGATCGTGAGCGAACAGGTGACGCATCCCGTCGCGCTCGCCGAGGATCCCGGCGTCGCGGCCATCCAGCAGTTGGTCGACACGGTCGCGGGCGAGGCTTTCGGGCTGGCGACGCGGATCGCGGACGAGGTGACAGCGGTATTCGACCGGCAGGCAGCGGTACGGCGTACTGATCTGGCCGGGGTCGGCGCGTCGGTACTGCCGAGCCTGGCCGACCCGGAAGGGCGGATCCAGGGCGCCGGGTATGTCGCCGCGGTTGATGCGCTGGCCGATTCGCGGTGGTGGCTCGAGTGGTTCATGCTGCGCAACGGCTCCCCCGAGCGCTTGGTCGTCGACACCGATCCGCGCGGCGAGAACTTCTACGACTACGAATCCCTGCCCTGGTACGACGTGCCGCGCGGCACCGGCCGCCGGCACATCACCGGCCCGTACGTCGACTACCTCTGCACCGACGACTACACCCTCACCTTCACCGTCCCAGTGCTCGTCGACGGCCGGTTCACCGGTGTGGCGGGCGCGGACCTCAAGGTCTTCGCGTTCGAGAAGGCGGTCCTGCCCCGGCTGCGCGCCAGCCATCGCACGATGGCGATCGTCAACGCCCAAGGCCGGGTCGTCCTCTCCAACAGCGCCCGCCACGTCAGCGGCACTCTCCTGCGCAGTCCGGACACCACCTCCTACCCGATCGGCGACCTGCCCCTGGCACTGGTCGACCTACCGGTCAGGAAAAGCTGACCGAATAACTGTTGGTGGTGAAATTCAGGCCGCCACTGGACGAGGTGATCTCGAAGCCGAATTGCACCTCGTTCATCGTCGCGTCACCGATCCAGCCGCGGTTCTTGATCCAGTTCATCACCGCTTTGATGTCGACACTGCCGGAATTGGTGTTGCCGGACCGGAGGAACGAGAAGACCTGGTTGGACCCGTTGCTGCCTTTGTAGACGTCCCAGCTGTGCCCGCCGACGCTGACACTGGTCTGATAGCTGCCGATCGGCCCGACCGCACCCTGCTTGTTCATCCAGAGCATGATCTCGTAGGCGTTCCCGCCGGCCCAGATGTCGTACGCCGAGGTGTAGGCCCCGCTGCCCGGCCGGCTCACGTTGAAGCTGCTGGTCAGGCTGCCCAGCGCACTGATCTTCTTGCCGACGTTGCGGGCCGAGTGCGGGTAGGCCTTGACCCCGCCGGTGTTCGGGTGATCGGCCCAGACACCCCAGTTGGAGTAGGAGTTCGCCCAGATCGACTGCGATCCGGCACCACCGCCCCAGACGTCGTTCCGCACCGTATAGCCGCCGTTCGACCAGCTGCCGAACTTGTCGCTCGACGACCAGGCGGCCGCACTGGCCGGCAGCGCCGACAGTGCCGTGACCGCGAGCAGCGTCACCAGCGCCACCACCGCCGACCTCATCGATCTACTCATCATCATCCCTTTCCAAAAGGCAGGGGAACTGATCTTCCGGCCGCCGAGTCGAATTCGAATCGAATTCGACGAATTCATTCAATTCAATTCCAGCGGCGATTGCGAGAACTATCCCAGCGCTTATGGCACAGGTCAACGGTCATTTCGCTCTTGACAAAGCAGGCCCACCACTCGACCCTGTATCTGAGAAATCGAAGCGCTTCGACCTCGAAGCCCGGACCCCGGAGGCAGCCATCGTCACGATCGCCGACGTCGCGCGGCACGCAGGCGTCGCGGCCAGCACGGTGTCGTATGTCCTCAGCGGCAAGCGGTCGATCTCCAGCGAGACCCGCGACCGGGTCCAGGACAGCGTCCGGGCGCTCGGCTACCGGCCGAACGCGAGTGCCCGGGCGCTCGCCTCGAACCGGTCGAACGTACTCGCCCTGGTGATTCCCCTCCGAGCCGGCATGCACGTGCCGGTGCTGATGCAGTTCGCCACCGCCGTGGTCACCACCGCCCGCCGGTACGACCACGACGTCCTGCTGCTGACCGCCGACGAAGGCCGCTCGGGACTCGAGCGGGTCTCGCAGAGTGCGCTCGTCGACGCCCTGGTGGTGATGGACGTGGAGTTGCACGACGAACGCGTCCCGCTGCTGCGCGAGCTGCCGATGCCGTCGGTGCTGATCGGGATCCCCGCCGACACCGACGGCCTCACCTGTATCGACCTCGACTTCTTCGCCGCCGCCGAGCAGTGTGTGGAGCACCTGACTGATCTCGGCCATCGCAGCATCGCCTTGCTGGGCACGCCTTCTGCGGTCTACGAGCGACAGACGGGCTTCGCCGCGCGGACCCTGGCCGGGTTCCAGTCCGCGACCGAGCGGCGGGGCATCGTCGGCATCGAGACGCCCTGCGAGCCCACCTTCGACGCTGTGCTCGACACCGTCGAAGACCTGCTCCACGAGCACCCCGGGATCACCGGCCTGGTCGTCCAGAACGAGCCGATCATTGGACCGCTGCTCGACGTACTGCGCCTGCTCGGCCGTCGGGTGCCCGAGGACATGTCGCTGATGGCGATCTGCGCCGACGACGTGGCCGAGCGGCACGTGCCCAACCTGTCCTCCGTCACGCTGCCCGCCGACGACATCGGCCAGCGGGCGGTCGAGATGCTGATCGCCAAGCTCGAAGGCAGCCAGACCGCGGCAGTGACGCTGGTACCCGCGCAGCTCGTCGCCCGCGCGAGCACCAGCGCCGCCCCCGGTGTTCATGCCCGTACCACCGCCTGACCCCCGGCAGCGAGCCTCAACGGGCTCACCACCTGGGTGCCGGACAGCAACTCATAGCCCTCGATCGGCAACTCGACCGCCACCGCCGAGTGGTTGATCAGAATCGTCCAGGCGCTCTCGCCGGTCCGGCGGCGGACCAGCTCCACCCCGGCGGGCAGCTCTGGTGGGTCGATCCCTGCGTCCCGAACCACCTGCTCCACAAGGGATTCATAGGCCGCGTCCTCGAGCTGGGTCGACACGTACCAGGCGACGCCTTCGCCGTACTCGTTCCTGGTGATCGCCGGCGAACCGTCGAGCACACCGCCGGAGTACCGGTCGACTGCCTCGGCGCCGGCCAGGTCGACCTGCTCGCTCCACACCCGGCCCCGGCCACCGGAACGAAGCCCGACCTCGTCGACCGGGTAGAACTCCTCGACCCTGATACCGAGTACCTCACTGAACGCCCCCGGGTAGCCACCGAGCCGGACCTGCGCGTCCTCGTTCACGATGCCGCTGAAGTAGGTGACAAGCAGCCGCCCGCCGCCCTCGACATAGCGGGCGATCGATGCCGCGGCCCGATCCGAGACGAGATAGAGACTGGGCACGACCACCAACCGGTACGCCGAAAGGTCGGCGTCCGGGGCGGCCAGGTCGACGCCGATCCCAGCAGCCCAGAACCGCCGATGCGCTGCTTTCACGGCCGCGAGGTAGTCCAGGTCGGACGAAGGCAGATGAGTCGACTGCATGGCCCACCACGCTTCGGCGTCCCACAGGATCGCGACGTCGGCCTCCACCGCGCTGCCCTCGAGTTCAGCGAGTCGCGGTAACGAGGCGCCGAACTCGGCGAGCTCGGCGAACCTCCGTGACTCGGCGCCCGCATGCGGCACCATCGCCGAGTGGAACATCTCCGCCCCACCTCGCGAAGCGCGCCACTGGAAGAACAAGGCACCACGCGACCCGCGGGCCAGATGGGACAGCGAGTGCCGCGCCATCCGGCCGGGCTCCTTCGTGTGCAGCCGGTGGCCGTCGTTCAGGGTGCCGGCTGCCTGCTCCATCAACAGCCAGGAGCGCCCACCTGCCCACGAGCGGGCCAGGTCCGCGCCGAAAGCGGTCTGCTCCTCAGCGCCGATCCCTGCGCTGCCGGGATAGTGGTCGATCGCGACCAGATCCACCTCTGCGGCCCAGCGAGCATGGTTGACCGGCACCCAGTCGCCGAAGACGAAATTGGTGGTGATCGGCAGGTCCCGGCCGAAGGACCGCAGAATCGTCTTCTGCTCCCGGAAGGCGCTCAGCAGTTCGTCGGACCAGAACCGCCGGAAGTCCAGCGCCTGGGTCGGATTCACCAGGTACTGCGTTGCGCGCGGCGGCTGGATCTCGTCCCACCTGGCGTACCCCTGACTCCAGAAGGCGGTGGTCCAAGCTGCGTTCAGCCGATCCAGGTCGCCGTACCGGTCCTGCAACCACAAGCGGAACGCGGCCGCGGCGTGGTCGCAGTAGCAGGTGGTCCCGTACTCGTTGTGGACATGCCACATCGCCAGCGCCGGATGCTCCGAGTACCGCTCCGCCAGCACTCGAGCGATCCCGGCCGCCGCCTCCCGGTACGCCGGTGCACAGGCGCAGTACGTGTCCCTGCTGCCGTGCGTCAGCCTGGTGCCATCGGCCCTCACCGGCAGGGCGTCGGGATGCCGCAGACTGAACCACGGTGGCGGGGAGGCTGTCGGAGTGGCCAGGTCGACCTGGATCCCACCGTCGTGCAGCAGGTCCAGCACCTGGTCGAGCCAGCCGAACTCGTACCGCCCCGGCTCGGGCTCGAGGCTGGACCAGGCGAAGACGCCGACCGTCACCAGGTTTACGCCGGCTCGGCGCATCAGGGCGATGTCTTCCTTCCAGACCTCTGGTGACCATTGCTCGGGGTTGTAGTCCCCACCGAAGTAGAGCGCCGTCATACAGGTTCTCCATAAGGGACGCCGAGTCCGTTGGTGGACAGGTAGACGCGCCCGAACACTCGCGGGTCGCCGGCGATCGCGTCGTTGGTGGACGCGTACTGGTGCCGGTCGTCGTTCACCCGCACCCAACTGCCGCCGCTGTCGTCGGACCGGAAGATGCCGTGAACGCCGCCGACCTTGCCGGAGGTGAAGACGGCCATCTCCGACCTGCCCCGCGCCGCCTTGCCGAATCCCACCGTCAGGGCCTCCTCGATCGTCGTCAGCCGTTGATAGCTGAGCCCTTGGTCCACCGAGCGGTACAGTCCGCTCGCGCCGGCCGCGAGCCAGCAGTGTCCACTCCGGTCCAGCACGGTCTCGAGCTTGCCACCGCCGACCGGCAAACCCGTTGCCGACGGCAAGAAAGTCACGCCGCCGTCAAGACTCCGGTACGCCGTACCGGTGGCACCGTCGAAGGCGTAGAACAACCCCGGGCTCACCCGGTCCGCGACCAGCGCCACCTGGTTGGGCAACCCGGTCACCGCGGTCCAGGTCGCGCCACGGTCACGCGAGTAGTGTGGCGGCACGTCACCGGGCACCCAGACGATCGTGCGTGCGTCCGTACCGACGACGATCTTGCCGGGCTGGGTGGAACCACTGGGCTCCCCGGCGAACGGCTGCCAACTGATCCCCGCATCGGTGGAGTAGGCCCCGCGTTGCAGGCTGCCGCCGTACGCGACCCTGACCACGAATCCCTCGGCCTTCGCCGCGTAGTCGACACTCGGCGAGGAACCGCTGACCGGATTGGCAGCTTGTCCATCCGGCGGTACCACGTCCAGCCGGTCGTGCCGGTAGACACCGATGTCGCCGAGTGCGCTGATCAAGGGCGGTCCCCAGGGCGGGCTGATGAGGTCGAGTACGGCCGTCTCCTCCAAACCCTGCGCCCGGACCGACCAGTGTGTGCTGAGACCGGCCTCGGCGTTCGTCACGTCGTCGGTGCCGAAGATGGTGGCGCCGGTGACGTACATGACCTTGTCCGAGTCGAACGGGTCGATCGAGATGTCCCCGATCATCCAGCCCAGCTTGGGCGTCCCGTGGAAGTTCAGGAACGGCGCGCCCGAGGTGTCCAGGACGATCTTGGCGCCGATCGAGTGCCACACCGCTCCCCCGTCGACCGACCGGAAGATGTCGTCCACCGGACCCCAACGGCTCATCGTGGACACCATCACAGTGCCGGGGTTTCGCGGGTCGATCGCCAACCCCGCATAGCCGAAGCCGGCCTCACCGCCGGTGTTGGGTCGCAGCGGGGTGATGTCGGTCCAGACACCTGTCGCCGTGTCGACCTTGTGGACGCCGCCGTCGTACATCTCGTACGGCCCGGGCAGGTCGCCATAGGTCAGGTAGAGGTTTCCGTCCGGCGCCAGCTCACCATGGTGGGGCAGCAAGCCGGTCGGTTGCCCCGGTACCGGCGACCAGCTCGCACCACCGTCCGTGCTGCGCCACAAGGGATTCGCCCGATCGGTCGAACCCACGTAGATGGTCCGCGTCGGACGGCCACGCCGGGACGTCCGCGGGTCGAAGAGGACGAAGCCGAGCCCGATCCCCGCCATACCGGTCGTCGGGAAGCTGTCGACCCGGACCCACGTCAAGCCTCGGTCGGTACTTCGCCACAGGCCCTGGTTGCGCGTACCGAAGTACAGGACTCGGCCGTCGTGCGGGTCGACTGCGAGCCGCTCGCCCATCGAGCGGCCGGGCTCGTTCCCGCCGAGCTTGAACGGTAGGTCGATCCGCTGGAACGTCCGCCCCTGGTCGGACGATCGCAGGATGGCCCCGTTGATCGGCGACCAGTCGTTGGTATAGGTGCCGACGGCAAGATAAAGCCGCGACGGGTCGTGCGGGTCGAGGGCCAGGCTCTCGACGCCGGTGAGGCTCCAGTCCTCGAGCCCGACCCACTCGAGCAACTGGACCCAGCGCCGGGTCCGCTGATCCAGCCTGGCGGCGCCACCGATGTCGGTCCGGGCGTAGACCAATCCGCGCCGGCGAGGGTGATGGATGATGCCGGTGACGAAGCCGCCGCCCACGATCTCGACGTTGCGCCAGCGGTACCGCCCGGACGGCCCCCGTCCTGCCGCCGCCGACTGCGGCAACGCTGCTGCGGCGACCGCCGCACCGGCGCCCAGCCCGAGGAAATGCCTGCGCTGAAGCGTCATCTTGTCCTCATCCCTTGACCGCGCCGATGATGACGCCCTTGGTGAAGTGCTTCTGGATGAACGGGTAGATCACCAGCACCGGCACGATCGCGATCACGACGATCGCCATCTTGATCGCCAGGCTCGGCGCCGGCGACAGGCCCAGCCCGGTCGACGAGGTGACCCCGCCCGCTCCGGTCGGCAGCACCTGTGCCTGCACGATGTAGGTCCGGAGCACCATCTGCAGCGGCCACTTGTTGTTGTCGTTGAGGTAGAGCATCGCGTTGAAGAAGGCGTTCCAGTAGCCGACCGCGTAGAACAGCCCGACCACGGCGACCACCGCCCGCGACAACGGCAGCACGATCCGGGTCAGCACGGCGAACTCACCGGCGCCGTCGATCCGGGCGCTGTCGATCAGTTCGCCCGGGATGCCCATGAAGAAGGACCGCATGACGATCAGGTTGAACGCCGACACCGCCGTCGGCAGGATCAGTGAGCCGTAGCTGTCGATGAGCCCCAGCGAGTTGACCACCAGGTAGCTGGGGATGATCCCCGGCCCGAACAGGAAGGTCAGCAGGACGACGAACAGCAACGGCCGGTGCAGCAGCGATCCGGGACGCGACAGCCCGTACGCCGCGAGCACGGTGATCGCCAGGCTGAAGAACGTACCGATGGCCGTGATCCCGGTACTGATCAGCAGGGCTCTGGTGACCACGCCTCCGGACAGCAGTTGCACGTAGGCGGCGATCGTGAGCTCGCGCGGTACCACGACCAGGCCACCGGCCCGGGTGACTGCTTCGGTCGTGGACAGGCTCGTCACCACGACGACGTACAGGGGGAAGGCGACCAGCAGGACGACGATCCCCAGGACGACCGGTTTGCTCAGCCGGCCGAAGAAGGTGGGTTCCTCCTCCCAGACCGGGCGGCCGGTTTCCTCGTCCGGGCGGCGCTTGGCGAGCCGGCGCGGCAAGGCGACAGGTTGAGTCGTCATGATCTGGAATACACCCCCTGCTCGCCCACAAGATGAGCGAATCGGTTGGCCAGCAGGACCAGGACGAGTCCGACCAGTCCCTTGAAGAGGCCCGCTGCGGCGCCGTAGCCGAAGTCACCGACGAGCAGGCCCTGGTAGTACACGTAGGTGTCGAGCACTTCGGCGGCGCCTCCACCGACCGCGCTGCGTTGCAGGATGAACTGCTCGAAGCCGACCGTCAGTGCGTCGCCGAGCCGAAGGATGAGCAGCAGCACGATCACCGGTCGCAGCCCGGGCAAGGTGATGTGCCAGAGCCTGCGCCAGCGGTTGGCGCCGTCGGCGGCGGCCGCTTCGTACAGCGCGGGGTTGATCGTGCTCAGCGCGGCGAGGAACACGATCATTCCCCAGCCGGCGTCCTTCCAGATCGACTGCGCGGTCACCAGGACGATGAAGCTGTCGGGTTTCGTCATCAGGTCGACGGCGTTGTAGCCGTGCGACCGCAGCGTCTGCGCGAGCAGTCCGGCGCCACCGATCATCTGCTGGAACAGCGAGACCACCAGCACCCAGGAGAAGAAGTGCGGCAGATAGACGATGCCCTGGACGATGGTCCGCAGCCGGACCGACAGCACGCTGTTGAGCAGCAAGGCCAAGAAGATCGGGATCGGGAAGTAGAAGACCAGCTGGAAGGCCGTGATCGACAACGTGTTCAGCAGCGCCGACCAGAACGCGGGCTCGGAGAACATCCGGCTGAAGTTGGCGAAGCCGACGAACTCGCTGCCCCGGATTCCGGTGTACGGCGAGTAGTCCTGGAAGGCGATCACGTTGCCGAGCGTCGGGAAGTAGTGGAAGACCCCGAGCAGCACGATCACCGGCGCGACCATCAGCAGCAGCGGCCAGTCCCGCCGGAACCGGTGCCGCCAGCTCGCCCCGCCCGGCTTTCTCGCCGTGCTCTTGCGACGGGAAAGCCGGGCCGCCGGACGCGGCGGACTACCGACCGTTGTCACTGAGCACCTTGGCGTAGAAATCGCGCCCTTCGTCGCCGCCCTTGGTCTGCCACTCCTTGACCGCGACCTTGAGCTCGCTGATCGGCCGGCGGCCCCGGTAGATGTCCTGCAGCTTGTCGTCGAACGGCTGGTTCAGCGCTGCCATCTTGGTCGGCTGCTCGACCCGGATGCCCTCGAACAGGTTCTTCTCGCGGTGCTTGGCCGCGTTGTTCTCCCAGGCGCTGAGCGCCTCGACGTAACCGGGGTACTCGCTCTGGGTGATCGCGTTCGGCCGGCCGCCGAGGAAGATGTACGTGCTGGCCACCTCCTTCTGACCCAGCGCGGTCAGCTTGGGCGCCCCGGAACTCTGCCGGGTGTAGTGCTTGCCCTCGACCCCGTAGTTGTAGAGCTGGTTCTCCTCGGTGCCGAACGGCGCGGCCGTGTAGTTCAGAACGCCGAGCAGCTCGGCGATCCGGTCCTTGCCCAGGCCCTTCTTCATGAACGTGAAGATGCCGGCCGGATCGCCGCTCCAGACGATCGGCGTTCCACCGTCGTGGGCGAACGGCGCGACCGCCTGCATGTCGAACTTCGGGTTGATCGCCGACTGCCGCTGCAGCGACTCGTTCCAGGCACCGAGGCCGTCCTGGCGGATCACCAGCTGACCGCCCTCGAACAGCGGCTTCTGATCGGTCGCCGCGTTGCCGACGACCGTCGGGTGCACGTAGCCCAGTTGGAAGATCTTGCGGACGAAGGCGACCGCCTCCTCGAACTCCGGCGTCTCCACCTTGTTCACCAGCTTGCCGCTCGAGTCCTTGCGCCAGCCTCCCGGCACCCCGAAGGCCCGCTGGACCTCGTCGGTGATGGAGCCGAACGCCCACCGGTTGGCCTTCGCATCGGTCAACTGCTTGCCCAGGGCAAGCAGATCGTCGGCGGTCTTCGGCGGTGCGGCGCCGACCTGGTCGAAGATGTCCTTGCGGTAGAACAGCGCCCACGGGAAGCCGTCGGACGGGAACGGGACCGCCTTCAGCTGGGAGTTCCAGACGCCGTACGCCCAGGCCCTGGTCGGCAGGTTCGCGAGCATCGGGTACGCCGCCGCCTTGTCACCAGCAAGGTAGGGAGTCAGATCCTCGAACAGCTTGTCCACCGCCTGCCCGAACCGGGTCAGGCCGGAGATGTTCCAGCCGGGCACGCAGAGCAGCTCCGGGACGTTGCCGGAGGCCAGCAGCGGGCCGAGCTTGTCGCCGTAGTCGTTGCCGCTCAGGATGTTGAACCGGACCGGCGCCCCGATCCGCTCGTTGTTCGCGTCGAAGTACGAGTTGCTGCCGAGCCCGGGCGGCAACGGCGCCCACAGCGGGGTCATCGCCGACACCTCCTTGCCGCTCTTCACCGCCTTGTCCGGCACCGCCCGGACCAGTTCGGCCGGGTACTTCGTGAACCCGGGCGAGGCGCCGTTCTCGCCGGGCAGGTCGGGCTTGACCGAGTCGTAGGCGATGAATTTCGGCAGCAAACCGCTGAGCTTGTCCTCGGTCTCTGCCCGGCCGTTCGCCGAACTGCCGGATCCGCCGGACGAGCAGCCGGTCAGCGTCACCCCACCGGCCGCGACCGCGGTGCCGGCGCCGAGCAGGGACAGGAAAGTACGGCGGTTGGTCGAGCCGCTCCCGGATCCGATC
Source organism: Kribbella sp. NPDC051718 (assembly GCF_040681515.1). Lineage (NCBI taxonomy): Bacteria > Bacillati > Actinomycetota > Actinomycetes > Propionibacteriales > Kribbellaceae > Kribbella > Kribbella sp. NPDC051718. Next base: position 42,407 of record NZ_JBFAYZ010000014.1, on the reverse strand, counting down.
ACGATGAATTCTCCTTGCGACTGGGAACGGGAGGCCGTCCCGGAGTAGAGTTAGTTGGGCTAGTAGCCAAACAAATTAGCTCACGACGGATACCGCCACAAGGTGTAGAACTAAGCCAGGGCGATGCCGCCCCAGCCGAGCCGAACAGGACAGACCTTGACGAATCAGACCGCGGACCACACCGACGTCCGGGCCGCCAACCTGGCTGTCGTGCTCGGATTCCTGCGCGCCAACTCCCCCTGTTCGCGCGCGGCCATCGCGGCCGGCACCGGCCTGAACAAGGCGACCGTGACCAGCATCGTCGGCGACCTGATCGACCGGCGGCTGGCTCGGGAGACGCAGCAGACCCAGAACCACGTCGGCCGGCCGGCCACCCTGCTGGTCCTCGACGGATCGGCCTACGCCGCGATCGGGATGGAGATCAGCTCCCGCGGCCTGACGGCGATCGCGTACGACTCGGCCGGTGGGCAGCTGCTGCGCTGGCACCGGACCGGTCCGGCAGCCGACGCGGGCCCGGCCAAGGCCGTCGCCGCGCTGGCCGCGCTGGCCCGGCGAGCGATCGCCGCCGTGCACGCGTCCGGACGCGATGTCCTCGGCCTCACGGTCGGAGTGCCCGGCCTGGTCAACCGCGACGGTGTCGTCGTCCTGGCCGCCGGTCTCGGCTGGCGTGATCTCGAGCTGCGCAAGGATCTGGTGGCGGCACTCGGCCGGCCTGCCTTCCCCGTGCTGGTCGAGAACGACGCCAACCTCGGCGCCCTGGCCGAGCATCGCTACGGGCCGTACGCCGGCAGCGCCAACCTCATCCTGCTGTCCGGGGAGACCGGGGTGGGCGCCGGAGTGATCTGCGACGGGCGGCCCCTGCGCGGCAACCTCGGGTACGTCGGCGAGATCGGGCACCTGCGCGTGAGGCCGGACGGACCGCTGTGTGGCTGCGGCCGGCACGGTTGCCTCGAGGCCGTGGCAGGCATCCCGGCGATCCTCGCCCGGCTCGATCCGGGCGAGCTGCCCGACGCCGACCCGCAGGCACGGACAGAGCAGCTGGTCCGGCGGGCCGAGGCCGGCGAGACGGCCACGATCGACACTCTGACCGAGGCGGGAACGCTGCTCGGCCAGAGCGTCTGCGGGCTGGCCAACATCCTCAACCCGGAGCTCGTCATCCTCGGCGGCTCCTACGCCGCACTCGGCCGCTGGCTGGTACCGGCGGTCGAGAAGGAGCTGATCGACGGCACGCTGGCCCCCGAGGCGGGCGGCTGCCAGGTGGTCGCGTCGACCTTCGGCCACGAGGCGACGTCGATCGGCGCCGTCGCCCGCTCCCTCGACCAGCTCGACTCCGGTCGGCTCCCCGCCAGCCCCGCCAACTAAACCTGCCGCGCAGCGGTCGACCTGTGGTCCATCCCGGCTGAGATCTTGACCGTCCGCGTGGAGGGTGCAACCCTCTGTGTCAATCCATCGAAGCGCTTCGATGTCCAGTCGGAGCCGGCCAGGCGTTCGACGCATTGTCGAAGCGCTTCGACACCACTCCCGTCGGCAGACGGCCGAACGCATCCCGGAGCCCGATCCCGATGAGCAATCCGCCGCCACGCTCACCCCTTCCGCCGTTCCGCGACCCGGCCAGGAAGCTGCCGGAGCGGATCGGCGATCTGCTCGACCGGCTGAGTCCGGCCGAGAAGCTCGGTCTGCTGCACCAGCATCAGGCGGCCGTCCCACGGCTGGGGCTCGCCTCCTTCCGAACCGGTACGGAGGCCCTGCACGGGGTTGCCTGGCTCGGCCCGGCGACGGTCTTCCCGCAGGCCGTCGGTCTGGCTGCCAGCTGGAATCCCGAACTGGTCCGCGCTGTCGGCTCGGCAGTCGGCGACGAGGTCCGCAGCTTCCACCACAAGGATCCGGCCGGCGTCGGCCTGAACGTCTGGGCTCCGGTCGTGAATCCGTTGCGCGACCCACGCTGGGGGCGCAACGAGGAGGGCTACTCGGAGGATCCTTGGCTCACCGGCGTACTGGCCATCGCTTACGGGCGGGGGCTGACCGGTGACGTCGAGGGGACGCTGAAGACCGCGCCGACGCTCAAGCATTTCCTTGCCTACAACAACGAGACGGACCGCTGTACGACCTCGAGCAACCTGCCGCCGCGGGTTCTGCACGACTACGAACTGCCGGCCTTCCGCGCGCCGATCGAGGCCGGCGCAGCGGTCGCGATGATGCCGTCGTACAACCTGGTGAACGGCCGCCCGGCGCACCTGAGCCCGCTGATCAACGAGTTGGTCCGGACCTGGACCGAGGACGACCTCCTGGTCGTCAGCGACGCCGGCGCCCCCGCGAACCTGGTCGAGCTGCAGCAGTACTTCGGCGACAAGGCGTCGGCGTACGCCGCGATGCTCAGGGCAGGCGTCGACAGCATCACGCAGGACGACAACGACGCGGGTCCGTCGATCCAGCTGCTGACCGATGCACTGGCCCAAGGCAAGTTGAGCGAAGCCGACGTCGACCTGGCGGTCCGGCACGCGCTGGCGATCCGGTTCCGGCTCGGCGAGTTCGATCCGATCGAGCTGAATCCGTACGGCTCCCCCGCTGCGGACGTCGTCGGCTGTCCGGCGCACCGCCAACTGGCCCAGAATGCTGCCAGGCAGTCCATCGTGCTGCTCAAGCACGAGTGCCAGGTACTGCCGTTGAGTGCTGAGACCACCCGGCGGGTCGCGGTCGTCGGACCGCTCGCGGACACGCTGCACGAGGACTGGTACTCGGGCACGCTGCCCTACCAGGTCACGGCCCGCGCCGGCCTGGTCGAGCGGCTCGGCTCCGACGCGGTCGGCTACTGCGAAGGCGTCGACCGGGTCGAACTGCGGACCAGCGCCGGCTGCCTCGGCGCCGGTCAGGACAAGTCGGTCAGGGTCGGCGATACCGGTGCATTCGACCTCTTCGACTGGGGTGGTGGGGCCTGGACGCTGCGATCGGTCGAGACCGGCTGCTACGTCACGGTGACCGACACCGGCACCCTCGTAGCCGATCACCCTGGTCCGAGCACCTGGGAGGTCAAGGAGACGTTCGAACTCCTTCCCGCCGGCGAGAGCACCTCCGTCCTCCGGCATCGCAACAGCGGTCGCTTCGTCGAGCTGGCGGCCGACGGGTCGGCCATGGCGACCGCCGACGGGCCGGCTTCGGCGACCGCCGATGGGCCGGCTTCGGCAACTGCGTTCGAGGTCGTCACGCTCGTCGACGGCGCTGCCCGGGCCGCTGAGCTGGCGGCTGCGGCGGACGTCGCCATCGTTGTCGTGGGCAACCACCCACTGGTGAACGGCCGGGAGACCGAGGATCGGGCCGAGCTGGACCTGCCGGCCGCCCAGGACCGGCTGGTCCGCGCCGTGCACGCGGCCAACCCGCGAACGGTGCTGGTCATGTCGAGCAGCTACCCGTTCTCGGTCGAGTGGGCGGATCAGCACCTGCCCGCGCTGCTCTGGTCGGCGCACGGCGGGCAGGAGTACGGCCGGGCGCTGGCGGACGTGCTGTTCGGCGACTCCGACCCGACCGGCCGGCTGCCACAGACCTGGTACCGATCGGCTGCCGACCTGCCGGATCTGTTCGACTACGACATCGTCGCCACCGACTCGACGTACCTGTACTTCCGCGGCCGCCCGCTCTATCCGTTCGGGCACGGCCTGAGCTACACGACCTTCACGTACTCCGGGCTGCGCTTGGACTCGGCCTCCGTACCGGCCGACGGTGAACTTCTGGTGAGCCTCACCGTCAAGAACTCCGGCGCCCGCGCCGGCCGCGAGGTCGTCCAGCTCTACACCCATCAGCAACGGTCCCGCGCTAAGCAGCCCCTGCGCCAACTGCGCGACTTCCAGCAGGTCTCGCTGGCCGCCGGGGAGAGCGTCGAGGTGCAGTTCCGGCTCCAGGCCACCGACCTCGGCTTCTGGGACGTCTCCCGGAACCGGCGCTGCGTGGAGACGGCCCGGCACAGCGTGCTGATCGGGAGGTCCGCAACGGACACCCGGCTCACCGCGTCATTCGATGTCCTCGGAGAGTCGATCCCGCCGCGCGCGATCTTCAGCGCACCGGTCGCGGCGACGGCCTTCGACGAGTACTGCTCGATGACGATGACCGACACCACACCGGAGTACGGCGATGCCGTGCGTTCGCTGGAGGCCGGCGCCTGGCTCGCCTTCGAGGACGTGGATCTGGGCGACGGCGCCTCCCACTGCATCGCCCAGGTCGCCTCCGAACTCGAGGACGGCACGATCGAGCTGCGGCTGGACGACCCGCTGCACGGTCTGCTCCTCGGCACCGTGCAGGTTCCGCCCACCGGCGATCGCCACACCTGGGTAGACAGCGACACCCCGCTCGCTGCCGCGAGCGGGGCGCACACTCTCTATGCGGTCTTCTCAACCGCCGCCCTGGCGCTCGAGAGCCTCACCTTCGAACGGTGACGGTGAACCGCTCGCAAGTCCCCTCGACGACCCGGGCGGTCGCCTCGCCACCGGTCAGGGTCAGCTCGATCACCGCGTCCGTCTCCCCGTTCGGCCCGGGGAGACGGACGCGAGTCGTTTGCCCTTCGGTGGGGGTGTACCAGCGCAGCTCGACACCGTCGGCCCAGTCGTAGTCCGGGCGGTCGTCGACGGCACCGATCGCGATGACGGCGCCCTCACGGACCAGTACCGGCAAGCTGTCGAAGCCGTGCGTCTGGGTGACCCAGCGACTCCCGGCCAGCTGCTCGCCGGTCAGCAGATGGGTCCAGGTGCCTTCGGGCAGGTAGAAGCGGACCTCTCCGTCCTTGCTCATCACTGGCGCGACCAGCAGGTCGGGCCCGAGCATGTACTGACGCTCGAGATAGGCGACGCCGGGATCCGCCGGGAACTCCAGCACCATCGGCCGCATCATCGGCGTGCCGTCGGTGTGGGCCTCCTCGGCGACTCTCGCGAGGTAGGGCATCAGCGACATCTTCAGCTTCGTGAAACGACGGAGTACGCCGACCGCCTCCTCGTCGAACGCCCACGGCACCCGGTACGAACCCGAGCCGTGCAGTCTCGAGTGTGACGACAGCAGCCCGAACGGCACCCAGCGCTTGAAGACCGCGGCATCCGGCGTTCCCTCGAAGCCGCCGATGTCGTGACTCCAGTAGCCGAAGCCGGACGCGGCCAGCGACAGGCCGCCACGCAGCGACTCCGCCATCGCCTCGAAGGTCGACTCGCAGTCGCCGCCCCAGTGCACCGGGAACTGCTGCCCGCCGACGGTCGCGGACCGCGCGAACAAGACGGCGTCGCCAGCGCCCCGGTTGTCCTCCAGCAGCCCGAACACCGCCTTGTTGTAGAGGTACGGGTAGTAGTTGTGCATCCGTTCCGGATCGGAGCCGTCGAACCAGACCACGTCCTCGGTCGGGATCCGTTCGCCGAAGTCCGTCTTGAAACAGTCCACCCCGAGGTCGATCAGGACCTGCAGCTTGGCCCGGAACCAGGCCGTCGCCGCCGGGTTCGTGAAGTCGACGATCGCCATCCCGGCCTGCCACAGGTCCCACTGCCAGACCGAGCCGTCGGGGCGTTTGAGCAGGTAGCCGAGCTGCCGTCCCTCCTCGAACAGAGCGGACCGCTGCGCGATGTACGGGTTGATCCACAGGCTGATCCGCAGCCCGCGTTCCTTCAGCCGGCGCAGCATGCCGGCCGGATCCGGGAACGCGATCGGATCCCAGACGAAGTCGCACCAGTGGAACTGGCGCATCCAGAAGCAGTCGAAATGGAAGACGCTGAGCGGCAGGTCGCGGGACGCCATCCCGGCGACGAAACTGCTCGTCGTCTCCTCGGTGTAGTCGGTGGTGAAGGAGGTCGACAACCACAGCCCCATCGACCACGCGGGCACCCGGGCGGGACGTCCGGTCAGGGCCGTGTAGCGGCGCAGGACGTCCTTGGGCTCCGGCCCGCCGATGACGTAGTAGCTCAGCTCCTGCCCTTCGACGCTGAACTGGTTCTGGGCCACCACCTCCGAACCGACCTCGAAGGACACCTTCGCCGGGGTGTCGACCAGTACGCCGTACCCGGCACTGGTCAGGTAGAACGGGACGTTCTTGTACGCCTGCTCGCTCGACGTACCGCCGTCCGCGTTCCAGATGTCGACGACCTGGCCGTTCTTCACCAGCGGGCCGAACCGCTCGCCGAGGCCGTAGACGGTCTCGCCCACCCCGAGGGCGAGTTGCTCGTGCAGGAAATGCCGGCCGGCGGAGTCGGTGATCAGGCCGATGCTGCGTGCCGAGGAGCCGGTCAGCACCTTGCCGTCGCGCTCGAAGCGCAGATCCCAGGGACCGTCGAGCCGGAGTACCGCGGTGAGGTCGCCGCTGGTCAGCCGGGCCACCTCGTCGTCCACCTCGATCTTGACCGGATGACCGTCCTCGGCCGCCAGCGCGAACGCGGGCCGCGGCGGCACTCCCCCGCTGTGATGCTCGATCAGGACGCCGATCACGCCGGCCGCGGGCGAGCTGACGGTGACGGTGAACAGGGGCTGGTTCAGCGTGTCCCCACGGCCGACGATCAGCTTCGCGGGCGCATAGGCGACCAGTGACCGCTCAGTGGTCTCGACGCTCTCGACCGCGGCCGGGCGCAGCCGGGTCAGGCCGGGGCGAAGCTGCCAGTAGCCGTCTGTGAACTTCATCTAGTGCCTCTCTACTTGACCGCGCCGACGGTCACGCCGCGGGTCAGGGTGCGCTGGAAGATCAGGAAGAACACGACCGTCGGGAGCAGGCTGATCAGTGCCCCGGCGTTCGTGGTGGTGGCGTCCATCAGCCGGTCGCCCTGCAGTGAGGCGAGGGCGAGCGGCACGGTCTGGGTGCTGTTGTCGATCAGCATCACCAGTGGGATGAAGAACTCGTTCCAGGTCCAGATGAAGAAGAAGATCAGCAACACCGACAGCGTCGGCCGTACCGTCGGTACGACCACCCGCCACAAGGTGGTCCAGCGGCCGGCGCCGTCCAGCGCGGCAGCCTCCAGCAAGGCCTTCGGGAAGGTGCCGAGCACGGACGCCAGCAGGTACGTCCCGAAGGCGCTCTGGATCACGGTGAAGATGATGATCACGCTGAGCCGGCTGTTGTAGAGGCCGAGCGTCTTCGCCATCGAGTACAGCGGGTAGACCAGCGCCTCCTGCGGGATCATGTTCGCCAGCAGGAAGAGCGCGACGATCCACAGCCGGCCGCGGACCCGGCCGACGCCGAGCGCGTAGGCGTTCAGCAGCGACAGTACGACGCCGAGCACCGCGACCGAACCGGAGATGATGATCGAGTTGAGCAGCTTGCCCTCGAAGTGGACCTGCTGCCAATACGTCTTCAACCCGTGCAGCTGGAACGACTCCGGCCAGGCCAGCGGCCCGTTGCCCGAGTAGTCGGCGGGCGACTTGAAGGCGTTCATCACCATCACCGCGAACGGCACGAGCACCAGCGCCGCGGTGAGCACGACCAGAGCGAGTACCACCCAGCGCGCCGCACCCTGCTTGTACCTGATCATGACTCGGTCCTGCCTTGGACCTTCAGGAATCCAATGCTGACGGCAACGATCACCAAGGTCAGCGCAGTCGCCACGGCGGCGCCGTACCCGACCTGCAGTTTGTTGAAGAAGGCGTTGTAGGCGAAGTACGAAGGCACCGTGGTCGCATTGTTCGGGCCACCACGGGTGAGCGCCCAGATCGGGCCGAACACCTTCAGCGCGGCAATCGTGCAGGTCAGCGTGACCACGAAAGTCTCCGGCCGGATCTGCGGCAACGTGATCGCCTGGAACCGGCGGAACCAGCCGGCCCCGTCGATCTCCGCAGCCTCGTACAGATCGGGATCGACCCGCTGCAGCGCGGCCATGAAGATCACCACCGGGTAGCCGATCTGAACCCAGATCATCACCAGCATCACCATCGGCAACGCCGTCTTCGGATCGCCCAACCAGTCGTGCTCACCCAGGCCGATCGCTTTCCCGACGGCGTTGACGGCGCCGTCGGGCCGCAGCAGCCAGCCCCACAGGATGCCGGCCACGACGACCGGCAGTACCTGCGGCAGGTAGAAGGTGGCCCGCAGGAAGGATGCCGTCTTCTGCCCGAACCGGCGGCCGATCACGTCGAACAAGGTTGCCGACAGCACCAGTCCGATCAGCGTCGGGACCACCACCATCGCGATCACCATCGCCGCGGTGTTGCGGAACGACGTCCAGAAGACGTCGTCGTGCAGCAGCCGGTCGTAGTTGTCCAGGCCGATCCAGCGCGGATCGCCGATCCCCGACCACTTCGTCAGTGACAGGTACAGGTTGGCGCCGAACGGGACCGCGACGACGGCGGTGAAGGCGACGGCCCCGGGCAGCAGGTACCACCAGTAACCTGCCTTGCCCCTGGTCATCCGTTCTTGATTTCTTGCACACCCTGGTCGTAGGCCTTGCCGAGGTCGGCGAGCACCTGGTCAGGGTTCTTGGAGCCGTTGATCAGCGACTGGCCGCCGGCCACCAGCACGTCGTAGTACCCGGGGACCGGCCAGTCCGGGTAGAAGGCGAGGCCGTCGGACTTGGTGATCGCATCGAAGTTCGCGATCAGCTCCTTGTTCTTCGGGTCCGTCACCTGCGACAGGTCGGCCTTCACCGGGACGCCGCCGTTGTTGGCCATGATGGTCTGGATCTCCGGCCGCATGGTGATGTCGATGAAGTCGTAGGCGAGCTTCTTGTTCTTCGACTGCTCGGGGACGACCCACAGGTTGCCGGACGAGCCCGCGTTGAGCTTGTTGCCGGGGAACAGGAAGGTGCCCCACTCGAACTTCTTGATCTCGCTCGCGAACCGGCCGTACCACCACGAGCCGCTGACGATCATCGGCGTCTTGCCCGCGATGAATGCCGTCCCCATGTCCTCGGCCTTGAGGCTGGCCGACTGCTTGGAGATGTAGCCCTTCTGGACCCAGTCGCGGAAGGTGTCGGCGCCGTACTTGAGCGGGTCGGCCTTGAAGTCGACGCTGCCCTTGTACAGCTGGTAGTTGTCGACGAACGAGCGGTCGGCCTTGGAGAGTGCGAGTTCGTAGTACAGCTGACCGGCCGGGTACTCCGCGCCCGCCATCCCCAGCGGCGTGACCTTCTTGGCGACGAAGGTGTCCATCGCGGCGGTCAGCTCGTCGAGCGTCTTCGGCACGGCGACGCCGTACTGCTTGAAGAGGGCCTTGTTGTAGTAGACCATCACGTACTCGCCGTAGTTCGGGATGCCGTACCACTTGCCCGAACCCATCACGCCCTTCTCGTCGTACCGGGCGGTGGTCTGCAGGCTCGGGCTGAGCGCCTTGTCCCAGCCGCGGGTGGTGGCCTCGTCGCTCAGGTCGGTGAGCAGACCCTTGGAGCTGAGCAGGCCGGCGGTGGCGTTGCCCTTGTTGTACTCCATCAGGTCGGGCGCCTGGTCGGAGGCGAGGATCATCGACGCGTTCTGCTGGATCTGCTCGAACGCCTTGCGCTCGAACTCCACCGTGACGCCGGGGTGCTCGGTCTTGAACACCTCGATGGCCTTGTCCCAGGCCTTGCCCATCGCGCCGTTCGCGCTCTCGTAGTGCCACAGCTTGAGGGTGCCGGTATCGCTGCCGCTCGCGCTGTCGTCGCCGCTGCTGCAGCCGGCCAGGACGAGGGCGAGCGAGACGATCGCCGCCCCCACTGAGATCATGGTGCGGGGAGACCGCATGGGTGTACTCCTTTGAACGGGTGTCTGTCCGGTGGTTCCTCAGTCCGTCGTCGCGTTGCAGCGCGGCGACGGACACTCACTACTTGTTTCGTCTGGATTCGGCGGTGGTCCCCCGGACCTCCAGCACACAAGGCAACAACTCCTGGTACGTCGATGTGTCACCCTCGGCGAGACGCCGGAGCAGGACCCGGGTCGCGGCCGCGCCGACCGCCGCGCCAGGCGACGTCATCGCGGTCAGAGCAGGGCTGGCCAGATCGGCGACGGCCGCCGACGTCACCATCGACACCACCGACACGTCCCAGGGCACGTCGAGTGCCGCCTCGCGCAGCTCGGCCAGGATCCCGAGCGCCGCGTTCTCGTTCATCACCAGGACACCAGTCAGCCGCGGGCACAGCTCACGGGCGGTACCGATCGCCCGCCTGCCCCCGGTGGCGGTGTCCTCACTCGGCACCATCACGCCAGTGATCCCGTGCCGGGCCAGCGCCGCCTCGAACGCCGCGGCGGTTCTCTTCGCCGGTCCGTACCCACGGGCCAGGCTGGCTTCCGAATGGTTGACATAGGCAATCGTCCGGTGGCCGAGCCCGACCAGGTGGGCGACCGCGTCGTCGACGGTCTGCTCGAAGTCGATGTCCACGCAGGCGAGCCCGGTGGTGTCCTGCGTCCGGCCGATCAGCACGAACGACGACTCCAGCTTGCGAAGCAGCTCGACCCGCCGGTCCTCCAGCTGGACTTCCATCACCAGGAAGCCGTCGAGCAGCCGCTGGGTCGCGAGGGACTGCAGCTCGTCCGCGTCGTCGCTGCCGACGGAACACAGCATCAGGTGGTAGCCGGCCTCCCGTGCCGCCTCGGTCGCCCCCGTGACGAACGCCGTCTCGGTGGCCCCCAGCCCACGCCCGGTGAGCGGGAGCAACAGCCCGACGATGTTGCTCCGCCGGCTGGCCAGCCCGCGGGCCATCGCGTTCGGCTGATAACCCAGCTCGGCCATCGCCGCCAGCACCTTCTCGCGGGTCGCCTCCGAGATCGGCCTGGTCCCGGTCAACACATAGGACACTGTGCTGACCGACACCCCGGCCCGCCGGGCGACATCCGTCATCGTCGCCATCGCCGCTCCCGGTCATCGATCTGTCGAAACGCTTCGACGAAGCGTTTCGACAAAAGGTAGGTCAGGACCTCCCGGCCGTCAACAGGTCAGGGTTCAGGCGGGGAGACAGGTGTTCAGGTAGTCGTTGCGGAACTTGCCGTCGGGGTCGTACTTCGCGGCGAGGGCGATGAAGTCGGGGACCTTGGGGTAGCAGACGCGGAGGGTGGCGGCGTCGGCGGCGAAGACCTTGCCCCAGTGGGGGCGGGCGCCGAGTGGGAGCAGGGCTTCTTCGAGGGCGGCCACTACCGGGCGGACGGCTGTTTCGTCCTGGATCCAGGTGAAGTGGAGGGCGACAGTGTCGCGGCCTTGGCTTGGGCTGAGCCAGAGGTTGTCGGCTGCAATCGTACGGATCTCGGAGATCTGTATGACGGGGGCCATCAGCTGGCCCAGTGCCTTCAGTTCCTCGAAGGCTTGCGGAGCGGCTGCTCGCGGTACGAAGTACTCGGACTGGAGTTCCTCGCCGTTGCTGGGGGTGAATTCGAGGCGGAAGTGCGGGAGCCGTTCGTTCCACGGGCCGGCCAGGCCGCCTTGCTGGGTGGCGAAGTCGGCGGGCATCGCCTTGATCGGGTGGCGGGCTCCGTCGGCGAGCCGGGCGCCGAGCCAGGTCGGTTCGTACGGCGTATCGGCGAGCATCTTGCGCCACACCATCACGTCCGGGTCGACCCAGTCGGTGAAGGCGCTCACGCTGTAGGCGCTCGAGAAGATCTCCTCGAAGTCCGTACCGAGGCGGGCGACCGGCAGGCCGTCGTACACGACCTGGCTGATCTCGTACGTCGGTTGCGTCTCGAGCTCCAGCTCGACGGTCACCCCGAGGGCGCCGAGCGAGATGATCGAGCCGAGGAAGTCGGGGTCGTCGCGGGTGAGGGTGACGAGTTCGCCGTCGGCGGCGATGAAGGTCGTGCTGGTGACGGCGGCCGCGAGAGGGCGGTTGGTGTCGCCGGAACCGTGCGTACCGGTGGAGCACGCGCCCGCAACGGAGATGTGCGGCAGGGAGCCGAGGTTGTGCAGCGCCCGGCCCTCGTCTTGGAGGTACGCCGTCACCTCGCCGTACCGCAGGCCGGCCGCGATCGTAACGGTGTCGTCCGTCCGGTCGAGCGATGCGATCCGGGGCAGGGCAGCGACCGAGATCAGCGTGCCGGTGGTGTCCGCGATCCGGTTGAACGAATGCCCGCTGCCCAGCACGCGGACGTGATCGGACAGCCGTACCAGCTCCTGCATCTCCGCCATGGTCCGCGGCGAGCGGACCTCCGCCGAGAAGGTGATGTTGCCCGCCCAGTTCTTCGTCATGCGCCTCACGCCCTTCGCTCGTCTGTCAGCAGCCTTCCATACCGGCTCGGATAGGTTGATGCGCATGCCCTCTGAAGTCATCGCCTTGTCCCAGGAGCTGTCCGCCACCGCCGCCGAGGCCGCGCGGCTGGTCGCCGATGACCTACGGACCGCTTTCCGCGGCGGGATGGACGTCGAGTTCAAGCGCGACAAGCACGACCCGGTGACCGTGCACGACCGCCAGGCCGAGGTGGCGATCTCGGAGCTGCTCACCAAACGCTTCCCCGACAGCACCATCGTCGGCGAGGAGGACGGCGCCCACGAGGGCTCCGGCGAGATCACCTGGTACGTCGACCCGATCGACGGTACGGCGAACTTCGCCCGCGGGCTCGCCTTCTTCTGTACGTCGATCGGCGCGGTCCTCGACGGCCGGATCGTGGCCGGCGCGATCCTCGACCCGATGGCGGGCAACCTGTTCACCACCGACCTGTCCGGCGCCTGGCTGAACGGCAACATCCTCCGCTCGTCCGGTGCTCGTGAGGAGGCCGAGGCGCTCATCCTCACGAGCTACCCCAGCGCCCGCAACGTGGCCGAGGACGGCCCAGCGGGGTTGGCGGCTTTCGGTGAACTCGTCTCGGCGTACGGAACGTTGCGCCGCCCGGGCAGCGCGGCGCTGAGCCTCGCCCACGTGGCGGCAGGTTGGGTCGACGCGTCAGTCGGCTTCTCGGTCAACGCCTGGGACATCTGCGCCGGCCAGCTCCTCGTCCAGCAGGCCGGCGGAACCTATCTCCCGTTCGGCGCGTCTGGATGGAACCAGCCGCACTACGCCGCCTACACCCCGGACCTTGACCCGGCTGGTCTGAAACACTTCCTGGCCGCTGTCCAGAAGTAATCGAGAGGAACCATCTTGCGTTTCACCAAGTTCACCGCCCTCGGCCTGGCCGCAGTACTGGCCGGCGGAACCGCCGTCACGGTCGCCCTCAACGGAGCTGACAGCTCACAGGCCGCGACCCAGACCGCCAGCGTCACCGCGGCGATCAGCTGCAGCACCGCGCTCGGCGGCAGGGACTTCTACGACGGGCCGTCCGCGTCGAAGATGTACAACGACCGGTTCACGGCCAGCGCCGCTGTGCCGAACCTGAGCACCTACACGCCGCAGGGCATCGGCACCTGGTGGAACTGGGACGGCACGAAGGACCTGCTGCTCGTCACGGCCTACCGCTCGGGCGCGAACTCGCAGATCATCGGGATCGATCCGGCCACCAACAAGACGGTCGGCGTCGTCGCGATCGCCGCCACCCACGGCGGCGGGATCACCACCAGCAACGGCTGGGCCTTCGTACAGGGCAGCACCAACGGCATCCGCAAGTACAAGCTGTCCACGCTGAAGACCGCGATGAAGGCGGCCGGCACGCCGTACGTCAAGGCGGTCGGCGCGGAGCGCAAGGTCTACGGCGCGTCGTTCCTGACCAGCTACGGCGGCTACATCTGGTCGGGCAAGTTCAACGACAAGGGCCGCGACAAGATGTACCAGTACAAGATCAACAGCAACGGCTCGCTGACCACGATCAACAAGGCGTGGGAGGTGCCGACCAAGACCCAGGGCCTGCTCGTCACCGGCAGCCACTTCATCTTCAGCACCTCGTACGGCCGGACCAACCGCAGCAACCTGTACGTCGTCCGCCGCGGCCAGCCCGACCTGGACAAGGCCAAGCTGAAGTGCTTCCGCGCCCCGAGCATGTCCGAGGGCATCACCGAGTACGGCGGCCGCGCCTACCTGGTCTTCGAGTCCGGCTCCCACCTGTACGCCGGTGACCCCAAGACCCTGAACGTCATCAAGAACTTGCACAAAGCAACGATCTCCACGCTCACCAACCTCGCCTGACACCGGCTCCAAATCCCCGGCCGGCGCCAGGGCGGATGATTTGATGTCCAACTGATGATCATCTCTTTCGGCGTCGCCGGGGTCTGGTTCCTGCTGTTCGTGGTCACCTGGATCCGGGATCGGCGGGTGCTGCGTAACGGCATCTATCTCGTGCTGACCATCGGCTTCGCGGGGATCGGGACGGTGTTCGCGCTCGACGCGGTGTCGGACACCGCCGCGCGGCTGCTCGTCGTCGCGGTGCTGGTGGCGATACCGGTGATCATCTTCGTGCTGGCGATCTTCCTCACCGTCAACGGGGTGACGATGTGGAAGCGGGAGGGGCATCGGCCGGCCAACCTGCTCTCGCTGGCGGCCGGGCTGGGCATCATCGGGTTCGTCGTGTTCAACCTGATCGTGACGCAGTGGTCGTCGCCGAAGGTTGATGTGCTCCAAGCCACCCTGCTGCTCGCGCTGACCTACATCTCGTTCCTGTTCGTCTGCTTCCTGGCGTACTCGTTCGTGTACGCGAGGATCCGGGGCTCCCGCAAGGTCGACTTCATCGTCGTCCTCGGCTCGGGGCTGCGCGGCAGCCGGGTACCACCGTTGCTGGCGAGCCGTCTCGACCGGGCACAGCTCACCTGGACCCGGGCCCGCGCCAAGGGCCGCTCGCCGCTGCTGATCACCTCGGGCGGCCAGGGTCCGGGTGAGGACGTTCCGGAGTCGCATGCGATGGCGACGTACCTGGTCGATCACGGCGTACCGGCCGACCAGATCCTGCTCGAGGACCGGTCGACGTCGACCTTCGAGAACCTGACCTTCAGCCGCACGATCATGGCCGGCCTCAACCCGAAGTACCGGTGCCTGATCGTCACCAACAACTACCACGCCCTGCGCGCCGCCTTCACCGCCCGCAAGGCAAAGGTCAACGGCCAGGTGCTGGGCTCCCCCACCGCCGCCTACTTCTGGCCCAGCGCCACCATCCGCGAGTTCGCCGCCGTCCTCCTCGACCACAAATGGATCAACGGCCTCATCCTCGGCCTGATCCTGCTCAGCGGGCTGGCGAAACTGGTCTTCTGAGCTCAGAGCATGGTGACGGCGGCGGTGATGCCGGCGGCGACGATGAGGGCGCGGAGCAGGGTGGGTGGGAGGAGGCGGCCGAGGTGGGTGCCGGTGTAGCCGCCGACGATCGAGCCGATGGCCAGTAGGCCTGCGACGGTGTAGTCGATGTCGGCGACGAGGACGAAGATCAGGCCGGCGACCAGGTTCGCGGCCAGCAGGGCCAGGGTTTTCAGGGCGTTGACGATGCGCAGGTCCAGGTCGAGGCCGAGGCTCAGGACGGCCATCATCATCACGCCGGCGCCGGCACCGAAGTACCCGCCGTAGACGCCGGTGAGCGCGGCGAAGACGAAGGTCGCGGGCGACATCGCGGTGCGGGGCTGGTGCTCCGCGGCGGAGCGGGAACGCAGCCAGCGGGAGATCCAGGGCTGGGCGCCGACGAGCAGGCAGGTGAACAGGATCAGCCACGGCACGATCGACTCGAAGACGCCCGGTGGCAGCGCCAGCAGCAACACGGCACCGCCGACGGATCCGATCGCACACGCCACGACGACGAGCCGACCCACCCGAGGTTGCTCGCGCAACTCCCGTCGATAGCCGAGCGAACCGCCGAGCCCACCAGGAATCAGCCCCAGGGTGTTCGACACGTTGGCGACCACCGGTGGGATGCCGAGGGCAATCAGTACCGGGAAGCTCACCAGTGAGGCAACACCGACGGTTGAGGTGAGGAGGCCGGCGCCGAGGCCTGCGGCGATGACGGCCAGGTGCTCGGACATAGGGGAGAGCTTATTGCCGTGTAGCAAACACAACAGATATCCTTGCTTCTGAAATTCCTACTACAGGGGTGGCGCATGGATGTCGATGTTTCACCGGAAGGGCTTGGCCGGGTCGAGCGACTGATCGGCCGGTACGTCGACAGCGGCCGCTACCCGGGAGTCGTCAGTCTGATCGCGCGGCGGGATCAGGTGGTGCACTTTCAGGCGGTCGGGCGGCGCGACGCCGAACGGGACCGGCCGATGGAGCTGGACACCATCTTCCGGATCTACTCGATGACCAAGCCGGTCGTGAGCGTCGCCTTGATGATGCTCTACGAGGAAGGGCTGTTCCAGCTGGATGATCCGGTAGCGGCGTACCTGCCGGAGCTCACCGACCTGCAGGTGGCCGCGGGCGGGGACGCGGTCCGGGCCCCGAAACGGCCGATGACGGTGCGGGATCTGCTGATGCACACCTCCGGGCTCGGTTCCTCCTATCCCAGTCCGCCGGCCGGCACGCTGGCCGAGCTCCCACGGCTGCTGGCCGGGCTGCCGCTGGAGGCAGATCCCGGCGCCCGCTGGATCTACGGGATCTCGACCGACCTGGTCGGGCTGCTGTGCGAGGTGTTCAGCGGGCTGCCGCTCGATCAGTACCTGCGGGAGCGGATCTTCGAGCCGCTCGGGATGGTCGACACCGGATTCTCCGTACCCGCCGGGTCGGTCGATCGGTTCGCTGCGGGCTACACGCGTGCCGACGGCGGCTACCTGCTCGCCGACGACCCGTTGACCAGCGGCTACACCCGGCAGCCGTCCTTCCTGTCCGGGATCGCCGGACTGGTCTCGACGGCGGGTGACTACTTCAGGTTCGCCCGGATGCTCGCGAACGGTGGCACGCTGGACGGAGTACGCATCCTGGGGCCGCGCACGGTCCGCTTCATGACCGCCAACCACCTGCCCGGCGGGCAGGATCTGTCCGCGATGGCGGACACTGGCGGCGAGACCAGTCGCAAAGGTCAAGGGTTCGGCCTCGGCTTCGGCGTACTGCTGGATCCGACCGTCGCCCAGACGATCGGTACTCCGGGCGAGTACTTCTGGGGTGGCGCCGCATCGACCACGTTCTTCGTCAGCCCGGCCGACGAGCTGATCGTCATCTTCCTGACCCAGCTCCGCCCGTCGCTCAGCTACCCGATCCGCCGCGAGTTGCGGGCCGCCGTCTACTCCGCCCTGACCGACTGATGATTCGCGCCGACGACGGCTGCCGGCTGTGGACCAAGGTCTCCGGCGAGGGGCCGCCGGTGGTGCTCGTGCACGGCGGTCCGGGCTGGTGGGACGTACTGGACGGGCTCGCCGCGATGATCGCCGACCTGGCCACCGTCCATCAGTGGGACCAGCGGGGCGCGGGCCGGTCCGAGCGTCGCGGTCCGTACACGGTCGATCGTTTCGTCGCCGATCTGGAAGTCGTCCGCCGGAGCACCGGGCACGAACGGATCATCCTGATCGGCCACTCCTGGGGAGCCGGGCTGGCCCTTCAGTACTGTCTCGCCCACCCGGATCGGGTCGAACACCTCGCCTACGTCTCCGGAGTCGGACTGGACGGTACGCCGGCGTCGTACCGCGAGCGTGTCGAGGAGATCCTCGAGCGCGAGCACTACGACGACCCATGGCTCGCACAGCTCTCCACCGGGTTCGCCGACCGGGCGACGGCGCTCGAGCAGGCCCGCCGGCTCATCACTCCGCGCTTCGAGCCGAACCACGCGTGCGCCGCCGAACTGACCGCGGACCTCCGCACCTGGACCGACCGGGAGGCCGCGTGCCGGACGATCGGCCTGCCGGTCCTGATCGTGCACGGCGAACTGGATCTGCGGCCGCCCACGGTCACCGACAGCCTGCTCGCTGCTCTGCCCGATGCTCGTCGCGAGGTGATCGCGGGCGCGGCGCACTATCCATGGATCGAAGCACCCGAGGCTTTCGCCGCCGTACTACGTCGCTGGCTGTAGCAGCTCGCCGTCTGTTATCGGTGTACGGTCGGGGTAACCACCGGGGACCAGGAGTTCCGCGGCGCACCAGGCTCGGTAGAGCTCAGGCAGCCCACGCGACACCCTCACCCGGGAGCACCTCATGGCGAAGAACAAGGGCGGACGCGAAGTCCGCAAACCCAAGCAACCCAAGACCCCGAAGTCGAACGCCTCCGACAGCTCGATCGTCCCCCCGACCAAGCAGGGCCGCAGGTAGTAGCCGGCTAGGTGCCGGGTGTTCGCATGCGGGCGTAGCGGACGCCTGCGGCGAATCTGGTTTTCACCTGTAGTTCGTCGAGCAGGCGGGATACCTCGTAGCGGACGGTGCGGACGCTGATCGTCAGGAGCTCGGCGATCTCGCCGTCGGTGCAGCCGACGCTCAGCTGGGCCGCGATCAGGTGCTGGCGCGGAGTCAGTTCGACGGCGCGGTCGCGGAGTTCGCGGGCCCGGACGGCGGTCTGGCGGACAGCTTTCAGGTACTGGCGGGCCGCGTTGACCGCCTCCGCACCGGTCATCACCATCAGGCTGCGTTCGCCTTCGCCGGTGACCGGGCCCTCGACGAGCACCCGTTCGCCGTCGAACAGCTTCATCTGGATCGGGCCGCAGGCGACGTGGTACGGCATGTCCTCGCCGGCGGCGATGATGAAGTCGGTGACCGCCGACGACCCACCGCTGTTGTCGAAGAAGCTCGTCATCCGCACACCGCGCCGGACCAGCTCACGGTTCGCGCGATGGCTCGGCGCGAACGTCTCCACCGTCTGGTCCCGGATCGACGTGACCGCGATCAGCTCCTCCGCCCCACCGCACTCGGCCCGCAGCCAGTCGCGCAGACTCAGCAGATCCCGGCCGAACAGGTACACCTCGGCCTGCGCCGTCCGCCCCGCCGCCCACTCGTCGCAACGCGCGGCACGCACCACCTGCAGGCGCAGCGAGGCGTCCAGTACGCCTTGCCGGCCAGGAAAATCCAGCTCCTCGCGGCCCATCTACGTCCCCCGTGACTAACCCTGAACACGAACACGAACAGTCAGTTCTCACCATCGGGCGGATGCGGTGGCAGACAGTCCGTCGCACCGTCGCGCCATTGGTGGTTGTAGCGCCCGGGCACCTTGGTGACGAAGTCGACGATCGCCGCCTCGTTCAGCGCGTCGAGCCGTTCCGAGCGCTGCCAGCCGCTGAGCGCGATGCCGTGACCGAGCTTCGGGTACGGCGCCACCACCACGTCGCGCGGGTACTTCCGGCCGATCCGCTCGAGGTCGTCCACCACGTCGGCCGGTACGTCGGGCGCGTACTGCAGCAACACATGTCCGTGCTCGAGAACGTGTACCTGCAACTCCTCCGCCACCGGCTTGCGGTAGATGCCCGGCGGTACGACGCGAGGCGAGTGCGGCCCGGACGTCGGCGGCATCGAGCGGTACGGGTCGTGGGGCGCACCGTCGTACGGGATGTGGCGTTTGCCCTCGAACGGCTGCGGCGTGCCGGGGACCTGGTCGCAGGACAGCGCCGGCTTGTCGGTGAAGGAGCCGAGCAGGACGCCGAACGCGAGGCCGGACATGGTCAGCACACTCAGACCGGTGACGATCACGCTGACCAGCAGCCCCCATCTGCGCGCCGTCTTCATGCGGCCACCGCCAAAGCCCGGCGGGCGCGGATACGGTTGCGGAGGGCAACGAACAGTGGGGCGGTCAGGTTCACGAAGGCGAAGCTGACCAGGCCGATCCCCTCCCACCAGTAGAAGCTGAGGATCGGCGCGCCGACCATCACCCCGGCGGCCCAGCCGATGGTCACCTTGGCGGCCGGCAGGATGAAGTTCCAGGCGAACCAGCCCATCCAGACGATGCCGGCCAGATAGAGCAGCCGGTACCACCGGGCGACCCGGAGATCCTTGGCGTCCGCGTCGCGCAGAATCGTCTGCTCGACCGGGGTGAGCTTGCGGATCAGCCGCTTGAGGCTGAGCCGGGTGACCTGGTGCAGGTTCTTGCAACCGGTCGCGGTCGCCATCACCAGATACATGTCGGTACGGAGGTACGCCATCGTCTGGAAGGCGAGCTTGCCGACCTGGCTGAGCACGAGCATCGCGAGGAACCGGACCACATGCGGGTTCAGGTCCAGCCAGCCGCGCGAGTAGGCGAACCGCGGCGCGACGGCGGCGAACAGCACGAACGAGTCGAACCCCATCCCGGCCAGGAACGGGCTGTACCGCTTGGCCGGCGGCAACGCCCACAGCCCGGTCAGATCGGTCTCCAGCACGGTGAAGATGCCTCGCCGTTCGAGCCTGAGCTGCGACTTGACCCCGGCCGCAGCACCGGCGAAGGCGTGCCAGATCTCGTGTACGACGGCCAGCCCGATCACGACCACGTTGGTGATGACCAGGCTGAGCATGATGTCGGTGACGACGAACGCGTCCTCGTAGCTGGGCAGCAGCGAGTGGTCGACGGCGAACATCACCAGCGTCGCGACCAGGCAGCCGACGTAGAACGTCCAGGCGGCCTTGCCGAACAGCGGTTTGACCACCCACGGCGGGATCTTCGAGACCACCCAGTACTTGACCTTCTTGCCCGGCTCTTGATCCGGCCCGGCCTCCTCGACGCGCGGGGCCGCAGCCTCCCCCGCGGCCTCGCGTTCGTCGAGGAGGCCGGCTTCGACGAGCATCTCGACGAAGTCCAGCACGTCGACGGGCTCGCCGAGCTCCTGTTCGAGCACGTCGGCCACCTCGGCGACGGTGTGCCCGGCGACCAGCAGCTCGATCAACCGCGCGCCTGCCTCGGGTACGACGACGAACCGGCCGGTGGCCGGGTTGCCGAGCACGAACTCGTCCTCGTCCTCCTGGCGCACCAGCAGATGCGCCACACTCGGACGGCTGGTCGCGTCCAGGGCGGCGATCGTCATCGACCGATCCAGCCGCAGGTCTCGCACTTCTCCCCGGTCGCCGGCGTGACGACGTAGTGATAGGTCAGGTCGGTGAGGCTCAGGTGGAACATCCGGCCGGCCGTGCTGGTGGGGATCCCGCCCAGGTGGTAGACCGCGTCCATCGCCGCCATGTGCCCGGTGAGGTTCGCGGTCGGCGCTATCACGGCGTGGCCGTCGAAGGGGAACAGGTCCTCGGGCTCCTGGCCGTACTGCTGCCGGATGAAGTCGGTCATGCTGACCAGACACTCCTGGCAGCAGGTCTGGCCGGGGATGAAGAGTCCGATGACCGCCATCGGACCGGCGTACTGGGCCAGCATCCACGGGGTGCCGGTGCGCAGGGCTGCCTCGTTGGTCCACTGCCGGATCAGCTTCTGTGGCTGGTCGGCGCAGAGGATCAGGAGGTCGCGGTCGTGCATCAGCTCGGCCACGTCCTCGGTGTCGAAGACCTGCTTCTCCTCACCGGTGACGACGGCATGCCGGTTCATCCGGCTGAGTCGCTCGACTGCTACCGGGACCTTGGGCTTGCCGAGGTCGTCCTCGGTGTAGAGAAGCTGGCGGGTGAGGTTGCCCTCTTCGACGGTGTCGAAGTCGACGCAGTGCACGGTGCCGACGCCGGCCGCCACGAGCGACGAAGCCACTGCCGAGCCGGTACCACCCAAGCCGAGCACCACGACGCTGCTGGCCTTGAGGCGCGACTGGACGTCGTACCGGCTGGGGCGTGGGGTCAGGTCGACCCAGGAGTAGTACGTCGTCGCCCGGTCGTAGCGGTCGATCTCGGCGGGGCTGAGGTTGGCCGGGGCGGGTCCGACGGCGTCCTCGACGTACCCGGCGTCGATCAGGCCCTGGATCGAGTCACGGATCTCGACCGGGCACAGCTCCGGGCGCTCGGCGACCAGCGCGTCGACGATCTCGTCCCTGGTCCGGGTGCCGTCCATCAGGCCGAGCAGTAGCCAGCGATCGCCGTCAGGGTCGTCGATCTCGGCGCCGATGCCCAGCTGCCGGCCGCCGATGTTGATCAGCGTCGGCGTCAGCCGGACGGGTTTGTGGATGCCCTTGATCCGTGGTCGCAACATCGCTACCTCCCGTGAAGAGATCCGCCCGAAGAGATCCGCCCGTGTATCGATCGCCGGTGAACCGGGACGCGGTCGCCCGCGCCCCGGCCCTTACTGACCGGCTAGCCGCATGTGGCGTCGCGGCACCCGCCGCCGCCACCGCCCGGATCGGTGATGATCAGCGTCGTGTCGAGGTTCTCCAGCTTGCGAACCACGAGTTTCCGTGGCTCGCGGACCTCTGCCTTCTGCTCCATGACTTCCTCCAGATGTCTGGGTGGTCATCGCATTGCGACGGCGCCGCAATGCGATGATTAGAGCACTCCGGACAATTAAAGCCAATGCGCCCGCCAAAGGTATTTCAGTGTATTTTTTGGGCATTCTCTGAAGCAAGCGATCCATCGCCGCACCGCTCAGGAAGCCTGCCACACAGGGGAAATCAGTCAATGGGTAATCACTACCCAGATTCCTTGCAGGCGGCCCCCATGAAACACTCGTGGCAGCTTCGGGTAATTCCGGGTAATGCTCGGACGGATATTTCGGGTCACCGTTTGCGTAGTTTCGGACATACCCATCGGTGACCGACCGGTTGCACCGAGTAGTCAGGTGGCCGATGCTCTGGTCCATGAAACGATTGATCGGATGGATTGCCTTCGTCACGGCCGGCGTGAGCATCCGGGAGAACTACGCACACGCCTACTGGGCGGTGCTCAACATGGTCACCCCAGACATTCGTGGACGCCAACCGAGCTGACGACTGGTACAGACCCGGGCCCGGCGCAGGCGTTGGGGGGCCTGCGCCGGGTGTCTGGGGTAGCGGCCGATCGGCCGACCGCGGCGTCGGCCGGCGGCTGGTGGGTCAGCGGCCGCCGAGGAGGCCGCCGAGCATGCCGGCTACGCCGCCTTCCTGGCCGGCTTGCTGGCCGCCGCCGGTGCCGCCGATGAGGCCGCCGGGCGGTTCTTCCGAGGGCTGGACGACGACGAAGCCCTGGCCGGTGAAGGCCATCGTGAACGCTTCGCCGGTGGTCCGGCCGAGCAGGGTGCCGAGGCCGAGCGAGTCGGCGCGCTGGTACCCGGTCTGCAGGCTGGTCGACCAGCAGACGGCCGCCTGCGGGTCGGCGTACGTGGGCTGGTCGACGTTCAGGACGACGGGGGTGCCCTTGCAGGTGATCGCGATCCGGCCCTGGCCGGCGAAGTTGCAGTTGAACAGGCCCGAGTTCGACATCATCCCGGCGCCCTGGACCATCTTGATGTCCCAGCTCAGCGTCGGCTCGAAGGCGAGCACGTTCGCACCGTTGATGCTGAGCCCGTCGTGCGGGCCCTCCAGGTCGATCAGGTAGATGTCGGAGGCGCGGTCGGCGAGGAACACGTCGCCCTGCCCGCGCATCTTCATCAGCGGGATCCCTTCACCGGTGAGCTTCTGCTTCAGGAACTTGCCGATCCCACCCGCCCCCTGCGCTTCGAACTGCACGTTCCCCTGGTAGGCGACCATCGCCCCTTGCCGGGCGAAGACCTCACCGCGCAGCTCGACCTTGAGCAGCTTCGAGTTCTGCAGCCGCAAGCCGGCCTGCGCCGACTCCTGTTCCTGGTTCGTCGCGGCGAACAGTTCGCTCCGCATGCCGATTCCCCCTTCGTGTAGATGACCCCGAGCGTAGGGTCAGACGCAGCCCGGTCCCACCCGGTGCCGTCCCTTCCTGCCCCAAAGCTCAAGAGCGCTGCCCTTCCGACCCGGTAGACCACTGACCCCGTCGGCACGGGATGCTGTTCCGCGCCGGAACCATCGAACGGGAGCGCCCATGTCCAACAACTGGTACACCGACAACCGCCAGAACCGCGAGCTGGAAGAGCTCCGGGACCAGATGGCGGCTGCTTCATCCGAGGCTTCGAGTCTGCGGTCTCGGTTGTCCCAGGTACAGGGGACGATGGAGACGAGGTTGCAGCGGCTGACGACCGCATTCGACGCGTTCGTCGAGTTGTCCGACATCCGGGAGAGCCTGATCGGCTTCGCGGATGCGGCGGAGGTACGCCGGCACGCGGGTCAGGTGCTGGCGACGCTGGCCTCTGGTGAGACGCCGACCCGGGTGGGTCGCGACGTACCGGCGTACTGGCTCGCACCTGCTTTGGAAGCGATTCGCGAGCCGGGTGCTCTGGACGAGGCCGTGCTGACCGAGGCGATGAAGCGGGACGAGGTCAGGACCAGTACGTTCCTCTGCCTCGCACTGGCTGCGCTGGGGCGACGCAACGAGGTCCGGGCCGAGTGGCTGGGCACCGCGTTCGGCGAGCTGGCGGCAGGCAACGTCACCCGCACGCAGCGGGCGCTCTGGACGGCGGCCGCGCGCGGTGGATTCGGGGCCGAGGGCCAGCAGTGGATCGTCGCTCAGCTCAAGGCCGGTACCACCGGGACTGGGAGCTGGGCCGCGGTGGTGAAGGATCGGGCGACCGGCCTTCCTGTCAGCGCGGCGCCGCCGTTCAAGGAGTTCACCACCCAGTTCAAGGCCGGCGCCGACCTTGCCCGGCTGCGTGCCGGGGTCGAGGCGATCAGCAATGACACCAGCGTGCTCGAGCCGGACGGTGCGCTCGCGTACGCCGCCGGCGACAAGCCGGTCCCCGACAGCCCAGACCCAGACAGCACGTCCGCCCTGCTGAGGCTGCTGATCTCCGAAGGCAGCGAGCCCGAGCGGGAGATGCTCGCCCGCGTCGGCGAGCTCCGCGCCAAGGTCACCAATGGAAGCGCGCCCAGCAACGGCACACTCGGCGACTCGGCCGGCGAGCTGGGCAAGCTGCTCGAGGCCGACCTCGGCAAGGTGAACGAGCCGCACCTCGCGGCGACGGCCTTGCGGGTGGTCGCTGCCGCCGTACTGACCGACGCCGAGGATCTGGCCAAGACCGCGAGCCTGCCGACCCCGGCGCAGGTGAGCAAGGAGATCGAGTGGCGGCAGGTGACTCTGACGACGGACGGCGCGGACCGGCTCTCGCTCGCGAAGGCCGAGGCCGAGATCACCGCGACCGTGCAGCCGCTGTCCGCCCAGGATCTGCGCGGACCGATCGGGTTCGGCGTGGTCGGGCTCCTGGTGCTGATCGGACTCGGGTTCCTCGTGCATCCGTTCTGGATCGTGGTCGGACTGGTTCTGATCGGCATCGGCGGCTACGGCTTCTGGGCCGCCCGGAAGAAGCGGTCCGGCGAGCAGGCTGACACCGTCCGGCGGATCGGCCGGCTGCGCGAGCAGGCGACGGCGGCCGGCGCTGAGCTGGCGGCGTACAAGGCCGGTGACACCGCCCGCCTCGCCACCGTCACCAGCGACCTGGAGGAAGTGAGGAAGCGCCTCTCCAGCTGAAAACGTCTTGCGCGGAGTTTAGTTAGTCGGCTAAGTTTATTTCTTAGTCGGCTAACGAGACAACTCTACCGCGAGGAGACGCTTGATGGAGCTGGGATTGCAGGGCAGACGGGTACTGGTGACCGGCGGGTCGTCCGGGATCGGCCGGGAGAGCGCGCTGGCGTTCGCGCGAGAGGGCGCCCGGGTCGCGATCACTTACAACTCACGCAAGGAGGCCGCTGACGAGGTCGTCGCCTCGCTCGGCGCCGACGCGTTCGCAGTACAGCTGGATCTGGGGACGCCGGAGTCGATCGCCGATGCCGTGAGCCAGACGATCGAGCGGTTCGGCGGACTCGACGTACTGGTAGGCAACGCGGTCAATTGGGGCAACGCGACTCCGCACCAGCTGCCGCGGCGGATCGAGGACGCCCAGCCGGACCAGTGGCTCCCGGTGATGCGGGACAACCTGACGGGGAACTTCCGCCTCGTCCAGCACGCCGCTGCCGCGCTGCGCGAATCGGATCAGGGGCGGCTGGTACTTCTCTCAACCGATCTGGTCGAGCGCGGAATGGCCGGCGCCTGGGCGTACACGGCCGCGAAGGCCGGTCTGCACGGACTCGTCGCCAGCCTGCAACACGATCTCGGCGAGGACGGCGTCCTGGTCAACCTCGTGATGCCCGGCGTCACGCTCGAGAACGGCAGCCACCGGGTGATCCCGGACGAGGCGATCGGCGAGCTCGCGCAGAAGTTCACCGCGCGACGCCTGCCCGAGGCCGCCGACGTCGCCGCCGCGATCGTCTTCCTCTGCTCGGCCCGGAACACCTCCACCCAGGGCGAGGTCGTCCGGGTGAACGGCGGCACAGTGCGTGTGGGGTAGATCATTCCAGTCAAACGGAGATGGAATCTCCTCTTCGGGTGTACGCTCGAAGAGAACCGGAGATGCCATCTCCGTTAACTGGGAAGGTCGACATGAACGAGTTGGTGCTGGTCACCGGCGGCACGGGGTACGTGGCCGGCTGGTGCGTCACGGCGTTGCTGCAGCGCGGGTACGACGTACGAACCACCGTGCGCAGCCTGAAGAAGGAGCAGACGGTCCGCGACGCGGTCGGAACCGTCGTCGATCCGGGCGATCGGCTGAGCTTCGCGGTCGCGGACCTGACCAGCGACGAAGGCTGGGACGAGGCGGTCGCCGGGGTCGACTACGTGCTGCACGTCGCGTCGCCGCTGGGCGGTCAGGAAGACCTGATCACGCCCGCGCGCGACGGTGCTCTCCGCGTACTACGCGCCGCCGCGAAGGCTGACGTCAAGCGGGTCGTGATGACCTCGGCGGCGAACGCCGCGAGCCCGTCGAGTTACCAGGAAGAGGGCATCACCGACGAGACCCTCTGGACCGACCCCGACGACCCGACCCTGATCCCCTACCGCCGGTCGAAAACCGTTGCGGAGAAGGCCGCCTGGGCCTTCGTCGAGGGCGCGGGCAAGCCGGGGCTGCTGACCACGATCCTGCCCGGTGCGGTCTTCGGGCCGATCCTGAGCACGGGCAATCTCGGGTCGGTGCAGATCATCGCCCGGATGGTCGGCGGCAAGATGCCCGGTACGCCGCGGATCGGGCTCGAGATCGTCGACGTCCGCGACCTGGCCGACATCCATATCCGCGCGATGACGTCACCCGAAGCGGCCGGGCAGCGGTTCCTCGCGACCGGTGAGTTCCTCTGGATGCGGGACATGGCGGTCGAGCTGCAGAACGGGCTGGGCGCGGACGGCGCGCAGGTGAAGACCCGCCAACTGCCCGACTTCGTGGTGCGGCTCTCCGCGCTCTTCGACAAGCCGCTGCGCTCGATTGTCGTCTCGCTGGGCCGGCGCAACCAGCACAGCACCGCCAAGGCCGAGCGGGTCCTCGGCTGGAAGGCCCGGCCCGCCGCCGAGACGGTGGTGGCCTGCGGGCGCAGCCTGCTCGACTGGAAAGTGATCTGATGAACCCGTGAGCAGTGAGGTGAAGGGACCAAGGAAGGACTCGGTCCGCAACCGGGCGCGGTTGATCGACAGCGCCCGGGCGGTGTTCGCCGAACGGGGCTTCGGTGCCACCCTCGACGATGTCGCGCGGCACGCCGGGGTCGGCGTCGGTACGGCGTACCGGCACTTCCCCAACAAGCAGGCGCTGGCGGCCGTCGTCCTGGCCGACGCGACCGAGCAGATCGCCGCCGACGCGCGGGACTGCCTGGCGATCGAGGATCCGTGGGACGCCCTGGTCACGTTCTTCGAGCGCAACAGCGCCCGGCAGGCGGAGGATCGAGGGCTGTACGAGCGGCTGACCGGCCTCGGCGACCCCGAGCGGCAGGACCAGATCTGGCCCGGGATCGTCGCCGACGTCACGACGCTTTTCACCCGGGCTCAGGAGGCCGGGGCGGTCCGGGCCGACGCCGCGCCGCAGGACATCGCGGCGATCTTCGCCCTGCTGGGACCGGCGTACGAGATGACCCGGGACGTCTCCCCCGACCTCTGGCGGCGCTATCTGGCGCTCATCCTGGACGGCCTCCGAGCGACCGATCGACCGCCGCTACCGGCTGCTCCACCGCCTGCCGAGGCGCTGGACACCATCCTGAAAGCAGGCAAACCTCAGCGCTGACCAGGTCGCGGGCTTGTACGGTGGGGTCAAAGACTCTTCTTTGAAGGAGTGTTGTGATGGCCCGGGCGCTGATCGTGGTCGATGTGCAGAACGACTTCTGCGAAGGCGGGAGTCTGGCGGTCAGCGGCGGCGCGGACGTCGCCTTCCGGATCGGCGAACTGCTGCACCGCTGGCACGACGCCGAGCCACACGACCGGGACTACGACTACGTGGTCGCCACCCGCGACCACCACATCGACCCGGGCGACCACTTCTCCGAGACGCCCGACTTCGTGAACTCCTGGCCGGTGCATTGCGTCGCCGGCACCGATGGCGTGGGCTTCCATCCCAACCTCGACCCGCAGCCCTTCGACGCGATCTTCGACAAGGGCGAATACGCCGCGGCGTACTCCGGTTTCGAAGGCAAATGCCACGAGAACGGCAAGCCGCTGGCCGACTGGCTCCGTGAGAAGGAGATCACCCAGGTCGACGTCTGCGGTATCGCCACCGACTACTGCGTCCGCGCGACCGCCCTCGACGCCAACCGGGAAGGCTTCCGTACGACGGTGCTGACCGGCCTCACCGCAGGGGTGGCACCGGCCAGCACCGAACAGACTCTCGTCGACCTCCGTACCGCGGGCGTCGCCCTTACCTGACCGGCGCGCCGGGGCCGAGCGGGATACCGAGCGCCCACCAGGCGAGGAAGAGCAAGGTCCACGCGACGGTCATCGCGATCGCCAGTGGGACGGTGTACGACGCCAGGGTGCCGACGCCCGCGTCCTTGCGGTAGCGCTGCAGGAAGCCCAGCGCCATCACGAAGTACGGGCTCATCGGTGTGATGGCTGTCGAGCCGGAGTCGGCGATGCGGAAGAGCGCCTGGGTGGTTTCGGCGGGGACGCTGAGCAGCAGCATCATCGGGACCAGGATCGGCGCGGTCAGCGACCACATCGCCGAGCCGCTGGTGACCAGGATGTTGATCAGCGTCAGCAGGATCAGGATGCCGAGGAAGATGACGATCTTCGGGGCGCCGAGCTCGCCCAGCCAGCGGGCCGACTCGGCCGACAGCAGGTCGCCGATCCGGCTCCAGCTGAAGTACGCGAGGAACTGGGCGATCGCGAAGAACAGCACCAGGACCGGCGCCATCTGCTTGATCCCCTCGGCCATCAGCTTCGGTACGTCGCCGGCCTTCTCGATCACGCCGACCGTGACGCCGTAGGTGATGCCGACCAGCCCGAAGAGCACGGCGACCACCATCGCGATCCCGTCCAGGAACGGCGACTCGACGATGCTGCCGTTCTCGCCCCGCAGCGGGGAGCTGTGCGGGATCAGTACGGCGATGATCGCGAGCGCGGCGATCACGAAGACAACCGTTGCCCTGAGCAACCCGGTCCGCTCGCGGTCGGAAAGGGTCAGTGCGTCCGGATCCTCGCCGGGCGCGTCCGGATCGGCGTCGAGATCGTCGCGCTTGCTCAGCACCAGCCGGGTGACGAGCGTGATGACGAGTGCCAGCAGGATCGACGAGGCGATGTTGAAGAACCAGTTCGACAACGGGGAGATGGATGCGTTCGGGTCGATCGTCTTTGCCGCCGCTTCGGTGATACCGGCGAAGATCGCGTCGTTCGGGGTCGGGATCGGGCTGGCGTCGTACCCGGAGGCGATCGCGGTGTACGCGACCACGACCCCCAGGATCGGCGACCGGCCGACCGCGCGGAAGGCCAGCCCGCCGAGCGGTACCAGGATGATGTACGCCGCGGCCGACGCGACGTGCGCCATCGTGCCGGCGAAGGCGACCGCGAAGACCACCATCGAGGTCGGCACCCGGGACACGCTGACCTTCATCAGCGACTGCAGGAATCCGGTCCGCTCGGCCAGCGCGACGCCCATGATCACCACGACGATGGTGGCCATCGGCGGGAACTCGGCGAAGTTCGAGACCGCCGTCGAGACGGCCATCTGCAGGCCGTCGCCGGACAGCAGGTTCTGCACCGCGACGACCTTGCCGTCCTTCGGCGACAGCACCGAGACGTCCAGCGCGGCCAGGATCGCGCTCACCACGGCGAGGATCGCGGACAGGATCCAGAACAGCCAGAACGGATGCGGCAGCGCGTTGCCGGCCCGCTCGATCACGGCCATCCCGCGGACCAGGCGGGGCAGGTCCTTCTTCGGCTCGGTCGCGGTGGTGGTCATCGTTTGTGCGCCTTGAAGAAGTTGCCGATCAACTCGTGGGCCTCGAAGGTCTGGGTGACGTATCCAGGACCGGACGCTGCGTCCGAGCCCGGCCAACTGTGTCCACCATCCGTCACGGCGACGTGGACGACATCGGCGTCGCAGCCCTTGTACGTGAACTTGAGGACATCGTCACCCTGCTGCGATGTGCGCGGGTTCTGGTCGCAGTGGTTGCGGACCGACCAGTCGCGGACCCAGGTCTGGACGTCCGGCAGGTCGCGCTGGCCGTCGCCGCCGTACGGGATCGTGGTGTCGCCGGTGCCGTGGAGGTCGAGCACCGGGACCGGCCGGCTCGGGGCGCAGCGGGTGCCCTCGATGTAGAACGCGCCGGAGACCGGGGCGATCGCGGCGAACCGGTCGGCCATCCGGCAGGCCAAGATGCCGGTGAAGCCGGCGCCGTTGGACTTGCCGGTCGCGTAGACGGTCCGGGTATCGACGCAGTACTTGCCCTCGAGCTGATCCAGCAGGTCGGCAGTGAACTTCACGTCGTCGACGCCTTTCGCCGCGTATGGCGCGCCCTGCCAGGCCTGCTTGTTCTCGTCACCGATCACACCGTTGGGATAGGCAACGACCGCGTCGAGCTTCGACAGGTCGGAGAACGCCTCGGTCTGCGCGCCGGTCTTGCCGCGGCCGTGGAAGACCAGGATGAGCGGGTACTGTTTGGACGGCTTGTAGTTGTCCGGGACGTGCAGGCGATAGGTCCTGGTGAGACCGCCGCTCTCGACGGTGTAGTCGCCGGTCGGCGCGGCCTGCTTGCCGCATCCTGCGCTGTGGCTCGACGGCTGGGCAGCTGTTGCTGTGGGCAACGTGGTGGCAGCGGTCACCAGGCCGGCCGTCATCAGCAGGGCGGCAAAGGTTTTCGGGCGTGCGAGGTTCATCAGGGGTGCCTCCTCGGGCCGGCGGCCTGCAGGCGGGCAGGCTCGCGCCTGGAACGCATCGGGCGATCCAGTGATCTTGTGTCGGTACTACGTGGTTCCGGCCCTGGGCTTGGGTGCCGGCGGGGTCAGGCCGAGAGCAACTCGTCGGCGAAGGCGGCGATACGGTCTGCGGCGGTCTCGACCAGGAGCCGGCCGTCCTCGGCAGTGGCACGTCGGGGATCACCCAGGACGCCACGCTTGTGATACGCATCGAACCCGACGGACAGGCGTGGACCTTGGGCCTGCCGGGACAGCCGGGCTTTCGGGGGTAGTTCGTCGAGCTGGGTCGCGCCGGGCTCCAGGAGTTCTGGCTGGACGAGTTCGGGCGCGAGGTACAACATCTGGGCGGTCTCCGCCTCGCCTGCATGGCCGTGCACCTGGCTGACCTCCATGCCTGCGATGAGGTCGGAGACCAGAGGCGTGATGGGTGTCCACGCGAAGGTGAGATCGGGTTGCAGGAGGTACTCCTGAGCCAGTACCGACAGCGCTGCGTTGTTGCCGCCGTGGCCGGTGATGACGAGGAACTGGCGCCAACCGTGCTGGTGAAGGCTGGCGACGACGTCACGGAGTACGGACTGGAAGGTTGCCGGGGACAATGTCACTGTGCCGGCGAAAGCCATGTGGTGTGGGGAGACGCCGTAGTTGACTGGCGGCGCGATCACAGCGCGACCGTCGAGCCTGTTGGCCACGAGGTCGGCGAGGCCCTCCGCACGGACAGTGTCGGTCGACATCGCCATCCCACCACCGTGCTGCTCCTGGGCGCCGACCGGAATGATCACCAGCGGCGCCAGCCGGACGGCGTCGCGCGCCTGGTCGGTCGTCATCTCCGCAAGCTTGTTGCTCATGGCAACTCCGGGAAGGCGGCGGCCTCGATGGCGGTGCGGATGTGATCGAGGTGCTCACGGGTCAGCTGCTCGGCCGCGACGGCGTCCCCACTCTTCACAGCCTCGAAGATCGCCCGGTGCTCCTCGTAGTCCCGCTTCCGGTTGTCATACAACTGCCTGATCTGCTGCTGCTCCCGCACCCGCACCTTCAGCAAGCTCCCAATCAACTCCTCGACCACCGGGTTACCGGTCGCGGCCGCCAACTCGACGTGGAAGTTGAGCGCAAATGCGGGCCCACCCGGAGGCGTCAACGCATTGGTAACCGCCGCCTCCAACTTCTCCAAAGACTGAGAAGCTGTGGCCGCTTGGGCGGCGACTGCAGGCTCGAGGAGGAGGCGGGCTCCTATCAGTTGGAGGACCGACTCTTTGGTGATCGGTGGGCGGTGGGGGTTGGCGAGGACGACGTTGTTGATGGTCGGGCCGACGTAGGTTCCCGAGCCGTGGCGGAACTCGACGGCTCCGGTGGCCTCCAGTTTGCGGAGGGCCTCGCGGATGGTCGGGGTGGTGATTTCGAACCGCTTCGCCAACTCGCGGGCCGACGGGATCGCATCGCCCGGACCCAGGTCGGCGTCCCGGATGATGCCGAGGATCGCCTCGGTCAACCGGTCCGACAAGCTGGGCGCCACCGTTGAGTTAGTCACAAAGTGACTAAATCACTTGCTCTCTTCCCGGGTCAAGACCTCAGATCAGACCGGCATCGTGGATCAGCAGGGCGAGCTTGGTCCGGTTCGGCAGGGCGAGCTTCGCCATCACATGCCCGAGGTGCACCTTGACCGTCGACTCGCTCACCGACAGCCGCTCAGCGATCTCCGCATTGCTCAGCCCCTCGGCGACCGTGATCGCGACCTCCCGCTCCCGAGGCGTCAGCGCTTTGAGCGCCTCAGCCGCCTCGCCCACCGGTGCGCTGCCGGGTGCCGGGCGCGCTGTATAGGCACTGATCAACCGCCGAGTGATCCGGGGCGACAGCATCGCCTCGCCCGCGACGACCGTCTGAACCGCCTCGACCAGCGCCCGCGGCGCGATGTCTTTCAGCAAGAACCCACTCGCCCCCGCCTGCAACGCCTCGTAAACGTATTCATCCAGGTCGAACGTCGTCAGCACCACCACCGGCGGCGGATCCGGCAGCGCAGTCACCAACCGAGTCACCTCGATCCCATTGACCTGCGGCATCTGGATATCCGTCAGCACCAGATCCGGCTCGTACTTCGTGACGAGCTCGACCACGTTCGCCCCATTGGTGTCCTCGGCAACCACCTCGGCACCGCCACCCGCCTGCAGGATCAACCGGATCCCGTTCCGCACCAGCTCCTCATCGTCGAGCAGCACCACCTTGATCATCACTCCGCCACCTTCATCGGAAGTACTGCCCGGATCCGGAACCGATCCTCGACCCACCCGGCCTCCAGCTGCCCACCCGCCAGCGAGACGCGTTCGCGCATCCCCACCAGCCCGTACCCCGAACCAGGCACGCCTCCGTCCGCGGCTCGACCACGCTTTTCATCGACGACAACCAGCCCCAGAGACCCGCCGCTGGGCGCTTCCCCCGCACGTCGCGTCGCCTCTCGCGGGTTCGTCACCTCGACCACCAGTTCATCCGCGTCGGCTGTGATCACGACGCTGACCGGTTGCCCCGGCGCGTGCTTTGCCGCATTGGTGAGCGCCTCCTGCACCACCCGATACGCCGCGCGGCCAGCGGCGGGTGCTGGCTCAGGTACCGGGTCCGGCAGTTCGAGTTGCACGTCGAGGCCGGTCGCACGGGCGTCATCGACCAGCACCGGTACTGCGCTCAGCGCCGGCGCGACGTGACTCGGCTCGCCCGGCTGCTCGTCACGTAGTACCTGGAGGATCTCCCGCAATTCGGTCAGCGCCGCCGTACTGCTCCTGCGGATCACCTCGGCCACCTGCTCGGTGTGCTCGTCGGGCGCCGTCATCGTCAACGCACCGGACTGCAACGCGATCGCACTGACCCGATGCGCGACCACATCATGCATCTCCCGAGCAATCCTCCGCCGCTCGGCGACGACCACCCGCTCGGCCCGCAGATCCCGCTCCCGCTCAGCCTGATCCGCTCGATCCCGCAAGGCTTGCAGCAGTGCGCGGCGTTGATAGACCCACAACCCGAGCATCATCGGGGCGCCCACAAACAACACACAAGAGGCAAGCGCCTCAGGCCAGCTGTAGGCATCCCGCCTTGGCACCGGCCATACCACTACAACCACCGAGCAGTACACGGCCGACGCGAGAGCCTGCCACCGAAGGCCCTTCCGGCTCGCCACGGTGTAGGCGGCGATCATGATCTGGAGGCTCGGAAATGCCAACCCGACCGGCGTAACCGCCACAGCAACAAGCGGAAACCTCCGCCGCACTACAAACCCACCGAACACCACAAGGCTGACCAGCACGCTGGTCCATTTCACCGCCGGCCCTTTGTCCTCCAGGAACGGGAGGACGGTCAGGCCGGCGGCCACCAAGATGTCAAAGGCAACAACCCACCGCTTCCCCTCCCACCAAGAAAGCCGCATAGCTCTACGGTAGAGCCTTCCGCAGGTGTTTCCCCACGCACCCTCCGATACCTGCTCCTGCGTCGCAGGCACGTTCGAGCGCTCCCGCCCGCCGGTACTTGGCGCTCCTGCGTCGCGCGACGCGACCACCGTCGCATTGGCCAGCCTGGTGGGATGCACGTGATGGATTGCTCCCGCGCAGCCTCCGATTCCGGTCGGCCTCGCGACCGAGGCGAGCCGCCCGCCAGCCCTCCCAGGGCGGTCGGCAATTGCCCGCGAGATCAAAGGGACCGGCGCCGGCGAGCCCACGGAATACCCCACCACCTCACGCCCGCCCAGTCGGCCGGCCACCCAGGTGGTCGCATCGCGCGACGCAGGAGCGCAAGAACACGGGCGGGCGGGAGCGCTCGAACAAGCACGCGACGCAGGAGCGGGCATCGGAGGCCGCGT
Source organism: Kribbella sp. NPDC051718 (assembly GCF_040681515.1). Lineage (NCBI taxonomy): Bacteria > Bacillati > Actinomycetota > Actinomycetes > Propionibacteriales > Kribbellaceae > Kribbella > Kribbella sp. NPDC051718. Next base: position 7,803 of record NZ_JBFAYZ010000014.1, on the reverse strand, counting down.
GGGATCCACCCCACCACCTCACCCGGCCCAGCCGGCCAGCCACCCAGGTGGTCGCACCGCGCGACGCAGGAGCGCAAAGCACGGGCGGGCGGGAGCGCTCGAACCAGCCTGCGACGCAGGAGCAGGCGTGGGAGAGCGCGTGGGGAACTTCCGGCCCGGGTGTCTAGGACTTTGGTAGTACGGAGGTTTGCGGTTTTCGGCGGATGTGGAGCGGGGTGTAGGCGCGGCAGTCTGGGCCTATGGCAATGAAGAGGATGGTCCGAGGCGCAAGTTTGCTGATGGCAACTGTTCTGCTGCTCCCGTTTGGGCTCGCGACAGCTGACGCGGCACCGGCGCCGGGTGCGGCTGATCTGGGAGATCGACTGTTTCCGGGGTTGGGGAATGGTGGGTATGACGCGTTGAGCTATGACGTGAGTCTTGGCTACCAGGTCGGTACCACCCAGATGCCGGGTGTGGTGACGATGCGGGCGATGGCCACCCAGTCGCTGACGCGGTTCAGTGTCGACTCGGCTGGGCAGCGGATCAACTCAGTGACAGTCAACGGGCGAGAGGCGAAGTACAAGCTGGTTGGCGAGAAGCTGACCATCACGCCGAAGCGCACGTTGTACAGGCATCTGCCGTTCACCGTCCGAGTCGTCTACACCGCCGACCGGGCGCAAAACCCTGTATCACCGGGCCTCAACCTGCCACCAGGAGTGGCCAACCCGTTCACCGTCTGGAACGAGACGCCGGACGGGTTCGGCGTCATGGGCCAGCCGAATCGCGCGCACGTCGTCTTCCCGTCCAACGATCACCCGAGCGACAAAGCGCAGTACACGATCCGCATCACCACCCCGAACGACCGCACCGGCGTCGCCAGCGGGCGCCTCGTCGCGGAGTACAAGCATCCAAAGACCACGACCTGGGTCTACCGAACGCAGCACCCGATCAAGACCGACGTGGTGGCGATCGCGGTCGGCAAGTTCCGCGAGATCAAACAGACCGGCCCGCACGGACTCCCGATCCGCAGCTACCTCGGCCTCGCCGAGTTCCAGGGCAAGTCCTACACCGACGCAATGCAGGCCAACGCGATCGAGACCCCGCAACAACTCGCCTGGCTCGAGAAGCAGATCGGCAGGCCCTTCCCCTACGAGCAGTACGGCGCACTAGGGCTGACCACGATCTACGACGGCGTCGCGCTCGAAACGGCCGGCCTGTCCACCTTCGGTCTCCCGCTCTCCCTCCCGGCCAAGGACGAAGCAGGCACCCTGGTCCACGAGATGACCCACCAGTACTTCGGTGACGCGGTCTCCCCCCGAAGCTGGGACGACATGTGGATCAGCGAAGGCCATGCCCGGTACTACGAACGCAAGTACGACGCCTCCCGCGGCTTCACCGATCTCACCAAAGAGCTCAAGGACCTGTACGAAGCCGATCAACAGTCACGCCACGACGCCGGCCCGATGGGCCACCTGAACAGCCAGCTCGCGGTCCTGTTCGACACCGACGTACCTGGGCAGCTGATGCTCACCGGCCTCGACACGATCGTCGGCGAGCAGACCTTCCAAAAGATCGAGCAGACCTTCTTCGACCGCTACCGCGACGGCAACGCCAGCACGCAGGACTACATCGACACCGCCAACGAGGTCAGCGGACGCGACCTCACGCACTACTTCCGTGCCTGGATCTACGGCGCGACCACCCCACCCATGCCAGGCCATCCGGACTGGCACAGCACTCCCGCAAAGGCAGCCTGATGAACACCACCCTCGCGATCGCCCACGCCACCAGCAGCACGACCAACGACACCCTCGGAGTGGTCGGTGCCGCACTGCTGGTGGGTCTCCTGCTCGCCTACGCCCTGCTCGTCCTGGGCGCGCTGATCAGTTCACTCGGCGCACCGATGAGCGGGGGGATGAAGCTGGTCTGGGTCGTCTTCATCTTCATCGCCCCCTTCATCGGCAGCATCTGCTGGTTCCTGATCGGCAAACGCAACGCGTACGTCTCGGCGTACCGCTGATCAGGCGGTGACCACCACGGGAGCACCGTTGGAGGTCAGCGACCAGTCGGTGGTGTGGAAGGCGTCGGGGTTCACCTGACCGGTGGCGGTGACGTAGTCGATCATCAGCTGGCGGATCTCGACCTGCCGGTTGTAGACGACCGGCGCGGTCTTGACGTGCGGGAAGTTGCCACCGCCGGACTGGCGGTAGTTGTTGACGGCAACGACGAACTGCTGGTCCGCGGCCACCGGTGCGCCGTCGTAGCTGAGGTCGGTGATCCGGGCGCCGGGAGCCTTGGCGATGTCGATCTTGTACGCCAGCGGCTTGGTCAGGCCGCCCATGATGTCGTAGTTGTAGTCCGGCGTACCGCCCGGAGCGGTTGGCGTGACCGCGTTGGTGACCTGGTCGGCCGGGAACGGTCCCGGACCGCTGACCTGCTTGAAGTACTGGGCGGAGAACTCCAGGTAGTCCTTCACCTGAGCGCCGGTCATGGTGACCGCGAGCAGCGTGTTGTCGAAGATGTACAGCCCGGCGACGTCGCGGATCGAGACGTCACCGGCGGGGATCGCGGCCGCGCGGTTGAACGGAGCCGCGATCGCGAGCACCGGCAACGCGGCTTGCGGCGTACCGGCCAGAGCCTTGCTGACGGCGTCGGCCTGGATGAAGTTGACGAAGTCGAGCGCGGCCGTGTCCTCCCAGGGCGCGGTCGCGGCGGACATCGCCTGGGTGCAGGTGCCGATCTTGGAGTTGACGTAGTTGACGACCTTGTCGTGGTCCTCCTGCAGGATCCGGACCACCTTGGGGTCGGACGTGACCGTGTTCGCGTTCAGCACCTGGCTGGCCCGGGCGAGGACCTTCCACTTGCCGCCGACCTTCTGCAGGTCGAGGTCGATCAGGGACAGCCGCATGCCCCACTTGAGCGGCTCGGTCAGGACGACCTGCTCGCCGCTGACCTTGTTCGTCACGAGCCGCTGCGGGATCTCGAGGTGCGCGTGCCCGACCAGGACCGCGTCGATGCCGGGGACGGTCTCGGCCATCAGGACGGAGGCGTTCTCGGGTACCGGGAGCGCATCGCCGTACGAGGAGGACAGGTCCATCCCGGAGTGCGCGGAGACGATCACCACGTCGGCGCCGGCCGCGCGGACCTTCGGCACCCATTCCTTGGCGAGCTCGACGATGCCGCCGAACTTGATCTTGTTCTCGACGTTCGCCTTGTCCCAGATCGCGATGCCGGGGTTGGTCAGGCCGAGGATGCCGACCGTGACCGTGCCCTGGCCGTGCACCTGGACCTTCTTCAGCACGTACGGCGGGAAGACCGGCAGGCCGGTCGTCCAGTCCTGGGCGTTGGCGCCGAGCAGCGGGAAGTGCAGCTGGCTCTGGAACTTGCGCAGGATGTCGAGGCCGTAGTTGAACTCGTGGTTGCCGAGCGCGGCGGCGTCGTACTCGATCTCGTTCATCGCCGCGGCCATCGGGTGCCGGTGCCCGCCGGTGATGGGCTGGATCTTGGCGAAGTAGTACGCCAGCGGGGTGCCCTGGATGGTGTCGCCGGCGTCGATCATCAGCGGGTCGGGCGCGTGCCGGGTGGCCTTGATCCGGGCCCGGACGGCCTTCACCAGGGTCGCGACCTTGGCCAGGCCGATGTCGTTGTGCGCTGTGTCGTCGTACTCGGCGTTCTTGAAGTAGTCCCAGTTGAAGACGTTGCCGTGCAGGTCGGTGGTGCCCATGATCGTGAGCCGGACCACCTCCGGGTCCTTGGGCTTGCCGGCGTACGCCGGAGCCGCCTGGAAACCGGCAGCGGCGAGCACCGCGGCGGCCCCACCGATCACCGTTCGCCTGCCCATGTTGCGGTCCACTGCTCCGTCTGCCTGGTTCGCCGGGTCGCCGGCCCCAGTACCGGCAATCGTCTGGTCGCTGTCCGTCATCACTGTCGCCTCACGCGTCGTCGGGTTCTGGCTGAGCTGCTGCTGGACCGGCCACCGGTACCTGTGGGCCCGGCCCGGCCTGCCCCGACACGCACGATACGTGCGAAACGCCGGGGGGTGGTGCTCGGATGGTCCTGTCGGCACGAGAGGATGCAGCAATGACCTTGCCGCCCGGCAAACTCTTCATGATTGCCGCCATTCTGTTCGTCGCTGCCCTCGCCCAAGCCGCCAATCCGTCCTCCCTGCCGCTGCCCACCGATCACCTGGTCGCAGCCGGGCCGGCCGGGCCCCCGCCGCTGAAGATCTCGACGGTGGCGAAGACGGCCAAGCCGGTCCATCGGGCCGGGCGGAAGAGCCAGCGGACCGGCTCGACCGCGGTCGCCGCCGACGACTGGACGCTGACGAACGACGGCAAGGTGCTGTACCTGACCTTCGACGACGGGCCGCAGGTGACGTACACGCCTCAGGTTCTGCGCGTGCTCGCGCGGCACCACGCGAAGGCGACCTTCTTCGTCCTGGGACGCGAGGCCGCGGCGCATCCGGAGCTGGTCGAGCTGACCCGCAGCCAGGGGCACCACATCGGCAACCACAGCTGGGACCACCCGATGCTCACGCATCTGCCGCTCAAGCGGATCCGCGAGGAGATCTTCAGCGGCGTGAAGTCGAAGTGCTTCCGGCCGCCGTACCGCGACACGAACGCGACGGTGGCAGCGGTCGCCGCGGCGAACCACCAGCGGCAGATCCTCTGGGACGTCGACACCAACGACTGGGAGAAGCCGGGCGCGGCAGCGATCGAGCACGAGATCCTGCGCGGCGCCCGCCCCGGCGCGATCATCCTGATGCACGACGGCGGCGGCACCCGCACCCAGACCGTCGCGGCGCTGGACCGGGCCCTCACGAAGCTGACCGCCCGCGGCTACACCTTCCGCTCGCTCCCCTGCTAGCTGGTGACCGAGGCCTTGCCGCCGGAGAAGTGTTTCAGGGCCTGGTCGATCACGTGGACCGGCTGGTCGAGGGCCTTGACCAGGTACAGGCCGGTCGGTTTGAGCAGCGGGCTCGGCTTCACGACCGTACGGACCGCAGGCTGATCCAGCCCCCGTACTCCGGCGGTGGTCGCCCCGATCCCGGGTGCCAGCTGCAGCTCGAGCACGAACTGCCCGAAGATCTTGACCTGCTTGAACCCCTTGACCGCCGTCCAGGGCAGGATCACCGGGTACGCCGCGCCCTCACACGCCAGCTCCAGCGCCTTGGGCGACATCCGCATCGCCACCGGCGGCAACTCGTTGGCCGCGAACCACCGCTGCCGCTCCTTGTCCAGCTTGAGCGCCAGCAGCGTACTGACCACCAGCGGAGCCATTGCCGCGATCAACAACAACGAGAACGGCCACATCCCGGCCCCCTGGAACGCGACCAGCGCATACAACGCCAGCACGATGCCCAAAGCACCGATCACCAACGTCACCCAGGCCCCCCGCCGCTGCACCTTGCTGACCACAGCCCGCCGCTGCAACACCGCACCCCGATCGATGCCGACCACAAACGTCTGCACCGGAACCTGCTCGCTCATCCCCCAACCATCTCAGCCCCAGGGTTCCCCCGCCCACCGACACGGTCTATGTAAGTACTCCCCACGCCTGCCGCAACGTCCGCTCCTAGGTCGCTCCCTCTGCGCCCAGCTCCCAGCCACCCGAGCGCGGGCTCCTACGTCGCCCGCTCAAGAGCGACCGCCCGGCTGGTCGGCCGTGCCGCCGGGGAACTGTCGATCTCAGGGGCGCACTGCGTTGCGCGGGCGTCGACGATCTCGCAGGGTGCACTGCGTTGCCCGGGCGGCGACGACCTCGCTGACACACCGCGTCGCCCAGCCGGCGATAACCTCGCTGACACACCGCGTCGCCCAGCCGGCGATAACCTCGCCGGCGCACTGCGATGTGCAGGTGGTGAGCCAACGGCGCCCGGCGTCCGCTGCCCGCTGGCCGCTGGCCGCTGGCCGCTGCCGAGCATCGGCTCCCGGTTCGGAACTGGGTGCGGACGGTCGTGCTGGTGTGCGCCGCTGGGGTACTACGGTGTCGGGTATGCGTACCTTGCACGTCGGGTTGCGGGTCAGTGAGTTGGAGCGGTCGCTCGCGTTCTACACCGCCGTCGGCTACGAGATCGTCGGTACCGTCGACGGCACGGCGTACGGGAAGCTGACCATGCTCCAGCTGCCCGGCGACGACTACGTGACCATCGAACTGGTCTACGACCCGGCAACCGGCGCAACCGGTCCCGGTGTCGGTATCAACCATCTGGTGATCCAGGTCGAATCCCTGGACGCGACCCGCGCCGATCTCGCCGCCAAGGGCATCGAAGCAGGCCCGGTCGAGAATCCCGGCCCGCGGACCTGCTGGATCACCGACCCGGACGGCTATCGCATCGAACTCGTCCAATGGCCGGCCGGTCACCCCGACGGCATCACCAAATCCGACTTCGCCTGACCCGGCGCAGGGCCTGACGAGCCCTAGTTCTCGACCTCGTAGCGGACCAGCGCCAGGCCGTTCCCGAATGACGTGGCCTCGAGCAGGTTCAGGTTGTGGGTGTCCTCGAAGACCCGGGTTCCCTTGCCGCGAGACGCCGGGCACACCAGCATCCGTACTTCGTCGACGGCGCCGGCGGCCAGCAGGGAGTGCATGAGTCTCAGGCTCCCCCACAGCCAGAGGTCCTTGCCCTCCTGCTCCTTGAGCTCCTGAACGGTGGTGACCGGGTCGCGCGTCACGGTCGCCGCCGAGAAGTCACCCCAGGGCGCGTCATCCAGCGTCGACGAGGCGACGTACTTGGTGAGGTTGTTGAGCTTCTCCCCCCACTCACCCTGCTCCTCGGCGTACGGCCAGTAATCCTTGGCCTGCTGATAGGTGTTCGCGCCGAGAATCATCGTGTCGATCGAGTCCCCGAAACCCATCATGCTCGCCTTGAAAGCCGGGTCCGTCTTCTCAGAAAACGGCTCCCCCGACACAAAGCTGAGCCCGCCGTCCTCCTCCGCCGCGATGTTGTCCACAGTCACCCACTGCTGCACTACGAGCTTGCGCATGTCTCTTCCTCCGTACCAACGATGCGCGGCCACACCGGCCGCCTTCACCCCTGGGACGAAGCCACCATGCCACTCTCGACATCCCAACCACATCTATTTCAAACCGAGGCCTTGCACCGACTCGGGAACCACCATCCCGGGGACTTCAGACCGCTTGTCCCGGATCGCGCGGCGCAGGAGCGGCACCTTGAGCAGCCCGGTGTCGATGCCGGCAAGGGTCGCGTCGATCCGCGCATCCTGCTGCCGGGCAACCATCGTCGCGAGCTGCACCTCGATCGGTACGGTCGGGATGGCCTGTCCGTGGCAGCTGAGAGTCTCGCGCTCCTGCCAGACGAGCGGCGCGCGTGTCTCGACCATCAACGCAGCCGCCGCGGGTGCATCGATGTGCGCCAACTCGACCTTGACCCCCTCGACGTACCACCGCCCAAACGTCCACCGCGCGCCGGCATCACCGAACCGACGCACGGGCTCGGCCACCGTACTGATCCAGTCAGCCGGTACAAATCCGCCGGACTCAACCGCCCCGACCACGTCCGGCGTAGGCAGGACACCGGCGGCGCGGATGACGTCATCGGCCGTCAGAATCGCGATATCGATATCGCCCGGAACGATCGCCACCCCGCGCAGCGCCGTCGCCGCACTACCGAGCAACATCCACTCGATCCGGCCCGCGTTCAACTTCTCAGCGACCGAAGCCAACGCTGTACTCCACGAAGCGCCCATACCCGCGAACCTAACGGCCCCCACCGACATTTAGGTTGGGTGTGTGCCCGCGGGTGGTCTTGCCACCGACTGGAACACGTGGTGATTCCTGAGAATTGAGCGATCATCCGCGGGC
>NZ_JBFAYZ010000013.1:0-194885 GCF_040681515.1 Kribbella sp. NPDC051718 | reverse complement strand
CTGCCTCAAACGCGCCCTCTGCCGCGAGCTCCTCCCCCTCATCACCCAAGCCCTCACCCCAGACTTGACCCCCAACCGTCTATAGGAGCATCAGGCAGCACCTGATCGGGCCTCAGTCACGCTCAATCAGCCATCAATCGCATCTCGACCTGTAGCCGATAGGTCACCCCGTGTAGCGAAGTCACCGCGTCAGCTAATAGAGTCCGCGCATGACCATCGCGCCTTCGCTTTGCTCGCCCCTAGCGCTCGCCGATGCAGAACCCACTCACGCCGCCGAACCTTGGGAAAGCGACGTGATCACCGCGTACGGCCTGCTGCGAGAAGCAGCAGCCGAACTCGATCACCTGATGCGCCATTCCCTGAAGCGCAGTGGTCTGCAAATGGCAATGTTCGAACTGTTGCTGCGGCTTGCCCGCAGCCACGGGGAGAAGCAGCGTCTCACCTCACTCGCCCGGGAGCTGACCGTCACCACCGGCGGCATCACCCGGCTGGTCGACCGCGCCGAGAACCTCGGTCTGGTGCGCCGGGAGCCCTGTCCCGATGACGCCCGCGGCTCGTACGCGGTCCTCACGGAGGAGGGAAAGCGGCGGCTTCGCGACGCGCTGCCGGACCACCTCCTGGAGATCGACAGCCTGTGGATGTCCCAGCTGGCGGACGAGCAGGAACTCGTCCTCGGCAAGCTCCGTCGCGTTCGCGACAATGCCCGTCGCTGGCCCAACGGCCGGCCCAACCTCGGTTCGCTGTCCGCGGCCGACCGGATCTGATCCACCCTTCGCATTACCCGCTACTAACGGATGCGGCGTCTGGCTGGTGTCGGACGCCGCTCCGAGCGATGGTTGAGCTGTGAACCATCCTCTGGTCCGGTCTCCCCTGAGCGACCCCGGTAGCAACGTCCCAGCGCGACCCGGCCGGAATGGACTCTTCGTCAGAGCGGCTGCCGGTGGCGTGCTCGCCGCCGTCGCAGGTCTCGCCGCAGGTTCGGTAGCGGCCGCAGTACTCGGAACCCGCCAGACGCCCGTCGTGGCGATCGGCTCGGCGTTCATCGACCGCGTCCCGCCGTGGCTGAAAGACCTCGCGATCTCGCTCTTCGGGACGCACGACAAGCTGGCACTCAAGACCGGCATCCTCGTCGTCCTGCTCGCCCTCGCCGCTCTCGGCGGCATCCTGTCCGTACTCCGGTACTGGGCCGGCGCGGCCGTCGTCATCGTGCTCGCAGGCGTCGCCGTGATCGCCGCATCGACAAGGCCCGACGCCGGACAGACCGGCTTCGCCCCGTCCTTCGTCGCCGGAATCACCGCCCTGCTCACCCTGCGGCTCTTCGCCACCAGGCTCTCCGGGCTGGTCAGGTATCCCGAGGACGGCGTCAGTCGCCGCGGCTTCCTCCAGCTCTCGGCCGGCGTGACGCTGGGCACCATCGCGGTCGGCGCTCTCGGCCGGGTCATCGGTGGGCACCGGGCAGCGGTCGCGGAGGCACGCGACGCACTCAAGCTGCCCTTGCCGCCGAGCCTCGACCCGCCGGCCGGAGTACAGGCTGCCGGGGCTGATCCGTGGGCGACGCCCAACGAGGACTTCTACCGGATCGACACGGCGCTGTCCGTTCCGCTGATCATGCCGGCCGATTGGAAGCTGCGCATCCACGGCATGGTCGATCGCGAGATCAACCTGAACTTCAGCGATCTGCTGCAGCGCAAGGTTGTGCACAAGTGGGTCACGCTGACCTGTGTGAGCAACGAGGTCGGCGGCGACCTGATCGGCAACGCGCTCTGGTCCGGCGTCCTGCTCAAGGACCTGCTGGCAGAGGCCGGGGTGTCGGCCAACGCCGATGCGATCAAGTCGACGTCGAAGGACGGTTTCACCGCCGGTACGCCGCTGAGCACACTGACCGATGATCGGGAGTCGATGTTGGCGTTCGCGATGAACGGGCAGCCGTTGCCGGTGGAACACGGGTTCCCGGTGCGCATCGTCGTACCGGGTCTGTATGGGTACGTCTCGGCGACGAAGTGGCTGGCCGAGATCGAGGTGACTCGTTTCGACCAGTTCGAGGCGTACTGGACTCCGCGCGGCTGGTCGGAGAAGGGGCCGATCAAGTTGTCGTCGCGGATCGACGTACCGCGATCGAAGGCGTCGACTGGTCAGGTGACCGTGGCCGGCGTCGCATGGGACCAGCATGTCGGGGTCTCGAAGGTCGAGGTCCGCGTCGACGGTGGGCAGTGGCAAGAGGCCGAGTTGGCTGCCGACGCGTCGATCGACACCTGGCGGCAGTGGCACTGGACCTGGGATGCGCCGCGTGGCAACCACGTGCTGCAGGTCCGAGCGTTCGACGCCAAGGGCAACCCTCAGATCGAGGCGCAGGCTCCGCCCGCGCCGGACGGCTCAACCGGCCTGCACAGCGTCGACATCAAGGTCGGCTAGAAACTGCATCCAGTACCAGCGGCAGGAACGTGTGTTCCAGCGAGCCGGCCGGGACCAGGTCGGGCTCTAGCAGGCTCTGGGCGCGGGCGCCTTCGTGGACCGCGATCACCAGCCGTACGAACTGCTGGGGCGGGACGCTCATCCGCAAGCCGCTCGCCTTGGTGATCTCCTCCACCAGCCTGGTCAGCTGATCGCGGAACATCGCGCGCTGCAGATTGAGCGCCGTCGCCGCCTCGGGATGCCGCAGGGCGTGCAGGGTGAACTCCGTCGAGATCAGGTGCCACTGCCGCTGGTCGGGCGCGGCCTCGTCCAGCAGGCCCAGTACTGCGTCGAGCAGCGTTCCTGGCTGATTCGCAAGGTCGGGCAGCAGCGCGGCGATCTGCTCGAGCAGGCGATCCGTGGTCGCCTGGAACAAGGCGAGCACGAGCTCGTCCTTGGAGGCGAAGTTCGAGTAGAACGCGCCGCGGGTGAAGCCGGCCCGCTCGCAGATGTCCTCGACCGAGGCGCCGTGGAAGCCGCGCTCGGCGAACACTTCGAGGGCTCCTTCGAGCAGCCGGGCCCGGGTGGCGGAGCGACGTCGCTTGGGCGTTTCCATGGCAGTAGGATACAGTTCTGTATTGAATACACAACCGTATTGAACGGGGTAGTTCACGATGGAGCTCAAGGCTCACGCGATCAGCGTGCAGGGTCCGCACGCGCCGATGCTGCATGCGACGTCGATCAGCGTCAGTGACCATCAGCTGGTCCTGCTGACGGGCTATCCCGGGCCTGGGCATGTGGCGCTGGCCCTGGGGCTCTCCGGGCGGCTGAAGCCGAACGGTGGCGACGTACAACTGGATGGCGATACCTCTGGGCGCGTACTACGCCAGCGGGTTGCCGTGGTCGATACGCCGGGGATCACCGAGCCTGACGATGCGCTGCCGGTGCGGACGGTCGTGGGCGAGGAGCTGGCGATCGCTGGGCACAAGGCCGGCCGCAAGGCGGTTGACGCCTGGCTGGCTGAGCATGACTGGGCCGAGTTCGCGGAGCGGCGGTTCGAGCATCTGCCGGTTGGGGTGCGGACCGAGATGCTTGCCGAGCTGACGGTGGCGCGGCCTGAGGTGAAGTTCGTGATCCTGACGATGCCGGATCGGCTCGGCGGGGATCCGCACGAGTGGTACGCGGTGGGTCGTGAGCTGGCGTCGCGCGGGTATGGCGTGGTGATCACCTGTGCTGATGCGTCGGCGCGGTTGCTGGGCGTGGAGGCGGCGCAGCTGGGGTCGGTGAGTCAGCCCGATCCGGTGCAGGTGGAGGCGGTCGCGCCGGTCGATCCCGTAGTACCGATCGAGGACGAAGAACCAGCAGCCGAAGAAGCAGAGACAGAAGAAGAGCCCGTGGTTGACGGGAAGAAGGACGAAGCATGACCTCGATCCGGATGGCGATGAGCGAGCTGCGGCGGTTGACCGCGGGGCGGTTGCCCAAGCTGGCCGTGATCGCGATGATCCTCGTCCCGACGCTGTACGGCGGCCTCTACCTGTACGCGAACCACGACCCGTACGGCCGGCTCGACAAGGTCCCGACCGCGGTCGTCGTCGAAGACGCCGGTACTACGTTGTCCACCGGCGAGAAGCTCTCCGTCGGACCGCAGGTCGCGGACGAACTCGTGAAGTCCAAGAGCTTCGACTGGCACCGGGTCGATCGGGCCGAGGCGCTGGCGGGTGTGGAGAACGGGAAGTACGAGTTCGCCCTGGTACTGCCGAAGTCCTTCTCGTCGGACCTCGCGTCGAGCGCGGAATTCGAACCCAGGCAGGCGAATCTCGAGCTGCTGACCAACGACGCCAACAACTACCTCGCCCACACGATCGCCAATCAGGTTGTCGCGCAGGTGACCAAGTCCGTTGCAGCGCAGGTGAGTGAGACTGCGGCGAGCAAGTTGCTGGCCGGGTTCAGCACGATCCACGGGCAGATCACCAAGGCTGCGGACGGTGCTGGGCAGTTGCAGACCGGTCTCACGTCGGCCGCGACTGGTGTCGGCAAGCTGCAGTCCGGCGCTGGCCAGCTGAATACCGCGCAGCAGCAGCTGTCCGCCGGAGCCAGCAAGCTGAGCACCGGGCTCACGACGGCCTCGAAGGGCGCGGGCGATCTCGCCAACGGCGCCGGTCAATTGAGCTCCGGGCTGACGACGCTGAAGAACAAGACGGCCAGCCTGCCGGCCGATACTCGGAAGCTCGCGAACGGCGCCGATCAAGTTGCTGATGGCAACGAGAAGATCGCCGGCGTCGGGCAAGAGGTGGCGACGGCATCGAGCACGCTGGTGTCGGATCTGTCGTCGCTCGACAAGGGGCTTGCCGCCCGGCTGAAGGAGCGGGGCTTCACCCAGGCGCAGATCAACCAGGTACTGACCGAGACGGCCAAGCTGCGCAGTCCGGTAGTCGCGGCGAACACCAAGATCCAGTCGACCTCGAAGCAGCTCAACCAGCTCGCGTCGGGTGCGCGGCAGGTGGCGACCGGCGCGCAGACGCTCGCCGACGCGACTCCGGCGCTGACCGCCGGCATCTCGAGCGCCGCCAGTGGCGCTGGGCAGCTCAACTCGGGCGCTGGTCAGTTGAAGACTGGGGTCGACGCGCTGCAGTCCGGCGCTGCCCAGCTCGCGACGGGTGAGCAGCAGGCGGTCACCGGACAAGGTCAGCTGCTCACCGGCGTCAACAGCCTCGCGACGGGTGTCGGCAAGCTCAAGACCGGCGCTGGCGACCTGAACACAGCGCTGACCAACGGCGCGAAGTCGATCCCGGATCCGTCGCCCGAAGCTCGCAAGGCGGTTGCTGAAACCCTCGGCGCTCCGGTCGGCCTGAAGAACGACTCGCAGGCGACCGCGGACAGCTACGGCGCCGGGCTCGCTCCGTTCTTCCTCAGTCTGTCCTGCTGGATCGGCGCGTACGTCCTCTTCCTGCTGGTACGTCCGCTGTCGCCGCGAGCGCTGGCCGGTCTGCAGGCGCCGATCCGGGTGGCGCTCGGCGGTTGGTTGCCTCCGGCAATCTTCGGCGCGATCCAGGCGGCGCTGGTCTTCACGGCGGTCATCTTCGGCCTAGGCATCGACACCGCGCATCCGTTGTTGACGGTCCTCTACCTGATGCTGACCTCGATCACCTTCGTGGCGATCCTGCACGCTCTCTCGTCCTGGTTCGGAGCCGTGGGCAAGTTCCTGGGCCTGGTCCTGATGGTGATCCAGCTCGTCTCCGCCGGCGGTACCTTCCCCTGGCAGACGATCCCCGCCCCGCTGTACTTCTTCCACCACGTACTCCCGATGAGCTACGCGATCGACGGCGTCCGTCACCTCATGTACGACGGCCCCGGCAACAGCCTCGGCAAGGACCTCCTGGTCCTGGTCGCCTGGCTCCTGGCCGGCCTGGGCGCCTCCGCCCTGGCCGCCCGCAAACAACGAGTCTGGCCCGCCAAGAAACTCCAGCCCGAGCTAGCCCTCTAACACCCGCCGGACCCCGTCGAGATTCACCTCGACGGGGTCCATCGCGTCCACCACCAGGTCAACCGCTGATTGCCCGAGCATGAGTTGCCGCCTGACGAGCGTCCCGAGCAGGTCGTAGTACAGGCCCAGAAACCCCGCCCGATCCAGCCCCTGCAACACCCCGTGCGGCTTCAACGCCCCCATCAACCAGTCCCCAGCAAAACACGGCGCCCCCACGTCCCCAGCCACCCGATCAGCCAACGTCGACTTCCCCGCCCCGGGAAGGCCGGTCACCACGATGAGGGTGGTCACGCGTGGTCGGAGAGGAGGTTGGTGGCTGAGGTTAGGAGGGTTTGGGTGGTGGGTTGGTCGAAGTAGGTGATTAGGGCTTCGTAGGTGCCTTGGTGGGCGGCGTCTGGGTCTACTACGTAGCCGTAGTAGCCGTCGGTGTAGCCGATTACGCGGGTGATGGGGTGGGGGCTGTCGGCTTGGAGGAAGCAGCCGTGGCTGGCGAAGAGTTCTACCGGGAGGTGGACCCAGGCGACGTCGCCGAGCATGACGACGCTGATGGGGAGGTCGAGGGTGGGTGGGAGGTTGGCGGCGGCCATCAGTGACTGACCTCGGGCGCCGTCGAGGCGGGTTTGGGCTATTCGTTGGGTGGGGTCGTCGTGGCCGGTGTGGAGGCCGGCTTCGGCGGTGGCGACTACTGCTTCCAGGTCGGTTGGGGTGGGCAGGTCGCGGACCTTGAGGCTGACTGTGGTGCGGCGAATGGTGGGAGCCTCGGAGGGGAGGTCGAGGCCGGGGGCGGCGATGGCTTCGGCTACCTGGGTGGCCAGGAGGCCGCCTAGGCGGGCTACCTCGGGAGCGCCTCGGCCTTGCCGGGTGAAGCGCGGACTGACGTCGCCGGCGGCTCCTTGGAGAAGACCCACAACAGGTGCTTCGGTCAGTCGGGCCAGGGCTGTGCGGGTGGCGCCGGGCCAGTCTGCTGAGTAGAGGTTGTTTTCGGGGCCGTAGGTGGTGGGGTGGCAGGCGAAGTCGAGGAGGACGGCGGTGAGTGAGCCGTCGGCGACGGAATGCAACGTTAGAATGCCGGCCGTGTTGTCGTGCGGGCCGTTGCGTCGGTGCCGGTTCGTGCCGACGCCGGTGACCTCGGTCGAGCGCCAGGACGCGCGTACCGGCTGCCGTTCCAGGACAGCCGATGCGACGGCGATCGACAGCGCTTCGTACAGGGCGGGCTCGCGGCGTACGGGGATGATCGGGTGGATCTGGCCGGTCCAGCCGGCGGGGCCGGAGTGGGTGTGGGAGGCGCAGACGAGGACGCATTCGGGTGGGATGCCGGCGGCGGCTCCGGCCGCGGCGGAGAGTTCGGCTACCAGTTCGGTACCGACGGCGATCGCGTCCAGGCTCAGCCAGAGCACTCCGGGCGAGTCCGCCGTACTGAGCCAGATCATCGTCGCGCGGAGCGGGTCCGCAGTACCGGTGGCGTTGCCCTCACGGGCCGCGTATCCGTCGAGGCGATGACCCGGCGGTGGGGTCACGTCCAGCGACACCGCTGCCAGCAGCAGCTCACTCATTATCCATGCTCCAGCCGTCAACCCCGTGCTGATCTGCTTGTGCAGACCAAGTAGACAGGCAGCACATCCGGAGACTCCACCGAGGGTGCTTCGGCGGCATCAGGCGCGGTGGATGACGAGGAGGTCTGCGTAGGGGCCGGGCGGTTGGGTGGCGAGGCGTTCGGCGCCGTCGAGGGAGCTGCCGGCCGGTTCGGTGGGGTGGGCGCGGTTCGGGAGGAGTGCACGAAGGGGGTCAGCGAGCTGGTCGCCTGCTCCGGTGAAGAGGCCGCCGACGCAGGCGACGGGGACGGGCTCGTTGCCGGACAGGTGGGCGACGGCGGTGGCGATGGTTTCGGCGATGTCGGTGGCTGCGCGGGTGACGATGTTCTGGGCGATGGGGTCTTGCTCGACGGCACACCGCAGTACTTCCGGAGCGAACCGTGCGACGTCGTCCACCAAAGTCGGCGACGGGTAGAGCGCGATGGGGTCGAGCGATGTCTCAGCCAGCGTGGTCGCAGGCCCACGCCCGTCTCTTGCTCGCTGTACTGCGACCAGCCCGGCTCGCCCGATCGCGAAGGCGCTCCCCGCGTCGCCGAACAGATATCCATGCCCATCCACCTTGTACCAAACGCCATCCCGGTCCACCGCCAAGCAGACCAACCCGGTCCCAGCCGCGACCACCACCCCGTACCCACCAGGCAGAGCCCCCGCATGAGCAGTCACCATGTCCTGCGTCAGCCGCACCTCCTTTGCCTGCAACACGTCCGCGATGCCAGCCGCCAGCTGTCGCGCAACCGCCGGATCCCGCGGAAACCCCGTCAGCCCAAGCGCAACAACCTCAACCGGCTCGACGACCTCCGCTTTGGTGGCGGTTTGGTGGATGGCGGTGAGGGTGGCTTGGAGGGAGTGGGGGGTGTGGGTGTGGCCGGGGCCTTCGGCGGTTGTGCCGGTGGGGAGGACGCGGAGGCGGAGGGCTGATTGGCCGCCGTCGAAAGCCAGGTGGGTCATGAGTGGTCAGTAGACCACTGGGGCGGGCCTCCCGGGCAGCGTTCGGTGCTCGTGGGCAGCGTTTCGGGGTTGCGGGCCGGTGGCGTGCGAGGGTGGGGGAACAAGGACTTCGGGAGGGGACGAGATGCGTTTCGGGCTCAAGGTGAATCCGGGTGGGTGGGACGACGCGGCGCGCTGGGCGGGGATCGCCGAGTCGATCGGGTTCGACGGGCTGTGGACCGGTGACAACCTGCGCAACCCGCGCGACGCTGCGGTCCCGGTGCATGACGGCCCGACCGTCGTCGCCGGCTGGGCCGCGACGACGAGCCGGATCCGAGTCGGGCTGCTGATCGCGAACATGGTGTTCCGCCAGCCGACCGTGCTCGCCAAGACGGCCACCACCCTCGACCACATATCCGGTGGACGGTTCGATCTCGGCATCGGCTCCGGCGTCTGGCCGACCGACCACGGGATGGCCGGTACGCCGGTCTGGACCGCCCGCGAGCGAACCGACCGGCTGGCCGAGTTCGTCGCGGTGGTGGACCGGCTCCTGTCGGGTGACGTGAGCGACCACGACGGCCCGTACTACCCGTACACGCTGGCCGCGATGACGCCGGCGACCATCCAGGAGCGACTGCCCTTGATCGTGGCGGCGAACGCTCCGCGCGCACTCGCGGTCGTCGCGGCCCATGCCGACGGCTGGGTGACCTTCCCCGGCGCCGCGACCGAGGAAGAGTTCTATGCCAAGTCGATCGACCGCACGAAGACACTCGACGAAGGCCTCGCCGGCCGGCAGATCCGCCGCATCCTGCTGGCGTACGGACAGATCGACCCCTGGGCCTCCGAGGACGGCTTCGCCCGCCTGGTCGACCGCTACGAATCCATCGGCTTCAACGAACTCGTCGTCTACGCTCCCAAGGAGCACGAGCAGGCGGTCTTCGACAAGGTGACCGCCAAGCTCGACTCCTACCGGTGAGGTTCAGACCTCGATGTTCGACATCACGTGCTTGATGCGGGTGTAGTCCTCCAGGCCGTACATGGAGAGGTCTTTGCCGTGGCCGGAGTTCTTGAAGCCGCCGTGGGGCATTTCGGCGACGATCGGGATGTGGGTGTTGATCCAGACGCAGCCGAAGTCGAGGCGGCGGGCCATTCGCATGGCGCGGCCGTGGTCGCGGGTGAAGACCGAGGAGGCGAGGCCGTAGTCGACGCCGTTGGCCCAGCGGAGGGCTTCCGCCTCGTCGGAGAAGCGCTGGACGGTAATGACCGGGCCGAAGATCTCCTGCTGGATGGCCTCGTCGTCCTGCTTCAGACCTGACACGACTGTCGGCTCGTAGAAGTAGCCGCGGTCGCCGACCGCGTTGCCACCGGTCTGCAAGGCGGCGTGGTCGGGGAGGCGGTCGATGAAACCGCTGACCCGGCTGAGCTGGTCGGCGTTGTTCAGCGCGCCGTACGCGACGTCGTCTTCCGGGCGCCCGGTCTTGGTCGCCCGCGCCTGCTCGGTGAGGGCCGCGACGAAGTCGTCGTGGATGCGCGGTCCGGCGAGGACCCGGGTCGCGGCGGTGCAGTCCTGGCCGGCGTTGAAGTAGCCCGCGACGGCGATCGCTTCAGCGGCTGCTTCGAGGTCGGCGTCGTCGAAGACGACCACCGGCGCCTTGCCGCCGAGCTCCAGGTGGGTGCGCTTGAGCTGCCGGGCCGCGGCCGACGCGACCTCCATCCCCGCTCGCACCGAGCCGGTGATCGCGACCAGCTGCGGGACCTCGTGATCCACCAGCGCACGCCCGGTGTCGCGATCACCGCAGACGACGTTGAACACACCCGGCGGCAGGAACTCGTTGCACAGCTCGGCCAGCAAGACCGTCGACGCCGGCGTCGTGTCGCTCGGCTTCAGGACGATCGTGTTGCCCGCCGCCAGCGCCGGCGCGATCTTCCAGATCGCCATCATCAGCGGGTAGTTCCACGGCGTCACCTGACCGACGACACCGATCGGCTCCCGCCGGATCCACGACGTATGCCCGGCCATGTACTCACCGGCCGACCGACCCTCCAGCACCCGCGCCGCCCCGGCGAAGAACCGCAGCTGATCCACACACGGCGGCAACTCCTCCGAAGCCGTCAACGCGAGCGGCTTGCCGGTGTTCTGACTCTCGACCCGGGTGAACTCATCCGCGCGCGTCTCCAGCGCATCCGCGATCTTCAGCAGCATCCGCTGGCGCTCGGCCGGCGTCGTGTCCCGCCAGGTCTCGAACGCGCGGTCCGCCGCCCGCATCGCGGCGTCGACATCCTCCGCCCCGGACTTCGGCGCCTGCGCGTAGACCTCACCCGTCGTCGGGTCGATCACGTCGTACGTCGCGCCGCCGAGCGCACCGGCCGGCTTGCCATCCACAAGATTCGAGAGCGTCTGCATGCCCGGGAGCCTAGCTGGACTCACAACGAATTCGGTAGGCCTGATGGACACCTCACAACGGATTCACTCGCCATACACGCGATCACCTTCGACATAGGTCGCCACAACCCGCGCCTCACCGATCTCCTCGATCGGCTGCGCGAACGGGTCGCGATCGAGCACCGCGAGGTCGGCGAGCATCCCGGGAGCGATCCGCCCGGTCTCGTCGGCATGGTTCACCCACGCACTCCCCGACGTGTACGCCGCGAGCGCAGTCGCCAGGTCCAGCGCCTGCTCCGGAAGGAACGGCTCGTACTCCGAATCGCGATGCCGCCGATTCACCGCAACCTGTACTGCGGCCAGCGGGTCCGGACTCGAAACGGGCCAATCGGAACCGGCCACCAGCCGTGCCCCCGAACCCGCGAGGTCACCGAACGGGTACTGCCACCGCGTCCGCTCCGGACCGAGGAACGGAATGGTCAACTCGTCCATCTGTGGCTCGTGCGCGGCCCAGAGCGCCTGCATGTTCGCCGCCACGCCCAACTTGGCGAACCGGGCGATGTCATCGGGATGGATGACCTGCAGGTGAGCGATGTGGTGGCGCAAATCGTTGTTGCCGTTCGACGCGAGGGCTGCCTCGAAGCCGTCCAGTGCTTCGCGGACTGCGCGGTCGCCGATCGCGTGGACGTGGACCTGGAAGCCGGCGGAGTCGAGGGCGCTGATGTGGTCGCGCAGGGCGATCGGGTCGACGAAGGAGAGGCCGGCGTTGGCTGTTCGGCAGCCGCAGCCGTCGTAGTACGGGTCGAGCATTCCAGCGGTGAAGTTCTCGGCCACGCCGTCCTGCATGATCTTGACGCTGCCCGCGCGGAGTCGCGGGAACTGGAGGGCTTCGCGGCGGTCGATCAGGGATGGGAGTTGCTCGGCGCCGAGGTCGCGGCGCCACCAGAGGGCTCCGTTCACTCGTGCGGTGAGGCGGCCGTCGCGGGCGAGTTCGACGTACGCGGGGGTCGAGTCGTCGAGGTTGGCGTAGTCGCCGAAGATGGCGTCCTGCCAGCCGGTGATGCCGAAGGAGTGGAGATACGCCTGAGCTCCGAGGAGGGCGGCGACCTGCTCGTCGTGGGTTGTCGGCGGGACGTGGTGGCCGACCAGGTCCATGGCGCCTTCGTGCAGGGTGCCGGTGGGGTTGCCGTCGGGGTCGCGCTCGATCCGGCCGTCGGCGGGGTCCGGCGTACGGGCGTCGATGCCGGCCAGTTCAAGCGCGCGGGAGTTGACCCAGGCGCCGTGGTGGTCGGCGTTGGCGAGAAAGACCGGGCGGTCACCGACGATCGCGTCGAGATCAGCCGCGAGCGGGGCGCCACCCGGATAGTCGGGTTGATGCCACCCGCCACCAAGAATCCACCCCACCTCCGGATGCGCGGCGGCGTAGGCCGAGATCGCGGCGAGGGTCGACTCGCGTCCGGACAAAGGCGAGAGATCACAGCGGGCTCGCTCGAGACCGCCTTGCACAGGATGGACATGGGCATCCACGAAGCCAGGCAGCAGCAGCCCACCGGCAAGATCGATCACTTCGGTCTGCGCTGCGCGCAGACCGAAGTGATCGAGGAGCGAGGAGAGGCGGTCCGCCCGGGGGCGGGGGCTGGGGGCGGAGTTGGCTCCGCGGGTGGGGCTGGGGGCCGGGCCGGGGCCGGCTTTGATGATCCGGCCGGAGCGGACCACCACCGACCAGCCCGGGTGGTGGGTGTGGCCGTCGAAGAGGGAGCCGTTGGTGAAGAGGGTGTCCACGGAGCCATCCTCGCCTAGTGCGGAATCCGAATCAGATGCGATCTACGACCGATGAGATCGGCAGGATATAGGCCACAGGGGAACGAAATCACTTGCCAGCCGATGAGCTGGCGGGCAGGATGGCGGGAACGGCCAGCTTGAGATGAGGAACCTTATGATGCCGTCCGACGCCCTTGACGACGCCGCCTTCGACCGTTTGCAGCAGTCTGCGCGCGACCACTTGTGGCTGCACTTCAGCAGGATGGGCAGCTACGAAACAGCCGAGGTACCGGTCATCGTCCGCGGCGACGGCGCGTACATCTACGACGCCCGCGGCAAGCGCTACCTCGACGGGTTGGCCGGTCTGTTCGTCAGCCAACTCGGCCACGGCCGGACCGAGCTCGCCGAGGCCGCGGCCAAGCAGGCCTCCGAGCTGGCGTTCTTCCCGCTCTG
Organism: Kribbella sp. NPDC051718; assembly: GCF_040681515.1. Classification (NCBI taxonomy): domain Bacteria; kingdom Bacillati; phylum Actinomycetota; class Actinomycetes; order Propionibacteriales; family Kribbellaceae; genus Kribbella; species Kribbella sp. NPDC051718. Next base: position 181,894 of record NZ_JBFAYZ010000013.1, on the reverse strand, counting down.
GTCCTACGCGCACCCGAAGTCGATCGAGCTCGCCGAACGCGTGGCCAACTACGCGCCGGGCGATCTCAACCGCGTCTTCTTCACCAGCGGTGGCGGCGAGGCCGTCGAGACCGCCTGGAAGCTGGCGAAGAACTACTTCAAGCTGACCGGCAAGCCGATGAAGCACAAGGTGATCAGCCGCGCCATCGCGTACCACGGCACCACCCACGGCGCGCTGTCGATCACCGGCCTGCCGGAGCTCAAGCAGCAGTTCGAGCCACTCGTCCCGAGCACCTTCCGGGTGCCGAACACGAACATCTACCGCGCCCCGATCCACGGCGACGACCCGGTCGCATTCGGCCGCTGGGCCGCCGACCAGATCGCCGTTGCGATCGAGCAAGAAGGACCCGAGACCGTCGCCGCCGTGTTCCTGGAGCCGGTCCAGAACGCGGGCGGCTGCTTCCCGCCACCGCCCGGGTACTTCGAGCGGGTCCGCGAGATCTGCGACGAGTACGACGTACTGCTGGTCAGCGACGAGGTGATCTGCGCGTACGGCCGCCTCGGCCACATGTTCGGCGCCGAGCGGTACGGCTACCAGCCGGACATGATCACCTGCGCGAAGGGTCTCACCTCCGGCTACGCCCCGTTGGGCGCGATGATCGCCACGGACCGGCTGATGGAGCCGTTCCTGCAGGGCAACACATCGTTCGCCCACGGCTACACCTTCGGGGGCCATCCCGTCTCCGCGGCCGTCGCGCTCACGAACCTCGACATCTTCGAGCGTGAGGGCATCAACGAGCACGTCCGGGACACCGAGGGGGAGTTCCGTGCGACGCTCGAGAAACTGCTCGACCTGCCTCTGGTCGGCGACGTCCGCGGTGACGGGTACTTCTACGGGATCGAACTGGTCAAGGACAAGACCACCAAGGAGACCTTCGACGACGAGGAGTCCGAACGCCTGCTCCGCGGCTTCCTCTCCAAGGCGCTGTTCGACGCCGGCCTGTACTGCCGCGCCGACGACCGTGGCGACCCCGTCATCCAACTCTCCCCGCCGCTGATCTGCGACCAGTCGCACTTCGACGAGATGGAGCAGATCCTCCGCTCGGTCCTCACCGAGGCGGAGACCAAGCTCTAGAAGTCGAACCCCAGGCCCAACCGGTCGAGGGTTCTGAGCCAGAGGTTGCGATGGCCCGCGTGGGAGTCCGCGTGGGCCATCGACCATCTGGTCAGGTGGATGCCCGCAGACCGGATCGGCTCGGGCGGGAAGGGCATCGGGCGTTCGCGAACCATCTTGAGGTTCGTACGGTCGGTCTGCTCGGCGTACAGGAGGTCGAGCATGACGTCGGCGCCGAAGCGGGTGGCGGCTACGCCTAGGCCGGTGTAGCCGAGGGCGTAGGCGAGGCGGCCTTCGGAGGCGGTGCCGAAGAAGGCGCAGAAGCGGGTGCTGGTGTCGATGACGCCGCCCCAGCGGTGGGTGAAGCGGAGGCCTTCCAGTTGGGGGAAGGTGGTGAAGAAGTGGCGGGCGAGCATTTCGTGGATGGAGTCGCGTTGCTCCAGCGCTGGGTCGATTCGGCTGCCGAAGTAGTACAGGGGTGTGTAGCCGCCCCAGAGGATGCGGTTGTCACGGGTCAGGCGGTAGTAGTGGAAGAGGTTGGAGGCGTCGCCGACACCTTGGCGGCCGCGCCAGCCGATCTCGTTCAGCTGCGACGGTGACAGCGGCTCGGTCATCAGGACCAGGTCATAGACAGGCACTGTGTACAGGCGTAGGCGCCGGAGTAGTGACGGGAAAGCGTTGGTGGCCAGGGCGATTCGGCCGGCGCGCACCGAGCCGGTTGCCGTGCGCAACAAGTCGCCACGCAGGCTGGTGACGGGTGAGTGCTCGTGGATCCGGACGCCGAGGTCGAGGCAGGCCTGACGGAGGCCCCAGGCAAGTCTTGCCGGCTCGACGAGCGCCGTATCGGAGTGATCGGCGAGCGCGCCGAGGTAGGTCGGGGAGTTCACCTCGGCGCGGGTCTGGGTGGCGTCGAGCAGGGTCACCTTGTGGCCGAGCACCTGGCGGGCTTCGGCTTCGTCCGCGAGGTCTTGCAGTTGGTGGGGTGCGGTGGCGACGGTCAGCTCGCCGGTACGTTCCCAGTTGCAGTCGATGCCGTACTTCGCGATGGTCGCGCCGATCGCTTCCAGGTTCTCTTCACCGAGTCGCTCCAGCACCGGCAACTCGTCCGGCCAGCGGGCCTGACCGTTGCCGAACCCGTGCGTCAGGCTGGCGTCGCAGAAGCCGCCGTTGCGACCACTGGCTGCGTTCCCGCAGGTCGAAGCCTCCAGGACGACGACATCCAGCGATGGGTAGCGTTCCTTGGCTCGGAGCGCTGTCCACAGGCCCGTGTATCCACCGCCGACGATCGCCAGGTCCGCTGTATGTTCCCCGATGAGCTGTTCGGTCGGCTCGGGCGCTGCAGGATCGTCGAGCCAGAAGACCTTGGGTTCGGCGTCAGTGAGCACGGGCGTTCCGTCGCCGACGGGCCAGTTCGCCGCCAAGCACCAGGAACAGGGCGAGGAGGAACATCGCGGTACCGACGACATTGATCTGCGGAGGGAGATCGCGCTGGGCGGAGCCCCAGACGAACATCGGGAAGGTGACCGTGGTGCCGGCGTTCAGGTTGGTGATGATGAAGTCGTCGAAGGAGAGCGAGAAGCTGAGCAGGGCCGCGGCCATGATGCCGGGGAAGACCAGCGGGAAGGTGATCCGCCAGAACGTCTGCCACTCGTTGGCGTACAGATCCATCGCCGCCTGTTCGAGCCGTGAGTCCATCCCGGACAGCCGCGCCTTGACCGTGACGACGACGAACGAGAGGCAGAACATCACGTGCGCGATCAGGATCGTCCAGAACCCGAGCCGCCCACCGAAACCCGACGACACGAACAGCGCGAGCAACGACGAGCCGAGCACGATCTCCGGGGAGGCCATCGGCAGGAAGATGAACAGGTTGGTCGCGGACCGGCCACGGAAGCGCTGACGCACCATCGCGAACGCCATCAACGTGCCGAGAGCGGTCGCGATCACGGTTGAGGCGAGACCGATCTGCAGGCTGGTGCCCACCGCGTCGCAGAGACCGAACGGGCGGCACGGGTGCTGCCAGTTCTGCCAGGTGAAGCCGTCGAAGGTGTAGGACAGCTTGCTCTTGGGCGCGTTGAACGACATCAGGATCACGACGAAGATCGGCGCGAAGAGGTACAGCAGGACCAGCAACCCGAGGAAGAGGATCAGGTGCCGCCCGATCCAGCGGCCGACGCGAGTCATACCAGCTCCTCCGTCCCGGCGCGGCGTACGTAGAAGAGGACGAGCACGACGATCGCGGCCATCAGCGTGACCGAGAGCGCGGCGGCCGTCGGGTAGGCGCCGGCGGCGAAGAGGCGCTGGATGTCGTTGCCGATCATCCGCTGCTTCGGCGTACCGAGCAGCTGTGCGTTGATGTAGTCACCGGCGGCCGGGATGAAGGTCAGCAACGTGCCTGCGACGACACCCGGCATCGAGAGCGGCAGAGTCACCGTGCGGAAGGTGGTGAACGGCCCTGCGAACAGATCACCACCGGCCTCGATCAACCGGTGGTCGATCTTCTCGAGGCTGGCGTAGAGCGGCAGGATCATGAACGGCAGGAAGTTGTACGTGAGCCCGGTGACCACAGCGGCGGTCGTGGCAAGCAGGCGGCCGTCGGAGCCGAGGATGTGGACCGTCTTGAGGAAGTCGACGACGAAGCCGTTGTCGCTGAGCAGCAACTTCCACGACAGCGTGCGGATCAGGAAGCTGGTGAAGAACGGCGCGATCACCAGCGCCAGCATGATGTTCTTCCACCGACCCGCCTTGAACGCGATCGCGTAGGCGAGGGGATACCCGAGCAGCAGGCAGAAAGCCGTTGTCAGCAAGGAGTACCACAGCGATCGCGCGAACGGCCGGGCGTAGTCGGCGAGCGCGTCCACATAGTTGTGGAAGCTCCACGTCATCTTGAAGCCGGCCTCGATCGAGCCGTTCGGGTCGTACAGGCTGGCCGCGAGCAGCGACACGATCGGTACGACGAAGAACAGCAACAGCCACAGAGCGCCCGGCGCGAGGAGCAGATACCCCGTCAGGCTGCGGCCTCTACGGGCGGGCGGCTCCACGGCGGCTGCCGTAGTACCGGCCGCCGGCCCCGGAAGCTGGCCGAGGGCACTCATCCCGCGTCCGCGATGTCCTCGACGCCGGCCAGCGCGTCCTGTGCCGCGTCGAGCACGAACGTGTGCGACGGCTGCCAATGCAGATCGACGGCGTCGCCGACCTTCAACGCCTCCCGGGCGCCGGTGTTCTGCTCGAACACCGTCAGCTCCTGCCCCCACGGAAGCTTCGCCAGGTACTGCGTACTCACGCCGATGTAGCTCACATCGGTCACCACGGCCGACCGCAGCACGTTCGAGCCACTGTCGTCCTCGGACCCCGACGCCGCGAGGAAGACCTTCTCCGGTCGGATCCCCATCCACACGTCGCCCTCGGTCACCCGGCACCGCGGCACCGGTACGACGACCTTGCCGCCATGCACGTCGACGACCAGGTTGCCGTCGGCCTGGCTGACGATCTTGGCTCGCACCAGGTTCGACTGCCCGAGGAAGTTCGCGACGAACGTCGTCGCCGGCAGGTCGTACAACTCCGCCGGCGACCCGAGCTGCTCGATCACGCCACCGTTCATCACGGCGATCGTGTCGGCCATCGTCATGGCCTCTTCCTGGTCGTGCGTGACGTGCACGAAGGTGATGCCGACCTCGGTCTGGATCCGTTTCAGCTCGATCTGCATCTGCCGCCGGAGCTTCAGGTCGAGCGCGCCCAGCGGCTCGTCCAGCAACAGCACCTGCGGCCGGTTGATCAGCGCGCGGGCGAGCGCGACTCGTTGCTGCTGGCCACCGGACAGCTGACCCGGCTTCCGCTTGCCATAGCTGCCGAGCTCGACCAGCTCGAGTATCTCGTCGACCTTCTGCTTGACGTCCTTGACCTTGCGCCGGCGCAGGCCGAAGGCGACGTTCTCGAAGATGTCGAGATGCGGGAAGAGCGCATAGTTCTGGAAGACGGTGTTGACCGGCCGCTTGTACGGTCGCAGGCCGGTGATGTTCTGGTCGCCGAGACTGATCGTCCCGCTGGTCGGTTCCTCCAGCCCGGCAACCATTCGCAGCGTCGTCGTCTTGCCGCAGCCGGACGGGCCGAGCAGCGCGAAGAACTCGCCCTGCGGCACGGTCAGGTCCAGATCGTTCACGGCCGTGAAGGTCGCGAACCGTTTGGTGATACCGCTGAGCACGAGATCACTGGTCCCTGCGGTGGTACCGGCGACTGCGTCCTTTTCGATGACGGTCATTGGCGGTCAGCCCCCGATCGCGAGGTTGAAGTCGGTTTCGTAGAGCTTCGCCTTGGCCGTGTCCAGCGGCATGAACGCGAAGGTCTTCTCGAGCACTTCGGTGTCGGGGAAGATCAGCGGGCTGTCGACCAGCTCGGGATCGACCTTCTCCATCGCCTTGCGGGCACCCTCGACCGGGCAGATGTAGTTCACCCAGGCCGCCAGCGTGGCCGCGACTTCCGGGTCGTAGTAGTAGTTCATCAGCGCCTCGGCATTGGCTTTGTGCGTCGCTTTGTTCGGCACCAGCATGTTGTCCGACCAGAGCGCCAGACCCTCTTCGGGGACGACGAACTTGACGTCCGGGTTGTCCGCCTGGAGCGCCAGCACATCACCCGACCAGGCCTGGCAGGCGACGATGTTGCCGGCGTTCAGGTCCTGCACGTAGTCGTTGCCGGTGAAGCGGCGGACCTGCCCGGAAGCGACGTACCCGCTGAGTTTGTCGAGTGCCTTGCTCCAGGCGGCGTCGTCGAACTTGGCCGGATCGGCGCCGACCAGTCGGAGCATGAACGACATCGTGTCCGGCATCTCCGACAGCATGGTGACCTTGCCCTTGAGATCCCCACGGGTCAGCAGGTCGGCGAAACTGCCGACCTCCTTGGTGTACTTCGCGTTGTAGGCGATGCCGGTCAGCCCCGACTGCCACGGCACGCTGTAGTCGCGGTTCGGATCCCAGCGCGGCGCCTTCAACTGCTTGAGCAGATTGGCGTCGACGTTCGGGATCTTGGCGTGGTCGAGCTGCTGGATCCAGCCGAGGCCGACCGTGCGAGCGGCCATCCAGTCGGTCAGTACGAAGATGTCGCGGCCGCACGGCTGACAGGCGCCGAGCTGGTCGCGCACCTTCGCGTAGAACTCGGAGTTGTCGTTGACGTCCGCGGTGTACGTCACCTGGACGCCGGACTGCTTCTCGAAGTCCTCCAGCGTCGGCAGCACCGTCTTGCCGTTGACCTTCTCGTCGGACTCGTCCATGTAGCTCGGCCAGTTGGAGAAGATCAGCGCCTTCTCGGTCGCCGACTTGTCCGTACTGACGCAACTGCCGGCGCTCTGCTTCGCGGCCGGGATGCCGCAGCCGTTGAGCAGTCCAGCGGCTCCCAACCCGAGCGCGGCTCCGCGGAGAACGGTCCGACGCCCGATCACAGGCTGGGGACGAGGGCTCATCCGGACCTCCCTGTCAGGGTCTGTTAGCGGGCGATACTGTCAAACGGTTTCCGCCAAGACAAGGGATTCCGCAGTTAGATGGTGATTTCGCAACGGATTCCGGTACTCCTGCTTGCCTACCCCCGGTGACGCTGACAGGATCTGCTGGTGACCGGACGCACGGGGAACCCCGAAAAGAACGCTGTACTGCTCGACGACACCGCCAAGGCGATCATCCGCGAGCTCCAGGTCGACGGGCGCAGGTCGTACGCCGCGATCGGCAAGGCGGTCGGGCTGTCCGAGGCCGCGGTCCGGCAACGCGTCCAGCGGCTGACCGAAGCCGGCATCATGCAGGTGGTGGCCGTCACCGATCCGCTCGAGATGGGGTTCGCCAGGCAGGCGATGATCGGGATCAAGGCCGAGGGCGCGCTCGAGCCGATCGCGGACGAGCTCGCCGCGATGGACGAGATCGAGTACGTCGTGATCACTGCCGGCTCGTTCGACCTGCTGGCCGAGGTGCTCTGCGAGAGTGACGAGCAACTGCTGCGGGTGCTGTCGGAGCGGGTGCGGTCGATCAAGGGCGTCAAGGGGACCGAGACGTTCGTGTACCTGAAGCTGGTCAAGCAGACGTACTCGTGGGGTGTGCGCTGATCCTGTGGAGCTCGGCCGCAGCACCTGTGGTCGAGCGGCCGGGGCTGGCGGGCGACCGGGATGCCGACGTAGCGATCGTCGGCGCCGGGTACACGGGGCTGTGGACGGCCTATTACCTGGCGAAGGCTGATCCCTCGTTGCGGATCGTCGTGCTGGAGGCCGCGACCGTTGGCTTCGGTGCCTCGGGACGCAACGGTGGTTGGTGTTCGGCGTTGTTCCCGGTGTCTTCGCATCGGCTGGCCTCGCTGCCGGGGTCGAGTCGCGAGTCGGCGATCGCGATGCACCTGGCGATGCAGGGATCGGTGAACGAGGTCGGCCGGGTCAGTGCTCTTGAGGGCATCGACTGCGATTACCACAAGGGCGGCACGATTGTGCTGGCTCGGTCGGCGGCTCAGCTGGCTCGCGCTCGCGCGGAGGTCGCTGAGGCTGGTGAGTGGGGGCCGGGGGATCTGCGATTCCTGGAGCCTGACGAGGTCGCGTCGCAGGTGCGGGCGACAAAGGTGCTGGGGGCAACATTTACGCCGCATTGCGCCGCGATCCATCCGGGCAAGTTGGTGCGTGGGTTGGCAGCCGTGGTGGAGGGGCTCGGGGTGACTATTCATGAGCACACTCCGGCGCTTTCCATTTCGGGTGGGGCTGCGCGTACGGCGTACGGGGTGGTGCGGGCTGAGGTGATCGTCCGGGCCACCGAGGGATTCACGCCGTCGCTGGCCGGTGAGGCGCGGACACTGGCGCCGGTCTATTCGTTGATGGTGGCAACGGAGCCGTTGAGCGCGGCGACCTGGGATCGGATCGGGCTGGCGGATCGGCCGACGTTCAGTGATCACCGGCATCTGGTGATCTATGGGCAGCGGACGGCTGATGGGCGGCTCGCTTTCGGCGGGCGCGGTGCGCCGTACCACTTCCGGTCCCGGGTGAAGCCGTCCTTCGATCAGGAGCCGCGCGTGTTCGCTGCCTTGCAGGCGACGCTGCGGGAGCTCTTCGACGGCCTCGATGACGTCGCCTTCACGCACGCTTGGGGCGGGGCGCTCGGTGTGCCGCGGGACTGGTGCGCGTCGGTCGGGATCGACCACCAGTCAGGCCTGGCATGGGCCGGCGGTTATGTCGGCGACGGCGTCAGTACGACGAACCTGGCCGGCCGGACACTGACCGATCTCATCCTCCGCCGAGACACTCCACTGATCCACCTTCCCTGGGTGGACCACCGCTCGCCCCGCTGGGAGCCGGAACCGTTGCGCTGGCTCGGCATCAACGCGGGCCTGCGGGCGATGACCCTGGCCGACACCGAAGAGAAGCTGACCCGCCACGACAGCCGGATCGCCCGCGTGATGTCACCGCTCCTCGGAGGCTGACCTCTGGCAGTGCCCTTTCGGGCACGACTGCGCTCGTTCACGCTGCCTAGGGTTGAGCCCTCAGGAGGTGCAATGGTGACCGACCCCAGCCAGACGATCGTCGACATCTTCTCCGTCGGCGAGTCCCTCGGCGTGGTCCATGCGGCCGCGCAGGACGACCGGCTGGACGGCCGTGTCGTCACCGTCGACGGCCGGCGGCTGGTGAACTTCAGCTCTTGCGGCTACACGGGGCTCGAGATGCACCCGGTGTTGAAGGGCGCTGTCGCGACGGCTGCTGATCGGTTCGGGACTCAGTTCGCCACGACGCGGACGTTCCTGTCTTCTCCGCAGTACGCCGCGGCGGAGGCAGCGTTGACCCGGCTTTTCGGCCGGCCGGCGGCGATCTCCGCCAGCACGACCATGGGCAACCTGGCGGCTCTCCCGATCCTGGTCGGAACCGGCGACGTGATGCTGCTCGACGCGCAGGTACATCGCAGTGTGCGGATGGCTGCCAAGTTGACGGAGGCTCCCGCACTCGGGGTGCCGCACAGCAACCTGGAGGCGCTCGAGCGTCGGGTCCGCGAGTTGTCGGACCGGCACGAGAAAGTCTGGTTCCTCGCCGACGGCCTCTACAGCATGTTCGGGGACTTCGCGCCGGTGCGGGAGCTCGGAGCGCTGGCCGAACGCTACGAGAAGCTGTGGCTGTACTTCGACGACGCACACTCCATCTCCTGGACCGGGCAGCACGGCCGCGGCCAGGTGCTCGAGCACCTGAGCCCGGCTGCGCTCACCAAGACGGTGGTGATCGGGTCACTGAACAAGGCGTTCGGGATCGCCGGTGGCGTGATGACGTTTCCCACCGAGGCACTGCGCCATCGCGTGTTCAGTCTCGGCTGGCCGATGATCTTCTCCGGACCGGTGCCGCCGCCGATGCTGGCCGGGATTCTCGCGTCGGCCCGATTGCACCTCTCGGACGAACTGGCCGAGCGGCAGGCGGCGGTGATCGAGCGGATTCGGCTGTTCAACCGCGAAGCGGCGGCGTACGGGGTGCCGCTGTTGCATGAGAGCGAGACGCCGATCAGGTACGTCCCGGCCGGGCGGGACATCCACTCGGTGGGCGGGCTGGGACGCCGGCTTCAGGAGGCGGGGTACTTCGTCAACACGGCCAGCTATCCCGCAGTGCCGGTGAAGCGGTCGGGGCTGCGGATCACTCTCACCGTCCACCAGACCGAGGACGACATCACCGGCCTGGTTCAGGCGATCGCCAAGTGGCTCCCGTTGGTGTAGCTAGCTGGGGGCGCCGGTCAGGGCCGGTAGGGCTGGGAAGTTGGCCAGGTTGGGGAGGGACGGCAGGTTGGCGAGGATCGGGTGCTCGACGCTGGCGCGGCCGGCCAGCAGGACCTGGAGCGGAGGGCCGTACAGGATCGTGGGGGTGTGTAGCCAGTCCCGGATCACGGGGACGGCGGCGTGGTGGTGATTGGCGAGGTCTTGCAGGCTCAGTTCGTCGACGTCGACGGGGTTGCCGGTGAGTTCGACGATGTCGCTCATCAGGCCGCCGACCTGTTGCTCCCAGAGAAGGTTGTCGGTGGCAACTTCGTCGGAGCGAATCAGGAGGAGGGCGACGTCGCTGGTGAGGTCGCCTTCGCCGCGGGCGGCAGCGCCGTACAGGCTGGCGTGCAGTGGTGGGATGCGCCAGGAGTCGATGTTGGCCGCGAGAGTGTCGGCGAAGGTGGCGCGGAGGTTGGCCAGGAGCTCTACCGCTTGGGCCGCCAGGTGGGAGCGGTTGAGGCGGTAGAGGAGTGAGGTGCCGGCCTCGTCTACGTGGACCAGGCCGGTCGACGCCAGGCGCTGCAGGACGAGGCGTACGCCGGCGACGCTGCCGGTGCCTGCTTCGGCATGCACCTGGCGGCCGGAGAGCATGCGGTCGGAGCGGGCGAGCACCTGGAGCACGGGTCCGTCGAGCGAGGGGATGACGGTGCTGATCGGCGTACTGAAGTCCACCGGCTACCGTGCCCACAATTCTGCGCACATGATCACTTTTGTGATCATAGCGACTGGACGATCACTCTGTGTCAGCGGGGTATCGCGAGAGCCTGGTCGACGAGGTAGCGGGTCATCGCGAGTCTTGTGCGGAAGGTTTCGGCTAGTTCGTCGGTGAGTGGTTCCTGGAGGCGTACCAGCGGCAGGGCGGTGAACGCGCTCCGGAAGAGCAGGCCGCCGTCCATGGCGTACTCGATGTCGGCCTCCCGGTGATCCCGGCCTTCGGCCCCAAGGCCGTCGGCGAAGGCGCTGACCAGGATCGGGCGGAGGGTGGTCAGCTCGGAGAGTTCGAGGTGACCGGCGTGGGCGAGGCCGAGAAGGAGCTGGGCCAGGTCTTCGCCGGCCGGGGAGAGGCCGCCGAAACTCCAGTCGATGGCCACGAACGAATCGGGCTGGTCGGCAGGAATGAGGAGGTTCTGGGGGCTGGCGTCGCCGTGCGCCATCACCTGCGGGAGCTGGGCGAGGCGGTCGAGTACTGCGGGAAGCCGGCTCGCCAGTTCCGTGAGGTCGGTGCGGAGAATGGCATCGGCTGACTTGAGGAGTGGATGGGCCCAGAGGTCGTCGCTCTGCAGGGCCGGGAGGATCAGCGGTACGAGGTAGGTGTCGTAGAAGACAGCGAGCGGGCCTGCCGGAGTACGGGATTGGACCGGCAGCGCGTCGCGTTCGGTCAGCCGGGCGGAGGCACGGCCCAGGAGCTCTGCCGCCTTGGCGAACCTGACGGTGTCCCAGAGGTCCGGGTCGTCGAGGGTGGCGACGTCTTCGAGGATCATCGCGATCTGTTCGTCACCCAGGTCCACGACTCGGTGGACGAACGGAAGACGGAGACCGTCGGGGAGGGCTTCGGTCAGGTCGGTCGCGTAGACGTCCGCCTCGAAGCGCCAGAAGTCGCTGGCGAGCGCGCCCTCGCGGACGGCCAGGGGGAGGGCGTGGACCAGCGGCCAGTGCCGGACGGACCAGATCGCCTTCACGAAGAGCGACCACTCGACGTCGCCGGCCTCGGTCGCGGTCGCGGCTTTGAGGCGGAGAGCGCCGACCGTGGTCGGGGTACCGAAGGCATAGCCGACGGGTTCGGTCCACCAGCGGGTCACCTTGGGGTCGTCTACGAAGGAGGCGGCGAGCTCGGTGACGGTCGCGTCGGTGAGCAGGGGGCGCAGTACGCGCTCCAGTTCGGTCATCGCGGCCTCGGATATAGTAAAGGAACGTTGGTTGTGCATAGACGGTAGGGAGTGCTCATGGCGGATGTCAACGGGCCGCAGCATCTCGCCCAGCTGCTCAACCGGGTGAACCGGCGGTTGCGGCTCGACGCGGTACCGCCGGCCGGGTTCACGGAGTTGAGCGTGGCGCAGGTGCGGGTGCTCGACGTGATCCCGGCGGGTGGGTGCCGGATTGTCGATCTCTCCGGTGAGTTGCGGGTGAGCAGTCAGGGGCTCGGGCAACTGGTCAAGCACCTGGAGCGCGAGGGGTACGTCGAGCTGGCGGCTGCCCCGGACGATCGACGGGCGAAGCTGATTCGGCGTACCGGCGCTGGGGACGCCGTGGTGGAGCAGGTGAGTGCACTGCTCGACGGAGTGGAGCAGGCGTGGCGGGCTGAGGTTGGAGCTGAGCGGTTCGACGTCTTCCGCGAAGTACTGGGCGAGCTGGCGGCCAAACTCCCCTGAATCCGGCGCACTTGTGGCGACCTTGAACACCAAATGGCGGGCGTGAACACGTTATTAGATGTCCGAGGTCGCCGGTTGGTGTCCGAGGTCGCCGGTTGGTGTCCGAGGTCGCCGGTTGGTGGGGCGCTGGCTGGGGGGCCGGTTGGTGGGGCGACGGTTGGTGGGGCGCTGGCTGGGGGCGTGGGGCTTGGTTAGTGGGGTAGGTCGGTGCGGGTGGGGTGGCGGTTGTGGGAGGGGCGGGTTACTACTGCTGACGCGTAGGCGACTGCGAAGGTGAGGGCCTCTTTGAGGGGCTTGCCGGTGGATAGTTCGGCTAGGAGGGCGGCGGCGAGGCTGTCGCCGGCGCCGGTGGTGTCGAGGGGGATGGCGGGTGGGGCGGTGATGACGATGGTGTCGGCGCCGGGAGTTGCTGCGCCGGGGCGGCCGTTGGGTGGGGTGGGGGTGGTGAGCAGGGCGCCGGCGGGGCCTCGCTTGAGGATCGTCTGGTGGTTGCTGTGTCTGGTGAGGGCGATGGCGGCGTCGTGCGGGATGGGGAGGTTGGTGAGGGCCAGCGCCTCGGGTTCGTTGGGGAGGAAGAGGTCGACGAGCGGGAGCAGGTCGAGGATCTCCTGGCGGCCGGTGGTCTTCCAGTCGTCGGGATCCCAGCCGGTGTCGAGGATGGTGGTGGCGCCGTTCGCGCGGGCCTTCTTGAGGAGTTCGTGGGTCGCGGGGCGAAGCGCGGGGAGGGAGAAATGGCCGGTGAGCAGGACGTAGTCGGCTTCGGTCGCGTCCTCGGGGAGATCTGCGAGGGTCCAGTCGGCCAGGACTCCGTGCGCGGTGATGAACGCGCGCTCGCGACCGGGAGCCTCGACGGCGATGGAGATGCCGGTGGCGCCGGGTTTGACGAGGATGTCCTCGTTGAGTTTCAGCTTTTCCAGCTCGGCGAGCACCCAGCGGCCGGCGTAGTCGTCGCCCACTGCGGCGAACAGGCGATGCGGCGTGCCGAGGGCGGCGAGCGCGAGGCTCACGTTGCCGGCGGCACCGGCCGGGCGGACGTCGATCCGGTCGATGATCGAGTCGCCGCCTGGGCGCGGGAGAGCGGTGACCGGGTCGGCCAGTACGTCGAGCTGCACGTTGCCGATGACATGAATCGTAGGCAAAACCTCAACTCACCTTCGTATCACTCTGCCGATGCCGGAACCCATCCACCGTCAACCCCCGCCGCTGCGCGACGTCCCACCCCAACCGCTGCACGATCACCATCTCCAGCACAGCCTTGGCCAGCCCGTTACTTGCCTCAGGCACCTTGATCACCGCAAGCCCTTCCGTTGACTCGACTTGGCGCGTGGTGATCAGCACGACCTTCGTCCCGTAGTCCTGCACGTCATACGCCAACTGCACTTCTCTCTCGTCCCCGATCAACAGACACGTCGTCTGCTGATCGAGTATCTCCATGGGGCCATGCAGATAGTTCCGAGTCTCATGCACAGCCGTGTGCAACCGTCCCGACTCCCGCAACAACAACCCACCCTCACCAGCAGTCGCCACACTCACCCCGCTGGCAACCACATCCACCAGCCGCGCATCGTCCAAGTACGCACTCGCCGCGCCTAGCGGCGCCTCAAGCGCGGAAGAGACAAGAGCCGGCAACGCAGCCCAGTCGAACGGTGAGGCAGAGGCGCCGGCCGACTTGGTCTCGGCCGATGCGGAGACGGTGGCTGTCCAGTGGTCGCCCAAGACGCCTAGGGCTTGGAGGGTTGCGGTGTAGCCGGTGGTGTAGACGGGGCTGTCTGGGCCGGAGTTCAGGAGGATTAGCTCGGCGGTGGCTGCCGCGAGGGGGCTGTCTGCGAAGTTGGTCAGGGCGATGGTTCTGGAGGGGGACTTGTAGGCGAGGACTTCGGTGCTGCGGCCGGATTCGCTGATTAGGAGGGTTAGGGCTGCGGGGATTGGTGGGGAGGTGGCTGGGATGGCTACTGCTTGGAGGCCGGCGGAGCGCCAAGCCGCGGCTGCTCCGTGGGCGGCATGTTCGCTGGCTCCGATGCCTACCAGGGCGATCAGACCGCCTTGGAAAGAAGGGAGTTTGAGGGAGGCGAGGCTGGTGGCCAGGGCTGCGGGTTGGGCGGCGATGCCTTCGGGGAACTTCATCCCTTGACCGAGCCGGCGGTCAGGCCGCTGACGATGTAGCGCTGGAAGAGTAGGGCGAGGAGTACGGGGGGCAGGGCGGCCAGTACGCCGCCGGCGGCTACCAGGCCGAAATCTGAGGAGAATTTGCCGGTGAATTCGGCGATGGCGACCGGGATGGTTTTCGCGTTGGTGGTCGAGGTGAAGATCAGCGAATACAAGAACTCGTCCCAGGCCAGGAGGAAGCCGAACATGGCAGTGGCGACTATGCCCGGGCGGGCCAGCGGGAGGACAACGCGGAGTAAGGCGCCTAGGCGTGAGCAGCCGTCTACGCGGGCGGCGTCTTCGAGTTCGACGGGGAGGCTCAGGTAGAAATTGCTCATCGTCCACAGGCAGAACGGGGTGACGATCGAGCAGTACGTGACGATCAGCCCGAGCTTGGTGTCGAGCAGCTGCAGGTTCGCCATCGCCAGGTACAGCGGAATCACCAGCGCGATCGGCGGCAGCATGTAGATCGCCAGGAACGCGAACAGCGTGGTGCGGCGGAAGCGGAATCGCAGGCGGGCAAAGGCGTATCCGCCTAGTGAGCCGACCACCAGCGAGATGACCGTCGTGCAGGACGCGACGATCAGGCTGTTCAGCATCGCGATCCGGAACGTGCCGGCCACGTTGTCGGCACCCGACGACGAGGTGAAGATGTCGCGGTAGCGCTCCAGCGTCGGGTGGTCCGGCCAGAGCGTGCCCGCGGTCAGCTCGTTCGACGGCGAGAGGCTGGAGATCACCAGCCAGGCGAACGGCGCGAGCACGACCACCGCGAGGACCGCGCAGAAGACGTAGAGCACGGGAGAAGGACGGTTGCGCATCAGACACCTGCCAACTGGTTCTGCCGGAGGATGCGCAGGTAGAACATCGCCAGCGCGCCGACGGCGATCACGATCAGGTAAGCGAGCGCGGCGCCGTACCCGAAGAGCTGGTTCGAGAACGCCTGCAGGTAGGTGTAGAAGGCAACGGTCTGGGTGCCCGAGGCAGGGCCGCCGCCGGTCATCACGTAGATGATGTCGAACACCTTGAAGGCCTCGATCGTGCGCAGGACCAGGACGACGGCGATGCTCGGCTTGAGCAGCGGGACGACGACCGACCAGAAGGTGCGCAGCTTGCTCGCGCCGTCGACAACGGCCGCCTCGTGCAGCTCGGCCGGGATCGTCTGCAGGCCGGCGAGCAGGAAGAACGCGACGATCGAGGTGTTCTTCCAGACGTCGGCGACGATCACCATGTTGAGCGCGAGGAACGGCGAACCGAGCCATTGGGTGTCGGTGCCGAGGATCTGGTTCAGTACGCCGTACTGGCCGTTGTAGATCCAGCGCCAGAGGGCGCCGTTGACGATCGTCGGGAGCGCCCACGGCAGTACGACGAGACTGCGCCAGAGCCAGCGGAAGCGCAGCGGCGCGTTGAGCAGCAGCGCGACGCCGAGCCCCAGGACGAGCTCGATCGCGGTCGAGACGAGCGTGAAGTACGCCGTGTGCCCGAGCACCGGATAGAACGACGGGTCGCTGAAAACCTTGGTGTAGTTGCTCAATCCTGCGAACGGATAACTCCCCGGCATCGCACTGTCGACCTTGTAGAGCGAGATCAACAACGTGCGGATGACCGGATAGAGCACTACGCCGAAGACGACCAGCGCTGCGGGGAGGAGCAAGAACAGCGCGAACTTGCCCTCCCCCTTGACTACTACCTGTCTGGTTCGGCTCACGACTGCAGGAGGCTGTTCGCTTTGTCGGCGGCGTCGTCGAGGGCCTTTTGGGCCGGTTTGCGGCCCAACAACGCGTTCTGGAGTTCGGCTTGGAGGGCTTGGGAGAAGGCGTTGTAGTTGCGGGCCTGGGGGCGGAGGATCAGGTCGTCGAGTTGCTTCTTGGCTTGGGGGACGACGGCGGGGTTGGTCTTGACGACTGCTTCGTCGTCGTAGGAGGTCTTCCAGACCGGGAGCGAGTCGAGGGCGTACTTGTTCTGCTCAGCCTGGCTGGTCAGGAAGCTGATGTACTTGAAGGCCGCCGCCTGGTTCTTGCTGCCGGTGGTGACGCAGAGCGCCATCCCGCCGTTGACACCCGGCCGCCCGGCCGAGCCCTTGGGCGTTTGGAGCACCTTGACCTTGCCCGCGATCTTGCTCTGCTTCGCGTCGTTGGCAGCGCCGTACATGTAGGTCCAGTTCAGTACCGCGCTCGCCTGCCCGGCCTGGAACACCCGCTGTACGTCGGCCTCGAGCGACTGCGTCGACGCCGGGTTGGTCAGCCCGTCGACGATCGTCTGCCGCATGAACTCCAACGCCTGGACCCCTCCGCCAGTGTTGAAGGCCGCCTTGCCCGAGTCGTCGAGGAACTTGCCACCCATCGCGCCGAGCAGCTGCGCGTAGTCGCAGACCAGCGCCTCGGCCTGCTGCCACGACCAGATCAGCGGGTACTTCGCGGCGCCGGTCGCCTTGATCTTCCGGGCGCCGGCCAGCACGCCGTCCCAGGTGTCGAGGCTGGCCGCGTCGACCTTGGCGGTCTGCAGGTGCGCCTCGTTGTAGAAGAAGTACTTGGTGTCCATGATCCACGGCACGCCGTACAGCTTCTGGTCGTACTCCGCGGTGGCGACCGCGCCGGCGAGCATGCCGGACTTCCAGTCGCCCGGCCACTGGCTGGTGACGTCGGTGACCATCTTCTTGCCGCCGAACTCGGCCGGCCAGATCACGTCGATCAGCACCACGTCGTACGTACCGGCCGGACCGGCGGCGACGATCTTGTCGTGCAGCGCCTCGTAGGCGACGAACTCCGGCTTGACCGTGATGTCCGGGTTCGCGCTGGCGAAGGAGGCCGTCATCTTGGTGATGTCGTCCTCGGAGTAGCCCGCCTGTTTCATGAACAGCGCGCGGACCTCGCCCTTGCCGCTGCCCTGGTCGCCCGTCGAGGCGCCCTTGCCACCGCCACACGCGGCCAGGAACGCTGCCAGCCCGAGTCCACCCGCCGCTTGCAGGGCGGTCCGCCGGGAGAGGTTGTCTGCCATGACTCACTCCGATTCCGAGTTTGTTAGGCAGCCTGCCTAACTTACGGGAAGTATCATCAGGCTCCGAGGCGGTAGTCAAGGCTTAACCGGAGGTGACGCATGAACCGTGTTGTGAGCGGCACTCCCAGCGCGAGCGTCGTGCTGACCCAGCTGCTGACCCGGTCTGGACCACAGACCCGGTCCGAGCTCGCGGTGGCGTGTGCCCTGTCCCGTCCGACGGTCTTCGCCGCGGTGGATCGGCTCGAGTCGCTCGGCCTGGCGGAGCCGGTCGCGCAGCGAAGTGGTCTACCCGGACGGACGGCCACGCTGTACGGCGTACCGGCTGGTGCTGGGTGTGTGGCGGGGATCGACATCGGCGGTACGAACCTTCGGGCAGCCGTCTGTGACCTCAGCGGTGCCCCTTTGGCGGAGTTCAAACGGTCGACGCGCGCGAAGGGGGCGGCGAGCGTCGTACGGCAGGCGGTGGAGTTGCTGGCCGAGGCGCGGGTGGCGGCTGATCGCGTGGACGTGCCGTTGCTGGCTGCGGGGGTGTCGATTCCCGGGGTCGTGAATCGGCACGATCCGATGGTCCGGTACGCCTGGAACGTCGGTGAGGACGAGCCGTACGACTTCTACTCCCAGTTGTCGGCCGCGATCGACGGGCCGGTACTGCTGGAGAACAACGTGAACCTCGCCGCGATCGGCGAGCAGCGGCACGGCGCCGGCACCGAGGCGTCGATGTTCGCCGTGATCGCGATCGGTACCGGCGTCGGCGCCGGCATCATGCACAACGGCGCGCTCCTGCGCGGCGCCCACGGAGCCGCCGGCGAGGTCGCCTTCCTGCCCACCGGCCACGCCCACCGCAGCGGTACTCCGAGCAGCGCCGACGAAGCAGGCGGCAAAGCGCTTCTGCGCGAAGCCCAAGCGCTGGACCCGGCCCTGAAAGACGTGGCCGACCTCTTCGAACGAGCCCAGCAAGGCGATCCCCAGGCCCTGTCCCTGGTCGAGGACGAATGCCGCCGGATCAGCGAGATCGTCGCCGCCATCTGCGCCGTCGTCGACCCCGAGACAGTCATCCTCAGCGGCGGCATCGGCGACAACGACTTCCTCGCCGGACGGGTCGCCGAACTGGCTGCCGCCCTGCCGATCCCACCCACGATCGTCCGCTCAGCCCTCGGCGACCGAGCCAGCCTGGTAGGCGCCATCACCACTGCCACCACGCACGCAGCCACCGAGCTGCTCTCCCGAGTAGAAGCGCCGGACTCGGTCACCGGCTAACTGCAGGTGATTTGTGATAGTCAGTGATCATGACTGTCAGGCGGATGGACCTTGGGGTGCTGGCGGGGCAGTTGTTGTTTGCGGTGCAGGGAGAGCTGTTCGGGAAGTTGGCAGAGCTCGGGTTCGATGATCTGCATCCGCGACATGGGGCGGTGCTGGCGTATCTGGAGTCCGAGGGGGTTCGGGCTACCGAGCTGGCGCGGCGATCGGGGCAGCACAAGCAGGTGATCGGGACGATGGTCGACGAGCTGGAGGCGCTCGGCTATGTGGAACGGCGGCCGGATCCGGCCGATCGGCGGGCCAAGCTGATTTGCCCGACAGAGCGCGGGCGGGCCGAGCTAGCGGCGGCTGACAAGATCCTGGCGGCGCTGCAGGAACGGCACGCGCGGCGGCTCGGGCGGGAGAGGTACGCGGAGTTCAAGGCGGCTTTTCAGGACATCGTCGAGCATCAGAAGGGCGTCATCCGGAGTTCGGCGGTGAAGGCGTAGCGGTCGCCGCGGTAGACGGCCGACGTGTACTCGAAGACGCGCTCGCGGCGGTCGAAGCTGACACCGTGCAAGGCCAGGCACGGCTGGGTGCTGGGGATGTCGAGCCATTCGGCCGTCTTGGCGTCGGGCATCACCGGCTCGAGTTTCGACGTACCGGAGGCGAGCTCGATGCCGTACCGATTCGTCAGCAGGTCGTAGAGGGAGCCGCTCAGGTCGTCGGCTTCGAGGCCTGGTACGTAGCTGCCCGGCAGCGTGGTGCGCTCGACCACCATCGGCATCTCGTCGGCCAACCGGAGCCGGGTGAAGGTGAGGACCGGATCACCGATCGGGATCCGCAGCCGGCGGGCGGCCGCGCGCTCGGCTCTCGTATGGCGGAACTCCAGCGTCTGACTCCCCGGCCGCATCCCGCGCCGCCGGATGTCCTCGGAGAACCCCATCATCCCCAGCCACTTGGCCACCTTCGGCCGGGCCGTGTAGGTCCCACTCCCGTGCCGCCGGACCAGCAACTCCTCGATCACCAGCTCGTCGACAGCCCGCCGCAGCGTCATCCGCGCGACCTTCCATCGAGCCGCCAGCTCCCGCTCAGGCGGCAACGCGGCACCTTCCGGCAACGTGTCGATCAGGCTGAGCAGCAGCGCCCGGATCTCGGCGGCCTTACCAGGCAGGGAACTGTGCATCCCTCTGCCTAGCACCACCCGAGGGTCGCCCGGAACCTTTTCCAACAGCATGCAACTGCAATTGGACCAATCGGGCAACCGGCATCGCTCCCAGCAAAAACAAGCACGCGTGCTTGATTCTTTCCGGATGGGGTGGGAGGCTCGGGGAACACCGGGTCTAGGGCAGGAGTCGCGCGTGCAACTGGATGATGTGCTGGCCGATCTGAGTGCCGAGAGTGTCGAGCTGGATCTGCTCGTCGGTGGGCTGACGACGGATGGCTGGAGTACGCCGACGCCCGCCGAGGGATGGACCGTCGCCCACCAGATCGCTCATCTGGCGTGGACGGACGAGGCTGCCCGGTTGGCGGCGGCCGAGCCGGAGGCGTTCCAGGTCGAGTTGCAGAAGGCCGTGGAAAACCCAGCCGGGTTTGTGGATGACGGAGCCGCTGAAGGGGCTGCGCTGCCGGCCGGAGACTTGCTGACCTACTGGCGGCAGACGCGTGGGGAGTTGCAGGATGCGCTGAAGGCGGTGCCGGCCGGGCAGAAGGTGGCGTGGTTCGGGCCGCCGATGAGTCCGACCTCGATGGCGACGGCCCGGTTGATGGAGACGTGGGCGCATGGGCAGGACGTGGCCGATGCGCTGGGGGTGACGCGGCGACCGTCGGGTCGGCTCCGGCACGTGGCGCACCTCGCAGTACGGACCAGGGACTTCGCCTATCTGCTGAATGATCGCAAGCCGCCGCCGGCGCCGTTCCACGTGGAACTTTCCGGGCCTGAGGGTGACGTGTGGATCTGGGGTCCTGAGGACGCTGAGCAGCGGGTGACGGGCAAGGCGCTGGACTTCTGTTTGCTGGCGACGCAGCGACGGCATCGCGACGACCTCGACGTACAGGCGGTGGGTGCCGAGGCGGACGAGTGGCTGGGGATCATTCAGGCGTTCGCCGGGATGCCGGGCAAGGGCCGGGAGCGGGGGCAGTTCGGATGACTGAGCCGATTCGGATCGGGAACTCGTCCGGGTTCTACGGCGACCGCTTCAAAGCGTTCCAGGAGATGCTGACCGGCGGGCCGCTGGACGTGCTGACCGGCGACTACCTGGCCGAGCTGACGATGCTGATCCTCGGTCGCGACCGGTCGAAGGATCCCTCGATGGGGTACGCGAAGACCTTCCCGGCGCAGCTCGAAGGCGCGCTCGGCGAGGTGCTCGATCGAGGCGTCAAGGTGGTCAGCAACGCGGGCGGACTCAATCCGGCAGGACTTGCGGAGAAGATCCACGAGATCGCGGACAAGCTCGGACTGCACCCGAAGATCGCGTACGTCGAAGGCGACGACCTGATCTCGCGCGCGGAGGAGCTCGGTTTCGGCGACCCCCTCACCGCCAACGCGTACCTCGGCGCCTGGGGCATCGCCGAAGCACTCAAGGCCGGCGCCGACATCGTCGTCACCGGCCGCGTCACCGACGCCTCCGTCATCGTCGGCCCTGCCGCCGCGCATCACGGCTGGCGACGCGACCAGTACGACGAACTGGCCGGAGCCGTCGTCGCCGGACACGTGATCGAGTGCGGCTGCCAGGCGACCGGCGGCAACTACGCGTTCTTCCAGGAGATCCGCGATCTCAGCCGGCCCGGCTTCCCGATCGCGGAGATCCACGCCGACGGCAGCAGCGTGATCACCAAGCACGACGGCACTGGCGGCGCGGTCACGATCGACACGGTCAAGGCGCAACTGCTCTACGAGATCACCGGCGCCCGGTACGCCGGTCCGGATGTGACCGCGCGGATTGACTCGATCGAGCTGTCCGAGGACGGCCCGGACCGGATCCGGATCACCGGCGTCGAGGGCGAGCCGCCGCCCCCGACGTACAAGGTGTCCTTGAACAGCCATGGCGGCTTCCGCAACGAGGTGACCTTCGTGCTCACCGGGCTGGAGCTGGAGGCGAAGGCCGAGCTGATCCAGCAGCAACTCGAGCGGGACCTGGTCAAACGGCCGGCCGAGATGAAGTGGTCCGTACTGTGGAGCGAGCAGCCGAACGCGGGCACCGAGGAGCAGGCAAGTGTCCTGCTCAAGTGCACCATCAAGGACCCAGACCCGCTGGTCGCCGGTCGCGTGTTCTCCAGCGCGGCGGTCGAGCTTGCGCTGTCGAGTTATCCCGGCTTCCACGTGACGGCTCCTCCCGGCAGTGAACAGGCGTACGGGCTCTTCACCGCCGGGTACGTCGATCCGCACGAGCTGGAGCACGTCGTCGTACTCCCGGACGGCCGGCGCCAGACGATCGAACCGTCCGAGGACACCCAGGTGCTGGCGGAGGCGGAAGGCGGCGCGCTCCCGATGCCGTTGCCGCAACTCGTCGCGGCTGGGCGGCCGGCTAGGTCGCTCACCCGCGAGGTGCCGCTGGGCCGCATCGCCGGAGCGCGGAGCGGCGACAAGGGTGGCGACGCGAACGTCGGGGTGTGGGTGCGGAACGAGACGGCCTGGCGATGGTTCGCGCACACGTTGACGGTCGAGAAGTTCCAGGAGCTGCTGCCAGAGACCCAGGACCTGACCGTCACAAGGCACGTCTTCCCGAACCTGTGGGCGCTCAACTTCGTGGTCAGCGGGTTGCTGGGTGATGGAGTCGCCTCGCAGGCGCGGTTCGATCCACAGGCCAAGGCAGTCGGCGAGTGGCTCCGGTCGCGCTATCTCGACGTACCGGAAGTGTTGCTGTGAACGACTTTCGGGCGAGTGTGCGGCGCTTCATGAGCGCGGAGGTGCTGCCCAATCTGGAGCAGTGGGAGCGGGACGGCGAGTTGCCGCGGGAGCTGCACAAGAAGGCTGGTCAGCTCGGGCTGCTCGGGGTCGGCTTTCCGGAGGCTGTGGGTGGTGGCGGTGGATCGCTCGGCGATGCGATCGCGGTGGTCGAGGAGATGCACTACGCGGGCGGCTCCGGCGGGCTAGTCGCATCGCTGCTGACCTGCGGGATCGCACTGCCCCACATTGTTGCTGCTGGCAACGACGAGCAGATCGCGCGCTGGGTCGGACCGACGCTCGAAGGCGAGTTGATCGGCGCCTTGGCGATCACCGAGCCGGACGGCGGCTCGGACGTCGCCGGGCTGCGGACCACGGCTCGTCGCGAGGGCGATCACTTCGTCGTCAACGGGGCCAAGACGTACATCACCTCCGGCAGCCGTGCGGACTTCGTGACGACGGCGGTCCGGACCGGCGGGCCGGGCGCGCACGGCATCAGCCTGCTGGTGATCGAGCGCGGTACGCCGGGGTTCGCGGTGTCACGGAAGCTGTCGAAGATGGGGTGGCTCTGCTCTGATACGGCGGAGTTGTCGTTCACCGAGGTCCGGGTGCCGGTGGCGAACCTGGTCGGCGAGGCGGGAACAGGGTTCGTCCAGCTGGCGGTGAACTTCGTCGCCGAGCGGCTGACGCTCGCGGTGCAGGCGTATGCCGGGGCACAACGGGCGCTGGATCTCAGCGTCGAGTGGTGCAGGATGCGGGAGACGTTCGGCCGGCCGCTGATCTCGCGGCAGAGCGTGCAGCACACCCTGACGGAGATGGCCCGGCGGATCGACGTCGCCCGGACCTACGTGCACTCGGTCGCCCAGCGGGCCGAGCGCGGCGAGGACGTGATCGCCGAGACCTGCTTCGCCAAGAACACCGCCGTCGAGGCCGGCGCGTGGGTGTGTGACCAGGCGCTGCAGTTGCACGGCGGGTTCGGGTACATGCGCGACGCCGAGGTCGAACGGCAGTACCGGGACCAGAAGATCCTCGCCATCGGCGGCGGTACGACCGAGATCCTGACCGGCCTGGCGGCCAAGAGACTGGGGTTCACCGGATGAGCAATCGCGAGGCGATGCTGGACAAGCTGGCCGAGCTGGAGGTCGAGCACGCCAAGGCGCTGGCCGGTGGCGGCCCGAAGTACGTGGAACGGCATCACAAGCGCGGCAAACTGCTCGCGCGGGAGCGGATCGAGTTGCTGCTCGATCCGGACACCGCGTTTCTGGAGCTGTCGCCGCTCGCGGGCTGGGGCAGCGACTTCACGGTCGGCGCGAGCCTGATCACCGGGATCGGTGTGGTGGAAGGCGTCGAGTGCCTGATCACCGCGAACGACCCGACGGTCAAGGGCGGCGCCAGCAACCCGTGGACGCTGCGGAAGGCGTTGCGGTCGGACGAGATCGCCCGGGCGAACCGGTTGCCGGTGATCAGCCTGGTCGAGTCGGGTGGCGCGGATCTGCCGACGCAGAAGGAGATCTTCATCCCGGGTGGCGCGATGTTCCGCAACCTGACCCGGTTGTCGGCGGAAGGGATTCCGACGATCGCGCTGGTGTTCGGCAACTCGACCGCCGGCGGGGCGTACATCCCGGGCATGAGCGACTACGTGGTGATGGTCGACGGCGGCGCGAAGGTGTTCCTGGCCGGGCCGCCGTTGGTGAAGATGGCGACCGGCGAGGACGCGGACGACGAGTCGCTCGGTGGCGCGGCGATGCACGCGCGGACTTCGGGGCTGGCCGACTACTTCGCGGTGGACGAGCCGGATGCGATCCGGCTCGGGCGGCAGATCGTGTCGCGGCTGAACTGGAAGAAGCTCGGGCCGGCGCCGGCGGCATCGTACGAGGAGCCCTTGTACGACCAGGACGAGCTGCTCGGGATCGTACCGGGAGACCTGAAGATTCCGTTCGACCCGCGGGACGTGATCGCCCGGGTGGTGGACGGGTCGGTGTTCGACGAGTTCAAGCCGCTCTACGGATCGTCGCTGGCGACCGGGTGGGCGTCGGTGCACGGGTATCCGGTCGGGATTCTGGCGAACGCGCGGGGCGTGCTGTTCCGCGAGGAGTCGCAGAAGGCGGCACAGTTCATCCAGTTGGCGAACCGGGCCAATACGCCGCTGATCTTCCTGCACAACACGACCGGCTACATGGTCGGGCAGGAGTACGAGCAGGGCGGGATCATCAAGCACGGCGCGCAGATGATCAACGCGGTCTCCAACTCGAAGGTGCCGCACATCTCGATCCTGATGGGGGCGTCGTACGGCGCCGGGCATTACGGGATGTGTGGGCGGGCATTCGATCCACGGTTCCTGTTCGCGTGGCCGTCGGCGAAGTCGGCGGTGATGGGGCCGCAGCAGCTCGCCGGGGTGTTGTCGATCGTGGCGCGGGCGGCCGCGGCGGCGAAGGGGCAGCCGTACGACGAGGACGGTGATGCCGCGATGCGGGCTTATGTGGAAGGACAGATCGAGGCGGAGTCGCTGCCGATGTTCCTGTCCGGACGGCTCTATGACGACGGCGTGATCGATCCGCGTGATACCCGGACCGTGCTCGGGCTGTGTCTGTCGGCGATCCACTCCGGCCCGGTTGAGGGCACCCGCTTCGATGGCGCCAACTTCGGCGTCTTCCGGATGTGATGGCGATGATTACGTCGGTACTGGTGGCCAATCGCGGCGAGATCGCGCGGCGGGTGTTTCGGACCGCTCGTTCGTTGGGGATCGAGTGCGTGGCGGTGCATTCTTCCGCCGATGCCGATGCGCCGTATGTCGGCGAGGCCGATGCTGCTGTGCATTTGCCGGGCACTGCGCCTGGGGACACGTATTTGCGCGGGGAGTTGGTGATCGAGGCGGCGCTGAAGGCTGGGGCCGATGCGGTGCATCCGGGGTATGGGTTCCTGTCCGAGAACGCTGGGTTCGCGGCGGCGGTGATCGAGGCGGGGCTGACCTGGATCGGGCCGCCGGTCGAGGCGATCTCGTCGATGGGGTCGAAGATCGAGGCGAAGAAGCTGATGGCGGCGGCTGGGGTGCCGGTGCTGGCGGAGCTGACGCCAGCTTCGGTGAGCGCCTCGGATCTTCCGGTGTTGGTGAAGGCGTCGGCCGGTGGTGGTGGGCGGGGGATGCGGGTTGTCCGGCGGCTGGAGGATCTGGCGGCTGAGATCGACGCGGCGTCGGCTGAGGCGCTGTCGGCGTTTGGTGATGGGACCGTTTTCTGCGAGCGGTATCTGGCTAGTGGGCGGCATATCGAAGTACAGGTGCTGGCTGATCAGCATGGGACGGTTTGGGCGGTTGGCGAGCGGGAGTGCTCGATCCAGCGGCGGCATCAGAAGGTGGTCGAGGAGGCTCCTTCGCCTTTGGTGGAACGCACTTCGGGGATGCGGTCGCGGCTGTTCGATGCGGCACGCAAGGCGGCCGAGGCAATCGGGTATGTGGGGGCGGGGACGGTTGAGTTCCTCGCCGACGAGTCCGGCGGCTTCTACTTCCTGGAGATGAACACGCGTCTGCAGGTCGAGCATCCAGTCACCGAGTCGACCACTGGACTTGATCTCGTCGCCTTGCAGTTTGCTGTTGCTTCAAGTGAGGCACTCCCGGCCGAGCCGCCTGCTGCGGTTGGGCATTCGATCGAGGTTCGGTTGTACGCCGAAGACCCCGCCAACGACTGGCAACCCCAAACCGGCACCCTCCACCGCTTCTCACTTCCTGGTTCTTCCTTTGAGCCGGGCGGTCTTCGGGAGGGTTCGCCTTGGGTTCGGGTTGACTCCGGGGTTGCGAGTGGGTCGGTGGTCTCGCCGTTCTATGACGCGATGTTGGCGAAGGTGATTGTTTGGGGGGCGACCCGGGAACAGGCTGCGGCGCGGCTTGCGGCGGAGTTGCAGCGGGCTGTGATTCATGGGGTGCGGACTAATCGGGATTTGCTGATTTGGATTCTCCGGCATCCTGCGTTTCTTGCTGGGGATACGGATACGGCGTTCTTTGAGACGCATGGGATTGGTGAGCCGACGGATCTGGCAGCCGAGCGGGTTGCGGCGGTTGCGGCGGCGTTGGCGGATGCGGCTGGGCGACGGGCGAGCGCGAAGGTGCAGCGTGGGTTGCCTGGTGGGTGGCGGAATTTGGCTTCTCAGGCTCAGCGGAAGAGTTATCTGGTGGGGGATCGGCAGTACGACGTCGACTATCGGGCGACTCGGGACGGCGTCGCCGTCGAGGGAGTTGAGGTGGTCGAGGCCCAGGCCGAGCGGGTGGTGCTGGAAGTTGATGGGGTGCGGCGGGCGTACGAGGTTGCTGCTTATCCCGGGCTGGTGTGTGTTGGAGCGGTGGCGCTCACGCCGGTGGAGCGGTTTGCGGATCCGGCGGGGCAACTGGTGGCTGGGTCGTTGGTGGCGCCTATGCCGGGGACTGTGGTGCGGGTGGGGGTTGAGGTGGGCGACAAGGTGACGGCGGGGCAGGGGCTGGTGTGGCTGGAGGCGATGAAGATGGAGCACACCATTTCGGCGCCGGCCGACGGGGTTTTGGTGGAGCTGAACGTCGCAGCGGGGCAGCAGGTTGAGGTGGGGGCCGTCCTGGCCGTCGTACAAGTTGAGGAGAGCGCATGAGCTTCGTCGAGTCCGAGGAACGCCGCGCACTGCGGGCGGCGGTGAGCGAGCTGGGGAAGAAGTACGGCTACGCCTACTTCAACGAGCGAGCGCGGTCCGGCGGGCAGACGACGGAGCTCTGGCAGGAGGCCGGCAAGCTCGGCTACCTGGGCGTGAACCTGCCTGAGCAGTACGGCGGCGGTGGCGGCGGTATGGCCGACCTGTCGATCGTCTTGGAGGAGCTCGGCGCGGCCGGCTGTCCGTTGCTGATGATGGTCGTGTCGCCGGCGATCTGCGGCACGGTGATCACCCGGTTCGGCACCGAGGGACAGAAGGAGCAGTGGCTGCCGTCGCTGGCCGATGGGTCCACCACGATGGCTTTCGCGATCACCGAGCCCGATGCGGGTTCCAACTCGCATGAGATCACCACGACGGCACGGCGTACCGGGGAGGGCTGGTCGTTGTCCGGGCGGAAGGTCTATATCTCCGGGCTGGATGTCGCGAAGGCCGTGCTCGTCGTCGGGCGGACCGAGGACGCGAAGACAGGCAAGCTCAAGCCCGCGCTGTTCATCGTGCCCACGGACGCCGCGGGCGTGGAGTTCCGGCAGATCGAGATGGACCTGATCAGTCCGGACAAGCAGTTCTCGCTCTTCCTCGACGACGTCCAACTGCCCGCCGAGGCGCTGGTCGGCTCCGAGGATGCCGGCCTGATGCAGCTCTTCGCCGGGCTCAACCCGGAGCGGATCATGGCGTCGGCGTTCGCGATCGGGATCGGCCGGCACGCGCTCGGCAAGGCCGTCGCCTACGTCAAGGAACGGCAGGTCTGGAAGACCGCGATCGGCGCCCACCAAGGCATCGCGCACCCGCTCGCGCAGAACAAGATCGAGCTCGAGCTCGCCCGGTTGATGATGCAGAAGGCAGCCGCCCTGTACGACGCCGGCGACGACCTCGATGCCGGCGAGGCCGCCAACATGGCGAAGTACGCCGCCGGTGAAGCGACCGTCCGGGCCACCGACCAGGCGGTGCAGTCGCTCGGCGGCAACGGTATGACGGTCGAGTACGGCGTTGCCTCGCTGGTCACGGCCGCCCGCGCGTCCCGGATCGCGCCGGTCAGCCGGGAGATGATCCTCAACTTCGTCGCGCAGCACAGTCTGGGGCTTCCGAAGTCGTACTGATTCCGTCATCGTTCCTCCAACCCAGTCGTGTAGAGAGGACCCCGCCCGTGGTCATTCAGAGTCAGTACCCGCCGATCGAGATCCTCGACGCGCCGATCCACGACGTGGTGCTCGGTCGGGCGCAGGAGTACGGCGACCGGATCGCGCTGGTCGACGGCGTCAGCGGGCGCGAGGTCAGCTACACCCAGCTCGACGGGATGAGCCGGCGGATCGCCGCCGGGTTCGCCGAGCTGGGCATCGTGCACGGCGACACGATCGCGCTGCACAGCCCGAACACGATCATCTATCCGGCGGTGTTCTACGGCGCGACCCGGGCGGGTGCGACGGTGACCACGGTCAACGCGCTCTACACGGCAAGCGAGCTGCACAAGCAGTTGGTCGACTCGAAGGCGAAATTGCTGGTGACGATTTCGCTTTTCCTGCCGATCGCGACCGAGGCGGTGAAGGACACCGACGTCCAGGAGATCCTCGTCTGCGACCAGGCCGAGGGATACCGCTCGGTGATGGAGTTGCTGGCCTCGACGGGGCCGGAGCCGGTGGTCGACATCGACCCGGCGAACGACGTCGCCGTACTTCCGTACTCCAGCGGTACGACGGGCGCCGCCAAGGGCGTGATGCTGACCCATCGCAACATCGGCACGAACCTGACCCAGGCCGAGGCGATGTTCGACCTCGACGAGGGCGAGCGGATCATCGCGATCCTGCCGTTCTTCCACATCTACGGGCTGAGCGTGCTGATGAATCTGCCGCTGCGGCTCGGCGCGACCGTGGTGGTGCTGCCCAAGTTCGACCTGCAGCAGTTCCTGACCGTGCTCGACGAGCAGAAGATCACCCGGGCCTTCGTCGCGCCACCGATCGTGCTGGCGCTGGCGAAGCACCCGGCGGTCGACGGGGTGGATCTGTCCGCGCTGAAGTACGTGACGTCGGCTGCCGCACCGCTCGACGGTGACCTGGCCGAGGCCTGCGCCAAGCGACTCGGCCTGCACACGATCCTGCAGTGCTACGGGATGACCGAGCTGTCGCCGGGCACGCACGCGGTCCCGCAGGACGACATCGACCCGCCGGCCGGCGCTGTCGGCAAGCTGTTCCCGTCGACCGAGATGCGGCTGGTCGGTGCCGATGGCAACGACGCTGACGAGGGCGAGATCTGGATCCGTGGGCCGCAGGTGATGAAGGGTTACCTCGGCCGGCCCGCGGAGACGGACGCCACGATCGACCCGGACGGCTGGCTGCACACCGGCGACATCGGCCGGGTCGACGAACGCGGCTACCTGTACGTCGTCGACCGGCTCAAGGAGCTGATCAAGTACCACGGGTACCAGGTGCCACCGGCCGAGTTGGAGGCGGTGCTCCTGACCGACACCCGGATCGCGGATGCGGCAGTGATCGGCGTACAGGCGGATGGCAACGAGGTGCCGAAGGCCTTCGTCGTCGCGATGCCGGGAGTGGAGCTGACCGAGGCGGACGTGATCGAGTACGTCGCCGAGCGGGTGGCGCCGTACAAGAAGGTTCGGCAGGTGGAGTTCATCGACGCCGTCCCGAAGGCCGCTTCGGGCAAGATCCTGCGGCGCGAGCTGAGGGCACGGGAGGCCGCGCGTGAGTGAAACCCTGGCGGGACGCACGCTGATCATGTCCGGCGGCAGTCGCGGGATCGGGCTGGCGATCGCGCTGAAGGCCGCTCGCGACGGCGCGAACGTGGCGCTGCTGGCGAAGACCGCCGAGCCGCATCCGCAGTTGCCGGGCACGATCTACACGGCTGCCGCGGAGATCGAGGCAGCCGGTGGGCATGCGTTGCCGATCGTGGGCGACGTGCGCTCGGACGAGTCGGTGGTCGAGGCTGTCCGGCGTACGGCCGACGAGTTCGGCGGGATCGACATCGTGGTGAACAACGCGTCGGCGATCGACCTGACGCCGACGGCGGACATCGCGATGAAGCGGTACGACCTGATGCAGGACATCAACGCGCGCGGCACGTTCCTGCTGTCGAAGCTGTGCATCCCGTGGCTGCGCAAGTCGGCGGCCGGGCACATCCTGACGCTGTCGCCGCCGCTGAACCTGGATCCGCGGTGGGCCGGCGAGCATCTGGCGTACACGATGGCGAAGTACGGGATGAGCCTGACGACGCTCGGGCTCGCTGAGGAACTGCGTGCCGACGGCATCTCGGTGAACTCGCTCTGGCCGCGCACGTTGATCGGCACGGCAGCCGTGCAGAACCTGTTGGGCGGCTCGGCGGCGACCGAGCGCTCGCGGACGCCGGAGATCGTGGCGGACGCGGCCTACCTCGTACTGACCGGCAGCCGGACCGGTGAGTTCCTGATCGACGAAGAGGTGCTGACCGAGGCCGGGACGACTGACTTCTCGCGATACCGGACGGCTGGGGCTGAAGAGGATCTGGCGCCGGACATCTTCCTGGACTCGCTGTGAGCGAGGTACTGCGAGAGCCGCAGCAGGACCGGAGTCGGGCGACCCGGCAGAAGCTCCTGGAGGCGGCACTCGAGTCGCTGTCGCAGGTCGGCTATGCGGCGACCACTGTCGCCGTAGTAGCGGCCCGGGCTGGTGTATCGCGTGGGGCGGCACAGCATCACTTCCCCACTCGAGCGGACCTGTTCGCTGCGGCTGTGGAGTACATGACCGAGGTGCGGTTGGCCGAGATTCGCGAGCAGGCCGTCGGGCTGCCTAGTGGCGAGGGGCGGACCGAGGCGATCGTAGGGATGCTCGCGGACGTCTACACCGGACCTCTGTTCAAAGCTGCCCTCCACCTCTGGGTAGCGGCCTCTACCGAGGAGCCGCTGCGGCAGCAGATCGTCCGGCTGGAGGCGCATGTCGGGCGGCAGGCGCACCGGGCACTGCTGGAGGTGCTGGAGGTTGAGGAGCGCACTCCGGGGGTCCGGGAGACCATCCAGGGTGTGCTCGATCTGGCCCGCGGGCTGGGGTTGGCGGACCTGCTGACCGACGACGCGGCCCGGCGGCGCGGGATTGTGCGGCAGTGGTCGCTGATCCTCGACCAGGTGTTAGCGGCTGCGCGCTAGGCCGGTTCGCTGGGACCTTGCGGCGATCCGCTGGTCTACCTTGGCGGCCAGGGCGTCGGGGTCGCATTCGGCCAGGTGGTCGCGCACTAGTAGGTGGATGAAGGCGTACTCGCCTCGGCCGGTCTTGGCGAGTACGTAGCGCTCGGCGGCGTACCGGAGAAAGGCACCGCGGCGCCAAGGCAGGTAGCCGCTCCAGCGGAGCAGGAAGCCGTGCAGGCCGCGGGAGAGAGCGCCGGAGAAGAAGGGGGCGCGACGACGCCAGGCCTTCGAGGCGACTGTTCCGGCGATGATGCCCAGCAATGCCTCGGGGCCGGTAGTCCACCACAGGCTCGCGCCGAGAGCCGCTGCGACGAGCACGCCGGCCAGTGCGCCGCCGACGGTCCACTTGCCCATCCGCCACCGGACCCCCGGACCGTCCTGGTGTTCCGACTTGCTGTGCGGATAGACCAGATGGTCCATCGGCAGTGTCTTCACAAAACGGATGCCCTGGGCAACTACCAGGCCGATCGCGCAGCCGGCGACGAAGTCGGCCTGGTCGTCGACGGTGGCGAAGACGATCAGGCTCGCCACGGTCACACCCACCAACCGGATGGTGAGCAGTAAGCGGCGCCGGTTGTTGCCGGACAGGATGTACTCCAGGCCGAAGGACGCCCAGACCACCACACCTTGGAGCACCAGGCCGAGCCAGGGCGGCAAGCGCTCGGCGATGGCCGTGACGACGAGGACCGAGACCAGCCCGGCGACCATGCCGATGCAGATCATGACGGCCAGCAGGAGGTGGCGTGGCTGGTCGCGGCCCTGCTGAAGGATCCACCAGGTTTGCGGCCGCACATGGACCAGCACGAGCGCGACAGCGCAGACGGCGAGGCCGGCCGATACGCCGTACAGGGCAGTGGCTCCCACTGCTGCTCCGGCGGCCAGACCGGCGAAGAGGCCCGGTAGGCAGATCATGTGGGCCAGGTATCCGACTGCGGGCAGCACCAGGCCGTACCAGCCGCTGGGCGTCAACCGACGTGGTACTTCGATCCGATCACCAGCTTGAGTGCGAGTCCACCAGGCGAGGCACCAGAGCGAGCGGACGGCTGCACGGGACTCGAAGTGCGAACTGCTCGGTCTGTAGCGGGCGAGCACCTCGGAGATGAACGTGTCGAACAGTTCTCGTCGATGGTCGGCCAGTACTCCGCTAGCGACGTCGCGGGCGTCCCTGCCCTGATAGGCGAGGGCCATGACGTTCAGCATCAGCGGGGAGTTGACCAGGTCCCAGAGGTCGTCGTCCCGCTCCATCGCGGCCAGCGCACCGGCCAGCTCGTCGCCACCGGAGGCGAAGTAGTCGAGTACCTGCTCGCGGCTGAGCGGGCGGATGCGGACCGCGCCGTACAGCTTGAGCTTGTGGTGGAGAGCCTCGTACTCCTGGATGCGACAGGTGACTGCCACCTGGCCGATCAGGTAGCGCTGGCCCAGCTCGGCCAGTACTGGAGCGAGCTTGTCCTGGTGGGCCAGGGCTACCTCGTCCAGGCCGTCCAGTAGTAGCGCGAGGCGTCCCTTGGTGAGCCAGACCCGGCCTACGGCGGCAGGGATCTGGTACCGGCTGTTGAGCTCGGTGAGGAGCCAGCGGATGAAGCCTGCCAGGAGCGGGCTGTCGCCGGGGTCGTCGTCTGGTTCCTTCGCGGTGCTCGCGGTCCAGCTGGCTAGGTCGACCAGGACGGGGATCGGGTTGTTCGGGTTGGTGTGCGCCTCGGCGGCGAGGGTGCGGGCGAGCTCCAGCAGGAGGGTGGTCTTGCCTGCGCCGGGGGCTCCGAGGATGAGCATGGAGTCCTGGAGGTCGTCGAAGGCCGCCGCGATGTTCGCGTCCTCGCGGATCTCGGTGACGCTGCTGTTCAGCGGCTGGACGAGCAGATCGTACGGGCGGATCACCGCCTCGGGGCTGACGTCGAGCGCCAGGGCCAGGCGGGCCCGGGAGGCGAGGGAGCTGGCGAAGCGGTCGGCGAGGTAGCGGTCGACGCGGGCCAGCGCGTTCGGGCGGTTGCGCGGTTGGTCGGCGCTTCGTGCCGAGTGGCCGACGGTTCGCCGGCTCCGGTACTGCGCGAGCCCGGTGCCGATCGCGACGAGCCAGAGCACCCCGATCGCGGGCCAGGTCCAGCCGACGTACGGCTCGAGGAACTCTGGGGCGGTCCCACCGGTGCCGACGTTGATCGCGATCGGCAGCAACACCAGTGTCAGCGAGATCGTCACCACCAGCACGACGACCCTGACCAGCCCGTGCATCCTCACCCACGGAGAGTACCCACGCGACCGTCCCACCGCCTCCAGTACCGGAGCGTCCAACTGCTGGCCATTGCCTACAGGAATCGATGTCCCGTCGCGTAAGTTGTGTAGCTGTTATGACTACTGAACGGATCGACCGGGCAAGTGTTGGGCTGCGGTCGGAGCGGGGACCGATCCTGCTCGCGGTGATGCTGAGTGTCGGGCTGGTGGCGATCGACGCGACCATCCTGGCGACGGCAGTACCGTCGGTGGTCGAGGACCTGGGCGGCTTCACCCAGTTCCCTTGGTTGTTCTCGATCTATTTGCTGGCCCAGGCGGTTTCGGTGCCGATCTACGGCAAGCTCGCCGATCAGCGTGGCCGCAAACCGCTGATGCTGTTCGGCATCCTGCTGTTCGTGCTCGGCTCGGTGCTCTGCGGGTTCGCCTGGAGCATGCCGGCGCTGATCGCCTTCCGGCTGATCCAGGGGCTCGGCGCCGGCGCGATCCAGCCGATCGCGATGACGATCGTGGGCGACATCTACTCGGTCGCCGAGCGGGCCAAGGTGCAGGGCTACATCGCGAGTGTCTGGGGCATCGCCTCGTTCGTCGGCCCGACCCTCGGCGGCGTCTTCTCCGACTACATCTCGTGGCGCTGGATCTTCTTCGTCAACGTGCCGCTCGGACTCGTGGCCGGGGTGGTGTTCTACCGGCGCTTCCAGGAGAACATCGTCCAGACCACCCGGCACCAGATCGACTACGCCGGCACGATCCTGCTCGCGGTCGGCGGCTCGCTGCTGCTGCTCGGGCTGCTCGAGGGCGGAGTGATCTGGTCCTGGGACTCGGCCACCAGCATCGCGATCCTGGCCGTGGCCGTCATCCTGCTGGTCGCCTTCGGCTTCGTCGAGCGCCGCGCGGCCGAGCCGATCCTGCCCTTGTGGGTACTGAGCCAGCGCGTGCTGAACTCCGCCAACTCGTCCGCGCTGCTGGTCGGCGTCCTGATGATCGGCCTGTCGACCTACGTGCCGCTCTATGCGCAAGGCGTGCTCGGGACGTCGGCGCTGGTGGCCGGCTTCGCGCTGGCGGCGATGACGCTGGGCTGGCCGATCGCGGCGTCGCTCGCGGGCCGGATCTACCTGCGGATCGGCTTCCGCTGGACGATGTTCATCGGTTCGGTCTTCGTCGTGCTCGGCTCGGCCCTACTGCTCACGGTCAAGCCGACGAGCTCGGTCGTCTACCTCGCCTTCGCCTGCTTCGTGATCGGTATCGGCCTCGGCTTCTCCGCATCGCCGGGCGTGGTCGCCGCCCAGTCGTCCGTCGAGTGGACCAGCCGCGGCGTGGTGACCGGCGCCAACATGTTCGCCCGCTCGGTCGGCAGCGCGGTCGGCGTCGCCATCTTCGGCGCGGTCGCCAACGCGATGGTCGCCAGCCGGCTCGGTGACAACCACGACGACTTGGAGAAGCTGCCGTCGTCGGTCCTGGCCCCCGCCATCCACGACGTGTACTACGGCGCCGCCGCGGCCGCAGTACTCCTCGTCGTCGCCGTCCTCTTCATGCCCAACCGCGTGACCGAGATGCCGCGAGGCTAGCTCGTCAGGTCAGCCGCTAGGCGCCGCGGGATTCTGCAACTCGGCGGAGCCAGTAGCGGAACCAGGATGGGCCGTAGGGGATGTAGACGCGGGTGGGGATGTCTCGGCGGCGCAGGTCGTCGAGGACGTCGGGGCGGATGCCTAGTAGTTGCTCTACGGGGACTGTGCCCAGTGAGAGCGTTACTGCTTCTCGGAGGCGGCCGTCGTGGGTGGCTAGGGACCAGCGGGCTTCGCTGGCTGCCAACTGGTGAGCTAGGCGGAGGTACGCGATGTCTGTCTGCTCGCCGTAGGGATAGGCGCCGGTTGGCTCGACGTACGCGCCCTTGACGAGGCGGACCTGTACTCCAGCCTCGGTCAGAGCGTCGATGTCGCCGGGGGATCGCTGCAGGTTGGCCTGGACGGTCGCGCCGATGCGGTCCGCCAGACCTCGACCGGCTACGTCCAGGACGGTTTGGAGGATGGCGTCGGTGCGGGCAGTGTCCTCGGCGCCGAGTTGGAGCAGGCGGCCGGGTGGGAGGGCTTCGGCGATCGTGGCGACGCGGTCGGCGGCACCGGCGGGGTCGATGTCCAGGGCCAGGTGCGAGAGGTCCAGGGACAGCCAGACGTCGGCCGGTGGTTCGGGGAGGAGCTTGGCCAGCTCCAGGTACTCGTCGACCACCTTGGCGGCGTCTGCTGGGTCGGTGGACATCTCGCCGAACAGGTCGACGCTGATGCCGTGGCCCTTGCCGATCTGGGCCTCGGCCACTTGCAGTGCCTCGTCGCGGGTCCGGCCGGCCACGTACCGGGAGGCTGCCCGCCAGGCGTTCTCCTCCCCGCCGGGGATGCCCTTCACCAGTTGCTCTAGTCGCTCGTTGGTCGCCAGCTTGAACAGAATCGCCCGGTCCGCACGCATACCGGCCAGTCTGCCAGTGCCTGCCGCACGCTCCACGTGAATTACCCGTCCGGTCTAGGGTCCTGGGGCATGCGGGCAGTGGACTGTGTCGGGGCGTTGATCCGGGATGAGCAGGGGCGGGTGTACGTGCACCGGCGTACTGCGGAGCGGCGGTTGTTGCCGGGGATCTGGGATGTGGTGGGTGGGCATCTGGAGGAGGGGGAGACGCCGGAGGAGGCGTTGGCCCGGGAGGTCGAGGAGGAGACCGGGTGGCAGGTACGGGAGGTCGTGGCGGCCGTCACCGACTGGGAGTGGGAGTACGCGGGGCGGGTGCGGCGGGAGATCGACTACGTCGTCGAGGTGGACGGGGATCTTGCGCGGCCGCGGCTGGAGGAGGGGAAGCACGACGCGAGTGCCTGGGTGGGTCCGGGTGACCTGGAGTTGTTGATGGTCAATCGGACCGATGGGGATCGGCGGTTGCGGGACATCGTCGCGTACGCCGTCCGGACTGTTTTGACGGAGCGGTTGATGCTGGTGCCGATCACTGGACCGGGCGAGGTCCTACCCGGACATGCAGCGGACCTGGAGCGGTTGCACTCGGATCCGTGGGTGGCGCAGTGGTACGACGAGACGTGGTCCACCGAGGAGTCGGTACGCCGGGCTGCCGGCTTCCAGTCGCGGTGGGAGAGCAACGGCGTCAGCAAGTGGATGGCGTACGACCGCTCCACCGGCGCCCTCGTCGGCCGCGGCGGCATGGAACGCATGGCCGCAGACTCAGAGGTCACCGCAAAGATCGCGGCCCTGCTCGATGACGGCCCGCTCCGCGGGCAGCCCGGTGCCGGCGGGCCCGGTGCCGGCGGCCTCGGCGATGGCGAGCTCGGCCTCGGCGGGCTCGGGGGTGCGTGGGCTGCTGACCGGTTGGAACTCGGGTGGGCTTTACTCAGCTCATCTCGCGGCCGAGGCTTTGCTACCGAGCTCGGGCGGGCTGGGCTGGATTACGCCTTCGGCGTGTTGGGGGCTCGGGTGGTGATCTCGTTCACCGAGCGGATCAACACCGCGTCCCGTGCGGTGATGGAGCGGCTGGGGATGACGTATGCGGGTGAGATTCAGACCGATGGGCTGGTCGAGGGTCGGGAGGGTGTCTACCCGGATGCACCGTTCGCGGTCTACGTCGCTACGTCCGGTTGAGGGCGGTGACGAAGCGGGTCAGGAGTATGGCGAAGGTTTCTTTGTCTGCGTCCGGCCAGTCGGTCATCGCCTCGGCGAAGCGGGTGCGGCGGACGGCGTGGACCGCGGCCAGGCGGTCGTGGCCGGCCGGGGTGAGGACGAGGTTGGTTCGTCGACCGTCCAGTTGATCGGCTTCCCGGCGTACCAGGCCTGCGGAGACCGCGGCGGCGACGAGTTTGCTGGCGCGGGGTTGGTCGACGCCCAGAGCCTCGGCGATGCCGTTGACGCCGAGGAGTTCGGGGTCGGCGGCCTCGATCGCGTCGATCACCTGCTGACCGGAGTCGTCGGCCAGGTCGGCGGCGCGGGCGAACATCCGCTTCGTCTGGCGGCGGCGGATCGCCACCATCGCGGCCTCGACCTCGGCGGCGGGGTCGACCATCAGCCCTCCAAGATATATGCTCATTGACATGCACATGTCAGATGACAACAAGCC
This sequence comes from Kribbella sp. NPDC051718, assembly GCF_040681515.1. Lineage (NCBI taxonomy): Bacteria > Bacillati > Actinomycetota > Actinomycetes > Propionibacteriales > Kribbellaceae > Kribbella > Kribbella sp. NPDC051718. The sequence goes on along the minus strand of NZ_JBFAYZ010000013.1, from coordinate 144,274 downwards.
TATCGGATGGTGGCTGAAGGAAGTGGACCGGCTGCTCGAGCAGTCCTTCGAGCAGGTCCTCGCAGCGGACGGGGTGAGCCGGCGCCAGTGGCAGATCCTGAACGCCGTCCAAGGCGAGGCGCCGGTCGCGGTCGCGCTGGCGCCGTTCCTGTCCGGCGATCCGGCCGAGCTGGCATCGTTGACAGGTCCGCTGACAGCTCGCGGCTGGCTCGACGACGGCGGGCTGACGCCGGCCGGCCTGGCAGCGCACGCGCAGCTGCGGGAGAAGGTCCAGGCGCAGCGCCGGCGGATCACCAACGGGATCGTCGACGCGGAGTACCTGCAGACCGTCGACGTGCTGCGCCGGATGGCGGTGAATCTCGGCTACCGGCCCGGAAATGGTTCCGCTGCGTGACCGCCCAGGCGCGGCGGTCACACAGCGGATCCGGCCACCTCGGAGTGTGGCTCCTGGTGAGGTGTCAGGAGCCACACGTGTCCTGCGCCGGAGCTCCGGAGCCAACTAGCGCGGAGCTCCGGCGAAGGACACTTGCCCCGCCCGGCCCGAGGTGTCGGCCAGGAGGTGGTTTGGAACGGCTGGGCGGCGGCGATACAGGGACTCAGCCGCCAGCCCAGCCGGGCTGGTGGGCGGTGCGGTCCGGAGCTGAGGATGCCCCGGACCGCACCTCTGGTTTCGTCCGGAGCTGAGGAGTGCCCCGGACCTTCGGTCGCTGACCCTGGACGTGAGGAGACCCCAGGAGCAGCTCCGGGTCTGAGGAGGACCCGGAAGTCTTTTTCAGTGCTGAACGTCTGCTTCTTGCTGCGGGCCAAGCAGGTCGTTGGTGACCCTGAGGCCGGCGAAACGGCGCCGCATCGCCTGCTCGTAGCGCGCTGCCAGCGGTGCTTCTGCCACGTACTGCGCGATCACATGCTCGCCGAACCAGACCCGCACTCGGCGCCGGTGCTGCCTCGACGTCATTTCCGCAACAGTCACTGCTTGCTCACCCCGTAACTCTCAGCCCTTGCAACCAGTTGGACTTACTGGTTGTCATGGCAGTAATGGTGCACAGACCGACCGTGACCGCTCTAGGACCTGGAGAGGACCTTTGCCGGACCTCTCCCGGACCTCTGGCGGACATCTGGGTGACTGCACCTTGTAGTGGGGCATGAGTCGAGACAACGTCTTATCTGACGTGAACGGGAGGAACGATGGCGGGTAGGTATACGCCAAAGACGGTCCTGGCGCACCTGATCCAGCGCCGGAACCAGACCTACTCCGAGATCGTCGCCGAGTTCGTCGAGCTGGGTGGAACCATCACCGAGCGGCACCTGCGGCGCCTCGCATCGGGCGAGCGAGCAGGGACCACTCCACAGACCCGGCGCACCCTGCAACGCATGTTCGGCAAGCCGGTCGAGGAACTCCTCGCTCCATACGTCCCCGAGCAGGCCGCCCAGGTGGTGCCGGCCCCTGCGGCAGGTGGACGGATCACGACAGGTAATGAGATGGAGGTACTCGACATGGCTGCCAGCCGTGCGCGGGCTTTCGCCCTCGCGGCCCAGACCGGTCTCGGAAGCGAGGCCATGGAACAGGTGTACGACGACGTGAGACACGTCGCGAAGGCCTACCCGCAGCGCCCGCTGCCGGAAATCCTCGGCCAACTGGTCGAGACGCAGGACCTGGTCTTCGCGTTGCTGGAGAGCCGGCAGCGTCCGGAACACCTGCGGCAGCTGTACTTCCTCGGCGGCGTGACCGGTGGTCTGCTCGCCAAGGCGTCGCACGACCTCGGCAACCCGCACGCAGCGCTGACCCAGGCCAGGACGGCCTTCCTCTGCGCCGACAACGCCGACCACCACGGGCTGCGCGCCTGGGTCCGTGGACTGCAGTCGCTGGTCTCCTACTGGGCCGGCAACCCGCACGACTCGGTCCGGTACGCCCAGCTCGGCGCCGGGTATGCCGAGCAGGCCAACAGCACCACCGGTGTCTGGCTCCCGGTGAGCGAGGCCCGCGCCTGGGCCGCACTGGGCAACGCGGACGCCGCCCGGGCCGCCCTGGTCCGCGCGGAGAACGCGTGGGGCACGGTCCAGGCCGACGAGCTCGACGAGATGGGCGGCCTGTGCACCTTCGGCCGCAACCGCCAGCTGTACTACGCGGCCGACGCGCTGGCCTGGCTTCCGGGCGAGCGCGAGACCGCCGAGCAGTACTCCCGGCAGGCAGTGGACGCCTACAACGACCAATCGCACCCCGAGTGGGCCTTCGGCGACGCCGCCGGCAGCCACGCCGCCATGGCCATCACCCGGATCGCGAGCGGTGAGCTGGAAGGCGCCGCCGACGCACTCGCGCCGGTCCTGGGCCTGCCGGCCGAGCGCCGGATCAACGGTGTCGTGCACTCCGCCCGCCGGGTGCACCAGGCCCTGCGGCAGTCCGGGCACGGCGACGACGCCCGCGAGCTGCAGGAAGAGATCGAGATGTTCACCCGTACGCCGATGCAGACCTTCCCGCGGTAGCAGGCGGGATGGATCCGCTCACCGGCGATGGCGTCAGGCTGCGCGAGTTCCAGCTTGACGATCTGGATGCTTATCTGGCCATCGTCGGTGACGATCGGGTGACCAACTGGCTGTCGTTCGACAGCCGGGACCGCGAGGCGGCAGCCAAGACGCTGACCACGATCGTCGAGCGGTCCCAGCAGCCCGACCGGCCCGACTACCTGCTCGCCGTCACCCGCCTCGACGACGACAGGATGATCGGCTTCGCCCGGCTCGGGCCGACCGGGGTGCAGGCAGCACACCTCGGCTATGCGATCGCCGCGGACCACTGGGGTCGCGGCTACGCCACGGAGGCGGCCCGGGCGATGCTGAAGTTCGCCTTCGGGCCGCTCGAGCTGCATCGGGTCAGCGCCGCGATCGGCCCGGACAACCTGGCCTCGGTCGCGGTGGTCAAGCGCCTCGGCTTCAGCTACGAGGGCCGGATCCGGCACCACGTCTTCACCAACGGCGACTGGCGCGACTCCCTGCTCTACTCGCTGCTCGCCACCGAGTTCACGGCAGGCTGAGGCCGGCGGTTGAGCCGGACCGCGATCAGCCCGGCTGCCAGCGCGGCCAGCATCACCAAGAGCAGTACGCCGAGACCGCCGAGCGGCATGGTGCCGACCACGCCCAGGGGGCCGCCGGAGGTCCAGGTGCCGCTCGCCAGCGGATCGAGATAGAACATCAGCAGCCACGGCACTGAGTTGATGGCGAGTGCCGCTCCCCAGGCGCGGTGACCGGCAAGCAGCAGGACGACGGCGATCACGATCAATGCTGTGCCGAGCAGGACTCCTAGGCCGATCCGCAGCGACTGCTGGTCGGGCAGGCGGTAGAAGAACCACGGCTCGGGCCGGATCGACAGACCTGTCACCAGCACCGCACCGATGGACGGGCACACCGCCAGCAAAGCGAACCGCCCGCGGGAGCCGCGGGCCGCTCGCGAGGCGTGGGGCGCTCGCGAGGCGTGGGGCGATGGCGAGCTGTGCGAGGCCCGGGATCTTGCCGGGATGCCGACGGCGGCGAGGGTTGCGATCACGGCGGTGAAGAGCAGGATCGTGCCTGGGGGGCGGGTGAAGCCGAACGACTCGGCCAGCTGCTCGATTGGCGGGAACATGGCGGCCAGCGCGGTCACCGCGCTGGTTGCCGCTGACCAGCGCGCGACGACGGGGCGGTCGAAGACCATCGCGATCGCGGCGAGCACCCCGGCGAGGAAGCAGATCGAACCGGTGGTCACGTTGGCGATCGGCGAACCTCCCATGCTGGTCCGCGGATCCCAGGGCGCCCACTCACCGAAGATCAGGAAGGTACTGCCGATCGCGGCGAGCAGGGTCGCCGCGATCACCGACACCCGGTTGCGGATTCCCTGGACCAGAGTGGGCGGACCCGACTGGGTCAGCCGGACCCGGGCGGCATGGGCTGCCAGGTTGAGCAGGTCCCTGAAGTCGGTACGACCGCGGGCCTCGGCGGAGTCGATGAGCAGGCCGAGCGCCTCCTCGCCATGTCGTTCACGCCACCAGCGGGGGTAGCACTTGAGCACTCCCCGGTTCAGCGCGCTCATGCGGCACCCCCCGTCGGGCGGAGGCGGAGGCGGGTGATCGCCTGGGCGGCGTTCGACTGGAGGCGGGCCGCCTCGGTGGCCAGCGCCTCGGCGCCGGCGTCGGTGAGTTCGTAGTACCGGCGTAAGCGGCCCTCCACGACCTCCTCGCCGGCCGGGCGGACCAGGCCCTCCTCACAGAGGCGATCCAGGGCGGCGTACAGGGTGCCTGGGCGGAGGGTGACGCGGCCGCTGGACAGGCTGGTCACCTCGGTGATCACGGCATAGCCGTGTTTGCGGCCGTCGGCCAGCGCGGCCAGGACGAGGAACGTCGGCTCGCGCATCTCGGTGGAAGGCATGCGGATCACCATAGTCAGTTCATCGGTATATGACAATCATCGGTACGTGCGGCGACAGTTCATCCGGTGCACATCTTCGCGTCATCGCGGGCCTTGACAGTGGCTTGTCAGCACAAGAAAGGTTCCCGCCATGACCGAGCAGCAAGTCCCCGAGTGGGCCGATCCCGACGTTCCCGAAGAGGCGCTCGATCCGCAGGGGGTGTCGCGCCGTGGGTTGATCCGGGGCGCCGGACTCCTGGGTGCGGGGTTCGCCGCGGCCGGGATCAGTGGGGTCGCGGGAGCCGGTGAGGCGGCGGCCGGCACCAGTACGTCGGCTGGCGACCCGGAGCTGGTGTACCTGGTCGGCGACCATCACGTGCACACCCGGTACAGCCATGACGCGAAGTACGACTTCACCCAGCACGCGCAGCGTGGGGCGCAGTTCGGGCTGGACTGGATGGCGTTCACCGAGCACAGCAACTTCGGGCACGCGGACAAGGGCGCGGCCGCCGAGAACGCCGAGGTGCTGAAGGCGCGGGCGGAGAACCCGCGGATGCTGATCTTCCAGGGCCTCGAGTGGTACATCCCTGCAGCGGAGCACGGCACCGTGCTGGTCGCGCCGGGACCGAACAACGTGGCGCTGCTCCAGCAGTTCGAGCGCGAGTACGACGGCAAGCTGACCAACCGTTCCGCCGACACTGCTGAGAACGAGGCGCACGCGATCAAGGCACTGCAGTGGCTGGCCGCGCAGAAGAAGAGCGGGTTCGTCGACGACGTGCTCGTGCTGGCCAACCACCCGCTGCGGCTGGGCATCGACTCGCCGCACGAGATCAGGGCCTGGCGGGACAGTGGCGTGATGATCGGGATGGAGGGTGCGCCCGGCTCGCAGGGCGACGCCGACCCGGCCTGGGTCGCCTTCCGCGGGACGACCAACTCGCAGCGCGGCGAGTACGTGAACAACCCGGGTACCGGCAGCTTCCCGGGGTACCCGAACGACGCCTACCGGACGTACGGCGGCTTCGACTGGGCTACGGCGACCGTGGGTGGCCTGTGGGACGCCCTGCTCGCCGAGGGCAAGCTGTTCTCGATCACCTCGAACAGCGACAACCACCGGACCATCTGGGACACCTGGACGGATGGGGTGTTCCCGCCCGGGCAGAACTTCGACTCGCTCGGGTGGAAGCCGTCTCCGACCGATGCGGGCACACCGCAGGCCGGTAGCGACTTCTGGCCGGGCCAGTTCAGCAGGACGCATGTGGGCGTGACGAAGTACGGCTACCTGGACGTGATGGCCGGACTGCGCGCCGGCCGGGTGTGGGTGGACCACGGGCAGCTGGTCGACGGGATCGATGTACGGGTGGCTCCGGCCGGCTCGTCGCATCGCGGGGTCACGCTGGGCGGGCGGTTGAAGGTACGCCGCAGCGAGCGGCTCGAACTGCGTGTCACGGTGACCACTGCGACCCGGCCGAACTTCCACGGTCTCCTGCCGCAACTGGCTCACCTGGACGTCATTCGGGGCGTAGTGACCGGTACTGCGCCTGACAAGGACAACTGGCGGGCACCGGACACGCGAGTGGTCGAGCAGATCGACGTACACCGGAAGACAGGCACCTACACGCTGCGGATTCCGCTGGGCCGGGCAGAGCGGTCGCACTACCTGCGGCTGCGGGGCAGTGACGGCCGGCGGAACGGTCCTGGCTACCTGGGCCGGAAGATCGACCCGGCCGGGCCGATCCAGCACCCGAACGGTGATGGCGACCCGTGGCTCGACACCTGGCTGTACACGAACCCGGTGTTCGTTGACGTCTCGCACTGATGGTCGAGGGCTTGGAGTGGTGGGCAGACTGGAGTCATGTCCGCCACTCCGCAGGAGAACCTGTTCAACCCCTTGAGGGACGGGCTTGCCCGGATGATCCTGACGAAGGTGGCCGGGCCGGATCCGCTGGCTGAGCGGGCGCGGGTGCACGACACCCCGGGTCCGCGGTGGTTCGCGCCGGATCGGCCGATCCGGCGGGTGCATGGGGATGCGTCGATGTTCGCGGGTGGGCTGCGGGCGCTGCTGCTGCAGTCGCTGCATCCGCTGGCGATGGCGGCGGTGTCGGCTCACTCGGGCTATCGCGGTGACCCGTGGGGACGGTTGCAACGGACCAGCTACTTCCTTGCCATCACGACGTACGGCGCTAGTGCTGACGCGGAGGACGCAGTCGCCCGGGTGCGCGGGGTGCATGAGCGGGTGCGCGGGTCCAGCCCCGATGGTGTTCGGTACCGGGCGTCTGACCCGCACCTGCTCAAGTGGGTGCACCTGGCCGAGGTGGACAGCTTCCTGGCGGCCTATCGGCAGTACGGCGCTGCGCCGCTCGACAGTGCTGAGAGCGATGGGTATGTGGAGGACACCGCTCGCGTAGCTCGTGCACTGGGCGTGGTGGAGCCGCCGACGACTCAGGTGGAGCTGCGGCAGATGCTGGAGGAGTACCGGCCGGAGCTACGCGGTACTACGGAAGCGCGGCAGGCGGCTCGGTTCATCCTGGTACATCCGCCCGTGCCGCTTGCTGCGCGGCCTGCGTACGCCGTACTGACTGCTGCGGCGGTCGGCCTGCTGCCTTGGTGGACTCGGTGGCCGCTGCGGCTGCCGTTCCTGCCGCTGGCTGAGGGGACTGTCGTGCGGGCTGCCGGTGAGGGGCTGACCCGGACGATTCGGTGGGCGTTGGCGTCGCCGACACTCGAGGCGGCGATGAATGTCGACAAGTCGCGATTGGCGGACTAGGCCTTGCGCGCCAGGCCGCAGTACAGGATCTGGCCGGCGCCCGCGCGGAGGCCGGCGGCCGGGCTCTCCTCGAGGACGACGCCGGGCGGCCACCAGTCGTAGAGGCGGACGACGCCGGGGTCGAGCAGCTCCAGGCCGTCGAAGAACGAGGTGATCTCGGCGGGGGTACGGAAGCGCAGGGACGGGAACCGTTCGTGGAACTTGGCTTCCAGCTCCGTCGACAGGCGTGCCGCTTCGCTGCCGTCGCGCGGGTTGCAGGCATGGCTGATCGCGAGGAACGAGCCGGACGGCAGCGCGTCGACGTACGTGCGGACCAGTTCACGGGTCTGCTCGTAGTCCTCGAGGTGGTGCAGGACAAGCGCCTGGATCATCCCGGCCGGGCGGCCGAGGTTGTCCACCACGATCGGGTCGGCGAGCAGCTTCTCGGGCTCGGTGAAGTCGGCCGGTACGAAGAAGGCGTTGTCGTTGTCGAGGAGCAGGGCGCGGCCGTGCGCGATCACGGCCGGGTCGTTGTCGACGTACACGACCTTGGCGGCCGGGTTGATCTGCTGGGCGAGCTGGTGGGTGTTCTGCGCGGCCGGCAGGCCGGAGCCGAGGTCGAGGAACTGGGTCACCCGCGCCTCGCGGGTCAGCCACTCGACGACGCGGCCGAGCCAGCGGCGGTTCTCGCGGGTCCAGTCGGGCAGTTCTGGGGCGATCTCGAGGATCTGCCGGACGACGGCGCGGTCGGACTCGTAGTTGTCCTTGCCGCCCAGGAATGCGTCGTACACGCGCGCGACACTCGGCTTGGTGGCGTCGACACCGGGGGCCACGACGGGGTCCTGGCTCTTCGGGTCGGGCATTCACCAACCTCGTTTCGGTCGCCCCCGGAAGCTTTCCCCCTCCGCCGAGGCTAAACCGGAGCGGCCGTCACGCCCCGGGCAGCGAGGCAGTCTTTGCATTGTTTTGCGGCGAGAGGTGCGCCCGGAGCGATGAAAGGCGTCCGACGCCGGTAGTTTGGTCCTGTGCCGTTGCGCCCGAACCGCCCGCTGCCACTCGCTACTCCGGCGGGGGTCGAGGTGCTGACCAGAATTCTGACCCAGGGACCGATCCCGCGGGTCGAGATCGCCCGGCGTACCGGCCTCTCCCAAGCCGCCGTCACCAAGGCCGTCGCGCCGCTGATCGAGGCCGGCTTCGTGACCGACCAGCCGGTCGCCGTGCCGATCGACGACGTGGGCCGGGTCGAGCTGGGGATCGGGCGGCCGGTGAGTCCGCTGACGGTGGTACCGGACAGCATCTCGGTGATCGGGCTGAAGGTGACGCCGACGGATCTGATCGGCGTCACGACGGACTTCCGGGCGGGGATTCGCGCGGTACGGCACCAGCAGGTGACCGACACGTCGGCGGAGTCGGTGATCAAGCGACTGGCTGAGCTGGCCAAGGAGCTGATCGAGACGCTCGACGATCCTGCTGACCCGGCCGGACCGCTGATCGGGATCGGGGTAGCGGTCTCGGGCGATGTCGACGCGCAGCACGGGGTCGTACGGGACTCGCCGTTCATGGGATGGCGGGATGTGCCGGTTGCCTCGTTGCTGTCGGAGCAGCTGAAGGTGCCGGTCGTGGTGTCGAACGATGTGCGGGCGCTGACGGTGGCTGAGCACTGGTTCGGGGTCGGCGTCGACGCGGACTCGTTCGCGGTGGTGACGATCGGGTCCGGTGTTGGGTGCGGGCTCTACATCAACGGCGAGGTGGTGTCGGGAGCGCACGGAGTATCCGGCGAGCTCGGGCATCTGCCGTTGGCGCCGGGGGATCTTGTCTGTACCTGTGGACGGCGCGGGTGTGTGGAGACGGTCGCGTCGTCGGACGCGATTCTGGCCCGGGTACGGGAGACCACCGGCCAACCGGACCTGGATCTGTCCGGTGCCATCGAGCTGGCCCACAACGGCGACGAACACGCCCGCGAAGCATTCGACCGGGCCGGCGAGGTCATCGGCTCGGCCCTGGCCGCCATGGTCAACCTGGTAGGACCTGAGCTGGTCGTCATCGCCGGCGAGGGCGTGGCCGACTACGACCTCTACGACCAGCGCATGCGCCAGGCTTTCGCCGAGCACGCCTTCGGCGCCGCCGGCGACTGCCGCCTGATGCTCCGCTCCCACACCTTCGACGACTGGGCCCGCGGCGCCGCCGCCACGGTGATCCGCTCCTACGTCCGAGGCGAACCACCCCTCAACCGCTGAGCCATCGGGCTGGAGACGGCGCTCCGCCGGCTCGTAGCTCGGGCCTGCTGTGTCCCGCTCGACAGGATGTACTCGCCGATTCGCCGGCTACCCACGCTCAACCGATGGTCGACCCGGGCGCCAGAACCGACGACCTCCTGTCGAGCGGGACACATCTTGCTCCCAACCGGCTGTGCCCTTCCCCCTGCGATCTCGAGCGAGATGATGCGTAGCGCCACGAGCCGGGTGGGTAGGTGGCGGGGCGTGGCGGGATCGCCCTCCGGTGGTGGGGCGGAGGGCGGGCCGAGGGGGGTGAGGTTAGCTGCGGGCGGCGGCTAGGATTTTTCGCCAGACCTTGCGGTAGGACTCCAGGCCGTCTTCGGCCAGGGGGCCGGTGGGGCCTGCGGTGATGGAGACTCGTTCGGGGATGGTGCCCCAGACGGGGATGTTCTCCTCGGCGTACTGCTGCATGGCTTCCTGGTAGGAGCGCGTGTAAGTGCGCGCGGAGCAGATCACGAGGCCGACGGGGATTTCTTTGGGGACGAGCTCTAGGACGGCCTTCACCCGCGGGGTTTCTACGCCGCCTACTCGGGTGGGGATGACCACCATCCGGGCCCGTTCGAGCGCCTTGTTGAGGAGGCGTTCGTGCGACGGGGGCATGTCCACCACCCCGATGCCTTCCGGTGGCACCCGGTCCAGCGCCTTCGTCAGGAGTCGCTCGGTCGGCGCCTCGGCGATCTCGATCCTGGCCAGGTGTTCGTCGTCGGAGTCGGCGATCCAGTCCGCGGCGCTCCCCTGCGGGTCGGCGTCGATGAGGGTGGCTGTGCGACGGTTGGAAGATGCCAGCGCGGCCAAATACACCGACGTGGTTGTCTTACCTACCCCGCCCTTCAGTGCAGCTGTCACGATGATCATGGAACCGACGCTACCCGGTCCGGCCACATTTCCGGCGTGTCGTCGGCGTTGCTCGCGCGCCGCGTGATAATTGCCGGTGGCCCCGAACAAGCTCAACGGCCCTTCAACCTGTACGCCGGAGGTCTCCTTGCAGGGTGAGTACTCAGTCGACCGAGTCAGCCGCGAGCGAGTGTCGCAGGACGCGGGGAGGTACCGGACGAAGGTGCCTGCAGGTGTCCTCAGGCCAGCCTCGGTCGAGGACATCCAGGAGATCGTCAGGCGTTGCGCACGAGAAGGCATCCCGGTCGCCGCCCGCGGCCTCGCCAACACCACCGACGGCCAGGGGCTCACCGACGGCGTGCTGATCGACATGACGGCGCTCGACACCATCCACGAGATCGGTGCGGACTACGCGATCGTCGACGCCGGCGCCGACTGGCTGCAGCTCACCAACGCGGCCAACGCGAGAGGCCTGACCCCGCCGGCGCTCACCGGCTTCCTCGGGCTCACCTTCGGCGGCACCCTCTCACTGGGCGGGATCCCGCCGGCGATCCAGTCGGGCGGCCAGGTCGACTCGGTGATCGAGCTGGAGGTGGTCACCGGCACCGGCGAGCTGCGGACGTGTTCGGCGGAGCACGACAAGGAGCTGTTCGAGGCCGTGCTGGCTGGGCTGGGTCAGTACGGGATCATCACCAGAGCGACTGTCCGGTTGGGGGTCGCGCCGGAGCGGGTGCGGGGCCATGAGCTTTCGTATTCAGAGCTGAGCGAGTTCTTTCGGGATTTCCGGACTCTGCTGCACCGTTCAGAGGTCAGCGAGTTGTACGGCGAGTTCGGCGAAGGCCAGCACCTCAGCGCCTTCACCTTCCACCAGGCCGCCGAGCCGCCGGACGACGCATACGTACTACGAGATCTCACGCCCACCGAAACCACGATCAGCGACAACGACTTCCTCCCGCACGTGACCCGTATCGATGTCGCCGTCGAAGAGCTCCGCGCGGCCCTCGACTGGGACCACCGCGCCAAGCCGTGGCTCACCGTCTGGCTGCCGGAGACGACCGCCGAGCGCTATGTCACCGAGGTGCTCGACAACCTCACCCCAACTGACATCGGCGCCGGTGGCTTCGTCCTGCTCTACGCCCACCGCCGCGCCAAGCTGACCCGCCCATCTCTTCGCCTGCCGCAAGACGACGGCAGCGACTGGGTCTACCTCTTCACCCTGATGACGGCTACCACCGACTTCAGCGAGGACCTGCTCACCAGAAACCGAACGCTGTACGACCGGGCCCGCGCGCTCGGCGGCACGCGGTACCCGATCGAGTCGGTCGTCTTCACCCAGGCCGACTGGGCCGACCACTACGGCGACCGCTGGCCCCACCTTCAACAGCTGAAGCACACAACAGACCCGGCCGGCATCCTCACTCCCGGCCCGGGCGTCTTCTAGGAGCTACTTACCCAGCCAGGCGTCGACCTTGGACTGGTTGTCCTTGACCCACTTCTCGGCGGCCGCGTCCGGGGTCAGCTTGTCCTCGGCGATGTACTTCGCCACCACGTTCTGGTCGTCGTTGGTCCAGTTGAACTTCTTCACCAGGTCGTACGCCGGGCTGCCCGAGTCGGCGAACTTCTTCGAGACGATCTTGTCCAGGTCGTACGGCGGGTAGTCGCAGGCGATCTTCACCGGATCCTTGTCACATCCGGCCTTGTACGCCGGCAGGTTGATCTTCACCAGCTTGACCTCGTCGAAGAACCACTGCGGCTGGTAGAAGTAGGCGAGCAGCGGCTTCTTGTTCTTCTCCGCGTCCCGGAAGGCCTGGATCAGCGCGGTCTCACTCCCGCTCTGCACCACCTTGTAGTTCAGGTTCAGGTTCTTCACCAGCGCCTCGTCGTAGGTCACGTACGACGGGTCGCCGTCAAGCAGCTGGCCCTTGCCGCCGGACTCCGAGGTCTTGAACAGGTCGGCGTACTTGTTCAGGTTCTTCGAGTCGGTGATGTCGGGGTACTTGGCCGCCATCCACGGCGGCACGTACCAGCCGATCACGCCTTTGACCCCGGTGGACCCGGCCTCGACCGCGACCTTGCCGGTCTCGATGTACTTCTTCTTCAGGTCCTCGTGACCCCAGTTCTCCAGGTTCACGTCGACCTCACCGGTGCCGAAGCCCTGCCAGGCGATCTCTTCCTTGAGGTTCTTCTTCACCACCTTGCAGCCGAGCTCCTTGGTCGCGACGTACGCGACGACGGCCGCGTTCGCCTCGTAGCCGACCCACGGGCTGACGGTCAGGTTGAAGGTGCCGCACTCCTTGCCACTGCTGCCGGCGGCCGGCTTGTCGGATCCGACCTTCGCACCGCCACAGGCAGTCAGGGCCAGCGCCAGGGCGGTCAGCACTCCAGCAGTACGGAGCTTGTTGGTCACCACAGGTTGTCTCCTCTAGATGTTCCCTTGTACTTCCGGGTGCGCGCGGCCGCGGCCTGCGTGATCCGGTCGAGCATCACGCCGAGCAGCACGATGGCCAGCCCGGCGGCGAGTCCCTTGCCGTACAGCTCGCTCTGCGCGAAGCCGGCGGCGACGTCGTACCCGAGTGCCCCGGCGCCGACGAGGCCGCCGACGACGACCATCGAGAGCACGTAGATCAGGCCCTGGTTGACCGCCAGCGTGATCGCCCGGCGGGCCACCGGCAACTGCACCTTGCTGATCACCTGCCACGTGCTCGACCCGACCGAGTTGGCCGCCTCGACCGTCGCGACCGGCACCGCCCGGATGCCGTCGGCAACGATCTTGGTGGTCACCGGTACGGCGAAGACCACGGCCGCCGCGATCGCGGTGAACCGGCTGGTCCCGAACAGCGCCAGGAACGGTACGAGGTAAACGAACGGCGGCATCGTCTGCCCGGCGTCCAGCACGGGCCGCAGCCAACTGTCCGCGCGATGATTGCGTCCGGTCCACACCCCGAGCACGAGCCCGACGGCGACGACCACGACGGTCGCGAGCAGCGTCGACGCCAGCGTGACCATGCTGTCGTGCCACACCCCGGTCGCCACCAGCAGCCCCAGGCAGACAGCAGCCGGTACGGCGCCCCGCCAGCTCCCCAGCAAGGCGGCCAGCGCGACGATCACCGCGGCGACGAGCCACCAGGGTGACTCAGTGAGCAACCCCTCGAGCGGGTTGAGCACGCCCTTGGTCACCGCGTCCCGGACGCCGTAGGTGAACCCGCCGAAGACGTCCAGCACCCAGTTGGTCACCTCAGTCGCCGCGACTGCGATCTTCGAGCCGACATTCGCACCAGTCGGGAACTCGGCCGCCCACACGTAGGTACGCGAGAACCAGACAGCGACCAAGACGCCCGCTGCGCCGGCGCCGAGCAGCACCTTGCGCCGCAGGCTCGCAGTACGCCATGGCCGGTCGCCGGCTGCGGTGGTCACCCGGTCGAGCACGATGGCCAGTACGACGATCGCGAGGCCGGCGTTGAACGCGACCCCGACGTCGAGCGTCTGCAGCGCCTTCAGCACCGTCTGGCCGAGGCCGGGCGCGTCGATCAGCGCAGCCACGGTGACCATCGACAGCGCGGCCATGATCGTCTGGTTGATGCCGACGACGACCGTGCTGCGCGACATCGGCAGCAACACCTTCATCAGCGTCTGCCCGCCCGACGAGCCGAGCGAACGCGCCGCCTCCACACTCTCCCGCGGCACCGAGCGGATCGCGTGCGCGGTCAGCCGGACGACCGGCGGCGCCGCGTAGATCAGCGTCGCGATCGTCGCGGCGGCCGGGCCGATCGCGAAGAAGAGGGTCAGCGGGGCGAGGTACACGAAGGTCGGCAGCGTCTGCATCAGGTCGAGGATCAGCGTCGCGACCTTGAACACCCGATTCGACAGGCCCGCCCAGATACCGAGCGGGATGCCGACCAGCAGCGCGAGCAGCACGGCGGCGATGGTCAGCGAGAGCGTGTCCATGCTCTCCTGCCACAACCCCTGCAGCCCGAGGAAGGTCAGCCCGCTCGCGGTCAGCAGCGCGACCTTCCAGTTGCCGAAGGCCCAGGCCAGGTACGCCGAAACCGCCACGACCCCCAGCCAGCCGATGACCGGCACCGGCCGACCGTACGACGGTTGCGAGATGACCGCCTGGAGCAGGATGACCAACTGGTCGACGGCGACCCGGATTCCGTCGAGAACCGCGTTGCCGCTGCCCATGAAGTCGCGATGCTCGGTCAGCCAGCGGTGCAGCCCGGTCGTCTCCTGCCCGCCGAGCGCGAGCGTGTCGATGCCCTTGAGCACGAACCACGCGGCCACCCAGACGACCAGCAGCACCCCGACGATGACAGACCGTCGGGGTCGCTTGACCTCGATGTGGACCGAGCCGGTGATGGAGGCCATGTCAGGCGCGCGCGGGTGAGGAGTAAGTTTCCCGGTCCGCGACGACGGTCAGGATCTCCTCGTCGCCGATCACGCCGAGCAGTTGTCCGTCGGCGACCACCTTGACCGGGAGCGAGGACTCGAGCACCTGCCGGGTCGCCTCGCGGACCAGCACGTCCGGGCCCAGCTCCAGCGCGGACAGCTCCTCGTCCGGGCGCGGCTGGCGGACGATCCAGCGCAGGGTGAGGACGTCGGCCCGCGGGATGTCGCGGACGAAGTCGCGCACGTAGTCGTCGGCCGGCGCCCCGACCAGCTCGTCGCCGGTGCCGAGCTGGACCGCTTCGCCGTCGCGCATCAGCAGGATCCGGTCGCCGAGCTTGAGCGCCTCGTTCAGGTCGTGGGTGATGAAGACCATCGTCTTGCCGACCTCGCGGTGCAGCCGGACGACCTCGGTCTGCATCTCCCGGCGGATCAGCGGGTCGAGCGCGGAGAACGGCTCGTCGAAGAGCAGGACGTCAGGGTCGCAGGCGAGCGCGCGGGCCAGGCCGACGCGCTGCTGCATGCCGCCGGAGAGCTGTTCGGGGTACAGGTTCTCGTTGCCGCGGAGGCCGACCAGGTCGATGACCTCCTGGGCGCGGCGCTTGCGGTCCGGTTTGCTCTCACCGCGGACCTCGAGCCCGTACGAGACGTTGTCGATCACCTTGCGGTGCGGGAGCAGGCCGAAGTGCTGGAAGACCATCGAGAACTTGCTCCGGCGCAGCGTCCGCAGCCGCTTCTCGTCGGCGGCGCGCAGGTCCTCGCCCTCGAAGAAGATGCTGCCGGCGGTCGGCTCGATCAGCCGGGTCAGGCAGCGGACCAGCGTCGACTTGCCGGAACCCGACAGGCCCATCACGACGAACACCTCACCAGGGGCGACGTCGAAGCTCAGATCGCGGACGGCCGCCGTACAGCCGGTCTGGTCCAGCAGCTGGGCGCGACTGAGCGCCGCCAGCTCCGGCCGGCGGGGCACCCGGGCCGCCTTCGGCCCGAACACCTTCCACAGACCCTGGATCGACAGCAGCGCCTCGCTGTCCTGCAAGTCGGGGTACTCGAGCTGAGCGGTCACTATGGTTCACCCTCGCATCCCGGCCACCGGGTTCGTCGTGAACCGCCGACAATATCGAAGCCCTGGTTCCCGGTTTCCCCCGACGGGTGTCTGACACTGCAACCTTTACCAGGTCTTACCCCGGCGTCACTGCGGCAAAAGCCTCTCGCGGCACCGGTTGTGTCACAACTATCACGGCTGGTACGGCGGTGCTTCACCCCAGCCCCAGTGTGGGACCGGAGCCTTCGGGGGCGGGGTGGCGCCGGGCTGCGAGTTGGCGAGCGCGATGCGGGTGCCCCACTCGATGTACGCGACGAAGGCCGAGCGGAACTCCGGGTCGTTGGGGAGGCCGGCCGGGTCGGCGCTGGCGGCGATCAGGGCGGCCCAGCGGGAGCGCTGCTCCTCCGTCAGGCCGAGATTCAGGTGGTGGCCAAGCATCGCGGGATAGCCACCCAGCTCATCGGTGTAGCGGCTCGGGCCGCCGAACACCTCGCCCAGCCAGATCGCGACGTGCTCTTTGTGCTTGTCCCTCATGTGCGCGAAGACCGGGGCGAGGATCGGATCTTTCGCCACCGCGTCGTAGAACACGTCGGTCAGCCGGAGCAACGCCTCGGCGCCGCCCGCCCACTCGTATAGCGTCGGTGTAGTCATGTAACTATGTAATCAGGGTTGAGGGTCAGGGCACGGGCGATTTCCAACTGGTGCGGATCGATCTCGTCTTCGGCGCCGTCGAGGTCCCAGAGCACGTTCTGGAGGATGCGGACCATCGTCCAGCCGACCGCACGCTCACGCTCCAGGCCGGTCACCTCGAGCATCAGGTCGAAGCGTCGCCGGATCGCCCGATGGAGATCACCGGAGGCGACCAGGTCGTCCCAACGGTTGTGCAGCACGGGCAGCAGCTCGAAGCCCGGGTCACCGGCGAGCGGCTTGGGGTCGATCACCAGCCAGGGTTTGCGCTGGGCGGCGAGCACGTTCTCGTAGTGGAGGTCCCAGTGGAGGAGTCGGTCGCCTGGCTCCTGCACCAATTCGGCTGCCTGTGCGGCGTAGCGGCGTACGAGGTCCTGCTGGTCTGGGTCGGCCAACCGCGGGATCAGCTCGGTCGCGTCCGTCAGCATCTCGGTGACGATGTCCTCCAGCCGTCGCAGACCGGGTGGAGCCGGTACTACGCAGAGCCGGGCGAGCAGCTCGGCCAGGATCCTCGTCGCCTCGGTGTCGTCAGGGAGGTCGGCGAGCGAGCGCGGTTCGAGCCGCTCGAGCAGGATCGTCGCCGTCGCTGGGTCGTCGTCCAGCACCTCGACGACGTCGTCAGTGCTCCAGGTTTTGAGGCCGAGGGCCTCGCCCTTGTTCTCGTCGGTGAAGGGCTGGAGCTTCAGCATCGCCCGCGTCCCGTCGGCTGCCCGGACGACCGGCAGGACGATCGAGGCCATCCCGTGCAGGGGCTCGCCGTCGAGGCGGAGGTTCCAGCGGTCGAGGTACTCCGCCGCCAGCGCGGGCGCGGCGTCGAGCCACGGCAGCTGGTCGGAGAGCGTCTTGAAGAGCGGGGCCGGTACGTCGAAGAGCGCGGTCATCCCCGGCAACTTTAGGCGTCTGGCGTCCGCTGTGCTTGGGTTTTCCAGGTGAGCTCACTGGAGGCAAGGCACCGGCAGGCGCAACTGGTCGTGTCGTTCATCTACGTCGGCATCCCGCTGATCTTCCTCGGGCTGGTCCTGTGGGTCTGCGCGGCCTCCGATGAGGGCGCGGCGAAGTGGGCGGCCGCGTTGGTCCCGGTCGCGGTGCTGGCCGTCGGATGGTGGCGCCGGGGCAAGAGCCGCTACCTGCCTGCCCACTGGCCCCGGGCCGGATTCCTGCTCGGTGGCGTGACTGCGCTGTTCACGGCGTTCGCTGCGGATGTCCTCGGCGCTGGCTCGCTGGCGCTGTGGGCCCTGCCGATCACGGTCGGCGGCACCATCCTCGGCTCTGGCTTCGGGCGCTACGCCTTCCGGGCCTTGATGGTGCCGGCCATCGCGGAGCTGGCGGATTCGGAGTACGAGCTGAGCTTCCGGATGCGCGGGCTGACCCGGCTGCGGCTGTCCGTCGACGCTTCCCAGGTCACCCTGCACGAGCAGATGGTGCTGCAGACCGTCGATGGAGAGAGCACCGTACGGGAGAAGTCCTACCCGCTCACCGCTATCACCGGCATACATGCGGTGACGCTGTCGGGCTCCGAACGACTCAAATACCCAGTGGCGATGAAGCTCGCACCCGCCAGCAGCCCCGGCCCCGCGCTCATCCTGCAAGCACAGGGCCAGGACTGGGTCCTACCGCAGAACGAGGCCCCCGCCATCGCCGAAATCCTCGAACGCCGCATCGGACGAGTCAGCCCTTGAAGGCGTCCTGGCGGTCCGGGCTTGCCTCGGCTAGGAGTTTGCGGACTCCGTCGGCGTCGGCGTCAGCTACGTAGACCGGAGAGCCGGGCTGTTGGCGCCAGGAGTCGGTGAGGGAGCCGGTGTCGACGGTGTCGAAGCCGAGGTCATCGATCAGGCGGAAGACCGTCTCCTTCGCCTGGGGGTCGTCGCCGGCTACCGGGAGGGCGATCCGGCCGGGCGTGCCGGCAGGGACGCCCTTCTCCAGCAGGTGGAGGGCCATGATGTTGTTGAACGCCTTGACGACCGGCCGGCCGAGCTGCTGAGCCACCCAACCGCTCTCGGTCAGGCCCTCGTCCTCGATGCCGGCGATCCGGCCGTCCCGCTGCGGGTAGTAGTTGCCTGTATCAACGACCACGACACCCTCGGCCGCCTCGTCGAAGAGCCCGGACGGCAGCTGCGTGATCTTGCCTTCGGGAATCGTCACGACGACGAGTTCCGCGCCCTTGGCCGCCTCGGTCACGTCGACCGGAGTCGCGCCCGTCTCGGCCGCCAACTCGCGCAGGCTTTCCGGCCCTCGTGAGTTGGCCACCGAGACGTCATGACCGAGCGCGGTGAACCGCCGGGTGAGCGCGCTACCGATGTTGCGGCTGCCGATGATGCCGATCTTCACGTCTGCTCCTTTTGAAGTTGTCCCCCAGAGGCGACAACACCGGAACAGCACGGAATCATCCGGCGACAGCTCAGTTGCCGGCGGCTTCGCGTTCCTTGCGGGCGGTGTCGGCCTTCTCGGCCTGCCAGCCGTCCTCGTTCTTGCCGAGCCGCCAGTAGCCGGACAGCGAGACCTGGCCGCGCGCGAGACCGCGCTCGGCGAAGAGATGCTTGCGCAACCGCAGTACGAAGCCTGCCTCGCCGTGCACGAACACCTGTACGTCGCCGGCCGGGAACTCCAGCGCCTCGACCAGCTCGACCAGGCCGTCACCGCGTTCACCGGTCGCCCCAGCGCGGTGCACGTAGGTCAGCTCGACCTCACCAGAGCCGCTGAACTTCTGCTCCTCGGTCTCGTTCTCGACCTCGACGAACACCTTGGCGTGCGCGCCCGGCGGCAGGCCCTCGATAGCGGCACCAATCGCCGGCAGCGCGCTCTCGTCGCCGACCAGCAAGTGCCAAGCGGCGGTCTCCTGCGGCGAGTACGCCCCACCGGGACCGTTGAACCAGAGCTTGTCGCCCGGCTGAGCCGCCGCGGCCCACGGCCCGGCGATGCCCTCGTCACCGTGGTGGACGAAGTCGATCGTCAGCTCCTTGGTGGCGTCGTCCCACGAGCGGACCGTGTACGTCCGCATGGTCGGCCAGTTCTCGGACGGCAGCTTCTCGCGGACCTCGCCCATGTCGAGCGGGTCCGGATACTCCACTCCCGGCTGCAGGAAGAGGAGCTTCACGTAGTGGTCGGTGGTGCCGTTGTCGACGAACTGGTCGCAGCTCAGCACCACCCTGATCATGTGCGGGGTGACGCGCTCGGTCCTGAGGACGACCCCCAGCTTGGCGCGGCGGTTACGGGGTGCGGGGGTACTCACGCGAGCACGGTCCTCTCGACGGTCGGGCGGAATGAGTTAGGCATACCTAAGTCAGGCTAACCCACCCCGCCCAAACGGTCCTCAGGTCCCGCGGATCACGAAGCTCTTGCTGGCTCCGGCCTGGTAATAGGCGAAGGCCGGCAAGTACACCCGGTAGGTGAAGCTCCCGACAGAGGGCGGTTGCGCGGTGAGCGTGATCCGGCCGCTCTGCCGAACCGACGAGGCGCTGACCCCGCGCCACACGGCCCCGTAGAGCCGCTGCAGCGTCACCGGGCGCGGCGTCGGGAAGTACCCGCCTTTGACAGAACCATTGACCAGTACGACCTCGCCGACGGGCGCACTCGTCTTCACCGGTGCTGCCGAGACGATGCCCGGCCGGAGTGGGTAGAAGTGGAAGGCCAGCGTGTCCACGTACCGGCCCCGCACGCGCACGCAGTGGTTGATGTCTCCACCGGCCCCCGCGAAGTTCGTCACCAGGAGCCCGGCCGTGTTGGTGTACTTGGATCCGGCGTCGTACTCGGCGCAGAGGTTGCCGCGGACGACCTGCAGCAGAATGCGGGTTCCGTAGGCCTTGCCGGTCGCTGAGTCGTAGATGGCGGCCCTGACCTGGTACGCCGCGTTGAAGGGCACCACTCGCGGGACCACCGAGACACCGATCTTCGGAATGTGGACGCCACGGATCGCGATACTCGGGCCCGCGAACGGCGTCGGGCCGGGCTTGCTGCCGTCGTCGCCGGTGTAGCTGTCGAACTCGACCACCCCGCTGACCTTGAAGGTGCCGTTGGCCGTCGACGGGACGTTGAGCTTGCCTGTCCAGGTGCCGTTCTGCGCCGTACCGGCGGTCCGCACCAGGTCGCCGGCGACGATCAGGTTGAGCGGACCGACACCGCCCGAGCGTCTGAGGACGACGCTGAGCACCTTGTGGGCGTCCGGCGGGCTACTGGGCGGATAGCTGGCCTTGAGCGTCACCGGTACGGGGACCATGTTGAGCCCCGAGACCGCGACGGACGCACGGCCCAGCGTGACGCTCGTGACGGTCAGGTCCGGGTCCGGTGGCATCGCTCGGGCCGCGGGTAGCGCGACCATCGTCGATCCGATCACGGCCAGCGCCGCGATCACCACCTGAATTCTTCGAACGTGCATTAGATTCCTCTGATCACGAAGATTTTGCTGACTCCGGCCTGGTACCTGCCGCAGGTCGGCAAGGAGACGCGATAGCTGACGTTGCCGACATACGGCGGTTGAGCGTTGACGGTGAGGCGGCCGCTGCTGCGGACGGCTCCGGTACTGACGCCGCGCCACTGCGATCCGGCGTACAGGCGCTGCAGGGTGACCGCGCAGCCGGCCGGCGCACCGCGCACCGATCCGTTGACCGGCACGATCGTGCCGACCTTGGCGCTGGTCTTGGACGGGGTGGCGCTGACGATGCCGGGCCGGAGTACGAGCCAGCTGGTCGCCAGGGTGTCGAAGTACTTGCCGCGCACCCGGACGCAGGTCACGAAGTCAGCGGCGGCGGCCGGGAAGGACGCCATCAGGATGCCGGAGCGGTCGGTGTACTTCGAGCCGGCGTCGTGCTCGATGCACAGGTTGTCGTTCTGGATCTGGAGCAGGATCCGGCTGCTGTAAGCCTTGCCGGTGGCGGAGTCGTAGATGGCAGCCTTCACCGTGAAGCCCGAGCCGAACGGCACTACTTTCGGGATCACCGAGACGCCGAGCTTCGGCTGGTGCAACCCGGTGACCGCGAGGTTCGGCCCATTGAAGAGCGTCTCGGTGGTCGAGTTGCCGTCCGAGCCGTCGAGGGTCTCGCCGGGGAGCACGCCGAACACGTGGAAGGTCCCGTTCGCGGTCGAGGGCACGTCGACCGTGCCGGTCCAGGTGCCGTTCTTCAGCGTTCCGGCGGTCCGGGTCAGGTGGCCGGCGACCATCAGCGAGACCGCGCCGATTCCGCCGGATCGCTTCAGGAACACATTGAGCAGGGTGTTCTGGTCGATCGGGTCATCAGAGTTGTAGCCGGCCTTGACCGTGACCGGCACGGCGACCCGGTTGAGGCCGGAGACGGCGACGGCCGTCCGGCCGAGATCCACGTCCGTGACGGTCAGCTTCGGGTCGGGCGACTGAGCCGCGCCGGGCACCGCTGTGGCGGGCGCCGCCACCAGGATCGACACCATTCCCAGCAAAGCCGTTATTCCCACCCGAAATGTGTTCATTTGCGCAGAATGGCACGGGAAGCGGAAACTTCCCAGGGGGTGGTGCATTATCCTGGCTATTTCTGGCGAAAAAGAATTGGGTGGCTATTTAGCGCAACTTTTCCGTCGCCGGCCGCATCAAGTGTTCTGAGGGGTTCAACGGCGACTGCCCGGATGTTCATCTGCTGATCGTGTCCCGGCAGGTTGCGCGGCGTTGGCTGGGGAGATGAGTCGCGTCTTCGGCACGCCCCGGCGCCCGGCGTACATGGTCACCCGGACCGATCGGCTGGGCCGGCCGATCTCGCTCGACCGGCGCGGGCCCGAGGGCAACTCGGTGCTGTTCACCGGTGCGCCCGGGATGGGTAAGAGTCTCGAGCTGGACCGCGCCCAGGCCTTCGCACAGCAGAACGGCTGGATCGCGGTCCGGGTCGACACATCACCGCGGGAGCCGCTGGAGAACCG
The DNA here is from genome assembly GCF_040681515.1 of Kribbella sp. NPDC051718. Taxonomy (NCBI): domain Bacteria; kingdom Bacillati; phylum Actinomycetota; class Actinomycetes; order Propionibacteriales; family Kribbellaceae; genus Kribbella; species Kribbella sp. NPDC051718. The sequence continues at coordinate 122,058 of NZ_JBFAYZ010000013.1, read as the reverse complement.
CTTCGTCCGGGCGGTGAGCGAGGACCTCGGTGGACTTCGCAAACAGCACGGGTACTTCGCGCTGCGCAAGCTGAAGAAGACGCTGCGGGATCTGACCCAGCGCAGCCGCAGCGAGCAGCGCGGCGCGGAACTCCGCTTCGGGGTCGCACCGGTTCAGGCGGTGGTGAAGAAGCAGTGGGAGGCGCCGGGCAAGGACGGGGTCGGCAGCACGCTCAACCAGCTCGCCGACAACCTGGGCGAACTGGCTGCCAAGAAGGGTCAGCCGGTGATGCTGATGGTCGACAACCTCGATGTCGCCTCCGATCGGGATCTGGCGGCATTGACGGAGTTGTCGGCGCATCTGGAGCGGCAGGGGCAGCGCGTCTATCTCGTCGGCGCGGGCGGCGAGATGGCTGCCACTCGGTTGATGGCTGCGTCCGGTGGGATGTCGGGGATCGCTACTGGGGTCACGGGGCGTTTCGACGTACGGGAGTGCTCGCCGCTGATGGACGACGAGTTGCGGCCGACCGTGACGGAGCCGCTGCGTCGGGCGGGGATTCCCTATCAGGCGGAGGCTGTGGAGCAGCTGCTCAAGTCGGCCAATGGCAATCCGAGCCGGTTGCGGGATTTGTCGGAGACGGCGCTGGAGTTCGCGCGGCCGCCGTACGGAATCACTGCTGACGTGGCGAAGGCGGCGACGGCTCGCGTGAACGATCAGGCTCGGGTGTTCTACCAGGCTGCCTGGAATTCCTGCTCGCCGGCGGAGAAGGATCTGCTGGCGAAGGTCGCCGTACGGGGACCGCGGGGGTTGGCGATGCCCGGCGAGACGCAGGCGGCCGGGCCGGGCAAGTGGCAAGAGGTGGACGCGGCCCGGCAAGGGCTGGTGGCTCGCGGGATGTTGCGGGACAGCCCGAACGGTTCACGAGTTTCGCTGGCTGATCCTGGGTTGCAGGACTGGGTACAGACACGCGTGGGGCAGTCGGCTGCGCACGCCGGGGTTGCGTTGCCCGGTACGCCGGCACCGGCGATCACTCAGCCCACTGGTCAGCACGTGCCGGGCCGGGTCACGTCGACTCGGCAGGTCGGGAACACCACGTTCCGGGTCAACGGGTAGTTCAGCAGCAGCCGTCTTCGCAAGCGTGTGCGGCGCCGTTAAGGGCGCAGCAGCCCTTGCCTTGCCAGGCTTGGATTCCTTCACGGAGGGCGATCGCGGCGATGACGAGGCCGGCGATCGGGTCCGCCCAGGACCAGCCGAGCGTCGCATTGAGCACGAGACCGACCAGGAGCACCGCCGACAGGTACGTGCACAGCAACGTTTGGGTGCCATCAGCAACTACTGAGTTGGACTGCAAGGCCTTTCCGGTACGCCGTTGCGCGGCCGACAACACCGGCATGACGATCAACGAGGCGATCGCCAGGCCGATCCCCACCGTCGAAGAGTCGGGCGTCGATCCGGTGAGCAAGGACCGTACGGACTCGATGGAGACGTACAGCGCGAGCCCGAAGAACGACAACGCGATCAGCCGCAACGCCCGCCGCTCCCGCGACTCCGGCAACGGACTCCGGAACTGCCACAAGATAATCAGCCCACTGGCCACCTCGACCACGGAGTCCAACCCGAACCCAACCAACGCCACCGACCCGGACACGGTGCCGGCGGCGATGGCCACCCCAGCCTCAATCACGTTGTAGCCAACGCTGGTCCCAGCCAGCAACTGCGCCCGCCGCCCCAACTGCTTACGCCTGGCAACCTCCGCCGGCGATGGCTGCACCTGCATGAGCGGAAGAAGCCGCTGCTCGTGCGCTGGGAACGGCGTGATCATGGGGAGTTGTCGCGGGGTGTTTGTGGCTTCCGTCATCGGCACTCACCTGTCGCGTCGGGGCTACAACAGGCTGGGTCTACCGCGAGGACGACGTTGAGGAGTTGGGTGAGGGCGGTGCCGAGCGAGGGATCGGAGAGTTCGTAGCGGGTCCGGCGACCTTCGGGCTCGGCTACGACCAAGCCGCAGCCGCGAAGGCAGGCCAGGTGATTGGAGAGGGACTGCCTGCTGACGCCGATCCGCTCAGCCAGATCAGCCGGATAACTCGGCCCCTCGGTCAGGGCCAGCATCACCTGCGTCCTGGTCGGATCCGACAACGCATGCCCGAACCGAGCCAGCACCTCACTACGGCTGATCGTGTCCACGGACGTGACTGTACATCGAAAGCTGTATTCATCGGAAGGTGTATCGAGCGGTAGATCCCACGCCGGCGCCTCGGTTCGCTCCTGCGTCGCTCCCACGGCGCTGAGCTCCCGCCCACCCCGGACGCGGGCTCCTCCGTCGCCCACTTCGCGAAAGCAGGTGGCCGCCATGGATCCCGTTCGGAGGGCTGCTCGTGGATGGCAGCGCATGCGCGCCGTCACGCCGTCTCGTTGCCCCCGACCTGAGCACCACAATCACCCGCCTCGGCGGGCCGGTCCTCGTCGGCACAGCCGGTGGTGCCTAGCAGCCACCGCCTACCTTGCCGTCCACTTCATCGCCCGCCGACAACGCCCGTTGCACTCGGCTGTCGCGGGCCGTCCCATCTGCGGCAGGCGGCAGGCGGCAGGCGGCAGGCGGCAGGCGGCAGGCGGCAGGCGGCAGGCGGCAGCACTTTGGCCAGACGGCGCCTGCTCCGCAACACCTGCGCGTCGACGACGGCGAGCCCGCCAAACGCCCACACAGCAACCGCTCCCAACACCCCCGGCGTCGACGACGGTCCGCACTCGCCAAGCGGGCGACGAAGGAGCGCGCGCCCCAGGGTGGGCGGGAGCTCAGCGCCGTGGGAGCGACGCAGGAGCGACCGAGGCGCCGGCGTGGGAAACACCCGACGACGGCGAGCCCGCCAAACGCTCACACCGACCTCACCCCACACCTGCCGCGTCGACGACGGCTCGCACTCGCAAAGCGGGCGACGAAGGAGTACGCGCCCAGGGCGGGCGGGAGCTCAGCGCCGAGTGAGCGACGCAGGAGCGAACCGAGGCGCCAGCGTGGGCAGTACGTAGGTCAGGTGGCGAAGACATCCTCGTCGTTGGCGAAGGCTTTGAATTCCAGGGCGTTGCCGGCTGGGTCGTGGAGGAACATGGTCCATTGCTCGCCGGGTTTGCCCTCGAAGCGGAGGTACGGCTCGATGACGAAGGGGGTGTCGGCAGCCCGGAAGCGGTCGGCCAGGGAGTGGAAGTCGGGGATTTCGAGGATCAGGCCGAAGTGGGGGACGGGGACGTCGTGGCCGTCGACCGGGTTGTGGATCGCCTCCGGGCGCGCCGGCGCCAGGTGCGTAACGAACTGGTGGCCGCGGAGGTTCCAGTCGATCCAGGTGTCGGAGCTGCGGCCGCGTTCGCAGCCGACCACGGAGCCGTAGAACTCCGCGGCGGCTGCTAGATCGTCGACCGGCATGGCCAGGTGGAAGCGCGGTACTGATGGGCTCATACGGCCAAACCTACCGACGATCCACGCTACGGCCAGATCGAGCTGACCCATTCGGGGTGGTCGATGAACGGGTTGCGGTTGTGCTGCCAGGTGTCGTAGATGACCTGGTTGCGGCGCTTCTCGAAGGCGTCCGGCGGGTCGGCGGCGCTCCAGGCCTTCAAGACGGAGAGCTTGCCGATGTACGGCGCGGTGCCGTTGTTCACCGAGTTGTTCGGCTCCAGGTTCGGCCAGCCGTCGCCGCCTTCGTAGCGGACCGCCATGTAGAAGATCATCCGCGCGACATCACCCCGTACTGCGGCCCGCGGCGCGAACGAGTCGCCATCGGCGGTACAACCCGGGCACTCGGTGACCGCCGAGCCGCCGTTGTCGAAGTCGAGGTTGCCGCGCGCCGAGTTCACCGAGACGTCTTCGGGACGCAGGTGATGCACGTCAGTACCGGGACCGGTCGCCGTACCGAAGTCACCGTGCGACTTCGCCCAGACGTGTTCGCGGTTCCAGTCGTTGACCCCACCACCGTTGGTGCTCTTGGCCTGCGAGCGACCGGAGTACAGCAGGATCACGTTGTTGGAGTTCGCGGGGTCCTGGTCGGTGTCCTTCAGCGCGTTCCAGACCTGGTCGTACGTCAGCTTGGTCTGGCTCGAGATGATCGTGTGCAGCGCGGACTTCAGCGCGGCGCCGGTCTTGCCGGACGCAGCCGCGTAGTAGTCGCCCGGGTCCGGCGGATCACCCGGGTCCGAGCCGCCGCCACCACTGAACGCCGTCGGATCCTTCAGCCCCGCATGCGGCGTGAAGTAAGGCGTCAGCGTCCCCGTGACGGTGATCTGCTTCCCCAGCAGAGTCGGGTTGGTCTGCAGTCCGTACTGCGCCCGGAAGGCGCTCGGGATCTGCACGTACAGCATCGACCCGGTCGAGGTCGTCGAAGCCGAGTCGGCCAAGGCGAGTGCGGTGTCGGCGGTGTAGCCGCTGCGGATCACCGTGTTGGCTGCGGTCGGCTGCCCGACCACGTAGCCGACGACGGTGCCGACCGACCCGTTCTGCTGCCCGATGGCAGCACTCACGGTGAGGGTGGCCGTCGTCGCGGCGGTCGACGGGGTGACGCCGAAGCCGACCAGCGCCAGCAAGGCGCCCATCACCACGGCAGGACGAAGAAGACGTTGGGCAGTCACGGCAATCTCCCAGGGGCGGTTGGGAACCACTGCATCGCAAGACAGTCTGCCCCCGCCCGCCCCCGTTCGAACGTCAAACCCCGGCAAAACTTGTCCGACAATCCGGCAAACCCCGGATGTCGGCTACTTCAGCTCGATGGTCCAGGGACCGCCCGCGACGAGGACCTTCGACTGGCTTGCGCCGGTGGTCTGCGTGAAGGACTTCGTCGCGTAGGCCTGATAGGTGCCCGGCGCGAGCTGCTCGGTGCTGTTCGGCACTCCGTTGGTGTTGCATCGGAAGGTGTCGATGAAGACCTTCTGGGTGACGGTCTTGCCGGCTTCGTACTTCCACCGCTGACCGGCGAGCGTCTCCATCGACGAGGTCGAGACGACGACCCCGTCCTTCACCAACGTGATGGCCGGTCCGTACCGGGTGCCGAACAGGTCAAGCGTCTTGTCGGTCGTGTTGGTCAGCTGGATGTCCAACGGCGCACCCTTGCCGGGGCCATCCCGCACCACCTCCGTCTGCGACACGTCGAGCTTCAGCGAGGGGTTACCGATGATCGGTGCGGTGAAGGTCGATCCGCAGTCGAGCACGGAAGGCCCGCTTGGCTTCAGCGTGACCGTCGGCTGCGGAGGAGCGGCAACCGGCGGCTGCTCATCAGCACCACCAGGCAGTACTGCGTACGCACCCGCCGCGACCACCACCGCGGTCGACGCGGCGACTGCTGCTGCCACGCCCGCGCGACGGCGTCGGCGCGAGCGGATACGGGGAACGAGTTCGTGCTCGTCCACGGACACCCGGTCGGTACCGTCGGCGGCCATCGTCTGGAGTAGGTCTTTCAAGTCTCGGGAGGTCATCTCATGCTCTCCTCGGTCGTGCCGAGCTGGCTGGCCAGCTTCGTCCGGGCGTCGGACAGGTGGCGCTTGACGGTGCCTTCAGAGCAGCCCAACTGGTCCGCGATGTCGAGAACGGTCAGGTCCTCGTAGTAACGCAGCACGACGCAGGCCCGCTGTTTGGGCGAGAGCGTCGACAACGCTCGTCGTACCTCGTCGGCGATCCCGACGTCCGCGTCCTCGTGCACCGGCGGGTTCACCAGCAGGTGCTGGGCTTGCCGCCACAGCTTGGCCCGCCGCCGGCCATCGACGTACTGGTTGAGGATCGCCCGGCGGACGTACCCCTCGAGCTGTGCCACGTCGCTGCCGACGCGTAGCCGGCTGAAGACCCGCAGCAACGCGTCCTGGACCAGATCGCCCGCGGTCGCGGTATCGCCGGTCAGCAGATAGGCGTAGGAACGCAACGCGCCACCACGAGCCTGCAGCAACTCGCCGAACGCGGATTCCCAGTCAGCCATGCGCACCACCCTTCCCTGTCAATCATCAAGACGAACAAGGGCGGTGCGGCGTTGGGGGGTGAGCCCAGAAGAATTGAGTCGGTGGGGCGGGAGCGCTTGCGCTCACCGCCCCACCTAGGTGTACGGGCCCCCATCAGCTCGTAGCTGCTGCCACGGGCTGCTTGCCCATCCACCAGTGAGGCACCACTGGCGGGCGGCACCTCACCGTCAGTTGAGAGAGGAGGACCCTGAGGCCCTTCTCCGACGGTGGCGTGGTGCGGACGCCGCTACGGACCGTACTCAGGTCCGAACCGAAAGTCCATGGGTCGTGGAGGCTGTCTCACGCTACTGACCGGTCACTGATTCAGCAGCTGATTGTGTCCGCATGTGTCGTTCCGGACGAGCGGTAGGAGTTCACCCGTGCGGTGGCCGTCGACGGCGACAGTACTTCGTTCTTGGCGTAGTAAACCCAGTCGGCCGACTGCACGTAGGCGCTGGTACCGCCGCTGTGCCCGTCCAGGTCGATGAACCACTCGTTGTAGTTGAGCGTCATCGGCCGCCGAGGGTAGACCGAGTGGCCGCTGCCATCCGTGGTGTGGTCAGCGGCGAGGCTGCCGTCGATGTAGTACTTCACGTGGCCACCGCCGACCGTGGCGACCAGCGTGTGCCAGCCGGCGTGGCTGAAGCGGCGGGCGGCGCTGATCCGCCAGCCGTCGAACGGGTCAACCTGGTACGTGTTCCAGCCGGTGATGAAGTCGACCGGACCGGTCTCGCCCCAGCCGCCGTTCGGCAGGTACTCCGAGATGTCGAGCTCGCTGTACGTCGGCTCCCAGTCGTAGTCGAGCGGCGAGATCGTGTAGAAGGTCTGGTTGACGTGATCGCCGTCGGCACCGCTGGCCGGGGTGTCGCTGAACTTGAACCGGGTCGCGTAGGTGCCCTCGAAGAAGCGCTCCTGGTTCTGCTGCACCTGCGACTGGATGGTGCCGCTGACCGTGCCATTGGTCGAAGCGCGGAGCTGCAGCGACTTCTGCCCGTCCACGACCGGGAAGGTCACGCTGCTCGCCCGCCAGGTGCCGTCGATGCCCGGGCCACCGCCGCCGGTCCGGATACTCCAGTCGTGGCCGGTGAAGTTCGGGTCGGTCCGGGAGCTGTAGTTGAAGTCGTCGAAGAACGCGCCGCAGGCCGGTTTCCGGTACTGCTCGGGGCCGGTCCGTGCACTGGCGGTGGTACTGGCGCCAGCCGCGGCAAGAGCGGCCAGTACGACGGCTGCCGCGGTGACGCGGAGCTTGCGAGATCGAGTCATGGGTTCACACACCTTCGTCTCGGGGCGGAGAGATCCCTTCGTACGGTGGTCTATCCAATTGGTAAAGTCAACCCTGAATCACGGAGTGAATCCGCTCTCATAGCTTTACCACTGGTAAGCTCCAGAGCATGAGAAAGACCGAGGCGAGGGACGAGCTGTTACGGCTCATCCAGCTCCGCAACCCCGGTGAGCCGCTCCCGTCCGAGCGGAGCCTGAGCGAGTCGCTCGGCGTCTCCCGCCCGACGCTCCGGGCGGCACTCGACGATCTGGCCCGCGACGGGCTGGTCGTCCGCGAGCACGGGCGCGGCACGTTCATCAGCTCGCGCAAGATTCATCAAGCGCTCGAGCCGACCGCCGAGGGCGACTTCCAGGTGCCGCCGGCCGAGGGGACGCCCTGGCAGAGCAAGCTGATCAGCTTCGACCTCGAACCGGCCGGCGCCCGGATCGGTCAGCGGATGGAGATCTCGCCGGGCGACCAGCTCGTCTCGGTGGTCCGGCTGCGGATCGTCGACGAGGCGCCGATGTGCATCGAACGGATCCGGATCCCGGTCACCTTCGTCCCCGGTATCACCGGTCGTGACTTCGAGATCGGGTCGCTGTACGGGCTGCTCCGGACGCGGTACCAGGTCGCGGCGAGGAGCGCCGTCCAGACCGCGGAGCCGACCGTCACGGATGCGCAGGAGGCCGCGCTGCTCGGAGTACCGCTGCACTCACCGGCGCTGCTCTTCGAGCGCGTCACCCGCAACGCGGACCGCGCCGTGATCGAGTACACCCGCTCCATCTATCGAGGAGACCGGTACCGGATCACGACGCGGTTGTCGTTCCCTGAAGCTGACTAGCCCTTCACGGCACCCGCGGCGACGCCGGTGGTGACGCGGCCCTGCAGGACCAGGAAGATCAGCAGCACGGGCAGCATGAACAGGGTCGCGGCGGCCATCGTCGCGCCCCAGTCGGTACCGAACGTGTTGCTGAACGAGGAGAGCCAGACCGGCAGCGTGCGCTGGTCCTGGTTCTTGATGATCAGCAGGTTCGCGAAGGCGAACTCGTTCCACGCGGTGATGAAGCCGAACAGCGACGTCGACAGCAGCCCCGGTGCGAGCAACGGGAAGACGACCCGCCGGAACGCCTCGAACTGGTTGCAGCCGTCCACCCGGGCGGCCTCCTCCAGCTCGACCGGGATGCCCTTCAGGAAGCCGCGCAGCGTCACGATCGTGAACGGCAGCGTCATCATGAAGTAGATCAGCGTCAGGATCGGCAGCTTGTCCAGCATGTCCGTGTCGCGGGCGATCACGTACATCGGGATCAACAGCGCCTCCCACGGCGTCATCTGGGCGATGAACACCATCAGGATGAAGCCCTGCCGGCCCTTCCACTTCATCCGGCCGACCGCGTACGCCGCGCCGCAGGCGACCACCAGCGACAGCAGGACGGCGCTGATCGCGACCATCCCGCTGTTGCGCCAGAAGGTCCAGAAGCCGTCCGCGTGCACGGCGGTGCTGAAGTGCGTGAAGGTGACGTGGGTCGGGAAGAACGACGGCGTCTCGGCCTGGATCTCCTTGGTCGGCTTGAAGGCGGTCAGCACCATCCAGTAGACCGGGAAGATCGAGAACAGCAGGACGCCGAGAGCGATCACGTTCAGGGTGATCTTGCGGCTGAGGCGGGTTCTCACAGTTCGCCCTCCTCCTTGAACATCTGCCGGAAGTAGGCCAGCAGCACCACGGCCAGGATCAGCACTGTGACCATCGAGATCGCCGCGCCCAGGTCGTACCGGTTCAGCACGGTGGCGATCTGGTACGCGTAGACGGGCAGCGTGAGCAGCGCGTCGCCCGGACCGCCCTGGCTGATCGCCCAGATCTGGACGAAGCACTTGAACACCCAGATCACCTCCAGGCACAGGATCAGCCCGAACATCGGCCGCAGGATCGGGAAGGTGATCAGCCAGAAGGTCTTGACCGAGCCGGCGCCGTCGATCTGGGCCGCCTCGTGCAGTTCCTTCGGTACCGACGTCATCGCGGCGTACAGGGTCAGCGCCGCGAACGGCACCGACTGCCAGACGATCAGCAGCACCACGATCGCGAACGTCGAGTTGCCGTCCGCGAACCAGGCCTTGCCGTCGAACTGCTCGAACCCGAGCGCGACCAGCACCCAGTTGACGACGCCGAGCTGGGACTGGAACAGCCACTGGAACACGGTCGTCGCGGCGATCACCGGGATCGCCCAGGCGACCACCAGACCACCCATCACGGCGAACCGCATCCACTTGCCCAGGGCGCCGATCAGCAGCGCCACCAAGGTGGCCAGCACCATGATCAGGCCGACGTTGATGGCGGTGAACACGAAGGTCCGGCCGACGACGCCCCAGAACTTCCCGTCGTTCAGGATCTTCGAGTAGTTGTCGAACCCGACGAACTCGGCGCCACCGCGGATCAGCTGGGCGATCCCGAACTTCTGGAACGAGATCAGCAGGTTGCGGACCAGTGGATAGACCAGCAGGTACGCCGTACCGACGACGGTCGGCGCGACCAGCAGGTACGGGAGAAGGCGTTCCCACAGGGGTCGCCCCCGCCGGACCGAGACCGGCGTACCGGGCTCGGGGGCGGGGGCTGCTGTGGAGGTCTCTGCTTCAGCCACAGCCATAGTTCTACTTGGCGTTCAGGGCCTGGGTGATGATCTCGTCGGCCGCCTTGGCCGCCGCGGCCGGGTCACCGCCGGTCAGCACCTTGGTCTGGTACTCCTTGATCGGGTTCTTCGCCTCGACCGCGGCCCAGTTCGGGGAGTTCGGGGTGGCCTTGCCGTTGGCCGCGCCGGCCGCCATCGCCGCCACGCCCTCGTCCGAGCCGACCGCCGACGCGAGGCTGGTCCGGTTCGGCACGTACTTCATCGTCTTGGCCAGGTCGGTCTGCCACTTCTCGCCGGCCAGTTCCTTGATGAAGGTGTAGGCGGCATCCTGCTCGGCCGCGGCCTCCGGGATGATCAGGTCGGAGCCACCGGTGAAGACGGCACCCGGCTTGTCGGCGGTCTTGCCCGGGATCGGGAAGAAGCCGATCTTGTCCTTCAGCGCCGGGTTCGCCTGGGCGATCAGCTCGGCGGCACCCGGAACGGCGATCATCTGCGCGACCTTGCCCTGCGCGAACACGTCGGTCTGGGTCGGCTTGGCCTCGTCAGAGTCCTTCGGGCCCTTGCCGAGCGCCTGGATCTGCTTGTAGAAGTCCATTCCCTTGAGCGCCTCGGGGGTCTCCAGTGCGCCCTTCCACTGGTCGCCTTCCTTGACCGCGAGGTCGCCGCCCTCGTCCCAGATGAAGCCGGACAGCACGTAGAAGTTCTGGCCCGGCAGGTAGATGCCCTGGTTGCCGCCGGTGTTCACCTTGGCGGTGGCGGCCAGCCACTCCTCGCGGGTCTTCGGCGGCGCGGTGATGCCGGCCGCCTGGAACAGATCCTTGCGGTAGAGCACCACGCGGTTGGCGGCGTAGTACGGAATGCCGAACTGCTTGCCCTCGTACAGGCCCGGGCCGGCCAGGCCCTCGATCCAGTCGTCGCCCTTGAGGTCGGACTTCTTGTCGGTCAGGTCCTTGACGCCACCGCTGGCCGAGTACTGCGCGACCTGGGTGTTGCCGACCTCGATCACGTCCGGCGCGTCCTTGCTGGCCAGCGCGCCGATGATCTTCGGGCCGATCCCGTTCCATTCCTGGATCTGGACGTTGGCCTTGATGTCCGGGTGGTCGGCGGCGAAGCCGGTCTCGAACCGCTTCAGGAAGTCGTCGGAGACGCTGCCCTTCATCAGCCAGACGTCGATGGTCTTCGGGCCGGAGTCGGCGGCGGTGTCTTTCTTGTCGTCCGAACTTCCACACGCGGCAAGCGCGGTCAGGGATAGAGCCGCGACTGCGGCGACGGCAAGGGAACGAAACTTCATCGGATCACCTCGGGCGAAGTAGCCGGATCGGCCTCCGGCTGACTGGTATGAACCTGTCGTTCAGTGGCGTAGAGAATTGCCCAGAGGCCGCTGACCAGTCAATAGTTCAGGAGTATCCGTTACTAAGTCGTGAGAGCGTTCGCGCGCGGAAAGCTACTCGAAACCTGTTGTTCACGAGCAGCCTCCGCATTTTGCGTTGCAAATTACGCAATAGACCACTTTTCGTGGTGGTTAGTTGTTTACCGGACCAGTAGATGTTTCCGACAGTTGACCTACAGTGAGCCCGCGTACTGGCTGACGTGGTACGCGGTGCTCGCGCCGTTCGGGGCGTGGGTCCATTTGGACACCATCAGGTGCAGGCCGTTGGCCGCTTTGGTCGACCACGGATGGATGAAACCGCCGTACAAGGCCGGCTCCTGGGCGAAGGTGACCTGGATCTTCTCGTTGGTCCAGACCTGGTCCGGGCCGGCTGCGGTCCGGGTGACGATGTTGCCGGTGGCGCAGTTGAGGTAGGCCATCGCCCAGGTGCCGTCCTCGAGCCGGCGCACCGACGGTTCGCCGAAACGGCCGTTGAGGATCGGCGAGCACGGCCGGCCCCAGCCCCAGTTGCTGCCGTTCCAGCCCCAGCCTTCGTAGGCCTCCGGGGAGAACATCCGCTCCCAGGGGACGCGGCGCAGCATCATCGGGCCGTCCTGGCGGCCGGAGCGGACCGAGAACACGTAGACCCAGTCGCCGTCGCGCTGCATGGTCCACATCTGGAACGGGTCGAGGTTGTCGCCGCTGTTGAACCACTTCAGGTTGGTACGGACGAAGTCGTTGCCGTTGTCGGTGTAGGCGAGTCCGGCGTACCGGGACTTCCACTGCGGGCCGTTCGGGCCGGCCGAGTTCCAGTTCTCGATGCTCATGTACGAGACGAGCTGGCGGCCGGTCTCGGGGAAACTGATGCCGTCGTTCGGGATCACCGTGACCTCCCAGAGGCCGTCGATGCCGATCCCGTTGTGGCCGTTGTGCATGATCTCGGGCGCCCGGCCGTTGCCGGCCACCTTGGCCGCGCTGTCGAAGACGATGCCGCTCGTCGAGCCTGGATGGACGGCGGAGCGCAACATCACCGGTGAGCGCCAGTCGTTGTTCGGCTGCTCGGGCCACGGGGTGTTGAAGGTGTCGCCGAAGAGGTAGCCGATCGAGCCGTTCTCGAGCACATACGGGATGCCGAGGTCCGTACCGGCGACCTGCCACCTGCTGTTGGTGTCCAGATCTGCTCCGGTCACCCGCTTCTTCCAGGTGGCGGCTTGTGCGGTGGCGGGTGCGATCAGCCCTGGGGCGACGGCAGCACCGACTCCGGCCGCCGCGATGCTTCCGAGAAATGTCCGTCGTTTCATGGTCTGGCCTTCCAGCGGTCGTAGGGCGGTGACGACGCGTCACTGGTCGCCTACGAACCTCGCAGACCTTCTCGCTCCCGGCCAGACCTATTCGACTACGGTCGAAAATCGATTTCCCGGCCGGTCGGGGACGGGAGCCGGCTGGCCAGCACGGCGGACGCTACCGCTGCGTCGGTGGCGCCGACGCCGGTCAGGTCGGCAATCGAGCGGAGGTGAGGGTTGGAGGTGCCGTCTCTGAGGACAGCGCCTACAGAGAGATCAGCTGTGGGGTCTGTTGTGCCTGCTCTTACCGCGTTGCCGAAGTCGCCGTGGTGGAGGCATTGGGCGTGGTCGTCGGTGAGGATCAGGGCGTGCTCGAACAGTTCGACAGGTAGCTCGTGTTTGCCGGGCATGTCGGTGCCGACGCCGGTGATGTGGACGGCGTTGCGGAAGGCTTCCAGGGGCAAGGGGGATCTCGCGGCTGTTGTGGTGATGACGCACGGGGCGCCAGCTTCCAGGGCGTCGGGGCGGGCGGTGATGCCTTCGTCTTGGAAGGCTTGGCAGAGGCGGTCGGCGGCTTCGGGGCGGCGGCCCCAGACGTGGACGCGGTTGATCGGGCGGAGTTTGCGGAGCCAGGTCACCTGGAGGAGGGCTTGTTCGCCGGTGCCCAGGACGGAGATCTCGTCGACGTCCGGCGGGGTCATGGCGTGGGTGATCAGGGCACCGGCTGCCGCGGTACGCCAGGCCGTCAGCATCCCCTCGTCGGCGAGCACTGCAGCTGGTGCGCCGGTGGTCGCGTCGACGACGAGGATCAGGCCGTTGTTGACCGAGGCGAACGTACTGGCAATCTTCACGGCGAAGTACGGCGTGCCGGTGACGTGGCCGGCCTTCACATGGCAATCACCTGAGTGATCCGGAAACTCGAGCACCATCGGCGGCGGCACCGACGTCCGCCCGTCCGCGTGCGCGATCAGTGCTTCTCGGACGGCAGTGAAGATGACGTCGGGCGTGGCAATGGCGGTGAGTTCGTCGAGGCCGATCACTGGCAGTGTCATCGGCGCTTGTCCAGCCAGGTTGACCATTCGGTGAGGGCTTCTTCGGGGGCTTGGCGGCCGACGCCGATGCGGAAGCGGTCGGTGGGGGTCTCGGTGAGAGCTGAGTGGTAGATGCTTGCGGGGAGAAGGAGCACACCGGCTTGTTCTACGAGGTCGTTGCACATCGACTCGACACCGTCGACGCCGAGGTAGCGCGGGTAGCAGACGCAGCCGCCCTGTGGCCTGGTGAAGTCGAAGAGGTCGGGGTAGTTGCTGAAGAACTCCTCGAACAGCGGCAGGTTGGTCGCGATGATGCCGCGATTGCGCTCTAGCAGGTGGTCGCGGGCGCGGAGGCCGATCAGGGCGAGGATCTCGCTCGGTGCGGAGTTGCAGATCGAGGTGTAGTGCTTGGCTCGCTCGAGTTTGTCCAGAAGAGCGCGGTCCCGGCAGGCGATCCAGCCGATCCGCAGGCCGGGCAGGCCGTAAGCCTTCGACATCACGTTCAACGACAGGGCGTTCTCAGAGAGGTCGGCCGCCTGCGGCAACGACGGGCGGTCGAGCTCGAGGCCGCGATACACCTCGTCGCTGAACAACGTGATCCCGCGCTCGTCGCACAACCGCACCAGCCGCAGCCAGGTGTCCGGATCCGGCACCGCGCCGGTCGGGTTGTTCGGGAAGTTGACCGACACCAGCTTGGTGTTCGGCCGGAGCGCCCGCTCGACCGCGTCGAGATCGAGCGACCAGTTGCTCTCGGCAACCAATGCCACGCCCGTGACTTCGCACAGAGACAGCGGGATCGTCTCGGCGGCCTGGTAGTTCGGCGTCAGCACGACCGCATGATCACCGGGCTCCAACAATGCGTGCATCGCCAGGTAGATCGCCTCTTCGGCACCCGCGAAACACAGCACGTCCTCAGGGACGACGACGTCGTAGGTAGATGCGATCTCCTCCCGCAACGCCGACAACCCGCGCGTCTCCGTATACCCCAGCGCCAGCGTCTCCCACCGCCGCCGGCCGTCATCGTCGGCGAGCTCGAGCAACTCGGACACCGCGATCGTCTGCGCGTCCGAGGCGGTCAGGTGATAGCGGGCGCTGAACTCCCAGCGCGAGAAGTACGTCTCCAGCTTGAAGTCAGGAAGGGTCGGCATCGATCGGCTCCTTACGCACTTGACCGAGCAGTTGATAGAGGGCGGATCGCGAGATCCGCAAGGCGCGAGCGACCGCCGGCACGCCGCGGCGTTGGCTGAGCACACCGGTCTTGTCCAGCCTCGCGAGCAGCTCCAGCCGGTCGTCCCGGGTCAGCCGGTCGACGGTGGTGCCGCGGCGACGGAGATGGTCGGCGATGATCTCGTTCAACGCCTCGGACCAGTCGTGCTCGAACAGCGCGCGCGGCTGACCGACGACCGGCGACGCGAACGCGGCCAGCATCCGGCTCGCCTCTTCGAAGGCGGTCCGGTCGACGTTGATGCAGAGCACGGCCTCGGGCTTGCCCTCAGCGTCCCGTAGTACGGCGCTGACGCTGGAGAGCCGGCGACCGTCGGCCAAGGACTTCGGGTACGGACCGTAGACGTCCGGGCCGGTGGTCGTCTGCTCGTCCAGCTCACCGAGCAGCGACGGATCGCCGACCGAGCGCTCGGAGAACGAGTTCCAGATCCCGATCACCTCGTCCGTCACCGGGTCGTGCAGCACGACCTCGGCATGCGGTGACAGCAGACGCGTGATCGCGTCGCAGATCGGAGCGAGGTGGTGAGCCATGCCTGGACGATACGTCCAGGTTGGACAAACTGTCCAATCAGCTCACAACGGGCACACGCGCGTCGTCGCGCTGGGCCCGGCGCAGGCCGATGAGCAGGAGGCCGATGCTGATCGCGCCGACGATCGCGTAGGTGACCCGCCCGCCGATGCCGTCCCAGGTGGTGTGCAGCGCGACGGCGACGGCGTACATGCCGAGGAATCCGAGGAATCGCTTGCCGCTCGGCGCGACGGCGAAGCGCCACAGACCCCAGCAGGTGATGCCGGTCCAGGCCGCGTGCCCGGCCGGCGAGAGCAGGCCGCGGATGAACAGGGTCTGCTCGGCCGCACCCACGTTGCCGCCCGACTGCAGCAGCGCGACGAACGCGTAGCCCATCGTCTCGAGCACTGCGAAGCCGGTGCCGACCGCGACCCCGATCACGATTCCGCCACCGATCGAGTGCCGGTAGCGATGCCCGAAGAACAGCACCAGGACGGCCGGCACGACCAGCTAGGCCGCCTCCTCGATCAGGCCGACCCCCAGCATCGGGAGCGCCCCGAGCTTGCGCATCGCGTCGTACTCGAGCAGACCCGCGACCACCACGCCGACGACGCCACCGAAGAGCAGGGCGCCACCGAGCGTCGGCCCGTCGATCAGCCAGCGACCGGAGCGGCCGGCCGCGAACATGACGAAGGTGAGCGGTACGACGAGCGCCCCGAGCAGGATCATCGTGGGGAAGAGGTTCGGGTTGCCGGTGTCCGTCAGCACGGCGAGCACGAGCAGGTAGAGCCCGCCGCCGATCACGAACGTGCCAACCCAGGCCCACCTGGGCACCAGCTGCTGTGCCGTCATAGCCAGATCCTGCACCCGGGGAGCGCTGGACGCACTCGTCACGACGCGTGTCCAGCTAACCTCGAAGAGAGAGGGGTTGCGATATGAGGATCGTCTGGTGCGTGCCGCTGCTACTTCTGTCGGTTTCTTGTGGCATTTCCGAGCAGCCTCGCCCAGCGGCAACTGTCACGGTCACTGCCACTCAACCAACGCAGCCGACGGCATCCCAGACGCCCACGCGGCCGCCGACTCCGCCGCAGACGGCGCAGGCTGCGGTGGTACCGGCTGTGGTCGGGCTCAACCACCAGCTGGCCCAGGACACGATGCAGGCGGCGGGCTTCTACTACCTGACCGAAGAGGACGCCAGCGGCAAGGGACGGCTGCTGATCAACGACCGCAACTGGGTTGTCGTCAGCCAGTCGCCGGAGGGCGGTACGACCGCCTCGCTGGACAGCAAGATCGTGCTCCGGTCGAAGAAGATCGGCGAGTAGCCGGCCGTTCGCCAGGAATTCGCCGGGGTGGCGCGGTTGCGCCATGTCGCAGCTACGGCAGCCATGGACAGGGCGCAGACCCGGGTTCCGGTTGCAGACTCGCTCGTTAGAGGTGCCCTGCCCCTACGCCTCTCGAAGAGGAGATCTGCCCATGTCCTCCCCATTGAAGCCCGCCGTCACCCTGGCGGCAGTCCTGGCGCTCAGCGTCGCCGCGGTCATCCCCGCCGGTGCCGCGCCGCCTCCAACTACCCCCAGTACGCCGCGCGCAACCGGCATACCGGGCGCGAAGGTCATCACCCTGATCACGGGTGACGTCGTCGAGCTCACCGACGCCGGTGGCGGCAAGAAAGCCGCGACCGTCCGCCCCGCACCCGGACGCGAGCGGATCGCGTTCCACACCATCGAGGTCGACGGTGGCCTCCGGGTCCTGCCGAGCGACGCCGTCCCCTACATCTCGACCGGCGTACTCGACGCCAACCTGTTCGACGTCGACGAACTGGTCGCTGACGGCTTCGGCGACTCGGCCGCGACCACGCTGCCGCTGATCGTCCGGTACGCCGACCCGTCCGCGGCCCGTGCCCAGTCGCTCACCGGTACGACGACCACCCGCACCCTCGACTCGATCGGCGCCGCGGCGGTCCGTGCCGACAAGGACGAGTTGCCCGCGCTCTGGAAGTCGCTCGACCCGACCGAGAACGCCCGCGCGCTCAGCCGTGGCATCTCGAAGATCTGGCTCGACGGCAAGGTCCACGCGAGCCTCGACAAGAGCGTGCCGCAGATCGGCGCACCCGCCGCCTGGCAGGCCGGCTTCGAGGGCAGCGGCATCAAGGTCGCAGTACTGGACACCGGTGTCGACGCGAACCATCCGGATCTGCAGGGCAAGGTCAAGGAGGCCGAGGACTTCTCGGGTAGCCCGACCGGGCCGGAGGACCACTTCGGCCACGGCACCCACGTCGCCGCGACGATCGCCGGTACCGGCGCCGGAGCAGGCGGCACCCGCAAGGGCGTCGCACCGAAGGCCGACCTGCTCATCGGCAAGGTGCTCGGCGACGACGGCTACGGCTACGACTCGTCCATCATCGCCGGCATGGAGTGGGCCGCGGCGTCCGGCGCGAAGGTCGTCAACATGAGCCTCGGTGGCGGCCCCACCGACGGCACCGACCCGCTCAGCCAGGCGGTCGACCGGATCACCGCCTCGACCGGGACCTTGTTCGTGGTGGCCGCCGGCAACGACGGCGCCGACCAGTCGATCGGCACCCCGGGTACTGCGCAGTCCGCGCTTACCGTCGGCGCCGTCGACCGCAACGACCAGCTGGCCGACTTCTCCAGCCGCGGACCGCGACTCGGCGACAACGGCCTGAAGCCCGAGATCACCGCACCCGGCGTCGACATCGTCGCCGCCCGCGCGGCCGGAACGATCATGGGCCAGCCGATCGACGACCTCTACACAGCGGCCTCCGGTACGTCGATGGCGACCCCGCACGTGGCCGGCTCGGCCGCGCTGCTCGCCCAGGCGCACCCGGACTGGAAGGCGGACCAGCTCAAGAACGCGCTGGTCAGCACGGCCAAGACGAACCAGGACCTGAGCGTCTACGCCCAGGGCTCCGGCCGGGTGGATGTCGCCCGCGCCGTTGCGCAGAAGGTCTATGCGACCGCGACGGCTGACTTCGGCCTGGTCAGCGCCAACTCGGCCAAGACGATCACCTACCGCAACGACACGGCTGCCCCGGTGACCTTGTCGCTGGCCGTGGATGTGGACAACCTCGACTCGAAGACGCCGGAGACCCAGGCGTTCACGCTGCCGAGCACTGTCACCGTGCCGGCCGGCAGCAGCGTCGACGTACCGCTGGCGCTCGATTCGGCGAAGCTTGGTCGCGGTCTCTACAGCGGCTGGGTCGTTGCCACTGGCCCGAATGGCGTGGTGACTCACACCGCGGTGGGCACGCTGAAGGCGGGGCCGCAGCACAAGGTGACGCTGCGCGCCGTCGGACGTGACGGCAAGCCCACCGGCGTACCGGTGATCAGCTTGTTCGGCGACAACTCGCGGTCCGACGTGCTGGCGTGGATCGGGGACGGCGAGGAGTACACGGCAGAGGTCGAGGAAGGCACCTACCTGCTGCACTCGCTGGTCGAGGACTACAACGTGCAGGACGAGAAGGTCAGCCTCTTCACCGACCCGAACATCTCGATCACCAAGGACACCGAGATCGTCATCGACGCCCGCAAGGCGGTGCCGATCACGATCTCGACGCCCAAGCCGTCCGAGCAGCAGTCGATCCTGAGCTACTACGTGCATCGCGTGTACCCGAACGGCCGGAGCATCAGCCACGGCGTGATGCACTTCAGCACGGTCAAGCAGGTGCTGGTCACGCCGACCAAGCCTGTCACCGGCGGCAGCTTCGAGTTCTCGTCGCGCTGGCAGCTGGTCGCGCCGCTGGTCCAGACGTCCATCCCCGGAGTCACCGGACCGCTGGACATCAACCTGTTGCACCAGTCGCCGTCGTTCGAGGGCAAGAAGAAGTTCGCATTGGTCGCGCCGGGTGCTGACCTGCGCGGCGTCAAGGGTGCGATCGCCGTCGTCAGGACGGCCGAGGACGGCGACGAGAAGGCGCAGATCGACGCGGTCGCCAAGGCCGGTGCCGCGGGCATCATCCTGGTCCGGCCGGCGGACTGGTCGGCGTGGACGGTCTGGAAGCCGACCGGCGACCGGGAGCCGATCGTGGCCCTGGTGACCGGCAGCAACGACGGCCAGAAGCTGTTCGACCGGATCAGCAAGGGCCGCGCGACGGTCGACCTGACGCTGACCACCTCGAGCCCTTACCTGTACGACGTACAGCAGGTGTCGACCGGCTCGATCCCGCAGAAGATCGACTACAAGGTGACCCCGGCGAACAGCGCCCGGGTGACCACCTCGTACGCCGACAACGGTGGCTTCAACTGGGCCAAGGAGCAGCGGTTCGGCTGGCGCCCGTGGCAGGAGTACTCCTGGAACGACTCGCAGCGTTTCGTCGAGAAGCCGAAGGTCCGGGAGGAGTGGGTCACCAGCGGCGACTCGCTCTGGCAGCACCGGGTGCACCACCTCTTCACCTGGGACGACATGAACCCGCTGGCCGGTGGGATGACGTCGCTGCCGCGTACCTACAAGCCGGGTACGTCCAGCGAGACCTGGTTCGGCCCAGTGGTCCGGCCGGCGGCTGCACCTGGGGTCGTCTCGACGAGGACTGGCGATCGGCTGTCGCTCCGGGTGCCGTCCTTCGTGGACGCCGACGGGCACTACACCGTCGGGGAGACCACCTCTGCTTCGGCCGTACTGACCCGTGACGGTGCTGTGGTGGCTGAGCTGCCCAACGCGTGGGCGGATGTCATCACTAGTGGCGGCGATGCGGCGTACAAGCTCGACCTGTCGACTGAGCGGAAGGACTCGGAGGGGGAGTGGAACTGGGGCACCAGCACTCACACCGTGTGGGACTTCCGGTCCAAGCAGGCTCCGAGCGACAAGGCTGTACCGCTGTCGCTGCTGCAGGTCGGGTACGACGTACCGGTTGATCTGACTGGGCGCGTGGGTGGTCGGCCGCATGTGATCGGGTTCAGCGTCAAGCAGCAGGCGGGTGCGGCTGCTGCGCGGTCCACCTCACTGCAGGCGTCGGTGTCCTTCGATGAGGGCAAGACGTGGCGGCGGGTCATCACTGTCGGAGCACTGGGCCAGTACGTGGCTGTAGTACCGGCTGGCAAGGGGACTGTGTCGCTGAAGGTCGTTGCTGGTGACAGTGCCGGCAACAAGGTGACGCAGACCGTCATCAGGGCCTACGGGCTCAAGTAAGTCCCTGTAGCCGGGGTCTCAGGGCGGAGACCCCGGCTACAGCCAATTGCGACGAGCTGCTTGGAAGGCGAGACCAGTGCGGGTGTCTACGCCGGCCAGAGCCATCATGCGATCGAGGCGACGCTGCACTGTCCGCCGGCTGATGCCGAGCTGCGAGGCGATGGACTTGTCCGGTACGCCCGCGACGAGCAGCGACAGCAGGAAGCGCTCGTTGTCGTCCAGCCCCTCCGGATCCTGCGCCTCGTCGGACTGCAGCCGCACCGGGGTCGCCGCCTCCCAATGGCTCTCGAACAGAGCCAGCAGAGCGTCCAGTAGCTGACCCCTGCCGATCACTGCGGCAGTGGGCTCGCCAATGCCCGCCTCCTCGTCACGTACCAGCGGGCAGACCGCAGTAGCGCGGTCCACGATCGCCAGCCGCACGGGGAGTGTCGGGAGGGTCCGTGCCTCCTCGCCCCAGCTCACGCCCTCGGCGATCGTGTCCAGCTCGCCCGGCGTCTCCAGCAGCGCCCGCTCATAGATGGCTCGGTAGCGGACGCCGCGGCTGAGCGCGCCGTACTCCTCCGTGTTCTCCGCACCCTGCATCGCCAGTGGGTTGGCACGGCAGAACCAGAGGATCTCCGTCCGCGCCGACTCCTGCAGGTCGCGGAGGCGATCCCGCAGCACGTTCGCGCCGACGATCACCTCGACCAGGTGGTGCGCGTCGCGGCGGCTGGCGCTGGCGCGGAACTCCTCGCTCAGCGATGCGACCGTCTTCCGGGCCGACTCGAGCGACTCCTGCCGCCGTAACAACGTTGTACCGAGCGCCACATCTGGGGCCAGCGGGCGGAAGACAGGGTCGTCACCCGGCTGGGCCGCGACCAGGCCCTTCGCCTGTAGTCGCTGGAGCACCTCATCCGCCTCGTGCTGCGGCAGCTTGGCCACCTCGGCGAGCTCCGCCGAGCGTGCCACGGACAGGCCGACCAGGAGCCGGTACGCCTGCTCTTCCTCGGCGTCCAGCAGCGATCCGTCGTGCATCGTGCTCACCTCCTCGAAACTCCACCCAATCGTGGCACCGAACTGCCGTCACGAAATCCAGGTCATGGCGTCACTACCGGTGAAAGACGCAATCGCGGACCTCCCGCCCGAGCCGCCATCGAGAGAGATCACCATGAACTGGACGGACTACGCCGGGCTCGCCGGCCTGGTTGCTGCCGCGGTACTCGCCGGCTGGACCCTGCTGAGCTCACTTCTGGGCACCAACACCACCACGCCTCACCGCGGCGCGCCACGACATTCCGGAAACCCGGCCCCCGCCCGGCCGATCTCAGGCCGCCACCGGGCCCCGGCACACCGTCTACTCGCCCGCTTGAGGCTCCGCTGACGGCCGCCTCGCGTTCCAGTAGGTAAGGCCTCCGTAGGCGTACATGCCGAGGCCTAGCGCAGCCATGCCCGCGATCACCAGCCACTGCAGCCCCGGTGCCACGTAGAGCGCGAGGAACCAGGCCTTCGCGTCGACTCCGTTCAGCTTGAAGATCGCCGGTACTACGGCCTGCGGGAACAGCGGGATGGCACCGAACCCCAGACACAGGCCGGCGAGCGTGCGCCTCCACTTGGGCAGTTGCTGGATGTTGCTCCTTCAGACCTGTCGATCGGTTACCGTATGGGAGCGCTCTCAAGCGCGTTCTCACGCCTGTTGGAGGGGTCCATGCCTGAGATCCGGCCGTACCGGCCGAGCGATCGGGACGCTGTCGCCGACATCTGCGTCCGCACCGCCGACAACGGCGGCGACTCCCGATCGCTCTACCCGGACCTGGCCCTGATGCCGAGCATCTTCGCGCTCCCGTACGCCGAACTGGAACCGGCCTACGCCTTCGTCCTCACCGACGCCGACCACCCCGTCGGCTACATCCTCGGCGCCCCCGACACCCCCACCTTCGCCAAACGCCTCCGCACCGAGTGGCTCCCCCGAGTAGCCGACCGCTACCCACCACCCACCGCACCGCCAACAACCCCCACCGACCACATGATCAGCCTGCTCCACAACCCAGAACGCCTGGTCATCCCCGAGGTGGCGGCCTACCCCGCCCACCTCCACATAGACCTACTCCCGCCCTACCAACGCGCCGGCCACGGCCGAGCCCTGATGGCGACCCTCCTCAAAGCGCTGGCCGCCGCGAACGTCCCAGCCATCCACCTGACGATGCTGACCAGCAACACCCCAGCCCGAGCCTTCTACGACCGCCTCGGCTTCCACCACATCTCCGTCCCCGACGTCGACGTGGTCACGTACCTAGGTCGTAGTACGAGCTAGCTGATGGTGTGGTTGGTGGAGCGGGGGTCTCCGGTGATGCGGCGGGCGGTGTAGATGTCGCCCTTGCGGGCCAGGGCTCGCCAGGGGCGGAGTTTGGTGAGGGGGGTTTCGTAGGCGGGGTCGTCACGGTCGATGGTGGCGACGGTGAGTTCGGCCGGTGGGGTGACGGTGGCGACGTACGTGCCGTCGGGGGCGATCAGGCCCGACGGCATCAGGTCGGCGGTCTGGGCGGGGAGGGACATGGCGACCCAGTAGTTGTTGATGGCTGCGTGGGCGCGAGCCTTGACCTCGAAGATCGCGTCGGCCGGATAGGCCGACAGGAGCAGGCACTCGACGCCGAGGCGTTCGTAGTGGCTGAAGAGGGCGGGGAAGTTGACCTCGACGCAGAGCGCGCAGCCGAACCGGTAGCCGTCGACGTCGAAGACGATCGGCTCGAAGCCGGGGCTGAAGTAGCGGGTCAGCTCGGTGTTCGAGCAGTAGCGCTTGTCGTAGCGGTCGACGATCCGGCCCTGGTCGGAGATCACGTACAGGCTGTTGTGCGGCCGGTTCGGCGGGGTCAGCGGATGGGCCGAACCAAGCACGACCCAGAGTTTCAGCCGGGCGGCGAGCTTCTGGATCTTCTCCAGTTCATCCCGGACCAGCGGCCAGTCGACCTCGGACCAGTCCTGGAACTGCTCGTTCGGAAACCCCGACAAGTGACCTTCCGGAAACTGGATCAGCCGCGCCTTGTGCCCGGCGGCGACCTTCATCAACTCCCGGACCTTGGCACCGTTCTCCGCTGGATCCTTGGTGATCATCGGTTCGGCAACAGCAATACGAATCCCCGTCATCGCCCCACGGTCCCATCCCGGACCGACAATCCCGCCCGGACGCGGCGACCGTCACGAACCTGTCCGGAATGTCGGAGCCAAGCTGCAGGATGCCGGTATGAG
This sequence comes from Kribbella sp. NPDC051718, assembly GCF_040681515.1. Classification (NCBI taxonomy): domain Bacteria; kingdom Bacillati; phylum Actinomycetota; class Actinomycetes; order Propionibacteriales; family Kribbellaceae; genus Kribbella; species Kribbella sp. NPDC051718. Next base: position 98,450 of record NZ_JBFAYZ010000013.1, on the reverse strand, counting down.
CTGGTCCGCCGTCCACGACTACGTGCTGAAGGAGCGGTACGCCGAGGTCCACGACCTGGCCGAGTGGTCCGACTGGATGCCCTTCGCCGAGGCGATCCCGTCCGCACCCCGCGACCCCGGCGTCTACCTACTCCGCGAGCCGGTCACCGCGATCATCCGGTACGTCGGCATGGCCGGCGAGCGGTCCGGCGGTGGCCGGCCACAAGGCCTGTACGGCCGGCTCCGCGTCTACAGCAACGGCCGCGGCGCCATCAGCGGTTTCGGCGAAGCGGCCCTGGACCGCGCCCTCGCCGACCCGACTTGGCTGGACCAACAACTCCAGGACCTCCGCACCCACGGCCCCAAACGCGCCCAGGACTGGGCCCGGGAAGCCGTCCTCCGCCTCGACCTGGAGGTCGCCTGGTCCGTCACCCCCGACGGCCCCGACGCCCGCTACCTCGAAACCCAGGTCCTCAACCTGCTGCGAACCCACGGCCTCTGGAACCGCTGACCGAACACCGAGTGTGATGCACGCCGCAGGAAATCAACGGCCGCAACGGCCGGGAAAACAAAACTCCCGGTCAGTGATCTGACCGGGAGTTGCTGTGCGCGAGGGGGGAGTTGAACCCCCACACCCTTTCGGGCACACGGACCTGAACCGTGCGCGTCTGCCTATTCCGCCACTCGCGCGCTGATCACTTTGGGCTGATAAAACTGCCATCTGCGACCGAGAGAAAACACTAGCACGGCCTCAGGCAGACTCTGACATTGCGGGTTCGGTCGAACCTGCCGATACGATCGATCGTCGTACCAGTGTGTCCACCCACGCACCGGTGGGCACGGGGTACGGCGAGCCTCTTGAAGGTGCCGTACGGCAAGCACGATCGTTGGGTCCACCCGACGACCGACCGTGGAGGAGGACGCGTGCGACCGCTGCAGCGCTTCGAGCGACGCCTCGAGGGCATCGTGAGTGGTGTCTTCGCGCGCGCGTTCAAGGGAGACGTGGAGCCGATCGAGCTGGCCGCGGCCCTCAAGCGTGAGATCGACAACACCGCGCGGATCCTGTCCAGGGACCGCCGGCTGGTGCCGAACCACTTCACCATCGAGCTCGGCCCGGGCGACTTCGAGCGGCTGAACGCCTACGGCCGCACGCTCAACCACGAGCTCGCGAACGAACTCCGCGACCACGCGGACATCCAGCGCTACACCTTCTCCGGACCGATCGAGATCGAGTTGACCCAGGAAGACGACCTGCCGACCGGGAAGTTCCGCGTCGTCAGCGCCACCCACGGCAACCAGCAACGGTCGCCCCAGGTGTCCCAGCCCCCACCGCAGCCGTCGTACCAGCCGGCCCCGGATCCGAACGCGACCCAGCTGCAGAGCGCGCCCGTGCAACCGCCGCCCGGCCCGCCGCCGGTACGCCGCGGCCACCCGCAGGTGATGCTCGAGGTGAACGGCCGTCGCCGGCCGATCAACCCGCCGGGCGTCGTGCTCGGCCGGGGTACCGACGCGGACATCCAGATCAACGATCCGGGCGTCTCCCGGCGGCATGCGGAGATCCGGCTTATGCCGGAGGGCCCCGGAGGTGTCAGGGTGGTCCTGGTCGACCTCGGGTCGACCAACGGCACCCTGGTCAACGGACGCCGGGCCGCCGAGGCCGAACTGACCGACGGATCGACCGTGAGGATCGGGAACACCACCATGACGCTGCGCCTAGCGGACGAGCCGATCGCCCAGCCGCCTAGCAGCGGGTGGTGACGGAACCTCCATGTCGGAACTGACGCTGACCCTGATCAAACTGGGGTTCCTGGCCCTGTTGTGGATGTTCGTCCTCGCCGTGCTGTCCGTGATTCGCTCCGACCTGTTCGGCGCCAAGGTGGACGCCCGGGCGATCGCGCCCGCGTCGTCGCCGCAGCCGAACGGCCGGACCCCGAAGCCGGCCAAGCCGACGAAGAAGCGCAAGGGCCTGCCCGGCTCGGTCACCATCGCCGACGGTCCGCAGGCCGGCGTCGGCGCGACCCTGGTCGAGGACCCGGTCGTGATCGGCCGCGGTTCGGACTGCCAGATCCGCCTCGACGACGACTACTCGTCCACCCGGCACTCCCGGCTGTTCCTGTCCGAGGGCGAGTGGTGGGTGGAGGACCTCGGGTCCACCAACGGCACGTACCTCGACGGCCAGCGGGTGACCCGTCCCGTTCCGGCCGAGATCGGCGGTTCCATCCGGATCGGTCGCACGACGCTGAACATCGCGAAGTAGGTCGCCGGTCATGACGCTATCGCTCGACTACGCCGCACTGTCCGATGTCGGCCGGGTCCGCCGCAACAACGAGGACTCGGCGTACGCCGGTCCGCACCTGCTGCTGCTCGCCGACGGGATGGGTGGCGCCGCGGCCGGTGAGGTCGCGAGCTCGGCCGCCGTCCAGGTGATCCGCCGGCTGGACAAGCCCGGGATCACCGGCCCCGACATGATGGAGGCGCTCGCGGGCGCCGTCCACCGGGCCAACGAGCGGCTGTCCGAACTGGTCGAGGAGGACCCCGAGCGCGAGGGCATGGGCTCGACCGTCACCGCACTGCTCTTCGACGGCCAGCAGCTCGGGCTCGCCCATCTCGGTGACTCGCGGGCCTACCGGATGCGTGACGGGCTGCTCTACCAGCTGAGCCACGACCACACGTTCGTCCAGTCGCTGGTGGACGAGGGCCGGATCTCCAAGGAGGAGGCCTTCACCCACCCGCACCGGAACCTGATCCTCCGCGTGCTCGACGGCCGCCCGGACTCGGATCCGGACCTGGAGATCCTCGACGTCCAGGCCGGCGACCGGCTGATGCTGTGCAGCGACGGCCTGCCCGACTACGTGAGCGAGCAGGTCATCGCCACGTCGATGGCCGAAGGCACCCCGGACTCCGTGGTGGTCGACCTGATCACCCACGCGCTCGAGGCGGGATCCAACGACAACATCACCTGCGTCGTAGCCGATGTGGTGGAGACGGAGCCCGCGAGCGGCACCCAGCCTCAGCTGGTCGGTGCCGCGGCCGAGCTTGCCCAGGGCGGGACCGGTCCGGCCACCACGACCATGCGCGCCCAGGGCGACGGTGGTGACGGAGGCGGCGGCGGTGGCCGGGGTCTCGACCCCGAGGAGCTTCGCTACGCACCGCAGGCGCCCAAGCGGTTCCTCTGGCTGCGGCGGCTCGCAGTGGTGGTCGTCATCCTCGGGTTGATCGGTGGTGGCGGCTGGTTCGCCTACAACTGGACCCAGAAGCAGTACTACGTCGGTACCGACGGCGACTACGTGGTGATCTTCAAGGGCGTCGACCAGGTCGTCCCCGGACTCGACCTGTCGTCCGTCTACGAGAAGCAGACGCTGCTGGTCGACAAGCTGCCGACGTACAGCCGGGAGCAGGTCGAGGGCACGATCCAGGCCGACGACCTGGCCGCGGCGCGACAGATCGTCACCGAGCTGCAGCACGCGGCCGACGAGTGCGCGGCCAAGCCCAAGCCGACCACCACCCCGAAGCCCACCGTCAAGCCCAGTACGCCGGTCTCTACGCCGCCCAAGCCGCCGGCGACCACGCCTGTCTCGACTCCGGCCTCCACGCCGGTCTCCACCCCGAGCAACGGCACGGTCAACCCCGACGACTGCGACGGCGTCAGATGAGTATCGCGTCGACGTCCGTCATCCAGATCATCCCGCGCACCCGGCGCGGGGTGGAGCTGATGCTGCTCATCCTGGCGGTCGGCGTCTCGGTGGCCGCCTACGTCAACATCGGCCTCACCGTGCAGGACGAGGTCCCGGCCAGTACCGGGTACTACGCGGCCGGCATCGGCCTGCTCGCCCTGATCGCCCACCTGGCCCTGCGCTACCGCGCCCCGTACGCCGACCCGGTGCTCCTGCCCTGCGCAGTACTGCTGAACGGCCTCGGCGTCGCCATGATCCACCGGATCGACCTCGGCATCGCCGCGGACCGGCTCGCCCGGGGCCTGGACCCCAAGGCGGCCGCGGCGCCGCAGCAGATCACCTGGACGGCGGTCGGGGTGGTTCTCTTCCTCGTCGTCATCCTGGTGATCCGCGACCACCGGCGACTGCAGGCCCTCACCTACACGGCCGGCCTGGCCGGTCTGGTGCTGCTGGTCCTGCCGCTGATCCCCGGTCTCGGCGTCAACCTGAACGGTGCCCGGATCTGGATCCACCTGGCCGGGATGTCCTTCCAGCCCGGTGAGTTCGCGAAGCTGTGCCTGGTCGTCTTCTTCGCCGGCTACCTGGTGGTGAAGCGCGACGTGCTGACGCTGGCCGGGCACCGGTTCCTCGGCCTCGACCTGCCGCGCGCCCGCGACCTCGGGCCGATCGGCATCGCCTGGGTGGTCAGCCTGGGCGTGCTGGTCTTCGAGAACGACCTCGGCTCCTCGCTGCTGTTCTTCGGCCTGTTCCTGTTCCTGCTGTACGTCGCCACCGAGCGGGCCGGCTGGCTGATCATCGGCGGGTTGCTGTTCGCCGGCGGCGCCTTCTTCGCCTACACCGCCTTCGGGCACGTGCACGAGCGGATCACCGACTGGCTGGACCCGTTCTCGATCGACGGCGGCCAGATCGCCGGCGGCCTGCTCGGCCAGGCCTGGGGCGGCATCCTCGGCCGCGGGCTCGGCCAGGGCCATCCGGAGTGGACCCTCTACGGCAACAGCGACATGATCATCTCCTCGTTCGCCGAGGAGCTGGGCCTGACCGGCCTGATCGCGATCCTGCTGATCTACACCCTGATCATCGAGCGCGGCCTGCGCACCGCGCTCGGCTGCCGGGACATCTTCGGCAAGCTGATCGCGACCGGTCTGGCGATGTCGTTCGCGCTGCAGGTGTTCGTGATCGTCGGCGGTGTCACCGGGCTGATCCCGCTGACCGGTCTGGCCACCCCGTTCATGGCCCTGGGTGGTACGTCGCTGGTCGCCAACTGGGCGATCGTGGCGCTGCTGCTGCGGATCAGTGACCAGGCCCGGCGGCCGCAGACCCCTGCGGCGCCGGTCTCCGACGAAACGATCGCCATGGCGGTGCAGAAGCAGTGAACTCAGCGATCCGACGACTGGCCGTGGCGGCGATCATCCTGATGCTCGCGCTGATCGCCAACTCGACCTATCTGCAGGCCTTCCGCTCCAACGAGCTGAACGGCCGCAACGACAACCGCCGGGTCCGCAACGAGCAGTTCTCGGTCAACCGCGGCCCGATCCTGATCGGCAACACGCTGATCGCGCGCAGCGTGGAGAGCAACGACCAGTACAAGTACCAGCGCACCTACTCCAACGGCCCGCTCTACGCGCCGGTCACCGGGTACTACTCCTTCCAGTTCGGCCGGGGTGGGATCGAGCTCAACCAGAACAGCGAGCTGAACGGTTCCGACCCGGCGCTGGCGTTCCGCCGGTTCGTCGACGTCCTGACCGACAAGGGACAGCAGGGCGCGAGCGTCAGCCTGACCCTGAACGCGGCGGCCCAGCAGGCGGCGTACACCGCGCTGGGCGACAACAAGGGCGCGGCGGTGGCGATCGAGCCGAAGACCGGCAAGATCCTGGCCCTGGTCAGCAAGCCGTCGTACGACCCGAACCTGCTCGCCTCGCACGACCTGAACAAGGCCAGCGACGCCTGGAAGTCGCTGAACGCGAGCGTCAACAAGCCGATGTCGAACCGGGCGATCAAGGAGGTCTACCCGCCGGGGTCGACCTTCAAGCTGGTCACCCTGGCGGCCGCCCTGTCCAGCGGCCGGTACAAGGCGGACACCAAGGTGAACTCGCCGGCCAGCCTGCCGCTGCCGCAGACCACGACCCCGCTGCCGAACGAGAACGGCCGCAACTGCGGTGGCAGCGACAACGCCACCCTGACGGTCGCGCTGGCGCTGTCCTGCAACACCGCCTTCGCCTCGGTCGGCCTCGACCTCGGCGCGGACGCGCTGCGCGAGCAGGCCGAGAAGTTCGGCTTCGGCGAGCGGCAGCTGCCCGAGCTGGGCGCGGCCGCCAGCCAGTTCCCCGGCGACCCGAACGCGCCGCAGGTCGCGCAGTCCGCGATCGGCCAGTTCGACGTCCGGGCCACCCCGCTGCAGATGGCGATGGTGGCGGCCGGGATCGCCAACAAGGGCACCGTGATGAAGCCGTACCTGGTCCAGAACGTCCGGACCCCGGATCTGAAGACGGTCGAGGAGACCAAGCCGGAGGAGTTGCACCAGGCAGTCACCCCGGAGGTCGCCAGCGAGCTGACCGGGATGATGGTGAACGTCGTCAAGAACGGCACCGGCAAGCCCGGTCAGATCAATGGGATCGACGTGGCCGGCAAGACCGGTACGGCGCAGAGTGCGAAGGACCGGCCGCCGTACGCCTGGTTCACCGCCTTCGCGCCGGCCAACGACCCGCAGATCGCGGTCGCGGTGATCATCGAGGACGCGGTCGGCGTCGGCCGCGACGACATCGCGGGCGGCAAGCTGGCCGCGCCGGTCGCGAAGAAGATGATGGAAGCGGTGCTGGGCCGGTGATGACGATGCGATATAACCCGGTGACAGAGCGTCCGGCCGACGGCGGCCGGCGGATGGTCCGGGCTACCGTGGGCACTTTGAAGATTTGGCCGAGTTCGATCCGCGCAGGTTGGAAGGCAGAGTAATGACATCGCAGGCACGTCTCGTCGGCGGGCGCTACGAAGAAGGCGAACCGCTCGGTCGAGGGGGGATGGCAGACGTCCGAAGGGGCATCGACAACCGTCTGGGCCGGGCCGTCGCGATCAAGCGGCTGCGGGTCGACCTGGCCAGCGACGCCACCTTTCAGGCGCGGTTCCGGCGGGAGGCCCAGTCGGCTGCCTCGCTGAACCACCCCACCATCGTGTCGGTCTACGACACCGGCGAGGAGCCGGACCCGAACGGCTCCGGCATCACCATTCCGTACATCGTGATGGAGCTGGTGACCGGCAAGACGCTGCGCGACCTGATCCGCGAAGGCCGCAAGATCATGCCCGAGCGTGCCCTGGAGATCACCTCCGGCGTGCTCGAGGCGCTCGACTACAGCCACCGGGCCGGCATCGTGCACCGCGACATCAAGCCCGGCAACGTGATGCTGACCCCGCAGGGCCAGGTCAAGGTGATGGACTTCGGCATCGCCCGGGCCGTCGCGGACACCTCGTCAACGATGACCCAGACGGCGGCCGTGATCGGCACCGCGCAGTACCTGTCGCCGGAGCAGGCCCGCGGCGAGACCGTCGACGCCCGCTCCGACCTGTACTCGACCGGCTGCCTGTTGTACGAGCTGCTCGTCGGCCGGCCGCCGTTCGTCGGTGAGTCGCCGGTGTCGGTGGCCTACCAGCACGTCCGGGAAGAGCCGCTGCCGCCGTCGTCCTTCGACCCGGACATCCCGCCGGAGGTCGACGCCGTCGTCCTGAAGGCGCTGACGAAGAACCGCGAGCACCGGTACCAGAGCGCCAACGAGATGCGCCAGGACATCCACCGCGTACTGGCCGGCCAGCAGGTGACTGCTCCGATGGCGGCCGTCGCCGAGACCCGCGCGATGGCGCCGACCCAGGTCGCGCCGGCCGCTGCCACCCAGGCCTACCAGCCGCAGACGCATGACCTGCTTCCGCCCGACAACGGGGACGACGAGGCGGAGACCGCGCGCGCCCGTCGCAACCGGGGGCTCGCATACTTCCTGCTCGGCCTGGCGATCGTGGCGATCGCCGTCGGCGCCTACGCGATCATCACCAACATGGGCGACAAGGACAACACGGGTGGGGCCGGGCCGACCGACAACACCAGTCAGCCCGTGGAGCAGGTCGAAGTACCGAAGGTCGAGGGGCTGCCGCTGAGCGAGGCCATCCAGACGCTGACGGATCAGGGGTTCAAGTACACGCAGACCTCGCAGGCGAGCAACACGGTCGGGAAGAGCACGATCATCAGCCAGGACCCGACGCCGGGCACCAAGCTGGCCAAGGGCGCGTCGGTGGCGCTGGTGGTCTCGGCCGGGCGCGACACCTTCGCGGTGCCGAACGTGGTGGGCAAGTCGGAGGACGACGCGCGCAAGGCACTGGAGGATGCGGCCGGCCAGTTCAAGGTCGCGTCGAAGTCCAAGGAGGTCGAGAACGAGGCGCCCAAGGGCACCGTGCTCTCGATCGACCCGGGCCAGGACGGCCAGTACGCCAAGGGCACGAAGTTCACCCTGACCATCTCGACCGGACAGGTCCAGGTCACGGTGCCCGACGTCACCACGCTGAGCAAGGACGACGCCGCCGCGCAGCTCAAGGCGCTGGGCCTGACCGTCGGGTACGTCAACGACGACACCAACCCGACCGCGCCCGAGGGCACGGTCACCAAGCAGAGCGTGGCCGCGAACACGAAGGTCAAGGAGGGCACCAAGGTGACCCTGTCGATCGCCGTGAAGGCCCCGCCGACGCCGCCGAGCACCGAGCCGACCGATCCGGGCAACACCGAAACGCCGATCATCCCGGGTGGCGGGGGTGGCGGCGGCGAGGGCAACGGCTGACCCGTCGTACCGCAGCCTCGTAGTACCGAAGACACGAAAGGCCGCTGGAGCAACTGCTCCGGCGGCCTTTGCGTTGGGTGAACTAGCTGACGACCGGAGCCATCCCGGCGGAGCGTGCGACCGCGTCGGGGTCGCCGCAGATCTGCAGCCAGTTGGCGAGCATCCGGTGGCCGCCCTCGGTCAGTACGGACTCGGGGTGGAACTGGACGCCCTCGACGGGCAGGTCGCGGTGCCGCGCGGCCATGATCACGCCGGCCTCGGTCCGGGCGGTCACCTGCAGCTCGTCCGGCACGCTGTCCTGAGCGATCGCGAGCGAGTGATAGCGGGTCGCGGTGAACGGCGACGGAAGTCCGGCGAGCACGCCGGCGCCCTCGTGGAAGACCTGACTGGTCTTGCCGTGCAGCAATTCGTCCGCGCGACCGACCACGCCGCCGTACGCGACGCCGATCGCCTGCAGGCCGAGGCAGACGCCGAAGATCGGCACCTCGCCGCCCTTTTCCTTGACGATGTCGACGCAGGCGCCGGCCTCTTCCGGCGTACCGGGGCCGGGGGAGAGCAGGACTCCGTCGTACTCCGAGACCTGGTCAGGGGTGACCTCGTCGTTGCGCAGCACGGTCGTGTCGGCCTGCAACTGCTGCAGGTACTGGACGAGGTTGTAGACGAAGGAGTCGTAGTTGTCGACGACGAGGATCCGCGGCATGCGGACCATTGTCACAGACGGCTCCCAGGCTCGCCCTGCTCAGCCGGTCGCCGAAGGACTGGTGGTCGGCGACTTCTCGAAGCCGGGCACGGTCGCGCTCTGCAGCTCCAGCGTGCCCTCGTAGGCGGGCATCGCGATCGAGGACTCGTTCTTCACCTCGTAGCCGAGCTGGAACCGGACCACGTAGTCCTGCAGATTCTCGATGTACTTCGAGTCGTCCAGCGCCTGCTGCAGCTTCTTGCGGTCGCCGATCGCGGTGATCCGGTACGGCGGCAGGTAGGGCACACCGTGCAGGACGACCGAGTTGCCGACGCACTTGATGCCCGTGGTCGAGATCACCCGGTGGTTCTGGATCGAGATCGCATCGGCGCCACCGACCCAGAGCGCGTTCACCACGGCCTGGATGTCCTGCTGGTGGATCACCAGCCAGTCGGCGTCCACATCCGGGTTGTCCTTGACCACCTCGGGCGGGGCGTCCTTGAGCGTGACCGTCAGGCCCGCCCCGGTGACCGGCGTGGTGCCGACCTGGTCGGAAAGGTCCTTCAGCTGCTCGGCCAGTTTGGGCTCGATCGAGCCCTGCTGAGCCTGCAATTTCTCGATGTCCTGGGTCAGCTCCGCGTGCTGGCGGGTCAGGCTGGCGCTGCGCCGGCTCTGTTCCTCGACCAGGCCCGCGAGCGTAGTGTTACGACTGGGACGCAGATCGGTACCGCGGGCGTTCGTTGCGCTGGTCGCGAAGAGCAACCCGGCACACAGCAACGCCACCGGCGCACTCGCGCGCCAGAGCGAAAAACGCCGCAGCTTGCTCACCCGTGATCCCCTTGCTCTCGTCTGCACTACGCTAACCGAGGCCAGAGCTAGCTTATGTGTCCGCAGTAGGTGTCCGTTACGAGGAGTCGAGTCGTGCCCGAGTCGAGCAGTCGCAAGACCAAGAAGTCCGCCACCGACAAGGTCAAGGTGGAGAAGACTCCGAAGAAGCCGCGTACCACCAGCCGGGTGTGGGTCGCCCCGCTGATGCTGGGGTGCTGGCTGCTCGGACTCGCCTGGCTGGTCGTCTTCTACGTGGCGGGCCAGGACATCCCGGTGATGCGCGACCTGAACAACTGGAACCTGCTGATCGGCATGGGCCTGATCGCGGGCGGTTTCGTCGTCTCCACCCAGTGGATCTAGTCGCGGTCTGACAACTGGGCCTCAGCCGGCGATCGGGCGCAACCGGCTGGGGTCCGACTGAATTACAGAGCTGTGGTTATCCACATCGGTATCCCCAGCTGTGCACAGTTTTGAGGCCAAATCTGGGGATTGGTCGCCAAAATCTGTGGATAAATGAGGTTTGATCACTGGCTTATCCACAGCTGGGGAGCAATCCCTTGAGCCGCGTGGCGAGGTCCTGGGGGAACTCGTGCCCGAGGCCCGGCAGGCGGTCGACGGTGAAGCCCAGACCGGCCAGCTGTTCCCCGGCGTCGTCCACAACCTCCAGCAGGTCGTCGGCGGTACCGATCAGAATGCTCGCCGGGGACAAGGCGTTCTTCGCCTTCTCCGGCACACCCCGCAGGGCAGGAGCCAGTACTACGGCACCGCTCACCGGCACCGGATCGGCTTCAACCGCCCAGTTGAGCGCCACCCGGCCACCGGCCGAGAACCCGGCAGCGATCAGCGGAAGGTCCCGCAGCTGCACGGGGAGCTGGTCGAGGGCACGAGCGATGTCCTTCGCCGCCTCCCCAGGGTCCGGCCAGGTCCGGTACATCGGCGACATCAGCTGGGACGACTCCACTCCGACCAGCGCATAGCCGAGCTCCAGCACACCAGCCCAGTCCCGCATCGCATGCCGAGCCCGCTGCCCCGCCCCATGCAGAGCTACAACAACGCCGCACGCGCGGCGGCCCGCCCCGGCCCCGGCCGCCTGCGCGGGATCGCTCGGCCACGCCGGGAGCTGGATGAGCGGTGGATCCTCGGATGCGATGCGGCGGTCGCGGGAGAGGGCCACCAGGCTTTGGAAGGCCGGTAGGTACTGGAGGGCGGCTAGGTCGTCGTCCTCGGTGAGGATCTCCTCGGCCCACCAGGCTCCGGCGGCGCTTGCCTGCTGGAGGCTGGTGAGTGCTTCGGTCGTCTCGTGGAGGGAGCCGAGGAGGCAGGCGCGCAGGTGGGCGAGCTCGGCGGCCCACGGCTCCAGGTCCGGGTCGGCGGCGTCCAGCAGGTCCAGCGCGACCGGCTGTAGGCCCTCGTCGTACAGGGCTGCGACGCGGTCGGTCAGGCGGTCGTAGCGGTCCTCGGGAGTCTCCACCCAGGCGATCTTGCCATATATGTAGACGTCTACGTAGAGATGTGCGTATAGTTCTACGTAGGAGGAGATACCCCATGCCGAACAAGACGATCTACGTTTCCGACGACGACCTGGCGCTCTACAAGCGGGCCCAGGAGCTCGCCGGCAACCTGTCCCAGGCCATCTCGACCGCGCTCCGGCGGTTCGTCGAGATGGAAGAGGGCCGACTCGAGGGCTTCGACGAGATCACCGTCCGGGTCGGGCGCGGGACGGGCCGCAAGCAGCGGTTCTCCGGCGTCCTGCTGGCCGAGGGCGGCCGGTCCAACAAGAACGGCTACGAGGCCTTCAAGGTCTACCGGAGCCGGACCGGGAAGTTCGTCCTGCACGCCGACCGGAGCAACCTGTACGACCACGTCAGCACCGTCAACGGCGAGGAGCAGGACTCCACCGGCTGGCGCAGCTGGATCGGCAGTTTCAGCAGCAACCAGACCTGGAGCATGGCCCAGGGCGAGTCGACGCTGCACATCGTGGAAACGGTGGAAGAGCTCCGGGACCTGATCCCGGCCGACCTCTACACCCTGGTCGAGGACGCGGCCGAGCAGCCGACCGTGGAGGACCTCGACATCTGATCCGCGGTACCCACTCCAACTGAAGCAGTCCCGCAGGGCGGCGGCCACCAGGCCGGCCGGCTGGATCCGCACGCCCTGAATCCCCTCCTCCCACACTCTCAAGCCACCCGGGTCAGGTTCACCCTGCCCGAAAACAAGCGAGGACCCGATGAACAGCTCAACCCCGGCGCTCGACGTCACCGGCCTGCGCAAGGCCTACGGCGACCACCTCGTGCTCGACGGCATCGACCTGAATGTTGCCGAAGGCACCATTTTCTCCCTGCTCGGCCCGAACGGCGCCGGCAAGACCACCGTGGTGCAGATCCTGTCCACCCTGATCACCGCCGACGCCGGCCAGATCCGGGTCGCCGGACACGATCTCAACCAGGACCCCGAATCGGTCCGGGCGGCGATCGGCGTCACCGGCCAGTTCTCCGCGGTCGACGGCCTGCTGACCGGCGCCGAGAACCTGATCATGATGGCCGACCTGTACCACCTCGGCCGCACCGAAGGACGCCGCCGGGCAGCGGAACTGCTCGAACAGTTCGACCTGGTCGAGGCCGGCAAGAAGCCGGCGATGACGTACTCCGGTGGCATGAAGCGCCGGCTCGACCTGGCGATGACGCTGGTCGGCAACCCGCGGATCATCTTCCTGGACGAGCCGACGACCGGGCTGGACCCGCGCAGCCGGCACAACATGTGGCAGATCATCCGCGAACTCGTCGCCGGTGGCGTCACGGTCCTCCTCACCACGCAGTACCTGGAGGAGGCAGACCAGCTCGCGGACCAGATCGCAGTACTGGACCACGGCAAGCTGGTTGCCCAGGGCACGCCCGAGCAGCTGAAGCGGCTCGCACCGGGTGGCCACGTCCGACTCCGGTTCAACGCACCCGACGAGTTCGCCCTCGCTGCCCAGGTACTGCAGGCAAGCACTCGCGACGACGAGGCCCTGGTCCTCCAGGTGCCGAACGACGGCAGCGTGCAAGCCCTGCGCTCGCTGCTGGCCCGCCTCGACGACGCCTCCCTCGAAGTGGACGAACTGACCGTCCACACCCCTGACCTGGATGACGTGTTCTTCGCGGTCACCGGCCAGCCCACCAACACCTCCACCGGCACCTCCACCAGCACCGACGACGAGAAGGCGATGAGCAAATGAGCACCGTGAGCTACCCCTTGGCCGACACCGCCACGATGTTGCGCCGCAACCTGCGGCACGCCCAGCGCTACCCCGGGCTGTCTCTCGGCGCCCTCGGGATGCCGGTGATCATGATGCTGCTGTTCGGCCTGGTCTTCGGCAAGACCTTCTCGGCCGGGATCGGCGGCGGCAGCGGCTTCGACTACATCGACTTCCTCACCCCCGGCATTCTGCTGATGTCGATCGCGTCCGGGACGATGTCTCCCGCGGTCGGCGCCGCGATGGACGTGTCCGACGGCATCGTCGCCCGGTTCCGGACGATGGCGATCTTCCGGCCGGCCGTGCTGACCGGGCATGTGCTGGGCAACGTGATCCTGACGATCGTCAGCCTGGTCCTGGTGGTCGGCTTCGCGGTCCTGATCGGATTCCGCCCGAACGCGTCGGTCGTCGACTGGCTGCTGGCCGCCGGGCTGCTGATCGCCCTGACCGTCGCGCTGACCTGGTTCGCGATCGCGCTGGGCCTGACCAGCAAGACCGCCGAGGGCGCGAGCAACATCGTCCTGCCGATCAGCCTGCTGCTGCCCTTCCTCAGCAACACGTTCATCCCGCTGGACGCGATGCCGAGCGGCATCCGCTGGTTCGCCGAGTACCAGCCGTTCACCGCGGTCATCGACACCCTCCGCCACCTGCTCCTCGGAATGCCGATGGACAGCGGCACCGGCTGGCTGGCGGTCGCCTGGTGCGTGGCCATCGCGCTGGTCGGCTACTTCTGGGCCCAGAAGAGCTACAACAAGGGCACCGCAGCCTGAAGGGAAGGAAGGAAAGGAATCCGCGGGTTTTGAGCGATCGCTCAAAAGTGGGTCTATGCTGGCGAGCATGACGCCCGCCGAGCCTGCAGACCCGCCCGACCCCCAACCGCCGTACCCGGCGCCCGAACCGGCCCCGGCTCCTCCCGCGAGGAGCCGGGGCGGTCGCGTTGCCGCGCTCGGCATCGTCGCGGTGACCGGAGTGACCGCCCCGTTTCTGCTCGTCCGGTCCGGTCAGCTGGACACCGCCGCCCTCTTCGTCGGGGTGCCGCTGGTTCTGGCGGTGATCATCGCCCTGTCGCCACCGGCCAAGAGCCTGCACGGGCTGACCTTCCGGGTGGTCACCTTCGGCCTGCTGATCACCTCGGCCTTCCTGCACGAGGGCGCCGCCTGCGTGCTGCTGGCCGCGCCACTCGTGTACGGCATCGGTCATCTCGTCGCCGAGATGGTCCGGCGGGACCGACTGTCGGACGAACGACGACGCGCGGCTCTTGCCGTCGTACCGCTCCTGCTGCTCGCCAGCCTGGAAGGCACCGCCTATCGAGTCGACCCGGTCCAGACCGTGACGACGGAGCGCGTGGTCGCGATGTCGCCGGCGCAGGTCGAGCGGAGCTTGCAAGACGGCCCGGACTTCTCAGCGCGGCGGCCGTTTCTGCTCAGGTTCAGCGGCTATCCGACGCCGACCGCGTCGAGCGGCGACGGGCTCGCCGTCGGGACCAGGTGGATCTTCACGATGGCGGGTGGCCCGATCGTCACCGAGGTCAGCGCCCGGGACAGCCGGCGGATCGAGTTCAAGGTCGTCTCGGACCAGTCGAAGACGCAGCGCTGGCTCAGCTGGCAACGAGCGGTCGTCCAGCTGACTCCGCAGGCCAACGGCGATACAGCGGTGAAGCTCGAGCTCTCCTTCACCCGCCGGCTCGATCCGAGCTGGTACTTCGGCCCGATCGAGAACGCGATGGTGGGCGCCGGTCTCGATCACTTCGCAGACTCGCTCGGGCTATGACCGAGACCGCCTTGCTGCGCTGGCTCTGTCTGACCCTTCCGATCGGGCTGGCTCTCATCCTGTGGCGACGGCCCGATCGAAGGACTGCCGGTGCGGCTCTCCTGTCCCTCCTTACCGCCTTTGTCGCCGTCGGGGTGGCCAACAAGGTTGCGATGGCGGCTGGATGGTGGCGGTTCACCCTGACCGACGGACTCTTCCTGGGCATCCCGCTGGATCTCTGGCTCGGCTGGGCCATCCTCTGGGGACCGGTACCGCTACTCCTGCGCCGTCGCCTGCCCATCTGGTCCATAGTGCTCGCGTACGGCTGGCTGGACCTCCTGCTCATGCCTCGGCTCGACAGCCTGCTCCAGCTGAACGACCACTGGCTGTACGGCGAACTGCTGGCGCTCCTGCTCGGAGTCCCACCCGCCCTGCTCCTGGGCAGATGGACTGCCGACCAGCGGCAGCTCACTGGTCGGGTACTCCTGCAACTGTTCACCTTCACCGGGCTGGCCCTCTGGCTGCTCCCGTCGGCGGTGATGGCCCGTGGCGACGGCAGCTGGAGTCACCTGGTCGACGACCCGCTGTGGCGGAGTTCCACCGTCCTGCAGTTGATGGGGCTGGCCGCAGTACCGGCCCTGTCGGCGATGGCCGAGTTCGCCGGCCGGGGCCGCGGTACGCCGTACCCGTGGGATCCCCCGAGTGAGCTGGTGACGACCGGCCCCTACGCCTATGTAGCCAACCCGATGCAGATCTCGGCGGTACTCATGCTGGCGCTACTGTCCGTCGGCACCCACAGCTGGTCCTTGGCGGCGGCAACTGTCGGCACTGTGGCCTTCGTCCGCTTCGTGGCGGATCTCCATGAGCGCACTGACCTGGAAACCCGCTTGGGCCCGCAGTGGCGGGCCTATGACGCAGAGGTGAAGCCGTGGCGAGTCAGGCGCACGCCTTACGGGGCAGAGCCCGCTGCGCTCTATCTATCGGACACGTGCATCATTTGCCGCCAGACGAAGGCTCTAGTTGAGAGCACCAACCCACAGGACCTCAACATCCGTGCTGCCGAGGGATATACGGTGGCGGGGCTGCGCCGGGCTCTGTACGTGGGACCGGACGACCTGCACGCCAGTGGGCTGGCTGCTGTGGCCCGTGGGCTGGAGCACAGTGGTCCGGGATGGGCGTATCTAGGCTGGTCGATCAGGTTGCCGGTGGTCCGTCCGATGCTGCAGTTGCTGGTCGACGGGATGGGTGGTGGACCGCGGCAACTGCCGACGGCGAGGGAGACATGATGGCGAAGGACACCAGGGCTGGTCTGCTGAACGCTGCGCTGCAGACCATCGGTGAGCTCGGCTTCGCAGGTGCTTCGGCCAGGCACATCGCCACGGCGGCCGGGCAGAACCAGGCGCTGGTGTTCTACCACTTCGGCACCGTCAACGACCTGATCGCCGAGGCCTGCCGGACCAGTACCGAGCAGCGGATCGCGCTCTACCGCGATGAGTTCGAGAAGGCGAGCACGTTCGCCGAGCTGCTCGCGGTCGGCCGGCAGGTACACATCACCGAGCATGCCGAGGGCAACGTCGCAGTACTGGCTCAACTGCTCGCCGGTGCGCGGGGCAACGAGGTGGTCGGGGCAGCGGTCGCGGATGCGATCAACCTGTGGGTGGTCGAGGTGGAGAAGACCCTGGGCCGGGTTCTCGCCGACAGCCCGTTGCTACCGCTGATCGACCTGGGTGGGCTGGCCAGGGCGATCTCGGCCGGATTCGTGGGGATCGAGCTGCTCGATGGGATCGACCCGGCCGGCGCTACCCGGGCGCTTGGGTCGCTCGAGCAACTCGCAGTACTGACCGAGACGCTGCTGACCGAGCTGGACAACCTCGGCCCGGTCACCAGCCGCGTCGTCAGACGGAAGCTGAGGCCGCTGCGGCCGTGAGCCTCAGATGAGCGCCGCGGCGCCGAGGTTGTTGGCCCTCGAGTCGATGTGCCGGGGCACCATCACGTTGCAGTCCGGGTTGGTGATCGGCGGGCCGGCCACCACGCGGAGCGGGATGAGGCCGGTCCAGTGCGGGAGGTCGAGGTCTTCCTCGTCGTCGTTCGCCGCGCCGGAGCGGGACTTCACCGAGGCCTCGGTGAGGGAGAGGGCCAGCACCGAGGTCTTGGCCAGCTCCTTGCGGTTCGGTGGGCGGACCTCGGTGGAGCGGCCGGGAACGAGGTGGTCGACGATCCGGTTCAGGCCGTGCAGCTTCTCGTCGGCGTCGGTGAGCAGCCGGGGGACGCCGAAGATGACCGCCGACCGGTAGTTCACCGAGTGGTGGAAGGCGGACCGGGCCAGCACCAGGCCGTCGGTGTGGGTGATCGTGACGCAGATCGTCTGATCGGGGGAGGCGACCACGCTGCGAGCGGCCACCGAGCCGTGCAGGTAGAGGGTGCCGTCGGTGCCCGCCTCGAAATCGACCCCGTAGGCGGTGGGCAGCACGAGCGGCGTTCCGTCGACGATCACGCCGAGGTGGCAGAACATGCCGTCGAGCAGGACTTCGCGCAGGGCGCTGCGTTCGGTCGCGGCGCGTTCCTTCTCCCGGCGCAGCTTCGTCCGGGTGGTCGGGGAGAGTGGTGTGGTCGTCATGTTTCCAGCTTGACGGCTCAGTGGCATGCTGGCACGGTCCATTCCCGCCCGAGTCAGGTAGTCCACTTGCAGAGCTCGCTCCCGCTCGTGCTGAACCGCGACGGCACCGGTCCGCTGCACCTGCAGTTGGCCGAACAGTTCCGCGCGGCCATTCGTGACGGGCGCCTGCAGGCGGGGCATCGGCTGCCATCGACTCGGGACCTGGCGAAGGACCTTTCCGTGTCGCGTTCGGTGGCGCAGGCGGCGTACGACCAGTTGCACGCCGAGGGCTGGATCGCGGGGCGTACCGGCTCGGGGACGTACGTGGCGGACGTAGTACCGCTGAAGCCGGTACGCCGTCCGCGGGCGCGGCCGACCGAGCCTGCGGACGAGGAACTCCTCACGCTTCGCCCCGGCATCCCGTTCGTCGGCGCGACGTCGGATGCCGGCTGGAAGCGCGCCTGGCGAGAGGTGGCGTCGCAACCACCGGCGCGCGGCTACGACCATCCCGCAGGCCTGCCGGAGCTACGGGCAGCGCTGGTCGAGCATGTCGGTCGGGTCCGCGGCATCTCCTGCGGGCCCGAGAACGTGATGATCACCAACGGCACCATGCACGGGCTCCACCTCCTGCTGACCGTCCGCGGCCGGCCGGGTGAACGGTTCGCCGTCGAGGACCCGGGCTACCTCAGCGCGGCGATCACCGCCCGGCAGCACGGGCTCGAGGTGGTCGACATCCCGGTCGACGAGGACGGCCTGGTGGTCTCCGAGCTGGACCCGGCCCTGGCGGCCGTCTATGTCACGCCGTCGCACCAGTACCCGCTCGGCGGCCGGCTACCCGTTGCCCGACGCAACGAGTTGATCCGGTGGGCCCGGCGGACCGGCGCGACCCTGATCGAGGACGACTACGACAGCGAGTTCCGGTACGACGTAGCGCCGCTCCCCGCACTCGCTCAGCTCGACCTCGATCGCGTCGTCCACCTGGGCACGCTGTCCAAGCTGATCAGCCCGGCGCTGCGACTCGGCTGGCTGGTCGCCTCCGCCGAGACGGTCGACCGGCTGGCGGCGTACCGGGAAGAAGCCAGCGACTGGCCCGCCTGGCCGATCCAGGTCGCCTTCCTGGCGATGCTCCGCGACGGCTACCTCGACCAGGTCATCCGCCGCTCGAAACGCCTGTACTCCGACCGCCGCAACCACACGTGCGCCGTGCTGGAGCCGTACGGCCAGATCGTCGGCCAGGACGCAGGCCTGCACATCACCCTGCTCCTCCCCCCAGGAGCAGACGACCTGGCCATCGCCGCGGCGGCCAGAGCGGCCGGCGTACTCGTCGCCCCCCTCTCCGACTACCGCCGCTCCATCTCCGGCCCGCCGGGCCTGGTGATCGGCTACGCCACCCCCACCGACGAAGACTTCCACCAGGCCCTGACAATTCTCTGTGCCGTCCTCAGCCGCCGTTGAGGGGGTCGCCCCGGGGGATGTTGGCCCAGCGGAAGTTCACCGCGTCGGGGAAAGCGGAGTTGACCTTGCCGAGGCTCTGAATGACCGTGGCCGCGCCGTTGGCGTGGGACATGGCGTAGGTGTAGCCGGACTTCGTGTCATTGTCGATGGCCAGCAGGAGAGTGCCGGAGTCGCCGCACTTGTCGGCGATCAGCTTCTCGAAGCCGCCCCAGCCCGACGGCCGGATCTTGGTGGCAATCGGCTTCATCGGCTCCGCGATCGGGATCTTGATCGTGTAGAGAGCACCACCGCTGAGGTTGGCCAGGAACGTGTCGTAGGTTGCGGTCTTGCCGATCAGTGCCATCGACTTGACCGACCCGAAGCCCGGCGCGGAACCGGTCTTGCGCCAGGACCCCGGGGGATTGTTGCCCCAGGTCTTCCAGCGGAACAGCGTGCCGTCGTTGCGCAGCCCGTACGCCGTGCCGCGCGCGACCCTGTCCTTCGGGACCTCGTACTCCGAGACCTCTAGCGCGGTGTAGTTGCTCCAACCGCCACCGACTCGCGTCCACGTGGGCGGCCAGTCGGGATCGATCTCACCGGTGTCGGCCATCACCTCGAAGCCGATCCCGTAGAGGCTGTCGCCTTGGAGTAGGTAGCCCCCGATGTAAGCGGTCAAGGTGTTCGGCTCCCGGGTGAAGACGGAGGTGACGCGCACCTTGCCCGGCTGGTACACCCCATGAGTGGTTTTGTAGATCTGTCTCTTGACCGGCGGCGTGCCACTGACCCCACTGTTGGTCTGTGCACCGGCCGCGGTGATGGCCCCGGCGTTCAGCTCGCAGGCCGCGGTCGTGCCCGTCGCGGAAGTGGTCTTTGCCTGCGCGGGTGCCACCAGCACCGCGGTAGTCAACGCGGCCACGCCGGCCAGCGCCAGCCCGGCTCGAAAGAGCTTTCGTCCAGTCACAGTTTCGTCCCCTTGGAGGTCGGCATCGCGTCTATCGTTTTCATAGCTCTAGATGCGATGCCGACGGGGATGGTTAGAAACGTTGCCCGATGGTGCAGTTGTGGCGGCAGGTGCTCAGCCGCCGGTGAGCGGGTCGAGGTCGGAGACGGGGCCCCAGCGGAAGTTCACCG
Organism: Kribbella sp. NPDC051718; assembly: GCF_040681515.1. Classification (NCBI taxonomy): domain Bacteria; kingdom Bacillati; phylum Actinomycetota; class Actinomycetes; order Propionibacteriales; family Kribbellaceae; genus Kribbella; species Kribbella sp. NPDC051718. Next base: position 78,337 of record NZ_JBFAYZ010000013.1, on the reverse strand, counting down.
CGTCGGGGAAGCTGCCGTTGACCTTGCCCAGGTTCTGGATGACCGTGGCGGCGCCGTTGGCGTGGCTGATCGCGTAGGTGTAGCCGGCCTTGCCGTCCTTGTCGATGCCGAGCAGCAAGGTGCCGGAGACGCCGCACTTGTTGGCGATCAGCTTCTCGAAGCCGCCCCAGCCGGAGGGACGGACCTTGGTGACGACCGGCTTCATCGGAACCGCAGTCGGGATCTTGATCGTGTAGAGGGCGCCGCCGCTCAGGTTGGCCAGGAACGTGTCATAGGTGGCGGTCTTGCCGATCAGCGCCATCGACTTGACCGACCCGAAGCCGGCCGTGGAGCCGGTCGAGCGCCAGGTCGAGCCGGTGTTCCAGCGGTACAGCGTGCCGTCGCTGCGCAGCCCGTACGCCGTGTGGCGCTGGGTGCTGCCCGCGATGTAGACCGACGTCTCGAGCAACTTGTAGCCGGCCCAGCCGCCGCCGATCCACTCGACGTTGTTCGGGGTGCTGGGGTCGATCTCGCCGGTGCCGTCCGTGGCGAAGGAGTTCCAGTAGAGGCTGCCGTCCTGAACCATCCAGCCGGAGATGTCCGCACCCGAGATGTTCGGCTCCCTGATGTAGCCGGAGGTGAACTGCAGCTTGGTCGGATGGTCGTACACGTCATGGGTGGTCACGACCTGGGTCTTGACCGGCGGCGTACCGCCGACCGAGCTCGTGGTCTGAGCACCGGTCAGCGTGGCGGATCCGGCGCTCAGCACGCAGGCCGCGGTGGTGCCCGTCGCGGAGGTGGTCTTTGCCTGCGCGGGTGCCGCCAGCGCCGCGGTGGTCAGCGCAGCTGCTCCGGCCAGCGCGAGCCCGGTACGGAAGAGCTTTCGTCCAGTCACAGTTTCGTCCCCTTGGAGGTCTGCATCGCGTCTATCGCTTTCATACCTCTAGATGCGGTGCGGACCAGAAAGGTTAGGGCGTCGCCGGATTGCGTTTCTGTGGCGGCTGGACGACAGGTTGGTCACCGTTCCAGGTGAGCTCGGACAGCCACATGGTGCGGCCGGGTGGATCGACACCGACCAGGGCGGGATCCCAGGCGTGGTAGACGAACCAGTAGCGGTCGTCCTTGACAAGCACCATGTTGTGGCCGGGGCCGGCCGCGTCCGCCGAGGTGGTGAGGATGGGATCGCCCGACTTCACGCAGAGGCCGGCCGGGGTTTCGCAGAGCGCATGACCGACGGCGTACTCCGCCTTGTCGTAGGCGTTGGCCGAGTAGAAGAGATGGAACTTACCGTTGCGCTCGACAACATACGGCGCCTCGACCAGGTTGCCCTCCCACGGCAGCGTCTGCTTGATCAGCCGGGTCGTCTCGCCGACCAGCGTCAGCCCGTCGGCCGAGAGCTTCGAGACGTAGATCCAGGTGTCGACGCCGATCGCGTTGCCGTCGTTCTTCCAGTACAGCCAGCGTTGCCCGGTCGAGTCCTGGAACGGGCTCGCGTCGATCGAACCACCCTCGTCCACCTGACAGATCAACGGTTTCCTCGATTTGTCGACATATGGACCTTTGGCCTCGGTAGCGACTGCGGCACCCACACACTGCCGCCCTGAGGCATCGTCAGAAGTCGTGTAATACAAGACGAAACGGTCGTCTCCGTGGACAGCGACCTCCGGCGCCCAGACCTTCCCCGGTGAGGTCCAGGAAGGCAACGACGGGAGCGCGTCGCCGACCTGCTCCCAGGAGACCAGGTCGGTCGACTTGAGCGTCTGGATGTTGCCGAGTGGCCCGTTCGTCGCGAACGCGTAGTACTCCGAGCCGACCGCGATCACCTGCGGATCGGCGAAGTTGCCGTCGTACACCGGATTCGTGAAACCCATCGTCGTCCCTTCCGTACCGCCGGTGGGGTTGCTGCACCCCGCCAACAACAACAGCAGCAATCCCCACCGGCGCAGCATCACTTGCTCGCGTAGAAGCGCAGATAGTCGAACGTGGCGACCGGCGGCGGGTTGGACCCGGTCTGGTCGCCATGCGCGTACAGACCGAGCTTCGGCGTCACCCCGGCCGGCAACACCCAGGATGCACCCCAGGTCCACTTCTTCCCGTCGGTACTGGTCCCCGCCCGGTACACGTGCTCCCCGGCCGCGTTGCGGTGATAGGCCAACCGCATCCACATGGTCGGCGCTGATCGCCCGATCGCCGCCCCGCCATAGCTGGTCGCACCGTCGGACGGCCGAGCCACCAACTCGCGGCCGAACTCGGTCTGCCGCGTCCGCCAGATCGACACGTCGCCGAGCCGGGCGAAGTCGTCGTCGGTCAGGTACGCGATCATCCCGGCCTGCTGGTAGTTGCGGATGTCGCCCTCACCGAGGTCGAGGTGCAGCTTCGTTTCCGCGATCCAGCTGTCCCCGGCCGGCGTCTGGTGGAAGAGCAGGCCGGCGTTGTTGCCGCCACCGACCAGATCGGTGTCCTGCAGCGGCCAAGACAAGTTGCCATTGGCAACAACAGCCCGCGCGTCCGGCCGCACCCACGACCACTGGTCTCCGAGGGCTCCATCGAACTCGTCAGCGGCGAGCAGCTTCCCGGCAACCGGTGCTGCGGCAGCCCGGCGCACCGGCTCCGCCACGGGACGCACCGTCAGGTTGTCCACCTCGGCCGTGCCCAGCCAACTCACCGGCGCCGACCGGACCTTGAGCCCGCGAACCTCGAGCTGCGCCTCCGCGTAGAGGTCGCCCAGCCCGGCGTCGTTGACCCGCGCGGTCACCTTGCTGCCGGAGACCTCCACGACGAGGTTGTTCCACTGCGACCGGTCGAAGTCGGCAGGCAACGGAGCACTCGCTGGACGACCGCCGGCCACGATGCTGACCTTGCCGGCGCCAACGGTGACCACGACGGCCCCGCCACCCACCACGGTGGCGAAGCTGTTGCCGAGCTTGACGTTCGCCTCGACTCGCACAGAACCGCCAGGCGCCGACTGCCGCGTCGTCGCGGCTCCACGGATCGACGCCGTCGGACCACCAAGCGAGTCACCAGCCAGCCTGGTCGCACCCCGCAGACCACCAGCTGGGTCCGTTGAGTTGATCCCCAGCGCCGAGCCCGTCGTCGGAGCAGGTTGCGGGGTGTCGGACGGACCGGCACCGGCCCGAGTGCGCGGCCACCCGTCGATCCAGTCGATGTCGTCGATCAGCATCGGCCGGCGGTTGATGCCGAACGGGTCGGTCAGCCACGGCGTACCGCGGTCGATCGCGTGGTAGACGATGTGGTCCTGCCCCGCCGCGTCGGTGATGAAGGCGTGGTGACCGGGGCCGATCCACCTGTTGCCGTTCTGGGTGATAACGGTCGTACCGCCGACCCGCGACTCGTTCATCGACACCCCGTCGGCGTCCACGAACGGCCCGCGCGGCGACTTGGAGCGACCGGCGAAGACGGAGTACCCGGTGGTCGGACCGGCGCAGCAGTTGCTGGACGAGCCCATCAGATAGTACCAGCCGTTGCGGTAGACGACATATGAGCCTTCGTAGCGGTCGCCGACGGTCACCTGAGTGGGGGTGCCGACCGAGTGCAGACCGTCGGGGGAGAGCTCGGTGACGGAGAGCCCGCCGTAGAAGCCACCCGAGTAGAGGTAGCGCTTGCCGTCGGCCGCGGTCAGCATCGCCGGGTCGATGGTGCCGAAGTAGCCACCGTTACCGTCCGGCTTCGGGGCGACGACCGGGCCGTCGGTGGCAGTCCAGGGACCGGCGGGAGTCGGGGCGGTGGCCACGCCTATCCCCGGATCGCCACCCGGGTTGGCGAGTGTGTCGGTGACGGTGAAGTACATGACGTACCGGCCACCGAAGTACCGGATGTCCGGTGCCCAGAAGAACGAACCGGGTGCGGCCCAAGCCGGTTTGGTGCTGTCGTCGAAGACGGTGCCGAGGTACTCCCAGGAGCCGAAGTCCTTGGTCCGGGCCATGTGCATCAGGCCGAACGGGCCGTTGGCGACGAGTGGGTCGGAGGTGGCGTACGCGTACCAGTAGCCGTCGCGGCCCTGGATGATCGACGGATCGGCGAAGGTGTCGGCGAAGGGCGATGAGATCGCGTTCTGGGTGACCAATGGTTTTGGTGGCGCCGCGGCGGCCGTAGTACTGGTGGCTACCGCGGCGACGGCGAGAACTGCTGCGAGCAAGCGTCTGGGAGGCACGGGCGGGTTCCTCTCTCAACCTTTGATGCCGCTGCGCGCGACGCCTTCGATGACGTAGCGCTGGACGAAGATGTAGAGGATCAGGACCGGGACGGACGCGACCGTCGCGCCGGTCAGGATCACCGGATAGTCGGTGGTGTAGGCGCCCTGGAGCAGTTTCAGGCCGGCCGGCAGGGTCAGCCGCTCGGGCGAGAAGAGCACGTAGAGCGGCCAGATGAAGTCGTTCCAGTTTGCCAGGAAGGACAGCACGGTCAGCGTCGCGAGCGCGGGTTTCGCGTTCGGCAGGATGATCCGGGTGAAGACCGTCCACGCGTTCGCGCCGTCGATCATCGCCACCTCCTCGAGTTCGCGCGGGAGCGCGAGGAAGAACTGCCGCATGAAGAACACCCCGAAGGCACCGGCCGCGCCCGGCACGACGAGCGCCCAGAGCGTGTCCAGCCAGGCCAGCTTGTCCATCAGCAGGTAGTTCGGCATCAGGAAGACGAAGCCCGGCACGAACAGGGTCGCCAGGATGACGGCGAAGATCGGCTTCTTGAAGCGGAACTCCATCCGCGCCAGCGCGTAGCCGGCCATCGACGCGACCAGCACGACCAGCCCGGAATGCAGAGTGGCCGCGACGAGCGAGTTGATGAACCAGCGCAGTACCGGGTTCTGCCCGCCGGTGGTGAGCACCTCGCCGTACGCACGCCCGGTCGGGTCCGTCGGGATGATCGTCGGCGGTGCTTGCTGGGACTCGCCGATCGTCTTGAACGAGGTGAGCAACATCCACAGCAAGGGCGCGACGAACACCAGCGTCAGCAGCCCGATCAGCACCCAGAACCCCGGGGACCTGCGCCGCCTCATGACTTCTTCTCCCTCAGCAGCGCGAAATTGATCAGCGAGACGATCGCCAGGCAAGCGGCCAGGACGTAGCTCATCGCCGTCGCCTGTCCCATCCGGAACTGCGACAGGCCGGTGTCCGCGATCACCATCAACGCGGTCCGGGTGGTGTCACCCGGACCGCCCTGCGTCACCAGCAGGGCCTGCCCGAACATGTTGGCGGAGGCAAGGATCGTGATCGTCACGACGAACGTGACGACCGGCCGCAGTCCCGGCACGGTGATGTGCCGGAACGCCTGCCAGCGGTTGGCCCCGTCGAGTTCCGCGGCCTCGTACTGGTCGGCTGGGATGTCCTGCAGCCCGGCCAGGTAGATGATCGCGTTGAACCCGATCGTCCACCACACGGTCATCCCGACCAGCGACGCGAACGCCCACGGCTGCTCGGTGGTCCAGCCGATCTCGCCGATCCCGAACAGCCCGAGGAATGCGTTCAGCACGCCGAAGCTGGTGTCCAGGATGTACCGGAACATCAGCCCGACCACCGCGACCCCGAGCACGTACGGCGCGAAGAAGACCGCCCGGAAGAAAGTCCGGCCGGGGAACCGCCGGTTGAGTACGACCGCCAGCCCGAGCGGCAGCGTCACCAGGAACGGTACCGACGCGAGCGTGAAGATCGCCGTCGCCCGCATCCCGTGCCAGAACGGCTCGGCGGTGGTCGACTGCGAGTCGAACAGGTCCTTGTAGTTCTGCAATCCGACGAACGGCTTGCCCGGCAACTGGAAGTCCCAGTCGTGCAGGCTCATCCACAGGCCGAAGATCGCCGGGCCGATGACGAACAACAGGAACAGCGCGAGATACGGCGCCAGGAAGAGGTACGGCGTAGCCCGGCCGTAGCCTCTCATGCCCCGTACTTCTTGCGGTTGGCCTCCAGGATCTTGTCGGAGCGGCCGGCCGCGTCCGACAACGCCTTGGCGGGCTCGGTCTTCAGCAGGACGGCCTCGTTGACCGCCTTGTTGAGCTCGGCCAGCGCGTCACCGATGCCGGGTACTGGTGGCGGGAAGTGCAGATCGTCGACCTGGGTCGCAAGCGCGGACTGCTCGGGCAGTGCCTTGAAGTCGGCCGATTCACGGACCTGCTTACGCGCCGGTACCTGACCACCGCGGGCCCATTCGATGGACTTCTGGCTGACGTAGTTCACGAACACCCGGGCGGCCGTCGACTTGTTGGCGTCCGGCGTCTTCAGCTTCGGCAGGCAGAATTGGTGCGAGCCGGACCAGGCCGCCTTCTTGCCGCCGATGTTCGGCAGCGCGGCGACGCCCCACTCCAGGCCTTTCTTCTCCTTGAACGTGTTGATGTTCCAGATGCCGTTCCAGACGAAGGCGTTCTTGCCGTTCATCACCGCGATGTTGTCCGCGTCCTGCGCGACGTTCTTCGGGCTGTAGCCCTTCTTGACCAGGTCGGTGAACCAGGTCAGCGCCTTGACGCCGGGCTCGTCAGCCCAGGTGGTCTTGGTCGAGTCCTCGTTGAAGAGCTGGCCGCCGAACTGCCAGAGCAGCGACTCCACGGTCATCACGCCGGTGAACTGGAACGGTGTCGCCCAGTGGCCCTGGATCCCCTTGCCCTTCAGGGCGTCCAGCGCGGCCATGTACTCGTCGGCCGTCGCCGGCGGCTTGGCCGGGTCCAGGCCTGCCTGGGTCATCAGCGTCTTGTTGTAGAAGAAGCCCAGCGGGTGCATGTCCAGCGGGATGCCGTACCGCTTGCCGTTGTACTCGCCGGCCTTCCACACCACGTCGGCGAAGTCCTCCTGCTTGAGGTCCAGCGCCTTGGCGACGTCGTCGAGCGGCTCGATCACGTTCCGGGCGGCGTTGGTGGCGAGCGAGTCGACGTGCATGATCGCGACCGCGGGACCCCGGCCGCTGCCGACGGCGGTGGGCAGCTTCGTGTAGTAGTCGGCCCACTGCATCACGGTCATCTTGACCTTGATGTTCTGGTGCTCGGCGTTGAACGCGTCGACGATCTTGCGCATGAACGGGCCGTCACCACCGGTGAACCCGTTCCAGAAGTCGAGCTCGACGTTCGGTCCGTCGTAGCCCTTCGCGCCGCCGTCGCCGGTCGCGGCCGCGCCGGGCTTGCCCGCCGATCCCGAGCCGCAGGCTGTCAGGACACCGGCCGCCCCCAGAGCGCCGATTCCGCCCAGCATCATTCGCCGGTTGATGGTGTTCACCGTGTACCTCCAGGGGAGAGCCTGATCATGTGCCACGAGGCAGGGGGCAACGTGGCCGTACAGCTGTCGTTGATGACCTCGGTGCCGTCGATGCTCCGCGGCACCACCCGGTCGGGGTCCTCGGCGGTGTTGACCGCATTCCGGTCGTCGTCGTACAGGGCGAGGTGCTCGACCACTCGCAGACCGGGCTGCAGTGGCACCTCCAGGTCGACCTTGTCGGTCTCGCTTCGGTTCACCACGAAGAGCACCACCTCACCGGTGGATTCCTCGTACGTCGCTGTGCTCCACAGAGCCGGTACCCGCCCGTACGCCGCCGTGTCGACGTCCGGGCCGGCCACCTCCGTGCGCAGTACCGTCGAGCCCGCGTACTTCGCGGTCAGCGCGAACGGGTGGAAGATCGTCTGCCGCCACGCGCGACCGTCCGGCTCGGTCCGGATCGGGCCGATCACATTGACCAGTTGCGCCAGGCAAGCGATCTTCACCCGGTCGGCGTGCCGGAGCAGGGTGATCAGCAGGCTGCCGACGACCACCGCGTCGTCGACCGTGTAGGTGTCCTCGATCAGCGGGCCGACCTCGCGGACGTCCAGCCCGAGCTCGCCGGGGAAGCGCGCCTGGTACCAGACGTTCCACTCGTCGAACGACAAGGTGATCTCCTTGTCGCTGCGCTTGAGCGCCTTCACGTGGTCCGCGGTGGCGACGACCGAGTCGATGAACCGGTCCATGTCCTCGGCGGCCGCGAGGAAGCTCTGCTGGTCGCCGTCCTTCGGCTCGTAGTACGCGTGCAGGCTGATGTGGTCGACCAGGTCGTAGGTGCGCTCCAGCACGGTGCGTTCCCAGTCGCCGAACGTCGCCATGTGCCGGTTGCTCGATCCACAGGCGACGAACTCGATGCCGGGATCGACGCGGCGCATGGCGTTCGCCGTCTCCTCGGCGAGGCGGGCGTACTCCTCGGCGGTCTTGTGGCCGATCTGCCAGGGGCCGTCCATCTCGTTGCCCAGGCACCACACCTTGATGCCGTGCGGCTCGGGGGTGCCGTTGGCGACCCGGCGGTCGGCGGTCGCCGTACCGGCCGGGAGGTTGCAGTACTCGAGCAGTTCGACCGCTTCGGTGATACCGCGGGTGCCGAGGTTGACCGCCCAGATCGGGTCGACGCCGGCCTTGCGGGACCAGGCGACGAACTCGTCGGTGCCGAACTGGTTCGGCTCGACCGCGCGCCAGGCGAGATCGAGCCTGCGCGGCCGCTGGTCTTTCGGGCCGACCCCGTCCTCCCAGCGGTAGTTGGAGACGAAGTTGCCGCCCGGGTAGCGGACCGCGGTCACGCCCAGCTCGCGAACCAGCGCGAGCACGTCCTCGCGGAACCCGTCCGGGTCCGCGGTGGCGTGGCCGGGCTCGTAGATCCCGGTGTAGACACAGCGCCCCATGTGCTCGACGAACGAGCCGAACAGCCGCCGGTCCAGTGCACCGACAACGAACGCGGGGTCGACCGCAAGACGCGCCACAGATCCTCCACAGAATTCTCTACAACGATTAACCTGAGTTTTTACAACGATTGACATCCGCTGTAAAGAGCTGGCGCCGACAGGCCGTGGCACACTCAGGCGACAAGCGGGCGAAGGGAGGACGGATGGCGACCAGGCTGAGCGACGTGGCGGCGCGCGCCGGTGTGTCGGTGAAGACGGTCTCCAACGTCATCAACGACTACCCGCACATCACCGCGCAGACCCGGGCCAAGGTCGAGGCCGCGATCGAGGCGCTCGACTACACCCCGAACGTCAGCGCCCGCTCGCTGCGCAAGGGCCGCTCCGACTTCATCGCGCTGGCCATCCCGGAGATGGCCTCCCCGTACTTCGCTGAGCTCGGCGCAGCCATCAGCCGGGCGGCCAAAAAACGTGGCATCACCGTCCTGATCGACCAGACCGAGGGCGAACCGGCCGCCGAGAAACTGGTCCTCGACGGGATGCGCGGACAACTGATCGACGGCATCATCTTCTCGCCGATCACGACCGCGCCCGCCAAGATCGAGCTCGCCGCGAACGCGAAACCGCTGGTCCTGCTGGGTGAGCGGCATGCGGGCGGCACCCTCGACCACGTCGCGGTCGACTCGGTCCAGGCGTCCTTCGACGCGACCACGCACCTGATCTCGATCGGCCGACGCCGGATCGCAGCGATCGGGGTCGGCGGCGGCGCGGGGACCGGCGCCGTACGGCGGAAGGGATACCGCAAGGCGCTGAAGGCCGCGGGCCTGCCGCTCGACCCCGCGCTGGAGCTGGCCGGCACGGGTTACCACCGGGAGGACGGCGCCGCGGCGATGCGAGAACTGCTCGCACTGCCCGACCGGCCCGATGCCGTGTTCTGCTTCAACGATTCGCTCGCGCTCGGCGCCTTGCGCACGCTCGCCGACGCCGGACTGTCGGTGCCTGGGGACGTCGCGGTGGTCGGCTTCGACGACATCGAGGACGGCCGCTACCACTCACCGTCGCTGACGACGATCTCGGCGGACAAGGAATGGCTCGCGGAGAACGCCGTCGGCCTGCTGCTGGACCGGATCGCGGGAACCGGTGAGGTCGACCGCCGCGACCTCACCGTTCCCTACACACTGCAGATTCGCGAGTCGACGGCCGGCTAGAAGGCCGCCGCGCAGGTGGTGAGGTTCGCAGTCACGGAAGCACCTCGGGCGACGGTGACCTGACGGGTCTCCAGCACCTGACCGGTCGGGCGCTCACAGGTCAGCGTCCACGACTCCGTGCCGCCTTGCTGGACAGTGATCGGCCGCGTCGACGGGTTGGCGTGATACGTGTACGTGCCACCGGCCGGCACCGTCATCGTGGTGTCGAGGACGTCGGGGATGAGGGTGCCGTTCCACGTCTTGGTGTTGAACGACTTCTTCAGCCGCAGGACGGCACCGGCCGGGCCGGTGCCGGTGATGATCGAGTGCCGGGCCGGGTTGATCGTGCTCTCGGCGGCGATCAGGTAGGCCTCGCGGTTTCCCTTGCCTGCGGTGCTTCCCGAGCCGAAGTAGAAGTTGGCGATGTTGCTGAACGCCGGGTGGAAGCTGCTCGCACCGTGCTCGAAGGTGAAGCCGAGTCCGCCGGTCGCGTAGTACGACCAGTCTTCGGTGGTACCGGTCGTGTCGTAGAGCTCGTAGCCGAACTGGCTGTCGTAGCCGTTCTGCGCGGCCATCTGGTCGCCGAGCGACTTGTAGAGCGCCTCGTCCGGGGTGTTGCCGGCACCGGCGTACCCGGGCTCACGCAGTACGAGGTTGGAGTAGGTGTGGTTCGTGATCAGGGTGGTCGCCTGGTACGACGAGACGAGCGACTGGATGTTGCGTGACTCCGGCTCGCTGAAAGCGCTCGCACCGCGGTACGTCTCCGAGGTCAGGCTGGTCGACGCGCCCGGGCCGCCCCAGAAGCCGGCGTAGTTGCGGTTCAGGTCGGTACCGCGCGACTGGTTGGACGACTGCGCGCACTGGCCGGTGGTCGGGATCTGGCCGTTGGTGACGCGGCAGTTCTTCCGCTTCATCTCGTAGCCGAGGGTGCGGCTGAGGTTGAAGCCGTCGGGGTTCACCACGGGGACGACGACCACGCGCGACTTGTCCAGGATGTTGGTGATCCGCGGGACCACACCGTCGTTCTTCAGCAGGTCGTAGGCGAACTCCATCGTCAACTCACCCGACGGCCACTCCCGCGCGTGGTGCAGACCCATCATGATGAACACCGGCTTGCCGTTGCTCACGTTGACGTCCCGGCTGATCTCGATGCCGCGGATCGTCCGGCCTTCGAGCGAGGTGTTCTTCAGCGTGATCTGCTTGACCTTGGTCGGGTACTGCGACGCCAGCGCCGCGAGATCGTTGTTGTAGTCGGCCAGTTGCCGGTACGCCGTCCGCCCACTCGGCAGCGTGGCCAGGATGGCGCGAGTCTTCACCGCCTTCGCGTACGCCGCGTCCGCGCGCTCGCGTTCCCGGTCGGCGCCGACCAGATCGTCCTCGAGCACCGACCAGGTGAAGCCGGCCAGCTTCAGCAGCCGGCGATCCTGGTTGCCGTAGGCAACCACGTCGACGTAGTTCTGGCCGGCCGACTCGGCCAGGTCGAGATCCAGGGTGTTCAGCCGCTTGCGGTCGGCCGTCGTCGGGGTGTTGATCCGGAGCAGCTGGATCAGCTCGGCCTTCTCGTAGGCCTGCACCTTGCGGTCGGGTGGCGCGACAGCCTGGACATGGCTACCGGCGCCGACGACCACGGCGGCCGCGATCGCGAGGGGGACAAGTCGGTGCCATCGGGCGGGATGGAACACGGTGACCTCCAGTAGTGAGATTGTTGCGATGGGTAACTGGAGGGTAGGGCTCCCGGCAGCCCAGGCGGAAGCAGTTCCCAGAACAGAGCGGGGAAACCCGCGCACCGCGCTCCGCGCGGTGCGCGGGTGGGGTGGGGTGGCGAGGAGTCGAGCCGGTGGCTCGGGGGGAGCCGGGCAGTCAGCGGTGGCTGATGGCGGCTAGCTGCTCGGCGAGGCCTCGCCGGAAGGCGGGCACTTGGGCCAGCAGATGGAGGCCCGCGTTGCGGGCGGGGCGCAGCGCGGATGGCGCTGTCGCCAGCCGGGTGAGCCGATGCGCTAGGGCAACCACTCGGACAGCCTCTTCGCGGTTGTTCTGGGCGTACTCATCGAGCTTGGTTTCATTGCCGGTGGTCAGAGCTTCGGCGAGGGCGTCGCCGAGGACGACGGCGTCGCGGAGGCCGAGGTTCATGCCTTGGCCGCCTGCTGGGCTGTGGGTGTGGGCCGCGTCGCCGGCTAGGACGATCCGGCCTTCGCGGTAGCGATCGGCCACCCGCTCATGGATCCGGAAGCGTGATCCCCAGATCACCTCGGTCACCCGGGCCGTCTCCTCCTGCGGGCCGCGCGCGTTGAGGAGCCGTTGGGCATAAGCGACATCCGGGTGCTCCGGCGCCTCCTCCACCTCGGCCACCAGCCGGAAGGTCCCATCAGGCAACGGCGCCGCCACCAACATGCCGGGCCTCGAGAAGTACAGCAGTACTTCGTCGTCCGGCAGCCCACTCTCGACCCGCACATCCACCAGCGTGAAGTTCAGCGGCAATGAGTCGGCGCCGTCGAATCCGAGCCCGGCCAGATCGCGCATCCGACTGTTCATCCCATCGGCGGCCACGACGTACTGCGCCTTGATCACCTCGCCCGACTCCAACGTGACCTCGGCTCCGTCAGCGCTCTGCAGCACTCCGGTGGCGACGTACGGACGGTGGACTGTGCCACCGAGCTCGGTCAGCCGGTCGAGCAGGACCTGCTCGGTGAGGTTCTGCGGGATCATCAGGACGTACGGGTACTCCGTCGGCAGCTTGTCGAAGCGGACCGGGACCAGCGTCCGGTCGCCGTCGGCGATGTTGAACTGCTCGACGTGGATGCCGAGCTCGGTCAGCCGCTCACTGACGCCGATCCGCTCCAGCAACTCCAGCGTCCGCGGGTGCACCACGGAGGCGCGCGAGGTGTTCGCTCCCGCCGCCTGCCGATCGACGACCGTCACCTGCCGGCCGTGCCCGGCCAGCGAGACCGCCACCGCCAGCCCCACCGGCCCGGCCCCCACCACCAGCACCTCGGTCTTCTCCGGAATCATCTCGACCACCCCTTCTTGGTCAACACCTGTTGGCCAACGCTTGTTGACTTCACTGTAGACAGGCCGGGCTAGCCAAGTCAACACCTGTTGACCTACGGTGTGAGGATGACTGAGGTGAAGCGGTCGGCTGATCGGACCCGAGGGGTGATCCTGGCCGCGGCGCGGGAGCGGTTCGCGGCGGACGGCTACGAGCGGGCGACGATCCGGGCGATCGCGGCGGACGCGGCGATCGATCCCGCGATGGTGATGCGATATTTCGGCAACAAGGAGAAGCTCTTCGCGGCGGCGGCCGAGTTCGACCTGCGGCTACCCGACCTGAGCAGGCTCCCGCGGGAGGAGGTCGGGGCAGCACTCACCAACCACTTCCTGGACCGCTGGGAGGACGACGAGTCCCTCAAGGCACTACTCCGCGCCAGCGTCACCAACGAAGCAGCCGCCGCCCGCATGCGCCAACTCTTCGCCGACCAACTCGGCCCCGCGATCATGAGCCTCAGCACCGCGCGGCCAGGCACCGCGGCCAGCGGCGACCACGCCGTCTCGTCAGCCAGCGCGGCAACCCGCGCCGGCCTGGTCGCCACCCAGGCGCTTGGCTTTGCACTCTGCCGCTATGTCCTCGCCCTGCCGCCGGTGGCCGCACTGACTCGCGAGGAAGCTGTCGCCTGGCTGGGGCCGACTATCACGCGTTATCTGACGGGCGACGTCAGCGGTTGACTTTGCTGCGGCGGCGCTTGGTGTCCTGCAGGAAGAGCCAGGCGACTGCGGCGCCGGTGACGAAGCCGCCGAGGTGGCCTTCCCAGGAGATGTTCGGGACGGCGAACGAGATGACCGCGGTGATCGCGACGTACGCGATGATCCAGGTGACATCCATCCCGCGGGCCTTGCTGATCACCAGCAGCGCGCCGACCAGTCCCAGGACAGCGCCGGAAGCACCCAGCGTCGCGCCGCCGGGGGAGCCGAGCAGCCAGACCGCGACGCCACCACCGAGCGCGGAGAGCAGGTACAGCACGGCGTACCGGACCTGGCCCATCATCTGTTCCAGGATCGGGCCGACCTGCCAGAGCATGAACAGGTTCGAGAAGATGTGGAAGATCGCCACATGGGTGAAGGCCGAGGTGAGCAACCGCCACGGCTCGGAGTCCACCAGCACCGGGACCATCACGAGATCGTTGAGCAGCTTCGGGCTGCCGCTGCGGACCGCGATGAAGACCAGCACGTTGAGCGCGATCATCGTCCAGGTCACGTACGGGCTGTTGCCGCGCGCGACGCCGCCCAGCGACGTCCGGGTGCGCGGGATCGACTTCACGCCCTCGTTGAAACACGACGGGCACTGGAAGCCGACGGCGGCACTGTTCATACAGGCCGGGCAGATCGGCCGGTCGCAGCGCTGGCAACGGACCCCAGCGGGCCGATCCGGGTGCCGGTAGCAGACGGTCTCGGTCACGCCCTGGTCCTCCGCAGTCGGACGGTCGGTGCAAAAGGGGTGCGGGAACCGGCCGCCGTCGCCGGCGGCCGGTTCGCGCGGTGGATCAGACGGTCTTGCGCTCGATCTTGACGCTGTTGATCACGATCGGCTCGGTCGGCCGGTCGCCGGCCGTGGTGTCCGCGGTCGCGATCGCGTCGACGACCTTCTTCGAGTCGTCGTCGACGACCTCGCCGAAGATGGTGTGCTTGCGGTTCAGGTGCGGGGTCGGGACCACGGTCACGAAGAACTGCGACCCGTTGGTGCCCTTGCCGAACTGGATGCCCGCGTTCGCCATCGCCAGCAGGTACGGACGGTCGAACTGCAGCTCCGGGTGGATCTCGTCGTCGAAGCTGTAGCCCGGCGAACCGGTGCCGGTGCCGAGCGGGCAGCCGCCCTGGATCATGAATCCGTCGATGACCCGGTGGAAACCGAGGCCGTCGTAGAAGCGGGCGGTGCTGGCCTGCCCCGTCGTCGGGTCGGTCCACTCCTTCGTGCCCTCGGCCAGGCCGACGAAGTTCTGCACCGTCTTGGGCGCGTGATCGGGGAACAGCTTGATGACGACGTCGCCCTTCGTCGTCTGCAGCGTCGCGAACAGTTCTTCGGCCACGAGATACTCCTCATCGGTTACGGCTTACGGCATCGATCCTGTCATGCACCACAAGTTCGGGCCGCATCGACGTGCCCAGGGTCATCTCAGGGTGTGGCCGGAACGTTTATCGGCTGGGTACGTCGTACGATGCAAAAGAAGCCGGATCTGTCCAGAAGTCGAATCGAAAGCGTCCATGGAGGAACCGTGGGTTTGTTGAAGTCCAAGGGCCGGGTCGAGACCGCGAAGGACAAGGTCCGTCCGCTGGCCGAGTCGGCCGTGGGCACCGCACGGGACAGTGTGGGCAGCGCACGGGAGCGGGTCTCGCCTTACGCCGAGAAGGCGGTCGAGCGTGGAGCCGCCGTCGCACACGCCGCGGTGGAGAAGGCCGGACCGGTCATCGACGACGCGCTGAGCAAGGTCGGACCGGCCACCGAGCACGCCGCCGAGCGCGCCCGTGAGCGGTTCAACGACGACGTACTGCCGAAGGTGACCGCCGCGCTGGCCACGCTGGCCGCGGCCGCGGAGCCGGTCATCGAGGAGAGCTCACGCCGGGGCAAGGCCACCAAGGCCGCGCTCAAGGGTGAGATCGACGTCCCGAAGAAGAGCCACAAGCTGCGCAAGGTGGTGCTGTTCCTCGGCTTCGGCGCACTCGCCGCCGCGGCCGTGAAGAAGCTGCTCACCCCGCCGGAGCCGGCCTGGCAGTCGACCCCGACCAGCGGCCGCGACTACAGCTCGGCCCCGGCCGGCACGACGTCGCGCCCGGCCGAGGCCAAGACGGCTGCCGACAAGCCGGCCGCTGCCGCGCCGAAGGCCGAGACCAAGACGGACGCCACGTCCGCCAACGGCAAGACCGAGGACGCGAAGACCGAGGACCCGAAGGCCGAGGCCGACGAGGCTCCGAAGGCCGCGTCGAACGGTGCCGCGAAGAAGACCACCACCCCGCGGAAGTCGACGGACTCGAAGCCGACCGACTCCTGATCCACCTCGACACCGCAACGGCGAAGGCCGCGACCCCCAGGTGGAGGTCGCGGCCTTCGTCCGTTCAGCGTCCGGCTAGTTCAGTGTTTCGTCGCCGGGCTCGTCGTCGCGGCGGCCACCGGCGATGTGGACGCGGCCGGCCGAGAGCAGCTGGGTCGCGTAGCGGTGGGTGATGCACGGGTAGTTGCCGCCACACTCACGGCAGACGGCCTCGTTGCGGTGCAGCCAGGGCAGTACGCCGAACCGTTTGATCCAGGTCAGCGGTTCGCGATCCGGTGCATGCAACTGCATCGCCGTCCGGGCCGCGTCCTGGATCTCCGGCGCCGACCACTCTTCGGCGCTCTTGTCCATCAACTGGCTCAGGTCGTCATGGGGCGCCGAGCTGGGCTGCGTCATCTCTTCGTCTCCGGGCAGGTCGGGGCGGAACCAGTCAAACGTGTGATGAAACTGTGTCAGTGCGATCGCACACCGCGACATTAGCGCTTGGCTGTCCGATATCTGGCATCACAACGGCCCGGCGGAAACTTCTTTACGCTTCGTCCGCAACTTCTTCACTGAGTGTTCAGAGCCATTGCGTTTCGATCGTGACCCGTGCTTCCAGTTCGAGCAGATGACGCTTCAACGGGATGCCGCCGCCGAAGCCGACCATCTTGCCGCCGGCGCCGACCACCCGGTGGCAGGGCACGATCACCGCGATCGGGTTGCGGTTGCAAGCGACCCCGACGGCCCGGGCCGCCCCTGGGTCTCCGAGGGCCTTGGCGACCTCGCCGTACGTCTCCATCTCGCCGTACGGGATCTGCTTGAGTCGCTCCCAGACTGCGCGCTCGAACTGCGACCCACCACGCACCGACAGCGGCAGGTCGAACTCGGTCAGCTCGCCGGCGAAGTACGCCTTCAGCTGCTCCCCGGCGGCGATCAACAGGTCGTCGCGCGCCCGGTCCGGGCCGAGCTCGATGGCGCCGAACCGCAACCGGCACAGACCGTCGTCGTCGACGGCCACGGACAGCTCCCCGATGGGCGAATCGAACACGGACCAGCGCATGGTCCTATCGTCCACCCAGACACCGACACTTTGTCAGTCAGCGACGCAAGGTTCGGCTTCGATCACTGTCTGTGTGCTATTTCTGATGGCTCGCCGATCCCGAGGAGGTGCAGATGACCAGTCAGCCGCCGATGGATCGGTGGTTCAGTTCCGAGGAAGCGATGGGCCTGGCCGCCTCCGTACTGATCGGCGTGGTCACCGTGCTGGGCTGGGCCACCGCGTGGTCCGACTGGTACTCCTACCGCACCCTCGAGCGCTATCCCGACGACGACCACAAGTTCGCCCAGGCCGACCTGATCTCCGGCTCGCTCGGCATCGTCGCCGCGCTCGCCCTGTTCGCGGCCGCGGCGGTCTTCATCACCTGGCTGTGGCGGGTCCGCTGGAACGCGGAGATGTTCTGCCGCGGCGAGCACCGGTACACCCGCGGCTGGGTGCTCGGCAGCTGGATCTGCCCGGTGGTGAACCTCTGGTACCCCAAGCAGGTCGTCGACGACATCGTCGCCGCCAGCGACCCCCGCACCCCGACCGGCATCCCGACCCTGCGCGGCATCCCCGGCACCCGGCTGGTCTGGGCCTGGTGGATCACCTGGGTGATCGGGCTGGTGCTCGACAACCTCGCCCAGCGCAGCGTGCTGGACGGCGCCCCGCAGCTCTCCGAACTTCGGACGAATGCTGTGATGTCCGGCATTTCCGCGGTCAGTACGACCGCCGCGGCAGTACTCGCAGTGATGTTGGTTCAGCGCATCAACGAACTCCAGCTCCGCCGGCCGTGGACCCCGTGGTGGGCCCAGGACCAGGCCGGATATCCGGTCGACCGGGGGTACCAACCTCCTGCCCTGTAAACCAAACCGTTACACACGGTCAAGTACCTCGTTACATCTGGTGATGGGCGTACGAAAAGACCGTGTTAAGTCGATACCCTCCGTGCTGGCATCGACTCCACAGGCGTACTTACTTCGTGGTATCAATGTGGCTCGGTCACGCGGGGGCAGGATTCGACCGAGACGCCGAACAGACGGAGTTCCAGCAACGCGAGGGACGCACGACGTGAGCCACCCGCAACGAGCAGTTCTTTCTGCTGTTGAAGACAAAGATGAGTGGCAGCCACATGCCGCCGAGGAGTTCCAGCAGGTCGGTACGGTCGGCAAGATCGCGATCGGTCTGCTCGGTGCGTCCACGGTCACTCATCTGCTCTGTACGTGGTCCGACTGGAACACCTACGGCGTCGTGCACAGCTACCTCGGTGGCGGCCCCAACGTCGACGACGCGGACCTGAACCGCGCCGACAGCATCTCCCGGATCACCTCGATCCCGAACGTCATCATCTCCGTCGCCGCCGCCGTGGTCTTCGTGATCTGGCTGTGGCGGGTCCGGGTCAACTCCGAGGTCTTCTGCCAGGCCGACCATCGCCGCAGCCACGGCTGGGTGCTGGCCAGCTGGTTCTGCCCCGGGCCGAACCTGATCTATCCGAAACAGATCGTCGACGACATCTGGCTGGCCAGCGATCCGAAGACCCCCGTGTACGCCGACGACCTGCGCCGGCTCAGGAAGCCCCTCCTCACGAACGTGTGGTGGGTCGCCTGGGTCGGCGCACTCGTGTTCGACGTGGTGATCCGCCGGGCGCTGATGTGGATGGAGGCGACCGTCGGCTCCCTACGCGGGATCGCCCTGGCCGGGACGGCGTCGCTGATCCTGACCGCGGTCTCCGCCGTCGCCGCGACGCTGATCATCCGCAAGATCAACACCATGCAGACCAGCCGCGAGTGGATGCCCTGGTGGGACCAGCGCGAGCCGAAGCTGGTGGCCGTTCCGTCGTACCGGGTCACCGCCGACGACGACACCTCCGAGCAGCCCGCGATCTCCGAGCCGATCGCCGCGCCGCGGGTGGAGCAGCGTCAGCCGGCGCTGGCCCTCGCCGCCGGTGCCGCGGCCGCCGAGGAGGCTCCGAAGTGGAGCCCGTTCGCACCGGTCGCCGAGACCCCGGCCGCACCGTCCTGGGAGGACGCCGGTCCGGCCACGGAGCAGTTCAACCCGATCGAGAGCTGGCGCGAGGACACCGGCCAGGTGATCGAGGCGCTGCCGTCGTACCAGCAGACGGCCTCCGGGCTGGAGACGCCGACCTGGTCGAGCCCCACCAACCCGTACACCCCGGCCCCGAGCAACGATCTGCTCTCCGCGCCGCTGCCGAGCTGGCAGGCCGAGACCGTGGCTCCGCCGCAGCCCGATCCGTACGCGTACCAGCCGGCCGCCCAGGCCCCGCAGGAGCCGTCCTGGTCGAGCTCGTACTCCGAGCCGTACTCATACGAGAGCACCAGCACCTCTGACTACCTGACCTCCACGGAGCCCGCACCCGAGCCTGAGCCCGCGCCTGTTGCGCGCGCTGGTCGACGGGCCGCTCGGGTCGCGGTCGACAGCCCGTCGACGGTCCAGACCGCTGTCTCCGACTCGGACAGCTACTACCAGCAGGCGCCGTCGCTGCCCGCGCAGGACGACTACCTGACGCCGTCGAAGCCGCTGCCGACCGTGCCGTCGTTCGGCCCCGAGCCGTCGTACGCCCCGGAGACCAGCTACACGCCTCCGACGTACACGCCCGACCCGACCTACGCGCCGTACGAAGCGCCGGCCGCCCCGGTCAGCACCCCGGAGTACGAGACGTCCTACACCTCCGACTACTCGTCGAACTACTCGTACACCGAGCCGACGACGCCGGAGCCGACGTACACCTCGGACTACACCAGCAACACGAGCTACGACAGCTACTCGTCGGAGTCCTCGTACGACACGTACAGCTCGAACACGGGCTACGACTTGTACACGCCGGCCCCGACGCCGGAGACCTCGTACACGGCACCGGCCACGGACTACAGCAGCTCGAGCTACGACAGCACCTACAGCCCGACGTACTCGCAGGAGAGCTACTCCAGCGACTACTCCTCGGACTACGGCACGAGCTACTCCGACCAGCCGGCCACGGACTACCAGCAGTCGTCCCCGTACTCGTACGAGCCGCCGGCCGAGCCGACCACCCCGGCTGCCCCGGAGAAGGACGACTCGGAGACCACCGCTCCCCGGACCCACCCGCGCCGTCGCTGGGTCTGACCGAGTGTTCCCGCTCGGATTCTCCACCCTCGGCTGTCCCGGCGAGCCGCTCGACCATGTCCTGGAACTTGCCAAAGGCAACAACATCTCCGGGCTGGAGCTCCGGACGGCTGACGACGAGTTCACTCATCTCGGGCTGACCGCGGCCGAGCGCCGCGAACTGCGCGCCCGGATCGAGGACGCCGGCCTGGAGATCCTCGCCGTCAACAGTTACGTGAAGCTCTGCGCGGTCGAGGAACAACCTCTCGAAGCGCACCTCGAACTGGCCGCTGACCTCGGCGCCCGCGGCGTCCGCGTCTTCCCCGGCGACGACCCAGGGGACGACTCCTTCGACGACACCGAGGCCACGCATGGTCCGAGCGCCGGCGAGATCCGCGCGCTGGACCGGGTGACGTCCGCCCCGAAGGACTCCCGGATCCTGCTCGAGACGCACGACTCGCACTCCGCCGGCCGCAAGATGGCCCGGCTCTGCCGGTTGCTCGACGCGGAGGCGCCCGGCCACAACGCGAAGGTGATCTGGGACAGCGCCCACACCTGGAGCCACGGCGAGACTCCCGCCGAGGCCTTCGACCTGCTGAAACCCTGGATCGACTTCATCCAGATCAAGGACGAAGACTCGACCCAGGGCTACAAGCCGGTGGCGATCGGCGCGGGCGACTACCCGATCGCCGACCTCCTGCACACCCTCCAGGGAACCGACTACTGGCTCTCCCTCGAGTGGGAGCTCAAGTGGCACCCTCACCTCCCACCGCTGGCCGAGGCTCTGCCGGCCACGGTGACCTGGTTGTCATGACCCGGAGGTGCAACGCTCGTTGTAGTTGTACAACGTACGTTGCACCAACCAGAGGCTGACTCCCATGGACAAGCGGCAAGCAGTGCTCAAGGGCGCGCTGACCGTGTTCGCGCGAGACGGCTACGCCCGCGCGAGCATCGACGTGATCGCCGCCGAGGCGCAGGTCTCGACGCGGACCATCTACAACCACTTCCAGGACAAGGCCGGGCTGTTCCGCGCCGTGATCCAGGACAGCGCCGAGCGGGTCGCCGCCGCGCACCTGCAGATCATCGATCGGTACCTGCGCAGGATCACCGACCTCGAGGCGGACCTGGTCGAGTTCGGCATCGCCTGGCGAACCCCGATGCCGGACTACGCCGAGCACTCCGCACTGGCCCGCCAACTCAGCGCCGAGGCCGGCCACCTCCCCGACGACGCGATCGACGTCTGGCAGCAGACCTTGACGGTTCGCCGCGCGCTGGCCGGCCGCTTCAACACGCTGGCCGACGACGGCCTGCTCGACTTCGAGGACCCGATGCAGGCAGCGTTGCACTTCTGCCTCCTGATCTCCGACTCTTCGGGAGAAGTCCGCGAGACGGTCGCCAGCGGGGTACACACCTTTCTGCACGGCTGTGGCGCCCGGCCGGCGACGGTTGAAAGACGAACTAATAAAGGCCTAGGCCACAATTTCGCGTCGGCGCATGACATTGGGCACTGATCACTCGTCAAAGGAGTGAAGTCCCAACGGGGGACCTTGCAGGTAAGGACATTCATGATGCCCATCAACAGCGGACGGCGGCCGCGGTGAGCCCGCGGGCGGTCGACAAGCGGGCCCGGCCCGGGAACGAAACAACCCCGGGGCCGGCCGGACCACCGGTGACCACGGCGGAGTTCGAGGAACTGGCCGAGGCCGAGGTGACCGTCGAGGTCACCGACGGAGCAAAAGACTGACATCACCGAATTCGTGCCACAGGTAGGAGTGTTCGAGGGCGGCGTCGTAAGCACGCTGGACGACGTCGCCCCCGACCACCGATTCCAGCAGCAGTAGGTGTGAGGCCTCCGGCGCATGCATGCCGGTGATCAGCCCATCGACCACCGTCGCCGGGTGATCGGGCCCGAGCACCAGGTCGGTCCAGCCCTTCGCTGCGCCCACACAGTCAGCCTGTGCCGCCGACTCGATCGCACGGACCGCTGTAGTGCCGACTGCGATCACCCGGCCACCATTGGCCTTCACCCAATTCACCAGGCTCGCAGTGTGCTCAGTTACTTCGTACCGCTCGGGTAGCGGCGGCTCGTGACTCTCCAGCGACGACACTCCGCAGTGCAGCAGGATCGGAGCGATCAGTACTCCGGCAGCCGCCAACTGACTCACCAGCTCGAAACTGAACGGCCTGCCCGCACTAGGCATCTCCGCCGAGCCAGGCTGGTTCGCGAACACCGTCTGGTAGAGCGCGAGCGGCCACTGCTTGCCGACGTACTTGTAGGTGATCGGCCGTCCGTTCCGCCACAGGTAGTTGACCACGTCCGCCACTGGCGGCTTGGCCTTCCACAACCGCAGACTGCTTGGCTCATAGGGCTCCAGCAGCGTCAGTACTCCCTCAGGCAGCTCGACCCGATCGCCAGCCGCGCCACCGAACATCGGCAGGCCGCCGTTGCGCAGCTCGACCACCCAGGTGCCGTCGTCCAGCGCGGTCGAGAAGTGCACAACCACAGGAGCGACACCCGAGCCGGTGATCCAGGTGCCGTCGACCGCGGCACCCAAGGTCCCCGACGTGTTGACCAGCAACAGATCGCCCGGTCGCAGGTGCTCGCCGATCCGGTCGAACCTCGTGTGCGTGACGGTCGACCCCTCCGCGACCAACAGCTTCACCTGATCCCTGGCGAGCCCGCGCGCCTCCGGCGGCTCGACCGCGTTCAGCTCGTCCGGCAACGTGAATCTCGTCTGTGGATGGACTTTCACGACGTCACCGCCGGAGCGAACTCAGCAGCCCGGTACCGACCACTCGCCGGCCGGCTGTCCAGCAACTGCAGAAACGCCGGTACGACGCTCGCAGGCTCGGCCCGATCGGAAATGTCCTCCCCAGGAAAGGCCGCCTGGTGCATCGCCGTGCGCAGATCACCCGGATCCACCGCGTACACAGCCAGCCCCGGATGTTCTGCGGCCAGTACCGCGCTCGCGTGATCCAGCGCCGCCTTGGCCGACCCGTAGCCACCCCACCCTTCGTAGGCCTCGACCGCGGCATCAGAGCTGATGTTGATCACGATCCCGGCGGAAGCGGCCAGCTCCGGCAGCAACGCCTGGCTCAACGCGACTGGCGCGATCACGTCGACCTCGTATACGCGCCGCAACTCGTCGAGGTCGGTGCCCGCCAACCGCTGCAGCGGACTCGCGCCGAGGTAGCTCGCGTTGTTGATCAGGAGATCGAGCCGGCCGAGTTCACCGACCGCGTCGACCAGGTCGGCCCGATGCTCGGCGTCGGTGACGTCGCCGGCCAGCGGCACGACGTCGGTCTTGGCGGCCAGTGCGTCGGCCGCGTTCTTGAGCGCGTCGGTGCCCCGGGCATTGATGATCAGGGCCCAGCCACGCTCGGCCAGGCCGGTCGCCAGCGCGAGGCCGAGCCCCGCGCTGGCGCCGGTGATGAGAGCAACGGGACGGGTCAGGGATTCGTTCGTCATGCCCGCCACCCTCATACCTCAAGCTCGCTTGAGGTCAAGCACTACTGCCCGTAGATCTCGTACTCCGAGAGCTGACCGGCCGGCCAGCCGTTGTTGCCGGTGATGGTGAGCCGCACCCAGCGCGTGTTCACCGTGGCCGGCAGAGTGATCGTCGCCGCGTTGCCGACGGCCGGGTCGAAGGTCCGGCCGGCCGCTGCGGCGAGTTGGTCGTAGGAGGAGTTGTTGGTGCTGCCCAGTACCGCGATGGTTTGGGTCCGGGTGCCCCAACTGGGTGGGAGCTTCAGTACCAGCCGCTTGATGTTCTGGTTGCTGCCGAGGTCCACGGTCAACGACTGCGGCCAGCTGTTGTTGGCGCTCTCCCAGTAGCTGCCCGAGTTGCCGTCGACGGAGTTGCTCGCGACGTAGTTCTGGTTGGTGCTGGTCGCTGTCACCGACTTGCCCGCCGCGAGGTTGCCGGTCGGCTGCCCCGGGTCCGTACCGCCGCCGCTGCCCGGTTCGACCCAGTTGCAGCCGCTCCAGGTCGAGTCCCAGCCGCTGTTGCCGGAACCACGGTTCAGCGCGAACGAGCCACCCGGGTAGGCGCAGTTGTAGACGCCGGCCCGGCCGATACCGCTGGCCGCGACATTGCTGATCGACGCCGAGCCGGTCGTCTCGGCCTGGAAGGCGAAAGTACCGGCGCCTTCGATCGAGCCGCCGTCCACAGTGACGTTTTGCACCGCTCGTCCGGCGCCACCACCGTCGACGAACTGGTACGCCGACCACGGGCTGGCCACCAAGCGGTTGTTGGTGAAGCGCACCTGGGCGTTGATCTGGGTGTCGTACGCATCGACCCGGATCGCGCCGTGCGGGTGGTTCTGACCCCAGTTCGGGTTCATCGCGCCGGTCCGGACCAGGGTGTTGCCGGACACCGTGATCGTCCCGGCCAGCGGGTAGAACGGCGAGCCGAACGACTGGTTCGAGATCGCGATCCCGCCGCCGAGCGCGTTGGTGTCGGAGATCAGGTTGTCCCGCACGGTCAGATCGGTACCGCCGTAGATCGCGATGCCGTTCGCCAGGTTCGGCTGCACGATCGTGTTGTTGGCGAAGGTACTGTTCCGGTTCGCCGCGTGCAGCGACCACATCGCCAGCGCGTCGTCGCCCTGGTTGCGGAGGAAGTTGTTCCGCACCTGCACGTTGTACGCGGTGCCGTTCAGGTTCAGGCCGTCCGCGGTCATGTCGTAGAACCGGTTGTTCTCGACCACCAGGTTGTCGTTGTTGCCGGTCAGCCACATCCCGACCTTGAGGTGCTGCAGCCAGAGCCCGGAGACGATCGAGTTCGGGCCGAGCTGGCCGTTGACGAAGTTGTCCGGCGACTCGTCGTGCCGCTCCGTCACCTCGCCGATCACCGCGAAGTCGAAGAGCTTCACGTTGCCGCCGCCGTTCGGGCGGTCGATCAGGTGACTACTGAGCAGGGTCGAGTGCCAGCGCCCGGCGCCGCGGATCGTCACGCCGTCGGGGTTGATCGTGCCGCCGACCTTGAACCGGCCCGCCGGGATCCACACGGTTCCACCAGAACCGCGGGCACTGTCGATGGCATTTTGGATCGCGCCGGTGGAGTCGTTGTTGCCGTTCGGGTCCGCGCCGCGGTCGGTGATCGAGATCGAGCCACCAGGCTGACCGGCGGGACCGGCCACGTTCTCGAACTCGACGTCGTCGATCGTGTACGGGCCGGCGGTGTTCTCACCGTCCACCTGCAGCTTGATCTTGGCGCCGGCGTTGACGGTCTGGCCGAGTTGCAGCCGCGCGTGGTCGTACAGCTTGTGAATCCGCGACCCGACGATCCAGCCGGTGTCGACATAGCTGTACTTCGAGGTCACCTGCAGCTGCTGAGACAGCTTCTGGCCGTTGACGTAGACCGACAGGGTGCCGGCCCGGCCGTCCGGGATCGAGTACGCGACGTTGATCGCGTTGGTGGTGCCGGGGGCGGTGAACTCGACGTACTGGCCGCCGTTGAGGGTGACGGCCTGGCGGTTGGAGGCCTCGGCGGCGAGCGTGCCATGGCTGTAGCTCGGGCCGATCTTGCTGCCGTTCGTCGCCGAGCTCTCCGCTTCGAGGATGGTGAACGGGAGGGAAGCGCCGACCGCCTGGATCGCGGCCGGGGCGGCTTGGACGGGGATCGCAGAGAGTCCTGCGCCGGCGACGACAGCTCCGGCGGCGACTGCCAGAACGGCCAGGCGGGTGGGTTTTGGGCGTGGGGGCATCAGATGCGCCTTCCTGGGGGCGGACGGAGGGCAGGGTGCGCCACACCTTAAGGAAGGAGCTAAGTCAACGCAATAGTTCAACTACTGCATGCAAGTTTTCAACACTTGAGCAGGATGCCGGGGTTGAGGATGCCGTTCGGGTCCAGGATCCGCTTGACCGCCTGGAGCGCCTCGACGGCCAGTGGGCCCACCTCGGCCGAGTAGGCCTCGCGATGGTCGGTGCCGACGCCGTGGTGATGGGTGATGGTGCCGCCGGCCTTGGCGATCGCCTGGTTGGCCGCGGTCTTCGCCTGCCGCCACTGCGCGACCGCGTCGTCGGTCTGGGCGGAGATGACGGTGAAGTACAGCGAGGCGCCGGTCTCGTAGACGTGCGAGACGTGGCAGAGCACGATCGGCGGAGTGCCTTGGCTGGTCAGGTCGTTGACCAGGGCTTCCGTGACGCCGGCCTTCAACGCCGGGAGGGTCGACCAGAAGCCGGCTGTCTCGAGCGTCTCGACCAGCGCGCCTTCGTCGAGGAGGGGATCGCGGAGATACGGAGCCCGGTACCGGCCTTGGCGCCAGGTGTCACCGGGTCCTTCGCCGAGGTACTCGCCGCCGGCGGCCGTTAGCACCTCGGCGAGTTCGGCGCGGCGTAGCGGCGTACGGGCGCCCTCGAAGCCGACGATCGCAAGCACTCCGCCGGATCCACCGCCGAGCACGTTGGGGTCGGCCAGATTGATCGCCGTTTCGGCCTCGTCCGACAGCCGCAGCACAGTCGGCAACGGCCCGTCCTGCGCCAGCCGCCGAATCGCAGCGAGTCCTGTGTCGAAGTTGTCGAACCGCCAGCCCTCGAAGGAGCGCTCGGTCGGGCGAGGCCGAATCCGCACCACAACGCTGGTGATGATGCCCAGCGCCCCTTCCGACCCGAGGAACAGCTGCCGCAGATCCGGCCCGGCCGCCGACATCGGGGCCCGCCCCAACTCGATCATCCCGCGCGGCGTAGCCACCGTCAGCCCGACCACCATCTGATCGAACCGCCCATACCCCGCCGACGCCTGCCCACTGGACCGCGTCGCCGCATACCCACCGATACTCGCGCCCTCGTACGACTGCGGAAAATGCCCCAACGTATACCCCCGCTCCGCCAGCAACCCCTCAGCCGCCGTCCCCCTAACCCCCGCTTCGATCGTGGCCGTCCGAGAAACCTCGTCGATCTCCACCAACCGGTCGAGCCGCCGCAAATCAACCGCCACGAACACAACCCCCTGCGGGGCCAACCCACCCACCACCGAGGTCCCACCCGCATACGGAACCACCGCAATGCCCCGCTCGGAGCAAACGCTCAGGAGCGCCTGCACGTCCTCATGCGATCCCGGATAGACAACCGCAGCCGGCATATCGCTGGTGTCACCCCTCCGATGCCGCAAAAGATCAGGCGTCGAATACCCCCGCGTGTGCGCCCACCGACTCTCGAAGTCAGTCACCACATGCTCCGCCCCAAGGACCTCCACCAAGACCCCAACCTCATCCCCACCAAACTCCCGCCCTCCGCCCACGGCGGACGGCACGGCAGCTGCACCCGCGGCGATCCCGCCGAGATCGGCGGCGCTCAGCACGCTCGTCCCACGCGCCCCGTCCAGCTCGCCCTCGTCGCCCGCCTCGTCCGACCCGCTCACCTCGCCCTGCCCACCCTGCCCACTCGGGGTGCTCTCGATACCGCCACCCGGCTTGGCAGGCGTTGGGCGGCGGACTCCTAGGTGTTTGAGCGCCTCCAGCGCTGCGGCGGGCAGCTCGACGGCTTGGGTGGGGTCGCCCCAGCGGCCGGGGGTGAGGTTGGCCACCGGGAGGTCGGACTCGGTCATGGTGGGCTCCCCATCTGTGGTGTTCGGAGGTAGCGTCGCCGAGGGACCGGACACCTCTTGCAGTCGGCGAAGTCGCTGATACACTCTGACGTGTGATGTCTCAGCGTAGCAGCGAAACCGATACCTCCTCCAGCTCGACCGGATCGTCGCGCCCAACCCCGGCGAACGCGATCGGCGAGGAGCGGATCCTGGACGCGGCGTACGAGTTGCTGCTCGCGATCGGCATGCGCCGGATGACGATGGCCGACATCGCCCGCCACGCGGAGGTCTCCCGCGCCACCCTGTACCGCCGCTGGCCGAACGTACAGGCGGTGGTCGCCGCGCTGATGACCCGCGAGTGGACGACCGCGCTCGTCTCCGCCTTCCAGCCCGACGCCGTCGACGGCCGCGCCCGCCTGGTCGAGGGCGTGGTCGAGGTGGTCGCGAAGACCCGCACCCACCCGCTGATGCGCAAGATCATCGAGCTCGACCCCGAGTTCCTCACGCCGTACCTGCTGGAGCGCCGCGGCAGCAGCACCGTCGCGCACCTCGCGCTGGTGAAGGCCGGTATCGAGTCCGGTCAGGCCGACGGTTCGATCCGTGACGGCGACTCCGACTGGCTGTCCCGGCAGATCATCCTCGTCTCGCTCGCCTCCGCGGTCTCCGGACCGGTGCTCGCCGAGCCGAAGGAGTACCCCGCGCTGGACGAGGAGCTGCGGGTGATGCTCACCAGGTACCTGACGCCATGATCGCGGTCGGCAACGCGAGCCTCAACGCGGCCCGGCGGACTCGTGAGCTCGAGTGGCTCGACACGACCGGCCGGGTCGACGTCCTCGTCATCGGCGGCGGTGTCACCGGCACAGGCGTCGCACTCGACGCGGCGGCCCGCGGTCTGACCGTCGCGCTGGTCGAGAAGCACGACCTCGCCTTCGGGACCAGCCGCTGGAGCTCGAAGCTCGTCCACGGCGGCCTGCGCTACCTCGCGTCCGGGCACGTCGGCATCGCATACGAGAGCGCCGTCGAGCGCGGCATCCTGATGAAGACGACCGCACCTCATCTCGTCCATCCGGTGCCGCAGGTCGCACCCTGGTTTCCCGAGGCGCGGTTCGCCCAGGCGGCCTTGCTGCGCAGCGCATTCCTCGGCGGCGACGTGCTCCGCACCTTCGCCCGCACCAGCGACGACTACCTGCCGCACTCCCGCCGGGTGAGTTCCGCGGAGGTACTACGGTACGCACCGACCGTCCGCCCGCAGGGCCTCCGCGGCGGCTTCCTCACCTGGGACGGTCAGCTCTACGACGACGCACGGCTGGTCGTCTCCATCGCGCGTACCGCAGCGTCGTACGGGGCTCGCATCATCACCCACTGCGCCGCCGAGCAGGTGACCGGGCGTGGTGCGGTCCTGGTGGATCAGCTGTCCGGCCGGCGGATCGACCTCGACGCCGGGATCGTCGTCAACGCGACCGGTATCTGGGCCGATCAAGTTGCCTCAGGCATCAAACTCCGGCCGAGCCGGGGGACGCATCTGGTGCTGCCGCAATCGGCGTTCGGCGGGCTGTCCGCAGTACTGACCGTACCGGTGCCGGGGGAGTTGCGCCGGGTGGTGATGGCGATCCCGGCGCCCGATGGCCGCGTCTACGTCGGGCTGACCGATGAGGAGGCGCCGGGCCCGGTCAGCGATGTTCCACGTGCAACGGAGGCCGAGATCGACTTCTTGCTGTCGACGATCAGCGCGGCGGTGCGGGTGCCGCTGACGCGTGACGACCTGCTCGGCAGCTACGCGGGTCTGCGGCCGCTGCTCGACACCGGCCATCACAAGGGGCTGGACAAGACTGCGGACATCTCGCGGCGGCACGCGGTGATCACGAGTCCCGACGGGGTGGTGACGATCGTGGGCGGCAAGCTCACGACGTACCGGCGGATGGCGCAGGACACGCTCGACACCGCGCTCGATCAGTCTGGGGTCGAGGTGCGGCGGCCGTGTCTGACGCATCGGATTCCGCTCGTAGGCGCTGCGAGTCGGGTGCAACTGGCGGCGGTGCGAGCACCTTCGCGCTTCGTCGATCGGTACGGCGTGGAGGCGACGGACGTGATCGCGGTCGAGCGGGAGCTGCTCGCGCCGATCGCGCCGGGGTTGGCGACGACGCATGCGGAGCTGCGCTTCGCAGTACGGCATGAAGGAGCGCTGACCGAGGACGACCTGCTCGATCGGCGGACCCGGATCGGGTTGTCGGCGACGGATCGGGCGCTGGCGCTGCCGGCGGCGCGAGAGGCGTTCGCCGCAGTCTGAGGTTTGCCTCTTTTGACCTGTGGACAACTCCTCTGCGATCCCGCGAGCGGGTTAACTTGTCTGTGGGGAGGTGAGGTCGGTGAGTCAGCCGTATCCGGGGCCGCCCGGCTATCACCCATCGCCGTACATGGGGCCGCCGGCGCGGACGTACAAGCCGCTGCGGCAGATCACGGTGGTCTTCCTCGTCCTGATGGTGCTGACCACGCTCGTCACCATCCTCCAGGCCGTGCTGATGTGGCGTTCGTACGACGACGTGAAGCGGCTGGTCTACGGACTGCTCTCCGAGGACGAGCTCTCACGCGGGGTGGAGTCGATCGGCAACGCCGGTCCGCTGCTCGACCTCGTCAGCCTGCTGGTGCCGGCGACCGGCGTCTTCTTCGTGATCTGGCTGTGGAAGGCGCGCGAGAACACTGAGGTCTTCGCGCCGTCGGCAGGTGTCACCTATCAAGGTGCCAAGCGGCTGGGCGACGGCGTGCATCGGCGCGAGCAAGGTTGGGTGATCGGTAGCTGGGTCTGTCCGATCGTCCAGTTCTGGTATCCGCTGCAGGTGGTCGAGGACGTGATCCGCGCCAGCGAGCCGCCGACTCAGCCTGGTGCGGCCAAGTCGTCGCGGGGGTTGCTCTACGGCTGGTGGGCCGCGTGGACGACGTTCTGGCTGATCATCGTCGGCGGGAGCGGCTTCGCGCTGGTCAGCTTCATCGTCTGGGTGGTGCGGCTGGTCCACCGCAAGGAGGTCGCCGACGCGACCGGTGACTATGTGGACATCTACGACCTGCAGAGCTTCATGGTCCGGACGGCCCTCGGCGTGAACATCGCCTTCACCGTCGCCGCGGTGCTGCTCGCCGTCGCCGGGCTGGCGATCGTCCGCCTGATGTTCCGCACCAACGCCTGGCAGGACGAGCGGATGGCTCCACCCTTCACCGACGCACCACCCGGCCCCCCGCAATACGCTCCCCGCCCGCCAGACTTCCCCTCCTACGCGCCATCACGATGGCAGCCGTAGTAGTACTGCGGTTGCGTCGTCGCGCCGCTTCCCACGGAAGCTGCCGGCGGGCGCATCCTCGTCGTAGCGCCTGACCTTGTCGATCAGGGCTTGTGGGCCGGCTGTCGCAAGGGTGTCGACGAGGTCTTCCCAGGGGTGGCCGTAGCGCTCGGAGTAGCGGGAGGCGCCGTCCGTGAGGAGGGCGATCAGCTCGACCGCCGCGCGCTCCGTAGTACCGGCGACTGCTTCGTACGCCGCTTTGGGTTCGGTGCTGGCGACCCAGAAACCACCCGGCTGATTGCGCAACCGGCGTACGGCCTCGAACGTGTACTCCGGCAGCAGATCGACCCGGTTGTCCGCGAATACCGTCACGCGCCGATCGGGGGCACGCAGCACGATCGGCGAATCGGCCAGCACGAGGTGCTCGACCTGCTCGTCGCCCACCCGCACCATCGCGACCGTCGACGACGGGCTGTCGGGGTTGGTCAGATCGCAGCTGTCCGCATGCTCAGCCCGTACTGCGTTGATCGCGTCCGCAAGCAGATCGGCGAGCGGCGCCTGGGACCGCCCAAGCAGCGGGAGCGCCAACTGAGTCCCCAACCGAGCGACCAGCCAGGCCACCGAATGCACACAACCCGACTCGATCCCCTTCGGCGCGGTCGCCCCGTCAAGCACCACCACGAAGTCCGGCCCACTGATCACCAGATCCTCGTTGGGCCCCTCCCGATCCGGCGCCGGCTCACAAACCGACCAGATATCCACAACCTCATTCTCGGGGGCGGGCGGTCCAGGTGTCGGTGAGGGACTGGTCGAGGGGGATCTTGCTGGACCAGCCGAGGTGTTTGCTGATCAGCGTGGTGTCCGCCTGCTGCCAGGCGACCGCGTCGGCGGGGGAGCCCGCGTGGCCGGCGTGCGCCTCACCCTCGACGATCTTCGTCCTGGTGCCGCTGACCTCGATCAGCTTGTTGATCGCGTCGCGGGCCAGCGTCGCCTTGCCGGAGCCGACGTTGAGTACCGGCGGCAGCTTGCCCTCCGCCGTCGCGACCGCCAGCACAGCCTCGGCCACATCCCGTACGTCGACGTAGTCCCGCCACGCCTCGAGTGACCCCAGCTGGATCGTGTCGGTCGCACCGAGCTGCCGGAGCACCCGGCCGAAGAGCGTGCTCGGTGGCGATCCCGGCCCGGTGATGTTGAACGACCGCAACACGACGGCGTCGGCACCGTTGCGCTGCGCGCGCAGTACCAGCTCGGAACCGGCCAGCTTCGTGAACCCGTACGCCGCTCCCGGCCGGAGCTCGGCCTGCTCGTCCTGGCTCGTACCGCGCGGCGCACCGCCGTACTCCGCGGCCGAACCGATCTGGATGAAGCGCGCATTGCTCGCGTGCCCGTTCATCGACGAGAGCAACGACTGAACCGCGACGACGTTGCCCCGGGTGAGCTCGAGGACATCGCCATGGGTGGCGGCCGCGGCGTTGACGATCACCGTCGGCTTGTAGGCGCCCAGCTGGGTGTCCAGCGCGTAGCAGTGCCCGCTGGCCAGGTCGAAGCGCCGATGCGGATCCCCGGTCGACCGGGTGAACCCGCGATGCTCGATCCCGCGCTCCGCCAGCAGCCGGCAGATCGCGCCGCCGAGAAAGCCGCCGGCGCCGAACACCATCACTCGCTCTGATCCGCTCACATCGTCCATCCTCCTGGCTGGTCTGAACTTTGTCGGTGGTCCAAGGCAAACTGCTGGGAAACCAAGGGGAGTGTCATGGCAGAGCGCATGGGTGGCCGTTCGGCGCCCAAGACAGAGTCGACGATCCGCGACTGGGACGACGCCGATCCATCCGGGCAGACGTACAGCCGGGTGCTGTTCATCGACTCCGACCTGACCGAGGTGAACAACCATCGCGGGGTCTTCGAGGAGTGCGTGTTCCGCGGGGTCCGGTTCAACGCGTCGGTGCACCAGGAGGCGGCGTTCGTGAACTGCACGTTCGTCCGGTGCTCGTTCTTCGACAGCACCTTCACGAGGTGCAAGTTGATGGGCAGCATGTTCGACGACTGCACTTATAACCTGATGAAGGTCGAGGGCGGCGACTGGTCCTTCGTCGGCCTGCCCGGCGCGAACCTGACCGGGGTCGAGCTCAGCGGGACGAAGCTGCGCGAGGCCGATCTCACCGGTCTGCGGGCGGGCAAGGCGGTACTGCGAAATGTGGACCTCTCCGGCGCCTCGATGCAGCGAGCCGATTTCACCGGTGCGGACCTGCGCGGATCCGACCTCTCGACGCTCGATCCGCTGACCGTGACGCTCAAGGACGCGATCGTGGACCTGCCCCAGGCGATCGTCATCACCACCTCACTCGGCCTCGAGGTCCGCCCCTGACCCGAGGCGTACCAGACTCGCAGCCTGTGGATATCTCCAGGGTTATGACCCGTCATCCCCCGGTTTACCCACAACCTGTGGATAACTATCCGGCTCCCAGCGCCCCGGGCCGACGATCGGCTCGGCCGGGCGGGGCGGCCGGACGGTGGGCCGCTCACCGTGCCCGGGCGACCGGTCGGGCCTTGGCCAGCGACGGAGCCAGCGCTGGGGCCAGTTCGGCTCGACGGTGGCGGGCTGCTGGGCGTCTGACGAGCATCGCGCCGTGCTCGACGACGTACCCGGGGTTCGTCAGCGTGATCGGGCGGGTGGCTGCCCGCAACGCGACCTGCAGGCCGGCGGCGAGGCCGACGCCGGCGAAGGCGCCGAGCGTGTTCGCGATCAGGTCGTGCAGCTGACACGAACGGCCGAGCGGCGGGATCAGCGCCTGGATCGCCTCGACCGCCGCGGACATCCCGATCCCCGCCGCGATCCCGTCCGCGGGCCGGCCGCTCGCCAGCGTCAGCAGCGCCGCCGCCGGGATGAACAGCAAGACGTTGAGCAGGCCTTGCAGCGAGGTGAGCCCGCCGGTGGTGGTCAGGTGCGTACCGCAGGTACCGATCCCGGGTAATCGGTGGCTGGTCGGGCTGAGCGTGGCCGCGAGGATCAGCGCGAAGGCAGCCGGCATCAGCAGCGCCGCGCCCCTGGGGACGAGCTCACCGGGCCGGCGGACCGACGAGATGGCGATCGGAATCGCCATCCCGGTCAGCACGACCCAGGTGTCCAGCAGGTGCGGAATACCGCGATAGGTCTCGAGCACGCGTCCGGAACCTCCGTAGTCGACCGGCCCACGCAGTTCCCGGTAGGTGTCCGCGCGATCACGTCGTCAGTGGTTTTCCCGATGTCTCTTCCTCCACAGAGACTCCGGCGTCCACTCCACCGACCGCTAGGTCACTCAGGACATCTGCACGCACCCGCAAACAAACAGTGAGTTCCCCGTGACAATCCGTACAAGAACTGTCACGGCACCTCTCTATCGATTGCATCCGGCAACAAATTTAGTAGCCGGAGGCAACAGATTCGGTCAGCCGTCCTCGCAGCCGATGCCGTCGTGGTCCGCGTCGAGGCGGTAGATGTCTGAGCCGATCACCTCGACGGGGCCGGCGACGTACGCCGGGCCGTTGCCGCTGCCACCTGCGCAGTCGACGTCGCTGGCGATCGGGACGCAGCCGGTGTAGTTGGGGTCGCAGCCGCCTCCGCTCGACTCCTGCTTCGTGCCGATCGAGGTGATCTGGGTGACCGGTCGCACGGTGACCACCTCGCGGACCAGTCGCCGACCGGTCTCGCGACCGTCGGTGTAGGTCACCGCGTAGGTCAGCTCCTTCTTGCCCTTGACCCCACGCGTGGTGACCGCCTTCTCACCCTCCGGCCGGTCCGGGTCACGCACGTTCTTCTTCTTGAACGCCACCGACTTGACCACGACGACGCTCTTCGTCACCACGACCGGCACCGGCTGGGCCAA
Organism: Kribbella sp. NPDC051718; assembly: GCF_040681515.1. Lineage (NCBI taxonomy): Bacteria > Bacillati > Actinomycetota > Actinomycetes > Propionibacteriales > Kribbellaceae > Kribbella > Kribbella sp. NPDC051718. The sequence continues at coordinate 43,720 of NZ_JBFAYZ010000013.1, read as the reverse complement.
CTTCGGCGGTGGTGCCACCGAGGTCGAGGGTGCGACCGTCGGCGTTGGAGTGCGCGACGGCGGTGGCGACGAGATCGGTGGCGCGGTCGACGGCTCGCTGGACGGCGGCTCGCTGGATGCAACGGTCGGCGGTCCGGTCGGTGCCGGAGCGGCGTACGGCTCCGTAGTACCGGTGGCTCGACCCGCCATCTTGGGCTGGGCCAGTTCGGCGCCGCAGCCGGTCAGTGCCAGACACAGTGCGATCAGCAGTCCCCCCGCTGAGCGCTTAGCTCTTGCCCCCCACATACTTCACATCCACACTTCAGTTTTCATCTCCTCACGATCGCCCCGGACCCCGTCCGCGACCAGACCTCGGAGTTACCGAAATCATCACGCGCTTGGAGATGACGTCCCCCGACCAGTTGGTGCCGGGGGAACTGTCGGACGTTGCCATCGAGTTGATCGAGGTGGGTCCGGAGGAGGCGGCTGTCGTTCGGTCGACCTACGTGCGGATCTGGGAGCCGTTGAAGGCGCACGGGCGGCTGGAGTGGAGCGATGCGGAGTGGGTTGCCGAGCTGTCCCACCCCGCGATCCGGAGCTGGCTTGTCCGGGTACAGGGGGAGACGGCGGGCCTCCTCGAACTGGAGGTCAGCGTCGACGGTGAGGTCGGCATCGTGGTGTTCGGGCTCGTTCCGGCGTACCAGGGGAGAGGACTCGGTGCCGCGTTCCTGACCTCGGCGACGGAGCTGGCGTGGCGACTCGGGCGGCCGACCAAGCGGGTCTGGCTGCAGACCTCCTCCGACGATCACGCCCATGCCCTCGGCAACTATCAGAGCCGCGGCTTCCGGGTCTTCTCGGCTGAACCTCAGTAGCGGACGTCGCTCTGCAGCAGCGGCGGGTAGACGGTCGATGGCTCCCCATCGACCGTGGCGCCGGCGAACTGCAGCATCGCGCGCGGCGCTCCGTGCATCGGTGCGGGGTAGTTGAGCGTCGGGGCAGAGACCTCGTCCAGGGTGCTGAGGTGCTCGGGCGTCAGGGTGACCGCGAGGGCGGCGAGGTTGTTCTCGAGGTGCTCCACTCGGCGGGCTCCTACGATCGGTACGACGGTGCCTTGCCTCGCTCGCAACCAGGCCAGCGCGACGGCTGCCGAGGTGGTTCCGAGTTCGTCGGCGATCTCGGCGACTGCGTCGATGACGACGTACTGGGCTTCGGTGGGGCTGCCGACGTACGCAGTACGGGCCGAGTCGGTGACCTCGGTACCGCGGCGGTACTTGCCAGACAGGAAGCCGTGGCTCAGCGGGCTGTACGGCGTCAGCGCGATGCCCTGGTCGAGCGCGAACGGAGCGAGCTCACCCTCGACGGTGCGGGCCAGCAGGGAGTACTCGACCTGGAGGACGATCAGCGGCGTCCAGTTCTTCAGCAGGGCCGTCGTTTGCGCCTGCGCGGTGAACCAGGCGGGCGTGTTGGAGAAGCCGATGTAGCGGATCTTGCCGGCCCGGACGAGGTCGTCGAGCGTGCTCAGCGTCTCCTCGATCGGCGTGTGGCGATCCCAGTTGTGGAGGTAGTACACGTCGAGGTAGTCGGTCTGCAGGCGGCGCAGTGACTCGTCGAGCTGCGCGCGGATCGACGTCCGGCCGGCGCCACCGCCGTTCGGGTCGCCGGGGAACATGTTGCCGAAGAACTTCGACGCCAGTACTACGTGCTCGCGGCGGCCGGGCTGGGCGGCGAAGTAGTCGCCGAGGGTCTTCTCCGAGTGGCCGTTGGTGTAGAAGTTCGCGGTGTCGATGAAGTTGCCGCCGAGGTCGAGGTAGGTCGCGAGGATCTTCTCGGACTCCTCGACGGTGGTCCCGGCGCCGCCCGGGTCCTCGCCGAAGGTCATCGCGCCGAGGGCGAACGGGCTGACGCGGAGGCCGGAACGGCCGAGGGTTACATAGTGGTCGAGTTGCATGATCATGCTCCTAGTTGCTTCGAAGGTGACCTCTCTATCGAAGCTCCTGAGGCTTGTTCGACGGTAGACCGTTCCTCGCTGACTGTTGCCTATTCCGATCATCGGCGCTGGGATCGGGCTTTCGTGTGCTCTGATGGGATCGTGACTGATCCAGACCTGCTCCTCGCCGAGATCCGCGATCGCATCAGCGCTCATACGAGGGCGGACATGCGGACGCCGATCGACGGTCTGCTGCTGGCCAGGATGGAGTCGTCGGACCCGGAGTACTCGCTCACCGAACCGCTCCTGGTCGTGATGGCTCAGGGCGCCAAGCAGCTCCTGCTGGGCGACAAGGTCTACGAGTACCGGGCGGGCGATGTCCTCATCGTCACCGCCGACCTCCCGGTGACTGGCCACTTCATCGAGGCGTCACCAGAGCTGCCCTCACTCGGCCTCGGCCTGGTACTACGCCCCGCCACCATCGCCCCACTACTCCTGGAGTCAGCAAGACCCCGTACTACGCCCAGCGGCCCCGCGATGGCCACCGGCCCCGCCTCCCCGGAACTCCTCGACGCAGCGGCCCGCCTGCTCCGGCTGCTCGACTCCCCGGCCGACATCCCCGTACTGGCCCCGATGATCGAGCGGGAGATCCTCTGGCGCCTACTCACCGGCCCGTACGCCGACGTGATCCGCCAGATCGGCCTGGCCGACAGCAGCCTCACCCACATCAGCCGAGCCATCCGCTGGATCCGCGACAACTACGCCGAACCCATGCGCATCGCCGACCTCGCCAGCCTGGCCGGCATGAGCCCAGCCGCCTTCCACCGCCACTTCCGCGCCATCACGGCCCTGAGCCCCCTGCAGTTCCAGAAACGCATCCGCCTCCAGGAAGCCCGCTCCCTCCTCGCCTCCCACCCCAGCGACATCGCCGGCATCGGCCACCTGGTCGGCTACGACAGCCCTTCCCAGTTCAACCGCGAATACCGCCGCCTCTTCGGCACCCCACCAGGCCAAGACGCAGCACGCCTCCGCACCGCCACCGCCCACCTCCCTTAAGAACCTTTGCGGGCTTGCTGGGTCCTCGGCGGGGCTAGGGTTTCCAGGCAGCGGGGTGTCGCGGCGAAAAGATTCTTCGGGCGGTGTCGATCGCCGGGTCGGCCGTTCGACCTGGGGGTGCGAGGGCCGAGAGGCGGCCCCGCTGGACAGGGAGAACACGATGTCGAAGTACATGCTGATCATGCGAGGCACCGACGAGTCGAACGCGGCCATGATGGCCGACATCGAAGAGCTGATGACCACGACGCGTCAGTTCATCGAGGACCTCGAGAAGGCCGGCGTACTGCTCGCCGCCGAAGGGCTCGACCTTCCGGAGGAGAGTGTCGTGGTCGACTTCAGCGGCGAGACCCCGGTGGTCACGGACGGACCGTACGGCGAGACCAAGGAGCTGTTCGGCGGCTACTTCCTGCTCGATGTCGCTTCGAAGCAGGAGGCGGTCGAGTGGGCCAAGCGGGTACCGGCCTCCACCGGCAGCAAGATCGAGGTCCGGCGAGTGGCCGGGGACGACGAACTGCCCCCGGGCCTCGAGGAGTCCGTCGAGAGCACCGGCCAGCACTGATGGATCCTGCCGAGGTCGGGGCTGTCTGGCGGATCGAGTCAGCGCGGATCGTCGCCGCGCTGACCCGGTTCACCGGCGATTTCGGGCTGGCCGAGGACGCCGCCCAGGAGGCGGTGGCCGAGGCGCTGGTGTCGTGGCCGGTCAACCCGCCGGCCAGTCCGGCCGGCTGGCTGATGGCCACGGCCCGGCGCCGGGCGATCGACGCGATCCGCCGCCGGGCCGCCCTCAAGGACCGCTACGCCCAACTGGCGCCCGACCCGGTGGTCGACGAAGAGATCGACCCCGACCGGATCGACGACGACATCCTGTCGCTGATGTTCATCAGCTGCCATCCGGTACTTTCGCCTGAAGCTCGCGTCGCGTTGACCCTGCGCGTGGTCGGCGGCCTGACCACCGAACAGATCGCCCGCGCGTTCCTGGTCTCCGTACCGACCGTGCAGGCCCGGATCACCCGCGCGAAGAAGACGATCGCCGCGGCCGGCGTACCGTTCGAGCTCCCCCCGGCCGATGAGCGCCGGGAACGGTTGGGCGGCGTACTCAGCGCCATCTACCTGATCTTCACCGAGGGCTCGACAGCCACATCGGGCGACCGGCTGATGCGACCCGACGTCGCATACGAGGCGATCCGCCTCGCCCGCACCCTGGCCGCCCTGCAACCGGACGAGCCGGAAGTACACGGCCTGCTAGCCCTCTGCGAACTAACCGCCGCCCGCTTCCCAGCCCGAACCGCCCCCGACGGCTCACCCATCCTCCTAGAGGACCAAGACCGCAGACGCTGGGACCTCTCGGCCGTCCGCCGCGGCCTAGCCGCCCTTGCCAAGGCCTCACCCCGCGGCCTAGGCCCCTACGGCCTCCAAGCCGCCATCGCCGCCACCCACGCCTCAGCCCCATCGGTAGAAGCCACCGACTGGGACCGAATAGTCCTCCTTTACGAGGCTCTAGGCCGAGTCGCCCCTTCCCCCATCGTCGACCTCAACCGAGCCGTAGCCGTAGCGATGGCGTCAGGCCCCGCCCAAGCCCTCACCCTGGTAGACACCCTCGTCACCTCGAACCGCCTCCCCGGCTCACACCTCCTCCCCACAGTCCGAGGCGAACTACTAACCCGCCTAGGCCGCCACCCCGAAGCCCGCACCGAACTAGAACTAGCCGCCCGCCTCTGCACCAACCCCCAAGAACGCGCAGTACTCCTCCGCAAAGCCGCCGCCCTCTGACCCACTCTCCAAGCAAATAACGGGCGCGCTGGGGAGGTAGGACTCCCTCAGCCAGACCTCTCCGGCCCCCAGCTGCTGCTCCAGACCTGCACCGGGCAAGTCTGCCGAGGCCGACCTCCGAAGGGGATGCTGCGACGCGAGTCCGCGACGTATGTACTCCCGCTAGCGCCGGGTTGGTCGTGGGGAGACGGTTCCGCTCGGTGGTGGAGCACTCCGGGGCATCTACGCGAACCCGGGCAGTACTCGTGCGACGGAGGAGCGGTATTTGAAAAGGGTGGGTGGGAGCGCCCAGAGCGGGGAGCGACGAAGGAGCGAGCGGCGGCGGGTGCGTGGGTGTTCTTCTCGGCGTACAAAGCAGAAAGCCGGTTCCTTGGGGGGAACCGGCCTTTGGGGTGGAGACGAGGGGACTCGAACCCCTAACCCCTGCCTTGCAAAGGCAGTGCTCTGCCAGTTGAGCTACGCCCCCGTGGGGGTGAGAATCAGCGGCCCGGGGTGACCGGGTCGACGGCCTCGGCCCAGAGGTCCTGCTCGGCGCGGGCCTGCTGGGTCTTCTTGTAGACGAAGTATCCACCGACGCTGGCCAGTAGTACCACCAGAATCTTCTTCAGCACCGGGGATTCTCCTTGGATCGATGTCGATCAGGGGTGGGCCTAACAGGATTTGAACCTGTGACCTCTGCCTTATCAGGGCAGCGCTCTAACCAACTGAGCTATAGGCCCGCGAACTGCGGGTTACGAACCTGGGAGAGATTACCGCACCCGGTGCCCGCCTCCCAAATTGGATTCGGCCGGACCGCAGCACGGCCCGGCCGAATCCAGAAGTCAGGCCTCAGTCCTCCGACGCGAGCGTCACCTCGAGGCCGCCCAGCAGGGTGGCCGCGATGTTGTAGAGGAACGATCCGAGGGTCGCCAGCGCCGTGATGATCAGCACATCGGCGCAGGCCAGCAGGGTGGTGAATCCCATCACCTTGCCGGTGTTGATGTAGTCCTCGATCTGGAACGGATCGGCGCCTTCCTGGTTGCCCAGGACCTCGCGGACCGTGTTGTTGATGTTGTCGAACACACCGGCCGCACCGATCGCCGACCAGATGATGAAGACGGCCACCCAGGTGACGATGCCGAACGCGATCGAGAGCAGGAACGCGGTCTTCATCACCGACCACGGGTCGAGCCGGGTCAGCCGCAGCCGTGCCTTCCGGGTCTGCGGCCGGCCCGAGGTCTTCGGCGCGGCCTCGACGGCCGGCGTGAAGTCCTCGCGCTGCTCGATCTTCGCCTTCGGCTCCGCGGTCTGCGTCCCCAGCGCCCCAGAGGTCACCGAGGTCGCGGAGTCCTTCAGCGCGCTGGCCCGGCCGAGCACTGCCTGCTTCGCCGCGTTCAGCTTGTCGCTGAAGCTTTCCGTCGGAGTATGCGTGGGCGTCGCCAGCTTCCCGGTCTGCCCGTACGCCGACCCGCCCCCATCCCCCAACTTGCCCGAACTGGGCAACCGCGGCTCCGGCCGCCCAGGCGTACTCGGGTTGGCCGGGAACGGCGTCGCCGCCGGCCGACCCGAAACGGCGCCTGGCCGCGCGGTCCCAGCCCCTGCGTTCGACGGCGTTGCGGCCGGCCTCACCGGAGGCTGCTGCGGCGGCCGTGACGGCGTACCGGCGCTCGACGGCGTCGCCGACGGTCCACCCGGCCGCGGCTGGCGCGCATCGCCGGGCCGCTGGCCGTTCGCAGTACCGGATCTGGTCTGGCCGTTGCCGGTCGAACTGCTACGACCGTTGGAGGCCGGAGTGGCAGGTGGGGTGGACTGTCCCTTCCCGGCGCCGTTCTGCGGTCGCTGGGGATTGGGGCTGTCCGCTCCATCAGGCCAGGTCGGCCTCGCGCGGTTGGTCATCAGGTACCCTCCTGGCCGGCTTCGTCGTCTTCGACCGTAGCCGCGCCGTCGACGTCCGTCGAATGCTGGTCATCAGTGCTGACGCTCTGGGAGGGGGATTCGGTTGTCGAACCGTCCACATCCTGGGCAACTTCTTCGCTGCCTTCGACGTCCTCTGCCTCGTCGTCACTGACCGTGAGGTCGGTGTTACGCGCGATCGCGACCACCGCGTCGGACTCGCCGACGCCGGCGAACTTCACGCCCATCGTGTCGCGGCCCTTGACCGGAACGCTGTCCACCCGGCTGCGGACGACCTGGCCGCTGTTCTTGATCGCCAGCACCTGGTCGCTGTCGACCACGATCAGCGCACCCACCAGCGAACCACGCTCGTCGTTCAACTTCACCGCCTTGATGCCCAGACCGCCGCGACCTTGCTGCCGGTACTCCGATACCCGGCTGCGCTTGGCGTAACCGGCATCGGTCACGGTGAAGACGAACTGGGTGTCCTCCTCCGAGCCGGCCCGGATGACCGCCATCGACAGCAACTCATCGCCGTTGCGGAACTTCATCCCGGTCACACCCGAGGTGGCCCGGCCCATCGGCCGCAGCTGCTCGTCGTTCGCGGTGAAGCGGATCGACTGGCCCTTCTTGGAGACCAGCATCAGGTCGTCCTCGGCCGACGCCAGCTCGGCGCCGATCAGCTCGTCGTCCTCGTCGCGGAAGTTGACCGCGATGATGCCGCTCTGCCGGGCCGAGTCGTAGTCGGTCAGCGCCGTCTTCTTCACCAGGCCGCGCTTGGTGGCGAGCAGCAGGTACGGCTCCTGCCCGTAGTCGCGCAGCGTCAGGACCTGGGCGATCTCCTCGTCCGGCTGGAACGACAGCAGGCCGGCCACGTGCGAGCCCTTGGCGTCGCGCGCGGACTCGGGCAGCTGCCACACCTTGGCCCGGTAGACCCGGCCCTTGGTGGTGAAGAACAGCATCCAGTGGTGGTTCGTGGTGGCGAAGAAGTGGCCGATCTCGTCCTCGGCCCGCATCGTCGCGCCCCGGACGCCCTTACCGCCGCGGTTCTGGGTGCGGTACAGGTCGGTCTTGGTGCGCTTCGCGTAGCCGCCACGGGTGATCGTGACGACGACCTCCTCGTCCGGCACCAGGTCCTGCACGGACAGGTCGCCGTCGGCCGCGATGATCTCGGTCCGCCGCTCGTCGCCGTACCGCTCGACGATCTCGGCCAGCTCGTCGCGGACGATGTGCCGCTGCCGGACCGGGTCGGCCAGGATGTCCTCGAGGTCGGCGATGACGACCTCGAGCTCGTTCAGCCGGTCGACGATCTTCTGCCGCTCCAGGGCGGCCAGCCGGCGCAGCTGCATGTCCAGGATCGCCTGGGCCTGGACCTCGTCGATCTCCAGCAGCGACATCAGGCCGGTGCGGGCCTCCTCGACGTCCGGGCTGCGGCGGATCAGCGCGATCACCTCGTCCAGCGCGTCGAGCGCCTTCACCAGTCCGCGGTAGATGTGCGCCTGCTTCTCGGCCTCGCGCAGGCGGTACCGGGTCCGCCGCTGGATGACCTCGATCTGGTGGTCGATCCAGTGCGTGATGAACAGGTCCAGGCTGAGCGTGCGCGGCACGCCGTCGACCAGCGCGAGCATGTTGCAGCCGAAGGTGTCCTGCAGCTGCGTGTGCTTGTAGAGGTTGTTCAGTACCACCCGGGGCTGGGCGTCACGCTTGAGCACGATCACCAGGCGCTGGCCGGTCCGCGACGAGGTGTCGTCGCGGATGTCGGCGATGCCGGTCATCTTGCCGGTGTTGACCAGCTCGGCGATCTTCTGCGCCAGGTTGTCCGGGTTGACCATGTACGGCAACTGGCTGACGACCAGGCTGGTCCGGCCCTTGGCGTCCTCCTCGACGTCCACGACCGCGCGCATCGTGACCGAGCCACGACCGGTGCGGTACGCGTCGTCGATGCCCTTGTAACCGACGATCAGGGCGCCGTTCGGGAAGTCCGGGCCCTTGATGTTCTCCATGCACGCCGCCAGGACCTCTTCCTGGGTGGCCTCTGGGTGCTCGAGGCACCACTGGGCCGCGCCGGCGACCTCGCGCAGGTTGTGCGGCGGGATCATCGTCGCCATGCCGACGGCGATACCGGCCGATCCGTTCACCAGCAGGTTCGGGAACCGGCTGGGCAGGATCACCGGCTCCTGCGAGCGGCCGTCGTAGTTGGGGCGGAAGTCGACCGTCTCCTGGTCGATGTCGCGCACCATCTCCATCGCCAGCGGGGCCAGCCGACACTCGGTGTACCGCATCGCGGCGGCCGGGTCGTTACCCGGCGAACCGAAGTTGCCCTGGCCCTGGATCATCGGCGCCCGCATCACCCACGGCTGCGCCAGCCGGACCAGGGTGTCGTAGATCGCCGAGTCGCCGTGCGGGTGGTACTGACCCATCACGTCACCGACGACGCGGGAGCACTTGGAGAAGCCGCGGTCAGGACGGTAGCCACCGTCGTACATCGCGTAGAGGATCCGGCGGTGCACCGGCTTGAGGCCGTCGCGGACCTCGGGCAGGGCCCGGCCGACGATGACGGCCATCGCGTAGTCCAGGTACGACTGCTGCATCTCCGTCTGCAGATCGAGGGGCTCGATCCGGTCGTGTCCCGGAGAAATGGGGGTCTCGGTCATCTGGTGCTCGTCCCGTTCGTGTCAGTACGTCGGTGAGGTCGGCGCTGCGCGAGGAGTGCCCGGGCACGGCCCGGGCAGCCCTCAGATGTCAAGGAACCGGACGTCCTTGGCGTTGCGCTGGATGAAGTTGCGGCGGGCCTCGATGTCGTCGCCCATCAGCGTCGCGAACGTCTCGTCGGCGCGGGCGGCGTCGTCCAGGGTGATCTGCAGCAGCACCCGGTTGGCCGGGTCCATCGTGGTCTCCCACAGCTCCTGCGCGTTCATCTCGCCCAGACCCTTGTAGCGCTGGATCGCGTTGTCCTTCGGCAGTTTCTTGCCGGCCTCGACACCGGCCTCCAGCAGGCCGTCCTTCTCCCGCTCGGTGTAGGCCAGCTCGTGCGGCTGACCGCTCCAGCGGATCTTGTACAGCGGCGGCTGCGCGGCGTACACGTGACCGCGCTCGATCAGCGGCCGCATGAACCGGAACAGCAGGGTGAGCAGCAGCGTCCGGATGTGCTGGCCGTCGACGTCGGCGTCGGCCATGATCACGATCTTGTGGTACCGGAGCTTCTCCTCGTCGAAGTCCTCGTGGATCCCGGTGCCGAGCGCCGAGATGATCGCGAGCACCTCGTTGTTCTGCAGGACCCGGTCGATCCGCGCCTTCTCGACGTTCAGGATCTTGCCCCGGATCGGCAGGATCGCCTGGTACTTCGGATCGCGGCCACCCTTCGCGGAGCCACCGGCCGAGTCACCCTCGACGATGTAGACCTCGCACTCCTCCGGGTTGGTCGACTGGCAGTCGGACAGCTTGCCCGGCAGCCCGCCGCCACCCAGCAGGCCCTTGCGGTTGCGGGCCAGGTCGCGCGCCTTGCGGGCGGCGATCCGGGCACTCGCGGCCGCGGTGGCCTTGCGGATGATCTCCTTGCCCTCCTGCGGGTTCTGCTCGAACCACGCGCCCAGCCGGTCGTTCACGACCCGCTGGACGAAACCCTTGACCTCGGTGTTGCCGAGCTTGGTCTTGGTCTGGCCCTCGAACTGCGGCTCCGCCAGCTTGACCGAGATGATCGCGGTCAGGCCCTCCCGGATGTCGTCACCGGTGAGCCTGTCCTCCTTCTTCTTGATCATGCCCTGGTCCTCGCCGAACGAGTTGACCAGTGAGGTGAGCGCCGCGCGGAAGCCTTCTTCGTGGGTGCCGCCCTCGTGCGTGTTGATCGCGTTCGCGAAGGTGTGCACGGACTCCTGGAAGGAGCCGCTCCACTGCATCGCGACCTCGAGGCTGAGCGAGTCCTCGCCGGTGGCCGCCTCGAACGCGATCACCTCGCGGTGCACGGTCTCGCGGATCCCGGTCAGGTACTTCACGTAGTCGACCAGGCCGTCGTCGTACTTGAAGGACTGCTCGGTCGGGTTGCCGTCCTCGGTGTGGTCCGGGCGCTCGTCGCGGATGACGAGCTCGAGGCCCTTGTTCAGGAAGGCGTACTCACGGAAGCGGGTGGCCAGCGTCTCGTACGAGTAGACCGTCGTCTCGAAGACGTCCGGGCTCGGCCAGAAGGTGATCGTCGTGCCGGTGGTGTCCGTGGTGCCGATCTCTTTCAGGTCCTCGTCCGGCACGCCGATCGTGAAGGACTGCATGTAGACCTTGTCGTTCTTGTGCACGTCCACCCGGAGCCTGGAAGACAACGCGTTCACGACCGAGACACCGACACCGTGCAGACCACCGGAGACCTTGTACCCACCGCCGCCGAACTTGCCGCCGGCGTGCAGGACGGTCAGTACGACCGTGACGGCCGGCTTGCCCTCGGACTCGACGATGTCGACCGGGATGCCACGGCCGTTGTCGACCACGCGGACGCCACCGTCGGGCAGCAGGGTGATGACGATCTTGTCGCAGAAGCCGGCCAGCGCCTCGTCGACCGCGTTGTCCACCACCTCGTAAACTAGGTGGTGCAGACCGCGCTCACCGGTGGACCCGATGTACATGCCGGGGCGCTTGCGGACCGCATCGAGGCCTTCGAGGACCTGGATGGCACTGGCGTCGTATTCGCGCTCTACCGCACTTCGGGTGATCGCGGTCAGTGGTGCTTCTTCGATACCGGTGCTGTCGGCGGACGTTGTTTCGTCGATCTCGGTCGGCTCGTCGGTCACCGGCTGTTGTCCTCCTCGGACCCCGCGTGCGCGGGGCATCGATGCACAGTAGAAGCCGCCCCTACTGTGTTCATCAGTGGGGTGGCTTTCTCAACAGCTCCATCTTACCCGTCGACCGAAGCAGAACCTGCCACCGGACGGCTAAAACTGTGGACAGGGCGTCTTTTCGGACTCCTCGCCATGTCCCCCCACGCGGGGAGGGGGCTCCGAAAGCGCTCACGGCGCTCAGTGGCTTCTGACCGGATCGCCCCTGACTGTCTGGGAACCGAGACCTGCTGACTGAGCGACCACCGCCCCCGATGCCCCCTAAGATCGCTGCCGTGGAAAGTCTCGACGACGTCATCGACGCCATGATCGCCGACCGGGTGATCCACCGGCACCGCCGGAAATGGCTGATCGCCGTCGGTCTGGTGCTGGTCCTCGCCGTCGTCATCTTCTTCACCGGCGGCTGGAAGGAACACCAGGGCCGCAGCGTCGACACCCTCGAGGCACCCACCACGTTGAAGGCCGGCCGGTTCGAGATCGGGATCACCAACGCCACCATCATCAGGACGCCGAAGACGGAGTACGAGCCGGCCAAGGCCCGGCTCGAGGTCGAGCTGCAACTGAAGAACATCGACGAGGAGACGCACGTCAGCGCCTCGTTCCAGGAGGGCGACCTGTTGCGCTGGGTTCTGCCGGGCAAGGATCCGATCAAGCCCAAGAACGGGAGCTGCAAGGGCGTGATCGGCTATGTGCTGGTCTACGGACTGCCGGCCGAGAACTGCATCGCGACGTTCGAGGTCTCACCCAGGTACAGCACCGACGAGGTCGAGATCGGCGTGCTGGCCGAGGAGTACGCGGGTGGCGACGAGGTGCTCGGTCTGTCCGACGCCAAGTTCTGGGGTGGTGCCACAGCGCAGGCTGTGGTCCGGGTACCGACGAAGATCACGACGGAGACCGACGGATGAAGCTGTATCGGCCGGCGACCGTGCTCGTCGGCATCCTGTTCGTGCTGCTCGGCGGGCTGACCCGGCTGGCGGATCCGGAGCACGTGTTCGACGACAGCAGCCGGGTGGTCAAGAACGGCACCATCGGTCAGGCGATCCCATTCGGTGAATCGTCCGTGACGGTCGACCGGCTGAAGTTCGCGCGCGCCTACCTGCCCGATGACAGCAGCAAGGCGATCGAGTCGAGCGGGATCTTCCTGGCGGTCGAGTACGACACCGTGCGGGGGACCGCGCCGACGCCGAGTACGGACCTCAGACTGACGACGGACAAGGGCACCGTCTACCGGCCGATCTCCGGGACCTACGGCACCGCGCTCGACTTTGCCGAACCCGGTTTCGGTGTGGTCGGCGCGATCGTCTTCGAGGTGAACCCGGCCGACGTCACCGAGCTGACCTTGCAGATCAGGACGTCCCAGGTGATCACCGTTCTGGCTCAGGACGTCGCGATCGATCTCGGCATCCCGGACCAACAGGTCGCTCAGCGGCTGATCGACGCCGCAGCGGCGGAGTACCTGATCCCCAAGAGCGTCACGCGAGTCGCCTCATGAAGCTGTCCCAGCGCACGGTCCGGCTGACCGTCCAGATCTCGCTGCTGGTCGCCCTGGCCGCGACCAGCGCGTTCATGCTGCTGCGGCCGTATCTCGGCGACACCGAGACGATCTACAAGAACGGTGCCGTGACCGAGGTGGTCCAGCAGGGTCCGGTGACGATCGAGCAGGTGCAGTGGAAGCTGGAGTCGCTGGAGGAGTACACCCAGCTGGTCGACACCGAGAAGAAGACCATCTCGCTCGACCAGCCGGCCGGCTCGGTGATCATCCTCGCCACGATTGCGATCACGCCGCTGGACGGCGTGAAGCTGGGCGCCGGTGGGTTCTTCTGCACCGCGAAACTGCGCGACGACCGGGGCAACCTGTGGCCGAGCCAGGACGCCTTCGACTTCGCACTGCCGACCAGATGCAGCGACGACGACCACCCGTTCGTGCGGAACAAGACAGGTCAGCTCGCTCAGGTCTACGTCGTACCGAAGTCGGCGGTGCCGCATCTGAGCGGGATCCAGATCGAGAACCAGTCCGACTACCGCCGGGTGCTGCTGACCCGCTGATCCGTCGTTCCTCAGGCGTTCGCCGGTTCTTCTTTCGCGGCCGCCGCTTCACCGCGACGCTCGGCGCCGACCGAGATACAAAGGTCGAAAGCCGCCGCCAGCAAGGCGATTCGCAGTGTCTGGAAGACGACGTCGGTGACCACCTGGGCGATCTCGTTGTTCATCTCGCCCCACTCGAGACCGTGCACACCGAGCATCCGTACGACGGCTGCGAACGCCCAGTCGTCGGCGAGCAGCCACACGGTGTAGACCATGCAGACCACCCCGAGGAAGACCGGTCCGACCCGGACCAGCAGCCGGAATGCCGTCAGCGCCGGGTAGAACTTCTCCCGCAGTCCACCGAGTAGCAAGTTCGGCGCCTGATTGGTGAGAGCGACCAGGCGACTGGGCTGCGGCGCCTCTTCCGCCGCGGCCAGCTGGCCGCCGAAGCGACGCTCGATCCGGGTTCCGCGGAACACCCCGCTGCTGGTCAGCACGCGGTGCCCGAAGACGACGGTGGTGATCGCGAGCCAGGTCAACGGCTCGGCGACGCCGGAGGTGAACAGCGGCCAGAGGCTGTCCCAGAAGAAGCCCCAGAGGAACTCGATGCCGGCCGGGATCGGGATGTGGATCCCGGCGAAGAAGTCCTTCAGCCCGTCCCACCAGCCGGTGGCGATGTACCAGAAGTCCCGGTCCTTGACCCAGTCCTTGAAGTCGCCGACCGCGTGCGGCGTCACCACGACGGTGAGCAGGACGAAGAACGCCTCGGCCCAGACCTGCGCGAACTTGACCGGCCGGCTCGGCCAGCGGTTGTCGACCGCCTCGAGCACGCGGCGGAGTACGAGCAGGATCACCAGAGCCGGCAGGAAGGAGCGCCAGGCGCCGTTGTACACATCGAAGAAGTTCGCCCCGCCGCCGAGGCCGCGCTGGACGATGCTGGTGACCGACAGCGTCTTGAGCTGGTCGTCCAGGAATCCCCAGGCGGACCAGACCGCGACCAAGGGCAACAGAGTGATGGCGAGCAGCTCCATCAGCCCTTGCTGGGTTGGGTCCGAGGTCTCCTCGGCCTTGTCGCTGGCCGCGTCGCGCCAACGGTAGAGCGAGGTCGCGCAGGTCCGGATCATGCCGACCGTGGCGGCGATCTGGATCAGCACACCGGTCGAGAACAGCCCGACCGCGAGACTCGAATGCTGATGCTCGTCCAGCCAGAGCGCGCCCTGGATCGAGGTGCGGAAGCCGACGTACCCGGCGAGGAACCAGGTCGTCAGCGGCAACAGGTTGCGCCACCACAACCGGAAGGTATCTCCGACCAGGTGGATCAGCTCTCGAAAACCGTCAACGATCGCGCGCATCGCGCCTGATCCTAGGTGATCGGGTGGGTCTCTACAGCAGCCGATCAGCCATAGGTATCGCGCGGTCCGCGGCCGCCACGGACAGTGCGCGGACCCTTGCGCCAGCTGGGGGCGTTGGGGCCTTCGACCTTGACCCGGGTGACGGTGCCATCGCCCAGTTCGGCGTTGAGGCGGCGGACGAGATCGGGGGCGAGCAGGCGTACCTGTGTAGCCCAGGCAGTGGAGTCGGTACGAACGGTGAGCTCGGTGTCCGTGTAGCTCTCCGGCTGGCAGTGCGAGGCCATCTCCGGGCCGACGATGGACGGCCAGCGGGCCATCACGCCGTGCACCGCGACGTCGACCTCCCAGCCCTGGTCGCGCATCAGCCGGCCGAGGGTGTTGGTGAGCGACTGCGGATCGCGGTCGTCGGGCCGGGAGCCGCTGACCTGGTTGCCGGTCGGGCGACGACGGCGGGTCTTCTTGACAGGCTGGATCGGGCCCGCCCCTTTGAGCCGGCCGGCCAGCGCCTTCGCCAGCTCGAGGCCTCGTTTGTCGTGCTCGACCTCCTCGACCGGCTCGCTCTCGAAGCCGCTCTCAGAGGAATTCGGGCCTTCAGACACGACTGACCGAGCCCCCGCCGACCTCGAACCGGGCACCGCTCAGCTCCGCCGGTACGTCGGCACCGACGGCCGCGGTGACGAGGACCTGTTCAGCGGGCGCGACGAGTTCGGCCAGCCGGTCGCGCCGGCTGGTGTCGAGCTCGGCGAACACGTCGTCCAGAATCAGCACCGGCTCACCCCCGTCCGACCTCAGCAACTCGTACGACGCCAGCCGCAACGCGAGCGCGAACGACCAGGACTCACCGTGACTCGCATACCCCTTCGCAGGCAAGTCCCCGAGCCCCAGCACCACGTCGTCACGATGCGGTCCGACCAGCGAAACACCACGTTCGAGCTCGTCGTTCCGCCGGTCCCGTACTGCGTTCTGCAACACCTCGGCGAGTTGCTCCCGACTGGCCACACCGGGCTCCAACGGTACCGACGACTTGTACTCCAGCCGGGCATCACCCTTGCCCCGGGCAACAGCGTCGTACGAGCCAGAAACCAACGGGCGAAGGGATTCCAGCAGGTCTAGCCGCGCCGCCAGGAGCTCGGATCCGGTGGTGATCAGGTGCGAATCCCAGACATCGAGAGTGCGCAGTTGGCCCTCGATTGCTCCACCAGAACGATTCTGGCGTCTGGCCACCGCGGCGCTCTTCAGCAACGAGTTCCGCTGCTTGAGGATCCGGTCGTAGTCCTGCCGGACGCCGGCGAATCGGGGTGACCGCAGGGTGAGCAGCTCGTCCAGGAAATGGCGCCGCTCGGATGGATCGCCCTTCACCAGCGCGAGGTCCTCGGGCGCAAAAAGCACCGTACGGAGCAATCCGAGCACTTCGCGCGGCCGGGGCACCGGCGACCGGTTGATCCGGGCCCGGTTTGCCCTCCCAGGATTGATTTCCAGCTCGACGACCAGGTCGCGTTCGTGGTCGGAGCGGATCTCGGTCCGCACGATCGCGCGCGGAGCGCCGGCCCGGACCAGCGGCGCGTCGCTGGCGACCCGGTGGGAACCGAGGGTCGCGGTGTAGTGGATCGCCTCCACCAGGTTGGTCTTGCCCTGGCCGTTCGGGCCGACGAAGGCGGTCACGCCGGCTTCGAGCTGGACCTCCGCCTGCTGGTACGACCGGAAGTCAATCAGTCCGAGCGCGGTGACAAACACCTGAATTCCTCTGCTGGGCGGATCCTGAGGGCGGTGGCCCCGAGTCGCCGATCGTACAGAGTCCGGGCCGCCGGATGTAGCGGCGACCCGGACTCGGTGCTCAGTGCTGGATCGGCGGGGTGGCGTACGACGGGTCGGCCGCCGCGCCCTTGACCGCGTGGCCACCGAACTGGTTGCGCATCGCGGCGATCGCCTTCATCGCGGGGGAGTCGTCCTGGCGGGACGCGAACCGCGCGAACAGCGACGCGGCGATCGCCGGCACCGGTACGGCGTGGTCGATCGCGGCCTCGACGGTCCAGCGACCCTCGCCCGAGTCGTCCGCGTAGCCGCGGATCTTGTCCAGGTGGGTGTCTTCCTTGAGCGCATTGACCATCAGGTCGAGCAGCCAGGACCGGATCACCGTGCCCTCGCGCCAGGAGTCGAACGCCTCGGGCACGTTCTCGACGATCTCCGCGGCCTCGAGCAGCTCGAAGCCCTCGGCGTACGCCTGCATGATCGCGTACTCGATGCCGTTGTGGACCATCTTGGCGAAGTGGCCGGCGCCGACCTTGCCGGCGTGCACGAAACCGAACTCGCCTTCGGGCTTCAGGGCGGTGAAGATCGGCATCAGCGTGGTGACGGTGTCGGTGTCGCCACCGCACATCAGCGCGTAGCCGTTCTCCAGACCCCAGACGCCACCGGACACCCCGCAGTCGACGAACTTGATGCCCTTGTGGGACAGCAGTTCGGCGCGCCGGATGTCATCGGTCCAGCGGCTGTTGCCGCCGTCGATCACGATGTCGCCTTCGGAGAGCAGTTCGGCCAGCTCGGTCAGTACCGGGTCGATGGCCTGGACCGGCACCATCACCCAGACCACCTTCGGCTGGTCGGTCGCGGTCAGCTTGCCGACCATGTCGGCCAGGTCTGTCGCATCGGAGATGGCTTGGTTGTGATCGAAACCGACGACGGTCAGGCCTGCGCCGCGAATCCGCTCGCGCATGTTGCCGCCCATCTTGCCGAGACCGACAAGGCCGAGCTCCATCGTGAATCCCCTTGTTCTGTTGGCGTTTCGCTGATCAGCTGTTCAGGCGAACCGGCATCAGCACGTACCGGAACTCGCTGATCGGGTCGCCGTCGAAATCCTTCACGCCGGTCAGTTCGGCCGGCTTCGTCGCCTGCGTGAAGGCCAGGTGCGCGACCGGGGTGCCGATCGCGTTCAGACCGTCGAGCAGGTACGTCGGGTTGAATCCCACGGTAACCGGCTCGCCAACCACGCGGGCCTCGATCGACTCCGACGCCTGAGCTTCGTCGCCGCTGCCGGCGTCCAGGGTCACGGTGTCGTCGGAGAATGTCAGCCGGACCGGCGCGTTGCGCTCAGCCACCAGCGCGACTCGCTTGACCGCCTCGACCAGGGTCGCGGTGTCGATCCGGACCCGGGTCGCGATCGCCGCGTCGGTCGGGATGATGCCGCGGACCTTCGGGAACTCGCCGTCGAGCAACCGGGTGGTCGCGCGCCGGTTGCCGCCGGAGACCTCGCCCTCGAATCCGACGATGCCTTCGCCGCTGCCCGGGGCTGCCAGGGAGACGATGATGTCGGTTCCGGTCATCGCCTTCGCGGTTTCCGAAAGCACGCGGGCCGGGATAAGGGCTGCAGCAGAGGCATCTGGGCTCTGCGGGTTCCATTCGAGCTCGCGGATCGCCAACCGGTACCGGTCGGTGGCCAGCAACGAGATCGTCGACCCCTCGATCTCGACCCGTACGCCGGTGAGCACCGGCAAGGTGTCCTCACGACCGGCCGCGGTGACAACCTGCGCGACCGCCTGAGCGAAAACGTCGCTGCGGACGGTACCGGAGGCCGCCGGAAGATCTGGCAAAGCCGGATATTCCTCTGTGGGAAGCGTTTGGAGCGTGAACCGCGACGTGCCACAGGTGACTTGCGCCTTCGCGCCGTCCACCGAGATGTCCACGGGCTGGTTCGGGAGACTTTTCGAGATGTCGGCGACCAGCCGGCCGGAGATCAGGCACTTGCCGGTATCGGCCACCTGAGCCGGAACGGTCACGCGGACGGAGGTCTCGTAGTCGAAGCCGGACAGAGTGATCTGGCCTTCCTCGGCCTCGACCAACAGTCCGGCAAGGATCGGAACGCTCGGACGACTGGGCAAACTGCGCGCGGCCCAGGCCACCGACTCGGCCAGTACGTCGCGCTCGACGCGAAACTTCACCGCTGGGTGCCTCCTGTTTCGGCTGTGTGCCAGGCAGATCCTGCCACGGACAGATGTGATGTGCGCCAACCGGGCTTGACGTGGCGGTTCGGGCGGGTCGCGTCAAGAGCATCCAGGTGCTCGTGGGGACAGCCTGACAGGCCGGTCCGGGAGGCGCTCTGGCAGGTGCGAAATCCGAGTTTTCCCCAGGAAGGCCGGCCAGAAACTTTTTCTGTCTGGAGCCTCATTAGGGATTCCATAGTGTTCTTCGCACCTGTGGATCTTGTGGAAAAGGGGCGAGTTCGCAGGTCAGACCCGGTTTTGCCCTGTGGGTGGGCTGTGGACGGATTGGGGGTGTTCTCTGGATGCCTGGGTACGACGGATTCTCTGCACACACCCAATCCACAGGTGAGACCGCTGTGTCCACCGAGATACCCACAGTTATCCACAGGACTGTCCCCAGCCTGTGTGGTTCGTGTGACCGCGTCGTAGCGCTCGGCGTACACGCTTTTCGACCCGGTCACACGGCACCTCATTGCTGCTTGGCCTGATGCTTGATCCGGTTGGTCAACTCGGTCACCTGGTTGAAGACACTGCGCCGTTCCGACATCAGCTGGCGGATCTTCCGCTCGGCGTGCATGACGGTCGTGTGGTCGCGGCCACCGAACTGCTGACCGATCTTCGGCAGCGAGAGGTCGGTCAGTTCGCGGCACAGGTACATCGCGATCTGCCTGGCCGTCACGAGTACCCGGCTGCGGCTCGAACCGCAGAGGTCGTCGATCGACAATCCGAAGTACGAGGCGGTCTGGCCCATGATCATGCTGGCCGTCACCTCGGGCTTGCTGCCTTCGGGGATCAGGTCCTTCAGCACGATCTCGGCCAGGGACAGATCGACCGGCTGCCGGTTGAGGCTGGCGAACGCGGTCACCCGGATCAGCGCGCCCTCGAGCTCACGGATGTTGGTCTGCACCTTGCTCGCGATGAACTCGAGCACCTCGGGCGGCGCGGTCAGCCGCTCGGTGGCGGCCTTCTTGCGCAGGATCGCGATCCGGGTCTCCAGGTCGGGCGGCTGGATGTCGGTGATCAGACCCCACTCGAACCGGTTCCGCAGCCGGTCCTCCAGCGCCTCGAGCCGTTTCGGCGCCCGGTCGGAGCTGATCACGATCTGCTTGTTCGCGTTGTGCAGGGTGTTGAACGTGTGGAAGAACTCTTCCTGGGTCTGGATCTTGCCTTCCAGGAACTGGATGTCGTCGATCAGCAGCACGTCGACGTCGCGGTAGCGGCGCTGGAACTGGGCCGCCTTGTCGTCGCGGATCGCGTTGATGAAGTCGTTGGTGAACTCTTCGCTGGAGACGTACCTGACCCGCGCGCCGGTGTAGAGACTGCGGACGTAGTGCCCGATCGCGTGCAGAAGGTGCGTTTTTCCTAGCCCAGAGTCCCCGTAAATGAGCTGCGGGTTGTACGCCTTGCCCGGCGCCTCGGCGACGGCGACAGCTGCCGCGTGGGCGAACCGGTTCGAGCTACCGATCACGAAGGTCTCGAACGTGTACTTCGGGTTGAGCCGCGCCTCACCTTGCGAGTCGGTGGGCGGCTGGAACTGTGCCGAGCCGTTCGGCGGCGGCGCCACCGAAAGCGGCGGGGGCGGCGGCTGGATCTGCTGGATCGGCTCGGGCTGCTGTTGAAGATGCGTCGGCTTCTGCAGCGCCGGCGCAGGAGCTAGCTGCTCAGCCTGCTGATGCTGCGGTTGATGCATCGGGTGCTGCGCCGGTGGTACCGGCTGCTGCATCGGTTGGTGCTGCGGCTGCTCGTACGGCTGCTCGACCCGCTGACCGAACGGCTGGGTCAGCGGTCGGTTCGGCGGCTGGTTGATCGGCGACTGATAAACCGGCGCCTGCTCCCGTACTACGGGCTGCGGAGCCGGCGCCGGCTCGCGAAGCTCGGGATCGAGCGACGGGTCGACCGTGACGGCGATCCGGATGTCGCGGCCGAAGCTCTCGGTGAGGATGCGCTCCAGGTCGGGTCGCAGCCTCGTCTCCAGCTGACCCCGGGTGAAATCGTCCGGAACCGCGACGATCGCGGTGCTCTCGTGCAGCGTCACCGGCCGGGAATTCGTCAGCCAGGCGCGCTGGTTCGGTGGCAGTCCGGCGAGGACCCTGGTCCAGGCAACGTCCAGATCATTCACTTCCGCCTTGCTTTCCGCACTGGCGGACTGGTCCTCGACCACGCGTTGCTCCCCGAATCCTTCGCTGCGGTGGCCGGCGCTCCCGGGCTGGTCCCCGGTGCAACGCGACCATTCGACCCGGCACCCCACCCGTGCCGCCGGTCGGCCGCACGTAGCAGTTGCTTTCTCCTCAGCCGGTTTTCCTCATTGTCCACATCGTTGTCCACAGTTGTGAACGAAGCGTGGAGCCAGTTGGTTACCGGTCTCGGGGTGTGGGACCTCTGGTGTGAGGGGCTGACGCTAACAAGTCCGGCTATGCCGCTTCAAGCCGTCATCCACAGGCTATGGGGCGTAAATTGGGGGCAACCTGCGGCGTGTCGGGTAGACGTCGGAGCGTAATCGTGTTCGCTGTCGAGCCGGACTGTCGCCGTCGGTAGCGGTGGTGACCTGCCAGTGACCGACCTCTGACAGGCGGTTCCATCCACAGGCCTGTGGAAAAGTATGGGGACGGCTGGTTTGACCTGTCCACAGGCCGCCACGTACCGTGGATCAGTCGGTATTGAACCGGCCGTTTCGTGCTGCGCTCCCTACGGGACCGTCCTTCTCTTGAAGGTTCTCGAGCGGTGGGCCAGGACCTGCACCAGGGACAGATCTATCAGTGGATTTGTCGACAAATGTGATCTCGAGTAACCGGAGTCATTCCAGTGAGCAAGCGGACGTTCCAGCCGAACAACCGGCGTCGGCACAAGAAGCACGGCTTCCGTCTTCGGATGCGCACCCGTGCGGGTCGCGCCATCCTCGCAACGCGTCGTGCGAAGGGTCGCCAGCGCCTCGCGGCCTGACGCCGTTGAGCTGGCGACGGTGACCACCTCGTGTTACCCGCGTCGAACCGGTTACGCCGGTCCGACGACTTCCGTCGCGCCGTCCGAACCGGACGCCGCGCCGGTCGGCGTGCCGTGGTGGTCCATCTGTTGCCGGCGACCGATCCGGCGGCCGAGCCTGCTCGTGTCGGATTCGTGGTGAACAAGGCGGTGGGCAATGCGGTTCTGCGGAACCGCGTCCACCGCCGTCTGCGCGCTGTGATGGCGGCGCAGCTCCCCGGCCTGCCGGCCGGCAGCCTGACCGTTGTCCGGGCGCTGCCGCCGTCGGGCTCTTCGTCGTTCGAGGAGCTGACGGCCGACGTACAGGCCGCGCTGTCCCGGGTCCTGCGATGAAGATCGCGCCCGTCAAGTACGGGATCATCGGTTTTCTGAAGTTGTACCGGAAGTTCGTCAGCCCGATGTACGGGCAGGTGTGCCGGTTCTACCCCAGTTGTTCTGCTTACGCCCTGGAAGCGGTCGAACGCCACGGCGCGGTGCGCGGTAGCTGGCTGGCGGCGAGGAGACTCGCCCGCTGCCACCCGTGGAACCCCGGCGGCTACGACCCCGTTCCACCCACAGATGTCGACCAGCGCGGAGATGCAGTCTCCGCCAACCAGCCCGAGCCGTCTACCGACGGTGGGCCTGTGCAGCGAGGTGCTTGAGTGACTCTTCTGGCCATCCCCGAACTCGCGTTGTGGGACGGGATCGTAGACATTTTCAACGCCGTGATGACGCCGCTGTACTGGGCGGTGTCGGCGCTGCTGGTGGGATGGCACTGGCTGCTGTCACAGGTGTTCGATCCGAACAGTGGCTGGGCCTGGGCGCTGTCCATCGCCGGCCTGACCATCGTCATCCGGACGCTGCTGATCCCGCTGTTCGTGCGGCAGATCCGCTCCAGCCGGAACATGCAGCTGCTGCAGCCGAAGATGAAGGAGCTGCAGAAGAAGTACGGCCACGACCGGGAGAAGCTCGGTCAGGAAATGATGAAGCTGTACAAGGAGACCGGGACCAACCCGTTCTCCTCGTGTCTGCCGCTGCTGCTGCAGTCGCCGATCTTCCTGGCGCTGTTCCGGGTCCTCGACTACGCGTCGAAGGGCAAGTGGCACAGCGAGATCATGAAGGATCACGTCAACTCGCTGCAGCACGCGAAGATCTTCGGCGCGGAGATCTCGCAGACCTTCCTGAAGGCGAACGGCGAGGGCGCCGGCAACGTCAAGGTGGTCGCCATCGTGCTGATCATCCTGATGACCGCGACGATGTTCACCACCCAGCTGCAGCTGATGCGCAAGAACATGCCGAAGGAGGCCCTCGAGGGCCAGGCGGCGCAGATGCAGAAGATCATGCTGTACGTCTTCCCGGTCTTCTTCCTGATCGGTGGCTTCAACTTCCCGATCGGTGTGCTCATCTACTGGTTCGTCTCGAACCTGTGGACGATGGGCCAGCAGTTCTACGTGATCCGCCGCAACCCCGCTCCGGGCACGCCGGCCTTCGACGCGATGGAGGCCCGTAAGCGCGAGCACAACCTGCGCGCAGGCCGGCCGGCCGATGAGGGCCTGGGCGGCGCCGCTGAGGATGGCTCGGTCGCGACCGACCGTCGCCCGGCGAACCGGCAGCAGCCGAAGCGTCAGTCCCGCAGCACCCGGAAGACCGTCGCCCCGGCGGCCGGTGAGTCCGCGGTGCAGGACACGCCCAAGGTGCAGGACACCCCGAAGGCGTCGAGCAACGGGCAGCAGCCGGTGAAGAAGGCCGCGGCGAAGCAGACGTCCGGACAGACCTCGGGAGCGAAGCGACAGCCGGCCGCGAAGTCCCGCGCCGCACGTCAGGCCGCCCAGAAGAAGGCCGCGCAGAAGAAGCCCGGTGGTGGCTCCGGCGGCCGTTCCTGACGCTCGTCGTCCGAACGGCCGGCTGACCCGGCACCCCGTTTTTCTCTCTGCTGTGTACGACCTGGATCCCCGTGGGGCGGATCTCGAAACGTGAAGGAGTGGCCGTGAGCGACGGCATGCAGAACACCGAGGCGGCGGAGAAGTCCGCGCCGGCAGACCAGGCGAGTGACCGGCTGAAGGCACTGGAGGCCGAGAGCGACATCGCGGCCGACTACCTGGAAGAGCTGCTGGACATCGCCGATCTCGATGGCGACATTGATATGGACATCGACGGCGACCGCGCGGCGGTCTCGATCGTCGGCGCCGACCTGAGCAACCTGGTCGGCGAGAACGGCAAGGTGCTCGAGGCGCTCCAGGAGCTGACCCGGCTGGCCGTCTACCGGGAGACCGGTGAGCGGTCGCGGCTGATGCTGGACGTGTCGAACTACCGGGCCAACCGGAAGACCGAACTGGAAGAGGTCGGGCGGAAGGCCGTCGACGAGGTGAAGGCCTCGGGCGAGGCGGTCAAGCTCGCCCCGATGACGCCGTTCGAGCGCAAGGTCGTTCACGACGTCGTGGCCGCCGCCGGCCTGACCAGCGAGTCCGAGGGCGAGGAGCCGCGTCGCCGGGTCGTCGTCCAGCCCGCGTGATCGCCGTGTTCTGCTCGTGACGGACGACGTTTCACGTGAAACACCGCCGCTCGTGGAGAAGCTGTACCCACGAGCGGCGGAGCGGCTTGCGGCGTACGCCGAGCTGCTGGCGACCGAAGGAACACTGCGCGGACTGATCGGTCCGCGCGAGGTGCCGAAGCTGTGGGATCGGCATCTGCTGAACTGTGCGGTGCTGGAGCGCTTGATCCCGGAGGAGTCCACGGTCGCCGACATCGGCACCGGGGCCGGCCTGCCGGGGATCGTGCTCGCCCTCGTTCGTCCTGACCTCCAGGTGTCGCTCGTCGAGCCGCTGCTCCGGCGCACCACGTTCTTGGAAGAAGCGGTGGATCTCCTCGGCTGCACCAACGCGGTCGTGGTCCGTGCTCGTGCCGAGGACCTGATTCCCGGCACTCGCTCCGGTGCGGAGGGCGCCGCCCGCGGCCAGGCGCCGTACGACGTGGTGGCATCGCGCGCGGTTGCTCCGCTCGGCAAGCTGGCCGGTTGGTGCCTGCCGCTGACTGCCGAGGGCGGCTTGATGCTGGCAATGAAGGGCGCCTCCGCAGAGGAGGAACTAGCCGCTTCCGAAGCCGAACTCGAGGCTCTGGGCGCCGAAGAATGGCACGTCCACCAACTCGGTGTCGATGAACTGGCCCAGCCGACGACAGTCGTGAGTATTGTGGCCGGACGTGCTGCGCGGGGTTCGCAGCACAGGAGACGCGGGAGGTGATCGGGTTCGTGAGTCGTGCCCTCGGATGGCCTGAGAAGAGCACCGGTGAACCCCGGCACTCCCAAGGAATCGGCTGGCCCGCCGACCACCCCACCACCCCCCAACTCGACCCCGCCCTCGGGCCCGACGACTCCCGGTCCAACGACTCCAGCTCCAATGGCCCGCGGTCCAGCGACCTCCGGTCCAGCGACCTGACGTCCAGCGACCTGAAGTCCGACGATTCGACGTCCGACGACTCGACGTCGGACGAGTCCAGGTCCGAAGCTCCCACGTCTGACCTGTCCGCGCCCGAGGCCCCTGCGCCCGACTCACTCCCGACTGTCGCTGCCAGCGCCCCCATGACCGACGCGCAAGCCCCGGCACCCGCAGCCGAGCCACAGACGGCGCGAGCCGACGCGGCAGCCGTCCATTCGGACGAGCAAGCCACCCAGCTCTCCGCTGCGCCCTCAGCTGCACCTGGCGACGCCGCTCTGCCAGAGGCCGAGGCTGGCTACGCCGCAGCCAGCTACGCCGCAGCCAGCAACGCCGCATCCACCGACTCCGTACCTGCTGCGGATGCTGCGCCCCTCGACGCTGCGCCCACCAATGCCGCACCTGCGGACGCCGCACCTGCGGATGCGTCGCCTGATACCGCGGCGCCGGCGCGTGGGTTGCCGGCGGCTCCGGTGTTTACTCCGCCGACGCGACCGGAATCGACCCTCGATTCTGCTGGACGGGTTGAGTTGGACGGGTCGGCCGAGCGAGACTTTGACGGAACCCCGGAAGGGCAGTCAGCGCTTCAGGCGGCCGCTTCGATCGGGCTCGGTGACGAGCCGGAGGCGACGCCATCAGAAGCCGTTTCACGTGAAACTCCAAAGGCCGTTTCGCCCGAAACGACCGCCGCCGAGGGGACTGAGGAAGAGTTCCCCGAATCGCCCCGGCCTGTGGATGACTACCCCCTGGAAACGCCTCCTCACGCGGGAACTCATCCACAGAGGGCTGTGGATAAACCTGGGGGCAGAGCCGCTCCGACCCCCACCGACATCCTCTTCGGGCCAAGTACCGCACCTATCGGAATGGGCGCTATGACTGCCGCACAGATCGCCGCGCGGGCCACCTCGGACGAGCTTCAGCGACGACTTCTCGAAACTCCGATCGCCGCCGCCACCGAACGGACCCTGCTGGTGAATGAAGGACGCACGATGGGCCGCGAGTTCCCGCTGCCCGCAGAGACCCGGGTCTTCGTGGTCGCCAACCAAAAGGGTGGCGTCGGCAAGACCACAACAACCGTCAACGTCGCCGCCGGCCTCGCGCTGTACGGCGCGCGCATCCTGGTGATCGACCTCGACCCCCAGGGCAACGCCTCGACGGCGCTCGGCATCGAGCACTCGGAAGGCACCCCTGGTGTCTACGAGGCCGTCATCGAGGGGGAGCCGCTGAGCAAGCTGCTCGCACCCTGCGCCGAGCACCCCGGCATCGTGGTTGTCCCGGCCACGATCGACCTGGCCGGCGCCGAGATCGAACTCGTCAGCATCGTCGCTCGGGAGAGCCGGCTGAAGAAGGCGCTCGACCAGCACCTGGCCGAGACCGAGGCCGCGGGCGAGAGGTACGACTACGTCTTCATCGACTGCCCGCCGTCCCTCGGCCTGCTGACCGTGAACGCGCTGACCGCGGCCCGCGAGGTACTGGTCCCGATCCAGAGCGAGTACTACGCGCTCGAGGGTCTGTCCCAGTTGCTCCGCCACATCGACATGGTGAAGTCGCACCTGAATCCAACTCTCGATGTGTCGACAATTCTGCTCACCATGTACGACGCCCGCACCAAGCTGGCCGGCGAGGTGGCGACCGAGGTGCGCAATCACTTCCAGGACTCGGTACTGCGCACCGCGGTGCCGCGCTCGGTCCGGATCTCGGAAGCGCCGAGCCATGGCCAGACGGTGCTCGCGTACGACCCGGCCTCGGCCGGTGCACTGTCCTACCTGGAGGCATCGCGAGAGATCGCGATGCGCAACAACGCCTCCTGACCCGAACCGAACCAACGGCTCGCCGGCACTGCTGGCGAGCCGTTCGTTGTAGCACCGGCGTTTCACGTGAAACAGCCATGGATAGCTAGCGTTCCACGTGAAACCGGACCGCAGGCGCAGCTGGTGTTCCACGTGAAACGGCTTGCTGGTGAGGGAGTTCTCCACAGGAGGGGGGACCGGCTCTCCGGCCGTCACCTGAGACCAGCTACCGTGGCGCAGTTGCTGTCGACGACACTTGATCGATCCGAAGCAGTTGAACTCGAGGGAGCAGCGATGAACACCCGACTCGGACGCGGACTCGGTGCGCTGATTCCCAGCACCCCTGCTCCCGGCACAACCAGCACCCTGGGCAGCAAGTCCAGCTCGATTCCGGGAGCGCCGCCGGTCCAGGCCGGCCCCGAGCTCGCTGCCGTCCCCGGCGCGGAGTTCGCCGAGATCGACGTCGAGAAGATCACCCCGAACCCGAAGCAGCCCCGCAGCGTCTTCGACGAGGACGCGATGGCGGAGCTCGTGCACTCGGTCAAGGAGATCGGCCTGCTGCAGCCGATCGTCGTCCGGCGGCTGACCGATACGACGTACGAACTCGTGATGGGTGAACGCCGCTGGCGCGCGACCCAGCTGGCCGGCCTCACCACGATCCCCGCGATCGTCCGGGACACGTCCGACGACGTCATGCTCCGCGACGCGCTGCTGGAGAACCTGCACCGCAGCCAGCTGAACCCGCTGGAAGAAGCCGCGGCGTACCAGCAGATGCTCGACGACTTCGACTGCACCCAGGAAGTCCTGGCCAGCCGGATCGGCCGCTCCCGTCCGCAGATCTCCAACACCCTGCGCCTGCTGAAGCTCCCGGCTTCGGTCCAGCGGCGAGTAGCCGCCGGCGTCCTGTCGGCGGGCCACGCCCGCGCTCTCCTAGGTCTCCCTAGCGGCGACGCCATCGAACGCCTAGCTCAACGCATCGTCGCCGAAGGCATGTCGGTCCGCACCGTCGAAGAGATCGTCGCGATGGGCGACATGTCCGCCGACGACCCGACCCCGGCTCGCCGGCGCAACAAGCCCGTAGCCCCCCGCCTGGTCGACCTGGCCGACCGCCTCTCCGACCGCTTCGAAACCCGAGTAAAAGTAGACCTAGGCAAAACCAAGGGCCGCATCACCGTCGAATTCGCCACCATCGACGACCTAGAACGAATAGTCACCCTGATGGACCCCAACAAGACGTCCACGGACCCCACCGAAACCCCCGAGCCCTAACCCGGACAGCCGCGCCCCTACGTCAGCGCGGCACCCACCTCGAGCCCCACCCCCACGTCCTGTGCGATCCCACCCGATCCCACAGGGCGTCCTGCTACCCACCACCCCACAGACGCCGAATACCGCTCCGGCACCGCACCGCTCCGCCAACCACCACGAGATGAACCGGCTGGGGATCTACCCAGTGGGATGGATCGGGTTGGGGGACCTGCCGCCGCCAGACCTCCGCCGCACCAGGCGGGTCCGGTGGGGGAAGAACCTCAGTAGGAGAAGGACCCTTGGGGAAGGACGCGGTGGGAGAAGCGCCCCCGGTGGGAGAAGCGCCCCCGGTGGGATGGACCGGCTGGGGGCAGGATCCGGTGGAGGAAGGGTCCGGTGGAGGAAGAGTCCGGTGGAGGAAGAGTCCGGTGGGCAGGGACGGGGGTAAGGACTGGGTGGGGCAAGGACCGGGTGAGGTAAAAACCGGGTTTGACGGTGTGCGGGTTGGACGAAGACCCAGTTGGAGGCCGAGCAGCAACAGCTCCTTCGAGCCGACGAGTAGGACTGTCCCTCGCCACCCGCCTGCTGCCCGACACTCGTGCTCCCAAGCCCAGACCACGATCACGGGTTCGGGGCAACGCCCTCGGCCAACTGTTGCGCAGGACGGCCGCACAAAGATCACCGCCGACGAACTCCCGCCCCCGATGCGGCATCGTGACCGCGACACACGCGATGCTGACCGAGCCGCCCACGGCGTCGTCGGCCGGTAGTTCGACCGGCAGGTGGCGGTCGCCGAGCTGCGCTGCGGCCAAGGCGTCGAGCAGACCTGATACGAAGTGGGGCAGGTACAAGGCAGAGCCGATGCGATTCGGGTCAGTCCAAGCGGCCAGCCCGAAATGGGGCTGCGGTTGCGGGTAACGCGACGCTGGCCGAGCTGCCATGCACCGGCAGACCGACCGGCGGGGGAGGTTGGTCGCTGAACTGCCCTGCCAGCAGGGCATCGAGCAGAGCTGGTACGAAGTGGGGCGGACGCAAGGCAGAGCCAACTCGAATCGGGTCAGCCCCATCGGAGCTGTGGATGCGACCAACGGGACGCTGACCGAGCCGGCCACAGCAGCGGCAGCTACGACCTGGATCTGGACGCCTCACCTCGCGGATCGCTGGGGCGGGCCGTTCGAACCGCGCCCACCGGCCCAGCATCGGCTCGACCGGCAGCCGATGTGGTTGGCAAGCCGCGTTGCTGCCGAGGGCGTCAAGATCCGCAAGCTCTTCGCCCAGTACATCCGCGACGCCATCGACGCCTCGAGCAGACCTGGTAGGAAGTGGATCCGATACGAGGCAGAGCCAACGCGAATCGGGTCAGCCCAAAGCGAGCCGCGGTGGCGACCAATACGATGCCGGCGGAGCGAGCCTGCCAGGGCGTCGGCAGTTGGTAGCTCGACTGGCAGGCGAGGAGCGGTCGCGGATTGCACACCGCCAAGGCGTCGACGAGCTCATACGCGGAGGAGCCGACGCGAGGCGGGGGCCGATGGGAATCGCGGGGTCAACCCCAAGCGGGTCAGGCCGGAGCGGAGTCGCGCCAAGCCGAGGCGTCGAGCGGCGCGAGTGGAGCGCCTCCCACTGGAGCGGTGTCGGAAGCTGCGTCGACTGGAGCTGCGCGTCGAGGGGAGGTGCGGCGAGTGGAGGTGGGGCCAGGGCTAGTTGTGAATGTGGGAGGGGCGGTGGCACGGCCGGGTGGTCGGAGGAGCTTCGAGCGGGTGTCGGGTTGGTCGCCTTCGTGCTGTGGTGGGTTGTCGCCATGACCGCTGGATGGAGTCGTACCGACGCGGGCTGTCGTCCGGGAACCCGACGTTGGTGGGGCCGCGTGTTGCTGTACCGGAGGTGCGAGGCCGTCGTTGATGTGCCGAACGCAGCAGGGTCGGGAGTGCTGTACGAGCGGGGGTCTGACCGTGGTGAGGGTGACCGTCGGCGTCGGTTCGGTCGCCCTGTCGATCACCTCCGGGAGGCGTCAGGCCTCTGCGTGCTGTGTCGGAGGCAGCGGGGTTAGAAGGGGTTGGCGGCGTTGATCTTTTTGAGGAGGGGGGTTAGGTCGGTGATGAGTTGGTTGATCTCTTGGGGGGTTAGGCAGGTGTAGGCGGGGGCGGCCAGGGTGTCGGTGAGGTCTTCGATGGTGGTTCTGAGTTTGCGGCCGGCTGGGGTGAAGGTGTTGTCGTCGGCTACCAGGCCGCGGTCGCGGAGGCCGCTGATTACGTCTTCCAGCTGGTCGTCTGTGAGGGGGTCTAGGCGGCCGAACTCTCGGGGGCTTCATGTCCCAGAAGAGGGCTAGGAGGACGTGGGATTCCTGGCCGCTGATGCCGTGGGTTACCAAGGCGGCGGTGTGGCCGTCGCCTCGGTGTTCGCGGAGGAGGGTGGCTGCGTGCCAGAGCTTGGCGAGGGGCTCTTCGGGGACGGGGAGGGAGCGGAGGCCGGCGAAGAGCATCCTGCCCTCGACTGGTGCGCTGAACGCGGCCTTTGTGAAGAGGTCGGCGGCGCGGGCGATGACGGGGCTGTCTGCCAGGTCGCCGAGGATGTTGCGGAGCGCTTTGACGCAGCCGCGCTGGCGGGCGGCGAGGACGGCTTCGGGGGTGGCGACGTCCCAGACGCTGGGGATGCAGGCGGCGACCTCGCCTGGTACGAAGTTGTAGAACAGGGCGTCGACGACCTCGGCCGGTACGCGGCCGAGCGGCGCTGACCGGGAGGCGAAGTACAGCGGCCAGTACCCCTCGTAGCCGAGGGCCTGGAGTTCCTCGTTGGGCTCGTCGGCCATGTAGGCGACCTCGTGAATCGGTACGAACAGATCCTTGAGTTGCCGGGCCACGTTCTCCATCGGAGTATCTCCTCGCCTCGGACCGGTCCGTCACCGGCCTCTCACTCTGTCTACGAACCGCCCCTCGCTGTTTCGACACGGGTGCCCAAAGCTCTTTCAGTCGAAGCCAGCTGCCGGCACAGCCTGGCTCCTGTGTTTCACGTGGAACGCTCACGAATTAGCTCGAGCGGGGCGCGCTTCAAGATCGGATGTGGCGGGTGAGGTTGCCGGCGAGGTCGACTGTCACCTGGCGGGTGGTGAAGTGCCAGGTGGTCTCGGTGCGGGTGAAGGTGTCGTCGTAGTGGCCTACGGCGATCGGTTGGAGGGGGAAGTTGCGGAGGGCTTGATAGGTGGTGAAGGTACTGCGAGACGTGGCCGTGCCTGCGTCCTCGTCGATCTTGATGTGGAAGTTGGTGACGATGTGTCTGGTTCGTGGGGTGCCATCGGGGTGAAGGATGACGGTGTTGTGGAAGTTCTCGGTGATGGCTTCCTGGCCGGTGACAGTGGTGGCGCCGGCGTAGGTGGCTTGCGAGAGAAGGGCTCCTACGCCTTCGAAGTCGCCGGCGTCGACCAATGCGGCGTAGGTCAGAATCAGCGCTTCGATGGCTTCGCGGTCGGTCATTTTGCGTCCTCTGGTTCGGGTGAGTGGTCTGAGAGGGGTTGGCGGGATTTGTCGACATAGCTACTTGGCGACGTATCGGCCGGAATGTTTCATGTGAAACATCGGGGTTTGGTGGCTTTGATGACGTAGTAGGCCGGGAGCTGGGCGGCCGTGGGGCCCAGGCCGGTGTAGATGTCGGGGGCCGGGGACTCGGTGAAGGTGTCCAGGTGGAGCCGGCGTTGAGGAGGGCCGTGACTACGTCGCTGGTGGGCCAGACGAAAGCGTTGAAGGGTGGCGGGGCGGTGGTGCCGCGGGCGCCGGCGGGGAGTTTGGCGTCGTCGGTTTCGGCGCGGGGAGTGGTACGGCCGAAGTAGTCGCCGGTGACTGCGAGGTGGTTGTCGCCGCGGACTGCCAGGACTTCCCAGAGTGGGTGGTGTTCGGCGAGCAAAAGCGAGCCGCCGGGGCGGAGGCGGGTGGCGAGGATGTCGGCCAGGCGGGTGAGGTCGGGGGCCCAGCAGATGGCGCCCCAGCTGAAGTAGATGAGATCCAGGTCGACCAGGTCGGATGGCAGGTCGTACATGTCCGCGCGGCGGAAGTCGGCTGGGATGCCTGTGTCGGTGGACTTCTGCCGGGCGATGGCCAGGGCGACCTCGGAGATGTCTACGCCGATGGCGGTTGCGCCGAGGGCGGACCAGGAGAGGACTTGGTCGCCGCAGGAGCAGGCGAGCTGGAGGATGCGTTGGCCGCGGACGTCGCCCGCGAGGGCCAGCTCGAAGTCTTCGAGGGCCAGGCCGCCTGCGCGGAAGAACTCGGCGGGTTCGCCGTGGCGGGCGGGGGCGATCTGGTTCCAGCTGGCGCGGTTGGCTTCGGTGAGTTGCTCGAGGGTAGCGGTCATGCGGCTGAAGCTAGGTCAGAGCTGAAGACGCCGCACTGCAATTACCGCTGAGGATGAGCCGAGGACAACCCCGGCCCAAGCGCCGCGCTGAGGGGGTGGGTCAGGGGCGGGTTAGTTCGTGGGTGACTTTGCGTTCGGCGTAGAAGGAGAGGAAGGGGATGGTGCCGGCCAGGGCTACCAGGATGAGGCGGGGGAGGCTCCAGCGGACTCGGCGGGCGAGGTCGAAGGCGCCGAGGAGGTAGACCACGTAGAGGAAGCCGTGCAGGGGGCCGACCACGTTCATCGCTGAGGGGTTGTCGCCGAGGTACTTGAGCGGCATGGCGACGAAGACCAGGACTAGCAGCATGACGCCGACGATGTAGGCGATCACGCGGTAGCGGGTGAGCGCGCTCTTCACTGCCGGGGACAGGGCGGACGTGGCGGGGTCTGCGGGGGAGGTCACGCTGAAACGGTACCGCTTGGCTCCAGCTCGCCGTCCGCCTGGTCCGAGTCATCGGCATCATCGGAGCGGTGGGCATCGAGGACCATTCGGCCCCACATCCACAGGGTGAAGGCGGCGAAGATCCACCACTGGAAGGCGTAGGCGACGTTGCGGAGACCGGCGTGGTCGGTCG
Source organism: Kribbella sp. NPDC051718 (assembly GCF_040681515.1). NCBI lineage: Bacteria > Bacillati > Actinomycetota > Actinomycetes > Propionibacteriales > Kribbellaceae > Kribbella > Kribbella sp. NPDC051718. Next base: position 10,560 of record NZ_JBFAYZ010000013.1, on the reverse strand, counting down.
GTGGGGACGGGGCGGGGACGATCGCGGGTGCCAGAGCAGTGGCCGACGACGCGGTTGGCTTGTCGACGGAGGAGAGGACCACGAAGGCGTCGTAGATGCGGTAGTCGACCAGGTCCACGATGGTGGGGATCCTCAGCGACTGAAGGGTGCGGCCCTTCGCGGCGTCACCTGAAGCGTCCTGGGCCTCGGACTGGGCTACGGCGCCGGTCAGCTCGACGCGGCCGGTCAGGGGTTTCACCGCGGGGTCTGCAACGGTTGGCACCCAGCCACGAACGACCATCACGGCACCGGTCGAGCCGTCGGCGCTCCCAGTGGAATCCAGCATGACGGGTGAGATGACCCAGAAGCCGTTCTGGTCACCCAGCCGGCGATCCGAGATGTACAGCTGGTCAGCAGCCGGACCCCAGGTCCCGGTGACGGTCACCTTCCGCCCGACAGCCTTCGAGGTCAGGCCTTGGTCGATCGAGAAGAGCGTGTTCAGTGGTACCGGCGCACCCTCGGCCCGCTTCGCGGTCGCTGCCGCCGTCTTCGAGTGATAGACGTCCAGCTGCCAAACGCCGAGTACCGACATCACAGAAGCGATCGCCAGCGCGAGTAACAGCAGGGCGATCCAGCGTGGGGTGAAGACCGTTCGCCACAAGGGTCGCGCCAACGGTGAAGGAGCCAGAGGCGGAGTTGGAGGCGCGACGGACATCAGAGGAGACTCAACGAGCAGCGGCCGCGGCCAGCAGATCGCGACACAGCACCCCGAGCTCGATACCGGCAGCCTCTGCGGCCAACGGCACCAGCGACGTCTCGGTCATCCCCGGCGCCACGTTCACCTCGAGGAACCACGGCACACCGTCAGCGTCGACCACCAGGTCCGAGCGAGACAGATCCCGCAAACCCAACGCCGTATGGGCCGTCACCGCGGCCGCAGCACAGGCAGCAGCCACCGACGCTTCCAGCCGAGCCGGTACGACGAACTGCGTCGCGCCAGCCGTATACCGAGCCTCGTAGTCGTAGAACCCAGAATCCGGCCGAATCTCCACAGCAGGCAACGCCCGCGGACCATCGCCCGTATCCACCACGGTCACAGCAACCTCGACGCCGTCCACATACCGCTCGATCAGCGCGACCGGCCCGTACGCGTAGCAGTTCACCATCGCCGACGGCAGCTCGTCCGCCGCCCGCACGATCGAAGCGCCGAGCGCCGACCCGCCACGAGCAGGCTTCACCACCAGCGGCAGCCCGATCTGACCGATCACCGCCTCCATCAGCGCGGCAGCGCCCAGCTCGCGGAAAGTGTCATGACCCAGCACGACGGAGGCCGGCGTGTGCAGCCCAGCCGAGGTCACCATCGTCGCGGCCACCGGCTTGTCGAAAGCGGTCCGGCAGGCTTCAGCATCAGCGCCCACATAGGGCACCCGATACAGATCGAGGACCTGGCGAAGCGCGCCGTCCTCACCCGTCACCCCATGCAGGACCGGGAAGACCGCATCGGGCGGATCGTTGCGCAGGCGCTCCACCAGGCTGGCGTCGACGTCGCGTTGCTCGACCTCGACCCCGACACTGCGCAGGGCGTCGGCCACGCGTCGGCCGGAGCGCAGGGAGACATCCCGTTCGTGCGACAGTCCGCCGGCCAGTACCAGCACTCGACCCAGATCACTCATAGAAACTTCCCGATCGCTAGTGGGCGACTCCGGCGGGCGCCGGTCCCGAGGCCCATTTGAACGGTACCGCCACGACCGGTCGTCCATGACCAGTCCCCAGCAAATCCTTAACTAAGCTCTGGCCCTGGCGCGTCGTAGTCCCGGCCCGCGCCGGGCTTCAGCGGACCGAACGTCTGCCGCAGCTCGAGCTCCTCGTTGATCACCGCGGCGAGCCGGGCGACCCCTTCGGTGATCCGCTCGGGCGTCGGGTGGCAGTACGACAGCCGCATGCACTGGGAGCCGAAACCGTCGGCGAAGAAGGCGGTGCCGGGGACGTACGCGACCCGGGCGGTGACAGCGCGCGGCAGCATCGCCTTCGAGTCGAGGCCGTCGGGCAGTGTCAGCCAGACGTAGAACCCACCACCGGGCCGGGTCCAGGTCGTTGCCGCAGGCATCTTGTCGGCGAGGGCCGCGAGCATCGCGTCCCGGCGCTCGCGGTACATCTCCCGGAACTGCTTCACCTGGCCGAGCCAGTCGTGCCGCATCAGGTACGACGAGATCGCGAGCTGACTGAAGACCGGCGGACACAGCGTCGCCGACTCCTGCGCCAGCACGAGTTTCTCCCGCACCGCATGCGGCGCCACCGCCCAGCCCACCCGGAAGCCCGGGGCGAACGTCTTGGAGAAGGAGCCCAGATAGATGACCCCTTCGCGATCGTCGGCCCGCAACGCGCGCTGCGGCTCACCGTCGAACCCGAGCAAGCCGTACGGGTTGTCCTCGAGGATCAGCAGGTCGGCCCGCTGGCAGATCTCCAGCACCCGCCGCCGGCGCTCGTCGGACAGCGAGATCCCGGCCGGGTTGTGGAAGTTCGGGATCGTGTAGAAGAACTTGATCTTCTTGCCGGCCGCCCGGACCGCGGCGATCGCCTGCTCCAGCGCCTCCGGCACCACACCGTCGTCGTCCATCGCAACGTGAACGACCTCACACTGGTACGCCCGGAAAACACCGAGCGCACCGACGTACGACGGGGCCTCGCAGATCACGACGTCACCAGGATCACAGAACACGCGGGTGACCAGATCGACCGCCTGCTGGCTACCCACAGTGACCACGATGTCGTCCGGATGCGCGTCGATGCCCTCCAGCCGCATCACGTCGCAGATCTGGTCGCGCAGGGTTGGGTCGCCCTGGCCGGAGCCGTACTGCATCGCGACGGCGCCGTTGTCGACCACCAGATCGCGGACCGCGCTGCCGACCACATCGAGCGGAAGCCCTGCAATATTGGGCATTCCGCCCGCCAGGGAGACCACCTCCGGGCGGCTCGCGACCGAGAACAGCGCCCGGATCTCCGATGCGGTCATACCCTTGGTCCGTGCTGCGTACCGGTCGACGTAGTTGTCGAGACGGGTCTGCCGGACATCAGGCAGGTCAGCACTCACGGAGCGGCTCCAAGAACAGGCGACGAGGGGCATGCCGGGGAAGGCACCAGGCTACGCCGAAGTAGCCGAGCGTGTTCGCGTGCCCGGACTGCCGATCGGCGCTACCTCTCACTACCATGCCTTATAGGGGCAGGTTCGACCATGGTGCCGACTGGTGGTTGAGATGGCCACTGGCCCTGGAGCACGACCTGGAGTGCTGCGGAAGGCGGGATCGGATGAGCATGGGCAAGGCGATCGGACTGGCGCTCGGCGGACTACTGTTCGGCGTCCTCGCCGGGTTCGCGGGCGAGCTGTTCAGACGGCAACCGGCGGCCAAGGTGCAACAGCGATATGTCGCTCCGGAGGCCGCGGAGACCCCCGACGCCAGGACCCCGGCGCCGGCTGCCCGGTGACCGACTGGATGCTCTGATGGCACGCCGGCTGGAACCGCTCACGCTCGCCAACCTCGACGAGCTACCGGTGCCATGCCGTTCCTGTGTCTTCTGGGAGCTCGACCCGGTCGCCGCGCGTCAGGCGAGCCGCACCGGTGACACCCAACTCGAGAAGGAAGCCTGGCTCTCCCAGCTCCTGCTGGACTGGGGTACGGCCGGAGTCGTCCTGTACGTCGACGACGCCCCCGCCGGATTCGCCCTCTACGCGCCGGCGGCGTACCTGCCCCGCATTCAGGCCTTCCCCACCGCTCCACCGAGCCCGGACGCCGTAGTACTGGCAACCGGCCGCATCCTGCCCCGGTACCTGGGCATGGGACTCGGCAAGGTCCTCATCCAGGCCGTCGCCAAGGACGTCCTCAAGCGCGGCTTCCGGGCGGTCGAGGCATTCGGCGACTCCCAATGGCACGGCCCCGGCTGCGTCTGGCCGACCGACTTCCTTCAGGCGGTCGGGTTCGGAGTAGTGCGGGAACACCCACGCAACCCTCGGCTCCGGCTCGATCTCCGCTCGGTCATCACCTGGCGCAGCGAGATGGAGGCCGCGGTCGAACGCCTGATGGGCGCGATCCGCCCCGAGCCCGCCCGGCCGGCGCCGGCCGCGGTGCGCGACACCCTGACCCGCAAGCCGTCATGATCTACCGGGTGCTGGCCGACCTGGTCGCGATCGTGCACGGCGCCCTGCTGGTGTTCTTCCTGATCGGCGGCTTCCTGGCGTGGAAGTGGCGGCGGGTGATCTGGGCACATCTGTTCGTCGGCGTCTGGAACCTGGCGATCGTGATCCTCGATTTCGGCTGCCCGATCACCGCGCTCGAGAAGCACTGGCGGCGCGAGGGCGGCGAGCAGCCGTACACCGGCGGTTTCATCCAGCACTACATCGACGGCACCGTCTATCCGGCCGGCTACACCTGGGTCGCGGAGAAGGTCGGCTTCGCGCTGCTCGTCATCTCCTACGTCGGCCTGTACTTCGTCAGCCGGCGAACCAGGGCTCGCTCAGTGGAGACCCGGACGTGATTCACCCCGTTCGTCCCCATACTGGTAGCTGTGTCCAGTCACGGAACCGTCGTCCAGGACCCGGTCGAGACGTACCTGGCCGGTCTGAGTCGCGCGCTGCGTGGGCCGCGCCGGCGTAAGGCCGACCTGATGGCGGAGGCGCGGGACAGCCTCGTCGACGCCACCGAGGCCTACGAAGCCGACGGACTTGACCCGCAGGAGGCTGCGCAGCAGGCCGTGGCGGACTTCGGGGACCTGGCCGAGGTGGTGCCGGGATATCGCTCCGAGCTCGGGATCGCCCAAGGGCGGCGGACGGCGGTACTGCTCCTGCTGGTGATGATCGCCCAGCCGATCGTCTGGCAGGAGGGCCTCTGGGCGTGGAACCAGCACCCTGACGTGGACAACGCGGTCGTGCAGTTCCTCAACCAGCTGGTGATGCTGGCCGGTGGGCTGTCGATCGCGGGCGGCTTCGTCATCCTGATCGCGACCGGCGTCGGGCTGCGCTACCCGGCGGTCCGTGAGCACGCGACCAAGGCCACGGCCCGGTTCGCGTTGGCGAGTTGTGCCGCCGTGAGCATCATCGCGCTCCTGCTCAGCACGGCCAGCTCGCTCGCGAACGGCACCGACGCGACCGGACTGCTGGTCGTCTTCGCGTTCGTGGTCGCGCCGCTGCTGCTGGTCAGCCGGGCGGCGCATCGCTGTCTACGCCTGGCCTGACGCGCCCTTGGGCCGGAGTACGCCCTCGACGACGGCGCGGAACGTCTCCCACTCGGTCTTGCCGGTGGCGAGCATCTTCTGACCGGCCGAGGTGAGCTGGTACGTCCGCCGCTTGCGGCCGCCCACCGTGCTCCACTCGCTGGCCAGGTAGCCGGCCCGCTCCAGCCGTCTGAGCGCCGGGTAGAGCGTCCCGGTCGGCAGATCCAGTTCGCCGCCGCTGCGCTCGAGCAGGGCTTCCATGATCGCGTAGCCGTGCAGGGGCTCTGACTCGACCACGGCCAGGATCATCGGGTCCAGATGTCCTCGGAGCGCATCCGCCTTCATGTAGGCAGTCTACTCATAGAGGTGCTACCGTCGAGACCACATAAGTAGACGCGCTACATGTAGGGAGAAACGATGATCCAGCGGTTGGCGGGGTGGGCGATGCGGCGGGCGGGGCTGGCCGTGACGTTGTGGCTGGTCGCGTTGATCGTGGTGACGGCAGGGGCGACGCTGATCGGGAGCGCGTACAAGAACACCAACTCGCTACCGGGGACGGACTCCCAGCGGGTGATCGACATCTTCCGCGAGCACCAGCCGCAGGGCGCGACCGACTCGGTCCAGATCGTCCTGTACGACGAAAGCGGCCTGGCCACCTCGTCGACCAAGACCCGGATCGCCGGGATGCTGGCCAAGGTCGGCGAGTTGCCGCACGTCGCGACCGTCGCCGATCCCTTCACCGCGAAAGGCTCTCTGTCGACCGACGGCAAGACGGCCTACGCGACGGTCGATCTCGACGTCGCGGCGGCGGACATGCCGGCCGAGGACGTGCGGACGATCATCCACAAGGCGCAGGGAATCGCCTCCGACGGCCTGCAGGTCGAGCTCGGTGGTGACCTGGTCCGCAGCGCCGAGGAGAGTGCGGGCGGAGCCTCTGAAGGCGCCGGAATCCTTGCTGCGTTGGTGATTCTGGTCTTCCTCTTCGGCTCCCTGCTCGCCGCGAGCCTTCCGCTCCTGACCGCCGTCTTCGCGGTCGGCGGCACCCTCGGCCTCCTCGTGATCGCCTCGCACGTGTTCACCATCCCCAGCTACACGGCGCCCGTGATGATGCTGGTCGGATTCGGCGTCGGCATCGACTACGCGCTGCTGATCTTCTCCCGGTACCGCGGTGAGCTGCTCAAGGGCGCCGACCGGGCGAAGGCCGGGCGGATCGCGCTCGACACCGCCGGCCGCTCGGTACTCTTCGCCGGCTGCACCGTGGTGATCGCCCTTCTCGGCCTGCTGGCGCTCGGACTCGGCTCGCTGCAAGGGCTCGCACTCGGCGTCACGGTCACCGTGCTGATGACGATGCTCGCGGCCGTGAGCCTGCTGCCCGCGTTGCTCACCCTGTTCGGCAAGCGGATCGAGCGCAGCATCCGCAAGCACGCGGCCAAGTCGCGCCGCCACCCGGGCGACGGCTGGCGCAAGTTGGCGACGGCGGTCCAGCGCGGACCGTGGGTACCGCTTGTGCTCGGGACGGTCGCGCTCGTCGCACTCTGCCTGCCGGCCCTCGACCTGCGACTCGGGTTCGCGGACGCGAGTACGGACGCTCCGGCCAAGACCAGCCGCAAGGCGTACGACCTGCTGGCCGACGGATTCGGCCCCGGCTTCAACGGTCCACTGATCGTCATGTCGCAGGGCACCCCGGACGCGGCCAAGGAGCTCAACACCTTGCTGGCAAAGGATCCAGGCATCGCCGGGGTCACGCCGCCGCAACTGCTGGCCGACGGCAAGGTCGCGACGATGCTCGCCTTTCCCACCTCGGGGCCGCAGGACAAGGAGACGAGCGACCTCGTCCAGCGACTGCGCGACAAGACTCTGCCGTCGCTCGCCGACCAGACGAAGGCGACCTATCTGATCGGTGGATCGACGGCCGCCGCGGACGACTTCGCCAGTGCGGTGAGCAAGCGGCTGCCGATCTTCGTACTCGTCGTGGTCGGTTTGTCCGCGCTGCTGCTGATGGCGGTCTTCCGCTCGCTGCTGATCCCGCTCAAGGCGGCGCTGCTCAATCTGCTCAGCATCGGGGCTTCGCTGGGCGTCATCACGCTGGTCTTCCAGCATGGCTGGTTCGGTGCGCAGCAAGGGCCGATCGAGGCGTTCGTGCCGGTGATGATCTTCGCGATCGTGTTCGGGCTGTCGATGGACTACGAGGTGTTCCTGGTCTCGCGGATCCACGAAGAGTGGCGGCGGACTGGTGATGCCATGGAGGCGGTGCGGGAGGGCCTTGCCAACACGGGCAGTGTGATCACGGCGGCCGCGGCGATCATGATCGTTGTCTTCGGCGCGTTCCTGCTCAGCCCGGATCGGATGCTGAACCAGTTCGGCCTCGGGCTGGCGGTCGCCGTGCTGCTCGACGCGTTGCTGATCCGGTGCGTGATCGTTCCGGCGGTACTACGCCTGATGGGGGCGCGCGCATGGTGGCTGCCTCGCTGGTTGGACCGGCTGCTCCCGGTGATCGCGCTTGAACGGGAGGAGACGGCGGACGTAGTACCGGCTGAGCTCGTTCACTCGTAGCGGGAGCTCCAGACGCGGGCCTTGTAGATCTGTGCACCGGTCAAGGTCCGCGTCGCGGCCGGTACTGCGAACTGCACCGTGTCCGTGCACCAGGACGTGTAGCAGCCGGCCTTCGGAGTGGTGCGGACCTGCTGGGCGTTGGGCATGCTGTTCGCGCTCTTGATGCCGCCGACGTTCTCGGTGGAGACGATCGCGCCGGCCGACTTGCTGACCTGGTAGACCTTCGAGCCGGTCGAGACCCAGAGCAGGTCGTGGTTCTCCAGTACCGGGGTCAGGTCGTGGCCGCCGCCTGTCGGCAGCGTCACCACCTTCGACTCCTCCAGTACCGGAGCCGCGGCGGTGCCCTTGATCTTCAACGCTGCCAGGCGATTGCCGCCAAGCACCCACAGGACCTGCTGAGTCGGATCCCAGGTCACGCCATGTGCGTCGGGCAGGAGCTCGACGCTGTGCGGGTTGTTCGCGGAGCCGACGTTGAGGGCCCAGATGCGTTGGCCGCCGGGATAGGTGATCAGGCCCGCTAGTCCTCGGGAGTCGGAGACGACGGCTACGTACGCGCCGGCGCGGTCCATCCGCAGTTTCACGTCTGAGGGGAGGCCCCAGGCGGTGGTAAGTCCGCTGAAGCCGTTGGAGGTGGTCGGCGACCAGGACCACTTCAGAGCCGCGGCGGTGTTCCAGTTGTAGACCGCCGGATCCAGCAACCGGATCCGAGCATCCGGGCCGTTCTCGGACTGCTGGTCGGTCACCGCGACCAAGCGGCCGGCCTCAGCGGTCGGGGCTCGGGTGGCCTGAGCCTGCGCCGCCGGTTGGAGTGGTACCAAGAGAGCCGCCAGCAGGCCGACCGCGCCGAGAATCCGGACCACAGTTCTCCACCACCCCAGGTTGGTTTCCTACCAACAACGGTAGTGGAGACGTCAGAAACCTGCGGGATCAGACGGTGAGTTGACCGAAGTGCAGCATGCCGGTCGACGCGTCCTGCTCCGGCGGCAGGTAGACGCGCTGGATCGCGACCACGATCGCCTCGGCGATCACGTCCCGGAAGGCCGGGTCCGCCAGCCGTGACGAGTCGTGCGGGTTCGTCACGTACCCGATCTCGAGTCGCACAGCGGGCATCTTGGTCCGGCGCAGCAGGTCCCAGGTCTTCTGGTGCGTCCGGCAGTTCAGCAGATCGGTCCGCGCCACGATCTCGCGCTGCACCAAGCCGGCGAACTGCTCGCCAACGCTGGAAGAGGCGCCGTGTAGGTCGCTGCCGTAGTAGTACGTCGCGATGCCTTGCGCCTCGGGGTTCATCGACCCGTCGGTGTGCAGCGAGACGCACAGATTCGCGTCCGTCTCGTTGGCGAAGGCAGCCCGGGCCAGCTCATCCGGCCCCTGATCGCGACCCCGCGAAAGATAGGCCCGTACGCCGGTAGCGCCCAGCCGGCCCTCGATCCGGGAAGCCAGGTCGTACGCGACGTCGGACTCGCGCAGCCCGAAGCCCTCCCAGCCGTAGTCGAAGCCACCGTGGCCCGGGTCGATCACGACCGTCTTGCCCGACAAGCGCGGGCCGGCCGCGCGAACGGCCTCCGATGCGCGCAGAGCGTCAGGCCGGCCGCCGGTCGCCATCGGGCGGATCCGCTGCAGCGCCTTGAACGTCGAGGGGCCGCACGTGCCGTCGGCCGGCAGGCCCATGTTGCGCTGGAACTCGGTCACCGCGCGCTGTGTGTCCGCGGCGAAGATGCCGTCCACCCGGGCGACGGCGAAGCCCAGCTCCTGCAGTTTCGCCTGCAGGGCCTGGACGTCGTCGCCGGTGAGCGGGTGCGAGACGACGTACGTCAGCAGCCGGTCACCCAGCCGCCAACGGGCGTCGTCGATCGCACGGTACGTCTGCGGGCCGACGATGCCGTCGATCATCAGCCCACGTTGCTGCTGGAACCCCCGCACGGCATGAGCGGTCGCTTCGTCGTAGACGTAGTGGTCGCCCGGCTGCAGCAGCCCCAGCCGCTGCAGCTTTCCGATGATCTCGGCGACGGCTTCACCACTGTCGCCGATTCGGTAGATGCCTTGGGAGGCTGCCATCAATGCTCCTTGCCATGCGGCGGAAAACGTCCCCTCACGGGGGCGCCTAAAGCAGTGTCTCAGCCGGTGAAGTCAGCAAGCTCCCGGAGCAGCGCAGCCTTCGGCTTCGCGCCCACGATGGACTTGGCCAGTTCACCGTTCACGTAGACATTGATGGTAGGGATGCCGGTGACGCGGTAAGTACTCGGGGTGACCGGGTTCTCGTCGACGTTCATCTTGAGGAAGGTCACCTTGTCGCTGTGCTCGCCGGCCAGCTCCTCCAGGATCGGCGAGACCTGACGACACGGTCCGCACCACTCGGCCCAGAAGTCCACCAGTACCGGCTTGTCGCTCTTCAGTACGGTCGCGTCGAACTCGGCGTCCGTGACTGCGTTCATCTTGTCGCCCATGGCGATCTCCTTAAGGGGTTTGCTGCTCGAGGTAGCGAGAGGGTGGTTCGGAGTCAGACGGTGACGGCCTCAGCGGCCGACGCGGCCGCCTCGAACTCCAGCGTGGCCAGGAAGCGCTCGGCGTCCAGGGCTGCGGAACAGCCGGTGCCGGCGGCGGTGATGGCTTGGCGGTAGGTGTGGTCGACCAGGTCGCCGGCGGCGAACACGCCGGGCAGGTTGGTCCGGGTGCTGTCGGGCTGGACCAGCACGTAGCCGTCCTCGTCCAGGTGGACCTGGCCCTTGAGCAGTTCCGAGCGCGGGTCGTGGCCGATCGCGATGAACAGTCCGGTCACCGGCAGCTCGCGGGTGTCACCGTTGACGGTGTCACGCAGCACGATGC